>CALRXV020000003.1:0-391182 GCA_943372225.1 Chitinophaga pinensis | reverse complement strand
CTCAGCCCATCACAAATCTAATCAGTAGTTCCAAGCCGTTCAGTTCCATTCCAAGCAGTAAAACATATTCCAATCTTTTGTAACTTTAGTCAGCTCCAGTCCCAGCAGTAGTAATTCTATTACCCAACTGCTTCAATGCGTGGGGCGTTGTGCGTCATTCAAGGGAGACCCTCTAACAATTAAAGTTCTTATGGTAAAAACTTTGACACTTTACTTATTAGTTTCTTTAATACAACTGCAATCTTCTTTTGGACAGAGTACGATTTCCAGAAACAAACCAATAAATGGAGGAGCGGAAACACTTTTATGGACTGCGGACTGGAGTGCAGATGATAAAAGAATTGCTGTGGGTGGCGATGACAGTTTATTAAGAATTTACGAAACTAAAAATTTTAAACTACTTAAAGCCTATCAACTTAAAAGTATGATAAGGCAAGTAAGTTGGCATCCTACAAATAATATTTTAGCCATAGCAACCAATGATGATGAAGTAAGCATTTTAAATATTGAGACAGAAAATTTCATTAAACTAAAAGGAATAAATTACGGAGCAAGAGGAATTGATTGGAATTTCAATGGTCAGCTTCTTGCAACTGCTGATAATGACGGGCTAGTTAAAATTTGGGACTCAACAGGTAATTTACTTCGGACAATTAAAAAAGAAGACAACAATAGCTATTTTTCTATTAGCTGGCATCCAAGTAAAAATATCATCGCTGTTAGTGGAGACGATATAAGAATAATGGATACTTTGGGCGTTACTTTAAAGGTAATTAAACATCGAAAGGAAAATACTGGCGTTTTAACTGTTTGTTGGCATCCGTCTGGAGATTTTTTTGCATCAGGCGATTATGGGCATGAAAAAGAAGGTATAAAATCCATTATTCAGTTTTGGAAACCCGATGGGACATTGACTAAAACACTTTATGGAAGCAAAGCTGAATACAGAAACATTCGATGGAATAAATCAGGAACTCTTTTGGCTTCTGCCAGCGATGCCCTTCGAATTTGGAATGCAAATGGAAAATTATTATTTACTGGAAAATCCAAAGACTTGTTATGGGGGTTGGATTGGAATAGCAAATCCGAAAAAATCATCACTTCAAGTATAACAGGAAAAATTAAAATTTGGAATTCTAATGCTAAAATAATAACTGACTTTTCTGAATACAAACAATAGGAAGTGACCAATTATAGACAGTCAATATGTAAGAACGCATAACATAAGTCTTTGCACAATTTGGGCTTCCGCTTTTTGGCCCTTCAACTTTTGGTATTGCTAATCAACTTCAGTAAATTGGCTTTAGCTAACCGCGTCTGTAATGGCCAAGCCAGCAGTTGGATCACAGATTATTCAAACTGCGCAAAGCCCATGACGTTAGCGGTCTGGCTAAACAAAATATTTTTATTAAATAATCCTTTTATTAAATAGACCAACATTAATATGGGAAGAGAAGTTTTTTCAAAAAAAAATATAATAAACAATCTCATTATATTTTCAGTATTCATCATAATTACAATCATAGGAAGTATTTATGGTAATTCAATTAGAAATAACTTTACTTTTTTGCGGGTTTGGGATTATCAAAATATACTTTTTTTACTTTTAAGTATCCCTTTTCTATTTCTGCAAACTAAAGCAGGTCTTCCAAATTTTTTGGAAGTAAATATTTCAAACAATCAAAGACTTCTATTTCCTGCTTTAATTGGGGCAATTTTTGGAATATTAGACATTATTTTATTCAAAGTTATTCTTCACCCTGAACCTTACAGCGAACTACCACCATTCCTTCAGCCATTTCCCTATTCTCTTTTTTTGTATTTCTCTGGTGCTTTAGAAATAGAAATATTTTACAGACTAATCCCTTTAACATTAATTCTTTTAATAGGTAAATGGTATGCATCGGGTAAACACTTTAATGCTTTTTTTTGGACTGGCATTGTTTTAACTTCAATTAGAGAACCTTTAGAACAAATTCCTAACGAGGAAATACTTTTGATTATTTATTCTTTATTAACAGGCTTTTTAATGAATTTTCTTCAAGCAGTCTATTATAGAAAATCGGGGTTTTTAGCATCATTAGCTATTAGACTTGGACACTATATATTTTGGCATATTTTGTTGGGTATTTATGTACAATATTTTGAATTATCATAAAGCCGGAATCGCTAACATTTGCGGTCATTCTTTCTTTTGCTTCACTTTGTAAGAAAATATAAACCAATGACAAAGTCTTTCCTCTCTCTACTCTTTTTATTTGTTGCATCCTTTGCAATTGCCCAAAAAAGTACTTCCTGGTATAACCATACTTTATTGGATGTAAAGAATTTAGAAACTAGTGTAGCTTTTTACACAAAAGTATTTCAGGTAGATACTATACCGTATCCCTTTCCTTCAAGCCCTGAATACATTGTAAAATGGTTGAGCGTTGGAGAGGGGATTGAACTCCATTTATCACAGTGGCTCAATGACACCTCCAAAGTTACTAGTGTTGCACCTTCAGTACCAGGACATGTAGGTTTTGTACACTTAGGCTTTAAGGTAATTTCTATGGATGCCTTTCTGAAGAGGCTTATGGAAGTGAGCAGTGATTACAAATCAGGCAAATACAAGCATCCGATTATTGAAAGAATGCCCTACGGCGCAAAAACTATTGAGATTAAAGACCCTGATGGAAATGAAATACACGTTATTGAAGCAATGCCTTCAAACAATAGCACGAACCGCTAAGTATGATTGTATAAACAAAAATTTCATATAAAGTTTATGATTCAAATATAAATACTTTTGCTACTATGAAAGCTCTATTATCACTATATATAATAATAGAATTATGGTCGTAAAACGATAAATAAAAACTTAACCATTAGCATTACCCAATATATTTACAATCATTCTTAATTCATAAATTCACAGCAAACCATGTTAAAAACACTTACGCTTTTTTGTTTCGCCTTTGCAACTGCTATTTGCAATGCACAGCAAACCCAAACACCCATTATAGGTATTGATGCAATTAAACTAGGCGACTCTATTAGTCGAGTTAATAATTACGGCTTTCCGTTTAAAGCAATATCAAAATTCCGCTTAAGCGATTCTGTTTACCTAGGCAATGCCTTTAATCCCAAGCAACCATTACTTGCTAATAAAGCCAAAGCTGCTGAAACAAGAATAGAAGACATTTACCTAGATAGCGGTAAAACATTTTGCCCAGATGTTGCTGTATTTATTACCAATAGCTTTGCATTCAAGCAATTGAAACATTCTGCAAAAGCTACACTAGCATTAACTTACTATAAAAACACACTGATAGAAATAAGAATTATTGATAGTGCCCAATACATAAAAGCTAATTATAGCTATGGCATCAGCCGCTACGGGAAAAATTTTGGTAAAACATTTAACGCCGCAAAAAAATATCTGGAAGACCGTGAAAATGCCACCCACCCAGGTTGGAAAACTGAAACACCTAAAGTGGACATCAGCAAAACAGCTATTGAAACTATTTGTAAGCAGCTAAGCGATGATAATTTTTTAGAAAGCATATTTTGGCAAAATGGTAACAATTCATTTTCTTACAATTACTGTTCTGCCCCTTTAAGGTTTTGGGCCAATAAATTTTTACCTACTCAAGGCTGGGGTTGTGTAGAAGGCGTTATGATTTTTCAAAATGAGAAAGCTTACAAAGCCATGACTGACTGTTCGGTTAAAACAATTAGTAGTACTATAACTACATTGTAATCTTGAACAGTAAAAAAGGACTGTAGCCGCTAACAATAGGTTTTTTGCAAGTCTGATAGATGGAATGCTATTTCCCAACCTGCACAAAGCTCCTGCCGTTAGCGGCTATTTAATAATCAAACAGGCATATAGAAATCTATGATTTAACTAATAAAATAGAAGTAAATGAAAAATATATTGTTGTTGTTTATAATTGCCACTGCTTTAGTCTCTTGTAATGATCAAAAACAAAAGACTATAACTGACAATGAAAAACTAGTAAAGACATATTTTGATTATTTCAACAAGCATGATTTTAAAAGTATGGCAAATATGTATGCTGAAACAACTGAATTTAAAGACCCATCATTGGGACAAGGAATTGTTAAGCAGACAAGACAACAAACTATAGATAAATACACAGAACTTGCAAAGATTTTTCCTGATTTATTCGATCAAGTTATTCAAATTTATCCATCAAGCAACAAACATATAATTGTGGAATTTGTATCAAGTGGAACAGGGCCAGACAAAGTAAAATTCGAGTTAGCAATCTGCACAATTTTTACAATTGAGAATGGAATTATTACAAAAGACTTTACTTACTATGACGAACTAAAAAACAAGTAGACAACACAACTGCACTTAAAGACCAGATTATCTAAAAAGACAAAAAACAATTACAAGATATTTTCTATTTGCTCAGCACTTTTTGTTTATTCAATTTAAATTCTTCTCCCCATTTAGCCATTGTTTGAATCACAGGTGACAATGTGAGTCCAAACTCAGTTAAAGTGTATTCTACCTTTGGAGGAATCTCAGCATAAATTTTTCTGCTAATAATACCATCTTCTTCTAATTCTCTTAGCTGTTGTGTAAGCATAGATTGTGTGATGCCTATTACACTACGTTTCAATTCACCAAACCTTGCTGGAGCCGTAAAATAGATTGCATTGATAAGAATAGGCTTCCATTTGCCTCCCAAAACTTTCATTGTAGCAGTAACGGGGCAAGTATTTTCATCAAAAATAAAAGATTTTTTAGTATCAATTGATTGATTATCAATATTAGTATTGTTTTTCATACTTACATTATTTTAGTGTCCTACTTGTCTATTTAATATTAACCCTGGAAATTTGAAGTCCAAAAGTAAGTAACAAATTTAAAATTTAATAAACATGGTAAACACGCTAAATTGGTTTGAAATCCCGGCTACAGATTTTGCAAGAGCAAAAGCATTTTATGCTACAGTGTTAGATGCTCAAATTCAAGAAGACCCGAATCCACGTATGCAATATGCATATTTACCGTCTGATCCACAAAAAGGCGGATTTGGCGGAGCAATTGCTTGTGGCGAAAACTTTGTTCCTACAATGACAGGCACAACTGTTTACTTAGATGGTGGAAATGACCTTTCAGTTCCGTTAGCCAGAATTGAAAGTGCCGGTGGAAAAGTTATTCTACCTAAAACTGCCATTGGAGAGAACAGGGGTTTTATTGCACTTTTCATTGACACAGAAGGAAATAAAGTTGGGTTTCATTCAATTGGTTAATACAGCTTTCTCCTGTATTTTATAAAATAGCTGATAGAAGTATTATCATTGATATTTCTATCAGCTATTCACTTTATTTATGAACAAGAACATTAGTAAAGATCTATAAATCTAAATAGTATTTCCAAGCATTCAGTTAAATTCCAGTCTGTAAAACATATTCCAATCTTTATTAACTTTATTTAGCCCAGTTCTAGCAGTAGAATTTCTATTACCCAATTGCAATATAAGTGGAGCTAAATAAGTCATTTTATGAAAGTATTTTGTTTACTATTAGTTTTATCTACGTTTTCAGTAAAATCTTATTGTCAAACTGATATTGATAAATTTTATTCAAATTCAATTTGTAATTGTTATGACAGTCTAAAGCAAATAAAAGCTATAAGTAATATTACTTTCCCTTTATGTTTCCAAAAAGCTATTGAAAGAAACCCATTACCTTTTATAGAAGAATGCTTAAGAATATATGGGGATACTTCAGAACAAATAGGTTACCAATTTGGAAAGGTATTTGCTGAAAGAATGTCGATTAGTTTAGTAAATAATTGTAGACCCTATTTTCTTATAACTGATTCTCTTAGATACGAAGAATATAAATACCTAAACAAAGACTCGTTAAAAAAAGAAGTTAGTATTTTGGAATCAAAATACCCAGGTAAAAGGGAGAAGTCATTTTTTGACAATCGTGGACTGCTGTATTTTCAAATGGGATTATATAACAATGCACTTGACGATATTAATATTGTACTAAAAGAAGATCCAAATAATGTGAAAAATATATTCACAAAAGCCTGGATTAATGAAATACAGGGCAATTTTACAGAGGCAATTTTACTCTATAAACAAGCAGCAGATCTTTCAAAAATAAAAGGCTTCGAAATTTTTACAGAAATTGCAACACGGAAGAAAAATGGCATATAACAGTATTCATTTTACAAAAATATGAGTGGCTACAACCACTAAGAATTGCCAGCAGCTGACATTGGTTTGACATTTCAGAACTTCCAATAGCTGAAGTAAAATATTTTATACGATAATTCAGATATGTTTTAAAATTCACACTTATACATTTACTTCAGATTTACAGGATTATCTTCCTTTAATATTTATTAAATCAAATAAATTTTTTATGGCGATAAATCTTTTGGAAGCGGTACAACAAAATCTAGGGTATCCTGAATTAATAAAAATTGATACTACAACAGATCAAGTTTTTTCCAATGACAAATCCACTAAAGAAGATATTTTTAGTCAGGCAGCAGTTCCAGCTGTTTTAGCAGAATTATACCTATTTTCAGAATCAGATGAAGGCGCTGCTGAAATTTTAAAACCGGATCTTAATATAAATTGGATAGACAAGATTTTTTTTGATAAGAGAACTGCCGTTATTCAAACAATTGCTACTTATTCTGAACTATCAAAGGAAGATTTGATACTAAAAATGAATACAATTGCAAATGAAGCGATAAGAATTACAAAAGAAAATTTACCTCTGGACGCAGGAATAAAAGAAGTAAAAATATTTTTTAAATCAGAAATAAGTAACATTCTATTGTATCTACTTCCTACCCTCCATATTGGAGAGCTTTTGCATGACAATACCTTAGATGACAATACGAACAAAATGGAAGGCCCAATTTCAAGTTTAATCACTCTAATTGGAGATGCCTTCTCTACTTCTGTTACAGAAGATGAAGTCAAAATATAAAACCAAAAGAAATACTTTCTGCATTCAATAGCTAATTATCATCCGATTCAAGCCACCGATAAACCTTCATCTTTCTTATTATCAAGAATAATTCGTTATTTTAATCTGTACAGCAGCTACGCTTAAGATGAAAAATAAGTCAAACATAAAACTTCCGCTGACAGATATTGAAAAAGCAAATTTGAGAAGGAATAAAATCAAAATTGCTAACATACTTGATTTTGCACCTGATGAAATAGAAGTGTTGTTAAACGCTACAATTGAACGGGCAAAAGAAATTTATGCATTAGCCGAATTTCAAACCGTTCCTTCAGTAGGGATAAAGTTTGCCGAAGACCTTGTTTTCTTAGGTTATTATTCACTCAAGGAACTAAAGCATAAAGACGGAGCTAAGCTGACAGATGAATACGAACAGAAAAAAGGGTATTGGATTGACCCTTGTGTTGAAGACCAATTTAGATTAGTTGTGAACTTTGCAAACACAAACGACACGAAAAAAAATTGGTGGAACTTTACCGAAGAACGAAAAATGTATCGCAATGAAAACGGTTATCCAAAAACCAGACCTGAAATAGCATGGTATGAAACAGCAGGGTTTAAACAAAAAGACAAGAAAGAACGCCAATAACATCGGTTTGGCAATATAGCGACTGACGTAATTTTGTGTTAAATGTTTTGCGCAAAACTATTCAACTTTATTAAGAAAGGGGAGTTATTTAGAAATAAGATGAAACTATTATAACTGTTTATTCGTATACTATGTGAACTTTAAAATATTTAATATGAAACTAGTATTTCTATGCATTTTCACAGTTTTAAATTTTTCCGTTTTTGGACAAGACAACATTAAAATAAGATTCAAGAATGACTATAAAGATGTTTACCATCTTTCACTAATCATATACACTCCCGATGGGAAAGGTCAAACAAGGGTAAGCAATGTTGACCCAAATGGCATTAAAGAATATAGCTTACCCGTTGGTACAAAAATTTATATTGCTGATAACAAGCAGGAAGAATTTGCAATGAAAGGAAATGATATAAGAAAAACAAATGCGAAACCATGGCTAGTTTTAACAAATACTGATCAAAATAGAATTGTTTTATTAACTAGTATTAAGCCCAAATAAAATTTATCTTTAATTGGAATTCCTAGCACATGACAACAGAAATTAGTTTGAGGATAGTGCTACAAAATCCTATTGAGGGAACTCTATATGGATTACAGTTGGGCAAGGGTCCTGACTACAAGACCGTGCAAGGACAATTAGGAAGAGACCATGACCTCCTCTTTAATTTCACTATTCAGGTAAAAGATTTAAATGGATCAGCTCCCGGAATTACTGGTCCATTTGTACAAGGTCCAAAAGGGACCCGTTTTATTTATATAGGCATTGGCAGTTACGCAGGGCAAACAGGAGCACTGTGGAATGGTCGCATAAAGGTTCCCCTTCCAGAAACTGCATTTGAAAATATACAACCGAATGAAGCAAAGTTTTTGTGGTCCTGTAATATCCCTGGAAGAAATAAAGATGGAAAACCTGTCTTTGCAACCGTTAAGCCTTTTGAAGGATGGTTTAGAAACAAACAATCTGACCAGGTTAACGACTAACTATTTAGGGTTTTGTTATTAACACAAAAAGCAAACCACATCATGCTATAATTCAACAAATAATGAAAAGAAGAAGCTTTATTAAAAACGCATCCCTAACAGCTTTAGGTGTAAGCGCCTTTGGCATCATGGACTCCTATAGTAAAGGTTCTGGCTTTGGTAATAATCTTAAAGTAAACGGCAAACGAATTGAAAACCGCATTTTTGAATTGGCAAAATTTGGTCTAGATGAAAAAGGCCATGGTACCCGAGTGGCCTATACAAAAGCTGATATTGAAGGCCGTGCCTGGTTTATAGAGCTCATGAAAAAAGCAGGGCTCAATCCAAGTATTGATACAGCAGGTAATATCATCGGCAAACGCAAAGGAAAAAACAATTCTCTCAAACCCATTGGTTTTGGTTCACATATTGACATGGTACCAGATGGTGGAAATTATGATGGCACACTGGGCTCCATTGGTGCATTGGAAGTAATTGAAATATTAAACGAAAACAATGTGTTTACCGAACATCCTTTGGAACTGATCATTTTTAGCAATGAAGAAGGAGGTACTATTGGCAGTAAAGCTATGGTGGGCGATATCACAAGTGAAGGGTTGCTCCAAAAAAGTCAAAGCGGTTTAACCATGGCTGAAGGCATTAAAGCTATAGGTGGTGATCCTGAGTATATTCAAAGTTGTATCCGAAAAAAAGGCGATATACATGCCTGGGTGGAATTACATATAGAACAAGGCGGTATTTTAGAGAAAGAAAAGATACAGATTGGTGTGGTAGAAGGTATTGTGGGAATTGTGCATTGGGAAGTAACAGTAGAAGGTTTTGCCAACCATGCAGGCGCTACGCAAATGAATATGCGGCAGGACGCCTTACTTGCTGCCTCTAAATTTATTATTGCAGTAAATGAAGTGATCACCAGTGTAAAAGGAACACAGGTTGGAACAGTTGGAAAAATTGCGGTGCAACCAGGTGCTTATAACGTGATTCCCGGAAAAGCAATATTGGGTTTAGAAATCCGTGATTTATCAGCTGATAAAATTGAAATGTTGTTTAAGCAAATTGAAAATCGCGCAGCAACTATTGCCAAAGAGTCAAAAACTAAAATCAGTTTTGAAAGGCAAGCCAATGAATCAAAACCAGCTTTAACGGATAAAAAGTTACAGCAAACCATTAATGCTACTGCCAAATCATTGGGTTTTTCTACTAAATTAATGCAAAGTGGAGCCGGGCACGATTCCCAGCATATTGCAGCCATTGCACCTTCTTCCATGATTTTTATTCCCAGTGTGGGGGGCATCAGTCATTCACCCAAAGAATTCTCAACAGCAATGGATATGGAGAATGGAGCAAATGTGCTATTACAAACAATAATGTCAATTGACAAAGCTTAAGGCTAGCATTTAAATGAACCTATGAACTACAAATGGTTGTACCCTATCTTTCTAAATTAAAATTCAAAACTGCATAATAAAGCCCGGCTCTATGAACCGGGCTTTTGATTTCTTTGACCTTAGCGTGCTTTTTTCTTAGGATCTGCTTTCTTTTGCGCAGAGCTTTTCTTTTTAGTAGGCTTATTCTTCCTAGGTTCAGCAGTCTTTTTTGACATGGATTTAAGTTTAAGGTTAATGAATAATATACTAATGGCTGCAGAGAATTTCATCCCTTTTTACTTGTTGCCCTTTCAGAAGTGCAACTGTACAGCCAGACAGTAAGTAAACAAAGATATGCTTATAAGCTCAAATCAAAATTTAATCCAGGCTAGCCATTGAGACATATTATGATTTTTCAAACTTTTGCCTCTCCAAACGAATATCTATTTGCCTATTTGTTATTAACTTCAACTTAATAAATTTTTAATTAAGCAGCGCATCCGGGCGGATGTTGTAAAATATGCCAACTGTAGCAATACAATCCCATTATCTACAATTTTCAAATGGCAATGAAATATATAATATTAGGCTTGACTTTTGGAACATCTATATCTGTTGTCTCTTGGATGATTGGAATAATTTTTAATGGGATTTTTGCAAGATTGGAATTTTACAAAGAATTATCAAATCTGAATTTTATTAAAAGTAAATATTTGAATAAAACTATTGGATTAGAATACTTTAAGTGGATAATAAAGAATACATTTTTTAAGTATTTGAATCAGAAAATAAAATTGGAAACTAAGAAAACTGATTTCAACAATATTAGAAATGAAATGACACTAGCTGAGATAAGTCACCTTGTTGGATTTATTTTTGTAGCAATTTTCGCAATTTATTTTAGCTTCAAGGTTAACTTAACCTATGGTTTGTCAATAATGATTCCAAATACTTTATTGAATTTATATCCATCTTTATTACAACAAGAAAATAAAAGGAAAATTGATAAATTAATTAATAGACAAAACCGTAGCTAACCGTGCTTGCAATAATTGGGGCTGAAGGTCTTTCTCAAACCGAATCAATGCTTAAAAGGTGGTTATAACTTTTTATATGAAATCATAATAAAATTATCAATGATTGGCATCCTTATTGAACTACTCATTTCATGGGCTTTATTAAGACTTTTTGAGAAAAGGAATTTAGAAGCAATAGGAATTGAGCCATCGACTCAACGTTTGAAGTATTTATGCGTTGGATTATTATTTCCAATACTGTATTATTCCATTTTATTCATTGTATTGTCTTATGTAGGCAAAAATCCATATTACCTTAATAATAATTATACGTCAGATCAGTTTTTTAAAGCCATTTGGTATGTATTTAAGTCAGTTGCATTTGAAACCCTGATTTTCCAAGGTGCATTTCTTTATATTCTGATTAAACATTTTGGATCAAGAAAGGCTATACTTATATCCGCTGTTTCATTTGGTATTTATCATTGGTTTTCTTGGAATTTATTTGGTCAACTATCTGCTATGATGATTACCTTTTTAACTACAGGCCTGATGGGTTATTTATGGGCTATGGCTTTTGAGAAAACGAAATCTGTTTATCTTCCTTTTGCAATACATTTTGGATTTAACTTTACTTCCATGGTGCTATTTTCAAAAGATAAAAATATAGGGCACCAACTCTTAATTCAGACTTACACTATTGATCCATATAGTCCTGGTATTATAGTTTCTATTATATTACTTACTTGCTATTTTATTGGTTTTCCATTATTGATATTTTTGCATTTGAGGAGGATTCAATAAACATAGCAGTTCACCTTTTGGTATTGCTAATCAAGTTCAGTAATTTGGCTATAGCTATTCAAGTCTTAGTGGCCAAGCCAAAAGTGGGATCAAAGAATACCCTTACTGCGTAAAGCCCCTGACCCTTGCTCTTATTAAACAGACAACTCAAAAACCAGAAATCCTAATTTAATTAAAATAGATATGCCAACAAAAGGACAAATATTAACTAATCCAGACACTGGAGACCTTTATGAATTTTTAGAAACGGCAAAAGATACAAATGGTCAACGAGTTACGCTTAAACTGACTCTTAAATCAAAAGGTGAACTAGTTCCAAATCACTATCATGCATTACAAGACGAACATTTTGAAGTTATATCAGGCAACTTGACCATATTGCTTAACGGGAAAAAACAAATTTTGGCAGCTGGAGAAAAAATTACACTGCCAAAAAATGAACCACACAATCATTACAATGCTGAAGATGAAAGCGTTGTATATATCCAGTCTGTTAGCCCTGCTTTGGATTTTGATTACCTATTAGAAAATATTATAGGTCTTACCATTGATGGAAAAATGCCAAACGGGAAAGCAGGATTAGTTCAAGAATTAGTGACATTAAAGTATTTAGACAGTAAAAGTTATCTAGCCAGTATTCCGCAAGGACCACAAAAATTCCTAATGAATGTGGTGGGGCCTATTGGAAGATTATTTGGTTATAGAGCAATTTACAAGAAATATTCAGGCATAGAAAAATAACTACCGTTAACAGTTCATACAAAACGTTAGGGGTTATTGAAAATAAAATAGAATCATTGAAAACCATTGTACGGTAGCGACTAAAATGAACAGGAAACGAAATCTAACTTTACCGAAAACATACAAATATGAGTAACAATAATCTTTTCAAAGTACTTTTAGTATTTCAAACAATTGGACTATGCATTTATACTTTGTTTGCCTATCAAGCAGAGGGTGCTAACTTAATTGGGGTAGCTATTAGTAACATAAAGTCCTTGTCTTGGTCAGGACAATTTAATCTAGACTTCAGTTGCTATCTCACGTTATCTGGAATATGGATAATGTGGCGAAATAAATTCACTGGAAAATCAATTTTTATAGGAACAATTGCTATGATTTTGGGAATCATTTTTTTTGCCCCCTATTTACTTTGGGTGTTATATAAAGAAAATGGCAACTTAAAACTTGTACTTATTGGTAACAGATAAGTAATACCACAAAATGGACATAAGAAAAAATACAACCTATATTATATCTTAAAATATATTACTCGACTACATTATAGTATGTAACCATTAATGACTTATGCGAAAAGTTATAACTATTACTATTTTACTATTATGCCATTTAAACGGCTATTGCCAGACAGATTCATCTAAATCTGAAATAATAATTATTGGTACTATTCATTCAGGAAATAAATACTTTAATCATAAGACACTTTATTTGCTCTTGGATTCATTGAAACCTGATTTAATACTTGATGAGGATAGTGAAATTTTTAAACCAGTGTTTGGGTTGAAAACTGCCACATTTTTAAAAGTCATAAAACCTAGTATTGAACAACTTGCCTTACAAACTATTTCAAAACGAAATAGAACAATTATAATTCTTCCTTTTGACACTTCCTTTGCAATAAAACAAGATTCAAAAAATCAGATTAAAACAGAAATTCATGCAAGGAAAAATTATATCAAAACCAGATAAAAGTAGAAGCTGCAATTTTTGATAGTCTTCAAATAGTTAGAAAAGACTATTTAGATAGTATAAATTTTGAAAACTATATATCTAAAAGAAATAATTACTATGATTCATTCAAAAACAAAACTTTAGAAGAAATTAATGAACCTAAATTCTATAATATAGCAGGTGATTTGTATAAAGATGACGAAGAACTGATTTTACCATTAACTAAAAAATATCTTAAAGACAGTTTGCTTATCAATGAATTTGAAAAAGACATAGTGTTTTGGAATGAAAGAAATAAATATATGGCAAGACAAATTGAAAATATTTCTGAGTTGTACCCTAAAAAAAGAATCATTGTTTTAACTGGGTTAAACCACAAATATTTTTTGATAAAGAACCTATCTAAAAATAAATTAAAAACAGATTATAAAGTGACTAACTCATTATGAGATCAATATTAATCATTACACTTTTATTTTTTACTGCAAGTCTTTGGGGACAACAGAATAAGCAAAATTTACAGTTTAAATTGAATGATTATCCTGAATCAATTTTTGTATCCAAATCCGACACATTTTTTTTAGGGCAAGTACAAATCATTATTACAATGACACATCCTAAAAACAGTTCAGGTTCAAATTTTCAATGCCGTTCGTGGTTAATAATTAAAAAGGATAACAAGATTTTAAATCAAATTTTTTATGACATAGAACCTGTTGGTGGTTGTTCAGGGCTTTACACTCCGTCAAAACAACCTTGCAAAGACTATTTCATAATTTCAAAATTTGGTGATTATAAAGGAGAAACTTTAATTATTGACAATTTGGGTAAATTAACAAGTTTAGCTGGTGGTGAATTTTCTATCTCTAAAGACAACAACTATCTTTTTACAAGTTTTGACTCTGACATTTCAGGCGTTACTATTTATGACTTAAAAAATCATAAAGCAGTGTTAGCTAAAGAAAACAACGATGAAAACAGGTATAATGAATTTTACTTTCAAGAAGGAACATATTATGTAAGCCTTGACAGTGACAAAGCTGTAAAAGATATTTCAGTTGGAGTTATAGATATTAAGAACAAAAATTTGAAAGTAGTTAAAAAACCAGCAGCGTTTCTAAAGAAGCATAATAAACTAGAAACGTATAACGCAGTTCAAAGTTTGACAAAGTGCAATTGTGGACAATAATTTCTGTATGCAAAATAAGGTTTGCTGTTATTCAATAACAGTAGTTGTTCGAATTTTCATTCCAAATGTTTGTTCTTCTTTATAACAATATGACTAAATTATACACACAATCTAAATGAGTATAAGAAATACTCAGTAATTACAATTAGCAACTTTTAATGTATCGCCATTAAAGACAATTTTATTTTTATCAATAAATTTACCGTGAGTGTAGGTTGAGTCATATTTATAATTAGGATTGTTACTCCAAATATCATTGGTAAGTATATAGCTACTATCTTTTTTAAGCATTGCCATTTCACAAAAAGATTCTTGTCCTTCCTGCATTGATTGATACATAGCAAACAATGTATCTCCACTAATTTTAACATTGTACAGACTGCCAATTGTACCATCTTTTTCATAAGGCAAATAGTTTAGTATTCCTGTTATTATACTATTACTATCTTTCAGTTGCAGCATCACTGTATCCTGATGAAATGCTGCTAAATAGCAAGATGTGGTAACTGGCTTCACAGTTTTATTTTCTTCTTTTTTGTTGGATTCAGTATTGCAACTACATAAAAATATTACTAAAGAAAAAATAGTTAGGTGCTTCATGTTATTATTCTTTTTTAAATTTATTTTGTTTTCTTTTTAGGTTCTTGTCTCACAAATTTAAATCCATCTTCAAATTTAAAGTAAGTTATCAATTCTAATGATGGGCAACATCCTGGATCTCCTGCTTTAAGGCATTGTGTTTCACCAACCAATTTCCCATTTTCTATTTTTGCAGGAAAAAATCTACCAGTAGTATCTGATATTGTTCCGCAAATTCCTAAACTATGAATTGTATGTTTTTCAAAATATTGAAGCTTTTTATTTTTAGTAATATAGCAATAAATATCTAATCTGGGTCTACTTCCTTGATTGTAATAAACACTTACAATTAAATCGTTGCAACTATCATTATTCAAATCTCCTTCTATAAAATCTTTATACGCAGGAATGATAGTTTCAGGTGCAAAAGAAGGTTCATTGTTTGCCTCAAAATACCTCAATTTTATAGATCCATTACTCGAATCAACTACTAAATGATGAGCCCCATAATCCATTAGCTCATTTTGATATTTTTTAAAATATTGCAAAAACAAAGTATCCCTGATTGCTTTTTTAGTTTGTTTGTCAACAACTTGCACATTTGCATTAATCTTATTTTCAGATTGCTGTTTATTAGAATTCTTCTTTTGTGCAGATAACTTGTTGGCAAAACAAATAATAAAAACGAATGCAATAGTAATTATTGTAAGAAACCTAAATTTCATACTTTTTAATTTTTATTTTAAGACCAAATATAAAGTTTGTATGCATTTGGCAATAAGGTATATTATTTGAGGTTTGTTTCATCTAGGCTGTACAAACGCAAACTTTATGAGGCACTTGTATATCAAAATTAATTGATGAATAAACATTACACCCGCTATGTTTGCCGAATGTCCGTTGAAAATTAGCCAAAATCTTTAATGAGAGCATTATTTTACTAACCTCATTGCTTTTTTGAAAGATGTAGACAGCAATAGATTTATTGTTGACAAAAAATAACTTAACCATTAAGCAATGAACCATTGGGTCAAGTCAGGCACTTGGGGGACAAGTATCCTAGTGAAATTACCATAAATTTACTGTCCCATAGACTAGAGTAAATGAGAGCTGCAAACTGTAAATGAAAAAGGAGATAATAAAATATAAGTTCAAACCAGGTCTACCACAAGAATTTGAAATTGTGGACTTATCCGACCTTTATACCAAATCTAAGCATATTTTGAAAGAGTTGCATAGAGCAGGTTTTTATCATATTATTTGGTTTCAAGATTGCAAAGCAACCCATTTGGTAGATTTTGTTCCTGTAAAAATCAAACCCAATTCTCTATTATTTCTCAATAAAGATGTTGTCCATCGCTTTGATGATAAAGAGAAACTAAAAGGAAAAGTGTTACTATTTACAGACAACTTTTTTTGTAAAACAGAAAGCGATTTTAAATTTTTAAGACAAACTGTTTTGTTTAATGACTTATTAGATGTTTCGCAAATAGAATTACAAAATCAATCAACTCAATTTAATAGCTTATTAAATCTAATGTCAGATGAAATTCAAACTTTAAACGATGAATTTCAAGCCAATATTTTGCAAAAATTGCTATACAATTTCCTGCTTTTTGCAGAAAGAGAACAACGAAATAATAAATTCACTAAGATAAAGAAAGGGGCAGATCTTGATTATGTAATGCTATTTAAAGATCTTTTAGAAAATGATTTTAGAACGCAAAAAAAAGTCTCCTATTTCGCCCAAAAAATCCTCATCACAGAAAAACGCTTAAACCAGGCTACTTCAAAAACATTAGGCAAAACCCCAAAAGAAATTATTGATGACAGAATTTTATTGGAAGCCAAGCGAATTTTAGCACACACCAACGAAAGCATTAAAGAAATAGCCTATCATTTAGGCTTTGAAGAGCCCACTAATTTTATCAAGTATTTTAGGAAACATTCATCGATAACGCCAACTGAATTCAGGGAGAAAAACCTTATGGCTTAAAAGTATCATTCAAAGTACTATTCTTACCTTTTCCATATTTACAGATAGCTGCATTTTTACATCATTATTATAAATTAAAAAAATAATAGCGATGCAAATAATAGGAAACAAATTTAAAGTTGATTTTGGCGAACAGGTATTTCAACTTCATTTTGAGTCAGTAACTAAAATGACTTTTACACCCATTTTAAGTAGTGGATTGGGCGAAGCTGAAACAGTACAAACCACAATGGTTGAGATAGGACCAGATGTTTTTATGGTGTATTGGAAAGAAAAATCAGGTACTACAGTTACACATTTAGAGGATTTTAAAAATGAAATTGTATATACTAATATCACTTTGCCAGACC
Source organism: Chitinophaga pinensis (assembly GCA_943372225.1). Classification (GTDB taxonomy): domain Bacteria; phylum Bacteroidota; class Bacteroidia; order Chitinophagales; family Chitinophagaceae; genus Sediminibacterium; species Sediminibacterium pinensis_L. The sequence continues at coordinate 373,595 of CALRXV020000003.1, read as the reverse complement.
ATACTTTTATTAACTTAAAAGGAACACTAACTAAAATAAATAATCACAAAATGGATAACAAACAAAAAGCAGTAGCGGTTATACGCAGCTTAGAGACCGGTGAAAAAGAACCGGTGAATTTTATCAACCCTAACAAATACATCCAACATAACTTGGCGGTGGGAGATGGACTGTCAGGCTTTGGTGCTATTTTGGCAAACGCGCCAGAAGGGGGATTTAAAGCGGATGTAATCAGGGCTTTTCAAGATGGCGATTATGTGTTTTTACAGACAAAATATGATTTCTTTGGCCCCAAAGCGGGTTTTGATGTATTTCGTTTTGAAGATGGCAAGATTGTAGAACATTGGGATAATCTTACCGAAATTACTCCACCTAATCCAAGTGGTAGAACACAGTTTGACGGAGAAAATCTAATTGCAGATATAGACAAAACAGAAAGCAACAAAAAAATTGTGGAAGGTTTTGTAAATGATGTTTTGAAAGGTGGCAAAGTAGAAATGCTAACTACATACATTAATCCTACTAAATATCTACAGCATAACTCTGGCGTTGCCGACGGTTTAGACGGTTTAGGAGCGGCATTAGATTATTTTGCTAAAAATGGCTTGGTTATGATTTATGATCAAGTACATAAAGTGATTGGTGAAGGAAACTTTGTATTGACTATGAGCGAAGGGAAATTTGGTAAAGGGGACCATGTAGCATTCTATGATTTATTCAGGGTGGAAAATGGACAAATTGTTGAGCATTGGGACATCATTGAACCAATTCCTGCAAAAGAAACCTGGAAAAATAATAATGGGAAGTTCTAACAAACTTCATTTAAATTTATATAAGGCCGTTCTCATTTAAGAGAATGGCTTTTTTTTTAACCAAAAACTAAATAAAAGAATATATTCAATCTATAAAATGAATCAATTTTTAGTTTGCTTTATATCAGGCGCAAGCATTTTACTTGGCTTTTTACTTTTTTTTCACCCTTTGCAACAAAATGTAAAAGCCAATAAGTGGCTTGGTTTATTTGTATTCTCAATAGGCTTTGCATTTATTGGATCCTATTTATTTATTTCAGAAACTACTGCTTCAAATAGCTTTCTTTTTAAGTGTACTAACACAGCTCAGTTTTTGTTAGCACCAAGTTTTCTTTTGAGTATTTTGAGTTTTACCAATCCAAACAATAAAATTGACAAAATCAATTGGATCCATTTTTTACCATTTATTATATATGCTTTTGTAGAACATTTTTTAAATTATAACCAAGAAAGCATTTCTACTTACAGCATTTTTACCATTAATGAGGACCTGCCTTTTTTGGTAAGAAATATTTTACCCTTAATCATGTTGCCATACTTGGTGTATGCTTATATATTGCTAAAAAGGCATCAGGCTAATATGAAACAAATAGTTTCTAACATGAAGCCAATTAACTTAGATTGGCTAATAAAGTTTTTGAACATTGTTTCAATTATATTAATTATTTGGTTGAATGATGCATTATTTGGGTTCCCATATATTACAGAAGCAACAAATGTTGTTTATGCCATTTGTGTGTTTTTCTTAGCGTATTATGCCATTCAGCAAAAAACAATTTTCGCTTTTAAACAAACCGATATTGACGAAATTGTTGACTTATTTGAAAATGACAATAAAATAAGCGCAACAAATGACTTACCTGTCTATCAAACTGCTGATAAAGAGTCAGTTACAATAGAAAAGCCGAAAATAAAGCGGCTTAGCGATTCCCAAATGGAGAATTTATCCATACATCTAACAGCACTAATGGAAAAGGAAAAGATGTATTTAGACAATGACTTGAACTTACCTACCCTAGCCGAAAAATTGGGTATCGGCATACATGAAGCCTCTTTTTTAATTAACGAAACCGCCGGAGACAACTTCTATAACTATATCAATAAGTACAGAGTAGAGGAAGCAAAAAGGTTATTGGCCTCCACAAAAATGGAGCAACTGAATATTTTAGGTATCGCTTTTGCCTCTGGTTTCAACTCTAAAACCACCTTTAATACCACATTTAAGCGTGTTGTTGGTATTTCTCCATCCCAATTCAGCAAAGAACAAAAAATATAGCCCCAAATAGGTTCGGCTGGATAAATCCGAACATTTACGGGTAATCAGGCCAATATTTTTGAGCATTATTTAATCAAAACATTAAAAATGCTAAAATCTAATCGTTTACTGAAATACGCTTTTTTGGTCTTTTTTTGGGCAATCTCCCTTTTTGTAAATGCCTGCACCATTTTTATGGCCAACGATGGTAAAAATGTCTGGATAGGTAATAATGAGGATGAAGTACAAAGTACAAAATACAGAATCTGGTTCTATCCAGCTCAAAAGGGCAATTATGGCTATGCTATCTGGACAGATTTAAACATTAAACTTTTTTCGTCCATTAATCTTAAAATGCTTTCCTACTTAAACCCTCAAGGTGGTTTAAATGAGCATGGATTGTTTTTAGATTATACTGCCATTGATGCAATTCCCATTGTAAAAGATGCTAATAAAGAAGATAGAAAAAAGCAATTGGCCACTGATCTGTTAAAAAACTGTAAAACGGTTGATGAAGCCCTGGTATATTTAAGCAAATTCAATTTAATAAACCTGAATGCTGCTCAATTATTTATTGGCGATGCAACCGGCAATTATGCAACAGTCACTGGAGGCTATGTTGTAAAAAAAACGAATACCAATTTTGCACTTACCAACTACAGCATTAACAATGAACATAAGGAGGCCTGCCATAGAAGAGATGTTGCTACCCATTATTTAAACCAAGGAACCAATTTTCAGTTAGGGGATATTACTAAAATACTAGAAAAATCTGCACAAAAATATCCTTATAAATATACTACCAATGTTTCCATGGCAGTAAATTTAAAAGCCACAACTATTAATTTGTATTATAAACATGATTTTACAACTGTTGCTAGTTTATCCTTGGCAGAAGAATTAAAAAAAGGTAAACATCATCAAGACATGGAAAACTTTTTTCCTGAAAATATTACTCCTGTTCTGGAAAATACCTATAAAAAAAGAGGCATCACTTCAACTATTGCACAGTATAAAAAATTACGTGAATCCTCTTTAAACAAGTATAATTTCAAGAACGATGATGCCCTAAACCTTGCTATTAGTTGGATTGAAAAAGGGCAAAATGAAGATGCATTAGAACTTTTAAACTGTTTATACGAATATGATACAACCGAAACCACTATTCAAACATGGATAGCTGTTGCATACAGAAAGATGAATAAAATAGAAGAAAGCAATAATTTTTTTGAGAAAGCTTTAAGACAAAATCCTAACGACTATTTAGCAACCCTTTTGGGCAAACAAGAAGCTGGTAAAATAACTTTTAAATTAACCGATTTTGAAGCTGCTGAACGCGTATGGCTTGTTGGGGATTTTACAAACGGGTTAAAGAATCCAATAAAAATGCGAAAAGAAAATGGCTATTGGACTTGTGAAGCTATTTTGCCCAAGGGCGATGTAACTTATAGGTTCGTTGTTAACAAATCCTATTATGTTGATAACAAAAACGTTTTACATGTAGGTAAAGACGAGAATACACTTTCTAAAATGTATGTATGGTAATTAAATATTCAGGCACAATAAAATATTGGATGTACAACTAACTTTGATAAAAATGACAGAGAATTTTTTAAACTTATTGACAGCAATGCAAAACTTACAGAAAGTGATACTGAATTATGCAAACAATACTTTGAATTCTCATCATTACCAAAGAACTACATTACCGAAGAGGAAAACAAAATACCAACACACTTATATTTTATCATCAAAGGCTTTATGCGTTTGTTCTATATTGATCGCAACTTTAAATTTTATTTATAAATTCATCTTTAGATACAAGGAGCCAGACAGAGAATACCTCAGTATGGCAAGCTCTGCACTTTAATTAAAATATTTTCAAATGAAATATGCTGTTTTGTCTGTTGTATTTACTACCTATATGGTCATGGCCTGGGGGCAGGTTAAAGTTTCAGCTGAAAATGTTTTGATTAGCACTGATAACAAACCCACTAGCGTTAGTATTGGTGAAAAAAAAGAATTACAGGTAAATGTTTCTCCTTCAGATTTACAAAAATTTATAAAAAGAGGATGGGTACTCTATAGCGACTTTGGAGCCAAGGGAGATGGGAAAATCGATGATATTGATAATATAGCTGGAACACATGCGGTAGCCAATCAGTATGGGCTATCCGTAAAAGCAAATGAGGGCGCTACTTATTATATAAGTGGAAAAGAGCGTACCGCTATTATTCGCACAAATACTGATTTTGGTACAGCCGCTTTTATCATAGACGATACTGAAGTAGAAAAGAATACTGCATCCGTTTTTATGGTGGGATCTGGATTGCAACCCATTAAAATTGCCAATATAGCTTCATTAAAGCGGAACCAGCAGAAAATTGATCAATCGCTTCCCAGCGTATGCCTCATCACTGTTACCAATTCAAAAGTCAAACGCTTTATTCGTTTTGGGCTGAACCAAAATAATGGAGCATCGCAAACTGATATTTTCCTGGTTGATAAAAACGGCAATGTAGATATGAACGCCCCAATTGTTTGGGACTTTAATCAGATTACTGATATCACTGCATTGCCCATTGATGAAACCACACTTAGCATTACGGGTGGCCGCTTTACTACAATTGCCAATAAGGTTGAATCAAAGTATAGTTATTATAATCGCAATATCGCCATTAGGCGATCCCATGTTTTAGTAAAGGGGCTTGAACACCATATAACCGGAGAAGGAGAGCATGGTGCACCTTATGGAGGGTTTATTAATATTGGCGATTGCGCATTTGTAACCATTAGAAACACCCTACTTTCCGGACATAAAACATATGAAACCATTGGCGCAGCAGGAAAGCCGGTTTCAATGGGTACTTATGATATTTCAGTGAATCGCGCACTCAATGTATCATTTGTAAACTGCAAACAGACAAATGATATCAACAATAAAACTTATTGGGGAATCATGGGCTCCAATTTTAGTAAAAACTTATTGTATGATTCATGCATCTTTTCCCGTTTTGATGCCCATATGGGAGTTGCCAACGCTACCATCCGAAATTCCAGTCAGCATGATTTTGGCTATACCTGTTATATGCCTGAACGAATTACTATTGAGAACCTGCTAATCAAAGACTCCAATCATCCAAACGCTTACCAGGGCCCAGCAATCTTTGCAAACTTTAATCCAGACTTAAAAGATAGTTCTTACCAAGAACCCTTTCCCTTTGTTAGAACCAAAGAAGTGATTCTCAAAAATGTAACAACTAGTAGTGGAACAAAACTGAGGATGAGTGATAATCCCTTTTTATTTAAGGATGTAAAACTGGTTATAAAATAAGATTAGTAATATTCAGTTCAGCAACCCCCTAAACATTTAGAACTATGACTATCCCCGAATTTATCTCCATCCAGCCAGAAGACAGGCAAAAACTGTTATCGGAACTGCATGAGATTATCATACAAAATGATACAACCGTTACACCAGTTATTGCGCCAATGATGGGAAAAGACATGATTATTTACAATGCACCCGGCACATTTAAGTATGGACTAGCCAGTGTGAAAAATTACATGTCATTGCATGTACTACCCATGTATGGCTCAACAGTCATCTATGATAAATATAAAACCTTATTGAAAGATGCGAGTTTCCAAAAAGGTTGCATTAACTTCAAAAACAAAGAAGAAATGCCCTTATCAATAGTAAAAAAACTAATTGTTGACTGCTCAAAAATTGATCTTCTTGCATTAAGAGAAAAATATCTTGCATCTAAATCCAAAAAAGGTTAGATCAATTAATATGAAAAAATATACTGCTTATGAATAAGTTAACATCTTGGAGATAGATATGAATGTTTTTATACTATTCTAGGTGATAATTTAGCACAAGCATATAAAACGCTTCTAAATGTATAAGAACAAGAAAGTAATATGGGTTTTTCGGTTGACGCTTCTTCTTTTACTAATTGTTTTTATGTATTTAGTTCTGTGGCCAAGGAGTTATATTAATACCTTGGGAGAAAAGCAAATACATAATTCATTTTGGCAGTTATCAACTGGCTCTAACATTGGATATACTTATGTTGCCTCAACTTTAAAAAAATCTCAACCCTATCCTATCGTTTATTTGCATGGCGGACCAGGTGGGGCTATTTCTAAACGCGTTATTGATGATCTAAAAACACTTAGTGACAATGGCTTTGATCTATACTTTTATGACCAGGTTGGCAGTGGCGCATCAAGCAGATTAAGTGATATTTCAGCATATACGGTCCAAAGACAGATAGATGACTTGAATGAAATAATTACCAAAATAAATTCACAAAAAGTGATACTAATTGGGCAGTCTTGGGGTTCTGTATTAGCAGCTGCATTCTTTTCAGAGCACCCAGAAAAGATTGACAAAATTATTTTTACAAGCCCGGGACCAATCTATCCTATTAATATTGCCGAAATAAACAAACCGGCACCAGACAGCTTTAAATTAATAGCTCCTATCTATACAAATAAAGCTGCAAATGAATCATCAACTAATATTCGAATTAAAGCAATTACATTTTTAGCTACTCGCTTTGGGAAAAAAATGGCTCCGGATAAAGAAGTTGATGAATATGCCAACTATCTTGATGCTAAAGCAAGTAAATCGGCCCTATGTGATACATCTATAAACTTGGCTAATAGGGGTAATAGTGGATTTTACGCAAGCATTATGACATATAAAAGTATATTAGAACTAAAAGATTTCAGAGCGAAAATTAATGGCATAAATATGTCAGTTTTAATAATGAAAGGTCAATGTGATAATCAACCCTGGGGTGCAACAAATGAATACTTAAGTCTTTTTCCTAAACACAAATTTGTACTAATACCCAATGCAGGACATTTTATAAATGTAGAGCAGCATGAAATCTATCTCCGTGAGATAAAAAATTTTCTGCTCCAATAATATCTTGCAATAACCAAAAAGAAATTCTTTAACCTAAGATTTGTTTTTAGTTTTCTACACTGAATGTTTTACTGCCTCTACCAAGCTTATTAAATGCCCTTACTTTTACCTTCCCTTCAACTTTTACCGGTGCTTTATATTCCGTAGAATTTACGGTAGGTTCAGAGCCATCAATTGTATAACGTATAATTAATCCCGGGAAAGCTGTATTGGCTTTTAATAAGCCGTCTTCAATGACAGCACCGGGTGGGGCGATACGATAATTGTACCCTCCAAATAAAAAATCTAATCTTGAGAATTCTCTCTGTCCTATTTGATTTGAGAGATCGGCCCAGCCTGCCCATATTGCTTTCACTCGTTTTGAAATATTTGCCTCGCTTTCCCAATCAGGTGCTTTGGCCCAGGCTTTTTCTACAAAAGCAAACAGTTTGGGAGCAAGATAATACTCTAACATTTTAGACCCATGAATTGTCTCACTCCATAACTGTGCTTGTATGCCTACAATGTTTTTTTGTGCATCAACATTCAAGTGTTGTTTTACTAAATTGGGATCAATTTTTTGAGATTTACGACCAAAAATTTCTTCTTTTTCAGTTAGGCGTCCATACTTATCTAAATTGGTAGATTTATACACATCTAACGGAGTCATTACATAGGGGTCTAATGCATCTTGGTAACCCGCCCAAACCAACCCGGGCTCGTTGGGGTCGGTGTTGTAAGACAGGTCAAAATAAAGATTGGTGGCATTGCATAATACAACCTTGTAACCCATATTGGCAATGCGGTAACCAAGGTCTATATTCAAACCGGTGTTATCCCAAACCAGGGGTAAAACATTTTTGTCTTTAAACTTTGTATTTACGGTAGTATTATTTGCACTGTCTTTATTCAGAACTATTTCTTCCCAGCCGGCAACCTGCAAGTCATATTTTTCAAAAATGGCAAGTGCTTTTTCAAGAAAATATCCTTGTAACTGTCGGGGATTCTTGATTTCGGGATGCGTTTTCATCAAATTAATACAGAGAGGCGATTTTGCCCAAGCGCCTTTTGGAACTTCATCGCCACCAGTGTTAAATATGGTTAGTTTTAAACCAGCCTCCTGATACATGGCCATCATATCCTTCACTACCGTTTCATAGAAATGATAAACAGAAGGAAGTGCTACACAAACAATATTGTCTTTATACAATTGAGCAGACAAATAAACTGACTGATCATTGGGGTCAATTAAACGAAATTCATTAGCTTTTACGGTATCTCCCTTTGACATAAAACGATCATATCGTGCTTCCATAGCTTTAATAGCTGCACGAGCATGACCGGGCATTGAAATTTCAGGAATAACCATTATATGTCTTTGATCAGCATATTTTATAATCTCTTTAAATTCATCACGCGTGTAAAATCCCTTTCCGTAGTTATTTTCAGAATCAGGATTTGGTCCTGATCCATAAGACGGTGTTAGCCAATTTTTAGAATTGTTTGTATGGCCACGTTTACTTCCAATTTGGGTCAATTCAGGCAAACCGTTGATTTCTATGCGCCAGCCTTCGTCTTCAGAAAGATGGAGGTTAAGTTTGTTTATCTTATACATAGAAAGAAGATCGATAAGCTTAAGTACGTCTTCCTTTTTAGTGAAATTTCTTGAAACATCGAGCAAGAAACTACGATAACCAAATCTTGGTGAATCAAGAACCTCTAGACTTTCAACTATTATCTGATCTTGTTTTTTTGCTGGCATCAAAGCTAAAAGGCTTTGAATACCGTAAAAAACACCAGCTGGGTCATTGCCTGAGATTACAACTCCGTTCCCTTCCTTAACATTTAGAGAATAGGCTTCTTCAGAAACACCATTTACAGTTATGGCGGATGTTTTCAGCGTTATATTATTAGGTTCTTTACCGCTTCCTTCTATCGTTACCAATTTGGAACCTAGTATTTTTTCAACATAAGCCACCAGATAATCAGCCTCTTTTTTAAGACCATTGCTATAATAAACAACAGTGGATTTATCCAAAGTCACACCACCTTTCCCTGGTATTATTGAATAAGGACTTGGGATAATTTTACCAATAGATCCTACTGGAAGTATAGGAATTTGTTGGTTTTTGAGGTATTGATTGGATGCAGTTGGAATTGTAGCTATAAAAGCAGAATCAGAAAAAATCTTTTGATAGTCATTAAAAGGGACCATCGTTAAATCTTTGCTAATGACTTCTTCATTCTCACCTACAACAAGATAGGCACCTTGTGGAGCGTATTTTTCATTAAACAGAATTCCCGCAGCTTCAAAATTATAAACAAGTGAGTCACCCGGCTTAAGCATAAAACTACTACTAGGTACAAAGCGATACAAATCACCATTTATATGCTCCAATATTCCTTTGGACAAATCATTTGATGCGTTTGGTTTTAAAAAACTTTGGTTAAAATACAATGCCCATTTACCTGTTTTAATGGAATCAGGCCCATTGTTAACAAAAGTAAAAGCAGCTTTGAAAAACCCATTTTCAGTTTCAGGGTTTTTAATTAACTCCCATTTTACTTTTAGGTTTTCAAATACATTTGTAGTACCTACTTTTGAAGTGCTGCAGCTAAAAAAAGCTAAAATGCAATTAAAGGCTAATAATATTAGTGCAATTTTTTTGAAATCCTTTATTCTCATTTGTTGGCAATTTAATAAGCAATAAATAATATGCTTTTTTAAAGTTAATATTTTATAACCATATAATAAATTGAAACAGACAGATTATCTACAATGAAAGAAAGAACAATTATAAAAAATATTAGCGTCGTAAATGAGGGACAAATAATTGTTACCAACCTATTAATTGAAGATGGCATTATTCGAAAAATTGGTGAATTCGATGAAGTCAGTATCACAAATTCAATAGACGGAACAGGTAAGTATTTATTCCCAGGCATTATTGATGGTCAAGTTCATTTTCGTGAACCTGGTCTAACACATAAAGGAGATATTTATACTGAAAGTAAAGCAGCTATTGCGGGTGGTGTAACATCATTTATAGATATGCCAAATACATTTCCAAATGTATTAACCATTGAGATTCTAAATGAAAAATATCAAATAGCATCTGAAAAATCCTTAGCCAATTTTGGCTTCTTTTTAGGTGTAAATGGCGACAACCTTGATGACGTTATTAAACTAGATACTTCCAAGCTTTTGGGTGTTTCAGATGACGGACTTTATTTTACAAAAAAAGGGAACCTACTCGCAGATAATCCTGAAACAATGGAAAAGCTATTTGCGAATTGCAAATCCATTATTGCCATACATTCTGAAAAAGAACAGATTGTTGAAGAGAATGAACAAGCATACAGAGGAAAATATGGTGAAAATGTTCCTATTGAATTTCATCCAATCATCAGAAGCGAAAGAGCTTGCTATGAAGCTACCAAAAGAGCTATTGAAATAGCTAACAAACACAAGGCTAGACTTCATATTTTACATTTGACAACTGAAGCAGAAACGCATCTTTTCCGTAATGACATTCCTTTGAAAGAGAAAAATATAACAACTGAAGTGTCTGTTCATCACTTGTGGTTTTCTGACAAAGACTATGGACGTCTAGGAACATTAATAAAATGGAATCCGGCTATCAAAACTGAAAAGGATAAGAAGGGACTTTTAAAAGCATTGCTGGATGATAAGATTGATATTGTTACAACTGACCATGCACCTCACACACTAGACGAAAAACAAAAGCCATATTTTCAATCAATGTCTGGAGCACCAATTATTCAACATTCGTTGAACATTATGCTTGAGTTCTACAAACAAGGTCTTATATCGTTAGAGAAAATTGCAGAAAAAATGTGTCATAATCCAGCAACACTTTACGGAATTGAAAAAAGGGGATTTATTCGGGAAGGATACTTTGCAGACCTCACTATTGTTGACTTAAATTCAAGTTGGACAGTTAGTAAAGAAAATATTTTATCTAAATGTGCCTGGTCACCATTAGAAGGCACCCTCTTTCAAACAAAACTGACACATACATTTGTAAATGGCAACTTAGTTTACAACAACGGACAATTTAATGAAAGCTTAAAAGGCAAAGCTTTAATGAAATCAAAACAATAGTTGAACTACTATCCATGTTTCAAAATAGGAAATTATTAATAGCTACAAAGCACAAAAAGGAGCTTGTGATTGCCCCAATTCTTGAAAAAGAATTAGGCGTTACTTGTTTTGTTGATGAAAATTTTGATACAGATATATTAGGAACATTTACTGGTGAAATAGAAAGAGAACTTGACCCAATTTCAACTGCAAGGGAAAAGTGTCAGCGAGCAATGAAAGCTAATAACTGTGATTTAGGAATTGCAAGTGAGGGATCATTTGGACCACACCCTTCCATGTTTTTCATAAATGCAGATGATGAATTTTTAATTTTTATTGATTCCTTGAATAAAATTGAAGTGATAGTTAGAGAATTAAGTACTTCAACTAATTTTAACGGCAAACAAGTCCAAAGTCAAGAAGAGCTTTTTGAGTTTGCCAATCAAATTGGGTTTCCCTCTCACGGATTAATTCTTCGCAATTCAAAAGACTCAAATACAGATATTCATAAAGGGATAACAGATATTGATGTTTTAAAAAAATCATTTGAGCAGTTAAATGCTAAATTCAATTCTGTTTATGCGGAAACTGATATGAGAGCTATGTTTAACCCAACTCGCATGAATCTGATTGAAAAAGCTGCTCAAAAATTGGTACAAAAAATTAAATCTACATGCCCCCAATGTCAAATGCCGGGTTTTGGAATAACCGATGTTAACAATGGACTAAAATGTAGCTTATGTGGTTCTCCAACAAAATCAACACTTAGCTACATTTATACTTGTCAACATTGTCAATTCACCAAAGAAGAAATGTATCCGCATAATAAAACAACAGAAGATCCAACTTATTGCGATTATTGCAATCCATAATGAGTAAGTTTTCTAAATTTCGTTTATGGCAATGAAAATGAAGATTTTTTATTTATTGCTTTCAATTCCTATTTTACTAGCTTCTTGTAAAAAAGCTAATCAAACTTCTTTGCCTAGCAATCCTTCTTATTTAGACCAATATTCTATTAATGGAAATAAGATCTATAATTATAAAAATCCAGTTCAATTAATTGGCGCAAATGCTTTTCATGTATTTGGAGCAGGAAGCAGCGATATGAATAGCTGGCAATTAAATATTGCTAGAGAGTTTGTGGGAAATATTAAAGAAGCAAAATTAACGGGTTATCCTTTTCAAGATAGCAATGGCTCCTACTTACACTCTTTACAATCTGTAGTAGATAGTAACCGAGCTAATAATAGGATCACCATCATCTGTCCTTTTGGATGGGATGGTTCAAATACAACAGATTTTACAGGAAAAATGCCAAAACAGACTTTTTGGTGGAATGATTTCAAGATAAAATTACAGGATTGGGCTGTTCATTTTAAAAACCAACCAGACGTTTGGATAGAAGTATGGAATGAACCTTATAGATATGACAGAGCAGATGGCTATACAGACGATATATGGTTAAATGATATGAATGAACTTGTAAATACTATCCGTAATACAGGAAACAAGAATGTCATTTTGATTCCTTGCGCAGAACAGGGACAAGATGAAAGCGTTTTAGTTAATAAAGGAGTATCGTTTTTGGCTGGTAAAACAAATATCCTATTTGACATACATGCCTATGAAAATTGGCTATTGGCTTCAAATTCATCCATTAGTAATCGTCTTCAACAATTAAGGCAAAATAATCTCCCCATTTTTTTTGGAGAGACTGCTCCATTAAATGCATCTGTTCTTATGAATCCGAAACCCTTTTTAGATAGCGTTTATGAAAATGGATTTTCAGTATGTGCATGGGTTTGGAAATATGATACCAATGACAAAGATGCATTATTAAATACTCAAGGATTACCAAATGACAATAGCAATAATAATTGGGGTACAACCTTTAAGGCATTGAGCCTAAAAACTAGAAAGCCTTAAATTAATAACTTATCGTAAATTTTGGTATTGCTACATATAAGAAAAGGGAAAGCAAATATTACATGCGCAATCTTCATCTGAGATATCATTCTTGTATTGAATCATTCTTTGATGGCGAATCCAGAAAAGCGTTTGAAAAAATAATTGATGTTTCATTGACTTTTTCCAACAATAAAATGGCAACCTTTTTTCAGTTGCATTCAAGATTTAATTAAATAATAATGAGGGTTTCAAATGGGAGAATTTGAAACTTAATTTTCAACTTTTGATTATTAAATATGAATGCAATCCTAATTCTTTAGATATTAGTTTTAGCATGTTCCTTTAATCGAATTTTATTAATAATTTTAAAATATTTAAATGATTATTTTATTGACTAGGAATGGAGCAAATTAAATACAATGATAAAAGACTGTTTTTATGGTTGATACCATTGATCAATGTCATTAATTATTATCTTACCTATGATACATACAATCATTTAGGGATATTATTGTTAACCTTTACCATAGATACCATACAAGGTTATATAGCTTGGATGTTTGTAAGGGCAATAATTTTCTGGTTGGATAGGAAAATACCTTTTGAGACAAGTGCCATTAAGCGAATTGCAGTACAAATAGCACTAACACTTATTGCTGGGATTACAACCCTCATAATACTAACTGAATTGATTAATTGGCTAGTGTCGCCATTCCCTGTACCAGCTTCCTTTTACACCAAGGACCTTCCCATCATTTCCATTTGGTTTTTTGCTGTAAATGGCATCTATATTGGTAGGTACTATTATCAAAAATGGCAAGAAACTGAAAAATTGTTACAAGAAGATAGGAAGATCATCATAGAAGGTTTTAAAGTATCTACAACAAAAAAAGAGCTTGTCTTTCCATTTGATCAAATTAATGGATTTTATATTGATGGTGACTACAGTATGATGGTCACTTTTGACAAGAAAAAACACTTTCTTGATTTTTCCCTTGATAAGGTTGAAAAAAGCTTGCCAATTTCATCGTTTTTCAGACTGAACAGGCAATATATCATACATCGGAATCTAATCATGGGATTTGAAAAGGGGGAAAATGGAAAATTAAATGTACTTCTTAAGGATGCTGAACTTCTACCCTCAGTTATACAAGTCAGCAGACTCAAGGCCTCAGAATTTAAAACCTGGTATTCTCCCGAATAATTGCTGCATTTCAAGGGTTAAAATGATGCATTTCATCGGTTTCTGTGAATCCTACTGTCATAGACTTCATTCATTTCAACGGAAAAAATGCCACATTCCAACGGGAAAAGGCATTTGGTCTTCGTTTTCAGCTAAGGACAGATTTTAGTTTTGCTGAAAACCAATCATCATGAAAAAACCTGTTGGATGGCTATTTTTTGTCATCATCACCTACCAAACATCGGTAGCACAGAACAATGTCCAGAAAACATACCGCAATTTTCCAATTGTAATGAGTGTGCAGTTTCATTCCTTGTCTTTTCCCTTTAAAGATCTGAAGACAAATTTTAAAAATGTAGGGTTTGGCATTGGAACTGAAATTGCCCTTGGCAGCAAGCACAACTGGGCACAGCAATTCCAGTTATCCTGGTATAGCAATAAACAAGCTGGAAACGGGTTCCTTGTTTATACCCAATCTGCCTGGCGACCTACCATTGTATCTAATTTCTATACAGAACTAAAGGCTGGTTTTGGTTATACGTATAATTTCAGGCCAGTAGCGTCCTATCAACAAAACAATGGGGAATGGTCTTCGGTTGGACAAAAAGGGAAATGGCTATTTACAGTTCCCCTTGGATTTTCCTTAGGATATAACAAGTATTCTCCCAACACCTATATCGCCCCTTTTGCTACCTATCAATTATTGTTCAATGCCAATTATGCCAAAAGTGTTCCAGTTATAACCAATAGCTTATTCCAAGTTGGAACAAGAATTCATTTGTAAAAAACAAAAGCCATGAAAAACATAGTATTTAGTATCCTAGCCATATCACTATTTTCAAGTTGTTCCAAATACATGCAAGACACCACTACATCTGCTTGTGCTTTTACAAGTACCATGGAAAATAGATATTTAAAAAAAGATAGCTTGGAAAAAATGTTGGCCAAATATGCGCAATTGGGCATTCCTGGTCTTGCCATGGCAATTTACACTCCTGCCAGTGGTTATTGGGGAACAAGTGCGGGTTTTGCCAAAATTGAAACAAGAACACCCATGCAGATTTGTCATCTTCAATACCTGCAAAGCGTAAGTAAAACCTATTTAGCAGCTGCCATTTTAAAACTACAGGAAAATGGTAAAATTGATCTAGATGCACCCATTACCAAATACTTGCCACAAAAAATCATGCAATACATTGATCATGCGTCAAGCATGAGTGTCAGAAACCTGCTGAATCACACATCGGGAATGCCCGACTATCTAGAAAGTCCTGTCTATATCACCTATGTACTTCAGCATCCTGATCATTACTTTACAAGTGAAGAGTTTCTGGGTTACATCAAAAATAGGAAACAGCAATTTACACCTGGCAGCAAATTTGAATATTCCAATTCAAACTATCATGTTTTAGCATTGATTGTAGACGCTATAACTGGAAGCCACGATGACTTTATTAAGCAGGAAATTCTTGCTCCATTAGGACTAAGAAATACTTTTTACAGAACTGTTACCGGCAATCCAATGTTGGTAAATAGCTATATGGACAGGTTTAGCACGGGAATCATCGAGAACGTATCACAATTACAGCAAGAAAGTATTTATTGTTCCAAGGGCGATGATGGAATGATTGCCTCACCGGTGGATGCGATAGATTTTTTAAGGGGATTGATGGAAGGAAAAATCTTGTCTGACAATTCGCTAAAACAAATGACTACCTGGGTCAATGATCAACAGGGAAAAGCCATTTATGGTTTGGGCTTGTATCATGTCACCTACTTTGGCGTGGAAGGATATGGTCATGGTGGAGCCGGTGCAGGTGCCGGTTGTGGATTATATTATTTTCCCAGCAAAAATCTTTATATATTTCTAGGTACAAATATTGGTACTTTGGTAGATGGACCAATTGTTCAAAAAGTAAATGAATTAAAAAGTAGCGTATTGGAACTGGTATTAAAAAACTAATCAAATGATAACAACCCATTTTGCTCCGGAACTGCACATTCCCAAAGGAACTACCAACATTGATTTTTATACCAATTTTGGTGCAACTGAAAATTTTTGTTTCAGGAATGATGACGGAAGCATTCATGTTGCGGAACTAGTATTCAACGGGGCCATATTCCATGTGCATGAGACAATGCGAGATGCGCTGGAACCAATCAGTGCAAAGGGAGTAACTGCAATTATTGGCTTGTTTGTACCAAACGTAGAGGAAGTAATGCAGAAAGCCGTTCATGCTGGTGCAATTGAAGTTGAACCAACAACCGATCATGATTATGGATACAGACAGGGTATGTTCAAAGACCCTTTTGGACACTATTGGCAAATTCAGAAAAAAATATAATTTGAAGGGGATCTGTTCATTCTGTTCTTCTGACAAAAAATAGGAATCATGATAAATGTTTTGTTATAAGTACAAATAGGTATAAATAATCATACTAACTTGTATAAAAATTGATACCCTAATGAAAAGGAATCATGATCTGATGGTAGCAGCTGTTTGTTATATAGTTGTTGCCATCTTTCCTATAAGTTGTGATCCTCCTCGCCCAGAACAGGAAACTGCCGCATCGTCTAATCGGGAAACCTACCAATGCATTCCATGTGGGTATGACTGTGACAAACAAGTTTATGATAAAGCTGGTCAATGCCCTAGTTGCCATATGGAATTGGTCAAACAAAGTTCCATCATTTTTAAAACCATTGAGCCCGAAGAGATTTGTGCCTATATCAAAAGCCATCCTAATGTGGTTTTATTGGATGTTAGAACCAAACTGGAATTTGAAGGCAAAGCAGAACCAAATTTTGGCACCTTAAAAAATGCCATCAACCTACCTATTCAAGAATTTGATAAAAACTTGAAAAGCCTAGATTCTTTGAAAAACAAAGAGATCATAGTCTTTTGCTCACATAGCCATAGAAGTCCAAGAGCCAGTCATTTGCTTACCCAAAACGGTTTTACCAATGTGACCAATATGGCGGGTGGGATGAGTGTGTTAAAAGATAATAGTTGTAAAAATTAATCAATAATTGCAATATGGAAAACAGACCGCTAACAAAACCAATCATTCAAAGTGCATCGCTAATTGTTGGCTTATGCTTATTGGGCTTTTTTATTTTTAAAGGTCTTAAGACATTTAGTGATAAGGATAGAATAGTTACTGTGAAGGGACTTGCTGAAATGAATATTACCGCTAATGCTGCTTCTATTTCTGTCAGTTTTCCCATCTCAGGTGATAATTTGCAAGAGGTTGTCAAACAAACCGATGCTAAGAAAAACGCCATTATTAGCTACATGAAAACTGTGGGTTACAACCAATCAGAGATACAAGTAAGTAATCTTGACATTAGCGATAAGCAAAAATATTATGAAAATGAATGGCAAGGGAATCAACAAGTAAAAGTGAAAATTGACAGATATATTATTACTCAAACCCTGACCATTCAATCAAAAGACATAAAAACAACGGAGGATAAAGCTGCTAAGATGAAACTTGATTTAGTTAGCAAAGAGCTTACTTCAAATATTGCTACTAATTATTCTTTTCCAGAATTAAACTCCATTAAACCCAAGCTCATTGCTGAGAGTACCAAAAACGCACGGATTGCTGGTGAGCAATTTGCCAATGATTCGCAAGCTACTTTAGGAAAAATAAAAACGGCTTCTCAAGGACAAATTACCATTGCTGGAAAATATCAATATGATGAGGAAGCTGCCACAGAAAGCGATAAACCTAAGGAACCCTATATTCAAAAAGCAAGGGTTGTTAGTACCATTGTTTTCTTTTTAGAATAAAATTGATTCACCTTTAGCAAATGAAAATATCTTGTCTAATACTGATCCTAGTTTGTTTTGGATGCAATATCCATGCACAAAGCATTGAATCAAAGAAAATGGATGCTGGTTTAGAGTTAGATGTTCTCCCCTATGCAACGGGCGGTTATTTTGGTGCAGCCTGGATGGGAAAGGGACTATGGCGTGTTAGAGCTTTAACAGCTTATGTAAAAAAACCAGATTGGTCAACTAAAAGCGGATTTGCCAATCATCAGATTCATGCATACGCATTGGTAGTAGATCGCTTTTTAAAAAAAGATTGGAAAGGTTGGTGGGCTGGTGCCGGGTTGGTTTATTGGAATAGTAGTATTCAGGCCGATACAAAAATCAATACTGCAACATTTAATAACTTATTGGCCAATGGAAGTTTGGGTTATCATTTTACACTAAACAAACATTTCTATCTTTCCCCATGGGCTAGCTTAAATCTTAAGTTGGCGGGAGATAAAAACATCTCTGTTGACAATAAAAGCTATAGCCTACCGCTGATCAACCCAGAAGCGTCTTTAAAATTTGGTTACCGGTTTTAAATCTCTCAATTTTCATTATTTTAGATACTTATACTCCTCAAAAACCATCCCTATGGCTACCATTAACCCGCATATTAATTTCAACGGCAATGCCGAAGAAGCATTCAATTTTTACAAATCCGTTTTTGGAGGCGAATTCTCCAGACTAGTTCGTTTTGGTCAGATGGCTAGCGCCGATTTTACTGTAGATGAAAAAGAGGCCAACAAGATCATGCATATTGCTTTGCCCATTGGCAAATCAAATGAGTTAATGGGTAATGATGTTCCTTCCTTTATGGGCACTGTTAATGAACAAGAGAACAGAAGTAAGATAGCTGTTATGGTAGAAAGCAAAGAAGAAGCTGATGCCATTTATCATGGTCTTTCTGCCGGAGGCGATGTTGAAATGCCTATTTCTGATAGCCCTTGGGGGTCCTATTTTGGCATGTTCCGTGACAAGTATGGCATAGAATGGATGATTGAATTTAATCCCTCAAATTAATATATGAAACAATTGATTTTCTGTTCCTACCTATTGTTGGTAGGCCATGTCTGCTTTGCCCAACATGAAAAACCCATGGACTATACTGCTTTTTACAAAACCTGTGATTCTTTGAATAAGCTTAAAAAAAATCCTGAATTAGAAAAAGGATTACTACAACAACTAAACCAGTTAGATAAGAAAACACCTTACCATTTTTTTGAAGAAGCTTTGTATTTGATAGAAAAGAACCAATTTCAGGAAGCAGCAATATGCTATCAAGTAGGTACAATAAGGCAATTCTATTATATAAATGTTAATAGCAATTATGCACCTAATGACAACTGGATGGTTGCAGAGTCTATGAAATCGGTGTCAGGTAAACAACTGCTGCTCTACCTACAATCCAACTTGGACAATTATCAAAATGTATTGGATTGGTCTATTGGATATTGTGAGAAAAATGATTACCAGTTTTCCTCCAAACTGAATTATCCGGATCAATACCAAAATGCCATTAAAAAACTAAAAGACTTACAGGCAGACATTTTAAAAAATAAGGAACAATACAAAAAGGATTGGGAAGCGGAAAGAGCGCGTTTACTTGCCAAAAAGGTTTAGTAATTTTATTCAAATTGTAGAATAATGAATCCCCAAGTAAAAACCTTTTTAGAAAAAGCAAAAACCTGGAAACAGGAAATGAATTTGCTGAGGTCTATTATCATGGACTGCGGTTTAGAAGAGGATTATAAATGGATGCATCCATGCTATTCTATCAATGGAAATAATGTGGTGCTAATTCATTCTTTTAAAGAATATACGGCCATCCTCTTTTTCAAAGGCGTTTTAATGACCGATAAAAAAGGCATCCTGATTCAACAAACCAAAAATGTTCAGGATAGAAGACAATTACGCTTTACCAGCCTAGCAGAAATTCAAGGATTAAAATCAACCATCTTGGCTTATGTAAAAGAAGCCATTGAAATAGAAAAGTCAGGTAAAAAAGTGGCGTTCAAAAAAACGGAAGAATTTGAGATGCCAGAAGAATTTAAAACCATCTTACAAAAAAACAAAGCAGCTAAGACAGCCTTTAATAAGCTAACGCCTGGCAGACAAAGGGCTTACTTGCTTTTCTTTTCATCGGCCAAACAATCCGCCACAAGGATCAATAGAATTGAGACTTTTCTTCCAAAAATCTTAGAGGGCAAGGGAAAGGATGACTAACTTTTGAATGCTTAAATTCAATGACTACATGTTAATAGACACACTTATACAACTTTTTGAAAGAGACTTGAACAGATTAATGACTGAGATTGGTCTTTACAAAGAGGAAGCAACTATTTGGAAAATTGAAAAGGGTATTTCAAATTCTGCTGGGAATTTGGTGCTGCATTTAATTGGCAATCTGAATACCTATATTGGAAAGGAATTAGGTGGCTCAAGTTATGTTAGAAATAGGGAATTGGAATTCTCTATCAGATTTATCAAAAGAGACTTATTGTTAGAACAACTAAATGCAACACTTGAAATAGTAAAACATACTTTAAGTGGATTATCTAATGAAGACTTAAACCAGGAATATCCCATCTTGGTATTTACTGAAAAAACAACAACTGTATATTTGTTGGTTCATTTAACTACTCATTTAACTTATCACTTAGGACAAATTAATTATCATAGAAGACTGATTGAAGGTTGAATTAACAGTTCAAAAGAAAAAATTGAATATCCCCTTTAAATTCAACTTGAAATATTAGATGGTAAGGATGACTAGCTGATAAACGTATTATTGGTTTCAAATCTGCCATTACTGGTCAATTATAGTTGTTGGCAAAGGGTCTTCTAAAACAATCTTTGCTGGGGGTTGCTGTTGAATACTTTTACCAGATTCTATTTCAATTTCTTTAATATTTACAGCATAACTATTGGGATAGATATTTGATCCTGTTTGAACTGCATATACATGTGTAAAAACTGCGCCAAAGTATAAGATCATTGCTGTATAGTATACCCATAACAACATTATAATAGCAGTACCTGCCGTTCCATAAATAGAAGATAGCGTACTATGTCCTAAATAATAGCTGATTAGAAATTTGCCCCCCATAAATAAAGTAGCAGTCATAAATGTGCCAACCCTAACATGTTTCCATTTTATGCGAGCATCAGGAAGTACTTTAAAAATCAAGCCAAATAATAAAGAAGTAATTACAAAAGTCAATATCAAGTTCATCACATCAACTAATACAATGGTTAACATTGGGAAAAATAGGGTTAGTCTATGAACTAATAAATCTAAGAGTCCATTAATGACCAATGATACCAACAATAAAAATCCTAGACTCACAACAATTGAAAAAGAAAGCAATCGATTGATAATCATTTTCAGAATACCTTTTCCCTTTATGGGCTTGGCCTTTAGACGCCAAATGAAATTAATGGAGTCCTGGATTTCATTAAACACACTGGTAGCACCAATTATTAGAGTGACAATGCCAATCATCATGGCAAAATTGCTTTTGTGAGATAATGCAGAGCTTTTGATGGTTTGTTGAATTTGCATTGCAGCATCAGAACCAACAAAAATTGCTATCTGGTGATACAAAGACCCTTCTACTGCCTCTCTTCCATAAAACAAATCGCTAACAGCTATAATAATAATCAACATTGCCGGTAGAGAAAAAATGGTGTAAAATGCTAATGCAGCACTTAGCTTTAATACCTTCTTCTCTAAAAAATCAGCAAAAGCTTGTTTGAAAACAGACCACAAGATTTTAATATAAGATATCAATTTAAAGTGGCTCATCAAATTATGCTTAGCATGTTTTAGCTCTGAAAATTAAGCTAAGCACAATCAAGCCACTTATAGAATACCTAATATTAGTTTCAAAATATTTGTACGCTTTGTTCCCTTTTTAATTAGTTGTTTGTTACACTTTAAACAAGTCATTTACAATTAGACTAAGCCTTTCTAACCCAATACTGCCTTTATTTTAACCCTTATTTTCTACTCTTGTTTTGTTAGAATAAATTTAAGGATAACGCTACTCCATGAAATACGTTTTAACCTTTGCTTGTTTGTTATTTGGGTCAATTCTTTTTGCTCAAAATAAACTAGGCATTAAACTGCCCCCTCATCCTCGGGTACTGGTTACCAAAGAAGACTTGCCGTTGTTAAGACAAAAGTTGCAGCATCCTGATTTCAAGTTCTTGTATCAAACCTATTTGCAACAAAAGCAATTTCAGACAGATGGTATTAGCACCAATGGTGAGGCAGATGAAAACATTCGTCAGAAAATAGAGGCCCTTGCATTTAGTTACTTGCTTGCTCCTGAAAAAGAACAAGTTGCTGGAAAAAGTGCCATTGAACTGATTCAAAAATACTTAAGCTCTATTCATTCTGCCAAGGGCTATCACCAAAATGCCCATGCCTATCAAGCAGTCATCACAGCAGCTTTGGTTTATGACTGGTGTTATATATTACTAGACGCTCCTACTAAGAGCAACCTCATCAATTTGATGAAACAAGTAAGTTGTTTGGCGGAGTACTGCATCTTTAAAAACACACCCAAACAATATTTGTCTGGGCACTATGGAGAATATGCACCAACGGTATTTCTGGCCATGGGTCTGGCTATTTATGATGAGGAAAAAGAAGTATTTGACTTTGCCTATCAGGAGCAGATAGCACCATTTGCCAAATCCAGAAATCCATGGTATGAGGCTGGTACGCATCATCAGGGTAGCCAATACCTTCATGTGCGTTATGGCAGTGAAATTCTTCAGGCCTTTCTGATGCATAAGATTGGTCTACACCCCTATAGTAGCAATATAGCAGCTGTTACCTATAGAGACCTCTATGCCAATATTCCACAGGAAAAAGACATGGATGGTATGCCTGAGGGCGATTGCCATAACAATATCACCATGGGCAATGAATATTTGGAATTCATGCCCATTGCAGCCAATCTTTCAAAGGATGGCTTTTTACAATCCTATGCCAAATTGAATTTGAATAAACTGGAGGCATTGAGCACTAGGGCTTTAATTTATTACAATCCCTTTATCACTGCAAAACCATTGAATGATTTACCGCTAAGCAGATTCTTTCCATCGCCTTCAGGCATGATGATTGCCCGAACCAAATGGGATCTAGACAAAAAAGGCAAACCCTCCAATGCCATGGTGGTTCTGATGAACATGAAAGAATACAATGCCAAAAACCATACGCATTTAGACATTGGTCATTTTGGTATTTATTACAAAGGGCATCTGGCATTGGATGCGGGCATTTATCAGGGCAAGGACCCCAACAATGAGTGGGGCAAAACCAACTATGTAAATTATTATGCCAGAACCATTGCACACAATTCACTCCTGATTCTTGACCCTAATGAACCCACTCCCTATGAAGGCTCTAATATTAAGGCGCAGTCAAGAGACGGAGGTCAATTCAGTTATAAGAACAGGGCTTGGGATAGTACCCAAGAAATGTTGAACGCGGGCAAATCGGCACAGGTATTGGCCATGGATATTGCCAAGGGAAATGAACCAGACTATAGTTATTTAAAAGGGAATATGACGGCGGCTTATAATATTCCAAAGAATGTGGCTGTTTATCCAGCTAAAGCCGATACAGTTTGTAGAAGCTTTGTCTTTCTCAACTTCAAACAGTCTAGCATTCCTGGCGCATTGATAGTATTGGATAAAGTAGTAGCAAGTCAGGCAGATTTTAAAAAGACTTGGTTATTGCATTCACAAAACGAACCTAGTATTCAGGGTAATACCATTTCTTTTGAAAACACCAATGCTGGTAGAAATGGAAGATTGCACAACACGGTTTTATTACCTGTACTAGATAATCAACAAATTGAAAAAATAGGAGGACCTGGTAAAGAATATTGGGTGGATGGAAAAAATTGGGGAACTGTTACCCAAGAAGATGCAGGTCAATGGCGCGTAGAACTATCTCCCAAAAACGCTTCCCGCTCAGATCAGTTTTTGAATGTGATTCAAGTGATGGATGCACAACCAACTCAAGCAGCATTGCCTGTTGAAAAAAGCTTTTCTTCCAATGGGCAATATGTGGCCATTGCTATTGCAGATAGAATTGTAGCACAAGCACTGAATTTGGCCAATAACCAATCAGGAGAAATTGCATTTGCCCTTGGCGATACTAAAAAGTCTTATCAGGTATTAATCACAGATTTGTCTCCCGGTAAATGGTTAGTGCAATCTGCAAATGGAAAACAAAATTTTACTGTAAACAAAGATGCTGGCACTATTTATTTTAACAGCAAGGGAGGAAAATTTTTATTACAAAAACAATAAACTGATGACCATGAAAAAACGATTGCAAATTTGCTTTTACCTATTGGGAATGCTTTGTTATACTCAAATTTCATTGGCTCAAATTCCAAAAGACTACAAGGGAAAACCCTTCAAAGACAAATACTACAAACTAGGTGCCCAAGCAATACCTGGTAGGGTTGAATTGGCTTATTATGATCTAGGGGGTGAGGGTGTTGCTTATCATGATAATAGTCCTGAGAATGAAGGTTCCAAATTAAACCATGAAGTACATGATTACGGCAGCCATCATAGACCAGGTATATCGGCTTATACGGCATTCTTTAGAGAGAAAGAAGGAGTAGATATTTCCTATACCAAGGATTGGGCAGATTTTAATCATCCCAATAAGGTTGACCCAGCTGTAAACCAACTCTATATTGGATGGGAATCAGACAATGAATGGACCAACTATACCGTGAATGTAAAAGCCCCTGGCAGATACAAAATCATTACCGTTTATGGCAACAAGGACAACAATTCATCTTTGTTACTCAATGGCAAAGAAGCGGTGAAATTAAAATTACCAGAAGATACAGGTAATTGGCATTATTGGACTCAAGCCACTGTTGGTGAAATTTTTTTCCCTGTTGCGGGTCTGAATCTAATCACCCTGAAATACAATACAGGAGCCAATTTAGCTTATTTAGATTTTGTACGTTTAGAAGATAAAAAGAAATAACCAACCTGAATCTAAACTTTAAAGAAGTAGCATTTTTAAAGTTTTTACAGTGATTTTCTGACTAAATAGTAAATTGTAATACTGATTTACAAACAGAAAATCAAAACTATATGCGTAAAGTATTCTTGTTCTTACTATTAGTAGGAGTAGCTGCTAGTGCCATGGCACAATCCAATGCAGCATGGTTGCGTTACCCAGCTATATCGCCCGATGGCAAAACCATTGCATTTGGTTATAAAGGAGATATTTATCGAGTAGATGTGAATGGTGGCGTGGCTGTTCCACTTACTATTCATGAGGCTCAAGACATGATGCCTGTATGGAGTCATGATGGTAAATCCATAGCATTTGCCAGTGACCGATATGGTAATTTTGATGTCTTTGTCATTCCTGCTTCTGGTGGAACGCCAACTAGGATTACTTATAATAGTGCGGCAGACTATCCCTATGATTTTTCAGTAGACAACAAACAGATCATATTTGGCAGTGGTAGAAATGTACAAGCTAGCAACCTGCGTTTTTATAGCCCCAGACTCTTTCAAAACCTATACACCGTAAGCATTTCAGGCGGAACCCCTGTGTTGGTTTCTGGTGCAGGTATGGATAGGGCTCATTACAATAGCAAGGGTACCCAGCTGGTTTTTGAAGACAGAAAGGGTTATGAAGATCCTTGGCGCAAACACCATACTTCTTCTGTTACCAGAGATATCTGGGTCATGGACATAGCTTCTAACAAGTATAGAAAGATCAGTGGATTTGAAGGAGAAGACAGAGAACCTGTATTTAGTAGTGATGACCAATATGTATATTACCTAAGTGAGAAAAATGGCAATCAGAATATTTACAAAACGCCATTGCTAGCTAAAATTGCTGAACAGCAATTAACTAGTTTTAAAAACAATCCCGTTAGACATTTGAGTATTAGTACCACCAATACTTTGTGCTTTACCCAAGATGGAGAGATCTATACCCTTCAAAATGGTGGCTCACCCAAAAAGATTGCCGTTCAGATTTACAATGATGGCAGACAAAATGTTGAGAAAAATGTGGCAGTAAATGGGAATGTGGGTGAATTTGCCCTATCGCCCAATGGCAAAGAAATTGCCTTTATTACCCGTGGCGAATTATTTGTCACTAGTGTAGAGGGTGGACAAACCAAACGCATTACCAATACCCCACAACAAGAACGTATGGTAGAATGGAGTGCCGATGGCAAGAGCCTAATTTATGCAGCTGAAAGAAATGACAATTGGGATATCTATACCACTAGCATTGTGCGCAAAGAAGAACCTTATTTTTATGCAGCTACTGTATTAAAAGAAACAGCACTGATTGCTACCAATGCAGAAGAATTTTTGCCCAAGTTCTCTCCCGATGGAAAAGAAGTGGCTTACTTAGAAAATAGAAATGTGCTCAAAGTATTCAATCTTGCCAGCAAGCAATCAAGGGCCATTATTCCCAAGGGGCATAATTATAGCTATCGCGATGGCGACTTAGATTTTAACTGGAGTCCTGATGGAAAATATATTTTGGCTGATGACGAATACTTTGGCTTTGGTGGTTCACACGCTGCTGTGATCAAAGCTGATGGATCTGGAACTATTGAACACCCTATTAACAGTGGCTTTGGTGAAGACAATCCCAAATGGGCTGTTGATGGTAAATTGCTTACTTGGATGAATAACCGTGAAGGCCGCCGTTCATTGGCTTTTCAGGGGAATAGAGAAGTAGATATTTATGGTGCATTCTTGGATCAGGCTGCTTATGATCAGTTCAAATTGTCCAAAGAAGATTTTGCTTTGTTAAAAGAAAAATCGGCCACCGAAAAGAAAGATAGTTCTGCCAAAAAATGGAGTCCTGATTTTAGTGATTTAGAAAATAGAAAAGTTAGATTAACCATTAACAGTTCTTCTATTAGTGATTATGCCATTAGTCCTGATGGTAGTAAAATCTATTACCTGGCTTCTTTTGAAAAGGGCTATGATTTATGGGTAACAGAACCCAGAACCAGAGAAACCAAGATCTTGGCCAAATTGGGTGGAAGCCCCAGTGGTATTGAAATGAGCAAGGATGGTAAATCGGTATTTGTTACTAATAATGGGAGCTTGCTCAAAGTAGATGAAACAGGAAAAGCATCGCCCATTGGCGTATCCAGTGAAATGGTATTGGATGCTGCCAAAGAAAGGGCTTATATTTTTGAGCATTGTTGGCGCCAAGTAAGGGACAAATTTTATGACCCTACCATCCATGGCATTGATTGGAAAATGTACAAGGAAACCTATGCCAAATTTCTTCCCCATATCAGCAACAACTATGATTTTCAAGAATTGTTGAGTGAGATGTTGGGTGAATTGAATGGCTCACATACTGGTGGCAGGTATAGCCCAATTATGCAAAATCCGGATGCAACTGCTGCATTGGGTTTGCTCTATGATGAAACTTATACGGGCAATGGTTTAAAAGTAACTGAAGTGATTGCTGGCGGGCCTGTTGCCAAAGCCAATAGCAATATTAAACCCGGCGCCATCATTGAGAAAATTGATGGTGAAACCTTGGTGAATACAGAAGACTGGGCCAAATACTTAAATAGAAAAGTGGGTAAGAACACTTTGTTATCCGTATTGGATCCAAAAACCAATACTCGTTTTGAAGAAACCGTCAAACCCATTGCATTTGCAGAAGAATCTAGCTTAATGTACAAACGTTGGACTACCCTCATGTATAATCTTGTAGATAAATTGAGTGGAGGTAAAGTAGGATATGTGCACGTACAAGGCATGAACGATGGTAGTTATAGAACCACTATTGATGAAGTCATGGGCCGCAACAAACAGAAAGAAGCCTTAATAGTTGACACCCGTTTTAATGGCGGTGGCTGGTTGCATAATGACTTAAACACTTTCTTGAGTGGCAAACAATACTTGGGTTTTGCACCACAGGGTAATCCAGTAAAACCTACTGAACCCATGGATAGGTGGAGCAAACCAAGTTGTGTGGTGATGAGTGAGGGCAACTATAGCGACGCCTTTATCTTCCCTTATGTGTACAAAGACAATGGCATTGGCAAACTCATTGGAATGCCTGTTCCAGGAACTGGTACAGCCGTTTGGTGGGAAACACAAATTGACCCCACCATAGTTTTTGGTATTCCCATGGTGGCCACTATTGGCAAGGAAAAGCGTCCAACAGAAAACTTACAACTAGAACCAGACATGAAAGTCTTATTGCCTTATGAAGATTTTTTAAACGGCAAAGACCCTCAAATTGAAGCGGCCGTTAAAGAGATGTTGAAGACTATTGGAAAATAATGATGAAAAAAATTCAAGCCATAATTGAATTATTTAAAAGACGTAAGCAGTTTTTTAAACCAGATCAACTGATAGATTTGGAATTAGTCAAAAGCATCAAAAGGTAAGAATTCATAAACAAGTTTGACCCAATAGATACGGAAGCAGAAAACAGACCTTCATTTTTTTCACAAACCAGAATAGCTATTTGGCAATATTTAAAAGGTATCGGTTATGAAATTATCAAGGATAGCCAGGAAAATTCGCCATTTGAAATTGATGAATATATTCATAAAATAATATTTAGTAAAGATGGAAATATAGTGTCCTTCAATGGAAGTGATTTTAGAGATCATACCCTCTATCATCTTAGTTTTAATTATAAAAGCATCATTACAATTGATCTTTCTGATTTTCCTAATGTTCAAGATGCAGTTCAATTAATCCTGAATTCGATGAAAAATCATATAGAGCCATAAATTAAAAAGAAAGTTTTGTAACTTTTGTGCTAATCCATCTATACACCTTTTAATTGCTTGTTACATGATTGCTGCCCAATCTGCTTATTCGGATTCCAAAAAGCATTTAATTATATTAGACGCTTTACGCGGCATTGCAGCCATTATGGTGGTGAGCATGCATACTTTTGAAATATTTTGTGCGGGAGATTACCATAAGTTGATCATCAACCATGGCTATTTAGCGGTTGACTTTTTCTTTATGCTTTCTGGCTATGTAATGGCACATGCTTATGATGATAGATGGGGCAGCATGACCATCAAAGATTTCTTTAAAAGAAGGTTGATCAGGCTTCATCCATTGATTATCCTAGGCATGACTTTTGGGGCCATCTTTTTTTATTATCAGCAATCTGCATTTTTTCCAAAAATTGCCGGGACTCCTGTAACCAGCCTAATTTTAGTGATGCTCATTGGTTTTACTTTAATTCCTATTCCACCAACTATGGATATTCGTGGCTGGAATGAAATGCATCCTTTGAATGGACCCGCTTGGTCACTATTTTTTGAATACTTAGCCAATATTTTACACGCATTTGTATTGAGAAAATTACCTAATCTTTTTCTAGGTTTATTAGTTGTACTAGCAGGAGCCAATTTATACTATGTGGCCATTACCAGCCCCGCTGGGGACCTCATAGGAGGTTGGTCATTAGAGCCTGAACAACTAGCCATTGGCTTTACCCGTCTATTATTCCCATACATGGCGGGAATGTTACTTAGAAGAATGGTCAAAATTCAAACAGAGAAAAACACATTCTTTGTAGCCAGCATTTTATTAATCTTGGTTTTGGCATCACCCAGAGTTGGGGATCACAGCAATGTTTGGCTCAACGGCTTATATGAAGCTTTGATCTTGTCATTGGTATTTCCCATCATCATTTATCTAGGAGCCATTGGAAAAATTACAAACCCCTTGATTCAAAAATGCTGTGTTGCCCTTGGCGATATTTCTTATCCGCTTTACATTACGCATTTCCCTTTTATCTGTATGTTTTATGCTTGGGTATCCAATAATAAAGTTCCTTTAGATTTGGGCGTAAAAGTGGGCATACCACTGATTATTGCTACCATAGGAATTGCTTACTTGGCTTTGAAACTCTATGACTTACCTATTAGAAAATGGTTGACCAAACGTTTTATGCATCAGGAACTTGCATCAATTAAATCATAGAAGGGTTGGCAAACATGGAAAATAACTAGTTCTTCCGTTGGATGGTTGGGCAACATGCCTTATTTTGTATTTAAATAAAATACTATACAAAATGAAAAAGAACATTGTATTCGCTTGTTTTTTTATAGCATTTACAAATCTCTTGAATGCCCAAAACGGAATGCCAACCCCAGAACAAGTAAGACAGAGTATTAGTGGAGATATGAAGGGTTTTAAAATTGCTCCAGAAAATATATTTAACATTGAAAACAAGTCTATTCTTTCTGGAAAAGATTCTATTAAAATCAGGATCTATTATCCCAATAGCGGTTCCAATCACAAAATCATTTTCAATATTCATGGGGGTGCATTGGTAGCCTGTGACCTTGATACACATGATAATATTTCTAGATCATTGGCCAATCAAACCAATGCCGTTGTAGTAGCTGTTGATTACAGAAAAGCTCCTGAGTTTCCTTATCCTGCAAGTATCATTGACTGCGAAAACACTTTGAACTGGATTAAGCAAAATGCAGCATCCATAAAAGGAAATGCCAAAAATCTTTTCTTGGTGGGAGAAAGCGGCGGTGGATTATTCATTAGTTCCTTGGCTGTAAAACTTAGAGAAAAAATGCAAGTCAGAGCCATCTGCCTAGTAAATCCGGCTACGGACTTGAGAAATCCTGGACAGGGATTTTACCGTTTGGTAACCCAATGGTATTTGCAAGGCAAGAATCCCAATGATTCAATTATCTCCCCTGTTACTTCTAAGGACTATAGTTATTTTCCAAAAACCCTGATTGTTACCTGTGAAAAAGACGAATTAAAGCCTCATGGAGTGGCTTTGTATGATAAACTAAAGCAAGCTGGTAAAGAAGTAGAACTGATGGAAATTCCCAACGAAGACCATTTAGGACCTTTTTGGGGTGCCAACCACCCTTTAGCCAAAAGGGCTGTAGATAAGGCTGTCCTATTTATCAATAGTTTTAAATAAACTTTCATCCACTTTCCCATATCTAATTTCAAGAAATTACTAAATGAAAAAATCCCTATTGGTAATTCCACTTTTATTGATTTGTCTAATAGGCATTACCCAATCAAAATTAAAAAAGCTTCCTGTTATTGATATGCATGTACATGCTCTAAGGGCCAATGATCAAGGGCCTGCTCCTTTAACAATGGGAGTTCCTTTTGATCAATTTGGTTCCCATGATCCCAAACAAGATTATGACATGACTTTTATGCAGGCAATGAAAATGGGAACTTGGGCAAAGCAAATAACCAATTCTCCTCTCACAGATGATTCATTAAGAATATTAACCTTAAAAGCACTCAGAGATAACAATGTATATGCTGTTACGAGTGGTGAAATTGAACTAGTTAGAAAATGGAAGTCAGAAGAACCAAAACGAATTATCAATGCAGTCTATTGGGATTTTAGTTCCATTAAAAGATTTGGGTTAACCATTGATTCCATGTCAAAATTATTTAAAACAAGAGAATTCAAAGTATTTGGTGAAGTGGGAATTCAATATGAGGGGTATTCGCCAAGCGATACTGCTTTTGAACCCTATTTACAAATGGCAGAAGCACTTGATATACCTGTTGGTGTTCATGTAGGACCCGGCCCTCCTGGTGTCATCTATCTTGGCGCCAATAAATACAGAGCATCATTGCATAGTGCGCTGGTATTGGAAGAAGCTCTTGTAAAACACCCCAAATTAAGAATCTATGCCATGCACGCTGGATGGCCTATGATTGATGATTTATTAGCAACACTATATGCGCATCCCCAGTTATTTATTGATTTAGGTATTATCAGTTATGACACCCCAATCAAAGAATATTACTATTACCTTGAGCGTATTATTAATGCAGGATTTTGCAATAGAATCATGTTTGGTTCTGACAATATGGTTTGGCCGGGGACCATTCAAATAGCCATCGACAGAATTCAAAAAGCCCCCTTTTTAACCGAATCACAAAAAAGGGATATTCTGTTTAATAATGCAGCGAGATTTCTACGACTTTCTCCTGAACAAATAAAAGCCATGAATTAAGTAAAGAGTTAATTTACCCTACATTAAAATCATCTCTATGAAAAAAGTAACAGGCATTGGCGGCGTCTTCTTTAAAAGCAAAGACACAAAGGCTTTGAATGAATGGTACAAAACCCATCTTGGTTTTGATACCAATGAATATGGAGCCAGTTTTGAGTGGAGAGAGGATGCAGATCCGGAAAAAAAAGGAACCACCCAATGGAGTGCTTTTTCTGATACTACTAAATACTTTGAACCCTCTATAAAGGAATTCATGATCAACTATCGGGTGCATGATTTAGTTGCCTTAGTGGAAGAATTAAAAAAAGAAGGGGTAACTATTTTGGATAATATTGAAACTTACGATTATGGTAAGTTTGTTCATATTGTAGACATAGAAGGCAACAAAATTGAGCTTTGGGAACCGGCTTAATTTGAAAGAATAATTATTAAAAATTAATTATTAAATGCAAGGAACAAAACCCTTATTGATTTTAGTTGCCGGCCCCTATAGATCCGGAACCAATGATATACCTGAATTAATTGAAGCCAATGTAAAAGCCATGACGGATACCGCACTGGAACTTTACAAGATGGGTCATATGCCAGTTTTGGGAGAATGGTTTGCGCTGCCATTAATTGAGGCAGCTGGATCCAAAGCTGTAGGAGATGCTATTTTTAATGAGATTTTCCATCCTATTGCAGTACAATTGATTGACCATTGTGACGCAGTGTTGAGAATTGGAGGCCCATCAAGTGGAGCCGATGAAATGGTCAATACTGGAAGGGCTAAAGGGAAAATGATTTTTGC
The DNA here is from genome assembly GCA_943372225.1 of Chitinophaga pinensis. Lineage (GTDB taxonomy): Bacteria > Bacteroidota > Bacteroidia > Chitinophagales > Chitinophagaceae > Sediminibacterium > Sediminibacterium pinensis_L. The sequence goes on along the minus strand of CALRXV020000003.1, from coordinate 340,743 downwards.
AGATAAATCAAGTATCCCAAATCTGCGTTAGTTTAATGCCATAAAATAGCATTATGATTCAATTGTTAAAACAAGATATCATAAAAAGGATTGGGGCTGATTTGGAAAATATTGATCTTGTTTTAAATGAATTCAAACCAATAAGAGTAGCTAGAAATGATTTTCTTGTAAAACAGGGAGAAGTTTGTAAACAGGTTTACTTTATTGCTAAGGGTTGTCTTCAGGTATTTGTCTATGACCATGACATGAATGAAACAACAAGGGATATAGCCATTGAGGGTACCTGGTGTTCTGAACTAATAAGTTTTGGTTCTGGCAAACCAGCCAATGAAAACATCAAAGCTATTGAACCAACTGACTTACTGGCTATTGACAGAGCGGGGTTTCAAAAAATGATGGATACCGTGCCAGAGTTTGACAAAGTGTACAAACAAATCTTGGAAATATCCTATACCAATTCGGTAAACCGCCTGAATAGTTTTGTTGCATTATCGGCTTTAGACCGAATAAAATGGTTGATGGAATTTAGACCTACACTCATGACAAGGGTGTCTAGCAGATTAATTGCCTCCTATCTTGGCATTAATAAGGATGTTTATAGCAGACTAAAAGCAAAGCTCTAAAACGTAGACTTTTGTCATCATTCACTTAATTTTTTAGGGGCATTTTTACAAAACAGACCATCAGCATTCATTTGACTTGGTCTTTCTAAATCTAAACGCTGTATTTAAAATTAAGATCATGGATAAACTATTAAACGCCGGGAGATATATTTTCCCCTTGTCTTTTTTATTGTATGTGGGATTACACCTAGGAAAACCAGAAGTGGGAGCCGCATTTGTTCCAGATTATCTGCCCTTCCCCTATTTCTGGAATTATTTTACATTGGTGTGCATCCTATTATTCATTATCAGTGCTGTCATTGGCAAAATGGATAAACTGGCTTATTGCTTGATGGCATTGTATGTGATTCTAATGGGCTTATTGGTTCACTTGCCTAGGGCCATGGGACATGAATTAGACCTAACTGCTATGACTGCCAATATTGAAAGAGAAAAAGAACTGGAAATGGTTAATTTTTTTAGAAATATTATGGTTACCGGAGCTTTACTGGCATTTGCAAAATTTGTTGCAAAAGACAAACGGTTTATTGGATAATTAAAAAATTGAAAAGCATTTATAAGTCGGAACCAATGTTCCGACTTTTTTGTATTTTCAAATATGGACAAAAAGAATCTAGTTAAAGAATATTCAAACGGTGAAATCACTGTGGTTTGGCAATCAGGAAAATGCATTCATTCTGCTAACTGTGTCAAGCATTTGTCGGCAGTATTTCAACCACAACAGCATCCCTGGATCAATTTAGATGGCGCTACTTCTGAGGCTATTATTGCTACTGTAAATAAGTGTCCCTCTGGTGCATTAACTATAAAACAATAGACAATTCTAGAAGTAAAACAATACTACGCTAAGTCTCGTAAGGAATGGAGAAAATGGTTGGAGAAGAATCACCAATCTGAAAAATCTGTTTGGTTGATTATTTACAATAAAAACAGCGGTATTAAAAGCTGTAAATATGAAGAAGCTGTAGAAGAAGCCATTTGTTTTGGCTGGATTGATAGTATTGCTAAAAAAAGAGATGCAGAAAGTTGTTACCAATATTTTTCTATTAGAAAGCCAAAGAGTAATTGGAGTAAGGCTAATAGAGAGCGTGTTGCAAAACTAACTGAACTAGGCTTGATTAAGGAGAGTGGTCAAAAAATGATTGATCTTGCAAAACAGACCGGTACTTGGGAAGCATTGGTAGACGTACAGAACTTAGTTATTCCGGATGACTTACAAGAGTTACTTAATAAAAACAAAAAAGCTTTAAATAACTTTCTTGCTTTTTCACCATCTTCAAGAAGGGGTATCTTAGAATGGATTCTGAATGCTAAAAAAGCGGAAACCAGGCTAAAGCGAATAGAAGAAACCGTTCAACTAGCGGCAGATAATATAAAAGCAAATCAATACAGACAATAAACATTGCATATTAAAATGGAAATTACAACAACGCAAATTCAACGCGTTGCAAAAATGAGTTTTGCATCGGTTTACCCGCTCTATATAACAAAAGTGGAGAAAAAGGGAAGAACAAAGCAAGAGTTACACCAAGTGATTGAATGGTTAACAGGTTACAACGAGAAAGCAATCGAAAAAATTAATAGTGAGAAAGTTAATTTTGAAACTTTCTTCCAAGAAGCAAAAATACATCCCAACGCACACCTTATTACAGGTGTCATTTGTGGTTATAGGATAGAGGAGATTGAAAACCCTTTGATGAAACAAGTTAGATATTTAGACAAATTGGTGGATGAATTGGCTAAGGGCAAGAAGATGGAAAAAATTCTTCGTTGATGTTTAAAACAGAATACCAAAACAACAATTCAAATTATTTTACCTCAAAATAAACTTTTGAAAATCCGGGAACACCAGTTTGGGTCATTCCTTGAATTACAACTACATATTTACCTGCAATATCTGAATTATAAAAAGATACTTTCTGATTACCCTGCAAATCGGTGATAAGTTCAGGGTTCCAAATGAGAACATTTCTAAAATCTGGTAACCCATTAAGCATTTTCTTATTTTCTTGATGAGTTGGTTCATAAAACTCTCGTTTTAATTGTAATCCCTCATATGCATATACTAACGCATTGGGATCAAGGTTAAATCCATCCAAATCTCCTTTGTAAGTATTACAACTAAGTATCCCGTTTATAAGAAATTTACTTTGAAAGAATTGTTGATTTAATATATCAATTCTTTTAATTTTTAAAGGGTCCAGAGATATAAATTGGTTCATATCAAAAATTGGAACTCCATCTAATAAAACCAAGGGTTCTGTTTCAAAATAATTTTTATAGCTTTCATTAAATAATCGCATACTAAACGTGTTACTAGTTTTTCTTAATCGGACACCTTCTACATATTCCCTCAACACTTCTTCCATTGTAATAAACCTTGTGTAATCATCTAATAAATACCGATGAGTTGATTTGCCAAAAAAAGGCATGGTGTCCATTTCTTCAGGATATGAAAATTTTTGTTGTTGATCGGCATAATAAATATTTCCAACCTGGGATTGTATACTATGTGCCTTTAACAAATTTGCCAAGGATTCTTGTAACGCAAAAGGATGAAGTTTACGACTTGAGTATAATGTTGAATAAGAATCAACTAAATCAATTTGATAATTACTATCTATTTTACTGTTGGTTTGTAATATCAATTGATTATTACCAAAAAAAGCTGGAATATTAAACAGAACCAGTCCATTTTTATCACTAATCCCTTGATTAAATGTAGGTCTTACACCGGGTAATGACAAGTAAACAGTTACGCCCTCGGCAACTTGCCCACCTATTTTTTTGGTAACTTTTGCCCATATAAGATGACCGTTTAATTCGGAATACTCATTTTGAATTTTATTATTATTTGCAAAAACATCATTCCATAAAAATCTTCTCCATCCTTGTGTGAGTAATAGATTTTCAGTACACTCAGAAAGATCTGGGGCATCTGAGAAATAATATTCAGGTGTTTCAATTTCGCCTTTCAAGTCAGATTCTAACCATAAATAGCTTAGCAAGTTAGAGTGAGGTGCTGTTTGCAAAGAATCTAACAGAAAAACAGATAAGGAAAGATTTGAAACAACAGGTTGCAAATTGTTGGTTGCATGTATTGATAAATCTACTTTAGCTCTTGTAGTAAAACTTTCTGAACTGATTCGTGTATTAAATTCTAAGACATGAACAGGTTTCCTAAAAAATAATCGTTCACACAAAGGTTGATGCTGCTCATCGAATAAAGTAAACTGGGTTATCCCTTCTCCCAATAATGAATCTGGTAACAAAAACTGAAGTTTGCCATTTACTAAATTTGGAAGCGATAAAGCATTTATTGATTTCTTAGAATGAACTAATAGTTCTAAATGTTGAATCTCTTTTGATGCTTGAACTGCTATAATAATTTGCTTACTTGAGTTTTCAATTAATCTTAAAACAACTCCATTCTGATAAATAGTTGGCAATTCATAGGTCATTTTATTACCTTCAATCTCTACACTGGCTTTATATCTACTACCAGATGCAGGGGTAAACAAAAATTGACCCATCCCAAATCGAGATGTTTTAAATTGAACAATTTTTTGTTTGGTTTCATCTTCAATAAAACCATTTAATTCAAATGATTTTCCATATTGATTGGTTACTTTGAATCCAATTTTTGATTCCATTCCAGATACTAAATTTCCGCCTTCTGGAAAAAATTGAACATTAAAAACCGAGGATTTGGCCTCAGACCAATTTGGTTTCTTAAAAGGGTTGATAATAGTAAGCTGTTTCTCAAAGAAATAATCTGCTGTAGAATTCTTCATTAAACCAGTATAACAACGAAATAGATAGTTGCCTGATTGCAAAGAGTATGGAAGTAGGAAACTTCCATCGCCCATGCTTTTCTTTAATTCTACCTTAGATTGGAGTATTGGTTTATGTAACATGTCTAAAACCTCCACGTAAGCAATTTTGCTCAAATTCAAAGGTTTATTCAACAGGGCATCTGTAAGATATAATTTGAACCATAAAATTTCTCCAGTAACATAATTTTCTTTGTCGGTATGTACAAATACTTTTTCTTGTAAATGATTGATGGAATATGATTCAAAAGCAACCACTGATTTTCCAACTTGGCTAAATACACTAACAGATTGCAAAATCAGAATGATGCAAATAATGAAATGAAATCTAAATGAACTTTTGTTTTCCAATTTTTAATTATTTATTTCCAGAAAGCTGGTTTAATACTGGTTCCACCAGCTCTTCTGCAATCCAAACATGATATTTTGTACAAGGCAATTCCACCACCAGTAATAAAATACTGTGGAGCGTAAGAAGTATCTGAATAATTATATAATAAATAATTATTCGGATTTTGACTACCAAAACGTACCGTACACTCTACGCCCGCAGAGGTAAATGCCCAGTTTGAAAGTTCAGAATTATTAATAAAAATTCTTTTTTCTGTATATGAACCAGCACTAATAAATCCAATGACTATTTTTTTGGGGTCATTTACACAAGTAACATTACCGCTTAATTGTGAAGGTTGTGGATCAAAGATGCTACCAGTTTGTTGAGTGCTTTTTTGCAAAATTTGCCAATATTGATATGCTTCCTCAGAAATAGCGTATTGACGAACATTGATACTATACCTTATGTCTAAACGGGAATCATTTTTTATTATTTTATGAATTTGCTGATAGCTAACAACATCTGTACTTAAAGCTTTAGTACTTGCTACTGCAATTGTATTTGAGCGAGTTGTATTCCAACAATTATAAACCTGTGTTGTAGAATCCCTATAAAATATCAATCCATCTTTTACACCAAGATTAGATTCTATTGGTGCATTATGCTGAGCTGTTTCATCAAACTCCCATTTATAAAATCTTGTATTATTATTAGGGTCTTGTGTATGTACAAATATTTTCAAATCTATATCTTGTTTCCAAGTAACACTATCTATTTCTGGAGCTGTTCTTCCTTTTACGAATGCTGAAACATATTGATCAGAATTGGCGGTAATTACTTTTAACCGATATTCCTGAAGACTATTTAACTGCAAAGGGCTAGAAGTATATTCACCAGTAGAAGTCTCATTTAATGGATAGCTAGAACCATTGTTTGATTCAATCATAACTTTTGCTAGCGTTTCTGGAGTTGTAATTGAAGTATCTTTTAAAGTTTGTGTTCTGCTTAAATGAATAATAGAAACTTTATTATTGCCTATTTCAATATTTCCTTCTAAAACCAAGTAGGCATAATTGATATTAATGGCTGGAACATCATAAGGCTTTTTACAAGCAAACTGAATGATCAAAAAGATGAAAAATAAAATTCTTACTAATTTCATCTTACTAAAATTTAAAATTGTATGTGATGAAAGGTATAGCAGTTGCAAAAATAGAAAGTTGGTATCCTTTTATTAATCCATTTTCTTGGATAAAATAGACTGAATAAGGATTCTGTCTGGCAAACACATTATAAACACCCATGGACCAAGAACTATGGGCTAGCTTCTTAATTTTATGATTGCCTTCCAAGTTAATAGACAAATCTGCTCTTATATAATCAGGAATTCTAAATTGGTTTCTGTTAGAATATAAAACGCGTTGGGCCCCTGCCTGATAAAAAACGGCTATTGGCAATGTAATTGGTCTGCCAGTACTATAAACACCATTCAAAGAAAGGCTTAGTCTATGTGAAAATTGATAGTTTCCAACTAAATTAATATTGTGAGGTTTATCATAATTAGCTGGATACTGCTCTCCATTATTAATAATTTCTTGGGCAAGAGGATCATTCATCTTTAAAAAGGTTCTAGAATATGTATAGCTTAACCAGCCGTTTAAGTTCCCAGCTGTTTTCTTAATCATGAACTCAGCACCATATGCTACGCCATTGGTATTAATCAGTTCTGTTTCAATATGCTTGTTCATAATAAGGTTTGCGCCACTTTTAAAATCTAAATAATGACGCATCCATTTATAATAAACCTCAAACGAAAGTTCAATACTATTTCCTTTTAGATTTTTATAATACCCTATAGAAGCCTGATAACCTTGTTGCGGTGCAATATTGAGGTCGCTGAGTTTCCAGATATCTGTTGGTGAAATAGCGGTTGTGTTCGATAATGTGTGTATATATTGTCTCAAAGAATTAAAACTAAACTTAAGACTTGCATTCTCTTTTAAGCTATAGCGCATAGAAAATCTAACTTCTGGACCATGATAGGTCTTTATATTTTTTCCGGCTCCATATTGAATACTGTCAATAATGGTATTTTCCTGTTTAGGAATCCCTGGAACATATTGATATTGCAAACGGGCGCCTAAATAATTAAATATTGAATAACGCAGACCAAGATTTATTGTTAAGTCATTATTCACTTTAATATTATCACCAAAATAAAGTGCAGATTCTAAAGCCTGTTCTTTTTGAACCTTATTGTATTGTACCAACGAAACTGGAGAATTTGGCTCAAATACACCTGGGTCTAATTTATAAAGCAAGGTATTCAAACCAAAACTGATGGAATGTTTATTTGAAGGATTATAATTAAAATCATACTTCAAATGAGATTGACTAATATTAAAACTTAGCTTAAATGCATTAAGAGGAACTTCAGTGCTACTAATATTGTATCCATAATTGTCAGTCCCAACAGATAAAACTGAATTGAGACAATTATTTACAATATGCTTCCATTTAACAATCAAATTTTTATTACCGTATTGGAAAGTTGTGTCTTTATTTAATCTAAAGTCATCGTGACTTAAATATCCAGTTATATACAAGCTGTTTTTTGCGTTAAACTGATGCGTGATTTGTAAATTCAAATCATAAAAAGAAGCTTTACTATTTTTATAAGATTCTTCTGGTATTTGATTTAGGATCCAGTTTGAATAAGTAGTTCTGCCACTTAAAATAAAACTAGTTTTATCCTTTTTGATTGGACCTTCTAAGGTTAACCTACTAGTTAAAAGACCAATTCCACCTGACCCACTAAGCTTTTTACTATTTCCATCGCGGGTGCTTACCTCTAAAACACTTGAAAGTCTACCTCCATATTTTTCAGGAATTGCACTTTTATACAATTCAACACTCTTAACCACATCGGCATTAAACGCTGAAAAAAATCCAAATAAATGGGATGGGTTATAAATGGTGGCATCATTTAATAAAATTAAATTTTGATCCGCTGCTCCCCCTCGCACATTGAACCCTGTGCTTGCTTCGCCTACAGAAGTTACACCTGGCAGAGTAAGCACTACTCTTAATACATCTGACTCTCCTAAAACGGAGGGCAATTGTTTGATGGTTTTAATGGATACTTTATCTACACCCATTTGAGTGCCTCTCAAATTAGATCTTCGATCATTAACAACAGTAACTGCTTTTAAACTTGCGATATATTCATTCATCTCAATGTTTAATTTACCCTCACTATATAATTGAAGTTCACGTTTGGTATCTTTCATACCCATGCTACTAACATATAGTGTATGCCTGCCTCTTGGTAAACGAAGTGTATAATATCCAAACTGATCAGTGATGATTTTAACATTACTATTATCAACAAAAACTATAGCACCACTAATAGCTTCTCCATTTTTAAAATCCCTAACATATCCAGCCAGTACTGTTTCGGATTTATCATTTATACTTGTCTTGTTTCCTACTTCAAATAATTTCTGCTCAATTGAAATATTTAATTGGGTTTTTTCTAATTTACTAAAATCTGGTAGTGGGATATTAGGCTTAGAATTTAAGCTATCCGTTTGTTTATCAAAATAGTTAATTGCAAGTTCTGTTTGAAGCTGAAACTTTTTTGAAATAAATACATTTCCAAATCCATCTATTGCAAATTGCAAACCATTTGTTTGAATGGTCAATTGCAAAACTTCAAAGAGTGAGTAAGCGCCTTCCTTTAGTGAGATATTAATTGAATCAATATCCTTGATTTCAAAATAAATTTTACAATTAAACTTTTGCGCTAAATCACCAATAAAAATTTTTGCAGAAACTTGGCTATACTCTTTTATGGTAAATTTTTCTTTAGCTTGTGCGTTGGCATTCAACGATAGCAATACAAAAAAGTAACAAGAAATACAATATATGATTATTGGTCTACTCATGGGTAATTGTATCTAAATAAGTAGCCAATTCAACTAATGTTTTTGCAGGATCTTTAATATAATTTAGTTTTCCTTTTCGCATATACTTTTTTAATTGCTCTTTTTGATCTTTGAACAAATTAAAATAATCTGAAATCCTCTTTACTTCATGGTACTCATTAAGTGAGAAGACAAAAAATTTATTGTATTTCACAAAGCTTGAAGTATTATCCTCTGCCTTTAATGAAGCCTCAATTCTTTTGTAATAATTTGCTATAACAGAAGAATGTCCATTATACAACAATTCATAAAATCCTGGACCAGGATTATATTCATGAACACTGTCAGCGTTTATTTTGATAAAGCGGTGGTTGTTGATCTTAAACTCAGAAACATAGTCATTTAAAATAGCCATCTCAAATTCCTTTGTAGCATTAAAAATAACTAGTTGATTTTTCACTAAATCGTATTTTAATGGAATATCACGATAAATGAAATTCTGAAAGCTAATATCTGCTGTTTTAAATTGATCAGAATCAAAATAAGGGTGGCCAATTACTTTGTTCCAATATTTTATATAGACTGTTCCATTGTACAATGGCGCACTAGTATTAACAATTTGTTGAAACTTAGTATTTTGATGATCAATAGACTTAATTAAAAGATCATTTGACAGAACTGTTGCTTGAGCATTTAACTCAGATGAAAGAAAGATTAAATAAAAAACAAGCAATCGCATATTGGGCTTTTTGTTGCAACTAGGTAATTTAACAAGAATTAGAACGTCAATAAGGCCTTTTATATAAGTGGCAAGTGCAAATGGTCAAAAAAAGCAGTTTAAAACAATTAATTTTAAATCAGCGAATCACAAATTACCCATTAGCCTACTTTTTTGACTTTAATTATATATATGGACCTTTTTGAACAAATGCTTGTTGGTGGATTAATTCCAAATGATCATCCTCAATTAAATCTATTGTGGGAGACTGTTGCACAAACCATTCAGCGCTCTGCGCAATTGAATAGTTCTACCTCTATTGCTGAAAGTAGAAATAGGATTAGCGAAATCATTGGAAAAGAATTAGATCAAAGCACTACCATATTTATACCCTTTCATACCAATTTTGGAAAGCATACATGGATTGGAAAGAATGTATTCATCAATCATGCTTGCAGCTTTTTAGATCTAGGTGGTATAACCATTGAAGACAATGTACTCATTGGCCCTCGTGTAAACCTGGTTACTGAGAATCATCCAATAGACCCAACGCAAAGAAAGTCCTTAGTGTTAGGTGCCATTCTAATTAAAAAGAATGCCTGGATTGGGGCCGGAGCAACCATTCTACCAGGTGTGACTATTGGTGAGAATTCCATTGTTGCTGCAGGATCCGTGGTTAATAAAGATGTTCCTGATAATTGCATTTATGGTGGGGTACCTGCTAAATTCATCAAGCCTATTGAAAATAATTAGCTTAAAAAATGAATCAAAAAACTGTCCAATACCAATTCAAAGCCAAACCCTGGCAACATCAAGGACCAGGTGGCTGGTATTTTGTTTCCTTACCCTCTAAACTCTCACAAGAAATTAGAATGGTTTTTAAAATGGATGAAGAAGGCTGGGGCAGGTTAAAAGTTATTGCCCTAATTGGTAGTACTGAATGGAAAACAGCTATTTGGTTTGACAGCAAAAAGAATACTTATTTACTGCCACTCAAAGCGGAGATTAGAAAAAAAGAACAACTGCTGATTGATAAAATAGTTGAAGTTAAAATTTATGTTTAATATTTTGATTGCATTTCAGCTTTCCAATTACATTTGAAGATGTTTACATCAAATGTGGCTGAAAGAAATCAAACAAATGGTTCAAGAATCATTGGGTTTGACCTAGCTAGGGCTTATGCCATATTTGGCATGTTCATTGTCAATTTTAATTTTTCCTTTGGTTCCGTAATGACTCCAACAGACCCAATTTGTCATTTTCTAAACATTTTCACAGGAAATAGTACTGCCATTTTTATTATTTGCGCAGGCATGGGGCTTTCCTTAATGACTGATAGAAAGGATTATAATCTTGAAGAAAAATCTGCCCTCAAATCAAAAGTCTTAAAGCGTTCCTGGTTCCTATTTGCCTTGGGTCTATTATTATTCAATTGGTGGTCTGGCGATATTCTACATTTTTATGGCGGTTATATGCACGTGGCTGCCTTTCTATTATTTGTTCCAAAACGTTACTATCTGATTGGTGCTCTAGTAGCAGTGATTGTTTTTCATTTAGTACTCAATTTCATACCCATACAAACAGGTTGGGATTTTACAACTTATCAATATCTTGATTTTTGGGCGCCACTAGGCTTTTTAAGAAACAGTCTTTACAATGGTTGGAATAGCTTATTTCCATGGATTTCCTATTTTTTGTTGGGTATGTGGCTGGGCCGATTGGATTGGCAAGAAAGGAAAACTAAAAAACAGATTTTCTTTGTAGGTCTTCTCCTATTTGTCCTCATTCAGTGTTTACGCTATGCAGCAAAACAACAATGCTTTGATACCTATTGGACCAGCTATATGATGGCAGAATATTTTCCACCCTACCTACCATTTGTTCTGGTCACCATAGGATTTGCCTTAATGGTCATTCCAATTTGCATGTTAATTGGAGAAAGATTTGCAAAAAACACTTTTATTCTAGCTTTACAGAAAACCGGTCAAATGACACTTACGCATTATATAAGTCACCTGACATTAGGTATGATACTATTAGCAGCCCTCACAGGAAAACATTATACTGGATTGTTAGAAGACGAAAAACCAACAGCAGCCATCTATATTCTTTGCTATGCCATCTTTTACTATTTATTAAGCATCCTATTCAGTATAGCTTGGTCTAAAAAAATTAAAAATGGCCCTTTAGAAATGCTGATGCGAAAAATATCAGGTTGAAAATTAATATTAGCATTGATTATGAATAAGTAACGAATAACCTTGCTCTAAAACAAACAGTTAATTATGTTTTAGCAACATCCTATTGAGAAATTTCATTCTTCATTTTTGCCTTTATTGATTAAATTGATTGTAATTAACCAAATAAAGCCGTTATAATCATTAATAGTTTTATTGTATTAGACTTAAAAAGGCATTGATGAAAAATTTATTCGTGTTTATAATTTTATTTTCAACAGTTAGTTTTTCTCAAAAACCTAATGAAACAAAAGAGCATGGAACTAGACTACCCGCAAGTTTGATTGAAGGAAGATTTTTTTTGAAAATACCCACTGAGCAGCGAGATACCATTCTAGGATTTTGTGATACCGGCGGAGGTTATACTGCCATTTATGCTTCTACAGTGGCAAAACTAAAGCTTCAATCTAAAATTCAATTGTTGGTGATTGACAAGGATAGCACCAAATATATTTTGGCAAAAGACCTCTACCAGAACAGTCCCATTCCATATCCTGAAATACAAGCTTATTTTAAAAAATACTTAGATCAACCTTTTTATCAAGCGCCAGATGATAACAATGAAACAAGATTTTTTTCAAAGTTTGTGAATTATGAAGCTTTTTTAGGTCAGTTCTTTTTCATTAATCATGCATGGACTTTTGATTATTTAAATGCTGCCATGTTTATCAATACGCCTATTTCAAAAGAGACAAACAACCCCAATATACAAAACCTTGGATTTAAAAAGGACTTGATGGGTAATAAACGTTTTGGGCATCCAAGCATGAAATTAGAAATAGATGGAAAAGTCATAGATTTTCTATTTGATACCGGTGCCACATTTTTGTTAAGCGATAGTGGCAAAACAAAATTGGGGATTGAAACAAAAGCAACTGCCGGATCATTTATTTCAAAAAGTATTTTTGATGAATGGCATCAGCAACACCCTGATTGGAAAGTCATTGAAAAAGGAGAGTTTAATGGCGCGGATATGATTCAAGTTCCGCTGGTAAAAGTTGGGAATTTAAGCGCCGGCCCAGTTTGGTTTTCAAAAAGACCCGACGAAGCATGGTCAAAGGGTATGATTGGATCTATGGATAAGATAGTAAAAGGCGCCATTGGTGGTTCATTTTTAAAATATTTTAAAGTGACCATTGACTACAATAACGAATTGATTCTGTTTCAACAATAATGGCATCTGTTAGCTCAGAACAGTTAAATGCTCCTATTTTAGTACATTTCAGGACTAAAAAGATGCACCATGCCACTCAGATTTTGCGCTGCCATTTTGATCCAGTTATTTCTCTTGCAAGCAGCCAACTCCCAGACCAGAACTGTTATCCCACTCAAAGAAGGTTGGAAATTTGCTAAGGGAACAAATGCCCAAGCATTCCAAACCAATTTTAATGATAAAGATTGGCAAACCGTTTCTGTACCCCATGATTGGGCCATTAACGGACCCTTTGACAAAGAGATAGACAAACAAGTAGTAGCCATTACACAGAATGGAGAAAAGCAGGCCAGTGAGAAAACTGGTAGAACAGGTGCCCTACCCTATATTGGAGAAGGATGGTATAGAAAAACAGTTGATTTAGCCCCTTTAAAGAAAGGTGAAAAAGCCATCATCATTTTTGATGGTGCCATGAGTAAACCAAGGGTTTATATGAATGGACAAAAAGTAGGTGAATGGAATTATGGTTACAACTATTTCTATTTAGACATTACCAATCAATTAGCATCCAACGGAAAAAATCTGCTGGCTGTTCATTTGAATAATGTGAGTGAATCTTCCAGATGGTATCCTGGTGCAGGTTTGTATAGAAATGTGCGCATTGAAATCAAAAATGAAATAGGGATTGAGCAATGGGGCACTTACATCACCACCCCTTTTATTTCAGCAGAGCTAGCCAAGGTAAAAATCAAAACCAAGACAGCAGGCAAGGATCTTCAATTGGTGACTGAAATTCTTGATGCCAATAACAAACGTGTTTCTATAGATACTGCCGGTACCAAATTTGGTAATGAATTTGAGCAGGATCTGGCTGTAAAAAATCCAATGCTTTGGAGTCCTGAAACACCCTATCTCTATAAAGCCATTTCAAGGGTCTATGTAAAGGGACAATTAAAAGATCAACTAACTAGCCGGTTTGGGATTCGTCAAATTAGTTATTTACCAAGTACTGGATTTAGCTTGAATGGGCAAAGCAGAAAATTCAAAGGTGTTTGTTTACACCATGACCTAGGACCCTTGGGTGCCGCAATAAATATTGCCGCGCTTCGCAGACAACTACGCATTTTAAAAGACATGGGTTGCGATGCCATTAGAAGCTCACACAATATGCCATCGCAGGAGCAATTGGATCTTTGTGATGAAATGGGTTTTCTATTCTTAGCAGAAACTTTTGACGAGTGGGCCAAACCAAAAGTAAAAAATGGCTATGCCCGATATTTTAATACCGATGCAGAAAAAGACGTTGTCAATATGGTACATGCTACCAGAAACCATCCCTGTGTTGTCATGTGGAGTTCGGGTAATGAAGTACCTGATCAACACTATGCAGAAGGGGTAAAACGCGCCAAATGGTTGCAAGAGATTTTTCACAGAGAAGACCCAACCCGTCCAGTAACCGTTGGGATGGATCAAGTAAAAGCAACTATTCAAAATGGGTTTGGCGCCATACTGGATATTCCGGGTTTAAACTATAGAACCAAGCTCTATGACGATGCCTTTAAAGCATACCCTCAAGGATTCCTACTTGGCTCAGAAACCGCTTCTACCGTGAGTTCCAGAGGAATTTACAAATTCCCCGTGAAGGAATATAAAAACAAACAGTACCCCGATAACCAATCCTCTTCTTATGATTTGGAATACTGTGATTGGTCTAATTTACCCGATGAGCAATTTGCATTAATTGATGACAAGCCCTGGGTCTTAGGTGAATTTGTTTGGACCGGTTTTGACTACTTGGGTGAGCCCACTCCTTATGACGAACAATGGCCTTCAAGAAGTTCTTATTTTGGGATCAATGATTTGGCAGGTCTACCCAAAGACCGTTTCTATTTGTACAAGAGCAGGTGGAATACCAAGGAAAATACCTTGCATATTTTACCACATTGGAACTGGGCTGGTAGAGAAGGAGAAACCACTCCTGTATTTGTCTACACCAACTATGACAAGGCAGAATTATTTGTCAATGGAAAAAGCATGGGTGTGCAAGAAAAAAACAATAGCAGTTGGTTAAACCGTTATAGACTCATGTGGATGGATGTAAAGTATGAACCAGGTACAGTAAAAGTTGTGGCTTATGACAAACAAGGAAAAGCTGTAATGGAGAAAAGCATTGTTACGGCAGATAGTCCTAATCAATTGGTCTTAGAAGCAGACAGAAAACAATTAGATGCCAATGGCGATGACATAAGTTTTGTAACAGTTACCGTAATAGACAAAAATGGTAATCCCTGCCCTACTGCTGACAATGAATTGAGTTTTAGTGTAACAGGTGCAGGAATTTTTAAAGCAGTCTGTAATGGCGATGCCAGCTCCTTAGTGCCTTTTCAATCCACTACTATGAAGGCCTTTAGCGGTAAACTGGTAGTCTTGGTGCAGAGCAGCAAACAGGCGGGAGACATAACAGTTACCGTAACTGGTAAAGGAATTAAAACAGGAAGCATTAAATTGCAATCCATCAAGTGAACATACAACAACTAGAATATATTATTGCAGTAGACAAACTCAAAAGCTTTACCAAGGCGGCTGAGCATTGTCACGTGGCACAAGCAACTTTGAGTGCCATGATCAAAAAATTGGAAGAAGAATTGGGAGCTGTGATTTTTGATAGAAAACAAAATCCCATTCTCACTACAGATATTGGCTTGCAGATTTTAAAAGAAGCCCATAGTATTCTAGAACATAGCAGAATCTTAAAAGAAAAAGCCAGAAAGGATCAACCAGAGATTGAGGGGCATATTAAGATTGGGATTATTCCTACAATCGCCAATACCTTATTGCCAAAGATTATTCAAGAATTGCTGAACAGTTATCCCAAACTCAGTTTTGAAATTTTGGAGATCAACACCAATGGCATTCTGGAACAATTAAAAGAAGAAAGCATTGATATGGGCATTCTCTCTACGCCCATTGAACACAGTGGTATGGAAGAAGAGATTCTTTATTATGAAACGCTCTTGGTCTATGGTAAAACTGATTCCAAAAAGAAATACCTGTTACCTGATGAGATCAAGGACCACAAGATTTGGTTGTTGGAAGAAGGGCATTGTTTGCGCGAACAGTTTATCAATCTCTGTGCTTTAAAAAAGAAAGAACTCAAACACAAGAACCTGCAATTTCAGGCCAATTCCTTTGATACCTTGTTGAATATGGTGGATGAATTTGGCGGGCTTACATTAATCCCAGAACTCTATTATCAAAGTCTATCAGCCGAAAGAAAATCTAGGATCAGCTTTTTCCACAAGCCCTTTCCTGTAAGAGAAGTAAGCATTTTATACTATCGGCCTTATGCCAAAAAGCATTTAATCTTGGCCATTGCTGCACTGATTAAAAAGATAGTGGGCAAACAATTAAAAGCCAACAAATACAAGAACAACGAACTCAATATTGTAGAGATCTAACAAAAAGAGCCCCCAACAATGTTGGGGGCTCTTCACTAATCTAGAGTTAGAATATTATGCTAGGTCAAAACGGTCAAGGTTCATCACCTTGGTCCATGCAGCCACAAAATCTTTCACAAATTTCTCCTGACCATCGGCGCAGCCATATACTTCAGCAATAGCACGTAGTTCAGAGTTTGATCCAAAGATTAAGTCTACACGAGTACCAGTCCACTTGAGTTCTCCTGTTTTTCTATCATGACCTTCAAATACATCTTTGGTTGCTGATGTTGCTTTCCAAGTTGTACCAAAGTCTAACAAGTTCACAAAGAAATCATTGCTCAATACTCCTGGTCGCTTGGTGAACACACCATGTGCAGAATTGTCGTAGTTGGCATTCAACACACGCAATCCACCCACCAATGCTGTCATTTCTGGAGCAGTCAAAGTAAGTAATTGTGCTCTGTCTATCAACAACTCTTCTGCAGAAACAGTGTAACGCGCTTTGGCATAATTACGGAAGCCATCAGCTCCTGGTTCCATCACAGAGAAAGATTCAACATCGGTTTGTGCTTGTGAAGCATCAGTTCTTCCTGCAGTGAAAGGCACTTCAATGCTATGTCCTGCATCAGCAGCTGCTTTTTCAATAGCAGCAACACCAGCCAGTACAATTAGATCAGCAACAGATACTGCTTTACCAGTTGCCTGCGCTGTATTAAAGCTTCTTTGAATATTTTCCAACACATCCAATACCTTGGTCAATTGTGTTGGGTTATTCACTGCCCAATATTTCTGTGGGGTCAAACGAATGCGTGCACCATTGGCACCACCACGTTTGTCAGAACCACGGAAAGTAGATGCAGAAGCCCAAGCCGTATTCACTAATTCTGAAACGCTTAATCCACTTGCTAAGATTTGTTTTTTCAAATCAGCAATATCGGCTGCATTAATCAATGGAGCACTAACTGCTGGAATAGGATCCTGCCATACTAATTCTTCTGCAGGTACGTCTTTACCCAAATAAAGAGCGCGTGGTCCCATATCCCTATGCGTTAATTTGAACCATGCTCTTGCAAATGCGTCTGCAAATTGATCAGGGTTTTCATAAAAACGTCTAGAAACTTTTTCATAAGCTGGATCAACACGCAAAGCCAAATCAGAAGTTAACATGAATGGCGCGTGTTTCTTAGCTGGATTATGTGCATCAGGAACGGTTCCTGCACCGCCACCATTTTTTGGTGTCCATTGATTTGCACCTGCAGGACTCTTGGTGAGTTCCCATTCAAAACCAAACAGGTTTTCAAAATAGTTATTGCTCCACTGAGTTGGTGTTGTAGTCCATGCACCTTCTAATCCACTGGTAATGGTATTTTCACCGTGTCCAGTTCCCATGGTATTTTTCCAACCAAGGCCTTGTTCTTCAATTGGAGCACCTGCTGGTTCTGGTCCTACATATTTACCTGGATCACCGGCACCATGTGTTTTACCAAATGTGTGTCCACCTGCAATCAGGGCTACGGTTTCTTCATCATTCATGGCCATACGTGCAAATGTTTCACGAATGTCTCTAGCTGAAGCCATTGGATCAGGATTGCCATTAGGGCCTTCTGGATTTACATAGATCAAACCCATTTGTACCGCAGCCAATGGATTTTCCAAATCCCTATCGCCAGTATAACGTTTGTCATCTAACCATACTTTTTCTGAACCCCAATAGATATCTTCTTCCGGTTCCCAAACGTCTGCACGTCCACCACCAAAACCAAAAGTCTTGAAGCCCATGGTTTCCAAAGCCATATTACCAGCTAGGATCATTAAATCTGCCCAAGACAGTTTTCTACCATATTTCTGTTTGATAGGCCAAAGCAACAAACGGGCTTTGTCTAAGTTGGTATTATCAGGCCAGCTATTCAATGGTGCAAAACGCTGTGTACCGTTACCAGCACCACCACGTCCGTCTGCAGTTCTATAAGTACCTGCACTATGCCAAGCCATACGAATAAAGAAAGGACCATAATGACCATAATCAGCAGGCCACCAGTCTTGTGAATCGGTCATCAATTTGGCAAGGTCTTGTTTTACCGCGTCTAAATCTAAGGTCTTGAATTCAGCAGCATAATCAAATGCCTCACCCATGGGGTTAGACAGGTTGGAATGCTGACGAAGAATATTCAACTTTAATTGATTAGGCCACCAGTCACGGTTAGCTGTACCAAAACCAGCTACTTGTTTTTTGCTAGCTCCTGAAAAAGGGCATTTACCCTCAGGAGCGCCAGCTGCATGTTGTTCCATATATGAATCGTTTTTTAAATGATTGTCAATGGATAAAATTACAACATCAGTTGCATTTATAGCATTTATTTAAATGAATTAACCCATAGATAACGTCTATGGCTTAAACACCGTTTTACCAATCTTCTTTTTCTCAACTTCATTTCTTTGTGTTAATTCAGGACGCTTACCTCCCTGTGCAAACATCAATGCTTGATCATCGTAGTGTGGACTCATAAAATAACCTGACTGACCCGTTGGGTTCACGCTCATGGCTCCTCCAGGATTACCAAAATCGATGACCCTACGCAAGGCTGGTCCATAAGTCACTTTGTAAAGTCCAGTGCTATCTAAATTAAAATCAAGGTTATTGATGGTCTCCCTACCACCCATGAGTGGAATGGGGCCAACATTAAACCATTTACCTGCCACAGGAATAATTCCAAGTGGGTGTTTGTGTTCTAGGGTATGCAGTTTTTTCCACTGCCAGTTGGCGGTATTTTCTCCTAGTTGTTTCACTAGTTGATCTGCTGCATCATTCATGGCGCGAGTGAAAATCTGAGCCCTGGTTTCTTTTTCAGGGGTATGAATATTGTTCCACCATTTAGAGCTATCGTTTAGCAATAAGCTAACCGTATTGCGTTTTAAACTGGCTTGGTTTTCAAATTGGTTAAAAGTTTCTGCTCCCAATTCGTCTTCCATAGCATATTTCAAAATCAGGTAATTGAATTTGTAATAGATGGCTGGTTCAATATTTTCTAGACCGTGTGCTCCATCCCATTTACGCAAAATACTCATGGCATTGCGGGCCGATGGGCTTAATTGTTCTTGGTTCACCAGGGGTAAAATCTTAGCCAACAATGGCGGATACGTGCTGCTAGTAACGTCATTGATAGTAGCACGCACACTCTCTTCATCCCAGTCTTTTTTATCTGTGAATATTAATTCCTCTATGCGCTTGGCGCGATTGGCTGGTACATAATATCCCGGTACCAATCCAGTTCCCATGTCTTGTGGTTGGTTATTGGCCGTATACAACACACCACGAGCAGGATTGAGGATTTGTGGGTTCTGTTTAAAGTCTAACCAACCAGTTGGATCATCTAAACCCGTAGATCCATCTAAAATGAGTTGTGGATTTACATGTGCTGGTCTAATGGGTAATTTACCCGCAGCCCACCAAGCAATATTTCCAGCTGTATCGCCCCACATAAAATTCAAACCGGGAGCAGTCAATGGTTCTACTGCAACGGCTGCATCGGCTGCATTGTTGGCATGACTTAGATTATAGAACACTTGCAAATGTCTGGATGGAAACTGGTGATAGACCCACCAAAGCGCAATTGGATCAGCAATCTCTTTTACTCCATCAAAAGCACCATTCATGAGATAGCCATGTCTGGATTTTTTTACTTCAAAAATTTCATCAGGGCCGCCTTTTACCTTAATGGTTTCTTTGCGCACTACCAAGTCTTCCCAATGGTCTTTATACCATACCTGATTGGCATTGGCGGGGTTGGCTTTCTCCTTATAAAAATCAGCGTCATCATTTTCAAACATGGTCAGCCCCCATCCACCTTTGTCTGAATGACCCAGTGCCGGTACAGGTGTGCCTGCTAAGAAATTGCCATAGACTTTATAGCCAGGGCATTCTAGTGCTGCTTCATACCAAACCGATGGTTGTGCAAAAGCAATATGCGTATCATTAGATAGTATGGGTTTGCCAGACTTGGTTTTGGAACCCGCAATCACCCAACCATTGGAACCAAAGAAGGGAGGATAAGGTAGGTTCTCTTGCAACCTGCCCACTTGTGCGGCCATGCTGGTCAGATTTTTAGCAGATGCTTGCAGCGATGCTTTCTCAGAAGCTTGCACTGGAATCAATTGGGTACTATCGGGCCAATTTTGTAAAACATCATTAAAATAGTCCATGCCAAATTTGCTGGCAATGGTGGTGGCTACTGCTTCTGCACGAAAAGCACCCACAAAAGTATAACCCATAAATCCCACAATAATCTCCATGTCTTCCATGGTAAATTCTGTTTTTGGAATCCCTGCAATGGTATATTCAATTGGTGTCTTGCCTGCTTTAATATATTGGTTAATCCCTTTTAAATAAGCTTTGGCTGCTTTTACAAAAGGTGCATTGGGGTCTTTGTAAACTTCTGCTAATGTGAGTTTAGCTTGCTCTCTAAAGCTGAGCATTCTAAAAAACTTGTCCGAGGCCAAAGCCTTGTCACCAAAGAGTTCTGCCAATCTACCATCGGCCAATCGGCGTAGCATTTCCATTTGAAACAAACGGTCTTGTGCGTGTACATAACCAAAGGCATAGAATAGGTCTTCTTCATTCTGCGCATAAATATGCGGAATAGCATAATTGTCATAGAGCACTTCTACTTCTGCGCTCAAACCTGGTAATTGCAGATTGGCATTATAATCGGGCTTCAATCTTTGCAAATAAAAATAGGTACCTGCTCCGGCAACAATAATCAGGATCAACAAAGCAAGTAGAATGCGTTTGAACAGTTTCATGGCAAGAATTTAGAACTGGTAAGTTAGAAAAAAGCTGGCAGAATATTTTCATTCCACAACAGCAGCTCAAATTAGGCAGTAGCCCCTTTCTTTTTAGACAGAAAATAAACAGGTATTCCAATGGCTGTTATAAGTAAACCTAACAAAGAATTAATGATGGGTGCGCTACCGTCTCTATAATGTTGAATATCTGTTATCAGGGTACTGCATAAAAAGAAAGCTACAAATGCCACAAAACAAATGGGCACCAAGGGATAGCCCCAAACCTTATACTGTCTTGGAAATTCTTTCATCCGGCTTCGTAATAAGAATACGCCTAGCCCACTCATGCCATAAAAAAACCAGCTCACAAAAATGAGCATATCGGTCAGCATATCAAAAGATCCACTGATAATCAATACCACAGTCCAGACAGCGTTTAACCACAATGCATTGCCAGGGGTATGGTATTTGGGCTGAGGCTTACCAGCCCAAGCAAATAGTCTATTACCATCGCCCATAGCATAAGTAACCCTTGCAGTTGAAAGTACATTGGCATTGGTAGAACCAAGGGTAGAAAGAATCACCAATAATGCAATCAAGGATCCACCAATTAAACCCCAAGTAACTGTTGCCGCCTCCGAAGCCACAAAGGGAGACAAGGCCAATTGTCCAATGGGCAACACATAAATATAAGCTAGGTTCACTAGCGTATATACCAGTATGCAAAAACTCAAGCCCAAGAATAAACTGCGTGGAATATTGCGCTGCGGATTTTTTATTTCGCCAGCCACAAAACAAATATTATTCCATCCATCGTATCCCCAAAATGCACCTGAAATGGCAGCCATATAAGCGCCTACCATGGCCCATCCATGTGGAGATGTTGGTAAGGTTTCATGTAGATTTTGCAAAGAACCTTTTCCTGAAAATAAGATTCCGCCAATTAAGACAACAATGGCTACAGCTTTTAAAACGGTCAGAAAACGTTGCAAAGCCCCACCATAGTTCACACTGAAATAATTGATAGTAGTGAGTATTAAAATCAACAAAATGGTCATTGATTTCACACCCAAATTTTCTAATGGATGAATATCACCTATATAAGGAATATGCCAAATGGTGGCAAGCTCTTCTGCGGGAGCTAGCCTTGGTAATTCTATAAAATAATTGATGTACTGAGAAAACACCCAAGCCACAGAAGCATTACCTGCAGTATTAAAAACGGCAAATGCACTCCATCCATACAAAAAGGCAAAACCATTGCCATACATTTTTTGAAAGAATACATATTGACCCCCTGTTTCAGGAAACATACAGGCTACTTCTGCATTACTTAAGGCGCCAAATAGTGTAACAATACCTGCTACCACCCAGGCACTCAATAACAACCAAGGAGATCCAAGTTGAGAAGCCATGAGTGCGGGTTTCATAAAAATACCAGAACCTATTATGCCACCTATTACTAGGGCAATAGTGGTATTAGCAGATAAGCTACGCTTGAGTTCCGTCATGCTTGAATGATTGGGCTATCAGGGAATGAAAATGATGCGTGCCTTGTTCCCGATGCACTGCATACCTACCATGTTTATAAAACCTTGAGCGAATGCCTTTTTGAACGTTCTGTACCACTTCCTCATCTTCCGCTTCTATGCTACTCAATCCCGAACCGGCACCTTGTTCAAATTTACTGTTATCATAAACAAAACTCAAGAACCTCACTTTGGTAGTTGTTGGCGTTAATGGTTCAATTACATTTAGAGACAATCCCCAGGGATAAAAATTGAACATCAGATTGGGATAAACCCAAAAATAATAAGCAGCAACACGTTTTCCGTAATCCGCTGATGTGACTGGAATATCAAAAGCCGCCTCCGTATCCTTAGCAATACCCAATTGTAAATTGGAATAAGCGAATAATTCAGTGCTATAATTTTTAAAATCAATTACTGCATTTAGAGCAGGATGCACAAAGGGAATATGAAACCCTTCTAAATAATTCTCGCAATAGAGTGCCCAATTGGCATTTACTTCAAACTCCTGTCCTAGGTCTGGGCGATGAACCATTTTGTCTAAGGGCAACCAACTAACCCTATCCATCATCTCTTGAAAATAAGTACCAGCAGGCATTGCAGGATTTAAACAGGTAAAATACAAACCCGCCCATTCAAACAAGGGAAGCTGATGCAAATGATTATTTTCAGGAATAAAATTTTCCACCTCTCTAAATTCAGGCATGGAGATAAATGTTCCATTTAGATGGAATAATCTTCCATGATACTTGCATCGGATTTGTTTGGTATTACAAGCATCATAACAAAGTAGGTTGCCTCGGTGATTACATACATTGGGCAAACAGTGTGTTTTGCCTTCTTGGTCCTTGGTCAAAATCAAAGGTTCATCCAAATATTTTTCCAATAAAATAACAGGCTGTACTTGTCCCGGATTTTGCACTTGTTGCTTGTGACCAAGATACTGCCAGCTCTTGGCAAAAATCTTTTCTTTAGATGCTTCAAAATATTGGGCATCTAAATAGAATTCCTTGGCAATGGTTTTGGCTCGGGCAATATTGGGATCTATCTGAAAATCCGGCATGGACTTTTTTTTAAATGTACTTTATTTGGACTAGAACCAAGTTTACAAAATCATCATATTGGATTACATTTAGAAAACTCATTTTTGCCAACTATGAAAAATTCCATTTCTATTTATAGGTTTTCAATAGTTTTCCTTTTAGCTATTACCACCAAAATGGATGTACTGGCCCAAGCCAAAACACCAAAAGTTGTATTTGTCATTGCTGATGGTATTCCTGCGGATCTATTAGAAAAGGCCAACAAACCCAATATAGACAAGATTATTGCACAGGGTTTTTACAAACGCGCTTTTGTGGGTGGCATCAAGGGAACTTATAACCAAACCCCAACTGTTTCCGCTCCAGGATACAATAACCTCCTAACAGGTACTTGGGTCAATAAACACCAAGTCATCAACAATGATATTAAAGATCCCAATTACCATTATTGGACCATTTTCCGCTATTTAAAAAACCAGTACTCGCAAAAAAAGGCGGCCATTTTTTCTACCTGGTTAGACAATAGGACCAAACTTGTGGGTGATGGTTTGCCAGCTACTGGCGGCTTTAAAGTAGATATAGCTTTTGATGGCTATGAACTAGATACCCTTCAATTTCCACATGACAAAGGTTCTATATACACCCATTTAATAGATGATTATGTGGTGGCCAAGGCCGATAGTTGCATAAGGGCATCCGCTCCAGATTTGTCTTGGGTTTATTTGGAACACACTGACGATATGGGTCATAGATATGGCGATAGCCCCCAAATGGAAAAAGCCATTGGCTATCTAGATCAAGAGATGGGAAAAATCTGGGACGCCATACAATATAGGCAAGCAAATTTTGCTGAAGACTGGCTAATAGTCATAACCACAGATCATGGTAGAGACGCTGCTACTGGCAAAAACCATGGTGGACAATCTGAGCGTGAAAGAACCACTTGGATGGTTTCCAATTTAAAAAACACCAATGTCTATTTTCAAAAAAATGAACCCGCTATAGTTGATATCTTACCAACTATAGCCCGTTTTCAAAAAATAGACCTGCCAAAACTTAACCAAGAAGAATTAGACGGAGTGCCTATTACCGGACCGGTGGCTATCTCTCACCCACGCGTAGAGCAACAGGGAGATAGTTTGATCTTACACTGGAAATCTTATACTAAGAAAGAAAAGGTAGAAATTTTATTGACTAACAGCAATCAATTTAAAAAAGGGATTACTGACGAATATCAAACTATTGCCAACATTGCAATTGACAAAGAAAGGTTTGCATTTAAACTAGATCCTACTCAGAGTTTTGCTAAAATTGTCTTGAGAACAAAAAAGAATTCGGTGAACACGCAATGGAAGAATCCCTCCATTAAATAAAACAAAGAAGCCGCAATACTGCGGCTTCCATGAAAAATCAACAACACTATAAAAGGGTGGGGAATTACTTGGTAAATAAGTTTGAATTATTTCTGTAACCTGATCCTGTATTGCTGTACCAATCGCGGTAGCTAGTTCCACCTGATTGAGCCCAGTCAAAGAAACGGAGGTAAGCAGTATTGATTGCAGCGCTCTCAATTGGATGGATAAAGCTGCCTGCAAAATTTAAAGCCCATGGGTGATTGTCTTTGGTAACATAGTACCTATTAGACTTTGGATCAGAATCATCTTCGCCAGTTCCCAGTAATTTTAAATCAGCCAAATCTGTTGGAGCAAATCCTGGCAAGTGCACTTCATAACCTCTGCGCTGGTTGCTGATCAAGAATGGATTGCTGTTTGCAATATTCAAAGTACTGGTAGAAATAGGTGTTACAAAACTGATGAATACAGAGATGGGGTCAGTTTTTACTTTGTCATAATCCATACGTGTGTTGGCAAAATAAGCACCGCCTGGGTTAAAGAGCACCGCTGAAACATCATCAAAAGGCATGATCACTGCTTTGCTTTGTCCAGCTTCGGTTCCATTACCATTCAGCTTGGCTAAACCGGTGCTTACTTTTTGACCAGTAGCAGACTTTATTAAGTTAGCCGCAAATGGGAATTGTACAGCAAATGCATTTTTATAAGCAGCTCCATTAGCCAATGGTTGGTATTCTGCATTCATTTCAACCACGTTATTTCTTGCATTTGAAATCATGGTATACCTATAAGACATTACCAAATCATTCAAATCATAATCTCCAGAACTTGGGAACATATCTTCAAATGCTAGGGTTCCCCAGGTATCCTGAGAAGGATAATAGTTGATATAAGCTCTTTCTGGATCAGTAGGAAATGCATCAAATATATCCATTACACCATCACCATCTGTATCTGTTGGTTTCTCTGCTTCATTTACACCATCAGTATCAATGGCCGTAACTGGATTTGAAGTTGCATAAATCAATAGGTCATTAAAGTCCTGATCACAAGACGCATAGTCTCTACGAATATCTTCAAAGCCAATAATATATGTGTCGTTATACTTCAACAACACATTGTGCTTGCGAAGGGTCTCATCTTTTTCAGGATTCAAATTATCATTAGAAAATAATGCAGTTGCAGCAACGTTAACATCTTTACCATTCCATGCATCTTGGAACAAAACTAGTCCAATGGTTGTTCCAGCTTTAAAGGTTCCAATCTTTACTTTGTCACCTGATACCAAGTTACCACCAGCACCTTTTAAACTAGAATTTGGAAATACAAATTTGATCTCTGAAATATCTGCCACAGACTGTGGAGGATTTTTGCTATCATAGGTATAGAAACCCAAAGCGTTTCTATAACCAGCACCTTCATAAGTAAAAGTCAACCATACATCTGCGTCTTCTTTTATTACAATATTAGAAGTAGCACCTTTAGTAATATATTCAGGGTGTAGTTTTGGCACTTTATAACTTTCAGGTAAAGAAGCATTGATTGTTTTCAACATATCTACGCTGATCTCATCACCAGGGGTGGTCAAATATTTTGGTCTACCGCTTGCGTCATAATCGCCTAAATAACTGAATTTAGTATCGGTTTTAATACCGTTTAAATCCATGCTTACATGCGTACCATTAACTGAATTAGTTCCCCTGATAATGGTATTGGCAATTGCTGTTGATTTGCTTTCATTAACACTAAGCGTACCAACTACATTACCACTGTAACCATCGGCACCGCCTAAAGTGCAATTCATACTATTGCCTCTAACGGTAACTAATGCATTGTGGATTAAACCCACAAAATTGGCATCTACCACCAAGGTATCCATATAGGAAGGAATAGAAGCTTCTGTGATAATTTGACCTTGAGTGTTAGTGATTCCTTTAAACAGTAGTTTTCCAATGCTACCATTACTAGTACTATAAACATTAACTGGAACACCACTAATAGGTTTATTGGCATTGGTTAATGCACTAATATTTACAGCAACCGCTTTAGTTGTCTGGTAATTGAATCCGTCGGGTGCCACTTTGTTAATTGGCGTAACAGGATTGTTGTTGTTGGATTGTACATCTGCGGCTTTTTGGCAAGACATAATTGTTAAAGCAAGCAGGACGACAAATGATAGGGATAATTTGTTAAGCATTTTTGTGATTTGTTATAGATAATCTATTATGATGCCAAAAAAGAAATTGCTGATAAAACATTGAAATTCAAATATTTATATTTTTTAGTGTTTTGTGTTATTTTCCAATATTGGGACAAAATTCCAAATATCAGACTAGCTGATTTGAATATTAATCAGCTTTAGGGGCTTAATAGCTTGTTGGCGATTGCTTTTCTGAGATTGGGCTAGGTAAATGACCAATAGATTGTATTTGCTTAACTAAAGGTATGCAAGAAAAACTGTATATACTCAGTGGAAGAATTCTCCTTTTAAATAAAAAAGAAGCTGCATTTCTGCAGCTTCTTTAAAAATCAACAACGCTATCTATAAAAAAGTTGG
The DNA here is from genome assembly GCA_943372225.1 of Chitinophaga pinensis. GTDB lineage: Bacteria > Bacteroidota > Bacteroidia > Chitinophagales > Chitinophagaceae > Sediminibacterium > Sediminibacterium pinensis_L. The sequence continues at coordinate 313,216 of CALRXV020000003.1, read as the reverse complement.
AAAATTACTTGGTAAACAGATTGGCTGTATTTCTATAACCTGATCCTGTATTGCTGTACCAATCGCGGTAGCTAGTTCCACCTGATTGAGCCCAGTCAAAGAAACGTAGGTAAGCAGTATTGATTGCAGCGCTTTCAATTGGATGAATAAAGCTGCCTGCAAAATTCAAAGCCCATGGGTGATTGTCTTTGGTAACATAGTACCTATTAGACTTTGGATCAGAATTATCTTCTCCAGTTCCCAGTAATTTTAAATCAGCTAAATCTGTTGGAGCAAATCCTGGCAGGTGCACTTCATAACCCCTGCGTTGATTACTTACTAAGAATGGATTACTGTTTGCAATATCTAAAGTACTTGTAGAAATAGGTGTTACAAAACTGATGAATACAGAGATTGGATCAGTTTTTACTTTGTCATAATCCATACGTGTGTTGGCAAAATAAGCTCCACCTGGATTAAAGAGCACCGCTGAAACATCATCAAAAGGCATGATAACTGCTTTGCTTTGTCCAGCTTCTGTTCCATTGCCATTCAACTTAGCCAAACCAGTACTTACTTTTTGACCTTTTGCAGATCTAATTAAGTCAGAAGCAAATGGGAATTGTACGCCAAATGCATTTTTATAAGCTGCACCATTAGCCAATGGTTGGTATTCTGCAGTCATTTCTACCACATCATTCTTTGCATTTGAAATCATGGTATATCTATAAGACATTACCAAATCATTCAAATCATAGTCACCAGAACTTGGGAACATATCTTCAAATGCTAGGGTTCCCCAAGTATCCTGAGAAGGATAATAGTTGATATAAGCTCTTTCAGGATCAGTTGGATATGCGTCAAAAACATCCATTACACCATCACCATCTGTATCAACTGGTTTCTCTGCTTCATTTACACCATCAGTATCAATGGCCGTAATTGGATTAGAAGTTGCATAGATCATCAGGTCATTAAAATCCTGATCACAAGCCCAACTATCTCTACGAATATCTTCAAAGCCAATGATATAAGTGTCTTTATACTTCAACAATACATTGTGCTTGCGAAGGGTTTCATCTTTTTCAGGATTCAAATTTTCATTAGAGAACAATGCAGTTGCACCAACGCTAACATCTTTACCATTCCAAGCGTCCTGGAATAAAACCAGTCCAATGGTTGTTCCAGCTTTAAAGGTTCCAATATTAACTTTATCTCCTGATACCATGTTACCACCACTGAATTTTAAACTGGTATTTGGGAATACAAATTTGATCTCTGAAATATCTGCCACAGACTGTGGAGGATTTTTACTATCATAAGTATAGAAACCCAAAGCATTTCTATAACCAGCACCTTCATAGGTAAAGGTTAACCATACTTCTGCGTCTTCTTTAATGACAATATTAGAGGTAGCATCTTTGGCAATATACTCAGGGTGTAACTTTGGTACTTTATAACTTTCAGGTAAAGAGACGTTAATAGTATTCAACATGTCTACAGAGATTTCATCTCCAGGTCTTGTTAAATATTTTGGTCTTCCACTTCCATCATAATCGCCTAAATAACTGAATTTAGTATCGGTTTTAATACCGTTTAAATCCATAGTTACATGCGTACCATTAACTGAATTAGTTCCCCTGATAATGGTATTAGCAATAGCAGTTGATTTACTTTCATTAACACTAAGCGTACCAACTACATTACCACCGTAACCATCGGCACCGCCTAAAATACAATTTAGACTATTGCCATTTACGGTAACCAATGCATTGTGAATCAGACCCACAAAATTGGCATCAACTACTACAGTATCCATATATGAAGGAATAGTAGCCCTAGTATTAATTTGTCCTTGTGCATTGGTAATGCCTTTAAACAAAAGTTGTCCAATAGCACCTTTAACAGTACTATAAACATTTACAGGAACACCTGAAATAGGCTTGTTGGTATTGGTTAACGCAGTAATACTAACAGCAACTGCTTTAGTTGTCTGATAATTGAATCCGTCGGGTGCCACTTTATTAATTGGCGCAGCGGGATTGTTGTTGTTGGATTGTACATCGGCAGCTTTTTGACAGGACATTACCGTCATAGCTAAGATGAAGACAAAAGATAGGGATGATTTGTTAAGCATAAAATTGATTTATTAGGGATTAACGATTTTGATGCCAAAAAGAGAAATAAGAATAAAACATTGAAAATCAGCTAATTAATATTTCCAATATTTTATTGAAATTCCATAATTGGGAATTATTTCCAATTATTAGATATGGATGGTTATTAATTGCTTTTGTTTGTTTGATCCAAGCTGATTGATTTTCTTTAAATAAGGTGAGCTTGGTAATTGAACCAATGTCTGAACTGGTTTTTCCAAAGGCATGCTAGCGATGCTGAAACTATGGTTTACAAAATCAATAAGAAATTGAAACAAGTTGCTATGTGCTGGTTGCTGTCCGTTGCTGTAGTAGTAGTTTGTCATGATTTGCTTATTTTAAGTTGCCTTTTGAATATTGTTTTAATGCTTGCTTTTGACAATACAAAGCAACGGCAATGGGCATCCTTAGACAATCAAGGAAACTTGATATCTACTGTAGTATCAAAGAGAATTATGTAGTAAGGTTGCTACATTTCTAAAGGTCTTAGGCTGGATTTATCCTGTCATAATCAAATAAAAAAGAAGCTGCATTTCTGCAGCTTCTATGAAAAATCAACAACACTATAAAAGGGTAGGGAATTACTTGGTATACAGATTGGCTGTTTTTCTGTAATCAGATTTTGTATTGCTGTACCAATCAGGGAAACTAGTTCCACCAGATTGAGCCCAGTCAAAGAAATGCCCGTAAGCAGTATTGATAGCAGCATTTTCAATTGGATGTATAAAGCTGTCTGCAAAATTCAATGCCCATGGGTGATTGTCTTTGGTAACATAGTACCTATTGGACTTTGGATCAGAATTATCTTCACCTGTTCCTAGTAATTTTAAATCAGCTAATTCTGTTGGAGCAAAACCTGGCAAATGCACTTCATAACCCCTGCGCTGATTGCTGATCAAGAATGGATTACTATTTGCAATATCTAAAGTGCTGGTAGAAATAGGTGATACAAAACTGATGAATACAGAGATGGGGTCAGCTTTTACTTTGTCATATTCCATACGTGTATTGGCAAAATATGCGCCACCTGGGTTAAAGAGAACAGCTGATACATCATCAAAAGGCATGATCACTGCTTTGCTTTGTCCAGCTTCTGTACCATTATTTCTCAACTTGGCCAAACCGGTACTTACTTTTTGACCTTTTGCAGATCTTATTAGTTCAGCATCAAATGGGAATTGTACAGCAAATGCATTTTTATAGGCTGCACCATTAGCAAGTGGTTGGAATTCTGCAGTCATTTCTACTACATCATTTTTTGCATTTGAAACCATGGTATATCTATAAGACATTACCAGATCATTCATATCATAGTCTCCTGAACTTGGGAACATATCTTCAAATGCTAGGGTTCCCCAATTGTCCTTAGAAGGATAGACATTTACATAGGCTCTTTCTGGATCAGAAGGATATACATCAAAAATATCCATTACACCATCAGCATCAGAATCTTTTGCTTGCTCTGCATCTTCTACATCTTTATCCTCTATCGCGTTTACTGAACTTGCAGTTACATAAACCATTAGATCATTATAGTCTTGGTCACAAGATCCATTGTCTCTGCGTACATCTTCAAAACCAAAAATATATTCGTCTTTGTATTTCAACAATACATTGTGTCTGCGAAGGCTCTCATCTTTTTCAGGATTCAATTTTTCATCAGAAAATAATGCCGTTGCTCCAACTGAAACATCTTTACCATTCCAAGCATCTTGGAACAAAACAAGACCAATGGTTGTCCCTGCTTTGAAAGTTCCAATTTTTACTTTATCACCTGAAACCAGGTTACCGCCACTATATTTTAAACTAGAATTGGGGAAAACAAATTTGATTTCATTAATATCTGCCACAGATTGTGGAGGATTTTTGCTGTCATAGGTATAGAAACCTAAAGCATTTCTATATCCGGCGCCTTCATAAGTAAAAGTCAACCATATATCTGCATCTTCTTTAATGATAATATTAGAAGTTGCATCTTTTGAAATATACTCAGGGTGTAGATTGGATACTTTATAATTTTCAGGCAAAGAAGCATTGATTCTTTCCAACATGTCTTCGCTGATTTCGTCACTAGGGTTAGTCAAATATTTTGGTTTACCGGTTTCGTCATAGTCACCTAAATAGCTGAATTTGATATCAGTTTTAATTCCGTTCAAATCCATGGAAACTGTTGAACCGTTTACAGAATTGCCTCCCCTAATAATAGTGTTGGCAATAGAAGCAGATTTGCTTTCATTAACACTAAGGGTACCAACTACGTTACCACCTGAACCATTGGAACCACCTAAAGTGCAATTCATACTATTACCTTTAACAGTAACTATCGCATTGCGGATTAACCCTACAAATTTTGCATCTACCACAACGGTATCCATATAAGTTGGAATGGAAGCCCTTGTAGTAATTTGACCTTGTGCATTAGTGACACCTTTAAACAGTAGTTTTCCAATATTACCATTACTGGTACTATAAACATTAACGGGAACCCCACTAATGGGTTTGTTGCTGTTGGTCAGTGCGGTAATACTTACAGCAACTGCCTTTGTTGTCTGATAATTGAATCCATCGGGAGCAACCTTATTAATGGTAGCAGTTGGATTAGCAGTGTTGGACTGAACTTCGGCTGCTTTTTGGCAAGACATAACTGTCGAGGCAAGCAGGACGGTAAATAAAATTGTTGATTTGTTAAGCATGTTGTTGGTTTGTTAAGGGTGTGCTATTTTGATGCCAGAAAATAATTTGTTGTTAAAACATTGAATTTCAATTATTTATCAATTTTCCTTGTTTGATAAAATTCCAATTTTGGGACATTTTTCTGATTTTTAGAATTTTGGCAATCCTAATGGTATTTAGCTGCCGTTGTAGTAGTTCAGCATGTTTTGTTGCTCTTAATCTGCTTTTGAATATTGTTTGATGCTTGCTTTTAACAATACAAAACAACGGTAATGGGCAGCTCTAGACCATCAAGGAAACTTGATATCTGCTGTAGGATTGAATAGAAGTATGTAGTAAGGTTGCTACATTTATCAATAACCGGGAAGGGAATGATGGCCTGTTTTTAAGAACTAATTAATATTTATGTAATGGTTATGGCTTAATTTGTAAAAGAAATTGAAGAGTCTATGAGCTTTTTAAAAAATATCAACGAAGTTTCTTTGGCGGGGGTAGCTTATAAGAACATGGCCCTTAAAAAAAGTATTATTCGTTATTTAGATGTCCATGAAACTGCTACAATTGCCGATCTGGGTCAGACTTTAAATATTAGTACCCCAAAAATCACCAGCACGGTCAATGAATTGATAGAAGAAGGGCTCATGAAGGAAATTGGGAAAATTGACAGTACTGGAGGCAGAAGGGCCAATATGTTTGGCCTGGGGGCCGATGCCGGCTTTTTTATGGGAGTAGAAGTAACCAAGAACCATGTGACCATTGGACTCATGGACTTTAAAAAAAACTTGGTGAAAGTAAAAGAGAATATCAACTATTCACTACAAAACAACCAAGCTTCATTAGACAACTTGATTGAGATCATCAAAGATTTTATCAAACATTCAGGGGTGTCCATGCCAAAGATTTTAAGAATTGGCATCAACCTTACAGGTAGGATTGATCATAACACGGGTTATAACTACAACTTTTTTCATTTTACCAAATTTCCTCTTGGCATCATCATTGAAAAAGAAACAGGAATTCCAACTTATATAGACAATGATTCTAGGGCCATGGCTTTTGGTGAATATTGCTGTGGGGTTGTGGAAAAGGAAAAAGACATTCTTTTTATCAATATTGATCATGGGGTTGGTTTAGGCATTATCATCAATGGAGAAATCTATTATGGCAAATCTGGTTTCTCAGGAGAGTTTGGCCATATTCCATTTTTTGACAATGAAATCATCTGCCATTGTGGTAAAAAGAGTTGTTTAGAAACAGAAGCATCGGGCGAAGCCTTGGTGAGTCTGTTACAAGAAAAACTTGCTGCTGGATTTGGAAGCATTCTGCTCAACAATAAAAAAGAACTTGACCAAATTAGTTTAGAAGAAATTGTACAAGCTTGTAACCAAGACGATATGCTGGCCATTGAATGTATGGCGGTAATTGGAGAAAAATTGGGTAAAGCAATGGCTTCACTTATCAATATATTTAATCCAGAATTGGTAATCTTGGGTGGTCTGCTTTCTACCACCAATGATTATTTGAGACTGCCTATTAAAAGTTCATTGAACAAATACAGCTCCAGCTTGGTCAACAATGATACTCCCCTAAAAACTTCTAAACTGGCATTATCTGCTGGTATTATGGGAGCCTGTCTCTTGGTTAGAAACAGCATTCTTCAAAAATGAAAACTTGCATGAAACATTTTATTTTGCCAATCCTATTTGGCCTTGGCTGTTTTACAAAAACTGTTGCACAATCTAATGCAACAAGCATTCTAGTTGTTGGTGGATCCACCGGAGGAACAGCAGCTGCCATTCAAGCTGCCAGAATGGGAGTACCTACAATTTTAGTGGAATCAACAACATGGTTGGGAGGTATGCTTTCTGCAGCAGGAGTAACTGCTACTGATGGTAATCACTTATTACCAAGTGGCATTTGGGAAGAATTTAGACAGGCACTATACCAACACTATGGCCGCAAACAATTGAATACCGGATGGGTCAGCAATACCTTGTTTGAACCCTATGTGGCCGATAGTATTTTCAAAGCATGGGCTGCAAAAGAAAAAAAATTGACCGTTCTCTATGGCTGGTATTTTGATTCAGCCTATGTGCAAAATGGTAAAATAAAATCCGTTAGATTTATCAATACACAAAAAAAATACTTAACCATTCAAGCCAAACTGGTAGTTGATGGAACAGATCTTGGTGATGTCTATGCCAATGCTGGTGCGGGTTTTGACTTAGGCATGGAATCGGCTGCTTACAGTGGTGAAAAGGAAGCACCCGGCACCAACAATATTATCCAAGACCTTACTTGGGCTGCAACCTTACAAGATTATGGGGCAAATGCATCTGAAAAAATCCTGATTAAAAAAGAAAGTTTTGATTGGAATAGTTTAAAAGATTTTGACTGCAGTACTAGTGATGCGCCATGTCCTTTTGGCAAACCCTATGAAGCCAATACACAAAAAGTATTAGACTATGGCAAATTACCAAAAGGAAAATATATGCTCAACTGGCCAGCACATGGGAATGATTATTTTATAGACGGGGTGAATATCAAACCAATTAATCGCGAAGCATTTTATTTGCCTGCCAAAAAATATACCCTTGCATTTGTGTACTATTTGCAAAATACACTAAGCTTTAAACATATTGGATTAGATACCACACAATTTCCTAGCAAGGACCATTTAGCACTAATGCCTTACCACAGAGAAGGTAGAAGACTAAAGGGAGTTGTTAGGTTAAGTCTTCCATACATGCACCATCCATTTGATCAGGATCAAGCATTGTACAGAACAGGAATTGCCGTGGGCGATTATCCTGTGGATCATCACCACGGTAAAAATCCAGCAGCACCAAAAATTAATTTCCCTGGTATCTACTCGTTTAATATCCCCCTAGGGGCCTTGATTCCTGAGAAACTCAATGGACTTGTGGTTTGTGAAAAAGGCATTTCTGTATCCAACCTAGCCAATGGAAGTACTAGGTTACAACCCTGTGTTTTACTCACGGGTCAATCAGCAGGGGCATTGGCAGCTCTGGCTATTCAATCTAATCTAGAGCCAAGACAAGTGGCTGTAAGAAGCGTGCAAAATACATTGCTAGAACGCAAGGTATTTTTGATGCCTTATATGGATGTTGTGATTGCTGACCCTGCTTTTGCCTCCATTCAAAGAATTGGCGCTACCGGTGTTTTAAAGGGTTTGGGCAAAAATGAAGGATGGGCCAATAAAACTTATTTTCAGCCCGATAGTCTATGTGCGGCAAAAGCATTACTAGAAGACCTTGCTTCATTCTTGCCCTGGATTCAACTGCCAAAAATCCATCAACAATATGTGGATGAAACTTTATTAAAAGCTATTCACCAAGACCTCACTAAACAATTAAAAAATATTCCTGCCGCACCCACTAGTTTGGCTTCACTTGATCCAATGACAAGAAAAGCAGTAGCTAGTTGGTTAGACAAGTATTGTGCGTTATTTTCAATTTCTATAAATCACCAAGGTAAATGGATAGTAGGAATAAAGCCTTAGATGCTATTAGAGGTTATGCCATTGTGACCATGGTATTTAGTGGGTCTATTGCTTATGGCGGAGTGCTACCTGCTTTTATGTATCACGCGCAATCACCCCCACCCAAACACGAATTGGTAGAAACTATAACAGGCATTACTTGGGTAGACTTGATTTTTCCCCTATTTCTTTTTGCCATGGGAGCTGCAATACCCATGTCTATGCAGAAAGGAATGGATTGGAAAAAGCAGTTGAAACGATATGCTTTATTGGTCTTTTTTGCTATCTTTTTTGAACACTGCAAATACGATAACTTTTCTCAATTAGACTCCCTTGTTCCTTACCTGATTGCCTTAATTGGTTTTCTATGTTTGTTTCTAATCATGGGAACCAAGAAAATCATGTATCAGTGGATAGGTCTGTTACTTGCTTTTCTTTTAATGCTATTTGCCCCCTTTGACAATAAAGGGCATTTTGAATTGCATAGAACAGATATTATCATACTTATTCTGGCTAATATGGGACTGATTGGGGCTGCACTGTATCATTTTACACGTGAGCATCATATTTTTCGTTTATTGCTATTAGTGCCCATTTTTGGCTTGAGTACTGGAAGATATCTAGACGAGAGCTGGAACCAATATATTTATGAACCTTATTTTGCTGACTGGCTCATAGAATTCAATTTTCTAAAATACCTGTTTCTAGTGATTCCTGGAATCTATGCAGGTGAATGGCTGCTAAAAAAATCGGATTGGAATCTTGGTGATGCAAGATCCATTTCAAAAATAGGCTTGGCCTGGCTTTGTGTATCCTTGGTGGTTTGGAATATCATTGCGCTTTACAATAGATGGTTAATGATGAATCTTTTTATTAGCCTAGCAGTAATGTTAATCATAGTGGTTTGGCAAAGCAGGTACAACAAAAAAAATCATTTAGACCAACGATTGATTTTTGCTGCCTGTTACTTACTCATCTGCGGATTATTTTTTGAAGCATTTGAAGGTGGTATTAAAAAAGACAATGCTACGCTGAGTTATTTTTTTGTTACAGGAGGTATGGCATTCTTTCTCTTATTTGCTTTTGATCAATTTAGTCTACTTACTAAAATATTGGCACCTGTTGGTCAGAACCCTTTGCTGGCTTATGCCCTAACCGGTATTTTTCTTTTACCCTTAATTAACATTTGTGGTTTAGGTCCTTGGTATGATGAACTTGAACAAACTGCTTTTAAAGGAATCTTACAAGGATTGGTGGTGACAATTCCAACGGCAATATTGGCAGCATTAGCAACTAAGAATCGCATTTTTTGGAAGTCCTGAACAAGACTGAACAATAATGCATTAATTTGTAATATAATGCTCCTTTATGGCTAATGAATGGGAATGGGAATTGCAGGCAGAAAAAAAATGGTTCCAATATGGCTTAACAGAGCTTTGGCAATGCCGTGGTTTGCTTCAATCCTTTGTCAGAAAAGAACTCACTGCCGGATATCAACAAACCATCATGGGGGTATTTTGGTTGGTCTTACAACCATTGCTCACCACCCTATTCTATTTTTTGGTTTTTAGTAAGATTGTAAAAGTGTCAACTGATGGGGCTCCTCCCTTATTGTTTTATATGTCTGGAGCCTTGCTCTGGGGCTATTTTTCAGATTGCCTTAATAGTACCATGTATTCCTTTTTACACAACGCGCATATTTTCAACAAAGTCTATTTTCCAAGATTAATTATTCCATTAAGTATGGTCATCACCCACTCGTTGCGCACCGGTATTCAGTTTATATTATTCTTGATCATTTATGTAAACTATTGGATATTTAATGACGCTGTTCATCCTTCCAATTATATTTGGTTAGTACCACTGATGCTATTTTTTACCGCATTATTAGGAATGGGCTTAGGAATGATTGTGGCTGTTTTTATGGCTAAGTACCGAGACTTAGAACAATTGATGAATTTTATGCTGCGCTTATTCATGTTTGTGACACCTGTGGTATATCCGGCATCTATAGTACCAGAAAAATACAAAGTATTGTTTTGGTGCAATCCTTTAACGCCTGTTATAGAAACATTCCGATTGGGATTTTTACATGGAGGAAGCATTGATAATTTTTACATTTTTACAGGTGTAGCCAGTTCTTTGGTTGTTTTTTTTATTGGCCTTACCCTATTTAAATTCCGTGAAATAAAAGTGATGGATACAATCTAATATGGGAAAACCAATCTTACATATTGACCAGATTTCAAAAAAATACCAACTGGGTGTAATGGGTAGTGGGGCTTTGAAAAAAGACTTACAAGCTTGGTGGAACCAACAGATCTTACTCAAAAAAGAAGTAATAGATCCAGAAGTTAATGATGAGCAAAATAAAGATTATATCTGGGCGCTTCGTAACCTAGACTTTAAGATTCATGAAGGGGATAGTTTTGGCATTATTGGTAATAATGGTTCTGGTAAATCAACCTTACTAAAAATCATCAGTCGTATTAGCGTTCCTACTAGTGGCACCATTCATGGAAGGGGCAGAATTGCTAGTTTATTAGAAGTAGGAACTGGATTTCATCCGGAGTTAAGTGGTAGAGAAAATGTATTGCTGAACGGGCAGATTTTGGGTATGAAGAAAAAAGAAGTCTTGGACAAGTTTGACGAGATAGTTGATTTTGCTGGCATTGAACGCTTTATTGATACTCCTGTTAAAAGGTATTCCAGTGGTATGTATGTGCGTCTGGCATTTTCTGTAGCCGCACATTTACAAACAGATATTTTAATTATTGATGAGGTTTTAGCCGTTGGCGATGTTGACTTTCAAAGAAAATGTCTCAAAAAAATGAAGTCCCTTACTACAGAAACAGGGAAAACGGTCATCTTTGTTAGTCATAATATGCAGGCCTTACGAACGCTATGTACGCAAGCTATTTGGTTAGAAAAAGGGAGATTGATAGCAGAGGGTTCAGCCAATTCCGTGATTAACAAATACCTGACTCGTGAAAAAGTTGAAACACTTTCTCAATATTATCCCAATCCGGAAGTTGCGCCAGGAAACGAATGGATTAGAATTAAACAGGTATCTATTAACCCACAATTCAATACCCAGATTTCTTATATAGATACCAGAACACCATTCGATTTTGAATTTAGTTTTTGGTTCATGGGTCATAACCCAGAAAAAACCCAGGTACTTATTGGATTGTATCAATTAACTGGTGAATGTATTTTTGAATTGTGTTCCGAAGAAGTAAAAGTAGAAAAAGGTCTAGTTGATGGTAAGTGTAGGATTCCAGGCAGTTTCCTAAATAACGGATATTATTATATATCCATGCTTTTTTTAAACGGGGACCAAGAAACTATGTATGAATTCGCAGCCAGTGTTGCATTTGACGTTATAGACTATCGCAACGCAAAAAGACCTTATGGAAAATGGGATGGGGCGGTAAGACCAGATTTTCCTGTAAAATTATCACAGGTTAGTTTTAATACGCCATGAGGAACTATTCCTCATATCAGGTAATCCATATTAAGTTGGATCAATTGGACCATTGGCCTCAATACAGTAGTCCAGCTCTCTATTTTTTCTGGTGGCAGCAAAGGGCTTTGGCACATGTATGGATAGAAAAAAATTGTAGCCAAGAAGCTTTTCAAACTCAGGTATTGGCTGCCTTTTCACAAGCACAAGGATGGACTAAAGAAAATATTACTGATTGGGAAAATCTAAGAATAGCAATTCAAAACCTTCCTACCCTAATTGTTAGAACTGAGCAACAAACTGTATCAGTTGTGATTTGTACTAGGAACAGAAGAGATAATCTCAAAAAATGTATTGATCAATTATTATTGTCTATTCAAGAAAGAGATGAGATTATTGTAGTAGACAATGCTCCCGATAATAATAGTACGGCTTTACTATTAGAACAATACAGCAACATAAAATATATACTAGAACCCAAAAAGGGATTAGACATTGCTAGGAATACTGGAGCAAAAGCAGCAAATAACCAAATCATTGCATACACAGATGATGACGTAGAAGTAGCAACTGATTGGGTAGACGCTATACGCAATGCTTTTGATGATCCTATGACTATGGCTGTTACCGGTTTGGTTATACCTCAATCTTTGGAAACCCACACCCAGTATATCTTTGAACGCTATTGGGGATTTAACAGAGGGTATCAAAAAAAGGTTTTTGATACTGCCTATTTTAATCTGATGTTACCATTTGGCGTACCCGTTTGGGATATTGGGGCCGGAGCAAATATGGCATTTAGAAAAGCCGCTTTTGAAATAGTGGGCTATTTTGATGAGCGCTTAGACGTGGGTGCTGCGGGTTGTAGCGGAGATTCTGAAATTTGGTATCGCATTTTGGCAAGTGGCTGGAACTGTGTTTATCAACCCATGGCAGTAGCATATCATGAGCATAGAAAAGAGAAGGATGCTTTAAGCAACCAGCTCTTCCATTATATGCGCGGAAATACTTGTAGCCTTTTGATTCAGCACGAACAATTTGGTCATGAGGGTAATTTAAAAAGACTCTATCAATCCCTCCCTGCATATTATTGGGGAAGATTCAAAGAAAGAATCAAGCATGGTCCAAAAGAAAATTTTGGAAGCATCTTTACAGAGATTAAAGGTTGCATTTCTGGTTGGCGTTATTACCAACAGGTTAAAGAACAAAAAAGAATCACCCAATTACAGCTTCCAAAAAGTTTGTATGAACCCGTAGTGATAGAGCTAAACAGTTTGGTATCGGTTATTATTACAGCCTACAATTATGGCCATTACTTAAAACAAGCTATCGATTCTGTATTGCAACAAACCCATTCCGCCATAGAAATTATTGTTGTAGACGATGGTTCCACAGACCAGACTCAAGCTATTCTTACACAATATCCATTGGTAAAATCATATAGAACCAATAGGGTGGGATTATCTTGGGCAAGGAATATTGGAACAGGGGTTGCTAAAGGACAATTCTTAGTTTTCTTGGATGCTGACGATTATTTATTAGCAGACGCTTTGGCCCAAAACCTTAAACAATTTGAAGCTTTTCCCCTTTCAGCTTATGTTTCTGGGGCACATTTGCGCATTGATGATGCTGGTAATTATTTAAAACATCCAGAAGCACCTTATAAGTTTGAAGACAATTACTTATCCTTATTACAGGGAAATTATATAGCTATGGAAGCTACTGTCATGTATAGAAAAGATCTCTTCTCCTATTTTCAATTCAATCCTACCCTAGAAGCCTGTGAAGACTATGAAATAAATCTTAAGATTGCTAGGTTATTACCTGTTTTTTCGCACCGAGAGTTTATTGCCGTATACCGCATTCATAAAAAAAACATGTCTGGCAATCAAGAAAGAATGTTAAAAGCAGCTATTTTAGTGCTTGAACAGCAATTGGGTCAGACACGCAATGAGGCTGAAAAAGCTGCCTTAGCAAACGGTCTGGCAAATTGGAAAATCCATTATCAAAACAACCCCTAATAGTTTGGATAATCCCATTCAAAGAACACCTTCCACGCCTCCTGTTATTGCAGTCCTACCTGCACAGACCCTTAGACCCAAATGGTCTGTGATGATTCCTGTCTATAATTGTTATGATTGTTTGGAGCAAAATCTGCTTTCTGTTTTGACACAGGATCCAGGCGAAGAACAGATGCAAATTGAAGTGATTGACGACGCAAGTACTGATGGCGATGTAGAAGCACTGGTAAAAAGGGTTGGAAAAGGTAGAATTGGGTATTTTAGACAACCTGAAAACCAAGGTAGTTTACGCAATTTTGAAACAGCCTTGAATCGTTCAAAAGGATACCTAATTCATATATTACACGGAGACGATTTTATGGTTGAGGGCTATTATAGAAAGGTTGGTCAATTATTAGACGATTACCCAGAAGCCGGTGCAGCCATAACGGAATACCAATATGTTGATAAGGAAAGTAACAAAATCTGGAACAATCATCCCATTGACAACAAAAGAGGAATCTTAGAAAACTGGTTGGAAAGAATTGGTAAAAATCAATTATTACAAGTACCAGCAGTAACCGTTAGAAGAAGTACTTATGAGGCATTGGGTGGATTCTATGCCGTTCATTATGGCGAGGACTGGGAAATGTGGGTCAGGATTGCCGCTAATTATCCCGTTGCATATCTTCCTGAAGTATTGGCCAAATATAGGGTGCATCCTTTTAATATTTCTTATAATAGCATGAGCACAGGTCAGAATATTAGGGATATTGAAAAAGTAATCAACCTTAATTTGAAGCATTTTCCATTAGACCAAAGAAAGAAGTTAAGTAATTTGGCTAGAAAAAATTTCTCAGAATATTACGCAAAATTTGCAGATAAGATTTATCATGATTATCACCAACCAAAAATTGCATTGATTCAAGCTAATGGAGCATTGAGATTGCACATCAATAAAATTTCTATAAAACAGGCATTTAAAATATATGCCAAAATTCTATTGCGCTATAAATGGCAATAAAAAAAAAGAGTAGTAAGGATCCCGCCCCACTACTCAACCCTTAACCAAAAAAAAATCTTATTGCTGCACAAGCATTTTCTTAGGTAGGTATTTAACACCCTCCCCTTCAATACTTAGGATATATGCATTGGTATTAATAGTCTGGTTGATCTCAACCGGAACTGTATTATCTCCTTTTACTGTTTGAACTTGTTTGCTATACATGGGTCTTCCAGTAGCAGCATCAAACATTTTAATTGTTACAGACATGGCTTTGTCTGTTTTGAAACTGGCATTGAATCTACCCTTTGAAGGGTTAGGATACAATTGTACATCCTTGGTTTCTATGGTAGCAGCCGCAATTACCGCTTGATCTTTGCTAAAGACTACCTTACTCAAATCAACAGAGATATTGGTAGACTTTCCAGTACCTACTTCAAAGGCAAATACTGCGGTAGTAAGATCATTTGGATTGAACATGGATTGATTAGCACTAGATTTAAAATCGTCCAATTTAATGCTATACTCTTTACCTGCTTCTGTCATAGGTAGGTAATAAGTATACTGTTGATTCCAATTACTGATACTATTTTTTACCAATGTGATGCGTAGGTTAGCTCCAGTTGCTGCAGCCTTAAAATTCAATGTTTTGTAGCCAGTTAAATCAAGTTCTGCACCGCCGCCTTTGAGCAATTTGTATATTGAAACAAAATCGCTGCTGGTAGCACTCATCTGAACATTTCTAAACAAAGGAACTTCTGTTGGTTTAACCGTTGTTGTTGCAGCATCGTTGCTTACAGTAAACTGTTTTAGCACCGTGTTTGATTTATTAAAGTCTACATTCCAGCTACCATCCGCCATAAATACCACGTCTTGTAATTGGTTGTTTAAATACAAACTCAAAGTAGCTTCATATGCATCGCTTACAGGAATATTTAATAGAGACTTACCATTTGCACTAAAGCTAACAGGCACATTTCTCTTGGTAGTTACGGTACTATTCTCATTGGCTTTTTCTTCTATCTGCACATAGCCGCTTCCTGCACCATTGTTATTATTCAACGCTAGTTGCAAATTGGCTCCTTCTCTTTTACCAGAAACAATAAAGGTTTTAGGCAAGGCTTCAGTAGCTTTCAAAGTATTTACTGGCATGATGCCCTTTAATCTAGAAAGGATTTCTAAGGTCATATCTATGCAGTAGTAAGGAGCAGCACCCCAAACTTGGTAATTATACAAAGTATCTTCAGCTTGATAATTTTGGTTTAACCATTGAGACTGGAAAGAGAAACTATCTCTGCCTTTTTTCTTACCAATGGTAAAGCTGATAGCGTATTCTATATTGCCCTTTGGTTGTTTTAAGGTATAGCGTACAAAATTCAGGTTATTGATTTGGAAATTATCCATGCCCAATAATTCTGCACCTTTTAAGCGATCACAAACGGGTTTGGTGTGATCATACATGACTGCAATGGTCTTGGTAGCAAATGCTACTGCCCTGCATTCCTTATTAAGGGTAAAGTCTATAGATCGTACTTCAACTGCATTGGTAATGCTAGTAATATCTGTAGCGGTACTCACATATGCCGTATAACCACTGTCCAACATCCTGGTAGGCATAATATCGCTCAATAGCAGACTGCTATTGGCATTTACACCCATTGCTGCATTTCTAATAGAAGTTTGTTGCAGTTTGGGTAATTTGTCATAATCCAGTGGACCTTGGGTACTGGTTACTGCATGGCTAAACATTCTTTTGGCCACTGCATCACCCAAGCTCTTACTTTCTAATCCGCCTGTATTACCAGAAAAAGAAATGGATCCGTCTTTGGTGAGAATTGGAATACTATCTAAATTTTTAATGGCAGTTGGATTACTAACGGTAGCAAAAAACAATAAGTCATTAAAGTCTTCATCACTATCATAACCATCTCTTCTAACATCTTCCACACCAATTAACAAGCGATTGCTGGTTGTATCGTTTAACATAACGGTATGTCTGCGCAAATTGGCATCTGATTCTGGATTGAATCGGCTATCTGAATAAATACGCCATTTACCTTCTGTGATGGTTCTATTAGATTCATCCCAGCCATGTGCCAATAAGACAAAACCAATACTGGTATTTGCCGGAAAATTACCAAGGTATACTTTGTCACCCGCGTTTAATTGACCACCAAATCCAGTTTTGCTGGCATTGGGGAAAATCACACGAACTTGAGAGGGCGTTGGAGCAGTAACCAATGCTGCATTGGTAGGGAAAGTATAGTAACCCAAAATATTCTGGTATCCAGCACCTTCATCAATAAAACTAATCCATACATCTGAGGCTGCCGTTAAAGAAATGGTTTCTGGTCTGCCAGCAGCAATTAATCTAGGATTGTAAATAGGAATACTACGGCTCTCAGGAAGAGATGCTGAAATATCGTTCTTAGTAGCAACGCTTATAACGTCGGGAGTATTCAGGAGGTAATTAGGTCTACCATAACTATTAAATGTTCCTATGGCCTGGTACTGGGCAGAAGCCGAGTTGACGCATAAGAAAATAGAGATAATAGCAGCAAGGCTGAGTAAAAAAGTTTTCATGTTCGGCGGTTAAGGGTTGGAATTGCTAGTTCCATAAACAAGTCTTCTAAATCTTTTACAAAGCTCCGGTTGGGATTAGACCGGCATTGTAAGTGTAGCTACAGAATTTCTGTAGGGGATATCCTACACAGGACTTAAAAGTTTTTCTTATTCGGTGACTAATAATTCTTTGATAAGTCAAAACTAGATTATCGATAATCTGTGGGAAATACCAGTGTGTTTGTATTTATTTGAAAACAAGCAGATTTTATGTTTTCATTAAGCTTTAAAATGAAATAAATTAGGCAGAAACTAATTCAATACCATTAGTTTATATAGTTATTTTCACTATATACCAAGTTCTTTGTATATTTATTAAGTTCTAAAACGCAGTATTGCTTTACCATGGGAACAGAAGAAAATACAATTATCAAAATAATGCTCGCGGATGATCATCCTTTATTTATTGAAGGACTCACCCTTATGCTCAAAAGGGAAGCCGATTTTGATTTGTGTGGTATTGCCAATAACGGTAGAGAAGTATTAGACATGCTACCCGTTTGCAAACCAGATTTAATCTTGTTGGATATTAATATGCCTAAGATGAATGGTCTTGAAACCATCAAGTATATTAAGCAATCTTATCCCAATATTAAAATTGTGATGCTCTCTGGATATTTTGATGACGCAATAATCAAAGAAGCAAAAGCAAAAGGAGCCAATGGCTATTTATTAAAGAGTAGTCAAAAAGAAGAATTGATTCAAACCATTCGCATGGTTTATACTGGTGCTAATTTTTCTACGCCAAATCATGGAGACATTGAAACCAGTGATTTCAATGACAGTTTTATACAACAATTCAATTTGACCAAACGCGAGCGCGAGATAATTCAACACATTAAACAAGGGCAAACTAATCAGGAAATGGCGCAAACACTGCATTTGAGCGTGTATACAGTTGAAACACATCGCAAAAATATTATGCAGAAATTAAAGCTGAATTCTCCAGGTGCGCTCATGAAATTTATAGTAGAGAATCAGATTTAATACTATACAACTATTCCACTTTCACTACTGTTGTTCTTTTGCCAATCCCATTTTCATTGAATGCTTCTATTTGAAAATAATAAGGCTGGTCTTTTTCCATGGCTGAAAAATAGTATTCATTGTTTCCATAGACCATCATGCTATTATACAATTTATCAGGTGCTGTTCCTGTATAAATCACATAGCCAGTTGCTTGTTCATTTACCTGCCATTTTAGCCATGCATTTCTTCTTTCACTGTCTCCACGCAAAACAATAAAATGTTGCACCGTATCTGGCACTGCACCCACTGCTTTTCCAAAAACGCGCAAACCGCTAATGGCAAATTTGCCCGTAGGCACATGTATGTTGAGTAATTTTAAAAACCTAGTTTGAACGGGTTTTTCAAATACAAGATACTCATGTGGAATATCTGTTTTGTTTTGAGATTTGTCTTTTAGCAGTTCCCAGGTTTTACCATCCTTGCTTCCCAAGAGCTGGTATTGGTGATATAGACCAGACTGTTTGCCCATAACAGTAGCGTCTTGGTCAGCATAGTTAATCTGCACAGCATGCACGGTAGAAACCTTACCCAAATCGGTTTGGATCCACTCACTCTTTGAACCAGTTGCTGCACTCCAATAAGTCTTGATATTTTCATCATTGGCCAAATTGGCGGCAAAAGCCCCTAATGTGCTAGAAACTTGAATAGGCTTATTATAGTTCAATAACATCCATCCAGTAAATTGACTCTTGTTATGATCTGCGTTTTTATTGGGTAAGAAATGCGGATAATCGCCATAGGCAGTATTCGTATACAAAATACCATCCTTGTCAATATCGGCTGGCCAAATCCCAATCCTTCTTTCAAAATTGTTCTTTGTAGCAATGACCAAAGTAGAAACATGCCACCAAGCTTGAAACAAGTCTTGGTAAGTAGCACCATGACCCGCCCCATTGACAAAGCCACCTGGCTTAAAAGAAAAAGGATTGTGAGACTGATAAGTAAAGGGACCCATGGGATGGTCTGCTACATAAACACCATCGCCATAGCCACTAAATTCTGTTCCTGGCGCACCATATTGTAAATAGTATTTGCCCCTGTATTTATTCATCCAAGAACCTTCAATAAAAGGCTTAAGAAAAGTATTGTCATTGTGTTCTCCAAAACGTTCCCAACCATGAATACTATCATTTAGACGGAGCAATTCTTTTCGTTCACCAATGGGTTGCAAAGTTTTTCTGTTTAACTCCTGACCATAAGTGGGATAGGTATTACTTGAACCAAAATAAATATAGAGTCTATTGTCATCATCTAAGAAAAATGCTGGATCCCAAGCCCCTACTTGAAATGAATCTACTGCTTCTTTCCATTCGTCTTTTTGCGGATTGGTACTCATCCAAATGGGGAAATTTTTAGAATACGTGCTACCAATAACCAGTAGTGTATCACCTAAAACCAAAGTAGCTGGTGCACACAATTCATCATAGACTTTATGCCAGGGTTTAAGAAATTTTCTAGCAACAAAATTCCATTGAACCATATCGGGACTCCACCAATAACCCCATTGATTGGTAGAAAATAAATAATAATTTCCTTTGAATACGGTAATCACAGGATCCGCTGTAGCCCTATGTTTGCCCTGTTCTGAAAAATTGGGAATAGGGCAATAACCATAGTCAATATTAATAGGATTGCAATAGGTTTTTTGCTGCGCGATGGCAGTTGAAAAAAAACAACTCAGTAGATAAATGACTATTGTAATTGGTAAGTTTCTAACAAGCATGGCATTGATTTGTGCAACGGTAAGTTACAGCATTCGTAAAAAACTACCATGATTATTGCGCCATCAACCAATCTTTTAATGCTGCAAAATTTGCCTGCATGGGTATGCTTTTTTTGGTTTGTTGAAATAGGGGTAATACAGACTTCGGTATTGGAATCTTTTGGCCAATAGCAGCTTCTACCGTTTCAGGAAACTTGACTGGGTGTGCTGTTTCTAAAATCATACCCTTTGCAGTTGGATACACAGATTGGTATTGCGCCAATGCCTGATAAGCCACGGCTCCGTGTGGATCCAATATATAACCGTATTGTTGATAGACTGCTGCAATAGTTTGCTGTGTGAGTTCATCTGAAATGGAATAACCCTCAATTGTTGCCGCCATTTTTCCATGGTTTTTGGCAAACAATTCCAAAATGCGAACAAAATTACTTGGGCTGCCTACGTCCATAGCATTGCTGATAGTAGGAATAGCTGTTTTAGGTTGATAAAGACCCGTTTGTAAGTATTCAGGAACGGCGTCATTGACATTGCAGGCAGCAATAAATTGTAGTAAAGGCAATCCACTGGCATATGCCATCAAACCCGCACATAGATTTCCAAAATTGCCACTTGGCACGGAAATCACAGGAGCTGTTGTATGACCCATTTGTTGCCATTGCTGCCAAGCAAAGAAATAATAGAGCTGTTGTGGCAACCAACGTGCAACATTAATGCTATTGGCAGATGTGAGCGATAGATGTCCATTTAGATCCGCGTCCATGAAAGCGTCTTTGACCATGGCCTGACAATCATCAAAACTACCAGCAACTTCTAAGGCCTTGATATTTTGTCCGCAGGTAGTTAGTTGCAATTCTTGCACAGGACTCACTTTGCCACTGGGGTACAGGATAATCACTTCTACCCCATCTACACCCAAGAATCCATTGGCCACAGCTCCTCCTGTATCTCCTGATGTAGCAACAAGTACCGTGGTTTTGTTATAAGCCGCTTTGGAAAAATGTCCCAAACAACGACTCATAAACCTTGCACCCACGTCTTTAAATGCCAGAGTAGGACCATGAAACAATTCTAAAGAATAGACTTGCTCATTAATCTTGACTAAGGGGAATTCAAAGTCAACGGTTTCCGCAACAATTTGTTCCAAACTAACAATATCAATACTTTTTCCTACATAGGGTTGCATAACCTGCAAAGCAAGTTCCGTTTTATCTATACCAGGCAAAGCTGCTATAAATGCAGGACTCAGTTTGGGTATTTCCGTTGGAAAATACAAACCCTTATCGGGTGCTTGACCTCTAATTGTAGCTTCCCTAAAATCAACTAAGGATGCTTGTCCGTTGAGACTTCTGTATTTCATGAAATGCTTTCTTCGGTAGTCAATGAATCCACAAATCGCACGCCACTGTGGTTAATGGTAGTTACATAGGTATGATGCTCTAATCCAAGGCCGTTATAAATCTGGTGCATCACCGTCTCCACTTTATGGGCTGTTGCTTGCGTTTCACTCAACATAAAAATGGAGGGGCCAGAGCCAGAGATACCACCACCCAATGCCCCAGCTTCTTTGCTTTGGAGCTTTACTTGGTCAAATCCAGGAATTAGGATACTGCGCACCGGTTCAATTAACACGTCTTCTAATGACCTTCCAATAAGTGCATAATCTGATTGTAACAAACCAGCTACTAATCCAGCAATATTGCCCCATTGTCTAATAGCATCTTTGAGCAATACTTTTTGCTGTAAAATACTCCGCGCGTCAGAGGTTTTAACTTCAATTTGTGGGTGCACAATGGTCACATATAATGCTGGCGCTGTTAGTGCCACAATATCTAAAGGGAAAATAGAACGGATCAGCGTTACACCACCATAAATACAAGGCGCAATATTATCCGCGTGCTTCACACCCGATGCCAGTTTTTCACCATTCATTGCAAAACGCACTAAGTCTTCTTTGCTAAAGTAATTTTTTAAAAGTCTGTTGGCTGCAGCCACAGCTCCTGCAGAACTAGCCGCACTAGAACCCACACCAGAACCGGGTTTGATTTGTTTTTTTATGGTTAGTTCAAAACCAATATTACTGGGCAATTCTTCCATCATAGCCATCAAAGCAGCTCCTGCTACATTTTTTTCTGGGTCTGTTGGCAAATTGTATGCATCATCATTAATGATACTAATGCCGGGTGTTTCTTTAAAGCGAATTTGCATCTTGTCAAAAGGCTCATTCACCGCAAAACCCAATACGTCAAAACCACAGACCATATTGGCTACGGTAGCTGGCGCTTCCACTTTTACTACAGCGGAAAAATCCATTTGGTAAGGGCTATTGATTGCTAATTTATTCTCCATACTATTTTTTTAAACCCTTGCTACTCTTATGATGTCTGCAAAAACGCCAGATGCAGTTACATCTGCACCAGCACCTGCACCTTTTACTACTAATGGTTGTTCTGGGTAACGTTCTGTATAAAACAATACCAGATTGTCCTTACCATACAAATGGTAAAAATCAGATTCCGCAGGAATATGTTGTAAGCCAACAGCCGCTTTGCCATTATCATAAGCAGCTACAAATTTCAATTTGCAATTTTTGGCTGCTGCTTCATCATAGATGGCTTTAAAATGAGGTTCTTGTTTTTCCATCTCTGCATAAAAATCTTCCACGCTTCCTTCAAAACAACTGGCTGGTAAAAAGTATTCATTACTAATGTCTTCCATTTCCAATTTTCTACCTGATTCGCGGGCCAGAATCATGATCTTACGCATCACATCGGTTCCTCCTAAATCTAGTCTTGGATCGGGTTCAGTATACCCTTCTGCCTGTGCTTGTCTTACTACCTGGGCAAATGGCTTTGTACCATTATAATGGTTGAATACAAAGTTTAAAGTGCCTGATAACACGGCCTGTATTTTGCTAATAGCATCACCGCTTCTGAGTAAATCTGTTAACGTACCAATCACGGGCAAACCCGCTCCCACATTGGTTTCAAATAGAAACTTGGCATTGTATTCTCTGGCCTGTTGTTTGAGTAATTGGTAAGAACTATAGGAAGAAGAACAGGCAATTTTATTACAAGCCACTACAGAAATACTTCTGGTCAGTAATTTGCCATAAACTGCTGCTACTTCTGCATTGGCTGTTACGTCTACAAATACACTATTGCGTAGATTTAGTGTTCTAATTTGTTCTACAAACTGGTAAATACTTCCAACTGGTGCTGCTTCTAAACCAGATTTCCAGTTTTCCAAGTCAATGCCTTCTTCTTGTAACAGTATGCGTTTGCTATTGGCCAGCCCCACTACCCTAATTTGTAAGCGCAAATGCTCTAATAAATATTGATACTGTTTTTGCAACTGAGCCAACAGCTTTCCTCCCACATTACCTGTACCTGCAACAAAAACGTTTAACTGCTTGTAGGTTGTTTCAAAGAATTCCTCGTGCAAAACGTTGATGGCTTTTTGCACATCAATAGAAGAAAGTACGGCGGAGATATTTTTTTCTGAAGAACCTTGTGCAATAGCTCGAACATTAATGCCATTTCTACCTAGTACACCAAACATTTTACCACTAATACCTGGATGGCTTTTCATTTGTTCACCCACCAATGCCACAATGGATAATCCTTTTTCTACTTTCAAAGGTTCAACTCTGCCTGTTTGAATTTCATGACTAAACATGAGGTCAATAGCGGCTTTTGCTTTCTCTGTATCAGCCTCATTAATACCTACACAAATACTGTGTTCAGAAGAACTTTGGGTAATCAAGATCACATTCACGCTTTGATTTGCCAAGGCTTCAAATAGTCTCTTTGAAAATCCAGGAATACCCACCATACCACTGCCTTCTAAACTAAGAAGACTAATCTTGTTTACAGATGAAATTCCGCGAATAATATTGTCATTGATACTGGTGCCATTCTCAATTAAGGTACCGTGTTCATCAGCCGCAAAAGTATTCTTAACCCATACTGGAATATGAGCTGTCATTACTGGTTGAATGGTTGGCGGATAAATAATCTTGGCGCCAAAATGAGATAGCTCCATGGCTTCCTGATAAGAAATATGCTGAATGGGTCTAGCATTGGCTACCAGTCTTGGGTCTGCTGTCATCATGCCACTTACATCGGTCCAGATTTCTAGAACAGATGCTTGCACGGCAGCAGCATAAATAGCAGCAGTATAATCAGAACCTCCTCTTCCTAAAGTAGTGGTATGGTTGTGTTGATCACTGGCAATAAAGCCTGGAGCAACATGAAGACTGCAAGGGTTATTAGCAATATAGTCTTTGATCAACTGATTGGTCTGGCCAAAATCTACCAAGGCATTGCCATGATGGGAATTAGTTTTGATCAGGTTTCTGGAATCTACCCATTGTTGTTCTACAGGAATAGATTGAAATTTAGCTGCCATGATCAAGGAAGAAAGGATCTCTCCATAACTCACCATTCTATCTCGGGTACGCTCAGACAATTCTCCCAATAAAAATACCCCGTCACTAATGGCTTCTAATTCATTGAACTTTTGTTTTACCTGACTCAAACAAGCGCTTTGTTGTTGAATGGGTAATAATTCCCTTACCGCATCCAAATGCTTTTGCTCCAAACCTTTTAGCACTTGCTGATAAGATTCGTCTCCTGATTCTGCCAAGCTACCAGTTTGTAACAGTGCATCAGTAACACCACCCATGGCTGAGAGTACCAAGACTAGGGGTTCTTTTTTTACTGCTTCCAATACAATGGAAACAACTTGGTTCATGTTTTTGGCATTTGCTACAGAGCTACCGCCAAATTTTAATACTTGCATACATTCTATTTCAGATTCCCTTAGGAACAAATGATTTGATCTTGTTGATAAACAGCTTTACAGCCCCTTGGTAATATGGAAATGACAACCCCTTACAGGGTCGTAGTGGTAGTTGTAGGAACAACAACAAACAGCGTAGAAGCCGTTGCAGTGGTAGAGATAATATGTTGTTGCAGTATTTGCATGTTCCTAATGAGGCTTGAAGATAATAAAATCTTCTGGCATTTCAAGTTGATCTTTCAAAAAAATAGCCTGCTGAACAGTTAATGATTCAGCAGGCTAAATACATTATGCAACAGTACTAATGGTCTTCATATCGGTCATGGCCCTACGCAATTCAGCACCCACCAATTCAACTTGATGGTAACGAATTACTTCATTCACAGCAATCAAGATCTTATTGTCAACGCCAGCATCAATACCATTGTTGAAATTTTTACCAATCACATCTGTGTCTACTTTTTTCATAAAATCAGCCAACAGTGGTTTGCAAGCATGATCAAATAAGTAGCAACCATATTCAGCCGTATCAGAAATGACGCGGTTCATTTCAAACAATTTCTTGCGAGCAATAGTATTGGCAATCAATGGAGTTTCATGCAAAGACTCATAGTATGCAGATTCAGCTTTAATGCCAGATTCTACCATGGTTTCAAAAGCAAGTTCAACTCCTGCCCTTACAAACGCTACTAATAACAAACCATTGTCAAAAAATTCTTGCTCTGCAATTTTCACATCACCAGCAGGCGTTTTTTCAAATGCCGTTTCGCCAGTAGCAGCTCTCCAAGTAAGCAAGTTCTTGTCATTATTGGCCCAGTCTTCCATCATGGTTTGAGAGAACAGACCACTCATGATATCGTCTTGGTGTTTTTGGAATAGGGTGCGCATAATGTCTTTGAGTTCTTCAGACAATTCATAGGCTTTGATCTTGGCAGGATTGGACAAACGATCCATCATGGCAGTAATACCACCTTGCTTTAAGGCTTCGGTTACTACTTCCCATCCGTATTGAATTAATTTAGAAGCATATCCTTTGTCAATGCCTTTTTCAATCATCTTGTCAAAGCATAGAATTGAACCTGTTTGCAACAATCCACAAAGAATGGTTTGCTCACCCATTAAATCTGATTTTACTTCTGCCACAAAAGAAGATTTCAAAACACCTGCTCTATGACCACCAGTACCTACACAATAGGCTTTGGCTTGTTCCCAACCTTTTCCTTCTGGATCATTCTCTGGGTGTACTGCAATTAATGTTGGTACCCCAAATCCACGCTGGTATTCAGCTCGAACTTCAGAGCCAGGGCATTTAGGAGCCACCATGATTACAGTAATATCTTTTCTAATTTGCATGCCTTCCTCCACAATATTAAAACCATGAGAATAAGACAGGGTTGCTCCATGTTTCATCAAAGGCATTACTGCACCTATAACAGATGTATGTTGTTTGTCTGGTGTCAAGTTGATTACCAAATCAGCAGTAGGAATCAGTTCTTCATAAGTACCAACTGTAAAATTGTTTTCGGTAGCTGATTTCCAAGATTGGCGTTTTGCTTCAATGGCTTC
Source organism: Chitinophaga pinensis (assembly GCA_943372225.1). Lineage (GTDB taxonomy): Bacteria > Bacteroidota > Bacteroidia > Chitinophagales > Chitinophagaceae > Sediminibacterium > Sediminibacterium pinensis_L. The sequence continues at coordinate 286,697 of CALRXV020000003.1, read as the reverse complement.
TTTGCGCAAAGTGTAAGACACGTCTAGACCAGAGTCACGCAGGTTTAAACCTTGATTCAAACCCTGAGCACCACATCCTACAATTACAATTTTCTTACCTTTTAATTTTTCTACACCATCAGAGAATTCACTTTTATCCATGAATTCACAAACTCCTAACTGATTCAGTTTCTCTCTAAGTGATAGCGTGTTAAAATAATTTCCCATTTTCTTTTTTTTGCTTGTTTCTAAGAACTATTTGTTTGTTTATTAAATATGATCAATTAAAGTCTTCCTTTTACATGGTGAATACTTCATTTTGTTTATCAAGGAACTCGTTTTCAACTTGATCTTCACCTGGTTCTGTCTCTTCAAACTCTTTTAATTTTTCGTGAAATCCATGACTTGCTTTAATAATGGCTACTCTGGCACTTCTTACAAATTCAATTAAACCGTAAGGAGCCAATACTTCTACTAACTTATCTGTTTCTTCACGGTGACCACTGGTTTCAAAAATGGTATAGTCTTTACGAATCACCACAGCCCTTGCTCCATGTTCACGTAATAACCTTTCTACTTTTGCTTTTTCTGCAATCTCATCTGTAGATACTTTGTACAAAGCCAATTCTTGCCAAACAATTTCTTCATTGGTATTGTAATAAGCTTTTAAAACCTCTACTTGTTTTTCAATCTGTCTAGCCAATTTGCGCACTACTTCTTCAAATTCATTGATCACAATGGTAAAGCGGTGAATGCCCTCTGCTTCTGAAGGTGATGTATTCAGACTTTCAATATTTATTTTCCTTCTACTAAACATAGTAGCAATTCTCACTAATAAACCAATATGGTTTTCGGTGTATACTGTAATGGTAAATTCTTCTTTATGCATAACCAACCCAGAAGGGTAATTAAATGAATGATGATTTTTTATTTCAACCTAATCTCGCTAACGCTACAACCCTGAGGTACCATGGGGAAGACATTGTTTTCTTTTCCTACCATCACTTCCAGTAAGTAGGACCCATTGTGGTTCAACATTGTTGTAAGTGCATCACGCAAAAATTCTCGTTGACTAATTTTTTGCCCTTCTATTTTGTACGCTTTTGCTACTGCAACGTAATCAGGGCTGGCAATGTCTACAAATGAATAACGCTTATCGTGAAACAACTGCTGCCATTGACGTACCATTCCAAGGAATTCATTATTCAAGATTAGAATTTTAATATTCACTTCACTCTGCATAACTGTTCCTAATTCCTGAATGGTCATTTGAACTCCACCATCACCAATAATTGCTACTACTGTTCTTTCAGGTGCGCCAAATTTTGCACCAATAGCTGCAGGAAGTGCAAAGCCCATTGTTCCTAATCCTCCTGATGTTACATTGCTTTTACTCTGATTGAATTTGGCATACCTACATGCTACCATTTGGTGTTGACCAACATCAGTTACTATCACCGCATTACCGCCTGTTAATTCATTCAAATTTCGAATCACTTCGCCCATTGTCAAAATATCGGTTGATGGATTCAACTCTTCATGAATCACTTCTTTTTCTTCTTCCAATTGGTATTCTTTGAATCTATTCACCCACTGAGGATATACTTTTGATTCAACTGCTTTTGTAAGCATGGGTAATGTTTCTTTACAATCACCCCATACACCAACTGTTGCTTTTACATTCTTATCAATCTCAGACGGATCTATGTCTAAGTGGATTATTTTTGCTTGTTTGGCATATTTATCCAGTCGGCCAGTTACTCGATCATCAAATCGCATTCCCACAGCAATCAATACATCGCAATCATTGGTCAATACATTTGGACCATAATTGCCATGCATTCCAAGCATTCCCACATTTAATGGATGATCTGAAGGAAGTGCACTCAATCCTAAAATAGTCCATGCAGCAGGTATGCCAGTTTTCTCTACAAAGTCTTTGAATTCTTTTTCAGCTTTACCCAAGATTACTCCTTGGCCAAAAATGATAAATGGTTTTTCTGCTTTATTGATCAATTCAGCTGCAGCAGCAACATATTCTTTACGGATAATTGGTTTTGGACGATAGCTCCTGATATGTGTACAAGGCTGATATCCTTCATATTCGAATTGTTGCAGTTGAGCATTCTTTGTGATATCTATTAATACCGGTCCTGGTCTACCGCTTCTGGCAATATAAAATGCTTTTGCCAACACAGCAGGTATTTCAGTTGCGTCAGTTACTTGATAGTTCCACTTGGTAACTGGTGTGGTAATATTTATCACATCAATTTCTTGAAATGCATCAGTACCCAATAAATGTGCATATACTTGTCCGGTAATACAAACCAAGGGTGTGCTATCAATCATGGCATCTGCCAATCCTGTTACAAGATTGGTTGCACCTGGACCGCTTGTTGCAAATACTACACCACATTTTCCGGATGTACGTGCATAACCTTGACCAGCATGAATGCCGCCTTGTTCGTGACGAACCAGGATATGTTTCAGTTTGTCATGATAATCGTATAACGCATCATAAATTGGCATAATGGCGCCACCAGGATAACCAAAAATGGTATCTACTCCTTCTGCTACAAAGGCCTCCAAAACTGCTTTAGAACCACTAAGGGTTTGCGTTTTTTTGGTAGCTATTGCTTCTTGTTCTACTGCTAAAGTTTCCATCAGTTTCTATTAATTTGATTGGACTATATTATGCTTCATCGGTTACACAACCTTCCGAAGCGTCTTTTACACATTGTGCGTATTTAAACAAAACACCCTTGGTTGCTTTTGGCGCTGGCTGTTTCCAAATGGCTCTGCGTTGCGCAATTTCTTCATCGCTCACTTTCAAGTGTATGGTATTATTAACGGCATCTAATTCAATAATATCATCGTCTTTTACCAAGCCTATCAATCCGCCTACATAGGCTTCAGGTGTAATATGGCCAACCACAAATCCGTGTGTACCACCACTAAATCTACCATCTGTAATCAGGGCTACTGATTTGCCTAAACCCGCGCCAATAATGGCCGATGTGGGTTTCAACATCTCCGGCATACCTGGTGCACCTTTGGGACCTACATTGATTATGACTACAACGTCTCCCTGTTTAATCTTTCCGCTATTAATACCTTCTATCAATTCTCGCTCACCATTAAACACGCGAGCGGGTCCTACAAAACGTTCACCTTCTTTGCCACTGATCTTTGCAACAGATCCTTTCTCGGCCAAATTACCGTACAGGATTTGTAAATGACCAGTAGCTTTTAAAGGCGTTTCAAGGGGGAGTATTATTTTTTGTTGGTCAAAATCCAGATCAGGCATATTGGCCAGATTCTCTGCAATAGTTTTTCCCGTTACGGTTAAACAATCGCCGTGTAAGAATCCTTTTTGTAATAAGTATTTCATCACTGCAGGAACACCACCATATTGGTGTAAGTCTTGCATCAAGTATTTACCACTTGGTTTAAAATCGGCTAACACTGGAGTCTTATTGCTGATGGCTTGAATATCATCTTGTGTTAAACTTACGTCTACACTCTTGGCCATGGCAATCATGTGTAAGACAGCATTGGTACTACCACCCAAGATCATGATCAAAGTAATCGCATTTTCAAATGCTTTCTTGGTCATGATATCTCTTGGCTTAATATCTTTTTCTAATAATAGCTTGATAGCTTTTCCAGCGTCTTCGCATTCTTTTTGTTTTTCATCGCTCAGCGCCGGATTGGAAGAAGAGAAAGGCAAACTCATACCCAAGGCCTCAATGGCCGATGCCATGGTGTTAGCGGTATACATACCACCACAAGCACCAGCGCCTGGGCAAGCATGTTGCACTATGCCTTTAAAATCTGCTTCACTTAATTGTCCAGCTATTTTCTGACCAAGGGCTTCAAATGCAGAAACAATATTTAAGTCTTGTCCATTATAATGCCCAGGGGCGATGGTTCCGCCGTAGACCATAATAGAAGGTCTATTCAACCTACCCATAGCAATTAAAGAGCCAGGCATGTTTTTATCACAACCAGGAATGGCAATTAGTCCATCATAATATTGTGCACCACAAACCGCTTCAATACTATCAGCAATAATATCTCTACTCACCAAAGAATAACGCATACCATCGGTACCATTACTCATACCATCACTTACTCCAATAGTGTTGAAGATTAATCCCACTAAATTGTTTTCCCAAACACCGGCTTTTACTTTCTTAGCCAAGTCATTTAAGTGCATATTACAAGTGTTACCATCGTAACCCATGCTCACTACACCAACTTGTGCCTTATGCAAGTCTTCATCCGTTAATCCAATTCCATAGAACATAGCCTGCGCTGCAGGCTGTGTGGGGTCTAGGGTAATGGTTTTGCTATATTTATTCAGTTCCATAATCAGTTTTATTTTTTCTCAACAATTAATGCAGAATAAGCTTTTTGTACTTTTCTACTCAAAGTCTCATCCCAATTTTTGGTAAAGGGTTTGCCGTCTAAGCTTTCCCAGCCAATTACTTCAGCAGCGGTTCCACAGAAAAAAGCAGCGTCTGCTCCATAAACTTCTTCAACGGTAAAGAATTTTTCTTCTACTGGAATAGCAAGTGTTTCACAGATTTCTAAAACAGTTGCCCTAGTAATACCAGGTAAAATATTTCCTAATGAAGGAGTAAATAGTTTACCATCTTTTTCATAAAATATATTGGCACCAGGACCTTCCGCAACAAAGCCATTCATATCTGTTAGCAAAGCCTCGTCATATCCTTTTGACTTTGCTTCTTGTGAAGCCATAATGGAATTCACATAATGACCAGAAGCTTTTGCATGAATCTTGAATCCTTTTGGGTTGGGTCTTTCAAAAGAAGAAGTCATGATCCGCAACAATTTGTCACCCAAAAAAGCACCCATTTCCCAAGCCTGAATGGTTAGGTGGGCACTGGTGTTTTTATTAAAGCTCATATTCTCTCCTACATAAACTAGTGGGCGTATATAAGCGTCTTGTAAGTGATTATCTGCTAAAACTTTGTAGGTAGCGGCAATGAGTTCATCCGTATCATAGTCATAAGGCAGAGATAGTGTTTCTGCTGAAACCCTTAATCGGTCATAGTGTTCTTTTGCTTTGAAAATTTTGGTCTCTCCACTATCGGTTTTATAAGAGCGGATTCCTTCAAACACGGCAAAGCCATAGTGCAAAGACTGACTATAGAGGTTCATCTTAGTATCAGCAGCTTTTACAAAAGCGCCGTCTAGATAGATAATTGTGTTCTCGTTAAAATAATTTGCCATAATCTGTTTGTTCTTTTTTGAGATGATGAAAAACAAAAGCCCCGCCTTTTGGAGGCGGGGCTTTTTATAGTTAGGTTTTTTTAAACTATCAAATTGCGCAACCTCCGTTCAGTGCTGGAATAATAATGACTATCACCACCAAAATGATGATGTTAATGATAGTGACACTTTTATTGTTGCGTTGAAACATAGGTTGTTGTTGCAACGAATATAGTGCATCATCCGGAATAAAAAAAGAACTCTGTTTTTAAAAAGCGCGGGGCAAAAGCCCCACGCGTAAAACTAAAACTATACTTATGAGAAAACCCTAATTAGTGGCCAACTCAGGCGTATAAGCCTTTGCCAGCTGGTGCAAGTCATCCTCTTCCACTTCTTTCTTCTTATCTGCTACTTGCAAGAATTTGTCGTATAAAAAGTCAATATCATTTCTGTTAAACTGATAACCAATTTTTTGCAAACGATGTGCTAGCGCGCTTCTGCCGCTTCTAGCAGTGAGTACAATTTTGCTCAGACCCGCACCAACTTGTTCAGGGTTGATGATCTCATAAGTGGTGGCATCTTTCAAAAATCCATCTTGGTGTATACCCGATGAATGAGAAAAAGCATTTGACCCCACAATAGCTTTATTTGGTTGAACTGGCATACGCATTACATCAGAAACTTCTCTACTCATGGGATAGAGTTGTTTGTGGTTGATACCTGTATGAAAGCCCAAATGTTTGTGTTGTTCAATCACCATCACCACTTCTTCCAATGAAGTATTACCTGCGCGTTCGCCCAGACCATTGATGGTACACTCAATTTGTCTTGCACCGCTAATAACGCCTGCAATGCTGTTGGCCGTGGCCAATCCAAGGTCGTTATGGCAATGGCAAGAAATAATTGCTTTGTCAATGTTGGCAACATTGTTCACGAGGTAAGCAATTTTTTCCCCGTATTGGTATGGCAAGCAATAGCCTGTTGTATCTGGAATATTTACTACGGTGGCACCGGCTTTAATTACGGCTTCTACCACTCGTGCTAGATAATCATTATCGGTTCTACCCGCGTCTTCGGCATAGAATTCCACGTCATCCGTGAAATTTCTGGCCCATTTAACACACTGGATGGCCCTAGCAAGAATATCTTCTCTATTAGAGTTGAATTTACTTTTGATATGAAAATCAGAAGTGCCAATCCCAGTATGAATTCTAGGTCTTTTGGCAAATTTCAAAGCCTGTGCTGCTACTTCAATGTCTTTTTGCACCGCCCTGCTCAATCCGCATACAGTGGCATTGGTTATGGCTTTAGAAATCTGGGTAACTGATTCAAAATCGCCTGGGCTAGAAATAGGAAACCCTGCTTCAATGATATCAACGCCCAAGGCTTCCAATTGCAAGGCCAAATCCAGTTTTTCTTTGGTATTTAGCTTACAACCGGGTACTTGTTCCCCGTCGCGTAATGTGGTATCGAATATGAAGACCTTATCACTCATGAACACTGTTTTTTGTTAAGAAGGCAGGCACTTATTTTTGTCATCGATTGCCTTTAACGACAAAATAGGTACCTGCCATTTTCGAATATAGCAAGCCTCCAACTCTAAAAATGACCAAAATAGGGGTGGTTTTACACTGGTCAAATAGTCTTATATTTGTTGAAAGCCTTACTGTTACTGGATTTTAGGAATAAAAAATTACGATGCCTAACCGTTCTACCGATGCCTTATTTTTATTAGTCCAGTCCTTAGAAAGGTGGGAAAAGCGGAATTTCAAGCTTTTTGTGACCCGTAATACAGGTTCCTCAGACCTGAAAATCACCCAATTGTTTGATGCACTAGACAAGATGGTGGAATATGACGAGGAAATCCTGCTAAAAAAGACCCCTGGCATTCAAAAACAGCAATTATCTAATCTAAAAGCCCACCTCTATAAGGAGATTTTGGCCAGTTTGAGACTGCTGAAACAGGATGAAAATATTGACTTACAACTGCACGAACAGCTAGATTTTGCCCGGATTCTCTATAATAAGGGATTGTATTACCAAAGTCTAAGAATTTTGGAAAAGATCAAAGACCTAGCCAAAGCCAATAACCAGGTTACTTATTTATTGCAAGCCCTGTTTCTAGAGAAAAATATAGAAAGCCTACACATTACCCGCAGTATGCAAGACCGTGCAGACAAACTTGCTGCCGATGTAGAAGAAACCAACTATCGCCTAACTATGATTGGAGCATTGTCCAATCTTTCTCTTCAATTATATAGTTGGTATATTAAGAATGGTCTTGCTAGAAATAGTAAGGATACAGAAGAGTTAAATAGATTTTTCAATAATTCCGTGATTGAAGCATCTAAAGACGCCAAGGGTTTTTATGAAAGATTGTATAGATATCAGTGTTATTGCTGGTACGCATTTATTACACAGGACCTGATTGGATATTATAGATACTGTCAAAAATGGGTAGACCTGTTTCAAACAGAACCCAGGATGATAGAAGTTGAAACGGCCCACTATATTAAGGGCTTGCACAATTTAATGGGTGCCCATTTTGACCTGAAGAACTATCAAAAATTCCAGGAAACCATTAGCCAATTTGAAGCCTTTTCTCAAACACCCATTGTACTAGAAAACCAAAATAACCTGATACAGGTATTTGTCTATTTACAGATTTCTAAACTCAATAGACATTTTCTGGAAGGGACTTTTTCAGAAGGCTTGGCCGATGTTCCCTATATAGAATCCAAACTCAAGGAATACGAATTATACCTAGATCGTCATAGAATCTTGGTGTTCTATTATAAGATTGCCTCTCTCTATTTTGGTAGCGGCAACCATGACCAAAGCATTGATTATCTAAACAAGATTATCAACTGGAAAGTAGACCTGAGAACAGATTTGCAGTGCTATGCGCGATTGCTGCATTTAATTGCACACTATGAATTGGGCAATTTTGATCTGCTAGAATATCTGCTCAAAAACGTCTATAGATTCATGTACAAAATGGAAAACCTGAGTACGGTAGAACTAGCTGTTTTTGACTTTGTAAAAAAGAGCTTCCGTTTACAAAACCAAGAACTCAAACCCGCATTTGAAAAGCTATTGGCCAAACTAAAAGAGTTGGAACACGATCCTTTAGAAACCAGGGCCTTTATGTACTTAGATATTATTTCTTGGCTAGAAAGCAAGATCTCTGGCACACCTGTTCAAACCGTGATAAGAAATAAGTTCTTAGAAGCTCGCAAGAAAAACCTGTGCAGAAGCAGCCCTGTTGTAGAATAATTCCGATATTCAAGCCTACAAACCACTGTTATGCGAAACAAACTCCTTTTTGGGATGCTATTGGGCATCCTAAGCTCATTGTCCATTTCTGTTTTGGCACAGATTCAAAAAGCACCTGAAAGAAAAGAAGGTGATGGCCAATATTCCCAACTCATTATTCGCGGTGTTACCCTGATCAATGGAACAGGTGCGCCAGCTTATGGACCAGTAGATATAGTCATTGAAAAAAATAGGATTGTACAAATAGCTTCCTTGGGAAATCCTGCAGGAAAAATCAATCCTGCACGAAGACCTGTTTTAAAAGAAGGCGGCAAAGAATTGAATTGTGAAGGCATGTATGCTATGCCTGGCTTAATAGATATGCATGGTCATATTGGTGGCACCGAACAAGGTACCCCAGCAGAATACGTGTTTAAATTGTGGATGGCCCATGGCATTACTACCATTAGAGACCCATCGGCCGGGAACGGCCTAGAATGGGTATTAGATCAAAAAAGAAAGTCTGCCGCTAATAGCATAACTGCTCCTCGCATTTTTGCCTACACCGCATTTGGAATGGGTAGTCCAACTCCTATTGCCAATGCAGAACAAGCAAGGGCTTGGGTACAACAGAATGCCAAAAATGGCGCTGACGGAATCAAATTCTTTGGTGCTTCACCAGAAGTGATGGACGCAGCCATTAGAGAGAATAAAAAACTGGGACTACGTTCTTGCGCACACCATGCACAAACAGATGTAGCAAGATGGAATGTTCTTAATTCTGCCAAAGCGGGTATGACAAGTATGGAACACTGGTATGGTTTACCCGAAGCTTTGTTCACAGACAAAACTGTTCAGCAGTTTCCACTAGACTACAATTATAACAGCGAACAAAATAGGTTTGAAGAAGCAGGCAAACTCTGGAAACAAGCAGCAGCGCCATTTACACCACACTGGAACAAAGTGATGGATGAATTATTGGCATTGGATTTTACATTGGATCCTACCTTTAATATTTATGATGCTAATAGGGATTTGCATAGAGCACGCAGGGCTGAATGGCATGAAAAATATACCCTTCCTTCTCTTTGGAAATTCTTTGAACCCTCTTTGCAATCACACGGATCCTATTGGGTGAACTGGGGAACCGAACAAGAAGTAGAATGGAAAAACAATTATCGTTTGTGGATGAGCTTTATCAACGAATACAAAAATCGTGGTGGCAGGGTAACTGCCGGTTCTGACAATGGATTCATTTATCAGACTTATGGATTTGGTTATATCCGTGAACTTGAACTCTTGCGTGAAGCTGGTTTTCATCCATTAGAAGTAATTAGGTCTGCCACCTTATACGGTGCACAAGCACTGGGTGTTGAAAAAGATTTGGGCACAGTAGAAGTTGGCAAACTAGCTGATTTAGCCATTGTAAATTCTAATCCTCTTAAGAACCTACAAGTACTCTATGGTACAGGCGCTATTGAACTCACTGCAGACAATAAAATTGTGAGAACGGGTGGTGTACAATATACCATTAAAGACGGTATTGTTTATGACGCCAAAAAATTATTGGCCGATGTAAAAGCCATTGTAGATGCTGAAAAAAAGAAAACCGGTTGGGAATTAAAACAACCGGGTAACTAAACTATAGTATGATTTTTGAAAAGGGTTATCTGGTCCAGATAACCCTTTTTTTTATGGCTTTTTGGAAAAAATTCTCTCCGTTACACTGACTAATAGCAGGCCCTCCAAATCCACCCACAGAACAAATCTGCTTACAACTTTGATCATAAATAGGTGTTGACGCATCGGCAATTAAAGTAGAGGGAGATAGAGCGTATACAATTTTACCCTGGTATTCATATTCCGTAACATCAGAAATACCATAAGTTTCCTGTTTGGAAGCTTCAATGGATTGCTTGATGCAAGCCGGAATATCAGCAGGCAACCCATCGTCTTTTTTACAAGACAACCCAACCACTAAACTCAGAATGCTAATATAAGACCAGCGTTTCATACTGCTATTTTATCTATGACGCTACAAAGTTGTAAAATGTTGCAGTATCTCCTTATACTTTATTTTTTTTCTACAGTTGGATATTTGATGCCTAATTGTTCTAAGTAGGTACCGTATTTAGATGGGTCATAATAAAATGGTTTCATCTGCTCACGATATTGTCCCATGATTTCTTTATTCAAATAAATGGCTGGTGGATCTGTGGCAGCAATAAAGGGTTTGTACTTGGTATCCTTGGTCTGCACATTGGTAAAATAATCCTTTGCATCGGCCAATACTTTGGGATTGGTAAACAAATCTATCAAAGTGAGTGCAGTGGCTTTTGCTCCAGCAAGTGATCCCTTGTGTGCAATAGGTGTTGCCATAGCAATTGCATCGGCCCAGTGATGTCCCTTGGTTCCGGGAATATTAGCTGGATACCTAAGCACAATGGTAGGAAGGTTCCAAGAGATATCGGCAATATCATCTGAGCCACCGCCCATTGAAAAAGGAACCGATCCTTTTAGAGTATCTATTTTATTTCTCAAACCGTTGATTTCTCTTCCAGCATTGTCTTTTTTAGGAGCTTCTACTAGTTTTTGCACAGCCCTTGCCATTTGTTGATCTGCTTCTGACCATTCTGGCAAACCCACTTTTTGAATATTGGCATACATTGCCTGCGCCAAGGATTTATTGAAATGTCCGGGCCATGCTGTTCCCAAAATTTGGTATTTCATATTGGTCTCGGTCATCATGGCTGCACCCTTTGCTATGCGAATTCCAGCATCATACATGTTTTGAATATCATCGTAAGTTCTTTCTCTGAAATAATACCAAACACTTGCTTTAGATGGGATCACATTGGGTTGGTCTCCACCATCCGTGATTACATAATGCGAACGCTGGGTGGGTTTTAAATGTTCGCGTTTAAAATTCCAACCAATATCCATGAGCTCTACTGCATCTAATGCACTTTTGCCCCTCCAAGGTGCACCTGCGGCGTGTGCAGCATCGCCTTCAAAAGAAAACTTTACAGACACCAATCCATTATTGCCATTGTCTCCATAATCGCAACCAAAATCACCACTTACATGGGTGAAAATACATGCATCTACATTTTTAAAATAACCGTCACGGATATACCATGCCTTACTACCCACCAATTCTTCTGCTACACCAGGCCAGATAATCAAGGTTCCTGGAATTTTATTTTTGATCATGGCTTCTTTGGCAGCAATGGCTGCAAAGATGATTACAGCTTGACCAGAATTATGCCCCTCCCCATGTCCGGGAGCACCTTCTACTATTGGGTCTTTATAGGCAACACCTGGTTTCTGAGATGCTTTGGGTATACAATCAATGTCTGAACCTAGCGCAATCACAGGACTACCATTGCCCCATTTGGCCATCCACGCAGTGGGTATACCTGCAATACCTCGTTCAATGGTAAATCCATTTTTTTCTAAAATACTGGTTAGGTATTTAGATGTTTCAATTTCTTGAAATCCTAGTTCTCCAAAACTGAAGACCATGTCTACCATTTCTTGAACAGCTTTTTCTTTTCCACTTACACTGGTTAAGACTTCTTTTTTAATGGCGTCTACTTGAGTTGCTGGAATGGCTTTGGGTTGTGCCATTACTATTTGAAACAAGCAAAAAGAAAAAACTGTGAGAGAAATTTTTTGAAGAACGGATGTCATATACAGGCTTTTCTCAAATATAAGCAATCAAAACTAAGATTTATCATGGTTTTGCCCATGAAAAAAGCCCGGTTTCCCGAGCTTCTTATTTAATATAATTTTTTATTTATGCGTAGATGCGCTCTACATTTTCTTTGAATTTTTCCATGACCACTTTTCTTTTCAAACTCATTTTAGGAGTCATTTCGCCAGTATCAATACTCCATTCTCTTGGAATGAGTTCAAACTTTTTAATTTGTTCTACGTGGTTAAAGAAATTATTGAAACTCTCTACCAACTCACGATAGAGTTCCAAAACTTTTGGATTGTGTAATGCGTCTTCAACGGTAGTAAATGGAATATTTTTTTCGCGCATCCATTCTTTTAGGGTTGGGAAAGAAGGAACAATTAAGGCCCCAACAAATTTTCTTTCAGCACCTACTACCATCACCTGTTCTACAAAAGGACTTTCTTTTAATTTGTTTTCAATTGGTTGTGGCGCTACATATTTACCACCACTGGTTTTGAAGAGCTCTTTTTTGCGATCAGTAATCTTTAAATATTTGCCCTCGTCCATTACACCAATATCTCCGGTATACAACCATCCATCAATCACCGTTTCATCTGTTAGGTCTTGGCGTTTGTAATACCCTGCCATAACACAGCTACCACTAACCAAAATCTCTCCGTCTTCTGCAAGTTTTACTTTAATCCCTTCAATTACTGGACCTACTGTTCCAAACTTGGTGCCGCCAACTGCTTTTCTATTCACACTAATCACTGGACTATTTTCAGTTGGTCCATATCCTTCAAAAACTGGAATTCGCGCGGCATTAAAGATGCGCAAGAGTTTTACCTGACAAGCAGCTCCTCCAGTAACTATAAAATTAATATTGCCACCTAAGGCTTCACGCCATTTAGAAAAAATCAATTTGTTGGCAATGGCCAATTGAACATCATACCACCAACCACCACTTTTTTGGTTATCATATTTTTCAGCCAATCCCACAGCCCAAAAAAAGAGTTTTTTCTTGGTGCCTGTTAACTGTGAACCCGCTGTCATGATTTTCTCAAACACTTTTTCCAGTAAGCGCGGAACAGTTGTAAATCCGTCTGGTTTTACCTCTTTTAGATTATCGCCAATGGTTTCTAAACTTTCTGCATAGTAGATGCTGATGCCACTAAACAAATAGATATAGGTACACATTTTTTCAAAAATATGATTCAGCGGTAGAAAGCTCAAGACCTTAGTATCAGGTGCATCATTAAAGGGGAAACTTACTTTGGAATAGTAAACATTGGTGTAAATATTACTATGACGCAACATTACACCCTTGGGTGTTCCAGTGGTTCCTGAAGTATAAATAATGGTAGCCAAATGTTCTGATGGAACCATGGCTTTAGCGGCTGTAACTTTTTCCAAAGCTTCTGAACTAGCCATTGCCAATACTTCAGTCCAATGTGCTACTCCCTCTAGTCTGTCAAAGCTGAAAATCTTTTTCACAGAAGGCACTTTTGCACAAACATCTTTTGCTTTTTCGTACAAATCTTGGCTGCTGACAAATACATATTTTACCGCAGCATCGTTGAGAATGAATTCCAATTCAAGAGGATTGGTAGTTGGGTAAACAGGCACCAAAATGGCTCCTGTTTGTTGGGTAGCCAAATCAGTAAACACCCATTCTGGTCTATTATTACTAATGATGGCAATCTTGTCTGAGCCTTCTGGCGTAAAATCATTACCGCTTATTCCTAATTCTAATAAACCGGCACTGAATTTATTGGCAATATCTACTACTTCAGCTGTGCTGTATTTGACCCATTTTCCATTTTCTTTAGCTGCTAACATATCCTGCTTGGGAAAATGTTGTAATTGGTGTTCAAGGCAATCAAATAGTCTTTTACTGTTCATATGGCAATCGTTATAGAGGAAACCGTTGTTAGAACTGTCAATTTAGGGAAAAGCGGACAAATAAAAAAGCCGATGAATGTTCATCGGCTTTTCTGAGAATTTTTAACAATTAGTTTCCTAAATAATACTGTTGTGGGGGCACTTTGAATACCCTTCCTTGTTGAAATTTTTGATAGGTTTCTACCTCTTTTGCATGAACAGTTTGCCAATATTGATAAGCTGTTGTATTTAAAGCTGTACCAAACACCCATTGTTGATACGCTTCTAAAATGCCTTCTTTTTGCAATTGCAATAAGTGGTCAACCAATCTTAATGGATATTGATTGGCCTTATTTGCAGTCCAGCTGGTTAAGAATGTAGACCTTGCTTGCAAGAGATTGTCAATGGTAATGATCACAGGTTTACTGGCTGAATTGTTTTGACAAATTTCAACGGCAAGTGATTTTTCAAAACTATTTGCATTATCAAATTGCTGCAATGCCCCTGGTTGTAACAATGCTTGATAGGCATTGAGCAGTTTGCCCTTGATGGTAGTTGTTCTGGCTGTATAACTTTCTAGGTTAATAAAATATTCACCATACAATGCAACGCGCAACCACTTTTTGTTTAATGCATAATACATGCTGGCATTGTAATAATTGTTGCTATGATTAGGGTCTTGTTCTATCCCTTTTTCCCATTGAACAATGGCTTGGTCAAACTGCTTCTGCATAGCCAAGAGCTCTCCGTATTCACTGTACAGGACGCCAGCTTTGGGAAATTTTAAAATGCCGTATTTATATAGTGTTGCAGATTCCGAATAATTAGCTGTTGCCCTATAGGCCATACCCAACATTTGAAAACACTGCGCATCGGCGTCAGCCCTATCAATCAATGGTCTAGCTGTTTGGACAGAAAGCACTGGATTGTTTTGCAACAAATAGAGATAAGCCAAGTCTTTTTGCATGTCTAGATTAGTACTGTCTTGGTTTACTGCTTTTTTTAAAACAGTAGTAGCAGTTTCATATTCACCTTGACGCATCAAGATCTTGGCAGATTCATACAACTGCTTGCTATCTTGTTGCGCAAATGCTTGGCAATAAGTAAATAGAATACCAACTATTAGGACTAATTTTTGCATGTGTTTGAATTATTCGTAAATCAAGTGGGTTAATAAACCGTCTCTTAATTTTGGTTCAAACCAAGTACTCTTGGGTGGCATTACTTTTCCGCTATCAGCAATATTGAACAATTG
This sequence comes from Chitinophaga pinensis, assembly GCA_943372225.1. Classification (GTDB taxonomy): domain Bacteria; phylum Bacteroidota; class Bacteroidia; order Chitinophagales; family Chitinophagaceae; genus Sediminibacterium; species Sediminibacterium pinensis_L. The sequence goes on along the minus strand of CALRXV020000003.1, from coordinate 271,407 downwards.
ATCCATGGTAACTGGATATATGCTAAATGCTGCAGCCATTTCTCCACTATCTACTCTTTTTTCTAATTCCCCTAATCCACGAATACCTCCTACAAAATCTACCCTTGTATCGGTTCTAGGATCATTTATATTGAGCAAAGCAGAGAGCACATTGTCTTGTAAAATGGTTACGTCCAAAACGCCAATAGGATCTTCTGTATAAGTGCCTGATTTAGCAATTAACTTATACCATTGCTTGTTCAGATACAAACCAATCTCGTGTAAGTTAGCAGGTCTGAATGCTTGATTGCCTTCTTTGGTAACTGTGAATTTTTCTTCCAATGCAGTTAAGAATTGGTCTGTGCTTAAACCATTCAGATCTTTCACCACACGGTTATAGTCCATGATGAATAACTGGTTAGAAGGAAAAAGGGTAGTTAGAAAATGGTTAGAACCCTCTGTGGCAGCATCTCCTAGAGCGGCACGTACTTTTGAAGCGGATGCTGCTCTATGGTGTCCGTCTGCAATATAAGTGCATGGAACTTGCTCAGCAAAAATGCGGGTGATATTATCACAGGTACTACCATCACTGATAATCCAAATGGTATGTTGAATACCATCTTCTGCTGTAAAATCATAGCCAGGAGATTTGGTGGTTTTCCATTTTTCAATAATCTGGTCAATCTCGGTATTGTTTCTATAAGCTAAGAAAACATTCCCTGTTTGTGCACCAGATGTTTTAATATGGTTAATTCTATCCAATTCTTTTTCTGGTCTTGTGAACTCGTGTTTTTTGATAATATCATTTTCATAATCATCTACACTGCTCACACATACCAATCCTGTTTGGCTTCTGCCATTCATGATTAACTGATAGATATAATAACATTCTTTTGATTCCCTAAATAAAGTATCGCGCTGAATAGAAGCCACCAAATTTTCCTTTGCTTGTTGGTATACCTCTTGTGCGTGAACGTCTACAGATTCTGGAAGGTCAATCTCACTTTTAGTAATATGCAAAAATGAAAATGGATTACCCTGAACTTCAATTTTTGCTTCTGCACTGCTTAACACGTCATAAGGACGGCTTGCCACTTGTTTGGCCAATTGTGCTTGAGGTCTTAATGCTTTGAACGGTTTGATGTTTGCCATCTTGTATTTTTAGAGATTATTTTATCCGTGTTGTTTTGCAAAATCTTGCATGAGATCAGTCATGGCTTTTACGCTACTCAAAGGAAGCGCATTATACATGCTAACCCTAATACCACCTACAGTGCGATATCCTTTCACACCTACAAAACCTGCTTGTTTACACTGATCCAAGAATAGGTTTTGCAATGACTCGTCTTCAATAAAGAAAACGGCATTCATTTGGCTTCTGTCTTCCTTGGCTACTTTGGCTTGGAAGATTGGTAAACTGTCAATGGTATGGTACAATAAGTCTGCGCGCTCTTGACTTCTTCTTCCCATTTCTGCAAGCCCACCCTCCTGTTCAATCCACTGCAGCGTAAGCATGCTTACATAGACAGCAAAAACAGGTGGGGTATTCATGAGAGATCCAGCTTCAATATGCTTTTGATAATTCATGATGGTTGGAATCTTGCGCTGAATTTTGCCCAAAATATCCTTTTTAATCACCAGCATATTTACTCCGGCTGCTCCCATATTCTTTTGAGCACCCGCATAAATTAAAGAGAACTTTTTAAAGTCAGCTTCTCTACTAAAAATATCACTGCTCATATCTCCAATCAACGGAATTCCTAAATTGGGATAGTCATGCCATTGGGTACCTTCAACTGTATTATTGGTAGTAATATGCAAGTATTTGGCATTGGCTGGAATATTCAAATCCTTAGGTATATAAGTATGTGACCTATCGGCGGAGCAAGTTGCCAAAACAGTGTTACCAAACAATGCGGCTTCTTTGTATGCTTTGTTTCCCCAGATGCCATTATCGCAATAGGCAGCCGTTTCATCCTGATCAAGTAGATTCATGGGAACCTGCATAAACTGTGTAGTGGCCCCCCCATGCAAAAAGAGCACTTCATATTGCTCATCTAATTGCATGAGTCTTTTTACTGAACCAATTGCAGCATCTAAAACAGATTGAAAATGGCTGGTGCGATGCCCAATTTCAAGAATGGACAAACCAGTTCCATTAAAATCATGGATGGCTTTTGCGGCCTGATCTAGTACAGGTTGAGGCAAAATAGATGGCCCCGAATTGAAATTATGAACGCTCATTTCGATTGCTTGAAACCGCAAGTTAACCGATTTTACAGGAAAACTTTGGCCGATTTGTGAATGGAATACCCTTAGGAACCCTGTTCATGTGTTGCACTTACCCCGCCTGAGACTACGTACTTCATGGCTTCGGCAGGATGTATATGGGGAGGAAGTTCTTTAATTTTTTCTTTGGGTACCAGGTAAGTAATACCAGAAATGGCATAAGAATGTGGTACATATACCGTTAAATGATCATTCAAACCAAGATCCTTGCTGGTATGTTGGGTAATAAATCCAATACGCCAAACATTGGGACCATCTACATTTACCAAAACTGGATGGTCAAATTTTTTCTTATTTCCAGCAAAAGCCTCTAAAAAATCCTTAACAGAGGAATAAATAAACTTGATGCCAGGGGTTCTTTCCAAAACAGTATCAAAAACAGCCACCAATCGACCAACTACAAAAAGGCTTGATAACCAACCAACTAGCAAAACAAGGGATACAACCACTATGAATCCTAATCCAGGTAAGCGGGTCAGGTTTCCGGCTGCATCTTTTTCCAATAATTGGGGAGCTAGGTTATTGACCAAGTTAGGCAAAAAGCCATCTACATAATTAAATAGACCCAAAACCACCCAAATGGTTATGCCAATAGGCGCCAAAACAATCAATCCCTGTAAAAAGAATTGAAGTAGCTTTTTTAAATACACTCTAAAACTAGGCCGTGGCAGTTGCGGCATGGGTAGGATTTTGATTTCAGAGAACAAAGAAAGGAGATTTTGATGGTTTATCCCTTTTTTTAACCGGTTAACAAAAATTTACAATTTATTTATATGGAAACTTTGGCTACTAATAAAGTTTCCATAGTTTTGCATGACTATTTATAGATTATGGAAACAGATCAGCGAATAATTAGCAAGACACATGAACTTTTTATGCGATATGGCATCAGGAGTGTAAGCATGGACGATATTGCTTACCATCTGGGCATGAGCAAGAAAACCATTTACCAATATTTTGCCGATAAGGATGCACTGGTTGATGGGGTATTGGATATTGAACTTCAACGCAATTATCGTCAGTGCGAAATGCACAAATTGAACAAAGAAAATGCCATTCACGAAATTTTTATGGCAATTGATGACATGCAAGACATGCTCAAACAACTGAATACCTCCATTGTACACGATATACAAAAATACCACCCCAAGTCTTTTCAAAAACTCAATGAACACAAACAGGAGTTTTTTTATAAAATCATCAAGGATAATTTGGAATGTGGTATCAAAGAAGGATTGTATAGACCAGAAATACAGGTAGACATTTTAGCCAAGTTTCATATTGAAACCATTTTTGTGGTTATGAATGGAGAAGTGTTCCCCACTTCAAAATATAGCCTCTCTAAAGTAAGCCAGGAAGTATTAGAAAACTTTCTCTATGGTATTGCATCACTAGAGGGCATTCAAAAAATTCAACAATACAAAATACAAAGACAAAATCCAATTACACATGAACAAGCCAATTAAAAGCATGCTTTGGTTTTGCTTTCTTCTGATAGCAAGTATCCAAACCTTTGCCCAAAACAGCAGCTCTCATGCATTCTCTATCAAAGAGTGCGTAGACTATGCACATAAGAACAATGTGCAGGTAAGAAATGCGCTGTTGAATGTACAGGTGCAGAACCAAACAAACAGAGACATTACTGCCGCTGCATTACCCACCGTTACAGGAACCATTAGCGGAAACGATTATTTAACCATTCCAACTTCATTGTTACCCGGTGAAATTTTTGGTCAACCAGCAGGAACTTATATTCCAGTGCAATTTGGTACCAAGTTTAACGCCAATGCTGGAATAAACCTCCAACAACTATTGTTTGATGGTCAGGTTTTTATTGGCTTGAAAGCCCGATCTACCAGCATTGAATTCCAAAACAAAAATGTAGAGGTTACAGAAGAAGCCATTAAGACCAATATCTACAAAATTTACTATCAACTAGTAGCTAGTAAAACACAGATTGGAATTTATGATGCCAACCTAGATAGGTTAAACAAACTGTTACATGATACTAAAGTTTTGTATCAGAATGGATTTGCTGAAAAACTAGACATTGATAAAATTTCTGTTCAGGTATCCAATATTGAAACAGAAAAACTAAAAGCTTTGAATAGCATTAGTGTTGGCTACTTAGGTTTAAAAACATTGATTGGTATGCCAGTAAAAGATAGTTTGATATTAACTGACCAACTAACAGAAGACAAAATCAAACAAGGAATTGAACAGGATAGCGCTTTTACATATGATTCTAGAAAAGATTACCAGTACTTAAATCTTGCTAAGAAATTGAATGAGTTTAATATTAGAAGATACCAATTGAGTTATTTGCCAACCATCGCTTTAAGTGGTGCTTATACCAAGAACGCACAAAGAAACCAATTCAATTTCTTTGGAAAAGGTGATTGGTTTACCACTGCTTTTATTGGACTAAATGTATCTATTCCAATTTTTGATGGATTTTCAAAAGATGCTAAACTAAAAAAATCTCGAATTGAACTCAAACAAACAGAGAATCAAATTGAGAACCTCCGCAATAGCATAGATAATGAAGTGGAAACTGCTAAGATGAATTTTAGCGCAGCAATTACCACTTTGGATTACCAGAAAAAAAATATGGAATTAGCAGAGAATGTGTTCAAACAAACAACCAAGAAATTTGAATTGGGTACAGGTTCTAACACAGAAATCACTGCAGCACAAACCGATCTAAGAACTGCTCAAGCCAACTATATCAATGCGCTTTACGGAGCCATTGTAGCCAAAGTAGATTTTTACAAAGCAGTAGGAAAATTATAAGCCAACAACTAACAATATAAAGATTACAACATGCAACAAAAACCAAATATCCTAATCCTTGCAGCTTTTCTAGTACTGGCTGCTTGCGGAAGCAAATCAAATGATTCAGCTGAACTAACCGCCAAGAAAAAACAACTAGAAGACCTGAAGAAACAACAAACAGAAATTGGCAACAATATTGCCAAACTGGAAGCAGAAGTTTTGAAGATGGATCCTTCTTCAAAGGTTGAAAAAAGCAAATTGGTAGTTACTGCGCCAATTGTAACTGAAAAATTCACCCACTATATTGACCTCCAAGGTAAAGTAGACGCAGTGAATATTTCATTTATCACTCCCCGTGGTGGTGGTGGTCAGGTTCGCGAGCTCTATATTAAAAAGGGTGACAATATAAGCAAGGGCCAATTGATTTTAAAATTAGATGACGCTATAGTTAAACAAAGTTTAGTAGCTGCTCAACAAGGTTTACAATCTATCAAAACCCAATTAGCTTTTGCCAAAAATTTGTACCAAAAACAACAAAATCTTTGGGCACAAAATATTGGAACAGAGATTCAATTGATTACCGCTAAGAACAATGTAGAAAACTTAGAGAATCAATTGAAGAGTTCAGAAGAACAAATTAAAATTACCCAAGAACAGATGAAATTTACTTCTGTTTATAGCGATGTAAACGGAGTAGCTGATGACGTGAATGTGCGTGTAGGTGAATTGTTTGCTGGTCCTGGTCAAATTAGAGTGGTAAATACTACCGATTTAAAAGTAACTACACAGATTCCGGAAAACTATGCAAACCGCGTTGGAGTAGGCACTACTATTCAAATCAGTTTGCCTGATATTAATCGTACACTTGAATCAAAAATTGGCGTTGCTGGAAAAATCATTGACCCCAATAGTAGGAGCTTTTATGTAGAAGCCAAAATTCCATATGACAAGAATTTCCGTCCTAATCAAATTGCATTGGTTCGTGTTCAAGATTATCAAGCCGATAATGCTGTGACTGTTCCTATCAACACTTTACAAAATGACGAGAAAGGCAGGTTTGTAATGGTGGCAGCAACTGAGAACGGAAAATTAGTTGCTCGTAAAAGAGTAGTTGTAGCTGGCGAGTTATACGGTAACAAACTAGAAGTAAAATCAGGTTTAAAAGCTGGTGATATACTAATTGTTGAAGGTCATCAAAGCTTGTATGACGGACAATTGATTACCACAGACGCCAAATAATACGCGCAATCCTTTTTGCGAAAAACCATTAAACCACTCGTATGAGCGCATTAGAAACTATCCAAAGTAAGTTCAAAGAATTTGGACCTACCACCTGGAGTATTAAGAATAAAACATCCATTTACCTGATGATGCTCTTTGTGAGCTTGGCAGGTATCTACCAATTTGTTACACTACCCAAGGAACAATTTCCTGACATTGTAATTCCTACCATTTATGTTCAAACCATTTATGTAGGTAACTCTCCCAAGGATATTGAGAACCTAGTAACAAGACCCATTGAAAAGCAAATCAAGGGTATCACTGGTGCTAAGATTAAGAAATTTACCAGCAGTTCTCAACAGGACTTTTCTGCTATTATGGTAGAATTTGACACTAATGTGAAAACAGACGTGGCATTGCAGAAGGTAAAAGACGCTATGGATAAGGCCAAACAGGATCTTCCTACAGATCTTACATCGCCGCCCACGGCATTAGAAGTAAGTTTTAGTGAACAACCCATTATGTATGTAAACATTAGTGGTGATTATGACTTGCAAAAATTGAAGAAATACGCTGATGACCTCAAAGACAAATTGGAAGATCTTCCACAGATCAACCGTGTAGACATTGTTGGTGCACCAGAACGTGAATTCCAAATTAATGTTGACAACTACCGCATGCAAAGTGCTGGAGTAACTTTTGATGATATCAGCAATGCCATTCAACGTGAAAACGTTGACATTTCTGGTGGTCTATTAGAAGTTGGTTCTATGAAAAGAAACCTGCAATTAAAAGGCCAGTTGAAAACGGCTTATGATATTGAGAAAATCATTGTACGTAACCAAACAGGTGCTCCTATCTATTTAAAAGATATTGCTGTAATTAAAGATACCGTTAAACAGAAAGAAAGCTTTGCCCGTTTGGATGGTAAAAATGTTGTTACCCTAAATATTATCAAAAGAAGTGGTGAGAACTTGATAGAAACCAGCGATGGGGTAAAAAAGATTGTTGACGAGATTAAAGCTACCAGTTTTCCCAAAGACTTGAAAGCGGTGATTACCGGAGACATGAGTATCAAAACCCGTACTTCTTTCACTGACTTGGTAAACAGTATTGTGATTGGGTTTATTTTGGTATTGGTAATCTTGATGTTCTTTATGGGTGTAGTGAATGCCTTCTTTGTGGCACTCTCTGTTCCATTGAGTATGTTTGTTGCTTTTGTATTCCTGCCTGGGGCCGATGTAATAGTTGGCGGACACGTAACACTAAACTTTATTGTACTCTTTGCCCTCTTATTTGGGCTAGGGATTATTGTGGACGACGCCATTGTGGTGATTGAAAATACGCACCGAATATTTGTAGATGGTAAGGGTAAACTCTCTGCTACTATTTCTGCAAGAATGGCTGCGGGTGAAGTGTTTATTCCTGTATTAGCTGGTACCCTAACTACTTTGGCACCGTTCTTCCCATTACTATTCTGGCCGGGTATTATTGGCAAGTTCATGGTCTATCTTCCAACCATGCTCATCTTTACTTTGGCAGCATCCTTGGTAGTTGCATTTATCATGAACCCAGTATTTGCGGTAGACTTTATGAATCATCCAGAAGGAGAGGAAAAAGAACCCAAGTCTGCTATCTTTAAAAAGAAAGGTTTTTGGGCAGCAATTATTCTTGGTGTTTTGTTAGATCTGTTGGGTGCACCATTCTGGGGTAACTTGCTTATCTTCTTTATGCTCTTGGTAATTTTGAATAAATATGTATTGGACGATGCCATTCACTATTTCCAAAACCACGCACTTCCTTGGATCATGAATCATTATGAGACCTTGTTGCGTTGGGCATTGAATGGTTGGAGACCTGTATACCTTTTATTGGCAACCATTGGTTTGTTCTTCTTCTCGGTATTCTTCTTTGCAGCACGCAAAGTTCCAGTGGAATTCTTCCCTAAAGGAGACCCCAATCAGATCTTTGTTTATGTAAAATTACCGGTAGGCACCGATGTATTGTATACTGATTCCATTACCAAAGTGTTGGAAGGACGTGTTAATAAAGTATTGGGTACAGAAAATGGTAAGACCAATCCAATTGTAGAAAGTGTGATTAGTAACGTAGCTGTTGGCGCTAGTGATCCTACTAGTGGAGATAGGAGTACACGTTCAGAACTAGGAAGGATTCAAGTGAATTTTGTGGAGTTTGAAAAACGTCATGGAGCTGCAACTGCTCCTTTACTAGACAGTGTTCGACTAGTGATGAAGGGAATACCAGGTGCAGAAATTAGTGTGAACCAAGAACAAAATGGTCCACCTACTGAACCTCCAGTAAATATTGAAGTTTCTAGTGAAGAATTTGACAACCTGATTAAAACAGCGGTTGGATTGAAAAACTACTTGGATTCCATTCAAGTACCTGGGGTTGAAGAGTTGAAAATGGATGTGGATTTGTCTACTCCAGAATTAACCTTAACTGTAAACAGAGAACGTGCTTTGATTGAAGGTGTATCTTCTGGACAAATTGGTATGGCTTTACGTACAGCTTTATTTGGTAAAGAAGTGAGCAAGATCAAAGAAGGAAAAGACGAATACAAGATTCAATTACGCAACAATGAATTCCAACGTAAGAACTTGGTAGAATTGTTGAATATGAAAATCAGTTTCCGTGACTTTGCCAGTGGTGGTGCTATTAAAAATATCCCTATCAGTTCTTTGGTACATATTGAACCAACCAGCACATTGGGTATGGTAAAACGCAAAAACCAAAAACGTTTGATTTCATTGCGTTCTAACGTACTAAATGGTTATACGCCAACAGCCGTTAACCAAGTGATTGCAAATCATATTGAGAACTTTAAGCAAAAAGCTGACGGCGTAAGCATTAAGCAAACTGGAGAAGGAGAGCAACAAGCAGAAACAGGTGCCTTCCTTGGAAAAGCATTGTTGATTGCCTTAATGCTGATTCTCTTTATCCTGGTATTGCAGTTTAACTCTATTAGCAAACCAGTGATTATCCTAACTGAAATTGTGTTCAGTGTCATTGGGGTATTATTAGGTTTTGCTATCACAGGTATGGGAGTATCCGTTGTAATGACGGGAATTGGTATTGTGGGCTTGGCAGGTATTGTGGTGAAGAACGGAATCTTGGTAATTGAATTTACAGATGAACTCCGTGCACGCGGTATGAAGACCAGAGAAGCCTTAATTGAAGCTGGTAAGACTAGGATTATTCCAGTTTTGTTAACCGCTTTAGCAGCCATACTTGGATTCTTACCTATTGCCATTGGATTCAATATCAACTTTATCACTTTGTTTGCAGAATTGAATCCGCATATCTTCTTTGGAGGAGACAACGTGGTATTCTGGAAGCCTTTGTCTTGGACCATCATCTTTGGTTTGGCATTTGCATTCTTTATGACCTTGGTTATTGTACCAAGTATGTATTTGATTGCTGAAAGGCTAAGACGCCCTATGCGCAATATGTATGGCGGTAGATGGGTAAGTATGTTGGGTATCCCACCATTAACCTTGATCTTCTTGCCAATGATGGTGATTACTTTATTAAAACATCGTGCAAAACGCATCAAGCGCGCACAAAAATTAAAAGCTGCTAACACCGTGAACGAATCGTTCATAGGCAGTTGGTTCTAACCTGGTTTTTTGTTTGAACAGCCGCTCCCGCATGGGGGCGGCTTTTTTTTGCCGATTATCAAAAAGGAATTTGTTAGATTGATAGGGCTGAGTAATTTGCTTACAAAAGAAAAATATGTTGAACAATCACGAAATAGACTATCGCATTTTTGGAGAAGAAATGCAATACGTAGAAGTAGAATTAGACCCCAATGAAACAGCCATTGCAGAACCAGGTGCCTTTATGATGATGGACGATGGCATTGCTATGGAAACCATTTTTGGAGACGGAAGTCAACAAAGCAATAATGGTGGTTTATTTGGCAAATTATTGAACGCTGGAAAACGCGTTTTGGTTGGAGAAAGTTTATTCATGACAGCTTTTACCAATATTGGTTCTGGCAAAAGACATGTAAGCTTTGCTAGCCCTTATCCAGGAAAAATTATTCCTGTGAACCTGCAACATATGGGTCACAGAATCATCTGTCAAAAAGATGCATTTCTCTGTGCTGCCAAAGGAGTTAGTGTTGGTATTGAATTCCAAAAAAGACTGGGTACAGGTTTGTTTGGTGGAGAAGGATTTATCATGGAAAAATTAGAAGGCGATGGTATGGCTTTCTTACACGCCAGTGGTTTTGTAAAAGAAAAAATTCTGCAGCCAGGAGAGCTCATCAAAATTGATACGGGTTGTATTGTTGGCTTTACAGCCGATGTAGACTACGATATTCAATTTGTAGGAGGCATCAAGAATACGTTGTTTGGTGGTGAGGGTGTTTTCTTTGCAACTTTACGCGGACCAGGCATGGTTTGGATTCAGAGCTTACCCATTAGCCGATTGGCTGGTAGAATTTTACAGTATGGAACTACTTCTAGAAGAGAAGAAGGATCTGTGTTAGGTGGATTGGGTAATATCTTGGATGGAGATGGATGGAGGTAAAATAAGTGAGAAGTGAAGAGTGAAGAGTGAAGAGTGAAGAGTGAGGAGTGAGGAGTGAGGAGTGAGGAGTGAGGAGTGAAGAAATAGAAGGAGAAGTAGAAAAATAAAAAATTAAAACATAGCAATGCTAGGAACTGAATTTAAAGAACAGGCCATTTATAGAATGGAAGAGAGTAGAAAGCGGGTATTGGCTTGTCTTGATTTGGTACCTGAAGAGCGGATCTGGGAACAACCCAATCCTGCACTGAATAGCGTTGGTAATTTGGTATTGCACTTATGCGGCAATATCACACAATATATTCTAACCACATTGGGGGGCGCTGCAGACCATCGAAACCGGGATGCAGAGTTCTCCACGCGTGGTGGGAAGAATAGAGCTGAATTAAAAGCGCTTTTTGATGAAGTGCTGCAAAGGAGTATTGATCGCATCGCGGCAGCAACAGATCAGGAATTGGCCTTTGTAAAATCTGTACAGGTGTATGAATTAACCGGCATAGGTATTATCCTGCACGTAACAGAACACTTGTCCTATCATACAGGACAAATTGCTTTACTCACCAAATTGATTACAGCAGAAGACCTTGGATTCTACAAAGGATTGGACCTGAATAAAAAACACCAGTAAGGTTCAAAAGCTTAGCAATCGTTAGGTGCTAGGCCCTTTTAATAGGCAGTTATGAACACCCTATGGGCGATATTTTTTGAGCTGGGCTACTGCTTTTTCAAGTGTAGCTTCTTGCTTGGCAAAACAAAAACGAAGCACTTTATTGTCGGTAGCTTCTTTGTAAAAAGCTGAGAGCGGAATACTGGCAACACCATATTCCTTGGTCAGTTGTATGGCTAGGTCTTTATCTGATACTTGAGAAAAATGACCATAACTATAACACTCAAAATAACTGCCATGCGATGGAATGCATTTGAAGGGCGTGTCCTTCATCAGCTCTCTAAAATAGTCTCGCTTTACTTGCATCTGTGCACCCAGATTTAAATAAGCATGTTGATTCTCCATGTATTGTGCAATCCCCAATTGCTTAGGTGTATCACAACTAAACACATTGAACTGGTGAATTTTTCTAAATTCTTTCATGAGTGCAGGACCACTAATACAATAGCCCAGTTTCCAACCCGTACAGTGATAAGTTTTACCAAAGGAGAAACAAACAAAACTTCTCTCCAAAAGATGCGGGTAGCGCAAAATACTTTCGTGTTGCAAACCATCATAAATCAAGTGCTCATAGACTTCATCGCTCAAAATCAGGATTTGGGTATCTGCCACAATACTGCTCAATTCTTGGAGATCAGAAGCGTTCAAAACCGCACCCGTAGGGTTGTGTGGCGTATTGATCATGATCATCCGGGTGCGACAGTTAATCTTCCCCCTCACTTCATCCCAAGGAATGGAATAATCAGGATAAGAAAGAGAAATCCTTACCGGAATGGCTCCATTGGTTTCTATATTGGGAATATAACTATCGTAAGCGGGTTCAAAAACAATCACTTCATCACCCGGTTGCAAGACCGAAGTCAGTGCCGTATATATGGCATAAGTGCCTCCAGGTGTAATGGTCAAATCTGTATCAGGATTAATGCTGGTCCCATATAAGAGTTGCACTTTCTCCGCTAGTTTCTGTCTTAATAATGGCAAACCTGGCATGGGTGCATACTGGTTCCAATCTGCTTCCATAGCTTTGGCAACCAACCCAGTTAAAGCCTTGTCCATAGGGAAATCGGGGAAGCCCTGACCAAGGTTTACCGCACCATGTTCCGTGGCCAATTGACTCATCACTGTAAAAATGGTGGTTCCTACATTGGGCAATTTAGAAGCCTTGATCAAATCATTCATGTAATAGCGTTTGCTTACTGTAACAATTTACTAATATGTATCAACTTACCTTCACTATCCATTCCTTCTAAAATCAAGTGAAAGGTTTTACTAAAGTCATTGTTGTAGAAATGTACTTTAAAGGTTTGGTTATTGCTATTGGTATTGATCCAAGGCATCCATAATAATGTGTTGCGCAAATCGGCCGTATTAAAGCCTGCTTGTTGCTCTGCATAATTGGGAGAATAGAATTCCTTTCTAGGAGAATAACCCATCCATTCTAGAAAATCCAAACCCTTAACAGAACGGGTTGCGTCAATTCCTTTCTTGGTATAAATAGCAATGGCGCCACCAGCACCACCACCAAAACTTCCAAAGAAGGGAGGTCTGAACACTTTAATATAGGCCACGTCATTCATATTGATATTAAAAATTTGCTGTGCATCAGACTGAAATTCATTCAAGAAAAAATCCGTTCTAGATCCACGCCAAGAAGCAGTAGCATCTGGTGAATTTGGATTGTTAATAAGCAAACCAGCCACCCTACTTTGTAAATAACCTAAGACGGTGTTGCCGCCTTCATTAGACTGAGTTAAGTCAAATTGAATCCCATCACTAGAAAATAATCCTGACGCATATTTTTGATCCAACTCTTGCATGGGCGATTTTACTTTTGACTTCACCACCACTTCTTTTAAAGTGGTCTCTAGTTTCAATTGTTCTAATCGTTTTGCTTCTGCCGCTATAAATTTCAACAAACCATTACCAGCAGTATCAATATTAAAATGGGTATTGGTGATCATCCTGTTTTTATCAGGCGTATATAGATTGTTCCAAATATTCACTTTGTTCTTGGCCCAAAGTGTTGCAGCATTGAGCTTGTAAAAGATTTTAGTAGTATCGTATAAAATGATATTGGGTTGAGAAAAAGTTCCATCATGTTCAATGGGTAAAAAGATCATGGACTTAGAAGAATCTTTTGATTGCAAAATCATGTTGATTAATTCTGCTTTCTTGATCTTGCTTTCAGAGAGCCCTTCAATTTTTCCATACAAAGACAGGTAAGCGGTGTCGGCTAGGTACTTGAGTTTGGGCAATTTTTCAGCCATCACGTTTTTCCAACTATACCTTCTCCAACCATTGGTCAGCATAACAAGGTCTAATTGCTTTGCCAAGCTGTCTTCATCACTGGTAAAATAATAGGCAGGGTTGTGAACGTATCCCTTGATATCACTGGTGAGTAGCAAGGAAGAAAGAATATTATCTTCGTTTTCCCCATTTACATTTCCATCAGTAATAGCCAATGAAAGATTGGCCAATGTGCTATCCTCTACTGTTATTTCAAAAACATTCTTCCCCCTTTTTTCCAAATTCAAGGTATCCGTTTTAATAGATGCACCTAAATGGTATTCTTCATTGTTTACAAAAAACAACCTTTCGCATACAGGTTGGTTATTGGCATCAAAAAGGGTTAGTTGTGCTACGCCCGATGGAAATTGCATAACAGGAATCTTACTACGGATAGCTGTTTTTGAAGTCAAATTTGCTACTGCTTTAAATAGGACTTCTCCATTTGCCTGAGCCAAGATGGTCATTTTTTTCCAGGCTTCTGGTACTTCTGCTGATCGATTGATTTCAAAATTCCTTTCTAAACTACCTGGGTGTAAAATTAGGTTTACACCAACAGGTTCAGCTGCTGGCAAAACCATTTGATGACTATTACCTAACTGATCCTTCCAAACAGCAGTATAGGCTTCTCCTGTTTGCGGCAGGTATTGAAAAGTTCCCATACCATTGTGTGTGGTAGTAAAATTGGTAACTTCTTCACCCGCTTTATTATTAATGACTCCGCTGATATTTTCAGGTAGGCCATTTTGGTTCACGGCTTTAAAAGCCATATTACAAGGGATTCCAATAATGGCATTACCACCTTCTGGCAAAAATTGAACCGTAGTTTCTGGAAGAACTGTAGCGGGATTTTGGGGTGTGGCCAAATTAGAAAGTATGGTCAGGGTTCTCTTAAAATAAAAGGCGGAATCAAAATTGCGCATCCAATTGGTATAGCCAATTGCAGTTACCGTTTCTCCTTGAAATTTCTCCGGTACTACCCAATTACCCAATGCCACACCACTCACTATGGGTGCAGAAATATGCGCCGCTAATTTGCCATTGGCATCATGAAGGTCAAGGTAAAAATTCTTAGAAAGATTAGAAGGTAATTGCAAAGAAGTCAAATAAGCTTTAAACCAAATGGTTTGACCAGGAGCATATCGTTTGTTGTCAAAATGAACATATACTTTTTCTATGGGTTGCTGGGCTGTCCACCTAGTTAACAAACTATCGGGGCTAATTGACTGGGCTTTACCCATTAAAGACAGGAACAAGAAAGCTTGTAGGAATAGGATTTTATATTTCATGATGCTACTATTCAGATTATTCTGCCACAATGCAGCAGACAATATTAGCATCAAAAAGAATGCCCATATTCAAATCTGGTGCACAATCCAATAATTTAAGGGGGATTTAAAAACTGAGCTTACTAGATAGTCGCTTTAACTCAATCTCGGCCAGTTTAGCCGTATAACTCAAATTGATTAAGCGATAACTGGTATTTTCAAAACTCTGTTGCGCTTGCTTCACATCTATAATAGTGGCATTACCCAATTCAAATTTTTGGGTAATCAGGTCTAATAATTGTTGAGAGAGTTTAAAATTCTCCCTTTCCGTTTTCAACTGTTCCAAGGTATTGGTATAGGCCTGATAGGTTTTAACGGCCCCTGTTTCATAGTCCAATAAAAGGTTGTCGTAAATGGTCTTAGCGCTCCTTGTATTAATTCCAGCTACCTGTTGTTGTTTTTTTACAATGGATCCATTGTAAATAGGGATCTGCAAGTTCAAACCAATAAAGGGACCATAACTTTGGTTCAATAAGATAAACCCAGCCGCACTGCTTTGGCTAGATAGGTTGAAACCTGTAGTAGCTCTTAACGTGGGGTAACTAGCAGCTTTGGCTTCTTTTTGCAAAAGTTCATTAATATGAATTTGTTGTTGCTGTGCAACCACCAAGGGGTTCTCACTCAAATGTGAACGAACACTATCTAAACGAAGGCTTTTATCTATAATAATGGTATCCTTAATGAGAATTTGCTGGTCTGCAGGTTTTAAGAAAATCAAATTCAGCAGGTCTGTCTTAGCTAGATCAATTGCTAAGAACTGGGTTTGCTTGGCCTGTAAATTGGCATTTAAATCTAATTGCGCTTGAAATATATCGGCATTATTGGCCACACCCACTTCCTTTCTAACTTCTAAAATGGTTAGTTTCTGTTTAGAAACTTCAATAGTGCGGTCTAAAGCCTGTAAGAAATATTGCTGCCTAACCACATCATAGTATTTGGCCATCACTGCCGCAATGGTATTTTGCACCTGAGAAGCCAGTAATTGTTGGTTTTGCTTTTCTAATTGGTTAAGTCGTTCACGTGTAGATTGAACCCTAAGACCATTGTATAAAAGGATACTACCCGTTACATTGGCAGTAAGGTTATTGCTACCTACATTATTCCTTTTGGTATCCCGGCTGGGATCTGGGAATTTCTGGTTGATGCTGGTAATGGTTTCATTATCATTGGCTGCAGCAGTAACGGTTGGGAGCCCTCCAGCCACCCCAGCACTATTGTTGATGATGCTAATGTCTAAGCTATTCTGGGCCAATTGAATATCATAGCTGTTTTTCAACGCCTGATTAATGGCGTCTGTTAGTGTAAGCCTTTGTTGGGAAAAGCCCTGAAGGGCAATAATGCTAAACAGGAACAGAAACAGTTTCTTCATGCTATGAAATTACCAATGGCCAAACAATGTCTCAAATAAATTACAGCAACGGGTGATTAGCTCACCAAAGTACCCAAATCAGAACCTTCTACCACTTTTAAGAGGTTACCGGGTTCATTCATATTAAATACAATAATGGGTAGCTTATTTTCCATACAAAGCGTAAATGCCGTCATATCCATCACTTTCAGGTTCTTGGAAATACACTCTTCGTAGCTGATTTTGTCGTATCTGGTGGCAGTAGGGTCTTTCTCAGGATCGGCAGTATAAATTCCGTTAACTCTAGTTCCTTTTAAAATTACATCGGCCTTCATCTCTACTGCGCGGAGTGATCCTGCTGTGTCAGTAGTAAAATAAGGGTTACCGGTACCTGCTCCAAAGATTACCACACGACCTTTTTCAAGGTGACGCAGGGCTTTGCGGCGGATATAAGGTTCTGCCACTTGATCCATTTGGATGGCAGATTGTAAACGGGTGTAGACCCCAAATCGCTCAAGCATAGACTGCATAGCCATAGCATTGATAACGGTGGCCAACATACCCATATAATCGCCATGGGCGCGTTCAATACCACTTTCTGCTTCATTCATTCCGCGATAAATATTTCCACCGCCAATTACAATGGCCACTTGAACGCCTAAATCTGTCACAGACTTAATGTCTATGGCGTATTGTTCAATGATTTTAGGGTTAAAGGGATCGCCATTGCGTTGGTCGCCCAACAAGGCTTCTCCTGAAAGTTTTAGCAGAATGCGTTTGTACTTAGGAAGCATAGTTGCAGTTATTTATGCAAATAACCTTAATTTTTCACGAGCAACCAAAAGGAATAGGTCAATTAGCCTTGGTAATCAGCCAACAAAGCATGAAGTTCAAGATCATTTTTATTTTAATATGGATAGTATGGAATAGCCCTTTCCTATGGGGGCAGGCTGGAACTATTCTTCGTCAACCAATTGAAATTGCATTGGTCAGTGATACACAGGCACCATTGGGAATAGAAAAACTTTGGCTCAAGGGCAATCAAAACAAACTGGCAACCAAAAAAATCTTTGAAGAAATTGGTTTGCAAAAACTAACCGCCTTGCTGATTTTGGGCGATGTGGTTTCCTTGGGTTCCAAGCAAGCTAAATGGAAAGAAATGGACCAATACTTGAGCCTTCTTAGAAACCAAGGCATTTCTATTGCTGCATTATTGGGTAATCATGATGTAATGTATTCCAGCACAAAGGGTGAAGCTGCTTTTCTAAAGCGATTTCCAGATCAGGTCAATACAGGTTTTTATAAAGTCTATGATTCTATTGCCTTTCTCATGCTCAACTCTAATTTTAAAACCCTTGACCAAGCACAAAGGGAGAAGCAATTGGCCTATTATACTAAAACCCTTCAAGCATTGGATGCAGATCCTGCCATACGGTGTATTGTGGTTTCAAGCCACCATGCACCCTATTCCAATAGTAGTATTGTTGGGTCTAATCAAGAGGTTCAGGAAAAATTGGTACCTGCTTTTCTGGCTTCTCAAAAAGCCAAATTATTTGTTACCGGTCATGCCCATCATTTTGAGCATTTTAAATTAGATGGCAAGGACTTTCTTACCCTTGGAGGCGGGGGCGGCCTGCACCAACCTTTGATCAATCCTGATAAAAGGTTGCGCTCAGAAAGTAAAGATTATGATCCTGAATTTCATTACTTGAGATTGTACAGACAGGGAAATCAATTGCATTTGCTGTCTAAATACTTAGATGCTAGTTTTCAGCGTTTTGAAAATGGCTATCATTTTGTAGTGGAATAGTCTTGCTTACACTATTGTATTATATTTGAAATAGGTCATCTTCTCAATTATGTCAAAAAACGCATCCCCACACTGCGCTTGGGCAAACCATTCTTTCAAAACCATCCTGTTTTGTGTAACAGCATATTGCTTGTTTTCTACTCAAAGAGTAAATGCCCAATCAGATAGTTTTTCAATTGCTTCAAAAAGTTTTCTCTTACCCCAACCACAGGTCAAGGGAAAATTTACGCAGGCCCTTTCTATTTATTATGTAGTGCCACCTAGAATTTGGACCCTAGATATGGTGAATGCACCCATGTTTAATTATAGTGCCAAATACAGTTTGGGCAAGGGATTCAATTTGCAAGGTGGACTATCTTCTTTAATCATTTCAAATAGATTCAATTTTGGACCTTTTTGGAACCATCAATTTGGAAAAGATTTTCTAGGAATTGGTTATCAACTTGGATTTAATTTGGGCATGCTCAATCATTTTGGATTTGAATCAACGCTCACCGGTTGGGAGCAACAACCATCCATTACTTGGGGGCATGATTTTGGTAAAACAGCATTAACAGTGCGGGGCGATTTCTATTATACCAGCAGTATGAACGTAAGTCATGGGGGGAATAAAATTCCTTATAACAGTGGTTTTATCAATGGCGGCAGCATTACCACAAGTTTTGAACAAAGACTCTATAAACAGAAAACCATGTCACTGGGTTTGAAGATCAATTACCTGCGCTACCATATTTTGGCTTGGCCAGCATTACCCGTGAATAGTTATCGATATATTTTTCCTGAATTCCAATTAGGATTAAATCTCTAACGGTCATGAAAAAATTAGCAACACATACATTAATCATACTAATCTGCTTACTGACTACAACAGGATGCAGAAAAAACTTGATTACCATCCCCCCGGGATCCAAAGATGAGAACCTGGTGAATACCCAATCTATTCCTGGTAACACCATGAAAAAAATGGAGGGGATTTATACACTTACCGCAGGATCAAATGAATTAGGAGAGCAGTTTGTTTGTAAAGTTTCACGCTATAAAGTTTCTTTTTTTAGCAATAAGGAAGGCATTTTTATCATTTTAAAATATGGTAAAGCCACTGATGGGTCTATTCAGTTTTCTGGCTTTTGGCGATATTCAGAAAAGAAAGATCAGGGTAATATTCAGTTTGCTATTACTGCAGCAAATGGCGCCACGGATTTATTAAATGGCATTATCAATAATTTAAAAATCACAGGTGTGAATGGTAGCAACATGCAACTACAATACCTGCGTAAATTTTCAGACAAAGCACTAAGCAAAGATTTTATGATCATGGCCCACCATGGGGTTCAAACTACTTCTGATCCTCCATTTGCAGAAAACTCTTTGCTAAATGTGTTGAATGATGAAGACTATGGTTGCCGCGGTTTAGAATTTGACGTGCGTTTAACAAAGGATAATATTCCCATTTGTGTACACGATGCCACCATTGATACTAGACTAACTTTGAAAGGGCCATTGTCTGGTGCATGGGACCAATATAATTTCTCCTTGATCAGTTCTTATGTAACCTTGATTGATGGACAAAAAGTTCCTTCTGTGGAGCAAGTGTTGAATGCATTTATAGATAGCACCAATTTGACTTATTTGTGGCTAGACATCAAAGGCAATAAAGACATTTTTAAATACTTGGAACCCGTAATTAGAAAGGGCTATGCTAGAGCTGCTGCTCAAAACAGAACGGTACATTTCATTGCAGGTATGCCTTCGGCCGATGTCATTGCCGAATACAAAAAGCAACCCAGTTATGCTAGTCTTCCCACACTTTGCGAGCAATCTGTAGAATTAGCCATTGAAAACGGAAGTAAATATTATGCACCAAGGTTTACGGAAGGCTTGGTATTGGATGCGGTTCAAAAAGCAAAGGCCAATGGGATTAAAGTATTGAGCTGGACTTTGAACGATAAAAATATGATTCGCAATTATTTGGTGAACGGACAGTTTGATGGAATGATCTCAGATTATCCCGCATATGTGGTCTATGATTATTATACTTTGTTTTAAAGATTGAAGATGAAAAGGAAATTGTTATTGACAATTGGTTTGTTAGTAGTCATGGTTGGTGCCATTTCTTTGCATGCCCAAGATTTAACCACTTCGACCAAACCCAAGAAACATCGCTTTAGCATCTATGCCGGATTAGGACCCAATTTCTATTTCAATAATTTAGAAGTATCCAAACAATACGTTAGAGAATTCAATTATGCTTTTGTAACGCGTTTTATGTGGGAGCCCGGTCACAACCTAAGTCTGGGTTTGGAAACTGGTTATAACGGTTTGTATAGCATTAAAGAAAACCCTACACCGGTGAGCCAGGTAAAAATTAGCAATGCCGCTATTCCCATTCAATTGGTGATTTCCATGAAATTTTTGCAAGACTTTTACGGCAGTTTTACCATGGGGCAATCTATCTTACTCAATAAAGTCTATACCAAAACAGCACAGGCTGAACAAAAATTTACGGCCACCAATTTGTCCTTAGGAGATTTTGGTTTGGCAGCAGGATACAAAAAATCTATTAGCTCTAAAATCTATTTGGGTGCAGAACTCAAAGGGTTTTATTCCTCCAAATTGGATGACAAAAATTTAGGTCTTGTCTTTCTAACTGGATTCCGACTCTGATTAGTTTTTTTCAAAACTATTGACCCATTGTGATACTGCACCAATAGGCTGTTTATCTCCATCAATGATTCTAAAGGTTTGGTCTAAATCCCAGATCATGGCTGGTATACCATAGCTTTTCATCACGCTCATTACGTCATTAAAATAGTTTTCCCGATACTGTTTGGGAATGGTACCAATGGCCCCAGTTTCCGTACAAATCACTGGTGCTTTATTTGTTTGAATCCATTCATTAACAAGCTTAATTCGTGCATCTATAAATGCCCTACTAGCCCTTTCAGAATAGTGGTCATAATTATAGTGCATGTCTGAATTCATTTGCCTATTGGGTTTGGGCGGCATGGCTGTAGGAGAATAAGGGTAAGGTAACCCCTTGATAAAAGTTTTCTCTGGATCCCAAGGTGCTCCTTGGTGTGTAAACAAATAGGGTTGATAGAAGTGAAAGGTATAAATGATTTTATTATCACCTGGTACTTTGCGCAATTCTACCATGGCGTCAATACCATTATAATTAGTAGAACCCACAATCCAATAGCGTTCTAAATCTTTTGGGCGCAACAAAAACATCAATCTATTTTTTGTATATCGCCAGTCTTCCACTGTTATGCGTGGCTCATTGTACAATCCAAAAAACAAACGTTCATAACCCTTGCCCTTGAACCTTGCCACTACCTGACTCCACATGTCTGCAATTCTATCTGCTTCTTTAGCTTTATCATCCTTCTTATACAAAGAACCATAGTGATAGGTGATGATTAGGTTCATATTCTTGGACGCTACAAAATCATAGATTTCAGTAAGATCATCTAATAATTGCTCGGTAATTTGATTGGTGCCTTTTTTTAAAAAATTATCAAATGCTACGGGAAGCCTAATTGAAGTAAACCCTAATTGATTTGCCAAAGCCACTTTATCCATTACTTTACGATAATTTCCCAACAAGTACTCTTCTGGTTTCCAATAATTTTCAAAGAAGCTGATGTTTACACCGGCTTTAAATTTAGCCTGAATTGCTAACTGAAAGTCTGGAATATTTTCTTGTGATTGTGCAGTGCTATTGCAGAATTGCAAAAGCAAAATAGAAAAGGCAATGGCCAGACACTTGTTTAGGGATTTCATTTAAAGCTGTTTAAGCACACTCAAATTAAATATTTTTTTTATTTTCATTAAACTTTACCAGAAAGAACATTTTCAAAAAGCCCATTATTTTTAAGAAATGAAAAAAATCTTATTCGGAGCATTTGCTCTACTCCTGATTGGTTCTTGTAAAAATCCATCCAATCCCAATGGGGCTGATACCATCTATTATGGTGGTGACATTATTACCATGGAAGGCGATAGTGCCTCATATGCAGAAGCCATTGCTCTAAAAGAAGGCAAAATTGTTTTTGTAGGATCAAAAACTGATGCCGAAAAAATGAAGGGCGATAGTACCCAAATGCATGACCTTGAAGGCAAAACATTGGTACCCGGATTTATAGATGGTCACGCCCATTTTGCTGGCTTTGGCGCGCAGGCAGTTGCCGCTAATTTATTGGCTGATCCAGATGGTAGTGTTAATTCCATAGATGAGTTAATCAACGAATTAAAAAAATGGCATAAAGAAAATGGAACAAGTAAAACCGGCGGATGGATTATTGGAACTGGTTTTGATGACGCCGTATTGAAAGAAAAAAGGTTCCCTACCAAAGAAGACTTAGACAAAATTTCTACTGAGATCCCTATCTGCATTATTCATATTTCAGGACATTTTTGTGTACTCAATTCCAAGGGACTTGAAATGAACAAAATTACTGCGGCTACCAAAGATCCCTCTGGTGGATTGATTCGCAGGATTAAAGGTTCACAAGAACCCAATGGGGTTTTGGAAGAAATGGCTGGAATTCCTATTTTTTTCCCTTTGTTAACACCTACAGATCCAGCCATTTCAGAATACTATATGGATAAGGCACAGGATATGGCATTGAAATATGGATATACTACTGCACAGGAAGGAAGGGCAATGACCAATCATGAAGCAATGGCTGCCTATGCAGAAAAAGGGAAATTTAAAATTGATATTGTTTCTTATATAGATTTTACATACTCCAAATACATGCATAGTAAATGGAATAGCAAAGACTATCAAAATCACTATCGCATTGGCGGATTAAAAATGACACTCGATGGATCGCCGCAAGGTAGAACCGCTTGGAGAACCATTCCTTATTTGATTGCCCCTGATGGTGCAAAACCTGGATACAAGGGCTATGCTACCATACCAGATAATAAAAAGGTAATGGACATTTATGATTCGGCATTTTCAAACAACTGGCAGATTATTACCCATGCCAATGGCGATGCGGCGATTGATCAAATGATTCAATGCATGAAACCTGCTGCAGCTAAATATGGCAACAAAGACAGAAGAAGTGTGTTGATTCATGGTCAATATATAAGAATTGACCAGTTAGACAGCATGAAAAAATTGGAAGTGGTGGCTTCATTATTTCCCATGCATACTTTCTATTGGGGCGATTGGCATAAGCAAATCATTGGTGATTCATTGGGCAACCAGATTAGCCCTATTAGAACCGCTCTCAACAAAGGTCTACACGTAACCAGCCATACAGATGCACCAGTTGCTTTCCCCAACTTAGCCATGATTTTATGGACCACTGTAAACCGTGTTTCAAGAAGCGGTGCTGTAATAGGTGCTAGTGAAAAACTAACCCCATATGAGGCACTAAAGTCTATTACCATCTGGGGAGCTTACCAACACTTTGAAGAAAATAGAAAGGGCAGTATTGCAGTTGGAAAACTGGGCGATCTAGTAGTATTATCAGACAATCCATTGAAAATAGATCCTATGAAATTGAAAGACTTGGTGGTATTGGAAACCATCAAGGAAGGGAAATCAATGTATAAAAAGTAAGCCTAGTAAATAAATGATAAAGCCGTCTCCATAAAATTGGGACGGCTTTTATTTTACATCAATTTGAAATAATCAGTTTATTGCTTATACCTAAATGTAAAGGACTTTTTAAAAGTTCCAATTGTTCCGTATTTGTGTTCCGGATCTTTATTAATCACTTTTTTAATGATTGTTTTGCAATAGGTAGGTTGCTGATATTGGTTGTAGGTATAGGAAAACTGAATGATGTCTTTAAACGGCGAATCAGTTTCTCCCCTTTCAATAGAATACATTAATGGGTTATTCAGATTCAAATAATGCCAGTTAATTTCTGTTCCATCGTTTTGATCAAAAGAAGGAGATAGCAGTAACAAATCATCATCATTATAGCTGAAACTGATTTTTTCGTTTGAAAGTAGTGGAGCAATATTTAATTGATGAATTGGATTAATTGCTTGATCAAATTTGGTAAAAGTAAAATATGATCTAGGATTGAATCTGAAATCAATAATATGTTCTACTGATTCATCCTTTATATTTTTTTGGTTACCAATTGTAAAATGATTATAATAAATATTGGGTGGATGATATGTAGTTGAATCCTTTTCACTTAGATCCAATTCATGAGTCACTTCAGTTGGCGTCTGTACAAAAGTGGCAACTCGTGCATTTTCTTTCAGTTGATCAAATAGAGGATAAACGGAACTGTCACCAATGCGTCTGCCGTTTTTAAATAGAAAATATTGCAATTTTTTGTACTCACCATCTAGTTCTCCAGTTTTATCATCATAACCATAAGAATCTATTAGCCTTGCATAAGGAATCTGTTCTTTTTGACGATATTGAAATATTTGAACCTCGATTTTTCTTTCAATTGTACTAGTTTTATTCTCGGGCCCTTTTTTTATTTCATTTTCTTTTTCTGTGATACCACTGACCCTTTGTAATTGGTCGTATTCAAAAACAAATGCTCTATATTTTCCTTTAACTGTATCGCTGGTAATGCTTTCAATCAGGGGTGCAGCTTTTTTTGAAGAAGGCTTTCTTTGAGCAAAGGAAATTAAAGGGAGTAAACAGAGTAGCAAGAGGAATTTATGCATAATAATTTAGGAGTTCTAATTACTCATAAAAATAAAGGATCATGACCACAAAAAAAGGCCGCCACAAAAGTGACAGCCTTTATAAGTATAGTTTTAAAGGAATATTATCCTAATGCAACGCGAACAAACTGGGTAACTTTCAAATCAGCGTTTACTGATTTCAAGTATTCACCAACAGTTTTGCCACCGTCTTTTACAAAAGCCTGGGCCAACAATGTGTTCTCTTTGAAGAACGCATTCAATTTACCTTCAGCAATTTTAGCAATCATTTCGTCTGGTTTACCAGCCATTTTAGGATCAGCTTTCATGGTTTCAACCACAATAGCGCGCTCTCTTTCAATGGTAGCAGCAGGAATAGCATCTGGATCAACAGCCAAAGGATTCATAGCAGCAATTTGCATAGCTATGTCTTTACCAGCTTCAGCAGCTTCAGAAGTTAAGCCAACTAATACACCCATGCGGTTTGCACCGTGAATATAAGAAGCTACATAATTTGCTTCAATGCGTTCAAATTTGGCAACACCAATTTTCTCACCAATAGAAGCCAATTTATCGTTGATCAAGTCAGAAACTTTAGCACCGTTTACAGATACTTCGTTCAATTCTTCTGCGCTTTTCACGTTGTTGGCAACGGCAGCGTCAGCAATACTTTGAGCAAAAGCAACAAAGTCTGCGTTCTTAGATACAAAGTCAGTTTCACAGCTAATACAAACAACAAAACCAGTTTTGTTATCAGCAGAAGTTTTTGCAATGATCACACCTTCTTTAGCTTCACGGTCGCTGCGTTTAGCGGCAACTTTCTGGCCTTGCTTGCGCAACCAGTCAATAGCTCCTTCAAAATCGCCATTGGTTTCAGTCAATGCTTTTCTGCAGTCCAGCATACCAGCTCCGGTAGCTTGACGTAATTTGTTGATTTCTGCTGCGGTGATTGTTACAGTAGACATATAGTATGTTATTAAGGTTATAAATAGTTTAACCGGGACAATTTACATTGTCTTTCAATGCTTCCCTGTTAAGAAAAAATGAAGTAGGACTCAATCTATAAAAGATGGGTCATTATGCCTTCTCCCAGAGGAGCACGACGTAATGACCCAATCAATTGTTTCCTTACTATCGGCTTCCACCGCCACCAGCTGGCCTACGGTTTCCGCTGCTTGGAACGCGACGCTTAGGTGCGCCACCAGGACCACCAGCAGGTGCACCTGAGTTAGCTCCACCTCTTCTGCCACCACGACCAGCTTCGGCTTGAGCTTCAGCTTCTAGGCGACGAGCGCGAGTTTCATTTTCGTTATTGTTGTCATCTTCACCTTCGTCATCTTTAGAAGCTTGACGTTCAGCCAAACCTTCTGCAATGGCAGCTACAATGTAGTTAGTGATGATAGCAATTGATTTAGTAGCATCGTCATTAGCAGGTACTGCAAAGTCAACCTTGTTAGGATCACTGTTAGTATCTACCATACCAAATGTGGTAATGCCCAAACGCTTAGCTTCAGCCAAAGCAATATGCTCATGACCAATATCAACCAAGAACAAAGCGGCTGGTAGGCGACCCAATTGAGCAATACCGCCCAATACCTTTTCCATTTTTTCTTTGTCGCGAGTTAAAGTCAAACGCTCTTTCTTAGTCAAGCTTTCAGCGCTACCATCTGCCAACATTTTTTCAATGCTCTGCATCTTCTTAACGCTCTTACGAACGGTGTTGAAGTTGGTTAACATACCACCTAACCAACGTTCTGTGGCATAAGGCATGTTTACACGCTTAGCGCATTCGCTAACTATTTCTTTAGCCTGTTTTTTAGTAGCTACGAACATGATTTTCTTGCCGCTTTTAGCAATTTGTTTCATGGCCGCTGCAGCTTCCTGCAAATGGTCTACTGTTTTGTTCAGGTCAATGATGTGAATACCTTTCTTCTCAGCAAAGATGTAAGGCAACATCTTAGGGTTCCACTTCTTTTTCAGGTGACCAAAGTGTACGCCGGCCTCCAGGAGTTGCTGTTGTAATGAAGTGTTATTTTCCATTGTATGAGTTTGAAATTTTTAATTTGAAATTTGAAATTGAGGTGTTGACATACCGTTGTAACAGCAATATCAAATCCCAAATATTAACGTTTAGAGAACTGGTAGCTTCTACGTGCTTTTTTGTGACCGAATTTCTTACGTTCAACACTACGTGGATCACGTTTCAGTTGACCGGCAGCTTTCAGTACAGGACGTAATTCACTATTCACTTCCAACAGCGCACGAGCAATACCTAATTTGGCAGCTTCTGCTTGACCTTTCAAACCACCGCCAGCAGCGTTGATGACAATGTCAAACTTACCAAGAGCTTCGGCAGTCTTTAAAGGCGCTTCTACCTGGTTTTGCAGGTAAACCAGCGGAAAATAGGCTTTGTAATCCTTGTCGTTTACAGTGATCTTACCATCGCCCTTGCTGATGAACACGCGGGTAACAGCTTCTTTACGACGACCAACTGCGTTTTTTTGTTTTTCCATTATTGTTTGTTTGGAATGTGTTTAAATTAGAATTTCAGTTCTTTAGGTTGCTGAGCAGCATGTGGATGTGTAGCACCTGCATAAACGAATAATTTCTTAACCATCTTACGGCCAAGTTTGTTTTTAGGAAGCATGCCTTTAACAGCTCTTTCCATTAAAACTTCTGGACGACGCTTGATCAAGTCTTCAGCAGCTTCCTGCTTTTGACCACCTGGATAACCAGTGTAGTTCATGTAAACTTTGTCGTGGAATTTGTTACCAGTCAACAAAACTCTTTCAGCGTTGATGATGATGACATTGTCTCCGCAATCAACGTGAGGAGTGTAATAAGCTTTGTTCTTACCGCGAAGAACAGCAGCAATCTTTGAAGCCAAACGACCTACGGTTTGATTAGTGCCGTCTACAACATACCAATTATGTTGAACGGTAGCCGCGTTCGCAGACTTTGTGGTGAAATGGAGTTTGCTCATAATATTTCTTTTTAAATGACCCGGTGCTATCCCACCGGTCTGATGTCCCGATTTATTCGGGGGGGCAAAGGTAGGGGCCAATAGGCCGATTTTCCAAGCTTTTTGAAAAGTATTTTAACAGACACCTTTGTAACTAATTGATTTTCAATAATAATTTTGAATGATTTTTTATATTATAGACTCAAATGGGCTATTTTATTGGATTTTTTAATACAAAATGACTTGTATTCCCCATCCACCCCGCCCTTCGGGCACCCCTCCTTCGCCAAGCGAAGGAGGGGATTTGAATACTGGGCATTAACTTAGCAAAAAAGATTCCATGGGTTTTCGCAAGTATCAGGCCGATGCCATTTTTACCGGAAAGGAGCTATTGGGGGCAGATCAGGTCTTGATCATGGACCAACACGGGGTGGTAGAAGCCATTGTGCCCGCCAGCGAAGCCGGAGAAGATGTACAGTACCAAGCGGGTTTGCTAAGCCCAGGTTTTGTGAACGCCCACTGTCATCTAGAGCTCAGCCATATGAAGGGCCTGATTCCAGAGGGAACGGGGCTGGTAGATTTTATCCTATCCATTTTACAACTCAGGCATTTTCCAGAAGAAGAGATTTTACAGGCCATCAGTGACGCGGAAGCCGCCATGATTCAAAATGGCATTGTAGCCGTTGGCGATATCAGCAATAATGCCACCAGTTTTAAACAAAAATCCAAGAACAACCTGAGCTGGCATACTTTTTTAGAGATCAGCGGGTTCTCACCTCAAATTGCAGCAATGCGTTTTGAACAGGGTCTAGCTGCATACAAGCAGTTTGAGCCCTTGCAGGGCGATGCTTTTCGTTTGAGCACAGCCGCACACGCACCCTATTCCGTGTCCAATGCTTTATGGGAATTGATGGCACCTTATTATCAAGGCAAAACCACATCGCTGCACAACCAAGAAACCCATTTTGAAGACGATTTTCTTGGCCACAAAAAAGGAGACTTTACCAGACTCTATGAACTATTAAAAGTAGATACCGGTTTTTACCATC
The DNA here is from genome assembly GCA_943372225.1 of Chitinophaga pinensis. Classification (GTDB taxonomy): domain Bacteria; phylum Bacteroidota; class Bacteroidia; order Chitinophagales; family Chitinophagaceae; genus Sediminibacterium; species Sediminibacterium pinensis_L. The sequence goes on along the minus strand of CALRXV020000003.1, from coordinate 242,503 downwards.
CCACAGGAAAAAGCAGTCTGCAATCTGTTGCGCATCATTTTGCAGGTGCAAAACAGGTATTGCTGGTGCACGATACTTTTACCAAGGAAGCAGATCTGGATTTTATTGCCGCATTGTCTGATCAGCAACAAACCCAATACCATTTCTGTTTGTGCGTGAATGCCAATCTATACATTAACAAAGCCCTCCCACCCATTGAGCTCTTACGTCAAAAAAACTGCAGCCTAGTCTTGGGTACCGATAGCTTGGCCAGCAATCACCAACTCAGTATTCTTTCAGAGATCAAAACCATCCAAGCAAACTATCCGCAGATTCCACTTACAGAGATCCTGCAATGGGCTACCCTTAACGGTGCCAAAGCCCTTGGTTTTGAGAATCGTTTGGGAAGTTTTGAAAAAGGTAAACAACCGGGAATGGTTTGGATCAAGGAAGCGTCAATGCTTCACGATAAATAAATTAGTCTCTGTATCTAATAGAAAGGCTTCTATTTGCATGTTCTGATTACCCTCTACTTGATTCATAGAATAGAGATCATCCAATCCATTAGAGAACTTTCCAATATCATAATTCCAAATAACAATATAATCTGTAACGGAAAAAGTATTGTCAAAACTCGGAGCAGCTTTATTAATCAAACATATACATCCTTTACTCTTATAAAAGATTTCTGTGTTTTCTCCTACTATTTCTTTTTTAATTAATTTTTGAAAAAAAGGTCTTGTTTCAAGATTCAAATCCTTGACTTTGAAAAACTTTCCAATTTTACTAGTGTTTGATTTTGAGATATCTATTAAGTAATTGATTTCCTTAATGCAGCTTGCATATTTTTTATAATGATATACCTGTTTTGCATATTGCCCAACTACATAAACTAATACAACAGCTGCTATCAGTACTATCCAATTTTTCATAGGCTAATTTTAAATTATTTCGCAAACAGTTTTATTAAACTGGTTCAGATTTTGAATTAGTGTAAAAGCAAGGTTGATTGAATGGCTTTGAGCAGTGGTGTTGGAACTTGTTGTTCTTCTGCATAGTATTCCCAACGGCTTACTTGAGTTTTGACCTCATCAACTATTTGCGTTGGCTTTTTAATATTCATAGACTTTGCAACGGCTAATAAATCTTGTGTGGAAATCTGATCTCTTTGTCCATTCACACTTAAAGATTGTCTGCTCACCCATGGGCTGCCGGGTCTATACGCATGGCAAATATCATAAGCAGGTGATAAATGCCATTCTCCTGATTGATTCATGGTAAAGGCAAAATTTTTGGTATGGTCATCACAGTTTCTAGCTAATACATTAAAGACCATTCTACGGAATAATTGTTCCGCTTCGGGATAGCTTAAGCGCAACATTCGCATGGTTTGAAACAACTGTTCATAGGAATAAGCATTGATTTCTGTAAAATCAACATGCTGCATACCACAAAAACTCTGGACATGCAATTTGCCCTGATCTGGTATTCGATCAAATCTTTTGGTCATAAAATGTGCCCTTCCATGCTCTTCTAATAATCTGGATTCCATCATATCAATACCAGAGGCCAACGCCATTTTGTAATAAGCCATTTCTACTCGTCCATAACCGTTACTGGTTCCTAGTGGGCCATCGCCCAAGCTCAGTTGCGTATCTACAACACCATCAAATTTGATTAACCAGTGGGTAAACCCTTTTGGCGCTTCTGCCTGCCCTGATCTTACTTCACCTGTTTGAGCGTTAAAGGCAATCAAAGCCTTGGCCCTTGCTCCTCCTGCAGAAGTTCCTATTTTTAAAATTTGTGCAAGGGCTTTTTGCTCATCCGCTGTTAAGTTGGTTTGAAATTCCTTTCTTCCTAGCATAATCTCTTGGGCAATATGCACCAAGTGATTCATTTCAATTTTAGTGGACGCCGCTCCTGCTTGTGGTTCAGCAGGTTCAAATTCCAAGGCACCCATGCCTCGTTTACCAATAAAACAAAGGATCTCAACAGGGTTAAGACTATTGGTGGGCCTACCTTGTTGTGCCAACCATGCATTGATAAGGGTGTTTCCATATTTATCTGGAAGCACATCGGACAAGAGTCCTGGTAATCCTTTGAATGTATTGCTTTGGCTTAATTCCGGAAAACTAAAGACCTTACCTCTTGCTTGAGATATGGGCATTTTTAGTGGCGCTAAATCTAAATTTTGAGAAAGAAAAGATGGTTCAAATTCAAAGCTTCCAAGATGGGTAGCAGCATCCCATGCAATGGCACCAACCCTTTTGCCCCAAAAATGTATATAGGCTGCATCAATCATTACCAATCAGCATTTGTTGACAAAGGACCATTTGATTGCTTGTTACTGGCTCTTTTTCTTTGGGCCTTTGCCTGTTTTGCCAATAACAAGGGACTTACTTGAGCCGGTCTTTGTAATTGTTTAAAAATAGACAACTGGTCTAAGATGCGCAATACTTGAATCAAGGACAAAATAGTTCCTCCAGTCCCTTTCTCCAGTAAACTAAGGGTTGACCTTGCTATTCCCGCTTGGTTGGCCAACTGTTCTTGAGTCAAATTTTGAGACAAGCGAGTTTCTTTGATAAAATTGCCAAGTAATTCCAAGAGCGCTTGATCACTCAAAGCATGCCATTGTATGGCTGTATGTTCATTGGTTATTGACATAGATAACCCATTTGATTGATTCTTTTATCAAAATTAGGTTTTTTTGTATGATTATTCAGTCGTTGATTAACTTTTTAATGATTTATGACTGATTTTTCAGACATAAAAGACAATTTAAACCATACAAGATGATTAACCCAACACTTCCTGCAAAATGGGAAGACTCTTGATTTCTCCAAAATCAGGAATATGGAGGGATAAAAAGAGTTGGTATGCGGCTAGGAGTTCTTGGCGCAGGTGACGATTGAGGACAATTTTTTCTAGTTCTGCAGGGTCTTGGATTTTAAGAAAATCAGAAGTGGTTTTGGCTAGAGGGCCTTCAATTAAATAAGGATGCAGGGGTTGCTCTTTAATGAACATGCCTTCTTGCAAATCAAAGACTGGCGTGGCTTCTGAGTATTCGCCTAAGAGTTGGAACCCAAGTTCACTGGCCAGACGCAACATAAAATAAAGTGGTATGTTGGCGGCTACTTGGTCTGTGCACTGGTCTAATTGTTTGAGCGTTTCTTCTGCTAGATAAAATAATTCTGGATTGGCTTCGGGTTCCTTGAGTGCGTGTTGCAAAAGTTCTACCAAATAAGTGGCTACGGTATTGCGCACTACATTAAACAAAACTTGTTGGTAGAGATAACTCCACTGGTACTCGCGAATAAATTGGAGCTGTTTAAAATTGTTCTGGTACACTTCCATTTCCAACATGGCGCCGGGTTGAAAATAGCTGGCTTTACCGGCCGATGTTTTACTGCTTTTGCGCACCCCTTTTACAATATAGCTCTGTACGCCAAATAGTGCCGTGTACACCGATGTGATAATGCTGGTGTCGCCATATTTCACGGTACGTAAAACTATACCCTTTGTAGTGTGAACCATGCACTAAAGATATAGTGAAGAGTGAAGATTGAAGAGTGAAGAATTTTTTTACCCACCCCGGCCTTCGGCCACCCCTCCCGCAAGCGGTAGGGGAATTATTCGAATAATCTTTACCGCATTTAGGCCACGCATCACAAAAAATGTAAGGTCAAACTCAAACCATTTCTTGGCAAAATTGGCGTCGTCTTTGGCGTAGTGGTGATTGTTCTGAAACAGTTCTCCCATGAGCAAAATACCCCAGGGTGAGCTGTTCTTAGAATGGTCTCCGTTGTCAAAATTGCTATAGCCATATTTGTGACCACACCAGTTTACAACGGCGCCTTGAATTGGACCCATCATAAAATGAATAGGCAATAACAAGAACCACCAAGCATTGGGGGCAAAATAAATATAGAAAGCAGTGTAAGCTGCTCCAAAAGCTAGACGGGTAAGAATATGGTGTCCAAAGCGGTCCAATTTGTCCCAAACGGGTAGGTATTCTTTGGTAAACTGTGCATCGGGTAAGTTCTTACCAGTTAGAAAGCCGCGGAAAATGATGATGGTATGTTGCATCATATGATACACGTCTTTGAAAAAATGCGGGGAATGCGGATCCTTTTCGGTATCGGAATAAACATGGTGCATGCGATGCATAACCCCATAAGCCCTAGGTACCAAAAAGGAAGAACCTTGCACTAACCAGGTGGTCACATAAAATACTTTCTCCCAGTTTTTACTGGTGGTATACATTTTATGAGACGCAAAGCGATGCAGGAAAAAACTATGGAAAAACAAAGACAGAAACCAATGGCTAAAAAAGAAAATCAAGATGGCAAGCATAATCGAGGGAGTTCGTTAGAAGACTAAACCGGTAAGATAGGCGTAAAAGCCCCGGATAGTTCAAAACCCACGATTAATTGCTGAAAATCAATGAATTCCTTACACAGTTCCCGTGAATTGCTTCAAAAAGCGCACATCATTCTGAGAATAGAGACGCAAATCGTTCACCTGATACTTGAGCTGGGTAATCCTTTCTACACCCATGCCAAAGGCAAAACCGGTGTATTTATTAGAATCAATGCCAAAATTCTCCAGCACTTTGGGGTGCACCATACCGCTTCCCAAGATCTCTACCCAACCTGTATGCTTGCAAATATTGCAACCATCGCCACCACAGATCAGACAGCTGATATCCATTTCTGCACTTGGCTCGGTAAAAGGAAAATAACTGGGGCGGAAACGCACTTTTACGTCTTTACCAAACATCTCCTGTACAAAAAAGTAAAGGGTCTGTTTTAGATCCGCAAAGCTCACGTTCTCGTCTATATAAAGGCCTTCCACTTGGTGAAAAAAGCAGTGGGCACGGGCCGATATGGTTTCGTTTCTGTACACCCTTCCTGGACAAATTACACGGATGGGTGGTTTTTGGGTTTCCATGACCCTGGCTTGTACAGAGCTGGTATGGGTACGCAGCAACCAGGCAGGGTCTTGGTTAATGTAAAAAGTATCCTGCATGTCGCGGGCGGGATGGTCTTCAGGAAGGTTCATGGCGCCAAAATTGTGCCAGTCATCTTCTATCTCTGGACCTTCTGCCACGGCAAAACCAAGGCGTTTGAAAATAGAAACTATTTGATTGCGCACCAGGTTCAAAGGGTGACGGGTACCTACAGCAATAGGATCGCCCGGCAGGGATAAGTCAATGGCTGCAGCACCAGCTCCAGCAGCACCTGTAGCATTTTCTTTAAGGGTCTCAAATTTGGTCTCTACAAAAATCTTGAACTCGTTCAGGATCTGACCAAATTCCTTTTTCTGTTCCACAGGAACATTCTTCATTTCAGCCATGATGGCTTTAACCAAACCTTTTGTACCCAGCCATTTAATGCGGAATGCTTCTACTAAATCAGCAGTTCCCGCTACTTCAGCAGCCACTTCTTCCTTATATCCGGCTATTTTTTGCAATAAAGCTTCCATGCTGCGAAGATAACGATTGACAATAACTTTCCATTAAAACACAAAATTTCCGCCATCGGTGGGCATTCCATACATTTGTAGATGAATTTTAGTGACCAAATGGAATACAATACTGACAGAAACTTATTGGGAATGAAGGAATACGGCCGCCACGTACAGAAGATGGTGGAGTTCCTTTTGACCATTGAAGACCGTGAGAAACGTCAGCTTCAAGCACAATCCGTGATTGAGTTGATGGGCTTTTTGAACCCGCATTTAAAGAACGTAGAAGACTTTAGACATAAGCTTTGGGATCACCTCTTTTTTATCAGCGATTTTAAATTAGACGTAGACAGTCCTTATCCTATTCCACAAAAAGAAACCTACAAACAAAAACCAGATCCTCTTCCTTATCCCAAGCGTCATCCAAAATATGCGCACTTGGGTAAGAACCTAGAAGTGGTGATAGATAAGGCTTTGAAAGAAGAAGATCCTGAAAAGAAAGCTGGATTTGCACACGCCATTGCTTATTATATGAAGCTGGCTTATAGCAACTGGCACAAAGAATTGGTTCACGATGATACCATTAGGGCAGAGTTGAATAGCATCACTGGTGGTGAATTAGAATTCAGCAATACCCCATACATTAAACACCGCAACCAGAATTTTGAGCGCGATGAATTTCCTCGCAACAATGGCGGTGGTAGATGGCAACAGAATTTTGGTGGACGCAATAACAATAACCGCAATGCAGGAGGTCAAAATAGAGGCAATAACCGCCCTAATAACAACAACCGCAATGCAGGCCCGCAGAACAGAGGTGATAATAGGGGTAACAATGCCAACGCACAAAATATCAGCAATCCTGGAGGCGGCAGACCCGATTCAAGGGGCGGTAATTATAAGAAACGCTACTAACAAAACAGCAAATATTCCCACATGAGCAGTTTTGAAGTGATTGGAGGCAATCAACTGAAAGGTTCCATTGAACCACAGGGTGCCAAGAACGAAGCTTTGCAGATTATCTCTGCCGTATTGCTCACTGACCAGTTAGTGACCATTACCAATATTCCAGACATTCTTGATGTAAACCTGCTCATAGAATTATTGGAAGATATTGGTGTCAAGACCAATCGCATTAGCCGTGATACTTGTACGTTTCAGGCCGATGACATTAATGTAGACTTTCTAGCATCAGAAGAATTTAGAAAAAAAGGCGGAAGACTGCGTGGCTCTGTCATGCTTGCTGGGCCTATGCTTGCGCGATTTAAACGTGCATATATTCCCAAACCAGGTGGAGACAAAATTGGCCGTAGAAGATTAGATACCCATATCATTGGATTTGAAAAACTAGGTGCCAAATTTGAATACGATGAGGAGCATAGTTGTTTCCGATTAAGCTCTCCCCAATTAAAGGGATGCTTTATGTGTTTGGATGAACCCTCTGTTACTGGCACTGCCAATATTTTAATGGCAGCCGTATTAGCGCAGGGCACTACTACTATTTATAACGCAGCATGCGAACCCTATATTCAACAGCTCTGCAAAATGCTGACCCGTATGGGTGCACGCATCAGCGGGATCAGCAGTAATTTATTGGTGATTGAAGGGGTTGAAAAACTAGGTGGTACCGAGCATCGTATGTTGCCCGATATGATTGAGATAGGCAGTTTTATTGGACTTGCGGCCATGACCCAGAGTGAGATTACTATCAAGAATGCAGGTGTGGAACACTTAGGCGTAATCCCAGAAAAGTTTCAACAACTGGGTATTCAATTGGAGATTCAGGGTGATGATATTTATATACCTGCACAGGATTCTTATCAGGTGCAAACCTTTATGGATGGGGGTATCCTCACCATTTATGATCATCCTTGGCCAGGTTTTACCCCAGACTTATTGAGCATTGTGATTGTGGTAGCTACCCAAGCCATTGGCTCCGTATTGGTGCACCAGAAAATGTTTGAAAGCCGCTTATTCTTTGTAGACAAACTCATAGACATGGGTGCGCAGATTATTCTCTGTGATCCGCATAGAGCAACGGTGATAGGGCTTGGACGCAAACAGGCTTTACGCGGCATTACCATGAGTAGTCCAGATATTCGTGCAGGTCAGGCTTTGTTAATTGCAGCACTCAGTGCAGAGGGAAAAAGTACCATTCAAAATATTGAACAGATAGACAGGGGTTATCAACGCATTGATGAACGCTTACGCGCTTTGGGAGCCAATATTAAAAGGGTTCCTTAGTTTTTATTGCAAACAAATAAGAAAGCTCGGTTGGGATAATCGCGCAGCATCTGCTGAATCTTCATGGGGTTACGAATAATCTTGTACCTGTTGAGGTCTATTAATTCATTGGCTTTGCAAAATTGATCCCAGCATTCAATATTGCTCAACACTTTATTCAAGCGCAACAATTGCTTGTCTAATTCCTCCTGTGTTAGTGGACCCTGATGACTCAAGACCAACAAATCTCTGTTTTTTTCACTCATAGCTTATTGCCTTTCATTCCATTTGTGGGGCGGACAACCACATCCATTGGCTCTTCTACTTTTAGCAGAAGCGCAAGAAATGGTGACCATTGAAATCAATAACAGTAAAACGATTAATTGGTTTATTTTGGGACGCATAACTGCACTAATTTCAGCAAACGGTCTTAGAAAACCAATCAAAACTTTCAATTGTTTGATAATATTAACATAGAACGCGTACTGGTTGCCCCACTGGATTGGGGGCTTGGACATGCTACGCGCTGTATTCCTATTATCAAAGCCCTTCAGGAATTAGGCAAGACTGTCTTGTTGGCTGGCGATGGGCCTTCTGCCCAATTATTGCAAACCGAATTTCCGTCTCTGACCCTTTTACCACTCAGGGGTTACCATATCAGTTACGCCAAAACAGGTTGGGGGTTGCCTTGGCAAATGTTGTCACAGGCTCCCAGTATTTTTCAAACCATTAAAGACGAGCACGCATGGTTGGATAAGATGATTGAGGATCAACAAATTGACATGGTTATTGCTGATAATCGCTATGGGCTTTATTCTAAAAAAATTCCCTGCGTATTGATTACCCATCAGCTGACCATTAAAATGCCCTTTGCATGGCTGGAGAGGCATGTACAAAAAATTCACTATTTACTAATCAATCGCTTTCATACTTGTTGGGTGCCCGATGCCAAGGGGCCGCTGAACTTAGGAGGTGAATTATCACATCCAATGAAAATGCCTGCCATACCTGTTAAATGGATTGGGTCGCTATCGCGATTTGCTCCGAGCAAATCTGCCGAAGCAGTGGTTCAAACAAACAAGGATGCTACTCTTCCATTTGCCTATCAATACTGTTTCTTATTATCGGGACCAGAGCCGCAAAGAAGTATTTTGGAGTCTTTGATCTTAGACAATATCAAAGACTTGAATGCACCAATGGTCCTTGTGCGTGGATTACCATCAACTTCCCATTCATTACCCATAGAAAATTGTCATTTAAAAATTTTCAACCATTTACCAGCCGCTGAATTAGCACAAATCATTTTGTCTAGCGAATGGATCATTTGCAGAAGCGGATATTCCACATTAATGGACTTAGCAGCGCTGCGCAAAAACGCCATTTTGATTCCTACGCCGGGACAAACTGAGCAGGAATACTTGGCGCAGCAATTAGCTGCTCAGGGTTTGGCAATTACTGTTGCGCAAGCAAAATTTACTTTAAGCGAATCCATCGCGCAAGCAAAAAAATTGAGCGCCGATTCAAGGGTTTCAAAAGAATTGCCTTTTTTCAACACAAATATGTTACAAGGTTTGCTCTTGGCAATAGAAAGCCTGTAGTTTTGTGGCCGAATGGAAAGAAATACCAAGGCTCACTTAGCAGTGTTAGGTGCCAATATCATTTTTGCCATCAGCTATTCTGTTGTCAAATACCTCACACCCGGCGTGATGCATCCCTATGCGCTCAATGCCGTGCGCATCTTGGTAAGTCTGGTTTTTTTCTGGGGTCTCTTTGCGCTCAAACCTGGCAGAGCTAGTATTGATAGAAAAGATATTCCCCGGTTTTTGGCCTGCGCCGCTACGGGAGCTATGATTAACCAATTAATGTTTATCAAAGGGGTCTCACTCACTACACCCATTCATAGTTCCCTGCTCTCACTTTGTACGCCCATCTTTATTACGTTTATAGCAGCTTGGTTAATCAAAGAAATGTTGAGCTGGTTAAAAATTCTGGGATTGATTTTTGGCGTAGGTGGATCCCTCTTATTGATTCTGACCAAGGAACAACAGGCAACAGTTGGAAGCAATATTATTCTGGGCGATCTGATGGTCATGATCAACGCCATTTCTTATGCTTTTTACTTAGTCATGGTGCGCCCCTTGATGGCCAAGTATTCAGCCATACATGTTTTGCGTTGGGTCTTCACTTTTGGCACAGTACTCATTTTGCCATTTACGCTGGGTGATTTTGTAGCAACGGATTGGTCTGCCTTTGCATTTGGACACTGGATAGCACTTGCTTTTATAGCCATTGGCGCCACTTGTTTGGCTTATCTGTTTAATGTGTACGGAATTTCAGTGATTGGACCATCGGCCACCGGCACTTATATCTATACCCAACCCATATTTGCCGCTATCATTGCCATCCTGTTTGCGGGTGAACATTTTAGTTGGATCAAGTTGCTGGCGGCAATCTGCATTTTTACAGGGGTCTTTCTAGCCAATTATAAAAGAAGCGTTCCTGAGACGGTGGTGGAAGATTAAAAACAACCTACCCCTCTCAAAACCATTCTCCCTACCAATTCACAATATCCATTCCCTCTACCAACAATACTACCCATTTTTCGGACAGTCAAAAAACCAGAACAGTTTATCAACCTCTTCAAATTCCGTCCAGTATTTGATGGGAATATTAATGGCATAGATACCGCAAGTGGGCATATCATCAATGCGGGTATCGGTTAGTCCATTTACAAAATCAGTGATCCCGGGGTTATGAGAAAAAATGGCCACCGTATTGAGCTTGTCATCCAGTTCCTGAATAATCTCATTAAACACATGTGCAGGTGCATGATACAATTTATCAAAACTGATGATGGCGTTTTTTTTGATCTCCTGCGATTTGGCAAAATGCTCCGCAGTGCTAAAAGCCCTTCTAGCTGTGCTGGAAACAATGGCGTCAAGCTTGATTCCCTTCTCTAGAATCCTGTGCGCCATTTCAGGGGCATCGCGCTCGCCACGCTCATTCAAAGGGCGGTCAAAATCGCCCAGCAAATTGTTGTTCCAACTACTCTTGGCGTGGCGGATAATCAATAATCGCTTCATGCGGAAAAGTTACAATAAACTAGACTTACATTTGTGTTGATGGCAGCAAAAAGAGTAGGTCTTGCAGAATTTTTAACACTGGCTAAAACACATCCTGTATTAGATGTGCGTAGCCCGGGTGAATACCTGCACGCGCATATTCCTGGCGCGCAAAGTCTTCCGCTGTTCAGCGATGAAGAAAGAAAAGTTGTGGGCACAGCTTATAAGCAACAAAGCAAACAAGTAGCTATTAAGATTGGTCTGAAATATTTTGGGGTGAAAATGGTAGAGATGGTGGAGACGGTGGAAAGATCTTTTACCTCAAAAATAGTTTTGGTCCATTGTTGGCGCGGAGGAATGCGAAGCGCAGGTGTGGCCTGGTTGCTGGATTTGTATGGGTATCAGGTTTACACTTTACAAGGCGGCTACAAAGCTTATAGGGGTTGGGTGTTGGAGCAATTTGAAAAAGATTATCCCATACAGATTCTTGGCGGATACACTGGCTCGGGTAAAACTGAAGTATTGAAAGCGTTAGCCAAAAAGTCAGAATGCGTGATAGACTTAGAGGGGTTGGCTGGTCACAAGGGTTCTGCATTTGGTAATATGGGATTGCCTGCACAACCATCGCAGGAGATGTTTGAAAATAAATTGGCGCAGGCGTTAGCAAATACAAGTTCAACTCACTCCGAGCCCACTGCCGATTCAAATACAACATCAGAAATCAACCCGGTTGCGGACATTCCAAAACCCACCCCAAAATGCATTTGGATAGAAGACGAGAGTCAGCGCATTGGAACGGTGAATGTGCCAACGGTTTTGTATCAAAAAATGCGGCAGAAAAAAGTCTTCTTTTTGGATATTCCTTTTGAGTCAAGACTGAATTATATCTGCATCCATTATGGCAAGTTTCCAAAAGAACAATTGATCAACGCTATCATTCGGATCAAGAAAAAACTAGGCGGTTTAGAAACCAAAACCGCTATCAATAGTTTGGTAGAAGATGATGTTCACGCTTCTTTCAGAGTGCTTTTGCAGTACTATGATAAATTATACAGCAAAAGCCTTGAGCGCAATAGAGAAAACCTCAGCTCCTTGGTTACTAGAGTGGATGCCCCAGTGGTAGATGATCAAGCAAATGCGGGACTTTTGTTGGCGCAATCATAAAAATCTGCAGAAGAACTTAATCAAAATCACTCGCTACTTACATAAAATCAACCAAGATCTTCTGCAGATCTACATAAGCTCTGCCGAATCTGAAATAATCATCGCTACCCTCTGGAGAATCCCAGTGAAATCTACATCTGCCGCAGAACTGCAATGGCAGGATCTCTCATAAATTTGCAAGACCGTAATTACTTTTTTGAACTTTTAAAAATGGGCGTTTTTTATACTCATTCGAGTATAAATTGAAGGCCAAAAAATTTTTGAGTTTTCCACAACATTTACTAATCCAATTAGAGAAATAAAAAAGGTTTATATTATAATGATACCTCAAGGGTACACTAAAGAAATTTCAATGAGAATTCAAAGGAATCTAAACTACTCTCAGGATTTAATTTAATGTAATTAAGAAAACAAAAATATCAACCTGTTCATATAAAATACAAAATGTCAATTCAAACTCCAACTATTCTAAAAAAAATCAAACTATTTATATGAAAATCTCGGAGAAAATGAAAGGCTATTTTTATACTTGTTCGAGTATAAAAATGGGCTAAAATATTTTTTCTCAAAAACTAAGTACGGTGACCCGAAGAAAAGCGGAATCAGCAGTTCTGATTTTCAGAATTGGGGTTGAAAAAGTATGAGTAACCCACTAGTTGATGATCCAGTTTCTGATGGTAAGTCCACCCATATAACTCATGACTATCACCACCAACCAACCCACGGCGGTTAAAATGCCAGAATGCTTATAAGTACCTACCAGCGCAGATTTGCGGCTAACAACCAACATAATGGCTAGAGCAATAGGCAAGATGAGTCCATTGAGTGCTCCAACGGTAACCAAAATTTTTACGGGGTTGCCAATGAAAATATAAGCTACGGTAGAAAAGACAATAAATCCACTGATGAGCCAGCGTTCATTTTTGGCAATCCAAGGGTGAAAGGTTTTTAAAAAAGAAACGGAAGTGTATGCTGCACCTACTACCGATGTAATAGCAGCACACCACATAACCACGCCAAAAAACTTATATCCCATTTCTCCAGCTGCTGCACGGAAAACAGATGCGGGTGGATTACTCATGTCTAATTGCACGCCTTGCATGATCACACCAAGGGCTGCTAAAAACAAGACAAATCGCATGACGGCGGTGACCAAGATTCCAGTTACGGCACTCTTATTCACGGAGGGCAATTGTGCTTCTCCTGAAATGCCTGCGTCTAATAATCTATGCCCACCTGCAAAACAGATATAGCCTCCAACAGTTCCTCCCACTAGGGTTACAATTGCTGTGCTGCTGATGGTCTCAGGAACAAAACTATGTTGTAGCGCATCGCCCAACGGCGGATGAGAACTAATTGCCACATAAATGGTGAGCAGGATCATGAGGATGCCCAAGAATTTGGCAAATAAGTCCATCATTTTACCAGCTTCCTTCATCCAAAAAATCATGAGTGCTATCACGCAACTAAACAAAGCCCCATAAGCGGTATCCATACCGGTGAGTACATTGAGACCCAAACCGCATCCTCCAATATTGCCAATATTAAAAGCAAGTCCACCCAATAAAATTAATCCGGCCAAGAGATAACCAAGACCGGGCAAGAGTTCATTGGCCAAGTCTTGCGCGCGTTTCCCCGTTACTGCCAATACACGCCAAATATTCATTTGCGCGCCAATGTCTAACAAAATAGAAATCACAATTACAAAGCCAAAACTGGAGAGTAATTGTTTGGTGAAGACCGTTGTCTGAGTTAGAAATCCTGGGCCAATGGCCGATGTTGCCATTAAGAATGCGGCTCCGGTAATGGCTGATGCGTTGGAAACTTTTTTCACTATTATCTTGATTGAATCTTGATAGATGCAGCTTGTAAAGCAGTATTGATTTGTTGGGCAAAGGATAGTGCATGTGGACCATCGCCATGAATGCAAATGGTTTCAGCTGATAAGGGAATTGTATTTCCTGTAACGGTTTCAACCGTTTGTTCTTGAATCATTTGTAAGACCTGTGCTAAAGAACTGGCTTGATTATGAATCATGGCATTGGGTTGACTTCTAGGTGTAAGACTTCCATTGTCTTGATAGGTTCTGTCTGCAAAAACTTCTGAAGCAGTTGTTAATCCAAGGGCTTTTGCTTCAGAAATCAAAAAACTGCCACTCAATCCATACAACATGAGATTAGCATCAAAGTCTTTCACGGCTTGTGCAATCACTTTAGCCATAGATGCATCTCTAGCAGCCATATTGTATAATGCCCCATGGGGTTTTACATGGTGCATGTTTACGGATGCTTCTTTCGTGACGGTTTGCATAAGTGTAAGCTGATCCCAAATCAATTGATAGAGTTCCTTTTCACTCAGCTGCATTTCTGTGCGTCCAAAATTTTCCTTGTCTGCAAAGCCGGGATGCGCGCCAATGGAAACGCCGCTTAGTTTGGCTAGTGCTACGGTGGCGCGCATGATGGAATCACTCCCCGCATGATAACCACATGCAATATTGGCACTACTAATCAGGGGCATGAGCTTGGCGTCATTGTCCACGCCCTCACCCATATCGCAATTGAGGTCAATTTGTTTAGTCATTAGAAAGGTATTCCTGCAAGCGAAAGTTACAGGCATTTTTGAGTTGGCGCAAATGCTTTTCTTGGGCCGCATACAAGGATTCGGCAGTGTTCATGTCTATCAATTGAAAGCGAATACTGTCTCCCGCATTCAGCTGCGCCAAACTTGGAAGAGACACGGATGCTACATGCCCTAGTCTTGGATAACCCGCCGTAGTTTGGTGATCAGCCATGAGCAAGATGGTCTGTGCGTCGGGTAATAACTGCAGGGTTCCAAAACCTACTCCGGAAGAAAGACATTCTTTATACTCACCCAAGTGCATGGGTGCTGATTGCAATCGATACCCCATTCTATTGCTATTGGTGGCAATCTGAAAGGGTTCATGAATCAGACATTGTTTGGATGCAGTATCTAATAATTCGTATTCCGCCCCTGGAATCAAAAAACAGGGACCTTGTGGATAGAGCTCTCGAACATTGGCTGTCCAAGGCATGACCGCGGGTTCTTCTACTTCATAAGAAAAGGGTTTGGCAAATGCTACCCAGTCAGCTTTTTGCAAATTGCGTCCTTGGTATCCGCCACGAACCGCAAAATTATTGGTGGTCTTGGACCCCAACCATTCATCGGCTTCGAAACCGCCTTTAACGCCTAAATAACATCGGGCACCAGCAACTGGTTTAATGAATTTGATTACGGAACCGGTTGGTACCAGTATGGGTTGGTTCAAGGCTATTTCTACGCCATCTAAAGTGGCTTGAAAATCCGCACCACTAAGGGCCATCAGTGCGGGTGAGTTAAATTCCAATTGTGGCGCGGGATAGTGCATTTCCATGACTGCCGCTCCTGTTGGATTACCCACTAATATATTCGCCACTTGCATGGCAATGTTGTCCATTGCGCCGCCGGGTGGTATACCCAAGTGCTGAAAGCCAAATCTTCCGGCGTCGCGCAGACTATCTGCCATCCCTGATTTAAGCACGCGCACGCCCATCAGGATGGATTATTTTTTAGTTGATAAAATTGGTCAATGCTAATGGCTTCAAACTTTACTTGGTCACCCGGTTGAAACAAACTGGGTTGATCATCATTGGCTCTAAACAAAGTCATAGGTGTTTGGCCAATCAACTGCCATCCCCCCGGGGAAGCAAAGGGATAGATCCCCGTTTGAACGCCAGCAATACCAACCGATCCTGCTGCCACATGGGTACGCGGTGTTTGTTTACGCGGAGCAACAATGCGGTCATCCAAACTACCCATATAGGCAAATCCAGGCAAGAAGCCAATCATATACACCCTATAAGGAATAGAAGTATGAATGGACACAAATTCATCCAAGTCCATGTTCTTTTCCTGACAAAGCTCCGCTAAATCAGGCGCCAAACTTTGGTGATAACAAACCGGAATACACAGTTCTCTGCTGCTGGGCAAAGCCAGTAAATCCAATTGCTGCAAGGTATTGGTCAGGTACTGCTCCATATATTGATAAACCGAACCATTGCCCACCCATTTTCTAATCAATGCTGCGTCATAGACTAAACTAATTGTGGAATAAGCTGGAATAATGTCTTTGATCCCGTGCAGGTCTTCTTCTTTGAACCAATAAAACAGGGCCATTACTTGGGCATTGATCTCATCCTTGATCAAATTTCCAAAGTCCAGTGTGATGGCTTGGTCTCCAATGGGGTAGATCCTATATGGGAATGGTTTTTCCACGCTACAAGTTAACCCTAAGTTGTCAGAACTGAAAGCGGCTATCTTTGGTTCAACATTTTTTTCTATCCCATACAACCCTTTGCTTCAAAAAGGCATTTAACTAATAAAGCGGCTGATTAATGGAACTAGCAAAACTGCTACAAGAATGTAAGGAAGAAAGGCTAACGGCCCAGAAATGGCTGTTCGACAAATTTTCTACCAGCTTCTTCCTGCTTTGTAGAAGGTATTTGCGCAACAATGAAACGGCTGAGGAATGCATGATGAATGGGTTCTTATGCATCTTCAAAGCCCTCCCCAATTTTGAATACCAAAACGATGGAGCTGCTATTAACTGGATGAAACGGATTATGGTGAATGAGTGCCTGCGCAGTTTAAGAAAAAAAGAGCCCATGCTCTTGGTAGCAGAAGAATTGGCTCAAGAGATTCCCGTGGCTGACAATGCACTGGATCAATTGGCGGCAGAAGAATTGTTTCAATTGATTACGCAGTTGCCCATTGGATATAGAACCGTATTCAACCTGCACGTGATAGAGGGCTTGAAGCATGGAGAGATTGCGCAGGAACTGGGGATTACAGAAGGCACTAGTAAGAGTCAGTTAAACAAAGCAAGAATGCTCTTGCAACAATTATTAGCAGCAAAAAACATGGAAACAAATGCACAACGAAAAACCAAATAATCCCTTAGCTGAAAAGCTAGATGGCATGAATAGCCTTCCGGAAGGATTTGGCTTTTCTGCCCCAAGGGTATGGGATCAATTAGAACAAGAATTACAAATCAAAAAGCCTAAACCAATCATGCTTTGGTTGCGCTATGCTGCCGCGATAGTCTTGCTAACAAGTGCAGCAACTATTTGGTTCTTACAAAAAGAAACACCAGTACCAACCAATTCTTTTACTAAACAAACAATTACAAAAAAAGTAGAAGATCCTGCATCAACAAGCAAAATAAAAGCGCCTGAATTAATGGCAAAAAAGGAAATGCCTGTGAAAAATAAAGTGTTGGTTTCAACTAGCATGGTTCCTGAATCAACGCAACTAGTTCAAACAAGTATTCCTATAGAACCAAGCCCTATCAAGGATTCCATTCAAACAAACGAAACCATCGCGGTAGCAATTAGCAGCCCCGTAGTAGTAACAACTAAGCCCTCTGTGAAATCAGCGCCTACTCGTAAAAAATATCCCGTTGTGCATTTGTATGAATTATACAGAGAACCCGAACCCATCTATTCAAAATCAGCACCTAAAAGAACCATCACAGAAACAGATGAAAGCCCTGTTGCTCCTGTAGAAACCAATAGAAGTTTCTGGCTTCCAAAAACCAAACCAGTGATCATCACCACTTCTTTAACAGACAACCAATAATTATGAAAAAACTATTCTTATGCTGCCTGATCATCTCAGGCTTGGCCAGCGGCTTGCTTGCACAAAACAGAACCTTTTATGAAATTCCACTTAATAGGTCGGAAGCCACTTTTAATTATCCAAAAATTGGAATGGGTAAAGCACATTTTAGTTTTTGGGGAATCCTGAAAGCAGGAAATGGGACTATGATCATTGACCTAAACAATATCAAACACCTAAAATACCTACCCAATCTAGACTCTTTGGTTAAAGCCATTAAACCCGGTTTGCAACCCATGTTGGACTCTTTTAAAAATGATGCGTTTAATAGAAGAATTGACTACCTAACGGGAGGGCAGAACCCACAGATCAGGATTGTCAATCATGACAATGCGCCTCAGCAATTCGTGATCAAAGACGGGGTCATGAATGAATTAAAAACTACGCAGGATACCATTCGCATCAAAGCCTATGTACAAGTATCAAAGGAAGACGCATCTCTTTATTATGATACTCGATACAATGCCAGCAACAAACCAGAAATGCAACCTTTTTACTTGACCCTGGTATTTAATAACGCCAATGAGTTGTATAATTTACCCGATAATGCTTTGCAAAATTGTATCAGCAGACTTTACCAAGAATTAGGTCCAGAATATGTTGCAACAAGCAGCCCAAAAGCGGGTTATAGCGCTTCATTCAATATGGCTACCGGAAAAATGTTTAGCCCAGGCAAAGTAAAATGGATCAAAAATCCAGGTCAGGTGCCTGAACTAGTTCCTAATATTTATGCGGGTATGCAATTTGCCAAAGGCGTATTTGTACCCTCTTTCTCAGCGGGAATCAGATACACATCTGCCAATAGAACCCTAGGCACCACTAGGTTCTACGCTATGTGGGAGCCACATTTCTTTTTTAGGCAGGATTTGTTGAACAATGTGATCACAGAAAGAAATGATTTTTTAACCCTCCGTTATATTCAACTAGAAAAAAGACAAGCACCCTTTGATTTTGTGGGTAATGTTTCAATTGGTTATTTAATCAGCCGCAAGGGTAATTGGTTTGAACCCAATACCTATAAAGTGGGACTACCCGGTGTGCGTAGTGGCTGGTTGCAATTAGAACCCGAATTCTTTTTCCATGGGTTTGTAAAAGGGGTGAGCCCATCTATCAAGCTGACTATTCACTATGAATAAGTCAAAATTAAAAAGTCAAAAGTCAAAATAAATAGAATTGAAAGTCAAATTAGGTTTTGTTTAGTGCTAACCCCGTTAATGGAGTATCCCTTCTGAACGGGGTTTTAATTTGGAAAACTTGTTATCTTTCGTGCAGAAGCAAAACTCCTGCAATGAAACAGATTTCCCTATTATGTGCATTGGTACTTTTAGTAGTAACCCAAGTTAGTGCCCAACCCAATTGGTTGCGTTATAGCGCCATCTCGCCCGATGGCAAAACCGTAGTGTTCACTTATAAAGGTGATCTCTATAAAGTAGCCAGTAGTGGCGGAACAGCCGTGGCCCTAACCAGTCATGAAGCACATGATTTTATGCCCGTATGGAGTCATGATGGCAAACAGATTGCTTTTGCTTCTGATAGGTATGGCAATTTTGATATCTATACTATTCCTGCTGAAGGTGGTGAGGTAAAAAGACTCACTTACTATTCTACTGCAGAATATCCCTATGCATTTAGCAATGATGATAAACAAGTGCTGTTTGGATCTGCGCGTCAAGACGCAGCCAGCAATAGAACTTATCCAACAGCGTCTCAACCTGAGCTTTACTCCGTTTCAGTAAATGGTGGTCGTGTAAGTCAAATATTAACCACACCTGCAGAAGACGTGAAATGGAGCAAGAACGGACAATTGATGATTTATCATGATAAAAAAGGCGGAGAGAACACCTGGCGCAAACACCATGTATCTGCCATTGCACGCGATATCTGGGTATATGATAGTAAGGCTGGCACACATAAAAAGATTACCAGTTTTGCAGGTGAAGACCGCAGCCCCGTGTTCACAGATAATGACAAAGCCTTTTATTATTTGAGTGAAGAGAGTGGCAGTTTTAATGTACACAAGATGGGTTTGGATGGTAGCAAGAGCACGCAGGTCTCTAACTTCAAAAAACATCCAGTACGTTTTCTGTCTAGTTCCAATAGCGGAACCCTTTGCTATAGTTATGACGGAGAACTCTATACCCAAGAACCAGGGGCTAAGGCCAATAAAATCAATATTCAAATTATCAGTGACGCCAAAGCCAATAATGAACGTCCGGTTCCTGTCAATGGTGGGGCTCGTGATCTAGCCGTATCGCCCAATGGCAAAGAAATTGCCTTTGTGTTTAGAGGAGAAGTATTTGTATCGGCAGTTGATGGCGGTGGTACCAAAAGAATCACCAATACAGCAGAGCAAGAACGCAGTGTAGGTTTTTCACCCGATGGAAAATCATTGGTCTATTCTAGTGAGCGTGGTAATAGTTGGAAGATCTTTCAAACAGAAATAGTAAGAAAAGAAGAACCTTATTTCTATGCTTCTACTTTGCTCAAAGAAACTGCACTAGTAAGCAATGAAAAAGAAAACTACTTGCCTGCTTATTCTCCTGATGGAAAAGAATTGGCCTTTATTGAAAACAGAGCAACGTTGAAAGTGTTGAACCTGGCCAGCAAACAAAGCAGGACCATTTTAACCGATAAGGAATTATTTAGCTGGGGCGATAATGACCAAAACTTTGAATGGAGTCCCGATGGTAAATGGTTTGCTTTTAGTTATGCCATTGAAGGAGTATCCAATTCAGAAATTGGCATTATCAGTACCGATGGAAAGGGTAAGATTTTTAACGTAACCGAAAACGGATTTAATGATGGCGCTCCCAAATGGGCCATGGGTGGAAAAATGCTCTTGTATGAAACCGATAGAGATGGTTTGCGCGCAAAAGCCAATAGTGGTGGTAGTCAGAGCGATATTTATGCTGTGGTGCTGAACCAAGATGCTTGGGATAAATTTAGACTAAGCAAGGAAGAAGCGGCATTGTTAAAAGACCAAGATGAAAAAGCAGCCAAGGCTGATACCAGCAAAAACAAAATCAAAAAAGATAGTCTAGTTAATATTGAATTTGACGGACTTACTTATAGAAAACAAAAACTTACCATCCATTCCTCTAGCTTAGCAGATGCCTTGGTAAGCAAAGACGGTGAAACCCTGTACTACTTGGCAAGATTTGAAAAGGGTTTGAATTTGTGGAGCACCAATATTAGAACCAAGGAAACCAAGATTCTAATGCCACTGAATGCCAATTCTGGATCACTGACTTGGGACAAGGATCAGAAAACTATTTTCTTATTGTCTGATGGTAGCGTGAGCAAGATTGATCCAACAAGTGGCAAAAGAGACGGCATTTCCATTAATGGAGAAATGCAATTAGACGTGGCTGCAGAACGCAAATTCATGTTTGAACATATCTGGCGCAGAACCAAGACCACTTTCTATACGGCTTCCTATCATGGCATTGATTGGGATAGCTACAAACCAGACTATGAGCGTCATTTGGCGCATATTGGCAATAACTATGAGTTTACAGAATTGCTCAGTGAGATGCTAGGTGAACTAAACGTGAGTCATAGTGGTGCTAGTTATGGATCCTTTAATCCCAATGCAGATGCAACCGCTTCTTTGGGTGCTTTCTATAGTTATGCGCACAGCGGTAACGGGGTAAAGATTGATGAAGTAATCAAAGAAGGACCACTAGACAAAGCAGGCTTTGGCATCAAAGCTGGAATGATTATTGAAAGTATTGATGGAGAACTCATCACACCTGAAAAAGACTTGGCTCAATACCTGAATAGAAAAGCAGGAAAAAATGTTTTGATAACTGTTGTAGATGCTGGCACCAAGAAGGAATTGATTGTAAAACCCATCGCCCTTGGCGAAGAAAATAGTTTGCTCTACAAACGTTGGGTGCGCAAAAACCAAGAAGAGGTTGACCGTTTGAGTAATGGACAATTGGGTTATGTACATATTCCCGGTATGAACGATGGTGCTTTCCGCGTAACCTATGAAGAAGTGATGGGTAAATACGCCACACGCAAAGCCATGGTAATTGATACCCGCTTTAATGGTGGTGGAGACCTAGTAAGTGACCTGGCTGCTTTCTTAACCGGTAAAGCCTATATGTACAATAGCAATGACAAACATATTGTGAGTTATGAACCCACATTCCGTTGGACCAAACCTTCTATTGCACTTGCCAACGAAGCCAATTATAGCGATGGTCATTGTTTTGCCTTTGGTTATCAAAATTTACAGATTGGTAAATTGGTGGGCATGCCTGTTCCAGGTACTTGTACATTTGCAGGATGGGAATCTTTGCAAGACAATAGCATGCGTTGGGGTGTTCCTCCAGTGGGTGTGAAAATGATGAACGGACGTTATCTGGAAAATTCACAAACCGAACCCGATATCAAATTGATGAATGAATTTGAACAAGTAATCAAGGGTAAGGACCAACAATTGGAAGCAGCCATTAATGCTATGTTGAAAGACTTGAAATAAGATGAAGAAAAAAGAACTGTTGGCGCATTTGCCCATTTGGACCTTGGTAGCACCCATTGCCGGTTGGATCTTTTTTGCAGGTGAAAAATTTGATTTGGGATTTATATTTCTGCTCTGCCAAGGCGTTGCATTGATAGCAGCAGTATTGGCTGCTGTGCACCATGCAGAGGTTGTGGCGCATAGAGTTGGAGAACCCATTGGTTCATTGTTATTAGCCATTTCCGTTACTACCATTGAAGTGGCATTGATTATTGAACTGATGCATATGGGTGGACCCGATGCTTCTCTATTAGCCAGAGATACGGTCTTTGCTGCCGAGATGATTATCATCAATGGCATCATTGGTCTTTGTTTGTTAATTGGCGGATTAAAACACAGAGAACAGTCTTTTAGTCTAGACGGGGTTGGTGCATCACTAACGGTTTTGGTGGCTATTTCTGTGCTCACTTTAATACTACCCAATTTCACTACCAGCATTCCTGGACCATTCTATAGTAGCAAACAGTTGGCATTTGTGGCTATTGTTTCTTTGGTCTTGTATGGTACTTTTTTGGCAATGCAAAATATCAGGCACAAAGACCATTTTGTTGCCAAGGATGAAGCGGCTCAGCATGGACATGGGGGCAAACCAAGCAATCAAATTGCATGGGTAAGCGCTGTACTATTATTGGTTGCATTATCAGCGGTAGTTTTATTAGCAGAAGCATTGGCACCTGAAATTGAAGAAGGGGTAGCCGCGGCGGGTGCACCAAAATCCATTGTTGGAATCATCATTGCCATGGTGGTATTATTACCTGAAGGAATAGCTTCTTTGCAAGCAGCCAGAAAAAATAAATTGCAAGCCAGTTTGAACTTGGCATTGGGATCGGCCTTGGCCAGTATTGGTCTCACCATTCCAACCGTTGCCTTTGTTTCTATTTATATGGGCTTGCCACTAACACTAGGAATTGACACTAAATCAACGGTGCTATTTCTACTCTCCTTATTTGTAATCATGCTTTCATTGAAAACAGGAAAAACCACATTGCTTCAAGGAGTAGTGCTCTTAGTTATTTTTGCAGTTTATTTGTTTACTACCATTGTTCCTTAATACATCTGGTGATAAATGATCATTGAATAAGTTTTTATCAACAGGGTTGCAAACGTATATTTGCCATCCACCCGATTCCGTAGCTCAGTTGGTAGAGCAATACACTTTTAATGTATGGGCCCTGGGTTCGAGTCCCAGCGGGATCACAAAGCTCCACGATAAATCGTGGAGCTTTTTTTATGCCCAGAACTTACCACAAGGCCTTCCCCAAAAGCCGCCGTAAGGCCGCAGCGAAGGAGCAACAAGCTTGCTTGATTGCGCCGTAGCGCAGGCCTTACACGAGCGCAGCGAGGGCTTTTGGAGAAGGCCTAATGAGAATCTTCCCAAAAAAAATCTCTTTATATGCATTGGAGCATTGCGCTAGCTCAATGCGGAGGGAAGTCGGCGAAGTGTAACGCAGCCGACAATCCCAGCGGGAAAAATTCGCATATGAGAAAGCTCAATGCGGAGGGAAGTTGGCGTAGCCAACAATCCCAGTAGGAATGATTTGCATTTTTGAGTATGCTCCAATTGGAGGGAAGTTGGCGCAGTGCAACGCAGCCAACAATCCCAGCGGGAAAATCACCCTAGTTGACAAAGCTCATTTGGGATGAAATCGGCGCAGCCAACAATCCCATCATGAAAATTTCCATTTAGAGTACATCCTATTTATAAGATGCCTCAATAATACTCCTAATCTTCCTCTTAATATCCTCCTTAGCAAAAGAATGATTTATCGCCTCCAAATTGCATTTCTTCAACTGTCTATTATCCCATTTAAATACTTTTCTAACCAACCCATATTCAGAACTCAAACTAACATTTGAAATAGTCCTTGCATCTGTATTTAACCCCATTGATACACCAGAACGATATATCTTATCTAGTGTATGGTTTTCTATTTTGTCAAATACATTGGTTTGAATATTACTTGTTGGACAAATCTCTAGATGAATATCATTCTCTTTTAAAAACAACAATAATTTCTCATCTTCCGCACTTCTTACTCCATGCCCAATTCTTTGAGGGTGTAATTTTTGCAAGGTTTCCCAAACGCTTCCAGCTCCTTTAGCCTCTCCAGCATGAGCAGTACAGGGAATACCACTTTGGCGTACTTGATTAAAAGCTTTTATATGATTGTCTATTGGAAATCCAGCCTCATCTGCAGCAATGTCAAAACCAACAACATGAGAACCTTTGAAATTTTTTACCAATTCAGCTGTTTCCAAACTTTGAGCTTCTGTATAATGTCTGAGGGTACAAAGAATGATTCCTGCTTCTACCCCATATTTTTTTATACCTTCTTCGGTGGCTTGGTTAACCGCCTGAACCACCTCATTTGCTGTTAATCCTTTATAAACATGCTGCAAAGGGGCAAATCTAATCTCTGCATAAACTACATGATCCTCCTTTAGTTGCTTAAAAAGATCAAGGGTTACCAATCTTAACTGTTCTTTGGTTTGCATCAATTCAAATCCTTTGATGGCCCTAGTGATATAATCTGCCAAATCCGTACACTTGGGAGGAGCAATAAATGACTCCTTATAAACATCATAAGTAATGTTTGGGTTGATAACATTGACCACCTCATAACTTAAGGAACAGTCCAAATGCAAATGCAGTTCAACTTTGGGTAGGTCTTTGTCTTGTTGACCCTGTGCATTGGAGGTGATTGACAATGACATAGCTATAAAAATTAAGGTAGTCCATGTTTTCATAACAATAAATAATATGCAAAATAGCTGATTGGTTTGTTTGAAATTGGGACATTTGTCCCATGATACTGAAGAACAAGGAGCTATTAAATTTTATTGCAACATTTGAATCTGAAGAAACAGGTAGTGGATTCAAGTTAGTTAGTTTCAAAAAAAATCAGCCAATCCTTGAAGTCAATAGATTTATCAAACATGTCTATATTATCAAAGAAGGTGTTTGCAAATGCGTGATTAATGAAGATAATAATAAAAATTACCTTGTTGAATTTCTTGGAAATGGTGAGATCATTGGTGAAATTGAAGCCATTTTAGATTGCAAAACAATTACTACTGTTTTTGCAATGACTGATGTATTGGTTTATAAAATTGAGCTTGGTGTTTTTAAAAATCTCTTGTTGAATATCAAAAATTTTAATGCGCTATTATTGGTAGAATTGGCAACTCGCTTAAGAAATACAGCACTTAGGTCTTCTTTCCAGCAATTAAATACCGTTGAAAGCGCTCTTTCCAAAATACTACAATTGCAAAAAGAACAAGATCTAAACTTTAGTAAAAAAGATTTGGCAGAATATCTTGGTATTAGTGTCAGAAGTTTAAATCGTGAACTACTAAAATTGACTGTCAAATAAAAATTCTCTTTAATTCCCACAAATGAAACAACTACTAACCATTATCCTATTATTGATTGGCATAAATGTAACAGCCCAAAAATCCGACATAGGAAACTGGATGATTTATTTTGGCAACAAACAGATCAACAAAAAATGGAACTGGTGGCATGAGGGACAATACCGCAGCTATAATTTATTAGGCGATGAAGAACAATTACTCATCAGAACTGGGATTGGTTATAATCTTACAGAGAACAATAATAACCTACTCATGGGTTATGCTTTTGTACAATCCTACCCTTATATAGCAGGTACCGACACCAAGAATAACACCACAGAACATAGGCTCTACCAACAGTTCATCACCAGACAACAATTTGGAAAAGTATTTATACAACATCGCTATAGACTTGAAGAACGGTTCCTGCCCAATAACAATTTCCGTTTTAGATTTCGTTATTTCTTGAGCTTGAACATCCCTTTCAACAAACCAACACTGCAAAAAAATGCGGTCTATCTCTCTGCTTACAATGAAATCTTCCTGCATTTAAATAGTCCCGTTTTTGATAGGGATAGGATTTATGGGGCCATTGGATTTGGCCTAACCAATCAAATGAGACTAGAAACCGGACTCATGTATCAGGTATTAGAAAATGGCAATAGACCTCAATTACAATTTGCCCTATTCAATACCCTTCCTTATAAGAAGAAATAACTTATTTTAGTTTTCCAAAAAAACTGCAAATGGACAAACTAACCGGCTTTACTACGCAATTACAAAACTGGGTATTTGGATTCGGACCCAAATTGATTTCGGCCTTATTGGTATTTATCATAGGTCTGACTATCATTAACTGGACGGCTAAATTGGCCAAGAAGACCATGAATCAACGCAAAGTTGATGCTTCATTGCAGTCTTTTTTGTCTAGCATGGTGTCTGTGGGTTTGAAAGTTTTGTTGCTCATAACTGTTGCAGGAATGCTGGGTATTGAAACCACTTCTTTTGTAGCCATTATTGGTGCCATGGGTCTAGCTGTGGGTCTAGCTTTGCAAGGATCACTGGCCAATTTTGCCGGTGGGGTATTGATCTTAGTGTTCAAGCCATTTAAAACAGGAGACCTGATTGAAGCTGGTGGACAAAAAGGAACCGTTTTAGAAATTCAAATCTTTAATACCATTCTCTTAACTGGAGAAAACAAAACCATCATCTTGGCCAATGGGGCTTTGAGCAATGGTACCATTATCAACTATACCAAACACGGCAGCTTGCGCGTAGACATTAATGTACTTCTGGCTGGCGATACCAATATTGACCAAGCCAAATCCATTGCTCTAGAAGTAATGAATGCCCATCCATTGGTATTAAAAGATCCAGCTGCCACTGTGAGTGTGATCAGCATTGCTGGTGGTGTAACTTTGGGTTTAAGACCATTTACCCTTGAAGCTAATTTTGGTGATGTGTTTACCCAAGTGCAGGAGTCTTTGAAACGCGCTTATGATGCAGCAGGTATTGGAGGTCCTACCCCAACTAGCATCGTGATTAGCAAATAAAGAAAGATGGCAGCGCTTGCCTATCTTTGAGGAATGGGGTTTTTAGAGGTAAACAATATCAGCAAATTACAGAACGGTAAACCCGTTGTAGATGCTGTGAGCTTTACCCAAGCTCCATTTCAAAAACTGGCCATTGCAGGAGAAACTGGATCAGGAAAAAGTAGTCTGCTCAAAATGATTGCAGGGCTTGAACAGCCCAGTGACGGCATGATTTTTTTTCAAGACAAACACGTGCTTGGGCCAGAATTTAGACTGGTGCCCGGACATCCGGACATTGCTTATCTCTCGCAACATTTTGAACTCAGGAATTCTTATCGCGTAGAAGAGTTGTTGTCTTATGCCAATAAGCTAAGCGATGAAATGGCCAATGCCATTTTTGAAGTTTGCATGATTAACCATTTGGTAAAACGCAAGACGGATCAATTGTCTGGTGGAGAACGCCAACGCATTGCCATTGCGCGATTGCTAATAGGATCTCCTAAATTACTTCTGTTAGATGAGCCTTATTCCAATTTGGATTTGATTCATAAAAATATCCTGAAGGATGTGATTAGAGAGATAGGAGAAACCTTGCAAATTACCTGTCTTTTGGTCTCTCATGATCCAACTGATATTTTGCCTTGGGCTGATCAAGTGATGCTAATGCAACACGGAAAAATAGTGCAGTCAGGCGAACCAGAACAAGTATACCAACACCCCACAAACGCTTATACAGCAGCACTCTTAGGCAAGTACCAAATTCTACCCCCACATATTGCAGACTTACTCTTGCCTTATAGTGGAACGGCACCACTAGGTAAAAAAATCTTTGTGCGGCCAGGTAATTTTAGACTAGCTAGCGTGGATCATGGTGTGGCCGCACAAGTGCGCAATATCCAATTTATGGTAGGATTTTTTGAATTAGAATTGGTGGTTGAAGACACTATTATCTATATCCATACCTTGAACAGACATGTTCAAAAAGACGAGATTGTTTTTATTGCACTAGATACCAAGACCATTCAGTTTCTTGGATAATCAAGGTTTGTTGATACTAAATGCCAAATAGGTATCGCTGGTTTTGGTTTTTAGTTTACCACCGCCACAAGCAATCACAATATATTGTTTCCCATTTTTTTCATAGACCGCAGGAGTAGCAAATCCTGGTGCAGGCAAATCCAATTCCAATAAAAGTTTCCCAGTTCTTTTGTTATAAGCTCGGAACTTACTGTCTTTGGTTGCAGCTATAAACAGGAGACCTCCAGCCGTAACAACAGCACCTCCATAGTTTTCTGTTCCCGTATGAATACCCTTGGCTTTTAGTTCAGGGTAATCGCCCAGCGTATCTTTCCATACCTGTTTACCGGTATTCAAATCAATAGCAGACAGAGTTCCCCAAGGTGGCATCACGGCAGGATAACCTTCCTTGGTCAAGAATTTATTGTAGCCCGTAGAGGTATAAGGTATTTCTATCCAAGGGTCAACCGGACGCGCTGGGGCTTCAAAAGCCTTACCCTGCTTATCTTTTAGTTCAAGGATAAAACTGGCGATGGCTATTTTCTCTGAGGGAGCTAATTGACTCATGGCAGGCATCATTTGTTTTCCCGAAGTGACCAATGCTATCAATTGTTCCTCATTGTATTTCTTTTTGGCGTCAATCAAACTGGGATAATTTCCGCCACCCTTTCTTTCAGGACCATGACAGGCCATACAAGTGGTTTGATACAAACGCTTACCCGCATCCAAATTGGTTTCTTTTGTAGCAGTGTTTGGTTTTCTGTCTACCATGGTTAGAATCCAAGGCATTTCACTTGCATTCACATACATGATTCCGGTACTAGGATCCACCGCAGGACCACCCCATTCCGCACCGCCATCAAATCCTGGAAAGATGACCGTACCCTGTTTAGAAGGAGGATTAAACAGATGACCCGTTTTATAAGAAGCCAGTCTTTGTTGAATGTCTTTATAAGAACTATCGGGCACCAGCCTGTTTAAATCCTTTTCCAATAAGGTTTGTCTAGCAAAAGGCGCAATCACGCTAGGAATGGGTTGCTTTGGCGATGGTTTTTCTCCCAATAATTCCGTTTGAGTTGGCACAACTGTTTCTACAATAGGATAAACCGGCTCTCCTGTATTCCTTTCTAGCAAGAACACAAAACCACTCTTGGTTACTTGTGCTACAGCTTCAATTAGTTTACCCTCTTTATGAATATTTACTACTACGGGTGCAGTGGGTAGGTCTCTATCCCAGATATCATGGTGCACCGTTTGAAAATGCCAGATGCGTTTGCCCGTTGCGGCGTCCAAGGCTAGAACGGAATTGGCAAACAAATTATCTCCTGTTCTTTTGCCACCATAAAAATCATAACTGGCAGAACCAATAGGTGCAAAAAGAATACCTTTTTCTTCATCCAAACTAAAACCAGACCAAGCATTGGCGCCGCCAATATGTTGGTATGCTTCTTTATTATCCCAAGATTCATAACCGGCTTCACCGGGATGCGGAATGGTATGAAAAATCCAACGCAGTTTTCCTGTATGCACATCATAAGCGCGAATATGACCAGGTGCAGCAGCAGCGTCTTCCGCTACTCTACTACCAATGATAATCATGTCTTTATAAACCATACCTGGCGTGGTAGCAGCAACATAATAATTACTCAAGTCTCGGCCAAGGTCATTGTGCAAATCAATCCAACCATTGGTACCAAAGGATTTGATGGGTTTGCCACTGAGCGCGTCTATACAGTGCAAGTAGCCTCCAGCTGAATAGAAAAGACGTTGGTCTTTTTCATCAGCCTTAAAATAACTAAGCCCCCTGCAAACATTCATAGAGAAATAACCACGCCCCTTTACTTCAAGGGTATTGGTATCCACCGGATTAAAATTCCACAACTCTTTACCCGTTGCCGCGTCCAGTGCAAAGAGTTTTAGCTTGGGCGATACCCCATATAAAACACCATCAATAATGAGGGGATTGGTTTGGATCTGTGTTTTCTCATCCGCGTCTCCCGTGTGGTATTCCCATGCCACGCTGAGCGATGACACATTATTGGTATCAATCAAAGCCAAGGGCGAATAATGGTTGTTAAAAGCATTGCCGCCATAGCGGGTCCATTCATAAGGCTTCTTGGGACCACAAGCAAACAACAATACAATTGGAAAAGCTAATGGCAACGAAGATTTCAAAATTGACAAAAAACGCATGGCAAAGAATTGTAGCTTGAAGATAACTGTTGATGTTATAAATTTGAAAGATTGATTCCATGAATTTCAACCAAATAGTATCAGATGCGATTGCTCTATTTTCTACTCTCTTTTTGCATAGGTATACAAGTGATGGGTCAAACCAACCCTATTATTCCCAAACCGGTTAGTTATCAAAGCCTCTCAGCTGTTGGTGTAAAGCTAGACGCAAGTTCCAAAATTGTAGGACCAGCTAAATATCAGGCACAGTTGCAGTATTTGCAAGAAAGTTTGAAACAACAAACAGGATTGCAATTGAGCATAAGCCAACAGATTCCAAAATCAGGCAGTTACCTCTTGATCCAAGAAGACCCAACCCAAATAGACAAGGCAGAAATGTACCTTTTAGCATCTAAGGGCAAAGAAATCAAGATTACAGTTAAAGACAATAGAGGTTTGGTGAACGCTATTCAAACCCTT
This sequence comes from Chitinophaga pinensis, assembly GCA_943372225.1. Lineage (GTDB taxonomy): Bacteria > Bacteroidota > Bacteroidia > Chitinophagales > Chitinophagaceae > Sediminibacterium > Sediminibacterium pinensis_L. The sequence goes on along the minus strand of CALRXV020000003.1, from coordinate 211,853 downwards.
TTGCAAATTTGCCCCTTGCAAAAAAGCAGCAGCTTTGAAGTACCTGCTGTAGCCATCAAAGACTATCCCAGATTTGAATACAGGGGTATGCATTTAGACGTGGTAAGACATATGTTCCCACTTGAATTCATTAAAAAATATATTGACTATTTAACCTTTCACAAGTTCAATACGTTTCACTGGCATTTAACCGATGACCAAGGCTGGCGCATAGAAATTCTTTCCTATCCCAAACTTAATAGCATTGCGTCTTGGCGCAATGCCACGTTGATAGGGCATTTTAATGATAAGCCTGCACGCTATGACAGCACGCGCTATGGTGGGTTCTATACCAGAAAAGAAGTAAAAGAAGTGATAGCTTATGCAGCATTGCGCGGCATTGAAGTGATTCCAGAAATAGACATCCCTGGCCATAGCCGCGCAACCATCACTGCTTACCCTGAGTTCAGCACCAAACCCGATACCACTTGGAATGTTGCTACCACTTGGGGTATGTACAATAAACAAAACAATGTGTTAGCTCCAAGACCGGAGACATTCACATTCTTGAGAACCATCTTCCATGAAATCTCAGACCTCTTTCCATCTAAATACATTCATGTGGGTGGAGACGAGTGTAGCAAACTCTGGTGGAAAGCAGACCCCTATTCTCAAGCATTCATGAAAGAAAAGGGAATCAAAGACGAGCACGCTTTGCAAACCTATTTTATTAGTCAAGCTGCCAAGTATTTGAAAGAAAAAAACAAACAGGTCATTGGCTGGCATGAGATCTTAGAAGGGGAACTAGACACATCGGCCATTGTGATGAACTGGGGCGGTGCTAAGGAAGGCATAGAAGCGGGCAAACTCAAACACCGCGTAATCATGACCCCAGGCAAGCCTTATTATTTTGACCATTACCAATCACGCGATCCAAAAGATTCATTGGCCATTCACGGCTATAATACCATGGATTCTGTGTACCAATATGATCCAGTACCAGCCGCTCTGCGCGATGCTAAATTGGACCAATACATTATTGGCGGACAAGCCAATGTTTGGACCGAATACATTGGCTACGGAACAAAGGTAGAATACATGATCTTCCCCCGTATGACGGCTTTGAGTGAATCTTTGTGGACGCCAGTAGAACAGAAAAACTTAGATGATTTTCGCCATCGTTTAAAACAAAATATGCTGCCGCGATACGATTTTTGGGGAGCCCATTATTTTAAACAATGGGAACAATGGACCAGGGACAAACAATAACAACTGTTTATGGGTTTTAAAAATTAAATTCGTGGCATAAACGGGCCATCCTTTATCCATGAATGCTTGCAAATCTCTTGGCTTATTGTTCCTAGCAGCTTTGATGACATTGACATCAAGCGCACAAACCGATACTACATTTTGGTTTGGGGCACCGGCAATTACTGCGGGTCATGCTAATGCACCCATTTTAATGCGGCTCTCCAGTTATGCCAATCCCGCCGATATCATCATTAGCATGCCGGCAGACCCAAGCTTTGTTCCCATACCCGTTCACTTAGATCCTTATTCTGCTTTCTCTGCCAACCTCACCAGCTTTATAAATAAAATTGAAACCAAGCCCAGCAATACTGTCTTGAACAATGGAATCAAAGTGAGTTCTACTAGTAATATCTCGGCTTATTATGAAGTACAGGGAAAAACAGGGGTTAACTATTTTAACCCAGAGATTTTTGCCCTAAAAGGAAATATCAGCAAGGGAAAAGCTTTTATGATTCCAGGACAAACAAGATTTGGCAATGGGACTGGATATACCCCCTTACCCAGAAATGGATTTGTGATTACGGCAACAGAAGACAATACTTTAATTGAAATTATTCCAAGTAAAGATGCAATTGGTCATAATGCAGGGATAAAATTTGGCATCACGCTCAACAAGGGACAATGCTATGCAGTTACAGCACTAAACCTAGATGGGCCCAATCACTTGGTTGGTAGTACGGTTACATCCAATAAACTGATTACTGTCACGGTCTATGATGATTCAATTGGGTCACCCACTACCTGCCGAGACTTGGTAGGAGACCAGATTATTCCAGAAGAAAGCAATGGAAATGAGTTTGTCATTATCAAAGGAGAACTTGCTGTTAGTCCAGATTTTGGAGACTATTTTTATATACTGGCTACTACTGATGGCACAAAGGTTTTAGTCAATGGTACACAGGTTACAACCCTCAATCGAGGGCAGGTGTATGAAGGCATTTTGAACCAACCCAGTGCCTATGTAAAAACTAGCAATCCCGTTTATTTAAATCAGTTAACTGGTATTGGCTGTGAAATGGCATCTACCAATCTACCAAGTATCCGTTGTACTGGTTCCTCACTGGTTTCTTTTGTGCGCCCTGTGAATACGGCTTTTTATTTGAACCTACTCTGCAAAGCCACTGATATCAATGGTTTTCAGTTAAACGGAAAAACAGGTATTATTAGTTCCAGTATGTTCAATCCAGTACCAGGCACCAATGGAGAATGGATGTATGCGAAGATCAATACGTTGAATTTACCCAATTTAAATCAGTTGATTCCTGATGGAGTAAACACAATAGTCTCCAATACTTTAGGACTATTTCACCTAGGATTTTTAAATGGTGCCAGTACTACCGGAAACGTATTGGGTTATTTTTCTAACTACGCGCAAACCACTTTGTCCCCTCAAATTATAGGACTTACCTGCGTGGGCAGTACCATCAATTTACAAGTCTCACAAGTTGTTGGTGCTTCTTATCAATGGAGTGGCCCCAATGGATTTAGCAGTACCATTTACAATCCTAGCATTCCCAGTGCCAGCACCTCCAATAGTGGACAGTATAGTGTTGCCATGAATTTATTGGGATGTGGTATTTTCAGAGACAGTATTGCCTTAACGGTGAATCCTGCACCTACCATTACTATTTCGCCAAGTGATTCTATTTGTCAGGGACAAACCAAAAATTTAATCCTCACACCAACAGGAAAAGCACCATGGCGCGTGGGTTACACCGATGGTACCAAAACAGATACCCTAACCATTACTACTGCACCTTATACACTTGCCGTATCGCCAAAGGCCAATACAACTTATACCCTCAAGAGTATTACCGATGCCAATTCTTGTTCAGCCGGATCACTAACTGGTGCCCCAAATGTGAGCAGTACCATCTCATTATATGCCAAACCCGTTCCCGCATTTACTGTGTCAGCACCTGCCTGCGAGAACCAACTATTTTCATTTACGGATCAATCTATTGCCAATACTAGTGGCATATCTAGATGGTATTGGAATTTTAAGGATGGCAATACCAAGGATACCACTGGTGGCGGAACTTTTACCAAAAGCTTTGCCAAATGGGGAACCTATCCTGTTCAATTATTGGTTGAATCAAACAAAGGATGTTTGAGTGATACCGTAATAACTAATGTGGCCGTGAATCCCAGACCCGTGGTTGGTTTTATTCTACCCAAAGTTTGTTTAAGTGATGCTTCTGCCCTTTTTACAGACACTACTACCATTGCAGATGGATCAGCCGCACAGATGACTTATCTCTGGAATTTTAATGCGGGCACACCAGCTATTAGTCCCGGACCAAATACGCTCACAAGCAGTTTACAAAACCCTGCTGTTAAATACAATAAGTCTGCGGATTATCAAGTGTCATTATTGGTTACTTCAAAAGATGGATGCGTGAGCAATCTCACCAAAACCTTTACCGTCAATGGTTCTGTGCCCAAGAGTCAGTTTGTAGTGTTGCAACCAGCAGCCATTTGTAGCAATGATTCAGTACGCATTCAAAATACTTCTACGGTAGATTTTGGCGTAGTGACCCGAGTAGAAATTACCTGGGATTTTCTCAATGCTCCATCGGTTAAAACCATTGATGATGACCCTTATTTAAACAAAGTATACGCGTATCGTTATAATGCTTTTCAAAGTCCGGTAAGCAAACCTGTTTCTGTACAGTTAAAAGCATTTTCAGGAAGCGCTAGTGCTTGCGCCGATATTAGTACCCAAGTACTCACGCTAAACCAAAGCCCTAAAGTAGCATTTAGCATCATGCCCAGCATCTGTCTGGAAGCCGCTCCCAGAGCCATTGTGCAAACCAGTTATGATAATGCCGTTGCAGGAACATTCAATTACACGGGCACAGGTGTAAGTGCAGCAGGTTTGTTTAGTCCGGCGGTTGCAGGAGTGGGAGTCTATCCTATTCAGTTTATGCAAACATCGGCCAAGGGTTGTAAGGATTCAGCTACCCAATCCATTCGCGTATGGCCAAGCCCTGTTGCTAAATGGTATGTTGCATCGCCGCTTTGTGAAAAAAATGCGCTTATATTTTCTGATAGTTCCATAGCCAATTATAGCAATATTGTACAACGCAATTGGGTCTATGGAGATGGTAATACCGCCGTGCGCAATAATGCCAATGACTATACTTATACCTATGCAGTTGCCAATAGTTATACGGCTAGTTTGCGCGTAACCACTGATAGTGGATGTGTGAGTGCGCTCAATACACAAACCATAAAAGTGAATCCGCTTCCTGTTGTTGATTTTAGCATTCCACAAATTTGTTTGCCCGATGGTAGGGGTCAATTCACCAGCAGCACTAGCATCAGTGATGGTTCAACAGGGCTCTTGAGTTATCGCTGGAACTTCAATGATCCAAATGATGCTAGTTCTAGCACATTACCCAATCCAATCCATCGCTTTAGCGCATTAGGACCTTATCCCATTCAATTAATTGTACGCAGCAATAATAATTGTATTGATAGCAGCACCAAAATTATCTCTAGTATTTATCCGCAACCAAAAGCCAATTTTAGTGCATCGGCCAATATCATTTGTGTAAATGATGCCATTCAGTTTACTGATCTGAGTGATGGCAAGACCAGCGCCATCAGCACCTGGGTTTGGGATTTTTCTGCGGGTAATACAGCCAGCATTCAAAATCCATCGCAGCTTTTCCGCGATAGTGGTAGCATTCAAGTGGCTTTGCATATTCTGAACGCACAGGGCTGTGTGAGTGATACTGCTTTACAAACCATCAACGTGTATCCTTATCCAAAACTGGATCTGGGTCCTGATTTAAAAGTCTTGCAAAATGGACAAGTAAGTTTGAAACCGCTCTATGTATATGGAACGGGTCTGCGTTATTCATGGACACCATCCACTTATTTGGATTCGGATACCGCCGCTGTTCCCAATAGCAAACCCTTGGTAGATATTACCTATCAATTAGCCCTCTCTAACATAGCTGGGTGCACTGTTAAGGATGAAATTTTTATTGAAGTACTCAAAGCCCCTCAAGTGCCCAATGCTTTTTCGCCCAATGGCGATGGCATTAATGACACATGGCGCATTCCATATCTTGACACTTACCCCGGCGCCACTGTTGACGTCTTTAACCGCTATGGTCAAAAAGTATTTTCTTCACTTGGCTATGCTATAGAATGGACAGGCAAACTCAATGGCAAAGCCCTTCCCATTGGCACATACTACTATGTAATCAATCCTAAGAATGGATTGGAGATCATGAGTGGGTCAGTGACAATAATCTACTAGTATTTTTTAATGGGTTCATTTGCATCACTGACGGTCACAATGTTATGCCGTGATTCGCGCTTGCTCAAAGTTGTATTTCCTTCGCGTCTACCCTGGAGCTGGTCAAAAAGCAGCGCTGCTGCTAATTGCCCTGCCTCCGGCACCGCTCCAGAAAGGCCGCTCAGAAAACACAACTCTTGAGCGGCGATGGCCCGTCTAGTTGGGGGATGTTATGGTGCCTGTATTTTATTTACTATGTTATGTTGACTAAGTTATGTAGACTATGTTATGCTGATTATGTTATTAATTCATATCTACTATTTCTATTAGTAAGACATTAAAATAATTTTAATCAACTGTTTTTATTCCCTCTTGCAGTTAGCCTTTGAGTTTATTAGTATTATTCTCTGATTCAATTAAACGTCAATTGTCCAAATCAAACTAAGGGAAATGAAAACAAATTACAACGAAATTTTAGGTGGAAAATTAGTTTCAAAATTATTAGACATTACAGTTGTTCTAACCATTGTTTTTTGCATAGTATTCTTCTTCATTAAACGGTTTACTACCAACCAACAATTGCTTTGGATTCCTATCATTCTTTTTGCTGCAAACTTTCGAATTCTCTTAGAATTTGTTTATTTAACAATGAGTAATAAATTAAATACTACCAAAATGGAATTTTTAAGTTTGCTGGCACAAGTTGCATTAAACTTAGGTTTTGTAATTTATATATTCTCTTATCTCAAATAGCCAGAATAGATGCTTCTAAATCTTCCGCAGCACAAGATCCCTAATTAAAAAAATCATCCCCAATCAAAATTTTGTATTGGAAATTATCAGTTATTTTAGTAAAGAGAATGAAAAGGAATTACAACAATATATTAGATGGAAAACTAGTTCCAAAAGTATTAGAAATTACACCTGTCCTAACTGTGGTTTTCTATATTCTTTATTCTGCTTTAAAACGTTTCACTGACAATGTTCAATTGTTTTGGATTCCATTTGTACTTTTCTCCTTTAATTTTCTAATCCCTCTAGCATTAGTTTATTTGATAAAGACAAATCAACTAAATGGCACTAAAAAGGAATTAACTAGTCTAATTTATCAATCCCTTATCAATTTAGGTTTAGCAATATTTATCATTTCCTATTTTGTTTAACTATAGATTTTGTGGCTAAAATCAAGCTACAAAACATAAGCAATAAAATACAGGCACCATAACATCCACCAAATAAACGGACCATCGCCGCTCAAGAGTTGTGTTTTCTGAGCGGCCTTTCTGGATCGGTGCCGGAGGCAGGGCAATTAGCAGCAGCGCTGCTTTTTGACCAGCTCCAGGGTAGACGCGAAGGAAATACAACTTTGAGCAAGCGCGAATCACGGCATAACATTGTGACCGTCATTTATGCAATTGCCGTTTTGCTGCCATTCCCCAATTCCAACATTTTTGTAACAAATGCCTGATTGCTGAAACCTATCAATCGTTAGCTTTGCCCAAACGATAGCTATGGCAGCATTGGAAAATTATGTGATGGGCAAATGGGTGAGGGGCGATGGCGATGGTCAGGCCCTCTTTAATGCGGTAACAGGAAACGCCATCGCAACGGCGAGTACAAAAGGTCTGGACATGGCCTCCATACTGCATTACGCCAGACAAAAGGGCAATCCAGCGCTCAGGGCCATGAGCTTTCACGAACGCGGAAGAATGCTCCGGGCATTGGCCTTACACCTGCGCGAGCACTTAGACAAATTCTATCAGATCAGTTACCAAACTGGGGCTACCAAGGCCGATAGTTGGGTAGACATAGAAGGCGGGATTGGCAATTTGTTTGCCTATGCCTCGCTCCGCAGAAAGTTCCCAGACCAACCCTATTGTTTAGACGGAGAGCACCATTCACTGGGCAAGGCCAATACTTTTATGGGGCACCATTTGTTGATTCCCAAAGAAGGGGTGGCTGTGCATATCAATGCCTTTAATTTTCCGGTATGGGGCATGCTAGAAAAAATTGCAGTGAACTTATTGGCTGGAGTACCTGCTGTGGTAAAACCAGCAACGGTTACGTCCTTTTTAACCGAAGCTGTGGTTAAAGAAATTGCCGCATCGGGCATTTTGCCGGATGGTGCTTTACAATTGCTCTGCGGTTCCGCTGGTGATTTATTAGACCATGTGCAGTCACAAGATATTATCACGTTTACGGGATCAGCCAGTACAGGACTGATGCTCAAATCGCACCCGGTTGTCTTGAAAGAGAATGTGCCTTTTACTATGGAAGCAGACTCACTCAATAGTATTGTACTAGGCAGTGATGTAACACCGGATATGCCCGAGTGGGATTTGTTTATCAAAGAAGTGCGCAAAGAAATGACCACCAAGTGCGGACAAAAATGTACGGCCATCCGCCGAATTTTTGTTCCTGAAAATAAACTGGAAGACGTACAAATAGCACTGGGTAAGGCTTTGGCGCAAACCGTGATTGGCAATCCCTTGAATGAAACCGTGCGTATGGGATCACTGGCCGGACAAAGCCAACGCAATGAAGTGCGCGAGCAAGTACAGAAACTCTTGGCCAGTTCACAAATTATTTACGGCAGCATGGATAGTGTTTCCGTAGTGGATGCCGATGCAACTATTGGTGCATTTATGAGCCCGCTCTTGTTGATGAATCCACAACCCATGAGCAGCAATGAGGTACACGAGGTAGAAGCATTTGGTCCAGTGTCAACGCTCATGCCTTATAATAGTTTGCAAGAAGCTATTGCGCTGGTAAAATTGGGCAAGGGTTCCTTGGTCTCTTCGGTGGTGACCAATGATCCTTCCATTGCAAGAGACTATACTATTGGAGCGGGAACCTACCATGGAAGGATCCTTGTTTTAAATCGCGCTTGCGCAAAAGAAAATACCGGACACGGATCACCCCTGCCCTTATTGGTACATGGAGGTCCTGGCCGCGCAGGAGGAGGAGAAGAAATGGGTGGACTACGCGGCGTAAAACATTATATGCAAAGAGTAGCCATACAGGGTTCTCCCGATATGATTACGGCCATTAGCCAAGTTTACCAACCCGGTGCCACAGGCATTGATGGAGGCGCGCATCCCTTTACCAAATATTTTGAAGAGTTGGTGATTGGAGAGCAGATTCTCACTGCCCCACGCATGATTACCAAAGAAGACATTGACAGTTTTGCAGACCTCAGTGGAGATCATTTTTACGCGCATTTAGACAGCACCAATTTTGAAGGAACCATGTTTGAGCGCCAAGTAGCACATGGCTATTTTATCATGAGTGCTGCGGCAGGTTTGTTTGTAGACAGTTATGAAAAAAATCCTGTCTTGCTCAACTATGGCATTGACGAGTTACGTTTTACCAAACCAGTTTATCCGGGCGATACCATTCAAGTGCGTTTTACCTGCAAAGAAAAAATTGCACAGGAGAAAAAAGAAATCACCGATATTGATAAAGGGATAGTAAAATGGTTGGTAGAGATTATAGACGCTACCAATGAGATTACCGGTATTGCTACCATTCTAACCATGGTAGCCAAAAAAGACTAGATGGAAAATTATGTAAACTATCAGGTAAACAATGGCATTGGCGTGATTGAGTTTTTTACGGCTCAACACAATTCATTGCCATCGGCCATTTTAAAAGAATTGGCTAAGACCATTACCATTGCCGGGGGCGATGCTTCTTGCAAGGTGTTGATCTTACAATCGGGCGGAGCCAAAACCTTTTGCGCCGGCGCATCCTTTGACGAGTTATTACTAATTTCCACCGAAGCGGAAGGTTTGGAATTCTTTAGCGGATTTGCCCTCGTGATCAACGCCATGCGTACCTGTCCCAAATTTATCATCGGCCGTGTGCAAGGTAAAGCTATTGGTGGAGGTGTTGGTCTAGCATCATCATGCGATTATACTTTTGGAACTGTAGACGCATCCATTAAATTATCCGAACTAGCTGTAGGCATTGGACCCTTTGTGGTAGGACCCGCGGTAGAAAGAAAAATAGGATTATCCGCGGCTTATGAATTGGCCATTGACGCTACTAGTTTTAGATCGGCCAATTGGGCCCAAGAAAAAGGACTCTATGCATCCGTTCACCCAGACATCGCATCCATGGACGCCGCCATTTTAAACCTTGCCAATACATTAGCAGCCTCCAGCCCCGCCGCCATGGCAGAAATCAAACAAGCATTCTGGTCCGGCACCGAGCACTGGAATGAACTATTGCTGAGCCGCGCCGCCATCAGTGGTAGACTCATCCTTACAGCAGAAGCACGCGTTTTTTTGGAAGGGTTTAAAAAGAAATAAAAATTGATTCTTTAAAATAATTCTGAAATAGAGATTTTAAAAGTATCAGCTATTTCCGTTAAAGTATCAATGGTAAAATTGTGTGTGCCACTCAGCCATTTTGTAATTTCAGAAGGATGTCTATTTATTTTCTCAGCAAATGTTGTTTTATTCCATCCACGCAATTCCAATAACTGATCCAACTTTGTTGCAACAGCATTTTTATTGACAATTTGCTTTTTTTCAACCTTACTTACCTCTGACAAAACCTCTCTTAATAAAGGAGAGCTATGTTTTCTAGCTTTTGTTTCAGTCTTCATATTCATTAAAATAAAGATTCCCCAATAATTCAAAACCATCGTCTGACCAATATGTTTCTTTTGCAAGAATGCTTTTAAAAATGAGGTTTGAGACCAACATCATTTTCTGAACAGCATCTGCTAATCTTTCATCTTCTTGCCAAGCTCTAATTGATTTTGGTTTTTCAGCACCACCGCCAAGAATTAAAACGTTTTTACCAAGTCTAATACAATACAACCTCAACCTAGAATCCGGCATATCAAATAAAGCAACAACAGCATCACCTAGTTTTCCTTCATTCAATTTAAAAAATCCTTCCCTAGCACCAGTAATTTTTCCAATAGTCTCTATCCTTGCTAATATATTTTTCAAAGCGTTGCGATGCTCAACTATATAAGTTCTTACAAAAGAATCAAATATTGTTTCATCTGTATGGTTCTCAATAACTGAATAAACCGTTGCTCCAGCACCTGAGAACTCTAACATTTCAACTATTTCGTAATGCACAAACTCAAATTGAAGGTAAATAAATTTTTATTTAATTTCACTTATAAGTGAAATTAAATATTGCTACTTAAATTTAATTCTCTTCTAATGAGTTAATTACCAATAAATTGTAAAAAGATTTAAGCTATAGAATGTTTTTAGAAACAATTCATCATTCAAACCCCATGCGCTTTCTATATTCATTGGGTTGCATGCCCTTTAATAATTTAAACTGTTTGTTGAAATTGGTGAAGCTATTAAAGCCACTTTCAAAACAGATTTCTTTGATGCTCATGCTTTTCTCGGCTAAGAGTTTACAAGCATAGCCCACACGCAGTTCAATGATAAAAACAGAAAAACTTTTTCTGGTTCTGGATTTAAAATATCGGCAAAAAGAATTGGTGGCCAGGTTGGCAATGGCTGCTACGTCTTTCAAATAAATCTTCTGTTTAAAATGCGTTAGGGCATAATTGTAGATGGCATTGATTCTTTCATTTTCAGAAGAGACAAATTCAAAATTATTGGCAGAAGAAATATAATTGGGCAGATGGTCTTTAGAAAGAACCTGCAACAATTGCATCAGACAAATCAATCGCTCTGTTCCTTCAGAGAGAATTAACTGGGTTAAAATTTGCTTTGCCAAAACAGCCATTTCATCACTAACAACTATTCCGCGTTTGGCTTTTTCCAATAATTTTCTTATGGCTTGATTCTCGGGTAAGATCAAGAAATCCTTGCCCCAAAAATCATCGCAAAACTGCGTTAACTCAATCAATGATGGAAGGGGTTGTCCCTGCGTATAGGCATCATCAAATCGCCAATAGTGTGGTAACTGCGCTCCAATTAAAATCAAATTTCCTGGGCTAAACCTAATAGAAGTATCGCCTGCAAACAAGGTTCCCTCTCCCTGCATTACATGAATCAATTCTATTTCAGGGTGGAAATGCCAATTATTATTGACATAGGGCATGGCGTCTTGTCTTGCACTAAAAGAGATAGAGGGCCCCGATGTAATTTTTAAAAGCTGTGGACGCATGAGCAATCATTAAGTTTGACCATGATGGCTAATTGATTTATGGTAAAATAGTGTAATAATCGGATAATATTGAAGTTAAATAGCTGGAAAACAAGGTTTTTATTTGTATTACAACAAGCAGTTAATCTATTTTAACCTGTTCAACTAACCTTGCTATGCTACTTAAGAACAAAGTCATTTTTCTTACTGGGGGGTCTATGGGTATTGGAGCCGAGTGCGCCAAAGCCTATGCCAAGGAGGGAGCGCTCTTAGCCATTGCCGCACTTGATCAACCAGCAATAGAAGCCGTGATCCAAGAAATTGGTGGAGACCATCTTTGTTTGCCCTGCGATGTTTCAGATGAATTGCAAACAAAAGAGGCTATAGAAAAAACCATCGCGCATTTTGGACGCATAGACGCCATTCACAATAATGCAGGCATTGCTTATCCTTCAAAAGCCCTCCATGAAACCAGCACAGAGGAATGGGACAAGCTGATGAACGTGAATCTAAAATCGGTTTACCTAACCACTAAATATGGGTTTGAAGCATTAAAAGCAAGTAAGGGAACCATACTAAATACCAGCAGTTTGGTAGCAGAAATAGGGCAAGAATTACATGCAGCCTATTCCGCAACAAAAGGCGCCATGAACACACTAACCAAATCAATGGCCTTGGATTATGCCAAATTTGGGATTAGGGTAAATGCTGTAGCACCCGCCGGGGTATGGACCCCTATGCTCAGAGACTGGGCAAAAGAACAACCCAATAGTACTGCCATAGAAAATTATCTAGACAAGATTCATCCATTGGGTTATTGCCCTTCGGGCGATGTAGTGGCAGATGCTTGCGTCTTTTTGTTATCAGAAAAAGCCAGGTTTATTACTGGATGCATTTTGCCCATTAGTGGCGGTGCAGAATTAGGATATAGATTATAATCAGAACAATACATTAGATCATGATTCAGAAGATTATCATTGAAGACAGAAGATTTCCGCTTGGTGCAGGTGCCGGTAGCGATGCCATACACAGAGACCCCGTATACTCTTATGCAGTATGCAAATTGGTAGATGATTCCGGCTTGGTAGGAACAGGTTTTGCATTTACAGTGGGAGAAGGCAATGATTTGGTTTGTAAGGCTGCGGCTTTTTATGCAGAGACACTTAAAGGAAAAGACATTGAGGAACTCATGGCCAATTTTGGATCGCATTTACATGCCTTGTCTAATGAACAACAGTTTAGGTGGTTGGGGCCACACAAGGGCGTAGTGCATTTAGGACTAGCCGCTGTGACCAATGCCTGTTATGATTTATGGGCAAAGAAAAGAGGGGTGCCGCTTTGGAAATTATTGATCAGTTTGAGTCCAGAACAAATTGTCAATACCCTAGACCTAAGTTATCTAGAAGATGAGCTAACCAGTACCCAGGCTATTGAATTAATCAAAGAGCAAGCAAGTACCAGTACAGAAAGAAATAGTATTTTAACTAAGGGATATCCAGGTTATGATACTTCTATTGGTTGGTTTAATTATAGTGATGAAAAGGTAAGAGAGAATTGCATTAAAGCGGTAGCGGAAGGATTCACTGCAATGAAATTAAAAGTGGGTTCTAAGGAATTTGAAAGAGACGTAAGAAGGGCACATATTGTTAGAGAAGTAGCGGGCGATGATGCAAAAATTATGTTAGACGCCAATCAGCAATGGACACTTCCCCAAGCAAAAATTATTTGCAAACAATTGCAAAGCATGAACCCCTATTGGATTGAGGAGCCCACGCATCCAGATGATGTAATAGCACATAAGGTTTTGGCCGATGCTATTGCTCCAACAAAAATTGCTCTTGGTGAACACGTACCCAATAGAATCCTATTCAAGAACTTCTTGCAAACAAAATCTGTAGGTTTTGTACAAGTAGACGCAGTTAGAGTAGCAGGGGTAAGTGAATTTATTGCGGTGAGTTTACTCAGCAAAAAATTTGGGATTCCAGTAGTTCCGCATGTGGGCGATATGGGACAGTTACACCAACACTTGGTGTTGTTCAACCATATTAAACTGGGTCATGAAGCCTTGTTTTTAGAACATATTCCACACTTGCAAAAACATTTTGTAAACCCAGTGAAAATAGAGAATGGTGTTTATAAAACTCCAGAAATACCGGGTAGCAGTTGCGATTTAAAAGAAACCAACTAGTTCAACACCATAATCAACCCACGTGAAACAAACCAAACAATCAAGTATTTTATTCCCCTTACTCATTGTCATGAGTTTGATGTTTTTCTGGAACATGAGCAGGAATATCAATGATATTTTAATTCCACATTTAAAGCGAGCTTGTCAATTAACAGACCTGGAATCATCCTTAATTCAATCGGCTTTTTTTGGGGCTTATTTTTTAATGGCCATCCCGGCAGGATATTTTATTCAAAAGAAAGGCTACCGAGTTGGCATGATTACCGGATTATTAACCGCAGCCCTTGGTGCAGCTTTGTTTTATCCAGCAGCAGAAATTAGGTACTATCCTATATTTCTTTTGGCACTATTTATCATGGCCGCAGGATTTACTTTTTTAGAAGTAACGGCAACGCCTTATATCTCTAAACTAGGAGATCCAGAAGGTGCATCTAGTAGATTAAGTCTATCCGCAGCTGTTGGTTCATTAGGAGCCACCATTGCACCTTATATTGGAGCGCTCTTACTCTTGCACGAGAAAGACATACCACAAACAAGTATTGATTCATTTAGCGCTACTGAGCTGCAAGCATTTTTAACGGCAGAAGCCAATCTAGTAAAACTACCTTACTTGGTATTGGCTGGCTTATTCATTGCCATGGGCTTGTTGCTCTGTTTTATCAAACTGCCCACCATTGCAGATGAAGAACAAAGCAATTATTCCTTTAAAAAGATTTTCCAATTCTCACACGCTATGTATGGAATTGGCGCGGTGTTTTGTTATGTAGGCGCAGAAGTAGGCATTGTCAGTTTTCTCATTCGCTATTCCAAGTCCATGGAATTAGATGGACTTACCGAACAAAAGTCAGCCTTATTCATAACCGTGTTTATGGCCTTGGTTCTAGCCGGAAGATTATTCGGATCTTTTATACTCAAGAAATTTAGCCCACCCAAAATGTTGGTGGTATCCTCCCTAGGCGCATTCCTGTTGGTTTTACTTGCCATCATCACCACGGGCTATACCTCTATTTGGTCCTTGGTATTTATTGGACTATTCACTTCTATCATGTACCCCATAGTATTTACGCTAAGTATCAAAGACCTAGGCGCTTATACCAAAACCGCATCGTCTCTATTGATCATGGGAATTGTTGGAGGCGCCATTGTACCACCCATCATGGGATATATCTCAGATCATGTAGGGATCCGATACGCTTTCTTTGCGCCACTGGTTTGTTATGCCTATGTGATTTACTTTGCTGTTAAAGGACATAAAATTATCTCAAAGTAGTTAAGTAGATTTTATATAAGGCGAAGAGCAAAATATGAGGTAGCTAAATATCAACCTCCTTTAAAATCTTTGCTTGTTTAAAAAGTGGATTAAACCTATCTAAATCTTGTAACCATGAAATTGATTTAGGTTCAATCCATTCAATTAATTCGTAAATATTTTTATGATTCTTTTCTAAACTTATCAAATCATTACATAACGGTTCGTAATGAAATATTCTGTTTCTAAATTTTCTTACTTGGTTTAATTTGAATGAGATTTTGTCTCGCTTTTTTTCATTTGGATGTATGTTCGGAAATACATGCATCAGAGGTTTCCAATAATTTTTTGCAAACTGTTTATTAAAAAGGCAAGTCCAAAAACCAAAGTTTAATTCTGAAACTATTTTATCTGCACTAATACTTGTAGCTTTTTGAATAGATTTATTTTTCGCTATTTCCACTTGTTCAATAAGAATACTTTCTTTTAAGTGATTGAACCAAAATTCATTTTTAAAATGGTATTTAAAGGAGTTATGGATGCTGTTTCTTAATACAATTTCAATTGTACATAATAAAGGATAAAACGATTCCGATACTTGAATGTTTAATTGATAATATTCAATAGCTTTCTCCCTATTTAAAGGAAACATTTTATAATAGGTATCCATTCTTGGCTTTGAAAAAAGGCTATCAAAATCAATTAAATACATAATAGTTTTTTATTGACTTGCATTTACATAATTAGTTTTATACCTTCGCTTTGCGATACCCGGTAAATCCTCTCTCACTTAGTGTGATGATGAAACCGGGTTTTTGTTTTTATAAAGGACCCAATTCAAAACTATTACACTTAAATAGCATTTACTTTATTGTAAAATGATTTAAGTTGTAGAATAGTTTTAGAAATGACAACAGTATTAACCAACAGCTTTACCGCAGAAACACTGGTCAAGTATTGCAAACAACTTTGTAAAAAAGATGCGGAGCTGCGCGATACGATTGAGCAATATGGCTATCCACCATTCTGGCATCGGGAACCCAATTTTGAAACACTGATCCATATTATATTGGAGCAACAAGTTTCATTGGCATCGGCCCGCGCCGCTATGGATCAATTGCGCGCCAAGCTTCTAAAAATCACACCGGCAATTTTGTTATCGCTTTCTGATGAAGAAATGCGCGCCTGTTATTTTAGTAGACAGAAAATGGTCTATGCCCGCGCATTGGTGCAAGCAATTACAGACAAAACCCTCAACCTGAAAAAGTTGAATCAACTGGATGACGCAACTATTAGAACTGAATTAAAAAAAATCAAGGGCATTGGAGACTGGACAGTAGACGTATACTTGATGATGGCCTTACACTGCCCCAACCACTTCCCTACCGGCGATATCGCACTCATGAACCGCCTCAAAGAAATCAAAGGTCTAACCCATTTGAGCAAAGATCAAGCCCTCAGCATTGCCCAAGCCTGGGAACCCTACCGAACCATTGCGGCTTATATACTTTGGTGGGGATATATCTGCAAGCGGAAGATCAAGTTTTAGAATTGTTTTTACTTCTAACAATCAGTATCAAACAAATGAATTGACCAACAGAAATGATACTCTTAAGTACAGGATTTAGATCTAAAAAATGATTACTATAAATTAAAAATACAATCGAAGTAAAAAGCAGGATAATGTAAATATTGCTTGATTTCATTATTGAAATATTTAAACTTCTAAAGTAGTAACACTCTAAAATACCTGATTTTAAGTCATGCATTTTGGCGGAGTGCACTTAGTTTTTGAGAAAAATATTTTTAATCCATTTTTATACTAGAACAAGTATAAATCAAGGGGTTCTATTTTATACTAGAATGAGTATATTACTAACAAGTAGTTTTATACTAGAACGTGTATAAAAAGAGGGCTTATTGAAAAGTCTAAAAAAGCTATCCACGGCTACTCATTTTAACTCATTTTAAAGGCGTTTAAACTTAAAAATGTGGTATTTTTTATAATCGTCCCAAATTCAAATTTCTGAACTGTTTCCCAATTCATTATTTAAAATTTGATTCAAAATTTTTCATTCGCATAACAATTATTTCGTCTTTTGAAATACCTAAGTACTCTAGTTTATGAGTAAAATGATATGCATCAACTTGAGCCTTTATAGATTTGACATATTTTTGTGGGCTAAACAAATCTATTTCTTTCAAGTGTCCACCTTTTTGATTATCCAAATACTTTGACATGGTTATTGGCCATTTAATATTTGACAAATCATAAGTCAAGATCCAAATTGCAGGAGAAATGGTATCATTTTGAGAAAAAATCTTAAATTTTTCTATAAGAATATTATTACTATTAATTCTTTCTGTTTCAACTAATTCCATTTTCAAATTCTTAAAATCAGATTCTAATGCATCATTAAATGCTATATTAAGTACTGCTATAGAATCGCGTTTTTGTTTTACGTTAATCAATCCAAGTATAGAATCAGTAAAATAACCAGTCAAACTATCCTTAAACTGAATAAAATGCTGTGTTCTTTTTTCCTTTTTTACAAAACCATTATTATCATAAATTCCAATTGGAATTTGAAACTGAAAATATTTGACTTTTTTGGAATCAAATATTTCAATTATAGTTGAATCATATGATTCCAATTTCATATCATTATTTAAATTAGGTGCAATTTGTGTAAATCTCATTTTAACAATTGAATCATTTTGTGAAATGCCCTTTTTAGTACACAATAGCAGCAGTAAAAAAAATACTACTGCTATTGAATTTAAATAATTTGATTTCATTAGTAATTATTGAGCTTTTAAAATATGCAACATTTGATTAGTATAGACTTTTTGAACCCATTCACCCTGAGCACAGTTAATTTTTAAAACTGCTGTTGCGGCACAAATTGCTTTTGCAGTTTCCTGATTATCAGAAATAACGGTAGGGGTAGATATACTTGACAAAACAGCATTGTAGCATGGAGGTAAATTAGTTCCTCTTTCAGAAAGTCCACCATATCCAACTTGCTCCCATTTCCAGGTTAAGTCAGATGCAGAATTCTTGTATCTCACTCCAGTATATACGGCTTCATAATTCGAACTATACTTGAATAAATAAAAACCTACTCTAAGCCCCTCTACATATAACATAACTGGTTCTCTAATTAAACCTGTATTCAAATCTACACTTTGCCCACCTGTAGGAAATACTCTTGAAGAACCATTACTAGATTCAATTATAGCTGTATTCAAAATCTCAATTCCCTCATCTTTGGTAATATTACACTCACTTTCAGTTGTTACTGGCCCTGTTCCACCTCCTCCAACACAATTTCCTTTTCTAATATAAGTTTTTGCAGTGGCAATTCCAATAGAGAAAGGCTGTTCATCGCAATCGTTACATTGGGTATACATATATTGCCATAGTTCAGTGCCATCGCCATAAGATGTGACCCAATACCATGCAATACAAGTTTGAAGTGTGGTGATATTTCCGCGTTTGGCCGCGCCTTTTGAACGTAGGGTTTTGTTATAAGCCAGCACACCATTAGTATATTTCAATTCTGATTTGAATTTATTGTCCAATGTGAAATCGGTGATTTCTCCAGTAAACCCATTATTGGTTTTGGAATCAGGTTGCAAATACCTTGCCTGGATTAGGTCCATATTTTTGTATGAAACATTTGATTTATTTGGATTAACATCTACCAAGAAACAACTATCTACGGTTCTGTTTTGAGTATTGTAAAAAAAGGCTAGCCCCAGTGTTTGATTGCTAACTGGAATATAGACCATTGATTGAACAGCAGAAATAAAGCGCTGTTCTCCTTGATCCCATTTACTGTTAGACATTAATGAATCAATCATAGGTTTCCCTTTCTGGCCAACATGATCTTTTTGATCTGCCAACCAAAACTGTAAATTGTTTAGAAGCGAGGAGTCTAGATTGGAAATGGCTACTGAATTAGAAGTGCTGTCTGATTTCTTACAACCATACATATAGGCAGATGAAGTAACAATAAGCAGCAGCAGAAAGTAAAGGTTCTTTTTCATAAAATAGGTTTTAAAGGTGTAAATCGGAATCACAAACTTGTTCGTTGGTTAATCCGTAATACCAGTAAAAGTATATTTCATGAAAAGCACTGTCAAGCGCTAAAACACCCTATTTCATTGCGTAAAACACCTATTTGGTTGTAAAAAACAGAAAATCTTGATTCTCCACATGCGCGGTTTTCATAATCTCTTGCATGCGCGCAACAAGATCGGGGTGGGTGGAGGCAAGATTGTTTTTCTCGGCAAGATCCGTGCTGAGGTTATAGAGTTCAATGGGTCCAGTTGGATTGGTAGAGGCATTGTATCTAACGCCCTTCCAATCGCCCATGCGAACGGCTTGTCGGCCGCCATTCTCGTGAAACTCCCAGTAATAATAATCGTGCTGTTCTTGCTTTCCCTTGGCAGTGAGTGTTGGCAGGATAGAGAGCCCATCAATCCCTGCGGGAATGGCTTGCTTAGTAAGACTGGCAAACGTGGGTAGAAAATCCCAGAAGGCGCCGGTTTGTGTAGACACTTGTCCGGCCTTAATGGCAGAGGGCCAGCGTGCAATCATGGGTTCGCGCATGCCACCTTCATACAAATCGCGTTTGATGCCGCGAAGGCCACCACCACTGTTAAAAAAATCGGGATTGTTCCCGCCTTCGCGGTGAGGTCCATTGTCACTGGTAAAAATGACCAAGGTATTTTTATCCAAGCCCAATGCAACCAACTGTTGCATCACCTGACCAACATAGTCATCCATCTTCTGCACCATGGCCGCATAAGCCGCTTTGGGATAAGGGTGTGGCTGGTAACCCTTACCATTCCAAGGTTTCAGGTCAACGGGCTGTTCATTAAATTGTTTTTTATAGTACTCTAAGTGAGCATCGCCGTTAGGCAATTGCAAAGCCGCGTGTGGCAGGGTATAAGAGAGATAGAGAAAGAAGGGTTTGTTTTTGTTGTGCGCAATAAAATCCAGTGCCTGACGCTGAATCAGGTCACCGGCATACTGCGTTTGATTGTTGAACGTATTGGGCAGGTCAACGCGCAGCTGGTTGTTCCACAAATGATCGGGAAAATAATCGTGCGCCAAAGACTGACAGTTGTAACCATAGAAACGGTCAAAGCCCTGCTTAATGGGATCACCCGTTGAACCCACCGGACCCAGACCCCATTTACCAAAATCTCCCGTGGTATAACCCGCTTGTTTGAATAATTCTGCTATGGTGAACGCGTTATCCGGAATGGGAAACTGCCCCTCGGGCTCCATGCCTACATTGCCCCTCACCGGCGTGTGACCCGTGTGCAGCCCCGTCATCAAAGACGCGCGCGATGGTGCACAAACCGATGTACCCGAATAGAACTGCGTAAACTTCATACCCTCCGCCGCCAATTGGTCAATATGCGGCGTACGAATTTTTTGTTGACCATAGCAACCCAAATCGCCATAACCCAGATCGTCCGCCAAAATAAAAATCACATTGGGCTTATTATTTCTTTGGCCTTTGGCGATGCTATACAAAGACAACATAGCCATCACAAGAAGAGAAACAGATCTACGATTCATGGGTTGCATTTAGACTGTTTCAAATATACTGAATGGCAATGGGCTTTGCGTCATGGGTGCAACCTACTTCAAAACCCTCACCACAAACCTCGTCTCCCCAGACCAATCAATCTCCAGCGGTTCGCGGGCGTCAAGAATGGATTCGGTGCTAACATCGCGGCCGGTGCCGTAATTGATCTGCCAGTCGGGGGTTTTGTTGATGCCTAGGCGAATGACTATTCGGCTGCCCGGCGATAGGCGTTTGACAGCCTGAAAATTTTCGGTCAGTGTGATCTTTTCCCATTTGCCGGGAGTCAGCAATTTGCGTTCTGATGGACCTTGGGTATAGGATGCACGATGAATGGTTTTGTTTAGATACATCACTCGGCCATCGGCAAACTGTTCATAGAGTTCCAGTATCAGGTCCATGTCTTTTTTATTGATGCGCGCTAGCACATCGGCCCGGATAGGGCCACTAATGATAACTGTTTTGGTAACAGGTTCGCTAATAAAGACCAGCTTATTGTGATTGGGATGTATTGCGGAGTCTATAATAAAGTTGAGGTCTTCTTCGCTTTCTCGCTCACTTAAGTTTTCTCCTCTAAAAGCAAAGTCTACGCTTTGGTGTATGTTACCATTGGCCAAAGGCTTGGTGCTGAGGGCATAGCTGTTGCTATTTTGCTGGGCTGCTCCTGGATAAAAAACCAGACTATCATTGTACATGCCTTCTAAAGATGCGGCTGTTCTCCACTCATTGGCTCCCATGACCTGATAGTTGATTTTACCCTTGAGAATTTTGGGTAGGGCAGCGCCTTTTAGAATATGATTAAACCATTCAAAAATGAGGGGTTCAATTTTAATATTGGATACTGGATCGGTTTTGTATCCCAATAATTCACTCTGTGGAAAATCTTGCGCGCCTGCATGCGTCCATGGACCCATCAACAGATAACTCTTATGGTTTTTGTTCCAGGCCTGCAATTGTTTCCAATAATAGAGGGCACCCAATTGGTCACCTTCATAATAACCAGTAGTGAAAAAAATGGGAATCTTGATCTTGCCAAATTCTTCCCCTTGAGGAGTTACTGACTTCCAGTAGTCATCATAATTCGGATGTTGCAACCAACGCTGAAACAGTGGTTGTGTTTTTCCTTCTAAGCTATCTAACCTATTAAAAGGTAAACCCAATTGATACCAAGTTTCTTGGAGCTTGTTCCATTTTTTTGCATCAAAAAAGGATGCGTCATCTAAGTTTTTGTTATTGCTCACATAATGAATCCAACGCAGCATATTACTCATGAAGACACCGTTTGCCACTGGAAAATCTATACCGGGAGCAACAGGCACTGCTGGTACAATGGTCTTAAGTGCAGGATGCAATTTTTTAACAGCCGCCCATTGGGTAAAGCCCAAGTAAGAACCGCCATACATGCCAACTTTTCCATTGCACCAAGGCTGTTTGCTAATCCAATCAATTACGGCATAACCATCGGCTACGTCAAATTCAAAGGGATACAAACTATCGGGGCTAAGGCGCTTACCACGGGGATTAGCAATCACGCCTATATAGCCATAGTCTACCGCAACTTTGGCTAAGGCAATATCAGAACCAGAATAAATATTATTTTTCAAGATCACAGGCTGTGGACCTTTCACTTGTTTGTTGCGCACTACCGTCAATGAGATTTTTCCACCATCAGGTGCAGTGATTAAAATACTATCGTTCACCAAATATTTTGCTGCAGTAATTTGATCTACATAAAGTTTAAAAATGGGTATGGCAATTCCATATACCTGATAGTTGATATATGCCAAACAGAAAGCATTTGCCTGTTCTTGACTCAGACTATCTGACCCCTTAGATTTTGCTATTTGAGCATGGTACTTGTCTGCAAACTCTTCCACATGTCTATCAGCCAAAAACTGCGCATTCTGTTGGGAATACATGGGCATGGTAGGAAAATAGCTTTTTAGCTTTGCGCGATATTCTTCTTGAAAGACCTTGCTTCCAGGTTTAGCCGTTTTCCTTACCGTAGCAAAAATTCTGGACTCCATATTAATGTCTGGATTCTCTTTTACTGGACCCACATTCACCACCACAAAACTGTCTAACCAATATTTAAATTTGACGTCATTTCCGGCTAACAAATACAATCGCGCCAGATTACGCAGGTTACTCACATTGCCCTTGGCTTCTATGCTAGCTGATACTTTAGCTGCCAGTGCGGGCAATTGTTGTTGCAACGCAACACTATCGGCATAAATGGTCTTGGGAAAATAATAGGTCTGTGCCTTTGCACTCAGCATAGCACAACTGAATAATACCAGTAGTAATGTTCTGGGCATGCAGTTCAATTATAGGGATTTGCAGGGGGTCAATAAAGATAAGGACTGATTAAATACTTTCAAATCTTGAAAGTAATACATGGTCTTCAAGAAGAATCTTGTTCAAGGGTTCGGAGAAAGTATTTTCTGACAATTGATTGGCGTCTAATTCTTTTAAATAAGTGAGCAATTCAGTCAACGCCTTATCAGAAAACTGATCTAAGACCTTATTGATTTCATATTTTATCTCATCTTTTGACATTACTTAAAGTTAGAATTATTTAAGAAATCAATAAATAAAATAATTTTTCAATCGGTGATATTACCTAAGCAACCCTGCCGCCCACTCGGTAGCATACTTGGCTTTGAAGTATTTGATGCGGAGATTCACCAGCTTTTCAGCGGTTTCAATGAGTTTGTTTTCGCGGGCGTTGACTAAGAAAAGCGTGCTCTCCCCATTTTGGAACTTAAGGTTCTCTGCACGGAAGAGTGCATTGAATCCATTATAAGCAGCTTGCACATTGCTGATCTGTTGTTGCAAGAGATTGGCTTCATTAAAGTAATTGCGAATCTTATTTTCGGTTTCCCATTTCTTGGCGTTGAACTCCAGATTGGTTTCTTGAATCTTTAGTTTGGCTTTGTTATAGTCTCCGCGCCCCTCACGTAAGAAGAGCGGAATCTTTACATCTAATCCCCATTTGTAATTGTTTTCCAAGAATGCTCCGTCTACACCCTTGATCACATTATAACCCTTGTTCAAGAGATTTGCTTTTAAATTCACAGTGGGCAAGATGGATTGAAACTTGAGTTTCTTCTCTACTTCCAAACTATTCAATTTGAACTCATAGCTTCTAAGACCTGGGTTTTCATTCACTGACCTTCCCAACAAATCATTCAACCCTTGCTCCTGAAAACTGCGAACAAATTGCAAGGTATCTGGCAGATAGTTTTTGGGTAACAAATAAGCCGAATCATTTTCTTGCCAGAGATAATTGCTTAGCTCTAGTGAAGCATTATTGATTTTCTGTGCAGCGTCTGAACGCATAGCGGCAAAACTCTCTACCTGTGTTAGTGCTTCTACCGTATCTATGGAAGATCGGTCTCCAGCTTGATAAGCCAGTTTTACCAAACGCAAACGTTCAGAAGAAATGGTATAATACCTATCATAAATGGTATACAATTGATACGCTCCAGCCCATTGCCAATAAGCATTATATGCTGTAAAGATGAGGTCATTGACCATCTTCAATTGTTCCTGCTGGCTCTGACTTTGAAAAATCTTTGCTTGTTGCAAAGTGGCTCTTCGCTTGTCAATAATCAATCCCTTACCCAAGGGCATTTCAACACCCAGATAAGAAGTTTTTCCACCCGATGCTTCAGAATTTAAATAGGTTCCGCCATTACTTTCCAAACCCGTTTTAATATCTAACCCGCCTAAAGCAGTGGGAATCTTTAGTTCTGGGTTACTATAGAAATAATAATTTTTTCCGTCAAAGGTTTTGTTAGATCCCTCATAAGTAAATGCAGGGTCAAATCCACCGCGTGCACTTTGCAGATCGGCGTTAGCCTTGAGTACTTGTATACCGGCCTGTTTAGCAACAGGATGGAATTGCTTTACTTGTTGAATAAAAGCTTCTGGCGTAAATACCTGCGCATGCAATGACCCTACCAATAGGAGCAAGCCCGTTACTGAAAATATATGTCTTAGCCCAATCCTCATTTCTTGTCTTTGTTTTCCTTGGCGTATTCAGATTGATAATATTCCGGCGGGAATCCATTGATGTTTCGCCAAAGTTCATACCAGATACTCACGTCTTTTAAGAGCGCAATCCCATTAGCACCTCCGCCAATACTCAATTGCTTTGGCCATGGTTTTTCTTTTGGATCTTCTGTAACCAGAATCCGGAACTTGCCATTGGTACTCACCGATGTTTCAATGGCCGATACCACACCACCAAATGTTCCATAACTAGAATTTGGCCAACCACTAAATACAATGGCAGGAAATCCGTCAAATATAAAACGCACTTTTTGTCCCTTTGAAATCAATGGCAGATCCATGGGCGATATAAAGAGTTCAATAGCATGTTGTACATCGGTTGGTACAATCTCTACAATCATCTCTCCCTCTTTGAGCATCTCTCCCAAACCCGCTTTCTTGGCCTTGGTAATCTGTCCACTTTGTGGGGCGCGAATATAATAGAGCTGGTTACGGATATCGTAGTTGCTATAACTGTTTTCAAGTTTTGATACATCGGCCTCTCCGCTAGCAATATTGCTTAGTGAAGTAAATCTTTCTCCCTCTGCTTTAGAAATTTTGTCTGTGTATTCTTGAACCGTACTATTCTTTTCAATAAATAAATTGTTCAATTCCTGTTTGCTTTGCAAGAACTTACTTTCTGATCCTATACGCTTGGCCTGACTATTTTGAAAACTTACTTTTCTGCGTTCATAGTCTGTGAGTGAAATCACACCGCTATCTAGCATGAGTTTGGCTGCGTCTATCTGGCGTTTGCTTACAGAATATTCATTGTTCACAGCAGCAAGATCCATACTATCGCTCTGCAATTTCAGGTACTGCTGTTTGATCTTATTATCCAGTTGTGAGAGCTTTAGTTTTTTGCCTTCTATCAACGCATCCATTTGTACGGCTGCTGTCTGCGCCTTGCTGGCATAACCCTGATTGGCCATTTGCTTGGCTGTAATCTGTTGTCTGGTACGTTCTAATAATTGTGGGTCAAAATACTCCACTTTTACTTCTCCCAATTGTAAGAGGGTGTCTCCAGCTTTTACAAAATCACCTTCTTTTACATGCCATTTCACCACCTTACCCGCAATAATGGTATTGAGCTCCTGTGGTCTTTGTTCTTGGCGCAAAGTGGTTACCGCACCCTTGGCGCGAATATTCTGTGTCCAGGGCAAAAAAGCCACTACTACCAAACCAATCAAAATACCGTACAACCATTTTTTTACGGCTGATTGTTTGTTGATCAAATAGAGATTCTTATAAGATTGCAGTTCGGTATGGGCAACCTTTTCTTCAATATTGTCTAAAAGATAGTTTTCCATATGCTTAACTTAATCTAGGTCCAATTTCTGATGAAAGTCCTTGATCTACAATCACTCCTTTCTCCAAATGAATAATATAATGACAGGATTTAGCTAGTTCTATATTGGTACTCGCAATCATCACGGTAGAAGTAGTTTCTTTTCTGATTAACTCTAGAATCTTGGCCCTGTCTCCTGTTTCTAAATGACTAAAAGGCTCTTCTAACAACAATAACCTACGTTTGCCCAACATAGCACGAATGAGCAAGATGGTTTGTTTGATTCTGGCTGGCAATCTGGAACCTGCTGTCAATAATTCGGTGTCATATCCATTGGGTAATGACTGAATAAATTCAGTGAGTCCGCACATTTTTACCAGTTCGGTAAGTTCTTGTCTGTCTATATCGTGGTTACCCATGGTAAAGTTTTCCATGAGTGTACCTTGAAAAATATCTTGGGTATTCAATAAAATCCCTGTAACGGACCTTAGTGATTCTAGCTTGTAATTGGCAATGGGCATATCGTCTAACAACAAGGAACCACTAAAGTTTTTATACGCTCCAGTAAGTAAACGCAGCACGGTGGTTTTACCTGATCCAGACTTGCCATAAATACAAACCGTTTGCCCCGATGGAATATTAAAATTCAATTTTTGTAAAACAGGATTGCCCTTGTCATAGCAATATTCCACGTCTTTGAATTGAACAGACAAACCATTGTCTGAACTTGATACCAGATGGGTTCCTTCAGACTCTATTTCGCATTCTGTAATTTTGGCTAACTTCTCTACAGAAGTTAATACATCATAGATTTTGTCTAAACTGGCAATCAGTTTTTCAACTGATCCAATCACCATGATGATTACAATGTCTGCAGCAATAAATTGTCCAATATTAATTTGTTGATCTACCAACAAAATGGAACCCACAATCAACATGCTGGCGGTGATGACTACTTTAAATCCCACCAAACTCCAGAACTGGGTTACCAGAATTTTAAAATAACGAGTATGTGCATCCAGATAACTGTTCACATACTCATCTGTCTTTTGAATATTTAATTCAGTTCCCTTACTATACTTAAAGGTCTTGACCACGCGGGCCATTTCTTCTAACCATGCTGCGGTCTTATACTTATAATCGCTAGACTCCACATTGGCAGCAAATCCAGTAGGCAGTGTATTACGTAAGATTAGGTACAACAATAAAATCAAAATGGCTCCAAAGCCAATAAACACGGGGTGATATAAACTGAGCAAAATCACACCGAATAGAATCTGAATTAAAGCAGCAGGAATGTCTAACAAGAGTTTTTCAATACCTTTTTGCAAATTACCCGCGTCAAAGAATCGGTTTACCAATTCTGGCAAGTAATAACTGCTCATCTTTTCAATATTCAATCGCGGTAGCACATTGGCAAATTCCAATGAATAGCGCACAAAGATTTTTTGCTGAATTTTTTCAATCACCTGCATCTGTCTTACTTGCAGCAAACCGCCAATAAAAACGGCTACCACTACTAGTACAATCAATACCACTATTGAGGTAGAAATTTGTCCAGCCAATACAAAACTGATAATGGTCTGAATACCCAGGGGCGTAGAAAAACCCACCAATCCAGCCAGAATAGCATAGATATAAATGGTGCTAATGTCTTTTTTCTCCAGCCTCAATAATGTAAACAGCTTTTTTGCTGCATTAGCTGGTGAATGTTCTTGATGTGTTGCCATAAGCTATGTTTCCCTGCAATTTGTGTGCAAGATTACAGCCTCGGGCTGAATTACCCGAGTTAATGAATTTCCAAAAATAATTCATTAAAATGTTAAAACATATTAAGAACCAAGTTGTTCACTGGTCTAAAGGTCATCAAACTCATAAATGGGGTCAATATGCGTTCCTGCCATCATTTCAAAGACGGGTTTGATAATTCCATCGTGTAGGTCATAGACCCAACCATGAATATGGGGTAGCTGCGCGTTTTTCCAGGATTTTTGAACAATACTAGTCTTGGCCAAATTCATGACTTGCTCCTGTACATTTAACTCCACCATGCGGTTTAAACGGGCTTCTTCGTTTTTAATCTCGTCCACTTCTTCTCTGTGAAAACGGTACACATCTTTAATATTACGCAGCCATTTATTAATAATGCCGTAATGGTGATTGGTCATGGCGGCTTTTACACCCCCGCATCCATAGTGTCCACAGACAATAATATGTTTCACTTTCAATACCTCCACTGCGTATTGTAATACACTGAGGAGGTTCAAATCGGTATTAACCACCATATTGGCAATATTGCGGTGTACAAAGATTTCACCAGGTTTGGTACCCGTGATTTCATTGGCAGGCACCCTACTGTCACTACAACCAATCCACAAAAATTCTGGGGTTTGCAAATGGGCCAAGCGCTCAAAATATTGATCATCATCTTCCATTTTCTCCCTTGCCCAAGCCTTATTTTCTAATAATAATTTTTCGTACGCTTTCATGCTATTTGAATTTTAGGTTCATCAATTAGGTTTTGCATTGGTTTGTTCTGACTTTTCTTTAGCTCCACTTGAATATTTTTCAAATGCGCATGGCAAAGAAAGTTGTTTATTTCCTCAATAACGTCCTTGTCTATAAAGTCTGCCCTGGTTATGTCAATTAATACAAAGGCATTTGCAGGAACACTTTCCAATTTGGCTTTGATAATAGGTTTATTCAAAAAAGAAACGTCTTTTCTCAATCTGATTAAATAGTTATTCTGGTCATGCACCACCATCACGGCCGATCTAAAATTACTTCTGACGCTGAAAAACAGACCCACCATGATTCCTGTAACAATCCCAATCAATAGATCTGTGAACAGGATGGCCAAAATAGTCACCACAAATGGTACAAACTGGTCCCATCCCTTTTGATAAAATTCTTTAAAAAGGGAAACTTTAGCCAATTTATATCCTGTAAAAATCAGTACAGCTGCTAGGGCACTTAATGGAATCTTATTCAAAATGGTAGGAATAAAAATCACAAACAACAACAAAAATACCCCATGCATAATGGTAGATAGTTTTGTTTTGGCTCCCGCCGATACGTTTGCCGAGGATCTCACCACCACAGAAGTTAGGGGTAACCCTCCCAACATTCCAGAAACAATATTGCCAATACCTTGGGCTTTTAACTCTCTATTGGTAGGCGTAACTCTTTTAAATGGATCCAATTTATCAACTGCTTCAATACCCAATAAGGTTTCCAAACTAGCTACTATGGCAAGGGTAATGGCCGTTACCCAAACGTCTTTGTTACCAATAAAACTAAAATTGGGTAGGGTAAAAAAGGAAAAGAAACTGCTAGCGTCTTTGGCAACTGGTAATGATACCAAGTGCTTGGTTTCTAAAGCTAGGTCTGGTAGACTACTTTGAAAATAGCCATTGATCAAGACCCCTACCAACACCACTACCAAGGGTCCGGGAATCAATTTCAAGACCTTGTTGTTCTTAACCATGGGGCGCTCCCAAGCTATTAGAATTAGTAAAGACACTAAGCCAATAACAGTGGCAGCCAAAGTAAGATAATTGGCCATTTGAAATAATTCAGAAAAGGTATTGTTGCTATCAGATTGCTGAAAGGCTTCATCACCCTCAAAATCTGCGTCATAACCCACCAAATGTGGTAACTGTTTTAAGATTAAAATCAAACCAATTGCGGCCAACATTCCCTTGATCACCGAGTTAGGAATATAATCCCCAATCACCCCGGCTTTGGCAAACCCAAGTGCCAATTGCAATACACCAGCAATGACTACTGCCAATAAAAAGGCTTCAAATACTTGGAGTTTTAAGATACCTGCTGCCACAATTACGGTCAAACCCGCGGCTGGACCACTCACACTCAAGTTAGATCCACTCAAAACACCAATGACAATCCCGCCCACAATTCCGGCAATAATACCAGAAAATAAAGGGGCTCCAGAACCAAGGGCAATTCCTAAACAAAGAGGAAGGGCTACCAACAATACAACAATTGATGCTGACAAATCACTGCCGGCACTTTGAAAATATTTTTTCATGTACACTATGAATTAGAATAAGAAGAAGATCTGTTGCTAAAAAGAGGCTTAGCAATTTGGTGGAGGAACATGAATCTCAAACACATGGTTCTGGGGAATAACATGGGCAATCATTTGAATACCCACAAGCTCTTGCTCAATAGAGGGAGTCAGCTCAAAAAGATGACTGACCAAACAAAATTTAATGCTGTCTTTTTCTTTGATTCCCGCATCTTCATCCTCATTGGCTGGTACCTGATTGGCATACTGCTGCAAGCTGCTATTTTGCTTAAGCAGTTGCAAGGGCAGGTTCTGCAAACAGAACGCCACAAACAGGAAACAAACTAGAAGATTCTTTTTCATGATTAACTTACAACAAGCAATATTTTGATCTAGTCAATAGGAATCTATCCAAGATAGTCCTGTAAACTAACAAAAATTGCTCAATAAGTTAAATGTTCAATCCGCCGCAGGCACTGATTACCTGTCCGGTGATATAGGAACTCAGGTCGCTGGCCAAAAACAGGGTGGTATTAGCAATCTCTTCTGCTTTACCAAACCTGCCCAAAGGGATCTTTTTTAGGAACTCTGTAGCACCATCACCATCTTGCAGATAATGGGTCATATCGGTTTCCACAAATCCAGGGGCTATAGCATTGCAGCGAATATTGCGGCTACCCAATTCATGGGCCACAGACTTGGTAAAGCCAATGATCCCAGCTTTAGACGCGGCATAACTACTCTGACCTGCGTTACCGCGGATGCCAATAATAGAACTCATATTAATAATGCTGCCAGACCTAGCTTTCATCATAGGTTTAATTACCTGCTTGGTCATGTTGAATACAGACTTCAGGTTAATATCCATTACATCGTCCCACTGTTCTGCGGTCATGCGCAAAAGCAGGTTGTCCTTGCTAATACCGGCATTGTTTACGCAGATATCTATGGCGCCAAACTCTTTTAAAACATCATTGACAAAAGACTCGCACTGAGCAAAATCGCCCGCGTTGCTCTTGTATGCTTTTGCTTTTACACCCAAGGCAATCAGTTCTGCCTCCAGCGCTGCCGCTTTTTCAGCTGAGCTATCACTCACATAAGTAAAGGCAATATTGGCTCCTTGTTGGGCCAATTTTAAAGCAATGGCTGCGCCGATGCCTCTTGCGGCACCAGTAACAATAGCAACTTTATTCTCCAGCAATTTCATAATAGCGTCTTTAAGTGCAGCAAATGTAAAAGATTTACCCGTAAATATGATGATGGAAAAACACATAAGCTATCAGCAGCACCAACAAGAAAAACAGGATGCCCGGGTTGTAGAGAAGCACAAAAAATAACACAGCCATCATGCCAAAAACGGAATTCATATAGTCTTCACTAGGCATGTCATAGACCAACAAAATACTGTGCAGAAAAGCTGCCAAAGCCAGCACCATCAAGATTATTTGAGGATATTCCAACAGGGTAAAATGTAGCGGATAAGCCATCCAAACATAGAGCAGCTCGGGTAAAAAGAGCAGGCTATACATGATTATAAGATGCAAAAACCGGATAGGAATTTTTACCGGAAGGTTGCGCAAGAAGGGCAGAAACTCCCGCTCAAAAGCGCGGATCTGCTGAATCAGTGCGCTATGCGAACCCACAATTAGTAAAAAACAAAGAAGTATGGGTCTGGGGTCCGGTTTATAGGGCTCATACAATTGGATAAAACCATACAAGAACAGCAGGGTGAAGACCTTGGTTAAGAGCAACATTTGTTTGCGCTCTCTGAATAAATGAAGCATTGCGAAAGTGAAAACGGGTTTCACAAACCTATTTTTCCAACTAATCCCAGCGGACCATTTATCCAAGAATGCCCATTTACCCAAGAACCCTTCTGTGCCATGGTGGCGAATGGTGCTCATATACCATCGCGAAGCAGTAAAGATTAAAACCAAATTGGCAAGAACTATGATTCCCGCCTGAGCCCAATGATGCAAGTGAATAGCCACTGCTGTGGCGATGGTCGCATAAATCCAGACCGGCGCAAAAACCTGAACTTGCGTGAGGAGCATCCAAGCAAAGAGTTGCTTGTTGCTCAAATGATTCAAGCAGGTGAGGAACAATTGTCTGGGTTCCAAAATGCGTTTGATAATATAGTTGGTAGACTTGAGGGTATATAGGACCCAGGCCAAGATTACCCCAGCCAAAATAATAGGACTTTCTAAAAAAGCGATGATCAAAGAATAGTGGTAGTCAATTAATTGTCCGCCTTTAACCACCCCAAATAAGACAAAGAATAAGAAGGCAAAAAAGCCCGCGTTCATTTGGTAAAAATGATTCACCAAAACGGATTGCAATATACGAGCAATGGGTTTAGTACTCATAGCTGTGCGTGCAAGGTTTTGTCAACAACGCGAATATTTCCTGTAAAATTTAAACCGTCTGCAAAACTCTGATGCGATGAAATTAGAAATGAAATGCCCTTTCTGGCATGCCAATCATTGATCCACTTGCAAACAAGTTCTACTGCGGCCACGTCAATAGTAATCAGTGGCTCGTCTAATAAAATCCAATCCGGATTTCCCATAAAAGCCAATACCAGACTGAGTTTCTTGACCATGCCGCTGGAATAAGTGCCAACGGGTTGCTGATAAGCGTCTAAAATATGAAGTTCCTCCAATTGTTGTTTGGCCGCATCAATATCAGCTTTCTTGGTGGCGCCGTATAACTCCACCAAATCCTTGGCTGTTAAGAAAGGAGGATACAAAGGTTCCGCCTCAGCATAATTCATTTTCTTTAAAAATTCATTTCTGTCTTTGAGAATACTCAATGATTTTGCAGAAGCTCCAACTTCTGAAACCAATCCCAAATCTCCCGGCCCTAAAAAAATTTCACCTTTGAATGGATGCAAGCCCGCCAACATTTTCAGAAATGTAGTTTTTCCAGATCCATTTTCACCCTGAATCCAGTACATACCCTTTTGCAGATCCAAATCCGGAACCGTCAACGCCAAATGCGCACCATAATACTTTTCAACCTTTCTGAATTGCAGCATAAAAAACCTTCGGCTTGAAATTTACAGTCTTTGAAGAACAAAATGACTGTACCGTTTCAGAATGGGGGTTTTTTAACAGTTTGCTACAAGGTAGCTTGTAGGTACTTTTTGGGATTTTCAAAAAGCCCTCATTTTTATACTCGTTCTAGTATAATTACCGCCTTTGTTTTTCTCCGACAAATCACACTAAAATAAGATGACATTATTGAGCTCTGATTGAAGCACGGATTTTTCCATTGACAAGTAAGGCAGAAAATACAATATTTTACTAATTCCAAATGAAATCAAAATGAAGTTGCCTTTCAAATAGGCAGCATATAAGTATCCATTAATCCCATAAATTCTGAATTCAATATCATTTCAAACAAAAAGTCAAATAATCTTCCGACCCATAAATAAAACATGCTTCGTTTGTAATTTCTTTCTGAGATAGTAACAAATATCTGTCCTTATCAATTAAAACCTACATTGGTTTCTTTTAAAAGTTTAGAGCAAATTGAAATACTTCTCCAGAATCTAAACAATCATTCTTACAAATAAAGTAAGCCAGTGAAAGCAACTATAATAGAGGACCAGTTGAAATTCAATTTGTAAGACTAATACTTGATATTCAAATCTCGGAGAAAAAGCCGCCTTTGTTTTATACTCGATTGAGTATAAAAATGGGCTAATAATATTTTTTTCAAAAAACAAGTACCAATAGCCCCGCCCCCAAGATTCTGATTGACAATTTACCTACTTTGTATATTTTGATTCTTCTGTGAGGTGGTCAGTGAGGTGGTCAGTGAGGTGGTCAGTGAGGTGGTTAGTGCAGAGTTCAGTGCGGTGTTCAGTGCGGTGTTCAGTGAGGTGTTCAGTGAGGTGGATGCTGCGGAAGAATCTTTGTACTTTTGCGGTGATGATTGAGCGCGCAAAAAATTTCCTGACCATCAAAAAACTACTGCTATATAGCTTTTTGCTAGAGACGCTCTGTGTCAGTTATGCCCTTTATTGGAAAGCGGCTACGCCTATCACCAGCATCCTGTTCAGTTTGAGTGGCGCCATCATTGTATATTGTTTTTTGAGACTGCCCAAACCCATCACTGATCAAGTGATAGCCATAACGCCTATTTGGAGAAAGTATAGAGCCGTCTTGTCTGTGATGGCATTGATGGCCATTGGCGGTGCGGCTTTTAAATGGATTCAAGACGCACCTATGAATTATCACGATGGTGACATGCTACCCATTATCAAAATCATGAACGAACGTTTCTTAAGCGGTCAGTGGTCACATGTCTATGATATTATCCCTGAAATTTGGAACGGAATACAACCCATTTACTTACCAGCCATGTGGTTACCTTTTGGCCTTCCGCTTTTGCTCGGACTGGATTTGCGCTGGATGACGGTCTTGGCTCTGTTTGTAGTTTCGGCATTATTTTTATTTAAGATCAACCCCAGACACCACAAAGCACCTTATTTACTATTAGCCGCTTTTGTGCTCATTTGGTGGTTGCTCAGCGCAGAAAACTCTGGTCTTATTCCTTATACCGAAGAAGGTGTAGTCATTTTATTTTATAGTTTGTTGGCCATTGCCCTCACAGGGAAAAATGCCTGGTTTATTGGCATTGCAACATCGCTCTGCATCTTGAGCCGTTACGCCATTGTGGGTTGGTTACCCGCCATGTTGCTCTATTACGGCTTGAACAAAGATTGGAAAAGTCTAATACAATTCTGCGTTACGGGTCTGGCCTGTTTTTTACTCCTTGTTTTGATTCCTTTTGGTTGGACCACTTTTTTAAAACTGGCTTCCATTCCTGGAGAATATATAGCATTCAGCAAAAGGGTTTGGACAGATTCGCCGGTAATATTCAAAGAAAGTTTGGGTTGGGCCAAATTTTTTGGACCTGAAAATATTGCCACACAACACGCATTGTTAGTTGGTTTGTCTTTAACAGTTCCTAGTATTTTTATGGTTGGTGGTTTGTTATGGAGTCGAAAAGGTAAAATTAATCAAGAGCATTTGCCTTTTGCGGCGCTCAAACTCACACTGGTGGTTTTCTATACCTTAGTAGACGTTCCTTATCTCTACCTCTTCTACACCGGATCTTTTGTGAGTCTGTTTTTGGTTACGCATATTCTTGCAGGGGCACATCCAACCAAAGGAGCTTATGCACAACATTGAATAGCACAAAAAAATTGAAAAATTATTTTGATTTAGCATCGCGCATTTGCGCCAAAATCTCATCTACATAAATTCGGTCATTACTCAAACGCGGAATCTTGTGTTGCCCACCCAGCTTGCCTTTGCTGCGCAACCACTCGTGAAAAACGGTTTTGTCTAGCGCATGCACATGGGGCATGACCAGCGCAATATCTTTATAGCGTTTGGCTTCATAATCACTGTTCACCAATTTGAGTGCGCAGTCTAACTCATAGGCAAATTGATCCACAGAAACTGGTGCTGTATCAAACTCAATCAACCATTCGTGTCCTCCTTTGGACTCATCTCCCATATATACGGGAGCCGCTGTATAATCATTGACCACCAATCCCGTTTTCTCACAAGCCATGGCAATGGCTTTGTCTGCATTGTCTGCAATCAGCTCTTCGCCAAAAGCATTGATATATTGTTTTAAACGGCCAGTCACTTTTACTTTGAACGGAGACAGGTTCACAAACTGAATGGTGTCTCCCACCAAGTATCGCCATAGGCCGCCATTGGTGCTGATGACCAGTGCGTAATTTTTTCCAATGACTACGTCTTTCAAACCAATGGTCTTGGGGTTGGGCTTGCCATATTCTTCCACCGGCATAAACTCATAAAAGATGCCATGATCCATGAGCAATAACATTCCATCTTCCGCTGGATCATTCTGCGCTGCAAAAAATCCCTCACTAGCATTGTACATTTCCAAATAAGTAACACCGGGTCCCAAGAGTTTTTTAAACTGCTCTCTATAAGGCGTGAAGGAAACCCCTCCGTGTCCATATAATTCCAGATTGGGCCATACTTCTTTTAAAGTGGCTTTGCCCGTAATTTCTAAAATGCGTTTCACCAATACTAGGGTCCAGGTAGGTACCCCAGCAATAGAGGTTACATTCTCTTCAATGGTAGACTGAGCAAGGCTTTCAATCTTTCCCTCCCACTCATCCATGAGCGCAATGCTTAGTTCCGGAGTCCTAATCCACTGACCCCAAAACGGCGTATTCTGCAATAAGACCGCACTGAGGTCTCCGTATTGAATCTCTTCATTCACCTTGCTAATCTGGTGGCTTCCACCAATGACCAAGCTTTTGCCCGTGAGCAAATCACTTTCATTATTGATATTATAGTATAGGGTAAGTACGTCTTTGGCTGCCTGAAAATGGTTGTCTTCTAAGCTTTCTTCTGTAATAGGAATAAACTTACTTTTCTCACTGGTGGTACCACTGCTTTTGGCAAACCAATTAACGGGTGTGTTCCAAAGCAATTGTTCCTCTCCATCCATTAAGCGATTGATAAATGGTTTGAGGTCTTCATATTCGTGAATGGGAATGGCTTCTTTGAACTTACGTATGTTGAAAATTTCTTTCATCCCATAGCGTCTTCCAAACTCCGTATATTGTCCGTGGGTAATCAGGTCTTGCAATACCTCGCGCTGCGCTGCAATGGGTTCATGCATCCATTGGTCAATTTTCCCCTGTCTGAGTCTTGCTAATCGGGATATGGCTGGGCTAAGTATTTTCATTGCTTCTACATTGGCAAAATAAGCAATGAAGTTGAGAATTCCGAAGGATTATTCTGTTGGATGGGCTTCAGAATCAGTTTGTTCGGTTACAACCTCTGCCATTGGTACATTTTCTTTTCCCATTTCAATGATCCAATCTTTTCGCTTGAGCTCAAAATTGGTACCCAGATACAATCTGCGCACTTTTTCATCAGCGGCCAGTTCTTCTGCAGTTCCATGACGGAAAATTTTTCCTTCAATCAACAGATAAGCTCGGTCACAAATAGAGAGGGTTTCATTTACGTTATGGTCCGTGATTAGGATGCCAATATTCTTATACTTGAGTTTGGCTACCACACTTTGAATATCTTCTACGGCAATGGGGTCTACACCGGCAAAGGGTTCATCCAATAAGATAAACTTGGGGTCAACGGCTAGGGCACGGGCAATTTCTGTTCTTCTTCTTTCTCCCCCACTCAAACTATCTCCATTATTACCACGAACATGGTGTAAGTGAAACTCGTCTAATAAAGATTCCAATTTATGCAATCGCTCTGCCTTGGTAAGTTTGGTCATTTCCAGAACGGCCATAATATTGTCTTCCACGGTTAGTTTGCGGAATACGCTTGCTTCCTGTGGCAAATATCCAATACCCATTTGGGCTCTTTTGTACATGGGAAGTTTGGTAATATCCAGATCATTTAGGTATACACTACCCTCATCTGGTTTAATCAAACCCACCACCATATAGAAAGTAGTAGTCTTACCGGCGCCATTGGGGCCTAGTAAACCCACAATTTCTCCCTGTTCTACATTTACGCTTACATGGTTTACAACGGTTCTACCCTTGTAACTCTTGATCAGGTCTTTGGTATGGATGGTTAGGTTCATAAACTGCTGTAAAAATAGGATTGTTAGTAGGAAGATGGGGCATTAAGACCTAGTATTTTGTTATTGTTTTGGGTTTCTGCCTATTTTTGCCGCCATGAAAGTGATAGATCATATTGCCCAAGCCAAGGAGACACTGGTATCATTTGAAGTTTTGCCACCTTTAAAAGGCAAGACCATTAATACTTTGTATGACCATTTGGATCCCTTGATGGAATTCAAACCTTCTTGGATCAATGTTACCTATCACCGCAGTGAAACCATGTTCAAAAAGAAGACCGATGGTACTTTTGAACGCGTAGAAGTGCGCAAACGCCCAGGAACCGTGGGTATTTGTGCGGCCATTATGAACCACTATAAAGTAGACGCTGTTCCCCATATTATCTGCGGCGGTTTTACCAAGCGTGAAACAGAAGACGCATTGATTGACCTTGATTTCTTGGGAATAGACAATGTATTGGTGCTGCGTGGCGATGCTGCCAAGAACGAATCTGCTTTTGAACCAGAGAAAGATGGTAATCATTATGCCATTGACCTCTTGACTCAGGTAAGCAATATGAATAACGGGATCTACCAAGACGAAGACATCAAGAGCGGTGGTAAAACCAGGTTCTGCATGGGCGTAGCTGGTTATCCTGAAAAACATTTTGAAGCACCCAACTTAGAAATAGACCTAATCAAACTCAAAGAAAAAGTAGACGCTGGCGCCGATTATATCATGACCCAGATGTTCTTTGACAACCAAAAATTCTTTGATTTTGTAACCGCTTGCAAGAATATGGGAATTAATGTTCCCATTATTCCAGGTCTAAAACCCATTACCAACAAGAAGCAATTGTCTGTCTTGCCTAGGATTTTCCATGTAGACATTCCAACCGATTTGTCTAACGCCATTAGCAAGTGTAAGACAGACGCGGAATGCGAACAAGTAGGAACCGAGTGGTTGATCCAACAAAGCAAGGAACTCAAAGCTTTTGGTTCACCAGTACTCCATTACTATACCTTGGGCAAACCCAAAGTCATTTGGAATGTGGTGAAAAACGTTTTCTAACCAACGCCCTTTATTTAGTTCCTGATTTTATCTTGGCGTCAATCAAATCATTGAACTGATCCAAACTCAATTGTTTGGCAATGATTCTTTTGTCTTTATCCAACAAATAAATAGTAGGCGTTTTGTACACGTCATAGAGTTGCTTGTAATTTGGCCTACCTGCTTTTTCTTCCGCTGTGCGCGATGCCTTTGTTTGAAAAGCTTGGACCCAACTTGGGCTAATCTTTTTCTCAGCCAAGAATTTCTTCCAAGCAGGAATCTCATTCTCATAAATATTTACTGAGAAAACTGCCACGCCTTGCTTTTGCCACTTGGCTTGGTAGAAAGAATCCAATCTAGGAATTTCTTCCTTACAATGTCCACAATTGGGATCCCAAAATGCCACAATGGTAAAGGGTGATGTTAGATTATAAAGAGAAACGGCTTTGCCCGTTGTATCGGTCAAATCCAATAGTGGTGCGGGTTGACCAAGTTGATTGGCCATTAAACTATAAGCCCTTTCGGTAATTGTTTTCTTTGATGCGGCATTGAGTAAGACCGTATCGCCCTTGGCATAAAAATTTTCAAATAAGTACAAAAAGACTTTGTCTTGACCCATGAATTCTGGGTTAATATACTTGTTTGTGAACTTGGTTAATAGATAAGGGAAAATCTCTTTCCCGGTTCTGGCAGAAAGCAAGATGTATTTTACTTCTGCAATAATGCTATCTGGTTCCGGGGTTACATAGTATTTAAAATAGTCGTCCAGTTTGGGTTCAAAAAATGGGGTATGCAACAAACGATCGTCATTAAAATTAACATCGTCCCAGAAATGATCTTTTACATATCTATAAGGATAACTGGAATCTGGTACACCCTTCACCATGGGAATTGCCGGCGCCGTGGGTCGCTTCATGGTGTTAAACAACATGGCCAATAAAGACTTAGGATATTGTTTCACTATGCTATTGCGATAGTCTTGCAAGTCTTTGTCTGCTGCAATAATTAAATCGCGCAAGCGAGTGCTATCTGCCTTGGTAGTTGCGGCTTTGTATTGTTGTTCCAGGTCATTGAGTTTTTTTCCCTTCTCATTAGACAGTTTAGAATAAGTGCGGAACAAATCATTATCAGCGGAGCCAGTAATTTTAACATCGTCTTTCTTGGCGGTATCCGCTACAATGCTAAAATGTTGTTGGTCACTAATCAAGACTTCAAACAGTATGCTATACTGGGGCGATACCACAAAATAAATACCCCCTGTGAGTTTGGTATTCCCTTTGAAAACACCCATTCCCTTCTCATCCAATATGGCAGAATCCATCAAGGCCCTTCCCTTACCATAATTGCTACCCAAATAGATTTTGCAATTCTTGAGTGGGGTGAGGGTAATACTAATATGCTTGGGCGGAAGATTGGAAGATCCACCTGCACCGGGAGCAGCTGGTTTCTTTACCTGCGCCAATGCTACTTGTGCCAATACCAACAAGAGAATAGGGAAGATTTTTTTCATAAAAACATGGAATTGGGTATAAAAATAGTCTGGATTACATTTGCACCCGTGAGAAAACAGAAAAAAAGCATTGTACTAGAAGAATTGTTGGTGGAAGATTACGCCGCCGAGGGCAAATCATTGGCCCGTTTTGAAGGCAAAGTAGTCTTTATTGAGGGTGCAGTACCCGGAGACCTAGTAGACGTTCAGTTATCCAAGAACAAAAAAGACTGGGCCGAGGGTCATGTAGTCAAGTACCATAGTTATTCTAAAGACAGGGTAACGCCTTTCTGCAGCCATTTTGGGGTTTGTGGTGGTTGCCAATGGCAGATGTTGCCCTATGAAAAACAATTGTTCTATAAAACCAAACAGGTGGCTGATAACCTAACCCGGATTGGTAAAGTAGCACTTCCTGAGATGATGCCCATTATTGGTGCGGCACAAACTGAACAGTATCGCAATAAGATTGAATACACTTTTGGTACCAAGACCTATATTCCATCGGCACAATTTAGATTGATGAAGGCCGAGGGTGTTTCTTTTGATGACCTTCCAGGTGGTGCCGGTTTTCATGTGCGTGGGTTTTTTGACAAAGTGGTTGAGATTGATACCTGTCATTTACAAGAGGAACCCACCAACCTGATTCGCAAATTTGTGGCGGCTTATGCCATTGAAAGAAACCTGCCTTTTTATGACGTGCGTAAGCACCAGGGTTGGTTACGCAATATGTTTATTAGAAACAGTACTATTGGGGAACTGATGGTCAATATTGTGTTTGGATACGAAGACTTAAACAACCAGAAAGCCTTGATGGACTTAGTTTTGAAGGAGTTTCCACAGATTACTACTTTATTGTACACCATCAATACCAAACACAACGATAGTCTCTTTGACCTTTATCCTCAAACCTATTTTGGACCTGGATATATTTTGGAGAAGCTAGAAGATTTTCAATTCAAAATCAGCCCCAAGTCCTTTTTCCAGACCAATACCAAACAAGCCGAAAGACTCTATCAGGTAACGCGTGATTTTGCTGAACTAAATGGTAGTCAAACTGTTTATGACTTGTATTGTGGCACTGGGAGCATTGGCATTTTTGTGAGCAAGCTGGCAAAAAAATTGGTAGGTGTAGAAGTGGTGGCTGAAGCCATTGAAGACGCCAAAGAGAATGCGGCACTCAACAATTTAGATAAAACGGCTTTTTTTGCTGGAGACGTGATTGAGATCTGTGACGATGCGTTTTTTGAAACCCATGGCAAACCAGATGTGATTATCACAGACCCTCCAAGAGCGGGTATGCACGAGAAATTGGTGCGTAAGCTTTTAGAGATTGCTGCTCCAACCATTGTTTATGTAAGTTGTAACCCAGCTACACAAGCAAGGGACTTAAATTTGTTAGACGAAAAATACACGGTAGAGAAAATACAACCTGTTGACATGTTTCCTCATACCTTGCATATAGAAAATGTGGTGCAACTAAAATTGCGTACCAATTGATCCATAACCCATGACTGAATTCAGACCAAGCAGATTTGAAATCCTGCCCACTATTGTCAAAAACCTCTTGATCATCAATGGTCTTTTCTTTTTGGCGCAAACAACTTTCAAGTCTTCATTAGGCATTTCATTAGAAAATATATTGGCACTTCATGCTTGGCAAAGTAGTCTATTTCGCCCTTGGCAATTGATTACGCATATGTTTCTGCACGGAGACTTCTGGCATATTTTTGGAAATATGTTTGCCGTTTGGATGTTTGGCTCTGTATTGGAAAATCTTTGGGGACCCAAGCGATTCCTCTTGTTTTATGTTATTTGCGGTTTGGGTGCAGCCTTGATGCACTTGTTATTTTTAAGTTATGAAGTAATTCCGCTAATGACTGATTGGGCGGCATTGGTGCAGGCTCAGTCATCTGGTGTGGGTCTTTCAAAAGCAGTTTATGCATTTGGAGACCATCACCCTGGGGTGTTAAATAGTCAATTGGATTTGGCCAATCATGTTATTGCCAATCCAACAGACCTTGCAGCGGTAAACCAACTCATGGGTTGGATTCAATCCTATTATGAAGCCAACCTGAATACGGCTACAATTGGTGCTAGTGGTGCGGTTTTTGGATTGTTGGCAGCCTTTGTCTACCTTTTTCCCAATACCTATATTTACTTGTATTTCTTGGTTCCTGTTAAAGCCAAATGGATGGGTATAGGCTATTTTGCCTATGAATTATACTATGCAGTTCAAAACAGTGGCGGAGACAATGTTGCAAGATGGGCACATGTAGGTGGAGCCATTGTGGGTTTACTAATTGTCATGACTTGGAACAAAAAGAACAGAAAAACGTTTTATTGATATCAGTAAGGTTCACAAAATTCAATTATGGCAGAAAACACCTATAAAACCAATCGGGGAATTCTCCTAGGACAGGACAATAATGCATTGGTGTACTTAATAGCCATTAACCTCTTGGTTTTTGTTTTACTCACTTTTATCAAAATCATTTATTATCTCTCAGAAATACCCATTGATTTCTTTTACAGACAAATCATGGATTGGTTTACCCTTCCGGGGATGGGAGAAAAACTAGCAACCAGACCTTGGGTACTCTTTACCTATATGTTTACTCATGGTAGCATCTGGGGTTTAATCAGTTCCTTGCTTTGGCTTTGGTGTTTTGGTTATATACTTCAAGACCTTACGGGCAATAACAAACTGATTCCTATTTATCTCTATGGCGGTTTTGTAGGAGGCTTGGTCTTCTTTTTAACCGTGAACCTATTTCCCGTATTAGCCAACCATCTTCAAAACATTGAACCAATGGTAGGTGCCGGCGCAGCCGTAATGGCCGTTGCTGTTGCAACAACTACCTTGGCGCCAGACTATAGAATCTTCCCTCTGATCAACGGAGGTATTCCACTTTGGGTTTTGATGGTCATTTTTGTGGCCATTGATTTTGCCACCCTAGCATCTAGCAATGCAGGCATGGGAGCTGCCCATCTTTTCGGTGGGGCCATGGGATTTTTGTATATTAGGCAATTGCGTAGAGGTTCTGATTGGGGAGCTTGGATGACCCGTTTATGGGAATGGTTAGACGATTTGTTTAGTCCTGAAAAAAAGCATCGCAATACCAAGAGCGCAGACAAACATTTTTATCAAATTGGCAAAAAACCATTTGAAAAAACACCCAACCTTACCCAACAAAAACTAGACGAAATCTTAGACAAGATTAACCAACAAGGATACCAGTTTTTGACCGATGAGGAAAAAACATTTTTAAAAAGAGCCAGCAAGGAAGACCTTCTATGATTAGCATCCGCAACATATTCAAATCCATTGTTTTTTTTGGGGGTATTGTTTGCACGCTTGTTTACCTCTATTCCTGTCTAACACCCTATATCAGTCCTTTAGATTGGCATTACTTGAGTTTTGCGGCACTCTTCTTTCCAATTTTGTTGGCCGCTATGTTGGGTTGGACCTTTGTATCCATCATTTGGTTTAGAAAATACAGCCCCGTGTTTATCATCTGTTTGGCACTGGGTTATCAAAATATCATCAGTGTTTTTGCTTTTCATCCAGGTAAGGATTTTCAGACTCAAAAGGATTCGGGTTCTATAAGAGTATTGTCTTGGAATGTCAATAATTTCAGCACCAATGCTACGGACAAAGACCCCAAGGCTTTAGACATGATTCAGTTTATGCAGGCACAACATCCAGATATTATTTGCTTGCAAGACTTTTCAGAATTACACTGGGGTAAGTTTGGACCCACTATTGATTCTATTAAATCTTTTACTGGTTTACCCTATCATTTTTTTAGCGAAGCCGATGCTAATTATGGTGTGATCATGATTTCTCGATGGCCATTCTTAAATACACAATCAATTCCCTTTACCAATATCAATAACACAGAATCCTTACAGTACGCAGATATTCAAATGCCCAATCAAGTGTTGCGTGTATATAATACCCACTTGGCTTCAATGAATATTCACGTTGAAGTAATGGATGAAACCCATGTAAACCAACTCAAGTTTCTGGATAAAAACAAAGAGATTCTGATGCAAAAAGACAAGCTCTATCGCATGTCTTTTTTTGACAGATTGCACGTGCAACAAGCTCAATTGGTAAAACGTAGTTTAGACAGTTGCAAATTGCCCTTCATCTTTACAGCCGATTTAAACGCAGTACCTTCTAGTTTTGTCTACCAGCATTTGAGCAAGGGTTTGAACGATGCTTTTCTGGAAAAAGGTTTTGGTTTTGGAAGAACTTATGACAGTCTTTCTCCCACACTTCGCATTGATGTGGTTCTAACCAGCAAGAACATTGAGACCAAACAGATTAAAACTCCAAGAATTCACGAGAGTGATCATTTACCCATTATCACGGATATTCATTTGAAACCCTGATTTTTTGTAATTTGTGGGCATGGCAAAAAATGTTTTTCGCCTCGCTTTTAAAACGCTCTGTCTTTCTATTACCTTGATAGTGGTGCTA
The DNA here is from genome assembly GCA_943372225.1 of Chitinophaga pinensis. GTDB lineage: Bacteria > Bacteroidota > Bacteroidia > Chitinophagales > Chitinophagaceae > Sediminibacterium > Sediminibacterium pinensis_L. The sequence continues at coordinate 167,182 of CALRXV020000003.1, read as the reverse complement.
TTATTCTTGGTGGCTTGCCTGTCTCCCTATGTTAATCCTGCAAATTGGTGGTTAAACGGGTTCACGGGTTTAATTGTGCCATATTTAATTATACTGTTATTCTTTGCCCTGATTTTTTGGTTGATTGTAAAACCAATAATGGCATGGCTTCCTTTTTTAAGTCTTTGCCTAGGATGGCAGCAAATAGAAGCTGTATTTGCTTGGCATGCAGGGTCTGGATTCAGCAAAAAAAAGCAGGAACAAAACCTACGTGTGATTGATTGGAATGTGCAAAGTTTTAATGGTCTTACTCAAAACAAAGAAACCAGAAGACTTATCAGAACAGATGTGGCTGAGAGTATTTTAAAACTGCAACCAGATATCATTTGTTTACAAGAATTCAATACCAGTTTGAGTAGTGTAGACAATATCTCCTTATTTAGTAAAACCCACCCTTACCATTTTTTTTCAAAAGATTATATTAGTCATAAGGGCAATTACTTGAGTGGTAGTATCATCTTTTCAAAATATCCCATCATTGATACAGGAAGGGTTGCTTATCCTGTTGCAGAAAGCTTGATTCATGCCGATATCAAAAAAGGAGATGATACCATTCGAATCTTTACTACCCACCTCCAGTCTTTTAAGTTTCAGAAAAATGACTACGCCGATATTGAAAAGATTCGGGATCAAGATGAAGAAACCGTAAGTGCTTCCAAGAATCTTTTTAGAAAAATGAAACTGGCTTTTTCCAGAAGGGGCATTCAATCAGATTTGGTTAGGGAAGCCAGAGACAAAAGCCCTTTTCCTAGTATTATTTGTGGTGATTTTAACGATGTTCCTAATTCATATACCTATTTCAATATCAAGGGCGATTGGCAGGATGCTTTTCTAAAAAAAGACTTTGGCATTGGTAGAACCTTTGTTTCACTGGCCCCCACTTTGCGCATTGACTATATTTTGGTTGACAACCATTTCTCCGTTCGCCAGTTTGATATGGTAGACGAAGACCTTTCCGACCATGTGATGTTGGTGACAGATCTGCGTCTGAAAAAATAAAATACCGTATCTTGCAGCCCATGTTTTTCCTGAGTCATACCTGCTGTTGTTGTTGCTGCTGTTAATTCAGCCCCTATTTTATTGCAGACAACCCAACCATTTTCCAATCTTTTCAAGTAACAAACATGTCACTCAAAGTATATAATTCACTTAGCAGACAAAAAGAAGACTTTAACCCCATTAACCCGCCCTATGTGGGAATGTATGTTTGCGGACCAACCGTAAGTGGTGAAAGTCATCTTGGGCATGCACGCCCCTTTATCACATTTGATATTGTCTATAGATACCTGATGCACTTGGGATATAAAGTGCGTTATGTGCGCAATATTACTGATGCTGGTCACTTTGAAGAAGAGGGAAGAGTAGCAGAAGACAAGATCAGCAGCAAAGCCATTTTAGAAAAACTGGAACCTATGGAGCTGGTGCAGAAATACACCAATCTCTACCATTGGGCCATGAGTCAGTTCAATAACCTTCCTCCAAGTATTGAGCCTACTGCCACAGGTCATATTGTGGAACAGATTGAGATGATTAAAAAAATCATCGCTGATGGATATGCCTATGAAGTCAATGGTTCAGTTTACTTCAACGTTGAAAAATACAATACCGATTTTTCTAAAGTTGGTAAGCCTTATGGTATGCTAAGCGGTAGAAATATTGACGAGCAATTAGATACTACTAGAGAACTAGAGAACCAAGACGAGAAAAGAAATAGAAATGATTTTGCACTTTGGAAAGCTGTGCCTCCAGAACATATCATGCGCTGGCAAAGCCCATGGGGAGAGGGTTTCCCGGGTTGGCATATTGAGTGCTCGGCCATGAGTACCAAATATTTGGGTCAAGAATTTGATATTCACGGAGGTGGTATGGACCTACAATTTCCACACCATGAATGCGAGATTGCACAGAGCACGGTATGCAATCACAAAACGCCTGCGCGTTATTGGTTGCATAATAATATGATTACCATTGAGGGTAAAAAAATGGGAAAGAGTTATAACAATGTTGTGAAACTCACAGAATTGTTTAGTGGTAGTAGCCCTGTGCTAGTGCAAGCTTATTCTCCCATGACTATTCGCTTCTTTATTTTACAAAGCCATTATCGCGGAACCATCGACTTTAGTAATGAAGCATTACAAGCTTCTGAAAAAGCGTTCAAAAGATTATGGGAAGCACACGAATGGTTTGCTAAATATAGCATTACAGAACAGGCTGGAACTGAAGCAGCATTGGATCAAAAAGTGCAACAGCTAGTGCAAGAATTTGTTGTCTTCATGGACGATGATTTTAGCACCCCAAAGGTCTTGGCCAATATGTTTGACCTGGTATCTATTATTAATTCTATCAAAGACAAGCATATTGCAGATACAGCCATTAGTAGCAATACTTTGAAATTATTGCAGACCCAATTGAAAGTTTATATAGAAGACGTATTTGGTTTGGTGAGCGAGCGTCAAGGAGACGGTGCCCAATTAGACGGGGTATTGCAACTCTTGATCAGCATTAGAAAAGACGCCAAGAGCAAACGCGACTTTATGACCAGTGATAAAATTAGAAATGAATTGGCTGCCTTGGGTGTTCAATTAAAAGACGAGAAAGACGGAGCTACCAGCTATACAGTGTCATAGACTAGTGGTTACAGTCATCTGCATGAGCATGGTTATGTGCCCTGCAAAACCTAAAATTGAGCCAGTGTCCAGCCACTATAAAAGCTACTGCAGGAAATAGCAACCATAATTGCCATTGGTGCCAGATTACCTTTGCTAATAGTAATAAAATCCCCACCGTAAAAAGAACCATGGGTTCATTGCGGTGGTGGTGTTTTTTCCTGCCATGATAGAGCGCATAGATGCCCACTACAAAAGCAAGGGCCACCATAAAATATTCAAATCTAAGGTTGTCAATAATATTCACGCCAAAGAGGGGTAGGGAGCTCAAAAACAGTGGTAGAATGGCGCAATGAATGGCACAAGCTACAGATGTTGTAATCCCCAATGCGTCCCAATTGATTTTAATTGACATGATAAGAGGACAAATATACACAAATGCAACTTTGTTGCAAAACATTTCAGGATTCCCCCCTGTTTTGATGCGGTAAGCCCATCCGTCCCTACCTTTGTGCCAATTATTGAATTATGAGTAAGAAACTGGTTGCCTATCTCTTGTTTTTTCTAGTCTTGGTCTTGGGATTTTACTTTTTCCTATTCCGTGGCACGGATTTTTGGCGCGCCAAATTACCGGTAATCAGTTATACCAAGCCCTTTCAATTCACTACCCAAGACGGGCTTCCCTTTACTGATCGGGATATGTTGGGCAAGGTTACTGTGGTAGAATATTTCTTTACCAATTGTAAAAGCATCTGCCCTAAGATGAATACCAATATGAAAGAGATTTATGCTGCTTTCAAAGATGAACCAGACTTTATGATCCTCTCTCATACCTGTGATCCGCAGAGAGATACGGTTGCCCGTATGAAAGTTTACGCAGATTCCTTGGGTGCCGATACCCGCAAATGGCAATTCCTAACTGGTAGAAAAGATAGCTTGTATAACATTGCGCGGAGCGCCTATTTATTGGATGACCCCAAGAACAGTTTGGATAAAATTGAGGACCAATTTATACATACCCAATTTTTTGCCTTGGTTGATAAAGACGGCAAAGTACGCGGACAAGTCTATGATGGTTTGAAAAGCGCGGAATTGGAGCAACTCAAAAAAGACATCCGTATCTTGTTGGATGAAAAAGCCGGCACTGGCAATTTTGTCAACGGGATTTTCAACAACAACCCTAGGTAATTCATGCATCCAAGAATTATTGATACCCTAAAAAGGAGCCAGTTAAGTGTTACGGATAGCCGCAAGAAAATTCTTGAGCTTTTCCTACAACGCAAAGCTGCTTTGGCTCACGCCGATATTGAACAACATAGCGGTGATGAATTTGACCGCGTGACCATTTATAGAACCCTGCAGACCTTTGTTGAAAAAGGGATATTGCACACCATTCCCTCTGCTGATAATTCTGTCAGATACGCACTTTGCAAAGACGCATGTACAGAAGGACATCACCATGACAATCACGTACACTTTATGTGTGATGTTTGTGGCACTACTTATTGTCTAGACCATGTAAGCGTTCCTGCAGTTCAATTACCAGCAGGATACCAAGTGCATCAACTAGATTTGGTGGCCAGTGGTACTTGTATCAAATGCCAATAACTTAGCGCAAACTTTAAACCCCTAAAACAGACCTGATGATATTAGTAACCGGCGCAACAGGATTGGTAGGTTCACACCTAGTTAGCCAGTTGGTATCAAAGGGAGAAGCTGTTAGGGCCATCTATAGAACTTCTATACCTAGCATTCCTGGAGCAGAAAAGATTGACTGGTTTCAGGCCGATATCTTAGACGTGATAGCATTAGAAGCAGCCATGGAAGGGGTTACAGAAGTTTATCATTGCGCAGCTATAGTTTCTTTTAGTGCAAAGGGCCAAGAAGCCATGCACTTGACAAATATTGAAGGCACGGCTAATATAGTAAACGCTTCTATTGATGCAGGGATTAGAAAAATGGTCTTTGTAAGTTCGGTTGCAGCACTAGGAAGAATCCGAACCGACCAAGCCATTAACGAGACCATGGATTGGACGGAAGAAACTTCTAATAGTGAATACGGTAAAACCAAATACCTGGCCGAAATGGAGGTCTGGAGGGGCATTGGAGAGGGATTGAATGCGGTGATAGTAAATCCTGTAATCATATTAGGATCCGGTGACTGGAGCAAAGGATCTTCTGCTATTTTTAAATCGGCTTATGACCAGTTTCCCTGGTACACAGAAGGAAGCAGTGGTTTTGTAGACGTACTTGATGTAGTAGCTGCCATGCAGACACTGATGGAATCTGAAATTAGTGCACAACGTTTTATTTTGAGTGGCGCCAATCTTGGCTATCGCGATGTATTCAATATGATTGCTGATGGATTTGGCAAAAAACGCCCACACTTAAAAGTGAGTCCACTCTTAGCAGAAATTGTTTGGCGGATAGAAGGTATCAAATCTATGTTTACAGGCAAGCAACCGCTGCTTACTAAAGAAACTTCAAGAACGGCAAGAGCCAAAGTTGTTTTTGACAATAGTAAATTGTTAAAAGCCCTGCCCCATTTTCAATATCATGCACCAGTTGATTCCATCAATCGCATCTGTGCTGAGTTGAAAAAAATCCATAACTTGTAGGAAGCAGATCCTTTGAAAAAATTCAAATTTTATACCATTCTTTTTCTTGCAAGCTTTATATGGCATGCTGCTTCCTTGAATGCACAAACCCTGCAAGAGCCCACAACAACAGAACAAAAACCAGCTATGCTCTTGGGACCATCTTCTCCCAAATTGTTGGAGCAAGCTCCTTTTGCCAAATGGTTCATCCCAAATTTTGAAAAATACCAAGTAGACAGTTCCCTCATCCCTGCTATTAAAAAGGCTTTCAAGGGTAAGCGAATGGAATTTTTTGTAGGCACTTGGTGCGGAGAAAGCAGGGCCGATATGCCCGGTGTATTGAAAATTTTACAAGCTGCTGAAGTAGATAGTAGTCAATTCAAACTGATCTTTTTAAACAATAGCGGCACCATGAACAGGCAGAGTCCAAGACACGAGGAGCAAGGAAAAAACATTGTACGCGTGCCTACTTATATTCTCTACAAAGGCAAGAAAGAAATTGGACGAATCATTGATGCACCCGTGGAATCATTTGAAAAAGACCTGTTGAAAATTTTAACGGGCAAACCCTATACACCGCATTTTAGTGAACTGATTTTATAAGGAACCATTTTTTTTATTGATCTTAGAATCAAATGAATTGGTTAACTTGTAGCAACACCTAGTTTGAAAAACTTATTAGCAGTCATATTATCCATCGCCCTTTTTGCACCTCCTTATGCAAAGATGCTGCTTTATGCAGACTGCTCTTTCAAGGCCATGTTGAATGAGGACCCTCGCTTCTGTGATTGTAGTAAAATCATAGACGTAGCGCCTTATCCTAGCACAGATGGTCAAACAGAAAAACAACAAAACCTAGAACAAAAAACAGATTGGAAATACCTGGCTCAAGAAAAATTCCAGTTTCAAGCATCGCTACATACAACTGTTACTAGCTTTCAAACAAAGCAGAACAATAGTATTCTCATCCAGCACTTAGCATCTGTGTTTCATCCACCCAAGCCTTAGGATTACATATCAGTAAATCCTATTTATCAATTCTAATTAACATCAGATGAAACCATTCATGCTGGTGATCGTCACTATGTGGCTGATCTCCTGTAACCATACTCGTATGGTTCAAACCAACGCGCTTACTAATCAAACAAACATAGTTAATACCCCCCATTTGTTGGGTGTACATCCCATTACAGACCTGCGTCAAGCACCTTTTGCTGATTGGTTCCTTCCCAATTACCAAGCCTACCAACCAGATAGTTTGCTGATTCCCAAAATCAAGGAATTACTAAAGGGCAAAACCCTGCAAATTTTTCTAGGCACTTGGTGTGGCGATAGTAAAAGAGAAGTCCCGCGCATGCTGAAGATCTTAGCAGCCGCAGGTTTTGATAGTAGCAAATTGCAATTAGTTTTTGTAAACAATACTCCCGATGCATACAAGAAAAGTCCAGGCCATGAAGAGCAAGGAAAAAATATTGTTCGCGTTCCTACTTTGATTGTTTACAAAGACAAATCCGAAATTGGCCGCTTCATAGAGTATCCTAAAGAGTCCATTGAAAAAGACCTACTCAAGATTTTACTAGGAGAACCCTATGAACCCAACTACTTTGGTAAGACAGTCCAATAACACAAAAAAGCCCCGCAATGAAAAGATTGCGGGGCTTTAAAATTTCTACTTTCTTCTTTTCATTCTTCACTTCTCACTTTCCCTCCTCTCTTCACTCTTCACTTTTATCTCTTCACTTTTATCTCTTCACTTTCTTCCTCTTCATTCCTCACTTCTCATTTCTCACTTCTCATTCCTCACTTCTCATTCCTCACTTATTCTCCATCACTTTCTTCCAAAGCTCAGGAATCCGTTTTATCCAAACCAGTTCCCTTCTTTTCAAAGACGCATCTTCTGCCGGATATCCAAAATAAGTCTTACCACCCGCCAATGAAGATGGTACCCCACTTTGTGCTAACACCACAGCGTTGGCACCAATAGTCAAAGTTTTACTCACACCCACTTGCCCCCACAGCACCACCCCTTCTTCAATAATGGTTCCACCAGCAATACCTACCTGTGCTGCAAACAAACAGTTTTTCCCAACACTTGTATCGTGCCCAATATGCACCATATTGTCCATCTTGGTACCCGCGCCAATTCTGGTCTCTGCAGTAACACCTCTATCAATGGTACAACCAGCACCAATTTCAACATAGTCCTCAATCACAACATTACCACAACTCAACATGCGTTTGTACCAAACATCACGATTCTTTTTAGTGTTGTAGTAAAATGCATCACTACCTATCACAGAACCTGCTTGTATTACTACATAATCACCAATAATAGTTCCGTCTAACAAAGAAACATTGGGATGAATGATGCTGTTTTTTCCAATCACTACATTTTTTCCAATAAATACATTGGGCATAATTACAGAACCTTCACCAATGATTAGATCATCACTAATGGATTGATGCGCTGGAGAAAATGGTTTGAAGTGTTGCACAATTTTTAAGTAGGCTTCAAAGGGTTCTGCCACTACCAGCAATGATTTTCCTTCAGGTACATTAACGTCTTTGGTATTGATGATGATATGCGTAGCCGCACTATTCAAACAAGTATCATAGTATTTGGGATGGTCTACAAAAACAAGATCACCGGGTTCAACTTTGTGAATCTCATTAATTCCAGCTACAACTGCAGCAGGATTGCCAATCAATTCGGCCCCAATTAAATTGGCCATCCATTCAAGAGAAACGGGTGCGGGAAATTGCATAATGCTATTTTTTGTGCAAATCAAAGGTAATGGCTACCGCTTTGCAGAAATTTTTTTTCCTTTCAAAAAGCCTGTTGCTACAAGGTTTTTTTCATTTCTCTAACAGATTTTTTATTCCATTAATTTAGTAAACTAAAAAACATACATCTTCTGAAACCCTTTATTCATCAATATTTCAGGGCATTACAAAAAGAATATGCAAATAAAACAGCTTCCTGATTTCTTAAAAATTGCTTGCTGCAAAAGGTCTAGAATGCGGAGCAATCCACAACCCGCTTGAAAAATGTTAATAAACTTGTTTAAAAAAAATTTTGCTTTGGTAAAAAGGTTATTTAATATTGTGTAAGGAAATTTATTTTCCTGGTACTTACTAACCCATCTATATACAAAGTCTCGCTTCTGCGGGACTTTTGTTTTATATGCATCAGTACTTTAAAATATACAAACCCTTCCAAGTACTTTCACAGTTTTCACCAGAGGGAGACAAGCAAACCTTGTCTGATTTTTTTAAAGTTCCCAAAGATGTTTATCCTGTTGGAAGATTAGATTTTGATAGTGAAGGTTTGTTGTTGCTAACGAATAACAAACAACTCAATCATCGTTTATTGCATCCAAATTTTCAACACCAACGTTCTTACTTGGTGCAAGTAGATGGTGCCATTACAGATGAAGCCATTGAGCAATTAAAAAAAGGAGTTGAAATAAATGTGGATGGAAAATTGCATCAATGCAAACCCTTGCATGCAAAAATATTACATCAAGATCCCGAACTTCCTATAAGAAATCCACCCATTAGATTTAGAAAAGAAATTCCTGCACCTTGGATAGAACTCATTTTAACTGAAGGAAAAAATAGACAGGTTAGAAAGATGACAGCAAAAGTTGGATTCCCCACCTTGCGTTTGGTGCGTAACAGCATAGAAGGAATTTTCTTAGACAAGATGCAACCCGGAGAAATGATCCAATTATCAGAACAAGAAATCAGAGAAAAACTGTTTGGCGGCAAATCGGTTTGATGCATTATTTTTGCGGGTTCCAAGCAAAAGAAAATTATGAGTTCAAACCATTTGTCAGAGCAGGAATTGATCCGCAGGGAAAAGCTAGCCAAATTGCAAGCTGTAGGAATTGACCCCTATCCAGCACCCTTGTATCCCGTATCCCATTTTTCTACGGAGATCAAGGATCAATTTACAGAAGAAACCAAGGAGCAGTTTGCCGCTGTATGTGTGGCCGGAAGAATCATGAGCATCAATGACAAGGGTAAGGTATTCTTTATCAAGATTCAAGATAGCAAGGGCATTATCCAACTTTATGTAAAAAGAGACGATCTCTGCCCAGAAGAAGACAAGTCTTTCTGGGACAATGTGGTAAAAAATGGATTGGACCTTGGTGATATAATTGGCGCTACCGGATATGTATTTATTACCAAAACCGGTGAAACCTCTATTCATACCCAAACATTAACCCTACTCACTAAGTCTTTGAAACCACTTCCCGTGGTGAAACGTGACGAGGAAGGCAATGTTTTTGACGCCGTAACAGACCCCGAGTTCCGTTACCGTCAGCGCTATGCAGACCTAATTGTGAACCCACATGTAAGGGAAACCTTTGTCAAAAGAACCAAATTGGTTAACACCATTCGTGAGTTCTTAAACGCACAGGGTGCATTAGAAGTAGATACGCCCGTGTTGCAAAGTATTCCTGGTGGCGCAGCTGCCCGACCTTTTATCTCTCACCATAATGCATTGGATATTCCCTTATACATGCGTATTGCTAATGAGCTCTATCTGAAAAGATTGATTGTGGGAGGGTTTGACTGGGTCTATGAGTTTAGCCGCAACTTCAGAAATGAGGGGATGGACCGCACACACAATCCAGAGTTTACCGTTTTGGAATGGTACACGGCTTACAAGGATTATTTCTGGATGATGGAAACCACCGAGCAATTATTTGAAAAAATAGCCATCGCCCTGCACGGTACAACTGACGTTCCGGTAGGAGATAAGATCATCAGTTTCAAAGCCCCTTTTAAACGCATCAGCATTTTGGATGCCATTAAAGAAAACACGGGAATTGACGTAAGTGATAAGGATGAAGCAGGCTTGCGCGATGTTTGCAAGCAATTAAATATCTCCGTTCCAAACAATATTGGTAAGGGCAAATTAATAGACGAGCTTTTTGGTAATACCAGTGAGCATACCTATACCCAACCAACTTTCATCATTGACTATCCTGTTGAGATGAGCCCACTAACCAAGAAGCACCGCAGCAAACCGGGTCTAGTAGAGCGATTTGAACTCATGGTGAATGGTAAAGAAATTGCAAATGCTTATACAGAGTTGAATGATCCCATTGATCAACGCGAGCGTTTTGAAGAACAGGCCAAATTAATGGAACGCGGAGACGATGAAGCTATGTTTATTGACTATGACTTTTTGCGCGCATTGGAATACGGAATGCCACCAACCTCAGGTATTGGTATTGGCATTGATCGTTTGTGCATGCTTATGACCAACCAAGCATCTATTCAAGACGTGTTATTGTTTCCACAAATGCGTCCTGAAAAAACGGAAGAAGCTACCGAAAAAGACACTGAATCTGCTTCTTAAAAGCCCTACTAAAACAATTTTAGTATTGAGATTCTTGTGTTTCTAATAAATGTTTACATTTGAGAACCCCCAGTTATAAAACTAAACTGGGGGTTTTTTGTTACCCCTTTTTGAAGGCATAACATTGTAATACCAACCATCCATTATATGAAACAACTCAGCAGCTTCCTGTTCTGCGGTCTGTTGTCCCTGACCGCATTGAACGCACAAAATGCCAAGCCCGCCGCAAGCGGTACACCCCAACTGGTTACCCAGGTAGAGGGAATTAAAGAATACAAACTCAGCAATGGGTTAAGAGTGCTTTTAGTACCAGACAATTCTCAAAACAATTTGGTGGTGAACATCACTTATTTAGTGGGTTCTAGACACGAGGGTTATGGAGAAAGCGGTATGGCTCACTTACTTGAACACATGATGTTCAAGACTTCTAAGCGTTACAAAGAAATTAAGAAAGCCATAGCAGACAAAGGCGCAGAAGCCAATGGTACTACATGGTATGACCGTACCAATTATTATGAAGTAATGCCTGCCAATGACGAGAACCTAAAATGGGCGCTTGACATGGAGTCTGATAGAATGGTGAATAGCCAGATCTTGAAAGAAGAACTCAAGACCGAGTTTAGCGTAGTTCGCAATGAATTTGAGTCTGGTGAAAATGATCCAGGTGGTGTGTTACAGGAACGCATCATGTCTACTGCTTATCTCTGGCATAACTATGGTAAATCAACCATTGGAAGCAAGGAAGATATTGAACTAGTGCCTGTAGAAAACCTGCGTGCTTTCTACAAAAAATACTACCAACCAGACAATGCTATTTTGATGGTGGGTGGAAAATTTGACGAGGCCAAGGCTTTGCAGTGGATCCAACAATTCTATGCAGGTATTCCAAAACCTAGCCGTGTGTTACAACCCACTTATACCGTTGAGCCAGTGCAAGACGGAGAGCGCTATGTAGAACTAAAGCGCGTGGGCGATATCCAATACATGGGTATGCTTTATCATACTCCTGCTTATTCTGACAAAGACTTTGTAGCCAACCAAGCGTTGATGCATATTTTAACCAATAACCCTTCAGGTATTTTGTACAAGGCCTTGGTTGAAAAGAAATTGGCAACTGGTATTGGTTCAGACATGCTTTGGTTACAAGACCCCGGCTTTACCTATATACAGGCTGAGATACCAAAGGAGAAAAGCATTGATTCAGCAAAAACTGTATTCATGTCTACCCTGGACCAAATAGGTAGCACCAGCATTAGTCAAGAAGAGTTGGACCGTGCCAAAAACGCCTTGATCAAACGCGTTGAAAACACAACCAATAATACCATTGGTTTGAGCATCACGCTCACAGAAGCCATTGGTTCTGGAGACTGGCGTTTGTTCTACTTGAATAGGGATCGTCTTGAAAAACTAACCTTGGCCGATGTACAAGCTGTGGCCAAAAAATATTACAAACCATCTAACCGTACTTGGGGATTGTTTATTCCAGACAAAAATCCAGACCGCGTAAAAGTAGAACCAACAGCTGATGTAAACGCATTGGTAAAAGACTACAAGGGTAAGGAAGTGAAAAAGCAAACCGAGACTTTTGAAACAAGCATTGCTAATATCAAAAAGAATACGGTATACAAAAAATTGCCCAATGGATTCCGCTATGCATTGTTGAAAAAACCAGCCAAGGGCGAGAAGATCATTGGAAATTTCAAACTTCGTATTGGTAATGAAAAAAGCCTAGACAATCTGGCTACTGTTTCAAGTTTCACTGCTTCTATGTTGCGCAATGGAACAAAGACTTTGAACAAAAAACAGTTGAACGATAGCCTTGACAAAATCAAATCTCAAATTAATATTGGCGGAGGTGGTAATACCGTGAGCATTAATATTAATACTGATAAAGCACATTTTGCCAATTGCATGGCTTTGCTTAAAGAGATCTTATCTAATCCTTCTTTTGATCAGAATGAATTAGACAAAATGATTGCTCAAAGCAAAGCTTCCATTGATGCCAACAGAAATGATCCACAATACCGTGCTTCTATTTTGGCTTCTCAAAAATCAGAGCGCTATCCTAAGTCTAGTATTTACCATACTTCTGATGCAGACGAATCTATTGCGGCTTTAAACGCAGTAAAAAAATCTGATCTAGAATCTTTCTATACTAGTCACTATGGATCTAATAATGGAACAGCTGCATTGGTAGGAGAATTTGATCCAACCGAAGCTGAGAAAGCCATTACTGCTGTATTTAGTGGTTGGAATGCAAAGACCAATTTTGTTCGCGTACCACAACAGTATTTTGATGTAAAAGGTAGTGATGAAGTTGTGTTAACACCTGATAAGGCAAATGCTATGGCACTTGGTTTTATGAATATTCCAATGAATGACGTAGATCCAGATTATGCCGCATTAACCATGGCCAATGAATTATTAGGTGGTGGTGCTTTCCTTTCTTCTAGGATTCCAAAAAGACTCCGTGAAGCAGAAGGTATGAGTTATGGTGCTGGATCCTTCTTCAATGCCGGTTCCAATGATAAAGTGGCGCAGTGGGGAGTTTATGCCATCTTTAATCCTATTTACAAAAACCGTTTAGACTCTGCTTTAAAAGAAGAAATCACCAAGGCATTGGACAAGGGTTTCACAGAAGATGAATTAAAAAAATCTACTGATTCCTGGATGCAGGGTAGAAAGATTGGATTGGGTGTAGATGGTCAATTAGCCAGTCTATTAGAATCTTATCAATACCTAAATCGTGACCTTAGTTGGTATACTGATTTTGAAAAACAAATCACTTCTTTGAAATTACCACAAGTAAACGCCGCATTGAAAAAATACATCGATCCCAAAAAACTGATCCTAGTATACGGTGGAGATTTTGAAAAGAAAAAATAACCAAAACCTCCTACCTCAAACAAAAAAAAGGGCTGCAGAAAATCTGCAGCCCTTTTTTATAAAATAAATTTTCCACGCTCCACTTCTTCCTTCACTCTTCTAAATTCCCCTACCACTTGTGGGAGGGGTGCCCGCAGGGAGGGGTGGGCCACTCTTAACTCTTCACTCTTATCTCTTCACTTTCTTCTTCACTTCTCACTTCTCATTCCTCACTTCTCACTTTTTCCTCCTCTCTTCACTCTTATCTCTTCACTTTCTTCCCCTCTCTTCACTCTTCACTTTTCTCTCTTCACTAATTTAGTCTCTATAATTCAACGCCGGCTTTCTATCCCCCAACAAGGCTTTATATTGATAGTCACCACGCGCTTCTTTAAATTCGGCCTTGGCTTTTTCAATAAGTGCTGGTTGTGTAAACAAATCAATAGCTGTAAGGGTCATGGTTTTGGCAGCCACCATCATTCCCTTGGTACCAATTTCAGTACCCCCACATGCAACAGCTTGCCAGCTATGCGCCGGTGTACCTGGAATCCAGGTTGCTGCTTCCATACCTACAGTAGGTACGGCATAACTAACGTCGCCCACATCGGTGCTACCACCGCCCGCATCAACCACTGCTTGTAATGGTTTTACGGTGGCAGCTTTTTCAATTTCTGGGGCTTTAAATGTGAAACTGCTTTGTAGTTTTTTTCCAAAAGCTATTTCTTCAGCACTGTATTGCACACCTCCAACTTTCTCCAAATTCTGTTGCATATTTTCTGCCAAAGTTCTGTTGATAAGTAGGTCATGGGTACCGCCAATGATCTCATAGTCAACATTGGTTTCTGTTCCCATGGCAGCCCCCTTGGCGGCTTTTACCAATCTTTCAAAAATGGCTACTACCTGGTCACGCTTGGGGTGACGCACATAGTAAAACACTTCAGAAAAATCTGGGACTACATTGGGTGCTTTACCACCTGCCGTAATTACATAATGAATCCTGGTTTCTTGGGGCACGTGTTCGCGCATCATGTTCACCATATTGTCCATGGCTTCAACACCATCCAAGGCAGAGCGTCCTCTTTCTGGAGACATGGATGCGTGAGCGCTCAAACCCCTAAACCTAAATTTGGCAGAAGTATTGGCTAGCGCCGATGTCATGGTAATACTATTGGCGTCTCCTGGATGCCAGTGTACTGCCACGTCTACATCATTGAACAATCCAGCACGTACCATATATACTTTTCCGCTACCCCCTTCTTCTGCTGGGCAACCAAATACTTTTACGGTACCGGTTAATTTTTTGGCTTCAATGAGTTTTTTAATTTCAATCCCTGCTGCTACTGAAGCGGTTCCAAACAAATGGTGACCACAACCATGACCGGCATCCTGACCAGCAATAGGTGTTTTTTCTGGGTTGGCTTGTTGGGCCAAACCGGGCAAAGCATCGTATTCTGCCAAAATAGCTATCACCGGTTTACCGCTTCCATAAGTTGCCACAAAAGCGGTGGGTATTCCTGCCACACCTGCTTCTACACTAAAGCCCGCTTCTTTCAAATGTTGCTGGTGGAGGGCAGAACTTTTTACTTCTTTATATCCTACTTCAGCGTATTTCCAGATTTGCAAAGCCGTGGCTTTGTCCGTTTCATAACCCGCTTGCAGGTCTTGTAGCGCAGTGGCTTTTAATACATCAGTAGGATTGACTGTTACAGTCTTGGTTTTTTTCTGCGCTAGTGCCAGCATCACTATCAATGACAAGGATGCGGTACAAATCAATTTTCTCATAGCTAGTTTATTTATACAAAAAGGTCTGGGTACAATTGTGCACCTGGTACAACGGAATATTTAGATAGATCAGTTATGCCTTCAGCTGCCAACACTTCTTCATCTATGAATGTATTGCCTGTACACTGTGAAGCATTTTTCTTCAAGATAAAATAAACAGCATCAGCAATAATGTCTGGGGTGCGGCTCATCTTGGCCAAAGCTTCTCCTCCTAATAAGTTGCGAACTGCTGCTGTATCAATGGTGGTTCTTGGCCAAAGGGCGTTGGCGGCAATACCCGCACCTTTGAACTCTGCTGCCCAACCCAATGCCAACATACTCATGTTGAACTTGGTAATGGTATAAGCAATATGCCCACCCATCCATTTTGGAATCAGGTTAATAGGTGGCGATAAAGTAAGAATATGTGGGTTATTACCTTTTCTCAAATAAGGTAAACAATGCTTCACCACTAAGAAAGTGCCACGCACATTAATGCTCTGCATCAGGTCAAAACGCTTGGACTCGGTTTGTTCCGTTGG
This sequence comes from Chitinophaga pinensis, assembly GCA_943372225.1. Taxonomy (GTDB): domain Bacteria; phylum Bacteroidota; class Bacteroidia; order Chitinophagales; family Chitinophagaceae; genus Sediminibacterium; species Sediminibacterium pinensis_L. Next base: position 151,398 of record CALRXV020000003.1, on the reverse strand, counting down.
TGTAAGAGAAATAGCAGATGCATTGTTGATGACAACATCAATGCCTCCAAAACGCTCTACGGCTAATTGGACCATTTGTTGAATTTGTTCCTCGTTGCGAATGTCTACTTGCACAGCCAGTGCTTTTCCTCCAGCTGCTTCTACTTCTGCTGCAGCTGAATGGATGGTGCCGCCTAAGCGTGGATCTTCATCTACTGATTTGGCGGCAATAATAATATTGGCTCCCTCTTTGGCAAGACGGATGGCCATGGCTTTTCCAATTCCCCTGCTAGCGCCGGTAATTAGGATGGTTCTGTTTTGAAATGGCATATGGTAATTGTTAGATGCTCAATTTAGCAAATCCAATTTACCAACCTAAGAAATCTTTGATTACAGCCTCAGTTTCTGCACAAGCTTTGTCTAAGTCATCGTTCACAATACAAACGTTGAACATATGATTGAAGCTGATTTCATAAGCTGCTTTATTCACCCTGGTTGCCAAGGTTTCTGGGGTTTCGGTACCCCGGCTCTCTAACCTTCTTTTGAGTTCTTCAACGGACGGGGGTTCTATAAAGATGGAAAGGCTGCTTCCTTTGAATTGTTCTTGTACATGAACGGCTCCTTGTACATCTATGTCTAACATGGGGGTTTTGCCCAAGGACCAAATACGATCTAACTCAGCATGAAGGGTGCCATAGTACTTACCCTCATACACCATTTCCCACTCAATAAAAGCGTTTTCGGTAATCTTCTGTTTAAAATCTGACTCGCTGATAAAATGGTAATCTACCCCATTTTGCTCCCCAGCCCTAGGACTACGGGTAGCTGCCGATATAGAAAAAGACAGATTGGGATATTTGTTTAATAAGTACCTGGTAATAGAAGTCTTACCTGCCCCAGATGGTGCGGTAATGATAATCAGTTTGTTCTGGCTATTGGCCATGCGATAGATTTAAGACAAAGAAACACATTTTCTTATTGTTGTACGGAAATGGGTAGCTGAACCCTGGCTGCTACCTCATGGTCATTAATATTACTAAGGCTCAATTCAGGAGCATTGGCATAAAACAATCTAAAGCGTTTGTTCAGGTTGACAATGCCAATACCTTGACGTCCCTTTTCTTCTTGGGGTTGAATCTGACCAGTATTGACTACCATTATATATAATTCCTCACCAATTTTCTTAACTTCTACATATACATGCCCTCCTTTGACCAATTTGCTAATTCCGTGTTTGATGGCATTTTCGGCAAGTGTTAATAGAATACTGGGGGGCACAATTAATTCAAGTGCTTCTGGGTCCACTTCCACTTTGAACTCTAAGCGCTCTTCAAATCTAATTTTTTCAAGGGCCAAATAGTCCCTGACAATATCGGACTCTTGTTGCACGCTGATAAAACGCTGCTTTTCATAGTTCAGCGTATGACGAAGCAATTGAGAAAGCAAGGTGGTAGCAGTTCGGGCTTGGTCTCCATCGGTAATGATTAGGGAGCGGATACTATTTAGGGCGTTGAATAGAAAATGGGGGTTCAGCTGTAAACGTAGAATTTCTAACTGGGCGGTTTGTAACTCAAGAGCGGTATGCAACTGTTTTACATCGGCCTTGGCCTTATGATATAAAAACTTAGAAATATGGTACATCAATAACCAAACTGCCAAGTATCTACTCCAGTTTATCACATTCATAAAAAAGCTCAGGTTCCAAATAATGATCCTAGAAGTATGATCTATTAGGTAAAACAAGCAAGAACCTGTTAATGGAATAATCAAGGACAAACTTACCCAAGAAACCAGCATCCAGAAAAACTGCATCAGGTAGGTATGTTTGAAAAAATTACTATGATTAATAATATACCTATACAAATGTGTGTAGAGCATAGCAATCACCGTAAGACCAGAAAGCGATAGAAAATCAGGAATAGTGAAAAACCCCAACCCTATATAATTGATCAATTCATAGAACAACATGGCCAACCATCCACAGGCCTGAAAAATCCAATAAAGGGTTTTCCGGTTCACTTTGTCTAGTCTAAATGGTTGTTTCTTGTTGATAGTGGTGGACATTTAAGGCATTAAGATAAACAAATATGTATGATTTTTTTTCTTCCAATTCCCAAAAAGGGATGAAAGGCTGCTAGGGATGTTGGTCTAGGTTTGGGAAACTGTTTGGGATTTATGAGGATCAATTAGGATTCTTCTACGGAAGCTCTTTGAATTTTGCTATTTCTACCCACGGCATAATAAGGTTTGAGGGATTGGAAAATCTGCTCAAATTGGGGTTGACCGGCTGCGGCTCCGTTCTTGGTATGTTGAAAATAGGAGCGGGTCTGCTTCATGATATCGTTGCCCAAAAGCAGACGGGCGTCTTCTAATTGTTTCTTGAGTTGGTCTACTTCTCCCAACAATTCTGTGTATTGTTCAAAGAGCTGCATTTGGTTATTGCAGACAGTAACGTCTATATAACTGGGAACCGTGCTGGGGCTTTTGCGCATATGGAGCAGCGCCGTTTTTACAAAATCCTTGCGCTTTAAGTGCAATTTGAACATGCTTCTGCGCTCTAAAGAGCTCAGTTTTACCTTGGCCGGAATCATATTTTTCACTGAAGACAAGTGCTGGTTAACGGCCAGTAATTCTGATCCTATAAAGCCTCTAAAATTAGCCATGGTCAATTATTTTTTAGTAAATAACGGAATATTAAATAGAAAATTGCTAATTTAATAACATTATTTTTCTGTTACTTGGTTTAAAATCAGGGGTATAGAAAATCTTCATTTTACCAAAAAACTAGTATAAATGGGGTAAAATGCAGATAAATTCATAGAAAATAGCCCTTATTTATCCTTTTTTAAGGATGTTTCCCTTAACTTGTTTGTCAGAAAAACGATTGCCCCATGGGATGGTTCTGGAAAACCGCTTTTAGGTTGAGTGGCTGGCGTGTGCGCGATGCCTATCCCAAGGGGGTTGACAAAGCTGTGCTCATTGTTGCCCCTCATACCAGTGCTTGGGATTTTCCTTTAGGATTGGCCACCAGGTCTTACCTAAATTTAAAACATACTCATTACTTAGGAAAGGAAGAACTCTTTAAAGGACCCTTTGGTTTTCTGTTTCGAGCTACGGGTGGTTACCCGGTAAACCGATTCAATAAGGAGAAAATGGTGGACCAAGTGGTAACTCTTTTTAATACCCATGACCAATTCATTTTGGCTTTGTCTCCTGAAGGAACCCGAAAAAAAGTTGATCGGCTCCGCACCGGTTTTTACCATATTGCCAAAAAAGCAGGGGTGCCCATTGTGATGGTAGGCTTTGATTTCTCCAAAAAAGAAATCAGCATTGCGCCCCCATTTTATGCCGGTGAAGACGAAGCTGCAGATTTTAAAAAGATCATTGAGTTCTTTATACCAATCAAGGGAAAAATTCCAGAATTGGGATTAGACCATTTTACCAACCAAGATCCACATCAATTTAATCAAGAAAATAACGCTATATAGCAATCATCCCCTCAAAGTTAAGCATGCAATACAGCCACAACCCCCCATCTATTATTGATTGTTTTTGCAAATACGAAATTGAAAAGCCGGATGCGCTCTTTCTTTCTGAGCCAGTAAATGGCGTTTACCAAGAGTTTTCTTGGAAGAGCGCAGGTGCAGAAATCAGGAAAATGGCGGCTGTTTTAGAGCAAAAAGGACTAAAAAAGGGTGATAAAGTAGCTATTTTGAGCAAAAACTGCGCATTTTGGGTAATGGCAGATTTGGCTATTTTAATGGCTGGATGCGTTCCTGTACCACTTTACCCCAACTCTACCCCACAGAGTTTGAACCAGATTTTGATCCATAGTGATAGTCAGTTGATCTTTATAGGAAAACTAGACAATCCCAGTTTGTTACAACAAGCTGTTCCTGCAGGAATGCCTCAGATCAGTTTTCCTTTTTACCCCATTGCCGGCACCGAAGTTTGGACTGACCTGACCAAACAACAGGAACCCATTCAAGGAAAACCCCTGATTACCCCGGAAGATTTGGCTTGTATTATATATACTTCCGGAACTACGGGCATGCCCAAAGGAGTGGTTCATAGTTTCTCAGCCATGAGTTTTGCCGTGGATGCTTTCTTACAAAGCAACCCCACCCTTAGAAAAGAAATCTTCTTCTCCTATCTTCCACTTTGCCATGTGGCCGAGAAAATGCTGGTGGAATGTGGCACTATTTTCACGGGAAGCAGTATGTATTTTGTAGAATCCATGGACAGTTTTTCCAAGAACCTGCAATTTACCAAACCAACCGTTTTCCTGGCTGTTCCCCGAATCTGGGAGAAAATGAGAGAGGAAATTTTAAAGAAAATGCCACAGGGCAAATTGGACCGAATTTTGCGAATTCCGCTCATTTCTACCCTTTTTAAGCGGATTTTGCGCAAAAAACTAGGCTTTTCTAGGGCAAATTTCATTTTTACTGGTGCATCGCCCATTAACCCAATGCTCTTAGAATGGTTTAAAAAATTGGATATTGAAATCATGGAAGCATATGGGATGACAGAGAATATGGCCCTTTCACACGCCAATAAAAAAGGCCAAACCAAGTTTGGAACTGTGGGTACTTCTTATCCTGGAGTAGAAGTAAGACTGGGCGCAGACCAAGAAGTGCAGATTAGGAGCAAGGCATCTATGCTAGGATATTATAAGGAGCCAGAACTCACCGCTGAATGTTTTATAGATGGTTATCTACGCACAGGAGACCAAGGAACACTTGACGCCAATGGATTTTTGACCATTATTGGGCGCACCAAGGACCAATTCAAAACCAGTAAGGGAAAATATGTGAGCCCCGCTCCCATTGAAAGTAAAATCCTAGAACATAGTTTTATTGATCAGGCCTGTGTAGTGGGTCATGCCCTTCCTAGTGCTTTGGTTATCTGTATTCTATCGCCGCAAGGCAGAGAAGAAAATGCTACCAATCTTAATATAGCACTCAGCGAACACCTGAAAAAAGTAAATGAACAGTTGGAGCAACATGAAAAACTGAGCAAAATGGTCTTACTCAAAGAAGAGTGGACCATTGACAACGGAATCCTTACACCCACACTTAAAATTAAACGCAAATCGGTTGACCAGCAATACCAGGAGAATTATGCCAACTGGCAGGCCCAACCAGAGCCCTTAATTATTCTATCATAAATTGGCCAATTAACTGCAAAATCTCCGCAAACACACAATTTTAGCTGTTTTGTTTCGTTTTCAATGGGAATTACGGTAAAAACCAAGTTATGAAAACGAGAAATTATCTAGTATTAGGAGTGGCGTCGCTATTCCTGTTTTCTTGCGTGAGCCAGAAAAAAATGAGACAGGCCGAGGCCAAATACGGCGAATTGAATGGTGCGTATGCAGAGTTGAAAGAAAAATACAAGGCTTGCCAGGATGATCAAACCGATTACAAAAGCAAGATTGCTGCTTTGAATACACAGAAATCTGCTTTAGAATCAACCAATGCCGACCTAAAAAATCAGATTGACTATCTAAAACAGAACAACAATACTGTACTGAATCAACTTAAAGACCTTTCTGTGGTTACAGGTTCTCAGGCAGAAAGCATTAAGAAATCTTTGGAAAACATTGGATCTAAAGATTTGTATATCAAAGACCTTCAAGGATCTATTGCCCGCAAAGACTCTTTGAACATGGCTTTGGTGATGAACTTGAAAGGAGCTATTGGCAACTTAGACGATAAAGACATCAATATTAAAGTTGACAAAGGCGTTGTATACGTAGACATTTCTGACAAACTCTTGTTTAAAAGCGGTTCTTATGATGTTACCGATAGAGCCAAAGAAGTCTTGGGCAAGGTTGCCAAAGTGTTGAACGCTCAACCAGAAATTGAATTCATGGTAGAAGGTCATACTGATTCTGTAGCAATTAAGAGTGCAGGTATCAATGACAACTGGGACCTAAGTGTAAAACGTGCTACTACTGTTGTTCGCATTTTACAAACTACTTATGGTTTAGATCCAAAACGCATGACTGCTGCTGGTAGGGGTCAATACCTGCCTTTGGCTGATAATGCCACTGCAGAAGGTAGGGCTGCCAACCGCAGAACTAGGATTGTTATCCTACCTCAGTTAGACCAGTTCTTCAAATTGTTGGAGACCAAAAAATAGTATTGTTTAATAACGCTTTCTTAATAAGGCCATCCTCAGGGATGGCTTTTTTTGCACTTAACCCAAAGCTAATGACTGAGTTAGGCAAAACTTGCCTAAATTTATTGAGCCCCTGATTGATTATTTCCTCACGTCAATCCAATGAACTTATGCGTTTTTTTTTCAATATTTATAGGCAATTGTTGATGGTTTTGCTCATTGCTTTGTGCAGCACAGGACAAAGCTTTGCTTATGATGGATCAGATCCCCAAGCCAAAAAGGGAGTGATTGACCTAAGAAATATTGACCTTAGCCAACAAACCATCAAGCTTCATGGAGAATGGGAGTTTTATTGGAAGCAATTACTAAAACCCCAAAGCCAAACCGGAACCGCTACTTATATTGACTTTCCAAAACTCTGGAACGATACCTATTTTAACAATCAACCCCTTCCCGCTCAAGGCTATGCCAGTTATCGGCTCTTGGTGCTACTACCCCCTGGAACAAAGAACCTTGCTTTGTTTATTCCAGATGTTTACACTTCCTACCAGTTATTTGCCAATGGAAAACCACTAGCCAATAATGGTCACCCAGATACTTCAAGGGAAACCACCACCGCCAAATGGATACCGGGAACTGTGGCGCTAGACTTGAAAGGAGATAGTTTGGACCTGCTTTTACAAGTGGCTAATTTTCAACATAGCAAGGGGGGGCCTTATAAAGACATTCAGATTGGCAACCAAGATACCCTGATTAACCAAGACAAAAAAGAAGCTGCTTACGACCTCCTCCTCACCGGTTGTTTGTTTATGGGGGGGTTGTTTTTCTTTGGGCTCTTTCTCTTTGGACGGCATGACAAAGTGATTCTCTATTTTTCCCTGTTCTGCATTTCCTATAGTTATCGCGTTATTGGAACGGGTCTTTATGAACTGCATACCATTTTCCCAAACCTGCCTTGGACAGTAACCGTACATTTAGAATATATTAGTCTGTTTTTGGCGGTGGGTTTCTTTGCTCTTTACACTTGGCAGCTTTATCCAAAGTACTTCCACAAGAATATTATGTGGTTGGCCGTGGGTTGGAGCGGATTGTACATTTTAACCACTTTAGTCCTTCCATCGGTGATTTTTACCCGATTTATTAGTTATTTTCTAATTTCAATGTTTCTTTTTCTATTTTATCTCTATTATATCTACTTCCGGGCGGCTAGAAATAAATTACCTGGATCCATCTATGCACTCTGCAGCACGGCGGTGGGTATGGTTATGATAGTGCTCATTGATTTGGAATATTTTGGCTTGGTAGAACCGCAGAAAGGAATTCTATTTTTGGGTTATGTGAGTTTTTTCTTCTTACAATCTCTGATTCTCTCATATAGATTTGCCTACCAACTCAAGAAAGCAAAGTCCGCTGCTGAGGAAGGACTCCAGGCCAAGAGCGAGTTTCTTTCTACCATGAGCCATGAAATCAGGACCCCGCTCAACTCTGTAATTGGCTTGAGTAATCTTTTGCTGCGCGATGGACCTAGAAAGGATCAGGAAGAATACCTGAAAGTAATGGTCTTCTCGGCCAATAACCTTCTTTCCATTGTGAACAATATTTTGGACTATAATAAGATTGAAGCGGGTAAGATTCCTTTTGAACAGATAGAAATGGACCTAGCCGATATGGCCAGAAATATTATCCAGAGTTTTCAGCAGTATACCCTGGAGCAACAAAACAAAGTGCTTTTAGATATTGACCCCAGACTAAGCTTCAAAGTCATGGGCGATCCTACCCGAACCACCCAGATCATCAGCAACCTGGTGAACAATGCCATCAAGTTCACCAAAAAGGGTACAGTAACCCTTTCCATGAAACTGGAAGACCAAAAAGAAGAAGAAGCATTTGTAAGAATCAAGGTTTCCGATACAGGTATCGGCATAGCCAAAGACAAACAAAGACTGATTTTTGAACGATTTACCCAAGCCGATTCTTCCACATCAAGGGGTTATGGCGGCACGGGTCTAGGCTTGGCCATCTCAAAAAAGCTCTTGGAAATGCAGGGGGCAGAACTGCAATTGGAGAGCGAAGAGGGCAAGGGTTCCAGTTTCTTCTTTGTTCAAAAATTCCCATTATGTAAGTCGGCCAAGACAAATGAAGCCCTGTTTACAGAGTTACCAACAGAAGAATCCCAACCGCTAAAAGGCTGTCATATTTTATTAGTAGAGGACAATGAAGTCAATATTTTGGTGGCCCAAACCTTCTTGGAAAGATGGGGTGCCAGTATTGATGTTGCCAAAAATGGCCAGGAAGCACTAGACATGCTAGACCTTGAGAAACACAAATTAATCCTCATGGACATGCACATGCCCGTGATGGATGGCTATACAGCAACAGGCATTTTGCGGGCCAAAGATATTCGGATTCCCATTATTGCCCTTACGGCCAGTCTTCCCAAAGAAGTAGAAGAGCGGATTCATTCCATAGGTATGGATGATATTGTGGTCAAACCATTTTTGCCGGAAGAACTGTTTAAGAAGGTCCTGCACTATACGGGTCTATATCGCTCCGAAGATTTGGAACGCTAATTCTGGCTACGCCGATAGTCTTCTTGGTTGCACTCAAAAAAAAGGAGGCTTATTTATTAATCTCTTCAAACCCACCGGTTTGTTTGTTTTTGCGCACATTGTTCCAATGAAAATAGCGGCCATTCATGGCAACATAAACTCCATGTGGTAGGGCTTGCACAAAAGCTAGGGCACTTCCCAAATTAAAAAGTCCGTCTGAACTACCAAATTTATAGGGGATCATAGCGCCGGTGAGTACAATGGTTTTGTCCTTGTTTTCGGCTGCCAACACCGCCGCAGTCTCGGCCATGGTATCGGTGCCATGGGTAATCACAATCATAGATTCATCGGCAGATTGGCATTGACGGGAAATTAACTCCCGGTCATCCTGGGTCATTTCTAAACTATCAATCATCATCAGGGTACGAATGTCTACGTCTACCCGGCACCTACCTAGTTTCAATAGTTCTTGAATATGGGTGTCTTTAAAATAGAGCTGCCCATTAAGTTCATTGTATTCCTTGTCAAAGGTTCCACCGGTGATAAAAATACGTATGGCCATATTATGGGATTGAAACACGAAAGTACAGAAATAAAATTCCCGCTTATCCTCAGGCGGTCATTAGAAATCCATTTTGGATTATATTTAAAGTTCAAATAGTCAAACCAGACTAAACCAATCTGCCCATGCGTTACAGTGTCTTGTTATTTTTCTGTGTTTTCTGTTCCTGTGTGGTCAAAACCAGACAGGTATTACAGATTCCTAGAAAGGATGAGAGCGGTGTAATTAAACTCTATTTTGACCGAGAAGGCGCACTCTATCCGCCAGACCTCCGGATTAATCCCTATTATTTTTATCTGGAGCATTTACACAAACGCAGCTTGACCAAGTATAGTAACCCAGAATATGCTACCCTTGAAACGGCATTGACCAAGTATGATTCTCTATCGGCCCTGGCCATTCGCCAACAATTCAAATTGTATGACAGGGATACCATGCGTTTGTTTTTGCGCTTACAAGACGCAGTGCGCAAAAATATTATTGGCGATATTGAAAGAACGCAAAGTCAAAACAGCACCCGGGACCTAGTACTTTTTATTCATGGGTTTAATGACCCTACACCAGATGCCTTTTATTATTCCCTTCGTAAGAATATAGAAGCCCACTTGAAATCCAAACCCGTGTTTGTTGAAGTGTATTGGGATGGACTTACTGCCTTGGGTGACAATCCTGTCTTCACCAAGATCTGGAGTTATGCCCAGAGCAATTCGGCCAAAGTGGGTTTGGGTCTGCGCAATATCTTAAACAAACTCAATACCAATACCCGGCTTACTATTGTGACCCATAGTCTGGGTGCATCGGTTGCTACCCATGCTTTGTTCAATCCGGGAAAATGGCCAGAGCGTTTTCAGGAGGAGTTGGAAAGGGAATATCATTCTGAAAATATAGCTACCCCCAAACAAAAAGACATTCGCATTGGTATGTTGGCTCCTGCCATTCAGGGTATTAAGGTCTTTGATCATATAGATTATACCATTCCTGAAAATACAGCTCCAACCATTACACGCGTGATTATTGGCTACAACCATTTTGACTATGCCGTAACCAAGGGTGGTTTGTTTGCCAGCTATTTTGGGTCTACCGCTTTGGGTGCCGATGACAAAGGAGAAGTGGCCAAGACTATGGCAGCTATAAAAGAAATCAATCCCAAGATCAAGACGGTTGGGGTAGATTTTTCACTGACCAAGAAGATTGATAGTTTGAATACAAAAAAACTGCAACGCAAATCTCCTTATAAACAAAGGGAACATGGGTTGCAGTTCTATCAGCAAAACGAGCATTTTACCGATTTTCTCTCGGCGCTCTTTGATTAAAGTTTACCATACAAGGCACGAAGTTTTTCGCGGGTCATGATTTTTTCCCAGTCTTTTCCAAGTGCATTTTCCCAAAGTGGTTTCATTCCAAGTGATACATTCATCATCTTGTCAAAATCATCCTCGCTCAAGTTTTTACAAATGCCTTGTGGAATTTCTATGTTGTTCTTCTCCACCATGTATTTAAATTCCTTTACTCCGGCAGGATAGTATTCTTCTAGGTGATTCATCACAATACAGTTACCCACCCCGTGTTTGGTACCCAATAAATAACTCAGACCATAACTCACGGCGTGCGCCACACCCACTTGAGAATAGGCAATACTCATACCACCGGCATAAGAAGCCATCATCAATTGGTCGTCTGATTCATCATCCCAATGGTCTTTGTCTACATAAATTTTCTGGCAAAGCTGCAGGGCTTTCTCACCATAGCTCTTGCTAAACTCGTTTAAGAATGTGCCTTCCAAACTTTCAATGCAGTGAATATAACAGTCCATACCCGTGTAAAAACGTTGGTTGGCAGGCGCGTCTTTGGTTAATTCTGGGTCTAGAACAATCTGGTCAAAAGGCGTAAAGTCTGAGTTCATCCCTAGTTTGCGCACTGGTCCAGTTAATACGGTAGTGCGGCTTACTTCAGCACCTGTTCCACTCAAAGTTGGAATCCCCGCTTTATACACTCCCGGAAATTTAACAAGGTCCCAACCTTGGTAATCTGCAGAAGAACCAGGATTGGTCATCATTAAAGAAACGGCTTTGGCCAAGTCCATGGCAGATCCACCTCCAATTCCAATGACACCGCTTATGGTTCCAAACTCCTCTTTTAATCCTTGGGCCAATTTGTCTACCTGTGTTGTTTTGGGTTCATAGGTAACGTCTACAAATATGATCTTGTCCTTGCCTCTTAGGGGAACCCTACTGGCCAGTGCTTTGCCTTCAAAAAAATGGTCAACCAAAAAAATCATAGGAGCCTCGCCCTTGCGTTGGGGCGCCAAAATCTCATCTAATTGGTTAAAGGATCCGCGGCCATAAACCACATAACTCACCATTTTAAAATTCCTGAAGCTTGACATAATTGTTGCTTTTCTTGAATAAGGGTTCAAAGATACGGAATCCAAAACCTCAGTGAACAGACCCCATCTTCCAAAACTGAATCCCTTCAAATTGGCTAATTCCGCCATTGCTAAAAAGTTGGATACCGGTATCGCCGGGTTCGGGAAATAGTTGTGCGGTCATCACCACCGTACCATCTGCAGCATAGACTTCTAAAATGCTTGCGTCTAGAAAAATGCGTAGGTCTATTTTTCCGGTATTGGGTAGTGCTGCTTCTGCGCGAGAAAGTTGCGCATAGCGTGTATTAAATGCAGATGGTGTTTTGGAGCGATCTAGATAGAGTACTTGTTTAGAAGCATCATAACCTAATTCCAAATATCGCCCAGCTCCAACTGCCAAACGAATACCTGATTGCGTTTGCGCTCCAGGCATTAAACGAAATTGCATTTCATAACTACTGCCTTTCAGCGCTAATGTTTCTGTGTTTTGCAAAGACTTATTGGGCAAGGTTTGTGGCGCATGTCTCAATGTCTTGAGTGCATCAATGGGTGTTTGTACCAACTGATATTCATCTCCCATTTTTTTCAATGCCAATTTTCTTGGCAAGGACATAGCACCTTTCCAGGGTTTGGTAGGAATGGCATTGGCATAGTTCCAACTATTTACCCATCCAATACTAACTATGTCTTTACTAGCTGTTTGGTGATAAGCTACTGCTGCATAATAATCCAAACCATGATCCTGTTTAAGAATGGGGGCATTGGGATTATCACTTAAAAAATGTTGTCCATCAAACTCACCCACAAAATATTGCATGGTGCTATTCTGTGAAGTGTAGAGTACCCACTTGGTTTTTCCATTGCTTCCCAACACGGGCAATTGCATCAGGTCTGGGCATTCCCATACAGCACTAGTATCGCCCGCAGGGCCAAAATTGCTTAACTGTTTCCAGTCTTTTAAATTCTTGGATCCATAAAAAGAAATCTGGTGTTCATTTGGTTGTGAAACTGCCATGATCCAATTTTTGGTTGGTGCATACCAAAACACATTTGGGTCTCTAAAATCTTTTTTGTGCAAGTCTAAAACCGGATTACCCGCATATTTTTTCCAACTGGTTCCACCATCAATACTATAAGCCAGATTCTGTGTTTGAAGGGTATCTGTATGTCCGGTATAAATGGCCACAAGTGGAGATGCGCTTTTTCCAAAACCACTGCTATTTTGCTTGTCCCAAACAGCAGAACCAGAAAACATCATGATACCATTTTCTTCTTTGAGTGCAATGGGTGCTTGTTTCCAGTGCAAGAGATCCTTGCTTGTTGCGTGCGCCCAAGTCATATGTCCCCATTCATTCCCAAAGGGATTGAACTGATAAAACAAATGATAGGTTCCCTGGTGATAGACCAAACCATTGGGATCATTGGTCCAATTCACAGGAGGGGTAAAATGATACTGCGGCCTATAGGGTTCTTGAAATAATTTGGTTTGAGCAGTGGCGCATAGCGCGATGCCCATGGCTAGGATACTCGTGGCAATTCTCATTGCAATTGTTTTTCAAGATCTTCCAAACTCACACCTTTGGTTTCAGGCATACTGGTCAAGACCCAAACTAATTGCAAGACCATCATGCCTGCAAAGAAGGCAAAGATGGGCCAGGGGTTGTCTTTGAAAATGCCATTCTCGCTATCCAGGAATACGGGAGTGATCAGCGTAATTAATGCAGCAAATACCCAGTGTACGCTGGCTCCAAAACTTTGACCCGCACTGCGAATTTTATTGGGAAAGATTTCAGAGATAAAAACCCAGATGACTGCGCCTTGTCCTACAGCATGTGCTGCAATAAAGAGCAACAAAAAGCTCATCAAAAATATTGGTCCAGTGCCTGCATAAAATGCATAAGCCACCATACTCAAACTGAAAATATATCCTAATGATCCAATCAGTAATAAGGTTTTTCTACCCAATCTATCAATCAAGTAAAGACCCACAAAAGTGAAGACCAAATTGGTTCCACCAATAGCAATAGAATTAAACAAAGACTCTTTGGCAGCCAGTCCTGCTTTTTCTAAAATCTCTGGTGCATAGTATAAAATAAAATTGATGCCCGATACCTGATTAAAAAAGGCAATCATAAATGCTAGGTAAATCACTTTTTTGTGTTTACTGCTAAAGAAGTCTGCTGCTTTTCCAATACCGCCTTCGGTTTGGTTGGCCATCATAATACTAGCTACTTCTCCTTCAATATCTTCCACACCAATTTCTTGCATCACGGCTCTTGCAGCGGGCAAATCATTCTTATGGGAGATTAACCAACGTGGACTTTCTGAAATCCCAAACACCAATGCGGTATAAATGATAGAGGGTACTGCAAGAACGCCTAACATCCAACGCCAGTCATCGGCTCCGCCAACTCCTTGTAGAAAATAGTTAGATAGAAACGCAATTAAAATTCCAAACACAATATTGAATTGGTACAAAGCACCCAAAGTACCACGGGTCTTGGGTGTAGAAATTTCTGAAATATAAATAGGAGCCACTACAGAAGATACCCCAATACCAACTCCTCCCATAAATCGGAAGAATGAAAACACATAGGGATCATTAGCAAGAGCAGATCCAAAAGCAGATATTGCAAAGAAGATTCCCACCCAAAGCAAGACTTTTTTTCTACCATATTTTTCTGTGGGTACTCCTCCAAACAATGCACCTACCACGGTTCCCCAAAGGGCCATTGACATGATAAAGAAACCATGAAACAAGGGGCTGGTATGCCAGAGTTCTTTAATGGGTTGATTAGCACCGGAAATTACCACGGTATCAAAACCAAAGATGAATCCGGCAAGCGCTACCACTATGGACCAGCGCAGGAGTTTGTTGTTGTTCATATGCAATCGTTCTTGGAACAGTAAGATAAGCAATGCTTGACATATTTGCCTCATGCATTCCCTTTCAAACGATTGCTGTGAAAATCTAGGATTTATTTAAAAGACTTGTGGCTTTTACCAAGTCTTCGGGCGTATCAATTTCTACACCCATGTATTCAGTTACCACCATCTTGAGAGGAATCCCATATTCTAAATAGCGTAAGCATTCAATTTTTTCAGCAGCTTCTAGTGGCGTCATGGGCCAGTTGGTAAATTGCATGAGTGCTTCTTTTCTAAAAGCATAGACACCAATATGTTCGTAATAAGTAATAGCCAGCTCCTGATTGCGTGGATAAGGGATCACGCTTCTTGAGAAAAACAGCGAATTCATATTTCTGTCCACCGCCACTTTTACATAGTTGCTGTCTTCAATATTTTTCTGATCTTTCAAGACTTGCATCAAAGAAGCCACTTGTACTTTTTCGCCTTCAGCCCCCTGAAATACTTGTAATAATTTTTCCAAAGGTTGGCGTTGCACAAAGGGTTCATCACCCTGCACATTCACAATAATATCTATGTCTAAACCCGCTGCTGCTTCAGCAATTCTATCGCTGCCACTCTCGTGTTCTCTTTGACTCATGATGGCTTTGCCACCATTACCTGTGATCTCTCTATAAATGATCTCGCTATCGGTAACCACATACACATCATCAAACAAACCGGTTGCCAAAGTATTATCATAGGTATGCCTAATCACGGTTTTGTCTCCCAGGGGCTGCATGAGCTTTGCTGGAAAACGCGTGGCTGCATATCTGGCGGGAATAAAAGCGGCGATCTTCATGTACAGAGTTTTTGCAAAGAAACAGCTATCGGCTTAGAAATCCGTTTTCACTTTACCATCAAAGGGAATCTTTAACTGAAATCCCAGATTCTCATCTTTACTATTGTCCAAAACATCCAAACCAAATTTAACCTGATCAATAGGTGTATGGTCATAGGTTTGAAATAGCCTATCCCAGATAGAGAAGATATTGCCATAATTGCTATCTGTTTGAGGGCGTTCAAAATGGTGGTGTACTTTGTGCATATTGGGAGAGATAATCACCCAACTCACCGCATCGTCTAACCACTGCGGCAAATGAATATTGGCGTGGTTAAACTGAGAGAGTACGGCACTCATACTTTGATATAACATCACCAACCACATAGGTGCCCCACAAATAATGGTTGCCAACACCGCAAAGACAGCACGGAACACACTTTCACCTGGGTGATGTCTATTAGCAGTAGTAGTATCTACATGGGTATCAGCGTGGTGCACCATATGGAATTTCCACATCCACTTAACCTTATGTTCTATAAAGTGAATCAAGTAAGCGCCTATTAAATCCATGAGCAATAAACCTAGGATCATAAATAACCAGAGTGGCATTTCCATCAACTGCATCAGTCCATATCTTTTACCCACTACCCAATCACTGGCTTTGACCAGTAATAACGCAAAGGCAAAATTGATAACAATGGTAGTGATGGTGAAAAAGATATTCACCGCAGCGTGACGCCATTTGTTGTACTGAAACCTAAACAAGGGTACTGCGCCTTCAATGATCCAGAAAAAGCTGATTCCACCCGCCAAAATCAGGGCCCTATGCAAACTGGGAATGGTCTCAAAATAGTGTACAATGCTTTCTACCATGGCTGCAATCGATTAGGCTTCAATATACAAACAATTCAGCTTTAGCTGGTTCAATTAATTTACCAAATTTTGGTAAATACTAAATTTGTTTTACTTTCATAAAATGATTCTAGTATAAGGATAAACAAGGCCTTCCTAAATTTAAAATATGGAAGTGGTGTTTGTTAAATCCACCAACTAACGGATTATCATTAAAAGTAAAAAAATGGTAAAAGAATTAAAAACAACAATTAAAAGAAAACCCATTTATTCGGCCATTGCCATTCATCCTGGTGAGATTCTAAAAGATGAAATTGAATCTAGAAACTTGGTTAAATCTCAATTTGCAAAGGACTTGGGTATTCTACCAGGACATTTAAGTGAGTTATTCAAGGGCAAGCGACATATATCTGCAAGCCTAGCTTTAATATTGCAAGACCATTTAGAAATTTCTGCCGAAACATGGATGAACCTACAAGTAAGACATGACCTTTCTGTTGCAAGAGCTTTAAAAAAATAATACTACAAATATCATATCAAAAAAAAGGCTGCCTCAACAGAGACAGCCTTATAAAGATTTGAGAAAAGCTTAGTTATTCAACATCAATGGCATCACCAACATCAGTAGGTCTTCGCCTTCTGCTTGTTCGGTAGGCTTGATCAGGCCAGCTTTGGTTGGAGTGGATAATTCCATCTTCACGTCATCTGTGTCTGCAGCATTTAGCATTTCAATCAAGAACTTGGCATTGAAAGCAATTTGTAGGTCTTCTCCATCATACTGACAATTCATGCGCTCGTTACCTTCAAAACTAAAGTCCACATCTTGAGCAGCCAGTTGCAATTCGCTACCACTGATATTTAATGCCACTTGGTTGGTGCTCTTATTTGAGAACACGTTCACGCGGCGAAGAGCTCCTTGAAAATCGGCCTTGCTCACAATCAATTTATAAGGATTGTCAGTTGGGATAACCACTTTATAATCAGGGAAACGTGCGTCAATCAATCGGCAAATCATTTGTGTAGAACCATGCTGCACAAATAAATGGTTGCCATTATAGCTCACAGTTAGTTCGTCTTCGTTGTCAGGCAATGCATTTTTCAACAGGTTCAATGGCTTCTTTGGAACAATAAAGCTATCTACTTTGCTAGCCTTGGTATCTGTGCGTTTGTAGCGAACCAAACGATGTGCGTCTGTAGCAACAAACTGAACCCCGTCTTTGGTTAATTCAAAAAATACACCCGTCATAGCAGGTCTAAGGTCATCGCTACTTACTGCAAACAAAGTCTTGTTGATGGCAGTTAGCAAAGCACTGCTAGACATATTGAACCCGGTAGTATCATCAGCAGCTGGTTCTTTTGGAAAATTGTCTGGATTCTCACCCATCACTTTGTACTTACCATTATCGCTGGTGATTTCAACAGCAAAATTTTTGTCAATATTGAAAGTGAGTGGTTGCTCGGCAATATTCTTCAAGGTATCCAAGAGAATTTTGGCAGGGATGCAGACCTTTCCATTGGCCTTGCTTTCCACGTCCATCTGTACGCGCATCACGGTCTCAAGATCAGTGGCCACCACGTTCAATTTTTTATCCTCAATTTCAAAAAGGAAGTCTTCCAGTATGGGCAATACCGTATTGGCATTGATGACACCGCTGATCTGCTGCAGGTGTTTTAACAGGGAAGAGGAAGAGACGATGAATTTCATTCTGCAGAATTTAGATTGGCAACAAACCTACTGTAAAATGTTAATATTCCACCATTAGAAATGGATGATTCTCAGCAGATTTCTGTTAATGTGAATGAGTTGTGGATTGACTTGGAAGAAAAACCTAATTAGTAAGTACAGAAAGCAGTTGTCTGTACTTGTCTCTGTTAATGGGTTTGATCACATAATCCGTAACAGGTTTATAGGTTTTAGACTTCTGAATATCGCTTTCGTCTACCGATGAACTAACCATATAGACCAAAATCTGCTTGGGAAGGTCTTTGTAGAAAAGAGAGAATGCTTCTAAAAACTCCCAGCCGTTCATGACGGGCATATTGATGTCTAAGAAAATGACATCTGGAAGGTTTTCGGGAATCTGGTTTTCAGGACTAATAAGGTAATCAATGGCTTCTTGTCCGTTAAAGAATGTTTTAATAGTATGAGTAAGACCAGTTGCCTCTAAAATCATTTTAGCAGTAAACTGATAAATCTTATCATCGTCTATCAAACAAACATTGTGGCGAACATCACTCATACTACTTGCGTTATTGGTTTAATTTGCAAACGGAACTAACGGTAGGGAGGTACTTACAAATATAATGTTCTTAAATACCAACGTCAAACTATTTTAATGCGCAAGAACTTGGGTCCAGAACAGGCACTACAAAAAATTAGGCAATATTGTGCCTATCAGGAGCGGAGCCATGCCGATACCAAGGACAAATTATATGGCATGGGCTTGTTCAAAACAGACGTAGAACGCATTCTGTCTGTACTTATAGAAGAGAATTACTTGAATGAAGAACGCTATGCCCAACAGTTTGTGGGTGGCCATTTTAGACAGAAAAAATGGGGAAGGGTCAAAATTGAAGCGGCGCTAAAGCAAAAAAGGGTGAGTGCTTATAATATTCGTAAGGCCATGAAAGAGATAGATCAAGGGGCTTATCTAGATTGTTTGGACAAGCTGGCCCTTGGTAAATGGACGCTATTAAAAAAAGAACAATACCTGAATCGTGTTGCCAAAACCACCAGTTTTTTGCTGCAAAGGGGCTTTGAGCTAAGTCTGATCCAAGGCGCCATTGCCAAGATTCGGTCTAGCATTGGGGATTAATTGTAACTTGACAAAAATTTCCCTGATGCGCTGTTTTTTGCTATTGGCTCTATTCATTTCTCAATTAATTCTGCCAAAGCAAGGTCTGGCTCAGCGCAATGAATTGTCATTTACCACTGAAAATGACGCCTATCTACTCCAATACCACGATGCCTATTATACCAATGGCTTTATGCTACAATTTAGCAGGGCTGCCAAAAGCAAACAAAACAAAAAGATCCATAGCCTAGAAATTGGGCAACAGATTTTTACCCCAGTAAACAGAGAAATCATTCCTATAAAAGGTATTGACAGACCCTATTGCGGTTATCTCTATCTCCAATTTCAAGAAACCCGTTTTTTTAAAAACAATGGTTTTCTTAGATGGTCTGCCAGTCTGGGTATGGTTGGTAAAGAATCCGGAGGGGAATCCTTACAAAACAACTATCATAGCCTTTTCAAATACAAAAAATTTCAGGGCTGGGATTATCAGGTCAATAACGGCACCACCGCCAACTTAGGAATAGTCTATGCACCCCTATCTTGGCAACCCACTCAAAAATTTAAGGCCGTTCCCTTAATCAAAGCCAATTGGGGCAATGCTTTTGTTAACGCTGGTGCTGGCGCGATGTTTACTTTGGGCATTTTTGAAAAAAACCAACATTCCGCTTTATGGAATGCTAGGGTCACCAAAGGAGGTCTTGGATTTGAACAGGAAAAAGAATGGTTTATCTATGCTCAACCCCAGTGGACCTGGCAACAATACAATGCTACACTGCAAGGAGTTAAAAACGCCAGTGCTGGAAATGCAATCCTAGCTGATCCACTGCCCTGGGTTTTTCAACAAAGCATTGGTCTATGTTATGCAAAAAAAGCATTTAGTATGAAAGCTGCATGGGTCTATCAATCCAGAGAAACCAAAACACAGTTAGGCAATCAGCAATATCTTTCCTTACAATTCAACTGTCGGTTTTAGTAATATTGTAGACAGCAATTCAAGATTATGTCTCAACTATTGGTCACTTTGGTTCAAGCCAACCTGCACTGGGAAGACAAGCATGCCAACCTGAGCCTATTGGAGCAACAGATTCAGGCTATTGGACAACCTACCCAATTGGTAGTGCTTCCAGAAATGTTTTCAACTGGGTTCAGCATGCAACCAGAAAAACTAGCAGAAACCATGGAGGGACCAAGTGTAGAATGGATGCGGTCCATGGCCAGAAAACATAAAATCATTTTAACAGGGTCCTTGATTATAGAAGAAGCAGGCCAATATTTTAATAGGTTGATTTGGATGTTACCCAATGGATCTTATGGTTATTATGATAAAAGACATCGCTTTGCATTTGCTGGAGAAGACCAACACTATAGTAACGGCAACAAAAGACTGATTGCAAGTGTAAATGGATGGAAAATCAACCTACAAATTTGCTATGACTTACGCTTTCCAGTTTGGGCCAGACAACAAATCAATGAACAACCAGAATATGATATATTGGTCTATGTGGCCAATTGGCCCGAGCGCAGAAGCCATGCATGGAAATCCTTACTCATTGCCCGCGCTATAGAAAACCAGTGCTATGTCATTGGGGTGAACCGAGTGGGTGAAGACGGAAAGGGAATCAATCATAGTGGTGATAGCATGGTGGTAGACCCACTGGGTCAGGTACTATATTCCAACTCCCATGAAGTTATCACGCATACCATGGCACTAGACAAAAATCACTTAGAAGCAATAAGAACCAAATTCCCCTTCTGGAAAGACGCAGATCCTTTTCAAATTTTACAAAACAATTCAGATGTCTAAAATCTATTTGGCCAAACAATTATATACGGGTCATCAGTGCTTGATCAACCACGCCGTGGAAGTAGAAGCGGGTAAAGTGGTGGCTATTCTTCCCAATGAAGTATTGTCGGATAATGAAGGACCTATCTATGATTTTATCGCGCCAGCATTTTTAGACATTCAGATCTATGGTGCCCATTCTAAACTATTATCGGTTTATCCAGAAGTAGATGCGCTCTACCGATTGTATGAATATTGTATTGAGGGAGGGGCGCCTAATTTTATAGCTACTGTAGCAACCAATGATACCAAAGTCTTTCACCAATGTATTGACGCCATTAGAGCATATTGGGCTGAGGGAGGTAAAGGATGTTTGGGTTTGCACGTAGAAGGTCCTTGGTTAAACCCACTCAAAAAAGGGGCACATATTGAATCCTTTATTCATTCTCCTTCAGAACAAGAAGTGATGGATTTGTTGGAATATGGAGAGGGTGTCATCAAAATCATTACCGTAGCACCAGAAGTTTTGGCGCCAGGAATTGTAGATTTAATACAAGCTGCAGGCGTGACCGTTTCGGCTGGTCATAGCAATGCAACTTATGAAGAAGCAACCAATGCTTTTGACAAGGGTATTGGAACAGTTACACATTTGTTCAATGCCATGAGTCCATTGCAACATCGTGCTCCCGGTTTGGTGGGTGCTGTGTTTAATCACCCAAGCGTTTTGTCTAGCATGGTACCTGATGGTTTCCATGTAGATTTTGCTGCACTCAAAATTGCCTGGAAACAAATGGGGCAAAGACTTTTTGCTATCACAGATGCCGTTGCTGAAACCAGTACCGGACCTTATCCACACCATTTGGAAGGAGACAAATATGCATCCAATGGTATTCTTTCAGGCTCTGCTCTTACCATGCTGAAATGCTTACAAAACTTGGTCAAAGAAGTGGGTGTTCCTTTAGAAGACGCTTTGCGCATGGTGAGTACCACTCCTGCAAAAGCCATTGGTGATACTAGTTTGGGATCAATTGAAACAGGCTTACCCGCAAATCTGGTATGTATGAATGAATACTTAGCTATAGAAGCTGTAATTACACCTAACTAGGATTTTTTGAAGACTGAATTAACTTTCTAATCTGTAACAATTTTAGATCCTGTCCCTTGCGAATAGCTTCTGAACTGGGCCCAACCGGAAGATCTGGTTGCACTCCTGCACCTTTTGGTCTATTGCCCGCTAGCACTATTCTATACATGGGCAAGCTAATTTGCAAACCCGTGTTTGGCAATACAATAGTGGGAAGATGTAAGGCCGAATTTCCATAATAACCACCACCAGATTCCTCTCCAACAATGGTTACATTAGACTGACCCTTTAGGTTTCCAGCAAACATGGTGGCAGCACTAAAACTCAATCCACCTTGTACAATATAAATGTCTCCGTCAAATCTATGGTGTTTATTGGGCTCATATTGCTTGGTCTCATAACGGCGATAATGAATTTTACCATCGCCCATTTTATGGGCAGAAAAGTTCATAGGAAACCAATAGAGCCAAGACTGTTTAATATGTGAACCATATTCAAATTTTCTACTAATGGCCACCACCGAATCTGCCACTTTAAAAGGTTGTTTGGCTAGGTATTCTGTTAAGCGAATACTATTGATAATTTGTCCTCCTCCATTTTCTCTTAGGTCAATCACCAAGTGTGGAATCTGTTTTTCTTGAATGGTTTTAAAAGACTGTTTGAAAAATTTACGCAAGCCAGGAGCTGAGAAACTAGTGATACGCAGATAAGCAGTATTGATACTGGTATCAATTTGCAAAGACCGTTGGTTGAATTTATTAGCTGCTCTAATTTGTTTGCGGCTTGGTCTTGTTACAACGCGGGCCAAACTATCATTGGGTATGGGTCTTCTACTAGGTCTAAGACCAGGATTAAAATTGCGCAAAGTATCTACAGCAGCCATTCCTGTGCTGTCTATATACTTTATTATGTATTGACTGTCTAATCCAAAAATGGTTTTATACCAAGCTCCAAATTGGTTGCTCACCAATTGACTGCGATAATTATTGGCGTACCCATCAATGCTGATATAGGGAAAGATGCTATCCAAGATTTCTCTATTGGTTTTTCCATTGATACTGGTAATAATGGTACCTCTTTTACTCACGGCTTTTTGTGCAAAGGATCCACCCAAGACCACCATACTATCGCCCCAGGTTTTAATAGACAAGGGGAATGCTGGAAACTGAAATTGCGTAGCGGTTTTTCTATATTCTTTTGAAAAACGCACCGTGGTATGACCACAATGAATCTTGGCAATCAAGAGGGCTACATGATTTTTGAATTGAATTTCATTTAAGGAATCAGTAATGCTTTCACGGGCTTGTTTAAAATAGAAATCCATGCTGTCCTTGGGTGTATACCAATACAAACTGGGGTGGTTGGCTTCCAAAATTTTTTGCAAGAGCGCTACCTCTTCTTGTAAAATTGCAGGAGACTTTTTATTCAGCGGGGAATAAGCGCTTTGGCGCGATGGCCCACAAGCTATTAAAAAAACAAGCATGCAAAACAGCCAGCAGATTCTTCTGTTTTGCATGCTTAAAAATTATTGTTGAAAGGCATTCCAGCCCTGTGCAGTAATATTAAATGTATTGCCGCCCTTGGTCAAGAGTTTGCAACCCTCTTCCAAATCGGTCATATATCCAATCACGCTGATTTCTTCATTAAATGTGATCTTCTCGTGGTCTTCTTGTTTCAGCGTAAAGATGAGTTCATAATCTTCTCCGCCATTGAGTGCACAAACCGTAGGGTCTAGACCAAATTTATAAGCAGCTTTTCGGCTTTCATCGTTGATAGGCAATTTCTCTTCATAGATTCTGCAACCCAGGTTGCTCTGTTTGCAAAGGTGCATGACTTCACTACTCACGCCATCGCTTACGTCCATCATAGCAGTAGGCATGATTTCATTTTTTTCAAAAAATTCAATCATGTCTTTGCGCGCTTCTGGTTTCAACAACCTTCCCACTATATATGACTCGTTTTCCAAATCGGGTTGAATCTGCGGATTCTCTAAATAGATTTTCTTTTCGCGCTCCATCAATGTAAGGCCTAAAAAAGCACCACCCAAATCACCTGTAACACAGATCAGATCGCCCTTCTGGGCCGTACTTCTTTTCACATATTTATCAGGTGCTACTTCACCTATTGCGGTGATGCTAATGATAAATCCTTTTTGAGAAGTGGAAGTATCTCCGCCAATTAAGTCAACACCATGCTTTTCACAAGCCAGGTAAATGCCTTCATAGAATTCATTCAAAGCTTCCATGCTCACCCTATTGCTAATGCCAATACTCACCGTAATCTGTGTGGGTTGCGCATTCATGGCATAGATATCGCTCAGGTTCACCATCACAGATTTATATCCCAAATGTTTGAGCGGGGTATACATCAAATCAAAATGTATCCCTTCTAACAAAAGGTCTGTGGTAATCACAGTCTGCTTGCCAAAATGGTCAATCACGGCTGCGTCATCACCCACTCCCAGGACCGTACTTACATTTTGAATTTCAAAATTCTTGGTCAAGTGTTCTATCAATCCAAACTCACCTAGTTCGGCTATTTCTGTTCTTTCTTCCATGTACTTGTTTTTGTTTGTGACTATCCGTTTACGGGACCACCATTTACAATAGCTACTAATTCATCATGTATCAATCCATTGGTAGCAATAATATGGGGTTGATAAGGAGAATAAATTTCGCCTTTAAAATCAGTTACTTTACCACCAGCTTCTTCTACCATCAGGTATCCGGCAGCGCTATCCCAAGCGTTAAGTTTGTGTTCATAAAATCCGTCAAATCGGCCTGCGGCCACCCAACAAAGATCAATGGCTGCACTACCCAATCTTCTAACAGGCACCCCTTTGCGAATCAGTTTTTCAAACACCTGCAAGGGTCCGTTAGGACTATCTAAATAGGTATAAGGGAAACCTGTAACCATACTGCTCTTGATAACTTCAGACTTATTGCTTACATGAATCCTTTTGTTATTGAGGGTGGCGCCAAAACCCTTTTGTGCAAAAAAGAATTCATTCATGAAAGGATTGTATACCGCACCCATGATCATCTTACCATCTTGTTCTACCCCAATACTCACGCAACAAATAGGAATGCCATTGGCAAAATTAACCGTGCCATCAATGGGATCAATGATCCACTTGAAGGTACTGTCTTGGATAATTTCTCCTGCTTCTTCACTCAATATATAATGGTCTGGAAAGTCTGCTTTAATAATGTCAAAGATGGCTTTCTCAGAAGCGTGGTCTGCTTCTGTTACTAAGTTGTTCATGCCTTCCTTATTGGAAATTTGAAAACTGCCGTTAAAATAACTTTGCATCACTGCGGCTCCAGCTTCGGCCGCTTTAATCAGGGTCTGTTTAATCATGGGGCAAAAGTACCCCCGTTTTGCTTGATTCAGAAATGATTTCATGAACCATTCAATGGTATTACGGGAGTTTTTGGTTTAATTCGTGGTTCATATTCTGCCTTGGAATTATCCATTATCATAGTCAATTACAATGTCCGGTTCTTTCTGGAACAGTGTCTGCACAGCGTTTCAAAAGCCATTCAAGGTTTGGAAGCCGAGGTTTGGGTAGTAGACAACGCCAGCACAGACGGCAGTTTAGACTATTTAGAAGGCCTATTTCCTTGGGTGCATTTTATACCCAATCAAGAAAATACAGGATACGCCAAAGCCAATAATCAGGCATTGACCCATTGCCGGGGGCAATATGTTTTGTTTTTGAATCCAGATACCTTGGTGGCGGAAGACTGTTTTAGGCTTTGCCTTGATTTTATTCAGGCGCAACCAAACCCAGGTGCCATGGGTATTCGAATGCTAGATGGCTCGGGCAAATTTTTACCAGAAAGCAAAAGGGCTTTTCCATCGCCGGTTTCGGCACTATATAAACTTACAGGTCTGTCTGCCCTTTTTCCCCGTTCTTCCATTTTTAACCGTTATTCTTTGGGGCATTTGAGTCAGCACCAAGACCATGAAGTAGACGTGTTGGCGGGAGCGTTTATGCTATTTCCGAAAACCGTATTGGACCAAGTGGGCAGTTTTGACCAACGATTTTTCATGTATGGAGAAGATATTGACCTAAGCTATCGGGTGCAAAAAGCAGGATTCAAGAATTATTATTTTGCGGGCAGTTCCATTATCCATTTCAAAGGGGAGAGCACCAGAAAGGGCAGTTTGAATTATGTTTTGTTGTTTTATAATGCCATGCGTCTCTTTGTGCAAAAGAATTATACTGGAAGGCGTGCAGGATTTTTTGCCTTTTTCATTCAATTGGCCATCATCATCAGGGGTGCTTTTAGCATTTTGCACAGATTAATACTGACCCCCTTGAACCATTTGTTGGGTTTCCAACGCAAGCATCGCCCAAAGCAGATTGCGCTCTTGGCTGCGGAAGGTCAGGGTCTAGGAGCCAAAGAGATCTTAAACAATACGGGGTTTGGCGCTAGCAATACCCTAACTTACTTACCTGAAGACAAGCAAGTATTAAAAAACAAAGCCAATTACCAGGCCATTTTATTTTCTGAGGGAGCCAGTTTGACTTGGAAACAAATCATTGCCTTATCAGAAGATTTTGCGAATTATGAGGGTGAATTATGGTTTCATGCGGCTGAAAGCGGATCCATCATTGGTAGTGATTCAAAAGAAACCAGTGGAAGAGCCGTAGCTCCAAATCAGCCAAGCGCCATTTAACTGCCCTAGGCTCCGCTTAATCAGGTGGTAATCGTGTTTTTTAATGCATTTGCTTTAGCTTCGTATTTCTTTAGCAAAACGGTTTCTAACGATGGCTATTCTTGATATCAAGCTTCCCAATTCCATACTCAAGGCCCTGCGTCTGCCCCAGAACAATCCTAGGAGGCAGCAATTAAAGGTGTTGAGAAAGATGCTTAGGAAAGCAAGGTTTACAGAATTTGGCCAAACCTTTCGTTTTGACGATATCTTATTGAGCAAACACCCCGGCAAGAAATTTCAAGAACTAGTACCTACTTATAATTATAACAAGATTTATAAGGAATGGTGGCATAAGACCCTAGAGGGAAAGTCTGATATCTGCTGGCCTGGCAAGATCAAGTTTTATGCTCTTAGTAGTGGTACCAGTGAGTCTGCCAGTAAATTCTTGCCCATTACCAATGACCTGCTACGTGGCAATAAGTTGGCCATGATCAAACACTTGCTCACTTTGCGCAATTATGAAGACATTCCATTGGGCGCTTTGGGACGCGGTTGGCTAACCCTAGGCGGAAGCACAGATTTACAAAAAGGACCGGGTTATTATTCTGGAGACCTTAGTGGGATTACCCAAATGAAAGCCCCTTTCTGGTTTCAACCCTTTTACAAACCGGGAAAGAAAATTGCCAAAGAAAAAGACTGGAATAAGAAACTAGAAGAGATTGTAGAAAAAGCTCCTGAATGGGATATTGCTTTTTTGGTAGGGGTTCCTGCATGGATTCAGATGTGTATGGAAATGGTGATTGAGCGTTACAAGCTCAATAATATCCATGAAATGTGGCCCAACCTAGCTTTTTTTGTACACGGTGGCGTGAGCTTTGAACCTTATAAAAAAGGATTTGAAAAGTTATTGGGCAAGCCCATTACTTATATTGAAACTTATTTGGCCAGCGAAGGCTTTATTGCCTATCAAGATCGTCAATTTGCAGAGGGTATGAAACTGGTTACCAGTGAGCATATCTTTTTTGAATTTGTACCTTTTGATGACGTGAATTTTGACGCCAATGGCGATATGAAAGAGTTTCCTGAAGCACTCATGATTCATGAAGTGGAAGAAGGAAAAGACTATGCCCTCTTAATCAGCACCACGGCTGGCACCTGGCGTTACCTGATTGGTGATACCGTAAAATTTGTAGACAAAGACCGTTGTGAAATCATCATTACAGGACGCACCAAACATTTCTTGAGTCTGGTGGGTGAGCACTTGAGCGTAGACAATATGAACAAAGCCATTCAATTGGCTAGTGAGGAATTGAATATTAGTATTCCAGAATTTACGGTAGCGGGTGTGCCATTTGGCAATTTCTTTGCGCATCATTGGTATGTTGCTTGTAATGATCAAGTAGACGCCAAAGATTTGGCCAAAAAAATTGACCAACACCTTTGTGAACTCAATGATGATTATGCAGTAGAACGTAGAAGCGCTTTGAAAGATGTGATTCTAGACGTGTTAACAGAAAAGGATTTTATGAATTTTATGACAGCCAAAGGAAAGATTGGAGGTCAACACAAATTTCCAAGGGTGCTAAAGGGATCATTGTTGCAAGACTGGCAGCGATTTCTGAAAGGCGAACCCATTACGCCTTAATGATTTGAACTTTCAAAAAAGAGCATGATTGCAGCAATTATCAAGGGACTGGGTTTAGGCGTGCTACTGGCCATTTCAGTAGGGCCCGTGATATTTGCCATTCTTAAACAAAGTATCAACAACGGACACAAAGCGGGTTATATTTTTGTGGCCGGAGTCTCTTCTAGCGATATTGCTTTGTTACTCATTTGTAATTTATTTACTTCTCTATTTCAATCGGCCTTGGCCCACCAAACCCTGATTGCAGTGTCTGGAAGTATCTTCTTAATTGCTGTGGGCATATATACTTTCTTTTTTAAAAAAGTGGCGGTAGATGATGACAATAATCTCAAGGAAAAAGTCTTTAGAAAGCGAGACTGGGTAGCCATTTATCTCTCTGGCTTTTTTATGAATATGCTCAATCCTGGGGTCTTTATTTTCTGGTTTGTTTGGTCAGCAGCCATCTTGGCTGATTCGGTTACTTATGCCAATCCCATTCAATACCGAGCTGTTGTATTTGGCACATGTTTGGTGTTTGTCTTATTGACCGATATTCTAAAAGTGATGCTGGCAGGGCGTTTGAGACCTAAGATGACCCCTAGAAACCTGCACCATATTAACCAATTGTCTGGTTTAATCTTGATTGGATTTGGTATTGCTCTTTGTTGGGGTGTACTCCAATTTGGAGACCATTTGAAATAGGTTTAACGTTATTTTTAGGAAGGTCAATCCATAATCCAAGTATCTTACCGCCAATGAAACTTAGCTGCTTTCTTTTTTGTTGTTGTTTATCGGCAAAGCTGTTTGCACAAAACGACCTGCTCCTACTCAAAGACAAAACTCAGACACTTCAAACCTGGACCAACGGTTCTTATATTCAATTCCAGTTTAGTAGCAAACAATGGATTGAGGGTATTGTGAAAATGGTCAGAAACGATTCTGTTACCATTGACCAAATTCAACTTAGACAGGTGGGTAATCAATTTGGATTTGCTAGCACTGATACCGCACATTTTGGTCTACTCAAATTACACGTAAACGAAATCTATGGGATGCCCAAAAAAGGTTCAAGCAATATCATCAGCAATGGAGCCCTGTTTCAATTGGGAGGTGGCGCCTATATTTTACTCAATGTTACTAATAGCCTGATCAAGGGGGAAGCCATTTTTGGAGCACAAAACCTAACAGGTCTTGGGATTGCCGGAGGATTTTTTATCTTAGGCAAGATTTTACAATCTACTCATAAGACTTATTTAAAAATGGGAAGCCGGTATAAAATGATGACCATTCAACTAGGCACCAATCCATAGATCCCCATGCTGAAAAAAATCTGGCGTTTTACCAAGAAAGCAATGCTTTGGATGTTTGTCTCATCCCTATTGTATGTGATTATTTGTAAGTGGGTCATGCCTCCTGTTACCATTACCCAAATTAGCAATGCATTTGGCTATGGTTTAAAAAGAGATTATGTTTCTGGGTCTGAATTGTCTTATAATGCCAAACTTGCAGCCATTGCCAGTGAAGACCAGGCTTTTCCAGATCATACCGGCTTTGATTGGGATGCCATTGAAAAAAGTTTGAAACCCAAGAAGAAAGGAAAAAAACGCAAACTACCATTAGGTGCTGGAACCAGTACCATTACCCAACAAGTGGCCAAAAATGTATTTCTCTGGCAGGGCGGTGGTGTCTTCAAATACATACGCAAAGTACCTGAAGCTTATTTTACCTTACTCATTGAATTGATCTGGGGAAAAGAGCGCATCTTAGACGTATACCTCAATGTTATTGAAATGGGCCCTGGCATCTTTGGAATGGAAGCCGCATCACAGGCCTATTTTGGCAAACCCGCCAAAAACTTAAGCCGCGCAGAAGCTGCTATGATTATTGCTTGTTTGCCCAATCCCAAAATTTTTACAGTAAAACCACAGAGTAGAAGGGTGAGCTGGCGCTATCCGCAAATCTTG
Source organism: Chitinophaga pinensis (assembly GCA_943372225.1). Classification (GTDB taxonomy): domain Bacteria; phylum Bacteroidota; class Bacteroidia; order Chitinophagales; family Chitinophagaceae; genus Sediminibacterium; species Sediminibacterium pinensis_L. Next base: position 121,362 of record CALRXV020000003.1, on the reverse strand, counting down.
CGTGAGATGCATAATATAGAAGACGATCCTGACGTGTTGGATATTATCAAATCACACTAATGCACCTTGTAATTGCCCTACCGCTTCAATGGCTTCTTGTAAACGTTCTTGGTAATTGCCATTGATGACCACAAAGGGAGTAGACTGGTTAATCAACAAGTCTTTGTAAATCTGAAATAATTCTTTTCTGGGACCATCAGCCGGATATTCTCTGAGTTCATCTTGCACCCAAGGCAGATCAATATCACAGAGTAAGTAAAGATCATATTGACGCTGGGTAATTTGCTCTAGAATATAATGGTGACATTTTTGAAATACGTATTCGCACCAAACCTTCATTACATACATATCTGTATCTATAAAAAGCAAAGATTGATCATTATTCAAGGCTTGGTTGGTATACTTGTCTTCCAACGCCAATTGCTTCTGGGCAATAGTGAGCAGGTCATCATAACCATAAGTTTTACCATGAACGGTTAAATGTTCTCTAGCATATTCTGGGCACCACTGGGTATTAAAATGAGTCGCCAATTCTGCGCACAAACTACTTTTACCCGTTGACTCAGGACCAATCACTACTACTTTTATCAAACTCATGCTTGCTTTGCTTTTTGTTGCCAGGTAATCAAACCTGCAATGGCCAATACCAATAGCACCATAAACTGAACACTGGTAAAGACATATCCTTTGATAAAGTACAACGGAATAGAAGCCATATTTGTTGCAATCCACCATACCCAACTCTCTACTTTTTTTCTGGCCATTAGCCACATACCCGTATAAGCGGTAGCACTGGCAAAAGCATCGGCCCAAGGAATGGCTTCTGGCGCAAAAGCCTGTTTGGCCCAGGTAAGTGCTGCAAAAATGCCCAGATAAAAGATGGCAAAGAAGGCTAATTGTTGCACCCATTCCCTAGCACTGCTAAAAGTTATGTGCAAAACCAATTCCTGTTTGTGTGGGTCTTTTTTGGTCCATAAAACCCAACCATAAATACTCATGATGGTATAGTACAAGTTCACACTGGCTTCACCCAATAAGTGACCCTTCAAACTCAGATAAATGTAAATGATGGTATTGATTAGGCCAATAGGATAAACCAGTATATGCTCCTTTCTACTAAACCAAACGCTGGCAATACCAGCAAAAACCGCAATAAATTCAAGCGGTCCCGTTTGTTTAATTCCAGAAATAAACTGTTCTACTAATTGGTCAATTTGCATGGGGCACAAAATACAGAAAGCTATTGACTTACCGTTGTCCGTTCATGCCTGTTTTGAAGTAATAAATAATCCCGTCTTCAAATTCCTTTTTCAAAGTCAGTGTTGCGTGATGTTCAATAATAGGAATATCAATCAGGTCATCGTTTACACCGTCATAAAACCAGACTACAATAAAGTCTTTATGTGAAAACATTTCTGCCTGTTCTTTTACAATTTCTTTGTGCGGTAGGGGCAGGGAATGAAGACCTGTTAAATGATAGAGTCCACCTGGTGCATCGGCATAAATAGACCCATTCAATGAATCTTTGTGTTGGTTAATATAGGCTACCATGGGCGATTCTGTCCACTGTGTTTCTGAATAACCAGGAATGCCCGCGTCTTTGATGCCCTCCCAATTATCGGCATTTAAAACATATTGATTCCTTAGCCCAAAACCCAAGACCAAGATGGCTGCGCCGATGGTCAAATATTTGATTCCTCTTTTGGTCTTAGTAATCAGTGTTGCTAAAAAATATAAATTGGTCATGAGTAAGGGTAGGTACATAGGAGACAGTAACCTACTACTCAGTGTTTCAAATCTAGACACTGATGAAATGCCCAATATAAAAATGGCATAGACCAAGAAAGATGCCATTACCGCCGTACTGATGCGATGATAATATTGTTGTTGAAAAACTCGAAATAGTAATATGCCAATTACTAAAATTAGCAGCGTTAGCAAAACCATCGCGCCAGCAAAACCCTTATCTCCAAACAAGGGTAACCAAGTTCCTAATACCCAACCACTATCTATTAGATTTTGACCAAAGGATCGGAGGGCTTTTTCTCTTACACCCGCAGCTGTACCTGTTACCAAATGATTGCGATACAAATTAATGGCTAATGGCATAATGCTTACCAAACTAAAGAGTGTGAGTTGTTTGATTTTCTTTAGGCCGTTGATTTGTCCGTCAAATAAGATGAGCGCAAAACCGGTTGCCAATAAACTAATGCCTGCAATCCTGGTTAAGAATGCAAGCGCAACTATTAAGGATAAAACAAAAAGATGGCGATAGTCATGTGCAATGCTGTAACGCTTCCATTGAAGGATAAATACCAATACCCATACCAAGAACAGGGTCTCAGACCAGAGCATGCCATAGACTTCCCACAAACAAGGACTGCAGGCTAATACCAAAAATAGGGCTGCGCGATACCATCTTGTAATGCCATCCATGCCATGCAAAATCTGACTGGTGAGCAAGATCAAGACAACATACAAACCCGCATTCAACACTGGCGCAAGGGCAATAGGCGTTAATCCACTTATTAAAGAAAGACCCGCCAAAAACAAGGGATATCCCGCAGGAAATTCTACCAAGGGCAGAGAATTATAATCCAACAACCCAGCACCGTTTTTTAAATTAATAGCCGCAGAACTATAAGCAATACTGTCTGGTGAAAGTCCAATGCCGCTATAGGCTGTGAGATAGTACATACTCACACAAGCTGCAAGGGCTGCTAAAAAAGCGTCCCAGTGCTTACAACAATATGATTGTATCATTTGAAGCATTATTCAAAAATACAACTTTAAAATACCCTGTACGCTTGATTTACATAATGGGTATACAAAAATCAACCTTCATTTTACCTTCAGGATGGTCTTTATAATTTGTGTGATAAATCTCGTAAGGGAAGACCCTTCTAAATTGGTACCCCTTTTCATTCATCCACATAAACAGGCCATTCCAGGCTTCTTCAAATTCATCTAAACCAATAAAGAAATTTCCAACAATGTACTTCCCGGCAGGAAGTGTTTCGGGGAATATTTCTCCTTCATTATTAATGGGTGCGTCTAACAACATGCAAGCATTAATTCTTACTTTTTCCGGTGTAGTTACTTTAAGACTATCATGATAGACAGAGATCATTTTTAAATTTTCTCTGGGAAATAGGTTTTTAGAAATCCCCCAATTGATCAGTTTTTCAAAAGCTTTTTCAATATTTTGAAATCCAATACTTGTTACAGAAGCAAGATGCATTTCCGGCATTTGCTTGATTTCAATGGTAGCGTTTTTCATAATGTTTTGTATTTGTTTAACATTACAAATGTATTGTTCAAATAAGAGGTTGATTTGTCCATTATTGCTATTGGTTTGTACAATCTTGCTGAAATTCTCTGGTGAAATTTTTCTAAAGTTTGTAGGTGTAATACCAAAGTATTTTCTAAAAGTTTTGCTGAAAGTGGAGTGACTTTTGAATCCAATCTCGTAATAGATCTCATCTAAAAGTTTGTGTTTTTCTTTAGTTAATAAGATCAGTGATCTTTCCATTCTTTTTCTAAGAATGAAGGCTTGTAATGTTTCTCCAATAATACCTTTAAAAATTCTGTGAAAGTGAAAAGGAGAATAATAACCCTCCCTTGCTATAATTTCTAATTTCAGTTCTTCGTGTAGATTATTTTCTATAAAATCTAATACTTTTCTAATTCTTGAAATATGCTCAATATTTTCCAACCTAATTGTTTTCACTAAAATAACAGTAAATATGGTGTTTACATTTGTTCTATGTTGCTAAATTTATTGCTGATTATTTTTGCTTTGAATCCTGATGGCATATTGCATAACGGAAATGAATATCTGCAGTGCTGTAAATCAAATTAGCTATTAAGAAAACGCGGATACGCTATAGCTGAAAATTAGAAAACAAAAACGCCCCGGAAAATTCCAAGGGCGCTAGTATCACTCAAACTATTTAATTCAATTATTCGGCTTCTGCCATTACTTCTGTTACTTCAGGAATCATGCGTTTCATCATGCCTTCAATACCAGCTTTCAAGGTTACCATGGAAGAAGGGCAACCACTGCAAGATCCTTGCAACATCAGGTTCACCACGCCATCTTTATAACTGCGGAATTGAATAGCACCACCATCCATTTCAACGGCTGGTTTTACATAGTTCTCTAACAATTCTTTCACACGCTTTACAATATCATCGTCATCCGCACTTACGGTATTGCTAGCTTCTTGTTTGGTTTTTGAAACCTCATCATCATTTACTACTACGCCGCCATTTTCCAAATACTCTTTCAAGAAAGTCTTGATAGAAGGAATCACATCTTGCCAATCATCTGTATCTGGGGTCTTGGTCAGGGTAATAAAGTTGCTGGCAATAAATACAGACTTAATAAAAGGAAATCCAAAGAGTTCTTTTGCCAAAGGCGATGGTCCTGCCAATGTTTCATCAGCAAAATCAATGCTTTTACCAGGATACAATAATTTGTTGGCCACAAATTTCATGGTCTCTGGATTGGGTGTCATTTCAGTATAGATGCTGATCACTGGGTTGCCTGTTTTAATCATAAGAAAGATTTTATGCGTGGGTAACGAATGCAAATTTAAACAAAAGCGCGCTGGGATGGTTCAATCCGGGGGGCCAAGCAGGGAGTAACCCCCTTTTTTTCGGATATCGAAAACCTTTTGGGGGCCTTTTTGCTCCATCTTGGCAGTCTAGTCAATAATTGGCCGGATTTTTCGTTCTATATAAGTACATGAAACAAATGCGCATTCCCACCATAGTCTTGGTTCTATTTATGACCAGTGCCACCGTTTCTGCGCAAAATAGCGTGAAACCCTTTGGCATCAATATCTGCGGAGCCGAATTTGAAGAAAAAACCATTCCTGGGGTTTTGGGTAAGGATTATATCTACCCTTCCGATTCAGATATTGAATATTTCTACCAGCGTGGATTACAACTCTTGACCGTTCCTTTCAAATGGGAGCGGGTGCAACAAACACCCGGTGGTCCATTAGATCGTGCCAATGTAGACGAAATGCGCCGGGTAATTAAATACTGCTCTGATAGAAATATACGGGTAGTCTTGAGCATGCACAATTTTGGCCGTTATGTGATTGGGAAAACGGAGCATATTGTAGGTAGTCCTATGGTGCCACGCAATATGTTAGGTGATTTCTGGTCAAAACTAGCTTTAGAATTTACTGACCTACGCAACGTATTTGGTTATGAGATCATGACCGAGCCACATGATATGGGGGAATATGATTGGTTTACTACGGCTCAAAACACCATCAATATGTTGCGGCAGGTAGACAAAAAAGCCATTATCATTATTTCTGGTGACAATTACGCCACTGCTGAAAAATGGCGCCAGTATAGTGATCATCTCAAAGACCTGGTTGACCCAAATGACAACCTGATGTATGATGCGCACTGTTATTTTGACAAGAATTATTCAGGCAGATATGTAGAAAGTTATGATAGTAGTGGGGCGGATGAATATACTGGGGTTAGAAGGGTTATGCCTTTTGTTCGCTGGCTCAAGGACCATAACAAACGTGGTTATGTAGGTGAATACGGAGTACCAGATAATGACCTAAGATGGCTAACCGTTTTGGATAATTTTTTGAAATATTTGAGCGAGAATAATGTAAACGGATGTTACTGGGCCGCGGGTTCTAGGTGGAACAAATATCCCTTATCCGTTCAACCCTTTGTGCAAGAAGAACGGCCTCAAATGGAAGTCTTATTGCGCTATTTAAGAACCTCACCCAACAGCAATTCCTCATTCAATTTTCTCTTACCAGAAACCTTATTGTTCCTGCCCAATTCCACGCTTTTGCCCAAGGATAAGGGTGGTGTATTTGCACCAGCTTCAGTAGAAACCAAAATCAAGGTAAAGGACTAGCCTACGGCCATGTCTTCTAACCAAGACCCTATTTATTCCGGCACAATGCGCAGTTTGGCATAGTTGAGCATGATTTTCTTTTCACCATTGGTGGTAAAGTTGATGGTGGCAATAGGATTGTGCGCTGACCCCTCAACCTTGGCCACTATCCCAAATCCAAATTTTAAATGCTCCACTTTTTGACCAGCTTGTAAGCCACTGGTATCACTGGCTACAAAATCGCCGGAAGGCTGATGCTCTACCACTTTGGTAGTTGGCGGAACAACCGGTAGGTATTCTGGTTTGCCCTTGGGTGCATCAGGCTTTCTGGCTGGAGGTGCTCCGTATTTTTTCTCGGCACTGGCTGCAGCATTATTATTGCCAAAGCCAAATCCGCGTTGCATTCTCTCAAAGCCACCACCCCATTGGCTGGAGGAGTTATTTCTGGCCCCACCACCTGCATAACTCTTGTCTATATAGGCTTCGGGCATTTCTTCAATAAAACGGCTGGGTTCATTTTGAACCAACTGACCAAATCTATAGCGGGAGTTGGCATAGGTTAACCAAAGATGTTGTTTGGCTCTGGTAATTGCTACATAGAATAACCTACGTTCTTCTTCCAATTCCTCGCGTGTGTTAATGGCCATGGCATTGGGGAACAGGGTTTCTTCAATACCTCCTACAAATACACAACTAAATTCCAAACCCTTTGCCGCGTGAATGGTCATCAGTTTCACTACATCGGTTTCTTGTTTGTCATCATCGGCATCGGTAACCAAAGTAATCTGTTGCAAATAAGCACCCATACTCTTGCTACCCACTTCACCATCTTCTGTATCAGGGCTCTCGGTCCACTCTTTAATGGAGTTCAAAATCTCTTGCACGTTTTCATATCGCGCCAGCCCTTCTGTGGTTTTATCTGCAAACAATTCTTTAACCATATTGGTATGCTTACCCACTTGCACTGCCACATCATAAGCATTCTTATCTGTGAGCAGGCTTTGGAAATAGCGAATCATGGTCACAAAATTCTGAAGCGCTTCTAGTGTACCTCCTTTGAATCCAAACTCTCCAGCTCTAGACACTACGTCATACATGCTGAGTTCGTTTTCATTTGCAGCGGTCACCAGTTTTTCTATGCTGGTTTTACCAATACCGCGGGCGGGATAGTTGATGATTCTTTTCAGTGCTTCTTCATCACGGGTGTTTACAATGATGCGCAAGTAGGCCAAGAAATCCTTGATCTCTTTGCGCTGATAGAAGCTGGTGCCACCATAAATTCTATAAGCAATACCCATGCGTCTCAGACTCTCTTCATAAGCCCGGCTCTGTGCATTGGTTCTATATAAAATGGCAAAGTCTTGGTTATAAAAATGGTTGCGCAGCTTTTGTTCCTGAATGGTATCGGCCACAAATTTGCCCTCATCATTATCCGTCATGGTGCGCACCAAGCGAATCTTTTCTCCCTCGTTATTATCGGTCCAGAGGTTCTTGGGAATCTGACCTTGGTTTACCTTGATTACTTCATTGGCCACATGAATAATATTCTTGCTGCTTCTGTAGTTCTGTTCCAGTTTTACCACTTTTACATCGTCATAGTCTTTTTGAAACTGGAGAATGTTTTCAATAGTGGCGCCACGGAAACTATAAATGCTCTGGGCATCATCACCCACTACGCAAATATTCTCATGAGCAGCGGCCAATAATTTGGTAATCTGGTACTGAACAGGGTTGGTATCCTGATACTCATCAATCAAGATATATTTGAACTTGTGCTGGTATTTGTGTAGGGCATCAGGAAAATTATTTAATAGCTCGTGCATTTTGAGCAAAAGGTCATCAAAATCCATGGCCCCGTTTTTGGCGCATCTATTGGCATAAGCCATGTAAATCTGAGAAATGGCCTGACGATTGGCCCGCATGTCTTCTTGTTGTATATAATAGTCATTGGCGTATTCTGCTGGACCCACCAAGGCATTCTTGGCCTGAGAAATCCGGTTTCCAACTACATTGGCTTTATAGTGTTTGTCATCTAGGTTTAACTCATTGACCACGGTTTTGATCACGGAACGGCTATCGTCTGTGTCATAAATGGTAAAATTGCTGGGATAGCCCATTCTATAGGCTTCACCCCTCAAAATCCGGGCAAAAACGCTGTGAAAAGTACCTATATAGAGGTTGCGCGCCTCAGAATTGCCCAGGATCTTCTCAATCCTTTCCTTCATTTCTGCCGCCGCCTTATTGGTAAAAGTCAGAGCCAATATATTAAACGCGTCCACCCCGCCCGCCATTAAATGGGCAATTCGGGTGGTCAAAACCTTGGTTTTACCGCTTCCCGCACCCGCAACAATCATAATTGGACCCTTTACATGCGTCACTGCTTCATATTGCGGTTCATTCAACCCCTTGAGATACTCTTGCATGGCTGCAAGATAAATAGATGCCCGCTTGAAAAACCCGATGTGGAAATCAATTCGTTAAATCGAGGCTAAGATTCCCGTTTTAACTTTCTAGCAAATAATAGGGTGCTACCTTTGCCATCCCCCGATTTTGGGGATAATTATTGAAAATCAATAGCTTATGCGTTTTTTGAGGTTCAAAAAAATCCGGTTTCTGCTAATCCCCGTTATCTTATTAATGGGTGGTCTGGTATTTGGTACCGGTAATTATGGACTCAAAAAATCCAAGCTTCCCACTTATAAAGACTCAACTGCTACTACTGTGGCGGACAATAATCGGGCTTTTTTGTACGATTCTCTTGACCTAGACGGTTTGGGTTTATCCAAAGAAGCATTCAATATGGCTTTAACGGGTTATCAATCATTGGTGGAAGCAGGCAAGGTTCAAAAAGACAATATCCTCACTATTATTGATTTTAGTCTACCCTCCAGCCAGAAAAGATTGTTTGTAATAGACTTACAAACCGGCGCCCTATTGTTCAACACTTTTGTATCTCATGGTAGAAATTCAGGAACAGCCCTTGCTTCTAAATTCTCTAACGCCTTTAATAGTTTTAAAAGTAGCCTTGGTTTCTATACAACGGGTAGTCCCTATTCTGGTAAACATGGATACAGTCTTCGCTTAGAAGGACAAGAAGCTGGCATCAATGACAATGCCATGGAAAGAGGCATTGTGATGCATAGTGCAGATTATGTAAATGAGCGCACCATTCACCAAATGGGGTATTTGGGTCGCAGCCAAGGTTGCCCTGCTATTCCAGAAGCCTTCAAAAAACCCATTATTGAAACCATCCGCAACGGAAGTTGCTTATTTGTCTATAGTCCCGACAAAGCTTATACGGCGCATTCTAAGTTGTTGCAGAAGGCTTCTTAGTATTTTGGCTAATTGGCTTTGAGTGTATAGGAATAGAGCACTTCTTTGTTTTTGTGACGCTCATCAAAACTACTTTGGACAAAATCCACTATGGCTTGATTCTTTTCTAAACGCACGCGCAGATAGCCCGGTGCCTGTAATAATTTTCCAGATTGATAACCATATTCTGCCGCTTGATTATTGTTCCCATATTTAAAAGAACCAGGCTGAGGAACTAATTGATAGACCAATCCATCTCTTTGTTGATGAGCAAAAAAATGATCGTGCCCATGAAAAACAGCTTGTACTTTGTATTGTAATAAGAGGTCATGAATGGGTTTTTCCCAACTGGGTCTATATTTGTTAAATTGATTAACGCCTGCAGTATCGGCTCCGCCCCATTCATAAAAATGCGATGCTTCAGCTCCCCCTCTACCCCTACCTTTTAAATCAACGCCACCTACTAAATTGTGGATGAATACAAACTTGAAAACTGCTTTGCTTTTTTCTAAAGTGGTTTTTAGCCATTGATATTGTTGATCTCCAAGGGTTCTCTGCCAAGGGTCTTTATTACCCATGGTAAATCTAAATGGATCCAAGACCACAAATAAAGCGTTGCCCCATTCCCAAGCATAATAATTCTGGGTCAGTCCCAATTCATTTTCCTTATGTTGGTTGCCACTATAAAAACCATTGGGTTCGGGATTAAAATAATATTTTTTCCTTGTGGCTGTAGACCATGCAGTAATGGCTGCAGTATTTTTTTGCTGTGGCGATGCTTCTCCATCATGATTACCTAATGTGAGAAACAAAGAACTAGAGGTACAAAGGGTTCCAAAATAATAGCGTTGTGCTTGGTATTGATTAAGAGAAGCAGTATAATCAGGATGGTGTTTGTCTGTCATCCAAGTATCGCCTAAATCAACCAAAAAATCTGGCGCATCGCTGGCCATATTTTGCAAGGTTTTTAAATAGAGATTGGGATCTGTATTTTCATCTAAATGTGAATCTGCTTGAATGGTAAACACAAATGGCTTTTCATAAGCAACCTGTGTTTTGAAAAAGTGGGTGGCTGATGTTTCCGTTTTTTGTTGCGTAGTTTGTAGTAATTGATAGTAATATTTTTGATTGGCTTTTAAACCTGTCAATTCAAAAACAGCAGGAATAGCTTTTGAAAAAATTAAAACTGGGGAAATAAAATTCAATTGATTGCTATCTAGTCCATAGCGGATTTGTCCTTTCCCATCTTCTTGACTCATCACACTAATGCTGATACTTGTTTGAGTGGGTCTAGATAGAATAATGTCAAATGGATGAATAGGAATCTGGTCTTTGAATATTCCTTCAGGACCATTCTTGGATCCTTTGTTTTTTTGTGCTTGTAAAGACAGTTGCAAGAACAGCAAGGAAAGTACTAGGAAAATGATAGTTCGCATTTATCTTCTTTTTCTTTTTTGGTAATCTGCAGCATTGGTTGTGCCATCTGGATTGGAATAGATGAAATGAAAATTTTCTTGTTGCTGATCCCATTGATATTGCAGGGTTCCTTCTTTGTTTCCCAATTGATACTTGAGCAAATAAGTATTTACGCCAATACTATCTAAAGCAGTAATAGTAGCACCTCTTAATGGTCTACCCGGTGGACGAATGGGTGTAGTAAATGCTTGTGGAATAATTTGATTTTCAGGAGCAGGCGTATTAGGGTCTAATTGTACATTTCCACGCATGGCTGCAATTAAATAGGGATAACTGGTTGTTCCATGGTAATGATACATGGCTGTTCCAATTTGATGCCCATGACAAAGATCCAAGGGTTGCATGGGTTTACCATCAGGCTCATTGCTACCATAGATAGGAAATCCATCCAAGCCAATGGCAATGGGCATAGCATCATTACCCTTGTTTAATTGTATGGGAGCAATATGATAGTGGTAATCATCAGCGCGTCCGCAATGCCCTCCCCATTGATCCAATTCACCTACCAAGAATGCATCTTCACCCCGATTGTTTAATGGATTAAAAATGGGAATCCCATTTACAGCAATGGCAATGGCTCCTTTCATAAAATTGTTCTTTGTACTAATGGGTTCTGTAGCAAAAACAGGTTGTAATGGAATAGACCAAGCATTGTTTCCGGAATAAGCTTGAGGTAGTGGTACTTGTTGTTGCCAACTTTTGATGCCAACCATCATGGGGTGATTGGGTATTCCGTTTGAAGAAACATAGAAATATTGATCATCCCATCTTGTAGCAACTGAACTGGCGTAGGGCTTGAAAGCCATGAGTAAAAAATCAATGGGCGTTTTGCCTGGAGCAATAATAGATTGACCATCTTGTATTGCAGCAATCTGTTTGATTTTGAATTGAGCAAGAGATAAACTTGATGGGGCAAGTTGGCTGATTGGTACCACCATCAGCTGACCATTTTCCTGTTCAATGACCAAGGAGTCATTTTTGGATAGGCTAAAATTGCCTTGTACTATCTGGCCATTTTTTAATTGCCAACTAGTTAGCATTCTACCATTAGCCAAATGAAAATGTCCGCCAAGATGCGCCCAGATATTAGAGAAACAAAACAATAACAAAGCCAGTATAATTGATTGTAAAGCGATGGACTGTTTCATAACTCAGATTTATTGGGGTCTACTATATGTGACTTCTATTATAGAACTTGCTAGGGTAATGGGCTTAATGGCATCTAATAAAAGATCCATGGTTAAACGATTACTGGGAACTACCATATTGGGTTTTTCAGACAAAGCATAAACTGTAATGATATAAGCTTTAGGACCAGGGCCTTTTGAACAAGGTGGGGTATAATTGTTTTGTCTGTTAACGGTATTTACTCCCCATTTTCCAATTCCAGTAACTGCATCGGGTATACTATTGATTTGACTTGGAATATCATAGAGTACCATATACACATGTTTTTCTCCGTCTTTGGCTATATGGTGCATGGTAATAACATAGGATTGGGTAGCAGTTGTTGCTCCTGACCATTGTAAAGCGGGAGAAATACCCAAGCTATCACAAGTGTATTGTTTTGGATACCATCCTTTGTGTTGGAATGATTTTCCATTGGCTATAAAACCGGTTTGCGCAACCAAAACAGTATATTTTGCCAATATTATACAGAGAATGAAGGTTCTTTTTATGAAAACCGTTTTTGACATAGCCATCATTTAATCTGATAAGTAAATCTGGTGGTAGCTTCTGGTTTTAATAGAGGATTATCCCTTAAATAAGACCTGATATAATCTATTTGCACGCCTTTGTTTGAAACCTTAACATTCAAAAAACCGGAGTTGGGTAATTTGACACCTGACTGATAGGCTTCTTCATTAAAAGCGGTATAGGTATCATCTGCTGGGTTGGGAACAGACTGGTAAATGACACCATCCAATTCTTGTTTGGCATAAATATGGTCATGTCCTTGAAAGAAAACAGTCACTTTGTTTTTAACCATCAACTGATGAATAGGTGTTCCCCAGCCTGGTCTTTGCTGATCAAATTGCCAAGCGCCATTTTGACCATAACCTCCCCACTCAAATAGTTTTGCCCTTTCAACACCACCTCTTCCGGTGCCCAGAACATGGTGCGCAAAGACAAATTTGTATTTGGCCTTGCTTTTTTCTAAGGTATGTTTGAACCATTGGTATTGCGATTCTCCCAGTGTGATATCCCAGAGATTGCGTTTTGGTTTTTGATCACGCGCACCAGGTTGATTATCTACCACGCTACTGCTATGCCAATAAGGATCTATGACTACAAATAAGGCGTTACCCCATTCAAATGCATAATAGTCTTTGAGTAATCCAATATGATCAACGGTGTCTTTGTCTCCTGTATAAAATCCATCGGGCGATGGAAGGGGGAAATATTTTTTTCTGGCATTACCTGCTAATACGGCTGCATTGTTAGCGGTTCCATCTAGCAAATATTTTGCCGCTTGTTCATGGTTTCCGTTTACCAAAAACAAGGGACTGTTCTTACCGTTAATACCCAAATACTGTCGTTGGGTTTTATAGACGTTTTCTACCTGTTCTTTTGTTACCTGATTGCGTTCAATGAGATGATCAATGCTAAAATCATCGCCCAGCAAAAAATAAAAATCCGGTTGATAACTGGCAACGCTATCTATGGTTTGATGATAGAGTTGTGGACTAAACATCTTGCCCTCTCTTTCTGGATGAGAATCTCCTTGTACACCAAAACTAAAGGCAAGATCTTTATTTTTTTGTGTAGCAAACCAAGACGCTTTACCAGCTTGGAATTGACGCTCACCCGCAAGCTTATAATGAAGTTGGTAATAATAGGTCTGGTTGGGTTTTAATCCACCAAGGTTAATGAGTAATGGCTCTCCTGCTTCTGCAAACAAATGAGGGCTTTCTTGCTGATAATTTCCTTGTTGAACACCATATGTGATATATGCTTCTGCTTTCTGATTGAATAACAGATTGGCACTAATGGAATGATCGGTTGGTGCACCCATGACCAAATTTCCATTCTCAATTTGAATAGTTCTATTGGCTTTCCCCTTGCCCCCTTTTACGTTTTGACCCTGTACCTTTTTGGGCTTAGATCCGGTTTCTGTTTGCGCGCTAAGATGATTAAATGATAAACAAACACAGAAAAACAACAAGCAGCTTATCAATTGAAGTTGTAAGATTTTTTGTTTCATGCCTTGAATCGGGTGATGTAATCTAATATGCTTCTGACCAATCTTAGTTGGTTAAGTTTAATCCTCATTGTTTGAATTTGAACCATTGAAATAGAAGGATTCCCAATTATCCATAACAAATAGGTATAATATTAGGTTTTGTTGCTATTTTGGTGCTTTATTCATAGCAACCCTATATTCATGAAACGTATCCCACTAGTTATTGCCCTTTTTCTTACAACACATTTGGCTTTCTCTCAAAAATATTGGTTCTCTGTTTACACTGATTCAGCTAGTCTAGTTCAGGATGCCAGTACCATTACCAAGGCATTTATTGCCGATATTAAAAAAATAAAACCTGGTATTGCCTTAGACGTAACAGCCGTTTTGAATACCACACCTTATTTAATTTATTTTGATGGGCAGGGTGCTGTGAAAACAGCCAACCTTCCTATTTGGACCCAAGTGATTCCACCACAACAACAGTTTTTTTACGAAGTAGCTGGTGGTGAAGCTGCGGGTAAAGCTGCATTTGGTTTTTTCTTTAACGGCTTTTATCTGCCCCATGAATTAGGTCACGGTGTAGACGAGGCTATTCGCGGAAACCTAAAAGGCTCTTATGAAGAAGAGTATTATGCCAACACAGTCTCCATGCTTTGGTGGAAAAAACAAGGAAGGGAAAAAGAATTGAAAGCCTGCTATGATGCGGCTAAAACCATTTTTGCCAAATTGCCCAATCCCGTTCCTTCAGATATGACCATACAAGCTTATTTTGGTAAGAACTATGAACAGGCTACTCAAAATCCTTATGTTTATGGTTATATGCAGTTCAAACAGTTTATTCAAATATATGAGGACAAGCAATTGCCCGATTTCAACGGTTACATGCAAAAATATTTTGCAGACCATCAGAAAAAATAATGACAAATTCCTCCCCGGCCCCCAGTCTTAGTTCCTATCAGAAACTAGTCATTTTCTTATTAGCCATCACACAATTCACGGTGGTATTGGATTTCATGGTCATGTCTCCCTTGGGCGATATCATGATGAAGTCTATGAATATTAATACCGCCCAATTTGGGCTGGCTGTATCTGCTTATGCGTTTAGCGCTGGTATTTCTGGATTAATGACAGCTGGCTTTGCCGATAAATATGATCGGAAAAAACTACTCTTGTTTTTTTATACTGGCTTTGTCATTGGTACTTTTTTCTGTGCGTTGGCACCCAACCATTTTTGGTTGGTAGCTGCTAGAATTGTTACAGGAATTTTTGGTGGGGTTATTGGTTCTATCTCGTTAGCAATTGTTGCTGATTTATTTGATTTTCAGCAAAGGGGTAAAGTCATGGGTTTTATCCAAATGGGTTTTGGCGTGAGTCAGGTAATGGGCATTCCTATTGGCTTGTATATTGCTAACCAATGGGGATGGCATGTACCCTTTTTGGCCATCGCTGGGCTAGCGGCCATCATAGCCATTATTATTTTGATCAAACTCCAACCATTAACTGCGCACTTGGCATTGCAACAAGAACACTCTGTTGTTAAACACTTAATGCATACCATTACTTTAAAAAATCACCGTATAGGATTTTTATCAACGGCTTTGTTGTCTATAGGTGGTTTTATGATGATGCCTTTTGGTTCTGCATTTGCCATTAATAATTTAAAAATCAGCACACATCAATTACCACTACTCTTTATGGTAACAGGTGTGGCCGCATTGATTTCTATGCCCTTGATTGGAAAGATGAGTGATAAGGTTGACCGATTTAAAATCTTTGCAATTGCCACACTAGTTGCAGCAGTTGTAATCAATATTTATGCGCACTACACTGAAACAGCTTTCTGGTTGGTGCTTGTCACCAATGTTTGTATGATGGTGGCAATTATGAGTAGAATGGTACCTGCATCTGCCCTAACATCGGCCATTCCAGAACCGCAGTATCGTGGTTCCTTTATGAGTATCAATGCTTCTTTACAACAGATGGCTGGTGGTTTTGGTGCCATGATTGCTGGTTGGGTGATTGTACAAAAAGATCGCTATGCGCCTTTGGAACACTATGACTGGTTGGCCATGATAGCCACTGGCACCATGATTATCACCATCTTCTTAGTCTATCGCGTTAGCAAAATAGTACAGAAGCGTTGATGTTTAAATAAAAAAAATTAAATTTAGCAATACAAAATTCCCTTTATGAAAATCCAACTGCTTTCCATTGCCCTTGCTTTTTCAACACTTGCTGCTAATGCACAGAAAAAAGAAATTGTATTCAATGTAGAGTTCAAGGATAAAAATATTGGTACCATTCATGCGGTAAAAGAAGTGGCTGGAACCAAGGTAACCAGTGATTTAAAAACCAATACTGATGCCAAGGTATTCATGATGTCTATTCATGTAGAATCAGAAGTGAGTGCGGTTAAAGAAAATGGGGTGTTGGTTCAGGGCACTGCTTATAGGCATGCAAACCGTGGATCAGAAGACGTACACGCCAAAGTAACCAAGGTAGCAGACAAAACATATCAAGCATTGAAAAACGGTAAGACTACTAAAATTGAAAACAAGCAGATTGATGTTTGTGTAGTAGATCTTTATCACCAGGAACCCAAGGGTCTGAATGCCATTTTCTCCAATATGTATGCAGACTTTCTAAAAGTAAAAGCCCTTGGTGGTGGTAAATACCAGGTTACCACTCCAGACAATAAAGACACTTATTACAATTACCAAAATGGTCAATTAGTCTTAGTGGAATCTAATACCCCACTGGGCAAAGTAGTTTGCAAAAGGATTTAAACCCTAAATTCCATCCATGTCAGAAAAAACCTATCCCTGTCTTTGGTTTGATGGTCAAGCCAAAGCAGCAGCCCAATTTTATTGTTCTGTTTTTCCTGAATCCAGCATTATTCAGGAAAGTCCCATGGTGGTTAATTGGGTATTGAATGGCCAGCGTTTTATGGGACTGAATGGAGGACCTATGTTTCAATTAAATGCCAGCATTTCTGTCTTTGCCAATTTTGACAACCAAGCAAGTTTGGATGCAGCTTGGAATCAACTCATTGAGGGTGGTTCTGCACTGATGCCCATTGATAAGTATCCATGGAGCGAACGATATGGTTGGCTCAAAGACAAGTTTGGTTTAACCTGGCAATTGATGTTAAGTGATAATAATCTATTGCTTCCTTCTATGTTGTTTTCCAATAAACAATTTGGCAATGCACAATTTGCTATGCAATTGTATGCATCTATTTTCCCTTCTTCTGGAATTGATATCACGGAACTATACGGTCCTGAAAATCCTGATCAAGCAGGTAAACTCATGTTTGGTCAAATGCATGTAATGGACAATCCATTAATTATGATGGATGGACCAGGTGACCATTATTTTCAATTCAATGAAGCTTTCTCTATGGTGGTAGAATGCGCCAATCAAACAGAAATTGATCATTATTGGAATAGCTTAATTGCAAATGGTGGTCAAGAGTCTCAGTGTGGTTGGCTCAAAGATCAGTTTGGGGTTTCCTGGCAAATTATTCCAGCTGCTTTAAGCAAAATCATGAGTCAAGGCAAGGGACAAAAAGTAATGGAAGCGCTTTTAAAAATGCGCAAATTAGTTATTGCTGATTTAGAAGCAGCTGCTAATAGCTAATTCCATTCTATGAAGAAAACCACGGTTTTGTTGCTGGGCTTTTTGCTGGTCAAAATGGTCCTAGAGTTTCAATTGATTCATCCTGTTTTTGATTTGCACAGAGATGAATATTTACACTTGGACCAGGCCAAACACTTGGCTTGGGGTTTTCAGTCTGTGCCCCCGCTTAGTTCCTGGATTGCTTGGATCATTTTACAATTGGGTAACGGTGTTTTCTGGGTCAAGTTTTTTCCGGCACTGTTTGGAGCTTTGACCATTTTGGTTGTTTGGAAAATCATAGAGGCATTGAATGGTGGATGGTTTGCACTTACAATGGGAGCAACCGCATTATTAATGTCTGTTTTATTGCGGATTAATATTCTCTTTCAACCCAATTCATTTGAATATTTCATTTGGACCTGTGTTTACTATTTTATCATTCAATACATACAAACCAAAAAAAACAGCTGGTTGTATGGCATGGCCATCTCTATGGGTTTGGGTATTTTAAACAAATACAATATTGGTTTTCTTTTATTGGGTTTTTTACCAGCCTTGGCCATTACAGAACACAGGAAACTGTTTTCTAATAAACATTTCTACTTAGCTATTTTAGTTTCTCTTCTCATAGTTGCACCAAATCTCTATTGGCAATGGACAAATGGTTTTCCAGTAATTGGTCATATGAAAGAATTGCAAAGAACCCAGTTGGTTAATGTTGAGCGTTGGAATTTTATCAAAGAACAATTCCTGTTTTTCTTTGCTGCTGTTTTTGTGTTAATAACTGCTTTTGTTGGCTTTTTTAGATATGATGCATTTAAACCATTTCGCGTTTTTCTTTGGGCATTTTGTTGTAGCATTGGTCTTTTTATTTATTTCAAAGCCAAGGCCTACTATGCTATTGGACTTTATCCCGTGCTAATTGCTTTTGGTGCTGTTTATTTAGAACAGGTTTTATCAAAGTCTTGGCGCGTTTATTTAAAACCCGTTTGCTTGATCTTTCCTTTTGCTATCATGATTCCCATGTTCAACCTCATCTTTCCTATTGAAAAACCAGATCAGATGCTTACAATGGAGGATGATTTTAAAAAGTTTGGATTGATCAGATGGGAAGATGGAAAGGACCATGAAATACCCCAAGATTTTGCAGATATGTTGGGTTGGAAAGAAATGGCAGCAAAAGTAGACAGCGCAGTTCTAAGTTTAAACGACCCCAAACACATATTGGTCTATTGTGATAATTATGGGCAGGCAGGCGCGGTGAATTACTATTCCAAAATCAAGGGTATGCAAGCCGTTTCTTATAATGCTGATTATCTAAACTGGTTTCCTTTAGAGGATAACATCAAACACGTGATTCAAGTAAAAGAAGCAAAAGACGTAGATAGAGAAATGGCTGATCAACAAAATAATTTTGAATCCGTTCTAAAATTTGGCCAAATTGAAACTGCTTTTGCACGTGAAAAAGGAACAACCATTTTGATTCTTAAAAATGCTAAGATCAATTTGAACCAATTAATCCGTAAGGAAATTGCCGAAGAAAAATCCAAACATTGAGGCTAAAACAGATACTGGGAATTTAGGATCCATTACTGAATATTACTTGATTTTTCAAAGAATAACCATGACGATTGTCATGGTTATTTTTTTATGCCTTTTTTAAATTTATTCTGCCATTATTCCTGTGTAAAAACAGCAATTTTTCTTCACTTTAAATCGATTGCAATGATTACCGCTGAACAGCATCTGGCACTCATTGAAGAGTGCAAAATTTGGCATCAAACCTTGGCCAAATACAAACAAATGATTAATGAACTCAAAAACGAATTGTACTTATTTGCTCCGGGAAAAACAGCACACAGCACATTAGAAGGTATTGAACACTTTCACAACCAATTTCACATTCAGCTGATTAATCTCCATGACCTAAAACATGAGATCAAACACCATGTTACAGAAGCTGAAAGACACCCCAATTTTGGTCATCGAATTCCGCACCACTATCTAAAAGAGAAATTAGATGCACTCCTAGGTTTTATTGAAAACCTAAAAACAGAATTTCATCAATTCATTCTAAAATAATGCGTCATGGCCAATTTTGATTCTAACCATGTAAAAAATATAGCGCTGTTGGGACATGCCGGTAGCGGAAAAACCAGTATCGCCGAAAGCATGTTATTTGAAGCCGGTCTGATCAATAGATGCGGCAGCATTCTAGCAAAAAATACGGTCAGTGATTACCACGAATTAGAAACAGAACGCCAAAGTTCTGTTTTTGCGTCTTTGATGCATACGGTTTGGAAGAACTATAAAATCAATATCATTGACACGCCAGGATACAATGACTTTGCTGGTGAGTTGATTAGTGCTTTGCGCGTAGCCGATACCGGTGTCATGATCCTCAACGCTGCAGTTGGGGTAGAAGTGGGAACCGATATTATCTGGGAATATACGGATCAGTTTAAGACACCCACCCTTTTTGTGGTCAACCAATTGGACAAAGAAGAGGCTGATTTTGATAAAACAGTTCAAGAAGCCAAAGCACATTTTGGACCCAATGTGGTAGTGGTTCAGTTTCCAGTAGATACGGGTTCTGGTTTTAATGCCATTGTGGACGTGTTAAATATGACCCTATATCAATATGGTCCAGAAGGAGGCAAGCCTAGTAAGGAGCCCATCCCTGCCCAATTAAAAGATAAAGCTGAGTTATTACACAAAGAGCTGGTTGAAACCATTGCTGCCAATGACGAGGGCTTGATGGAAAAATATTTTGATAAAGGTGAACTGGATGAGGATGACATGAAAATGGGTTTACACAACTCCATGATCCTACACCATATTTTTCCCTTGTTCTGTGTATCGGCCGAAAAAAATATAGGCATTGGTAGAATGATGAGTTTTATTGACAATGTTTGTCCCAGTGCTATAGAAATGCCAGCACAAAAAACCTTGTCTGGCAAAGAACTTCCCTGTGATCCCAATGGACCCGCTTGCATCTTTGTTTTTAAAACCATTACCGAACCACATATTGGTGAGTTGAGTTTGTTTAAAGTGTATAGTGGAACCATCAAATCGGGTATGGAATTGGTGAACGAAAACACGGGTGTTACTGAACAGTTTAACCAGCTCCTTTTATTGGAAGGTCACAAAAGAATTCCCGTGAATGAATTGGTAGCGGGTGATATTGGTGCCACTTTAAAACTCCGATCTACACATGTGAACAATACCCTGCATGAGAAGGGTGCAAATATTGAATTAGCACCTATTCAGTTTCCAAAACCCAATGTAACCGTTGCCATTGCAACTGTGAACAAGGGAGAAGAAGAAAAACTGTCTCAGGTACTTCATACATTGGTGAGTGAAGACGCAACGGTACTTTTTGAAGTTTCACCTGAATTAAAACAAATCTTATTGCACTGCCAGGGTGAACTTCATTTACAAGTAATCCAATGGAAGATTGCTCATATTCACAAACTAGAGATCAGCATTGACAAACCAAAAATCCCGTACAGAGAAACCATTCGGAAAAAAGCGGAATCCAGTTATCGACATAAAAAACAATCTGGTGGTTCTGGTCAATTTGGAGAAGTGTTTATGTTGGTAGAACCTTGGTATGAAGGAATTCCTGATCCTCCGGGTTTACACGTTAGGGGTAGAGAGGAAATTAATTTGGACTGGGGTGGCAAACTGGTTTATCTGAACTGCATTGTTGGAGGCGCTATTGACACAAGATTTCTTCCTGCCATTCTAAAAGGAGTGATGGAAAAAATGCACAACGGACCCATCACGGGTTCTTATGTGAGAGACGTGAGAGTAAGTGTGTATGATGGAAAAATGCACCCAGTAGATAGCAATGATATTTCCTTTAAGATTGCAGGCTTACAAGCTTTTAGAGCAGCTTTCAAAGACGCAGACCCGCAATTATTAGAACCCATTTATCAAGTAAACATAGCATGTCCGGATGATCAAGTAGGTGCTGTTATGGGTGATTTACAAACTAGAATGGCCATAGTAGAAGGCATGGAAGCAGAAGGGCATTTTCAAAAAATTACCGCTAAAGTACCCTTAGCGCAATTGCATCAGTATTCTTCTTCTTTGAGAAGTTTGACACAGGGAAGGGCAAGATTTAGCATGCAATTCCATTCCTATGCACCAGTTGCTATAGAAGTACAGAAAAAATTAATGGACGCTTATAGCAAACACGAGGTAGAAAAAGAATAGCGAAGGTTTTGTATCTTGGGGGTATCACTTAATTTATCCTTTCAAGATGATTCAACCAAAACCAACCAATCGCCGTATCATCGGCCTATTGGCTATTGCACTATGCTGCAGTTGGCAATTATTTGCACAACCTTTTTCTGATGCCTATTTAACAGGCATGAAATATCGAATGATTGGTCCACACAGAGGTGGAAGAACCGTAGGTGCGGTGGGTGTTCCCAGCCAGCCTTCGGTTTTTTACATTGGTGTGAACAATGGTGGTGTTTGGAAGTCTAATGACTATGGTCGTACCTGGAAACCCATTTTTGACCAAATGCGCACGGGGTCCGTGGGCGATATAGCCGTGTCAGAATCCAATCCAAATGTAATCTATGTGGGTTGCGGAGAAGGCATTCAAAGACCTGATTTGTCTGTGGGTGATGGCGTGTACAAATCAACAGATGGCGGAAAGACCTGGAACAATATGGGTTTGAACGATGGCCAACAGATTGGAGACATTATCATTGACCCTAAAGACGAAAACCGAATATTCGTAGCTGTCTTGGGCCATCCTTATGGACCCAATACCGAGCGTGGTGTGTATAGAAGTTTAAATGGCGGCAAAACCTGGGAGCGTGTATTGTATAAGGATGAAAATACCGGTGCCGTTCAGGTAAATTTTGATCCCAACAATTCCAATATACTATATGCTGACCTCTGGGCCGGTAGACAGGGACCTTGGGAAAACGGACAATGGAACGGACCAGAAAGCGGTTTGTTCAAATCCACCGACGGTGGTAATACTTGGAAAAAGCTAACCAAGGGTTTACCTACAACAGAGCAGGGTTTGGGTAGGATTGGTTTTGGCATTGCACCCACCAATAGTAATCGATTGTATGCAACTGTTGACGCAGGAAAATATGGTGGTATCTATAGAAGTGATGACGCGGGAGAGTCATGGCAGATGATGAGTGCAGATGGAAGGTATTGGGGCAGGGGAAGTGATTTTGCAGAAGTAAAAGTGGATCCCACCAATGCAGATATTGTTTATAGTGCCAACGTGGTGGTTTGGAAATCAACCGATGGAGCAAAAACTTGGACTGGATTTAGGGGCGCGCCCGGGGGCGATGATTATCACAGAATCTGGATCAACCCCAACAATCCTCAAATCATGTTGATTGCCTTGGATCAGGGTGGTATTGTTACCGTGAACGGGGGAGAAACCTTTTCATCCTGGTACAACCAACCAACTGCTCAATTCTACCACGTGATTACGGACAATAGTTTTCCATATAATGTCTATGGTGGTCAACAAGAAAGTGGTTCGGTGGGTATTTCTTCTAGAGGCAATGATGGCCAGATTACTTTCCGTGAGTGGCATCCGGTTGGCGTAGAAGAATATGGTTATGTAGCACCTGACCCATTAGACCCCAATATTATTTATGGTGGTAAGATCACCAAATTTGACAAGCGCACAGGTCAAGTACAGAATATTGGACCAGAAGGAATTCGTTCTGGCAAATACCGTTATGTTAGAACGGCACCGGTGTTGTTTTCACCTATAGATCCAAAGACCCTTTATTTTGCTGGTAATGTCTTGTTCAAAACCACCAATGGTGGCAATAGTTGGCAGACCATTAGCCCCGACCTTACGCGTGAGTCTTGGGATATTCCAGCCAGTGTGGGTGTGTATACAACAGCAGATATGAAAACCATGCCAAGACGTGGTGTGATTTATACCGTGGCTCCTTCTTATAAAGACATCAATACCATTTGGGCAGGAACCGATGACGGTTATATTCAAGTAACCCGTGACGGAGGAAAGTCTTGGAAAAACGTGACGCCTCCAGAAATTACTTCTTGGAGCAAAGTGTCCTTAATGGATGCTAGTCATTTTGATGCCAACACCGTGTATGCAGCCGTGAACCGGATTCGTTGTGACGATATGCATCCTTATGCCTACAAAACCAATGACGGAGGAAAGACCTGGAAAAAAATCACCAATGGCCTTCCCGATAACGAACCCATTAACGTAGTACGTGAAGACCCTATTAGAAAAGGATTGTTGTTTGCGGGTTCAGAGAACGCGGTCTATGTTTCTTTTGACGATGGTGAACACTGGCAGTCTCTGCGCTTGAACATGCCTGCTACTTCTATTCGTGACTTGGTGATCAAGGATGATGATTTGGTTTTGGGTACACACGGAAGGGGATTCTGGATCCTGGATGATATTAGTCCTTTGCGTCAGTTGAGCAGCAAAACCTTGGAGGCAAAAGCTGTGTTGTACAAACCCCAACAAGCTATTCGCGTGCGTTGGAATATGAATACTGATACACCGTTGCCACAAGAAGAACCTGGTGGTGAGAATCCACCCGATGGTGCTATCATCAATTATCATTTGTCTCAATCTGCTTCTGAGATAAGTCTGGAAATTCTAGACGCTTCCGGAAAATCTATTCGCAAGTATAGCAGCAAGGACAAACCCTATGCTATTCCAGATGTCAATATTCCATTGTACTGGATTCGTCCCCAACAGAGTTTGAGTGCAGCGGCTGGAGCACACCGTTTTCTTTGGGACATGCATTACACACCCATTGATGAGCCAGCAGAATTTCCTATGACCGCTATTTATCAGAACACACCCAAAGTAGCTAACTCACCATGGGTATTGCCTGGTGTGTATACTGTGAAATTGACTGTAGACGGAAAAACAGAAACACAAACCCTTACTGTAAAGCTAGATCCTCGTGTAAAAGCAAGTGCTGCTGATTTACAACAGCAACACAGTTTGTCTTTGGCCTGCTATGAAGGTAGATTGGCATCGCGCAAGCTGGCAGAAAATATTGCCGCTGCAAGGGCAATCATTAAAACAAAAACCACGGCTGCTAATAAAGACAGTTTGAATGCCATTGACCAAGAACTGGCTACCATGGAAGGTTTTGGCAGGGCTAGCAGAAGAGGTGGTGGTGCTCAGGCATCTCCAACAACCACCAGTGTAGAATCTGGATTTGCTGGTCTATTTGGTGTATTCCATGAAACAGAAATGACACCTACCACACAAACAGCTGCAGCAGTAAAACAGGTACAAGAACAGTTAACCAAATTATCTACTAGGTTGGAGGCACTTAAAACAAAGATTAGATCATTTTAAGAATATTAAAATAGTAATGCATGGTAAAAGAAACTTTATCCATTTTAGCAATTGCTGGATTATTAATTGTTGGTTGTAGCAAACCAAATACAGGGATTAATAATAATAATGGTTCAGGTTCCTCTGGCACTGGTGGAAATACCAATACCAATAATAGTCAGAATGATTTAGCAAAGGCGCTGGGTTGCAATTGCGACCCAGCTGATTATCCAGGTATTACTACCCCTGTTTTCACTGCTTCCCCCATGAAGGCAGATGACATAGCTTATATCATTCCCCTTGGGTTGATGGTAAAGGGACATGTTACGCCTATTGATCATCAATATTATTACCCACCCAATATTCTGTTAGGGGCAAATGCTCCAGAATACCCTGTTTATAGTCCGGCAGATGGATATATTGTTCGTGTTTCAAGGGCACCAAATCAACAAGTAGAAGCTCAACTAGCACCTAGAGATGGTTATGATATTCTAATTCAACACTCTTGTAATGTTTACAGTTATTTACAATTACTTACCAGTTTACCCGACCAAATTTCTGCAGCTGTGGGTACAATAGCAAGAGGTGCCAGCAAGGATGTACGTATAAAAGTATCCGCTGGACAACAGGTTGCTCGTGTTGGTGGACAATCTTTAGATCTAACAGTTTTTGATTTAAAAACACCTACAAAACAATGGATTGTTCCAGCGCATTATACTGAAATGGCTAAGGGATTTAAAACTGATGCATTTTTATACTATTCAGATGCTGTAAAAGCCCCATTGTTAGCAAAAACTATTAGAAATGTGGAGCCAAGAGGTGGACGTTTTGATTATGATGTAGATGGACATCTGGTTGGATCCTGGTTTTTACAAGGAACCAATGGTTACGATGGAATTCCCAATCAGGGTAATGATTATTGGCGTGGACATTTGGTTTTTGCCTATTTCACAATGGATCCAACTAAAGTTGAAGTTTCAATTGGCCGTTGGTATAAACCAGGTGCTACCGATCAAGATATAAAAGGTGGCTGGCAATTTTCTGTCAAAGGAAACTCCCCAGATCCAAAAAATATTACAGAAGCTTCTGGTATAGTAAAATATGAATTAACTGGAATTACCTATTCACAGAGCAATGGTCAACCATGGGATAACCAAAGTTTTCAGGGGCAAATTACCATTGGAAGTACCCAATTTGTTGAAGGTGTAATATTGGTTCAATTAGTAGGACCTCGTTTACTTAAAGTGGAGACCTTTCCAGGAAAGACCGCTTCAGAAGTAACTACATTTTCTTCAAACGCTCAACTCTACGAAAGGTAAAGGAATTGTATTTCCATTGTTTTGATGCCAAACACTAATTTTTACTATTCTGAGAAATTGGTATCGTAAAATAAAAAGTGGAGCCGCTACCTTTTTCACTGGTAAACCCAATGGAACCATGGTGGAGCTCCACTATTTTTTTGACAATGGCCAAACCCAAACCGGTTTTGGATTCATTGTCTGTGGGTTGATTTGATGTAGTGGTAAATGGATTAAATAAAGTAGCATGGTACTTTTCATCAATACCCATGCCCTGATCCTTTACGGAAATTAGGATCTTTTGATGATCAGCATGCTCCCATGTTAAGGATACAAAGATTTCTGTATTAGCAGGAGAATACTTGATGGCATTGGTATAAAGATTGTTGACTACTTGGATCATCCTGCTCTTGTCAATTGGTAAGATTAGTGTATCAATACTAGTTTCAAAATGAATGGTTTGTTGTTTTTTATCTGCTTGGTATTTAATTAGCTGTATGCTCTCTTTTAAAAATTTTACAACATCTTCTTCTATAAGATTTAGATGAATGGTTCCGGATTGAATTTGACTAATATTCAGGGTATCATTCAGAATTTGTAAAGAATTAGTAGCTGATGTTTTGACTAATTCCATCCATTCTCTCATTTCAGCATCAAGATCATTTTTATCTAATAGCATTTCAGACATCATTTGGATGGCCCCAACAGGATTTCTAATATCATGGGCTGCCATACCTATGAATTTATTCAACTCGGTATTTGAAGCTTCTAACTGCTGATTGGTTTTCTCCTGTTTCACTTTCTGTTCTGTGATTATCTTCAACAGTTTTCTTTCTTCATAAAACCCTTTTGAAGCATAGGCGGCAAGAATAAATAAAATAGCCCTTGTAATAAAATTGACAGCCTGATAACTAGCATGAGAATAAGGATGTGTAAAATTGTCTACATATTCCCAAAGTACACTTGTAAAGACTGCAAAAATCAAAGAATAATTGAAGTGATATTTGTCTTGATAGGAAAATATTAAAATGGGTATAACATAAAAAACAGCCAGAGATATTTCAAAAACAATATTGAAATCAATGATTGCAATGATTATTAATAAGGCGATAGCAATGATTAATCGAATGGCAGGCGATTTAAGCATGTAAATTTTATTATGAATATAAGAAATCTGGAATTGGCTATTTCATTTGTTCCAAATCCTTTTGTAGGCGGAACATCTGATCACGTAGTCTTGCTGCTTCAATAAAGTCCAGATCTCGAGCGGCTTTTTCCATTTCTTTCTTGGTTTGCTTAATGGCTTTTTCCATTTGGGGAATGGTCTGATAAGTCTCTTGCTCATCCGCAGCTTTAGATGGAACCAAGGGCGCATCTTGTTGCAGGGCATAAGGATTGGATGGGTCATAACCCTTAATATCTAAGACTGAACCTTGAGCAAACACCTGCTCTCTACTCTTGATAATGGTCTTGGGCGTGATGCCATTGGCCAGGTTATGGGCAATCTGTTTTTCGCGGCGACGATTGGTCTCGTCAATGGTTCTTTGCATAGACTCCGTCATCTTGTCTGCATAGAAAATGACAAAACCATCTACGTTTCGCGCGGCGCGGCCTGCGGTTTGGGTCAAGGATTTTTCATTGCGCAAGAAACCTTCTTTGTCTGCGTCTAAAATAGCAACAAGTGAAACCTCGGGAAGATCCAAACCCTCTCTTAATAGGTTCACACCCACCAATACATCAATCTCTCCCAAGCGTAATTGTCTCAAGATTTCCACACGCTCCAAAGTATCAACATCACTATGAATGTATTTTGATTTGATATTGATCCGGGCTAGGTACTTGTCCATTTCTTCGGCCATGCGTTTGGTGAGCGTGGTCACCAAGATTCGATCGCCTTTTTTTACCGTCTTGTCAATCTCGTCAAGTAGATCATCAATCTGATTGGCACTGGGTCTAATTTGAATGGGCGGATCAAGAAGTCCCGTTGGTCTTACTACTTGTTCCACTACCACTCCACCTGTTTTCTCCAATTCATAATCGCCCGGGGTGGCACTTACAAAAATGGTTTGCCCGGTGAGGGCTTCAAACTCATTAAAGTTCAAAGGTCGGTTGTCCATGGCCGATGGTAGTCTAAAACCATATTCTACCAAGACCAATTTTCTGCTTCTATCCCCACCATACATACCTGCTACCTGTGGAATGGTTTGGTGACTTTCATCTACCACCAACAAAAAGTCTTTGGGAAAATAATCTAATAAACAGAAAGGTCTAGTGCCTGGCTTACGCCGATCAAAAAAGCGAGAATAATTTTCAATACCATTACAATAACCCAGTTCGCGAATCATTTCAATATCATATTCCACGCGCTCTTTGAGTCTTTGTGCTTCTATGAACTTACCCGTGCTTTTAAAATATTCCACCTGCGCCATCATCTCATCCTGAATCTCGTGCATCACTTGCAGGATCATTTCCTTGGGCGCCAAATAAAGGGTTGCTGGAAATATAGCGGCAGTATCCATGACCCCAATGCGTTTGCTATTGGCGGTATCTATGCTTTCTATTTCTTCAATCTCGTCTCCAAAAAAAGTAACACGATAACCAAAGTCTACATAGGGTAGGTTGATGTCTACCGTGTCTCCCTTAACCCTAAATGTTCCTCTACCAAACTCACCCTGTGAGCGATTGTACAAAGCGTTCACCAAAGCGTGTAAGAAACCCTGTCTAGATATTACTTGTCCTTTGTGAATGCGGATAATCCCGTTTTCGTATTCCGTGGGATTTCCCATACCGTAGATACAACTTACACTGGCCACAACAATAATATCTCTTCTCCCACTTAGTAATTGAGACGTGGCTTGCAAGCGCAGCTTGTCTAGTTCTTCATTGATGCTGAGGTCTTTTTCAATATAGACATCGCGCACGGGCATGTATGCTTCTGGCTGATAGTAGTCATAGTAGCTTACAAAATATCCCACGGCATTATCGGGGAAGAATTGTTTGAACTCTCCGTATAACTGCGCCACCAAGGTCTTGTTATGCGTAAGCACCAGGGTTGGTCGCTGGGTATTTTGTATCAGGTTGGCAATGGTAAATGTTTTACCACTACCCGTTACGCCCAAGAGGGTTTGAAACTGCTCTCCATCATTTACATTATCAGTCAACTGCTTAATGGCAGAGGGCTGGTCTCCTGCTGGTAAATATGGTGCGTGCAAATTAAAGGGCATAACCTAGATTGGTCTGCTAAGTTAACCCTAATTTCCAGTTCTAAAAGGAAGCGCTGGTAAACCTGCTTCATTCACCAAATTGGGTTGGGCGGTTTCGTGCCAGGCAAATCTTACTTGCGTTGGTTGTTTTACCGTTGCTGCTTGCAAGACAATTTTCTTCCCTTCAATACTGGCATTGGCTTCTACAAATTGACCGTCGGCGCCAGCCAGACTAAACCAATTGGGTGCTTTTCCGTCTGTGGTTTTGAGCGCAGCATCCGTTTTAAAACTCAAGATGACTTTGTCTTCCTTAACGCGCATAGACTGATAAGCGGGACCACTAAAAACGGTTTTCTTAAATCCATAATCCTTGGCCAAGGCCTGAAGTGCTAGTCTATGACCAACTTCCCATTTATAGGGAGGATGAATATCTCCCAGGTTATCTACTAAGTCAGTGGTTACCACCATACCTACTTTGGGCAGGTTCAAAGATGCGGCTTGTGCTTCCCAGAATTCTGGAAGTTTGTATACATCATGTGGTAATGGATCCTTGCGCTTGCTATACAAATGCGGTGCTATCTGTACATAGTAGACCGGCATTTTTTTGTCTGCATACAAGTCTCTATAGGTATTGACCAATAATTCAAATTTTGCTGGATAGGTGGCTTGGTCATGGATATTCAAATCTGATTCGCCCTGATACCAAAGCACACCCTTGATGGTGTTGGGCAACATGGGTTTGATCATGCTATTAAACATTTGTCCAGGGTGTACACCATCCACTTTAAAATTAGGACCAGTAACAGAGTCTTTTAAGGTTGGTGAATTTTGGTAAGCCCAGTCTGGAATCCATGGTTCAATTCTTGTGCCTCCCCAAGAACTACTGATGATGCCAATGGGTACACCGGTTTTGGCTTCAATCTCTTTAGCAAAAAAATAGCCAATGGCCGATACATAATTCATGACCGTATCACTGGCGTCTACCCAACCCACTGAAGGCAAATAAGGTTGTCTGGTATGGAGTCTTTCTACATAGAGATAGCGAATATTCTTTGACTTATTGGTATTGGCTTTTTCCATTTCCTGCAAGTCTTCGCCTCTTTTGGGTAAAGCATATCTTTTAATTTTTCGGTCATAGGTATATTCCATATTGGACTGACCAGAACAAAGCCAAACATCACCTACCAAGATATTTTTCATCACTATACTGTCTTTGTTCTCTGCATAGATGACCAGGTTTCTATTGGTGGTAGAAGCTTTCATGGGATCCAGTTCAATTTTCCAAGCACCGCTATTGTCTGCTTGCACGGTTTTGCGTTGATTGGCAAAAGAAACGGTTACTGATTTTGCAGCGGGGGCGGATCCCCAAATCACAACGGTTTTTTCACGCTGCAAAATCATATTACTTGAAAAAGAAACGGGAAGGTTGAATTGGATAAAATTAAACAAGGGACAATTAGGTAATGCGCGCAACCCACTAATCACGGATTGTGCATTCACTCTTGCACCAGCTTCATTGGTATGGGTATGGTCTCCAGGAAAGAATGCTTTCACAGCAACATCGCCCATGGCGTCATATTTGTCTGCGGTAATGCTATTGAGATCTACAAAAAAAGCGCCTGCTTGCTCTGCTGCTTCCTTGGCCCATTTGCCAAAATCCTTATCACTACGCATCACTTTGCCTTCTCTAAATTCATTTCTAGGAATCATAGAACAAACAATAGGAATAGCACCTTTTGCTTTTGCATCTTTAATAAATTTTTTAAGGTACCAACCATAGCTATGCACAATTTCAATATTACCATCGGCCCAAGTAAGAGAAACAGAATCTTCGGTCACACCTTTTAAAACACCTCTATAACCTGCTTTGGAAGTATCTGGTTTGGAACCTTCATTGTGTCCAAACTGCATCATCACAAAATCTCCTTTTTTCAAAGTGGACAACACATTGTCCCAACGCTTTTCCTTGATAAATGTGCGCGTACTTCTTCCAGCCATGGCCTGATTGCTCACGGCAATTTTACTACTGTCTAAAAACTCACTGATCAAAGTTCCCCATCCCCACTGGCCATTGGTCATACTATTGCGCACGGTACTATCACCAATAATATATAGCGTAGGTCTATCGTCTTTTAGAGCGGTAAAAGCCATCAATAAGAAACTAATGGTGATGATAGTAAGTGCTTGTGAATGCTTTTTCATATGAATTATTTTCTGTTCGCCGTTTGAAGGGTGTTTCCTGTTTGATGTCTATTCGCCTTTTGAATAGATAGTTGCCGTTCTGAACTAACTGGTCCCATTTTAAAAAAATAAAGGCAATCCTAAGATCACCTTTATTTATATATCCTACGCTTGCCTGTAGAATTATTTGAAAGGCAAGTACCAGTTTTTTCTGTCCAGAAGTTTTGTCCTGGTAGCAGCAGCAGCTGGATTGCCGTCTTTGCTCAATTTATTAAATACTGCATTGGCCAAGATAGCTGGGTCATTTCTTCTAATAGAAATACGTACCAGATCAGACCAACGGTGGCCTTCATAAGCCAATTCCAATGCACTTTCATTTAAGAGAGAACTTTCAATAGACAAAGTACTATCTCCAACAATAGCTGCTGGGTTTAACCTAGCACAACCACGGATCCCAGCATTTCTATGCCAGTCTCCACGGTACCTAGGGGTTTCACCGTTTCTTGCGTCAAAATTATAAGGATAAGGCTCACTCAAAGTGTTCATGATATTGGTTACATCTCTACCCGTTACACCAGGTGTTGGATCAAATGTGGTGCTAATACCTTGGTTTAACAAAGCGGCTGCTAGTCTTCTTTTCCCATCTCTATTGGCAGCTTCTGCAAAATGTAAGTGAACATTAGAAACCCTATTCAAAAACCATTGTCCAGGTTTTTGCAAAGGATTGGTTGGAACAAAACTACTTGCGTCTAAATAGTTGTACAAGTATTTAACAATCACTGGTTGTCCGTTCAGGGTTCTGTAAGTAAAGTTTCCGCGTGCATCAAATGGAAATCCATTGGCTTGGGTTTGGCTATTCCATTTGTCCATGGCTTCTTTAGATGGTTTCAACAAATAGGATCCACCAGAATTGGAGAACATATTGACAAATGGATTCTCTGGGGCAAAATTGCTGTTAAAGGGAAGAACCCATAACCATTGTTGCATCCACAAATTGTCTTGACCACGTGCAAACATAGAGCGCCATCCTTGGGTATTGTTGTCAATCAAGGAACCCTGATCAGATTCTTTAAAACGGATATAACCCACACACAAGTCTCTATTATCTGCAACTGATGCAAAAGCCTGTCTAGACTGTTGGTAGTATTGATCTCCTCCAATAGTATACAAACCATTCGCATTATCAACATCATAACCGTTTAATACGGGTTCCATAATACTTCTATAATATGTGGCGGCTCTGTTGTAATTGCCTTTCCACAAATTCAAATCGCCCAACAGGGCAAATTTGTCAATGAAGAATCTACGGGTATTGGAACCGTCCACATTGGTTACCAAACCAGTGTTGATGGTGGCACCCATGGGATAAGGTCTGGTATAAGGTAGCGTACTAGTAAAGTTAACCAAGCTATCAAGTAATTGGTCAAATGTAACTACTGGATAATTGGCAACGTCTTTTGCAGAAGCCAGTGTTTCAAGAGGACTAGTTACATAGCGAACTTGATCACCCCAGTGAATACCCAATTGCAAGTAGATCCAAGAACGAAGTGCTCCAATATCAGAATAACGTTGGTCATATTCACCTTGTTTAATCTTGTTGTCGGCCAACATGATTTTAAGGTTTTTCAATACGTCATTGCAACTATTGATCACAGCATAATAGGGTGTAGGATCTGCATAAGGATTGCCAGTAGTAACATTGTGCTGGTTAATCTCACGCATATAAGAATCCGCATTATCTGTCACCTGCATTAGGTCTGCGCGCAATTCATTGAGTACAATGTATTGTTTGGCAAGTCCCATGAACTTTCCGTAAACACCAATGATGGCTGCGTCTGCGTCATAGATATCTCTATACACTTGACCGGTAGTCAAAAACGTTTCGGGCTGTTTGTCCAAAACCTTTTTGCAAGAGCTGATACCCAGACCTAGGCCTACCAGGACCATTGCCGATACAAAGAATTTCTTTTTTATACTAATTGATTTCATAATTGAAAATCCCTTTTAAATACTTGATTAAAGTCCAATCCTAATTCCGCCTACAATTGATTTTGAAATGGGTTCTAAGCCCGTATCAATCCCTCTAGCAAATACTGACTCTGCACCATAGAATTCAGGATCATATCCTAGATACTTGGTAAAAGTGAGTAGGTTATTTCCAGTAGCATAGAAGCTAATGTATTTGATCAAATTGGTTGGTTTCAATGGCAAATGGTAATTCAGTGTAACCGCTTTCATACGGAAGAAAGAACCGTCTTCAATCCATCTGTCAGAGAAAGCAGCATTACCCATTGGATCACCCCAAGTAGCTTTTGGCATATTGGTGATTTGACCTTGTGCTCTCCAACGGTTGTTGACACTCAGCAATTGGTTTTCCATACCAGATTGAGACTCCAAAGCCTCGCGAACACCATTAAATACTTTGTTGCCAGAACTGAAAGTGAATAAGAAGTCAAGGGTAAATGACTTCCAACTAATTTTAGAAGTCACCGCTCCAGTATAATCCGGATTAGGATTACCAATATTTTGTCTGTCGCGGTCATCAATCAGTTTGTCTCCATTGGTATCTATGTAACGCACATCTCCGGCTTGGTATGGAACAAGTGTACCATTGGGCAACATTTTAAAAAGGTTGGCTGCAGTTGCTTCCGCATCTGTAGAAAACACGCCGTTAGATTTTAAACCATAGAATACTGCCGGACCAACACCACCAACTGTTGATAATAAGCTTGCACCACCATAATTGGTAATGATGTCTTGTGGCAATTGGGTCAATGTTCCTTTGTACTTCATCAATATTAGACCAAGATCCCATTTGAATTGACGTTTGTTAACAAGCCTGGCGTTTACGCTAAAGTCAAATCCTGTGTTTTCCATAGCACCTGAATTGGAAATAGCATATAAGTAACCAGAAGCGATTGGTAAGTTTTCATAAGACAACATTTTGTTGGTCTTATTGCTGAAATAGTCAAATGAGAAAGTCAAGCGCTCATTGAATAAAGAAAGGTCTGCGCCAACATTAAATCTTGTTCCAGTTTCCCACTGTAATTGTGGATTGGCTACATTACCTCTAACCAAACCCTGCATACCCAGCAGATTTTGAGAAACATATGCTTGTTTGGCGGTGTAGTTACCTAGGTCATCGTTGCCGGTTTTTCCAAAGCTGGCGCGAATTTTTAAGAGGTCTAAGTTTTTAGCACCTGCCAAGAATTTTTCAGAAGAAACCAACCATCCGGCAGAAACAGAAGGTAATACAGCAAAACTATTACCACCTAATTTAATGCCCTCTTCAGCTTCCTGACCAAATCTAGAAGACCCGTCTACTGCCATATTATAGGAAAGAAACCACTTGTTATTATAAGTATAGTTGGCACTCAAGAAATAATTTACCCAAGCAGATTTTCCAATATCTCCACCCACTTTACGTAAAGTATTCACCCCAGTACCCACACTGATAAAATCATCAGTGGCAGAGTTATATCCAATTTGTAAATCCTGTTCATTGGTGGCGTTCATATAACGAAAACCTGTTTTCAGTTGGAACTGGTGTAAGGGATTGAATTTTTTATTGTATTCCAAAAAGGTTTCGTTGTACAGATTGCTAATACGTTTTACATTTCCAGCCAATCTGCTATCTGCAACTGCATTTGGCAAGCTATCATTGGCAACACCTTTTCTAGGCACAAAACGCTGTTCACGTGCTTTGTCAAAAGTAATCCCTACAATAGTTCCCAAATTCAACGTGTTAGATAGTTGGTAATTAAATGCAATGGTTCCAAAAAAGCGATAGGCTTTGCTGCTGTTAAACATGTTTTCAATAACAGCAACGGGGTTACTAGTTCCAAATATGTCCGTGTCCGCTCTGTTGGGAGAAACATTTCCTACATTATCCACTTCATTGGTGTTTAGAAAAGGAGCTTTTGTCTGTGCTAAATACAAAGGATTTGTTTTAGCTGCGAGTCCCTGATCTTTAATAAAGTGGTCATAATAAGTAAAAGAAAAATTGGTAGAAGCGGTTAATCTTCTGCTGATATTCAAATCACCATTAAAGCGCACATTGTACTTGGTCATTTTGGTGTTATCCGTTACCCCATTGTTACTGCCATAACCCAATGAAAGGGCGTATTTGGCAATATTATCTCCTCCAGATACTTTTAAATAATAATTGGTAGATGCGCTATTTGACAAGACTTGGTCCTGCCAATTGGTTTGATTGTGGTAACGATAGTAATCAGGATTACTGGTATTATCGTTCATAAAAGGTTGGGCCTGAATCTGAGCATTGGTCATGCCCCTTGTACGCAATAAATCACTTACATATACTCTATAGTCAGCAGCCTCCATCACGGGTAGATTTTTAGGCGTTTGATTAACTCCACCAAAAACAGCAAAGTCAATCTTTGTGGCCTGGTCTTTAGCGTGAATAGTGGTAATATTAATTACTCCATTTGCGCCCT
This sequence comes from Chitinophaga pinensis, assembly GCA_943372225.1. Lineage (GTDB taxonomy): Bacteria > Bacteroidota > Bacteroidia > Chitinophagales > Chitinophagaceae > Sediminibacterium > Sediminibacterium pinensis_L. Next base: position 85,416 of record CALRXV020000003.1, on the reverse strand, counting down.
TGGTTCCGTAGGTAGATGTTCCGTCTTTAACAATAGTAACATTCTCTATGTCTTTGGGATCAATCATCGCCAATGCATTGGTATAATGATTCCCAATCACAGAACTACCATAATCACCAATATCATAAATGGCTCCATCCACTACTATTAGGGGTTGGTTATTGGTATACATAGAATTCAAACCTCTGATATTTAAATAAGCACCAGCATTGGGCGTACCAGAACGCATGGTTCCATTCAATCCTGCTGCCCTGCCTTGTAAGAATCCATCGGTGGTCTCATTTGTTCTTCCCCAATTACCATTAGAATTAATACTATTTACTGACAATCCTGTTTGGGTACCGCGTTTATCACCAGATGGTAATTTCACTTGGTCATAGATAGAGTTGAAACTTTCTTCAAAAAGTGCAACAGTTATATCTGTTCTACCCCTTAATGCAGTTTCCTTGGTTTGAAAACCTTCTCCACTAAATATGATGGTAGCTGATTTACCCGGTACTTTAATTTTAAACTTACCCTTGTCATCGGTTAGAGCTGCGGAAAAACCTTCCACAGAAACGCTAATGGCACTAAGGGGCTTGCCGGTGGCAGCGTCCTTTACCAAACCGCTAACCGTTTGGGCTTCTGCTGTCTTTTTTGTTGGAGCATTGTTTGCTTTTTGAGCCAACAACTGGTTATTGGTTAAACCAGCCGTAGCCAAAAGAAAGCAGGTTACTATGTTAATGGATACTCGCATGATGGTCTATTATGCTATACGTTTATATAAATTTTAGAAAGCCGGAACCAGTTTAATATAATCTAGCGCAATGGATACACTACCTCCAGAACTAGAAGAAGTGTTAGCGCCAATTAAATACAAATCCAAATTCTTATATCTAGGAACCGTAAACTGACCCAAAGGAACTTCGGTGTAGTTTTGATTGGCAACAGTGATATAAGGAAAATTACCTGTAGTTGTCACACTGTCTACACCCAAACGCTGGGTCCAAAGTGGGGTAGTTTGTACATCGTTCACGGCCACCCAGAATGCATTGTAACGCATGCTGTTTACGTTTCTAGCCAAGTAACGTACCCAATAGCTGGCAAAACTGTAGTTCTGCATGAGTATGTCTTTGAAGTTTTGACCAGTAACAGGATTCAATCTATTTCTAAATAATAACTGCGCAGTTCTGTCTGCAGCAAAACCGGATGGGTTTTCACCTTCTATAATAATGGGGGGGAATTTATTTGCTAACGTAAAATTCACCTGACTCATGGTATGTACCCAACCATTGCTGGTTTTTACAGAGCTCAGGATCTTTGTTTTATCAATGGGCACTTTTACACCGTATTGAGAAATTAAGGTATCGGGCAATTGAGCAGCAGAAAAAGAACCTTGCACCGCCAAGTCTTTGACCAACCAGCTACCAGCCAAATTATTGGTGGTATCTACCGATGTGGTTTTGAACCAAGGAGTCAGTTTGGTATTTTCAGCTGCAAACGATGCATCGTTTAAAATGATAAATGTGTACTCCTTGCTTTCGTCTGATACATTCATTACGTTATCCAGAAAACGATTCCTTGTACTAAGACCAGTACCAGGTTTGTAAACGGGTTGACCTGTATTTGGATCAACACCTGTTTGAGTAGCAGAAGCAGAATCAAAATAGGTATAGTTCAAAGAAAGGAAAAAATTCTTGCTACTTGTAAAGCCTGTGCTATTGAGCAACCACTGCCAGCAATTGTCTTTTACAGGAATAAATTTGTCCATCAGATTGTACAAACCGTTGCTGCAATATTTATTTGACTTCACAATAGAGGCAGAGTCTAATTGAAGGTTGTTCAGGTTGGCAAATTTTCCATTTAACATTGGAATACGCTGAACACCGCTTACACCAGAAGTGATACTACCATTGGCAATATGGTTGCCAACAAATGACTTCAACAAATTAGTATCGGCCAATACGTTTGCGGGCAGGGCCGCGATGGCGCTATTGTTGGGTACCCAAACAGTGAAAGATTTGGAACTTTCCAAAACCTTATCAAAACCTGTCTTTGTCAACAATGTTACAAATTGAGCTGCTTCCGGATCTGCCTTAATAGCGGTGATCAGGTTCATACCCAAATTGGGGTCCGTACTGTCATTATGGTCTTTCCATCCTTTCTTGCAGGCCGCAAAAGCCAGAACAAGACCAAGGGCAATGACAATTTTTAATCTACTATTTTTCACAAGCAACATCTTTTATTTTTAAAATCTCTTTGACGATTATGGTAAAATGGTACCGTCCCTAGCAAACAACGGTCTTTGTTGGTCTTGGTCTACTGGGATGAATTGTATAAAGTCTACCGTTGTAGAAGGCGTAGCTCCAGAGTTTTGGTCTTTCACACAAGTAAATCTTATAGTATGCCTATCAGTAGTGGTTACGTCTACAATACCAGCAAGCGCCGCAAAATTATTGCTCGTTGTAACTGTGGTGTATCTTTTGTAACCCGTAGCCTCCAATGCTGGACCTGACAAGGCCCCATTTAAAGCTGTTACAAAATCAACCAGCTTGGCTGTGGGTGTTCCATCAAAAGAAACTTGCACAAATTGACCACCACTTGATCTTCTAAAGCAAACCCAAACCTTGTATTTGCCTTTTACAAGTAAAGGGGTTTTAAATTCAATCCAGTTATTGGCGGCGGCATTACCAAAACGCATGTTAAAGTCAAAATGGTCATCCCACCAATAGAAATTACCAGTAGTGGCGGGTTCAGAAGTGTATTGTGGGTTTACGTTTGCGTTCTGCCAAGTCACGTCTTTTAATTGACCAAGTACAAAGGTTTGGGTCTTACCCACTTTTCTATAGATAGAGGTTAGTTTAATAATTTCTGGTTGTGCTGCAATGTCAAAATCAACACGGAAGGGGTCCCTTTTCTTGAGTAAGAGTTGACTATTTAAATTGTGTAACACACCATTTGTTGCAGGAATATCGCTAGATGCGCGATTTATTGAAATGCCTTTTTCAAAGACATTATTGAATGTGGCTTGGTTCAACAAAACATTTTGACCATCCAACAATTGGGTAATCACTTGTTGTGGTGCATAAGTGTTATGAGAAGTAAAGGAAACAATATCAGCCAAGTACTTGATATCAAATAATAGGTGATAAGCCATATATAGGTTCAAACTATCCGTTGCCAATTTTGGGTTGCCGGTATTGCTATATTTTGCTTTGAAAGAGGCGTAGGTTGGAAAACCTGCTACTCTTAAAACAGAATCTGATTCTAGTAAAATGGTTCTCCATCTTCTTGTTGTATCAGTGGTAATAATAGTATTCAAACTATCGTACCAACCGGTTTCTTTTAATGCTTGTGTGAAAATGCTGTATTTAGCGTTTCCTTCAATTTGTTTAGCTAGGGTAAGAGTAGCGGGTTGTAAAACCTTATCTACTGTATGTACATAACCATTACCAGTTAACATATTTAATTGAATGGCAAGGGCCTGTCTGTTAATCACGGTAGCACCTGTTTCTGGAACTACTCCTGTAGTTAAGAATTGGCCCTGCATGGTTGGTGCATACAATTTACCATCCGTGAAAGAAGTGGAGCGAATGGTGTCATTGATAATGTGTAAACGCAGCAGGTCTTTTAACACATTTACGTCTACTTCATCAACTGAAGTTTTTCCAATCTCTTTCAAATAGATTTTGAAAGCCTCGTTGGTTGGAGCAAATAATGTGTAAGTACCATAGGCGTTTAGGAATGGACTAATATTGGTTTTATCCAAGGCCTTTATTAGTTCTGAATACTGTTCGGGGCTTTTACGCAAGTAGTCAACAATATTCACATCCGATGTTGTCAACAAGTCAAACTGCTGCTTTTTGCAAGCAAACAGACCCAGTACCAGAAAACCGGCGCAGAGAGACCATTTTAATTGTTGTAATAATTTCATGTGTTTTTTTTGACTATTATTTATAAAAGGGGTTTTGAACTAAATTGGGATCCAGCAACAATTCGTTGAAATAAATAGGAAAATAATGTGCGTCTGGATTTTGGTATTTGTTAATGGCGCTTTGTTGTCTTGCACCTGGGACCGATCTGGCAACCATGTTTAACAAAATGTCTTTGCGCTGATAATTATTACGTTTGGCGTTGCGCAATACATCGTACCAACGTTTGCCTTCAAAAGACAATTCGCGAGCCCGCTCTGCCAAGATATAATCGGTCATATCATTCTTGTTATTGGGATCTGGATTGGTATTGGTGGCGGCCAATGCTTTTGCTCTGTTTCTAACAGTATTGATTAATTGAATGGCTTCTGCACCTCTACCACCAATTTGGTTAAGGGCTTCCGCTTTCATTAACAAGATATCGGCGTAGCGATAAACCATCCAGTGCGCCCAAGAAGCATCTGCAGAACGGATACTACCAGGATTCACACCCAAGTATTTCCAAATGGCATTGTCACTGGTTCTTACAGAACCCCATTCACCCCTAATATCTTTGTTGTTATCATCCACAAAGTCAATAGTATAGACTTGATCCATTACATAGGGATTGGCAAAGAACCTAGCCCTACTGGTGGTCAACATGCCATAAAAACTATTCAATTTTTGTTGGTCATATTGGAATTCAAAAATGGATTCTGAAGAATTGCCTTTGTAATAGAGTGTGTTAAACCAACCATCATCTCCTCTTACCAAACCAAACTGACCAGAGTTGATAATAAAGTCACAAGCGTCAGCTGCTTCCTGGTATTTGTCTTGCCAGAGATATACATCGGCCAACATGGCTTTTACGGTATACTTGGTAATCCTTCCCTTATCAATAGCTGCGTTACCATAAGTGAATACAATATTGCTATCGGCATATTTTAAATCTGCTTCTACTTGGGCCATTACCTGTGCTCCTGTAGACTTTGATAATTGAATCAAATCCACATCGCTAGAAGTAGATTTTAGTTTAAGCGGTACATCACGGAAACTTCTGGCCAGATAGAAATACATCAATCCCCTTAAGGCCCTAACTTCTGCTAAATAGGCTTTAAGTTGTGTTTGAGTTAATGTGTTATCATTTTCAATAACACCTGGTGCAAAATCAATCACCGTATTGCAGTAGTTGATGGTTTTGTAAACAGCCGACCATTTGGTGATACTATTGGTAGGAAGTGTATTTACATACATCACGTCTAACTCATCATTGGTTACCCCAATACCATTGGTGATCATGTCTGCTTTGAGTTCTCCCCAAAGAAAGAAATATTCACTCAAGGGTTTGTCATTACCGTTAGGATCACCTAACAACGAAGCATAGGTTCCAATAACAGCCGACTGGATTTGTTCCTTTGTTTTCCAAAACTCTTGACGGGTAATCCCATCCTGCGGTTGAAGTGTAAGCCATTTTTTGCAGGAGCTGGAGAGCATGGAAAACACCATCAGTCCAACAACACCCAGTATTAATTTTCTCTTGGTCATTTCTAGCGTTTTCAGATAGTTTAAAATGAAGTGGTTAAGCCAATGGTCAACATCATTACAGGTGGCGTGGTGCTATTATCTGTAACAATGGTGAATGGACCGGTGATACCTCTTGGTGCCACTTCCGGATCCTGACCGGTGTATTTGGTAAATGTGATCAGATTCTCTGCGGTTAGATAAGCACTCAAGCTCTTCATACCAATTTTTTTCAAAACCTTTTGGTCAAAAGTGTAACGTGCGGTAATACTACGGAAACGCAAGAAAGAAGCGTCTTGTACATATCGGTCACTACCTAACCAGTTAAAACCGGCATTCCACAAAGCCCTAGGAATATCTGTTTGGTCACCCGGGTTGCGCCATCTTCTTAATACAGCCGTGCTCTGGTTGTTAAAACCATACATATTGGTGGTAGTCATTTGTGTACCATTCACCACATCGTATCCATAACGGAAGTTAAAGAAGGCGGTGATTTTCAGGTTCTTCTTATACGTGATACTTGGACCAAAACCTCCAGAGAGTTTGGGGTTACTATTGCCTAAGTAAACAACGTCTTTGTAGTCAATACTACCATCCTTATTAATGTCTTCATATTTGGCATCGCCAGGTTGGAATATATAATCTGTTTGGGGGTAGTTAAAGCGCATATAAACTGCTTGACCATTTGGTCCAATAATGGGCGCGCCTTTGGCGTCAGTAGCAATGGTGCTGGCTTTGTCAGCATAAACACCTTGGTAACGGTATCCATAAATAGAACCAAAGGGATTATTGATTTGCAAGAAAGCTTGGTATTGACCATTGGCAGTTAATGCAGTTACGTTTTGCTTAGGATAGTAGGGGCTCATTTCACGGATAATATTTTGGTTCTGTGAAATGTTGAAGTTGAAATCAACCACCCAATCTTTTGTTTTAACCGGGGTAGTCATAATATTCAATTCCCATCCTTGGTTGTCTAAAACACCCACGTTCATGTCTACAGCACCGTATCCGTTAAAGGTTGGAATCTGCAAACCATAGAACAACAAATCCTGTGTGCGGTTTCTATAAACTTCTAAATCAATATTGACCCTGTTTTTAAATCCAATAAAGTTCATACCAAAGTTCAAGCCATGGATCACTTCCCATTTCAGGTTACTCAATTCCATAGTAGATGGGAATACCCCGCCCTGACCTTGGTAGGACCAACCATTGCTGGCGTAGTTATTGTAAAAACTATAATCGTTTCTTGGAGAGTTACCAGACTGACCATAGCTAAGACGCAGACTCAAATCGTTTACAAACTTTACATCCTTCATAAAGTTTTCTGCGCTCATCCTCCATTTGGTAGAGATAGAAGGGAAGAAACCATAGCGCTGTGAAGGACCAAATCTAGAACTAGCATCCATACGAATACCGCCGTTTACAATGTATTTGCCCTTATAATCATATTGTGCATTCCACAACAAACCAATGGTTCTTGTTTGAGCAAAACCTGCAGCAATACTCAGGTCTTGGTTCTGTGTTCTAGCAGCAGAAGCAGGATCTTGTAATAAAGAAGAGGCAGAGTTAGAAGTAAGTGATTGGTTAGAAATAGTCTTGTTGTCATAGGTCTGGAAAGACAACAAAGAAGTAAGACTATGTTCTCCTTTTAATTGAGGGGTGAATACCAAATTGGTTTTTGACTGAACGTTAAATCCGTCAAAATCACCATTATATGCCCTGTTTACCACGGTTTCTGTTACAGGTCTTCCGGTAGCAATCTGTGGTAAGAAAGTATTGTTCTTAGTACTGTTGATATCAAACTGAATGTCACCAGTTAAAATCAAGGTTCTTGGAATAATCTCGTAAGAAAGGTTGAAGTGCGGGGTAATCCTGTTACCATATACACGGTTCTTGGCAGCATTGGCCATTGCAACAGGGTTATAAGTACCAGGATATTGACCTTGAATGTTTTGAGCGGGAGAAAAATAGTTAGGCGTTAGAATTCCTTGTTCGTTGTATTCATAAATGCTCATATTGGGCATTTTATTCAAAGCCACATTTCTGATTTCGTTGGCCTGAGAACCCGGACTATATCCTTTGGGATTGTCTGTAAAAGTGTAGGCAATATCTGTACGGAACTTGATTCTTTCAGAAACTATATAGTCTAAGTTAATACGGGTATTGATTCTTGTTAAGCTGGTACCAATAGTAGTACCTGTTTGGTTAAAATATCCTAATGAAGCAAAATACCTGGCTTTTTGACCACCACCAGTAATAGACAAATTATGGTCTTGTGCATACCCTATTTGAGTAATAGCACCAATCCAATCTGTGTTCTGACCATAGTTATTATAATTGTATGGATCATTTGGATCGTAAGCAAATTCTTTGACTGTTTGGGTATTCAAAGGCGTACCCGTACGGTTCATCACTTCTTCAGGAATCAAATTAGAATATTGGTTACCATTCAGCATTGGAATAGTAGCGGGTTGTTGAGAACGGATGCCTTTAAATGAATAGTTCAGAGTAGGTTTACCAATGATACCACGTTTGGTGCTAATTAATAAAACCCCATTAGCAGCTCTTGAACCCCACATGGCGGTAGCGGCGGCATCTTTTAACACCACAATTTCTTTAATATCAGCTGGCGCGATGTTTAATAACTGTGCATATCCTTGGTCGTCTGCCGTACCAAAATTAAAGTCAGAAGGAATGGCTGTTTCATAAGGCATACCATCAACTACTATCAAAGGATTGGTTCCAGCATTAATAGAAGAAGTACCACGAATTCTAATACTCATACCTGCTCCGGGATCTCCAGAAGTAGAAGTAATATCCACACCAGATAAACGACCCTGTAAAGCTTGGTCAATAGAAGCTGCTCCTAATTCTTCCAAATCCTTTGCCTGAATTTTTGCGGTAGCAATGGTCAGGTTTTTATCAGCAATTGAAAGGTTACCATTGTCGGTTCTTCTACCCCCAACTACCACAACGTCATTCAAAGAGTTGGCGGTATTGGCTTCAATAGCCATGTTCAAAGTGGTTCTACCTTTTAAGTCTAGTTCTTCGGTTTTATAACCAATATAAGAGATAGACACTTTGTGGTTGGGATTAGAAATTTTGAGGGCGTAGTTACCATCAATATCGGTGGTAACACCCCTAACAATTCTTCCGTCTTTGTCCACTTCTGCTACAGACACGTGGGCTATGGGAGACTTGTCTTTTTTATCTGTGATCTTTCCCCTCAATACGGTTTGAGCAGCGGGTGCATCCTGTGCAAATATCGGTTGAAAGCAGGCTGCTAGCAAGGGTAGGAACAAGTAACAAACTAATTTTTTCATATGACTTTGTGTAAATGGGAATTAGGTTTTGGGTAACTGTTCGCTTGGTCTAGTTAGGATTGTATCTGATATAGCTATCAATCAAGTGAATCACGCACCTGTCTGCAAGGTTATTGCTACTAGCAATGACCACATTGGAGGTCCTATTAAAATTGTCCTTGATTTGCATGCTGTTTAAAGCGCTATTAATATTAACCTGACCAGCATCTCCACTAACATTTTTGTAAAGTGTTTCAAAAGTTCCAGTTTTCTTACCATCAGGAACTACCGTTACTTTATTCAAAATATGGTTCAGGATAAAGTTGTTTACAAGGTCTCTATCAGATTGAAGTGTAGGGGCAAAGTTTGGAACACCGGTAGCAACCGTACCTGGTAACAAACCATCTTTTACCGCTTGAACTATGGCTGCGTTATTGGGAACAAAAGAAGTGTAGAACACACCAGGTGATACACCCAGAATAGCACCAGAAGCTGCAGTAAAAATGGTTGCATTTCTCAAATAAGAAACAAAATTGAAAAACTGAGAATTTGCTGCTGAGGTACCACCAAGGGCAAGTAAGTTCAAACCAAAATTCCTTACACTAAATGTGAGTAAGTTGTCTGCATAATAAACCCTACCATTGAAAGAAGTTTTAGTAGCGCTAGTGTTAACAGTGTATGCACTGTCTTCAGAACCAGCAGAAGAAAACTTACCATTATTCCATTTAATATAATCACCTGAAGCAGTCTCAATAATACCAGTTCCGGTAATATTATCTAATTCACCTGTTGTTATTGGAATAATATGTGTACCCAAGATCCTTTGGAGGTTATCTCTTGGAACGTTACCAGTAGTGGTGGTGGTGGTTCCCGGTGTGGTATAAGACCAAGCATTGGCAACCTGATTAAAATCATAGCCCCTTCTTTTTAGTACAACATCACTCATCATAATCATCACGTATTTGATGGTGGGGATAGTAACTGAAAAACGATAGTTTTGATCAAGGGCCCTTGTCATTAACAAGTTAGCTGGATCTAAATAGGACCTACCATAAACGGTTCTAAATACATTGGGTTCTTGTACTTTATTAGAACCATAGAAGAAACCATTACTCAATACTTTCTTCTCAATAATATCAGATGTGCTGTTGATGGTTGGAGGCTCACCTTGAGAGTTATTGGTCAATGAAAATTTACTAGGCCACATAGCTGTTTGCCACATATGCGCATTGACAAAGTCTTGGATAACTTGTGTGGGTAGCGCATCCAAAGAACTATATCTTTCTAACAATACATTTTGAATATAATTTAAGGTAGCAGTATTGTTGGGTGCAATAAGAGTAAAAGCATTTGACTGACCATCGTTGTCCTGAGCTTTTAAAAAGTTTTCATTGTTGGGAGAGAAACCAGTAGTTGGTGCAAATTGTTTGATGAAAACTGGATCGTTCTTACCAGTTAATAATTTATAACGATTTGTTGCGTCTGCATTGCTTACAAATGATACAATGTATTTGTCTAAGATTTTTTTAAACTCCGTGTATTGAGCCGATGTTTTTAAGTGTTGGTCAATATTTTTTGCGGGAAGAATTACTTTGTCAATCTCGTGGATATATCCGTTTTCAGCAACATAATCAGACTTAAGAACCGCAGCGTCCATGACATTAAAACCAGTGAAACTGCTTGTTGGAAAGAAATAAGTATAATCTGATGTTGGTAGACCTTTGGCGGCAAAATAGACATCCGTGAAATAGCTGATATACTTATTGTTGTTGTCTCCGTTTACAAAGCTGTTGTTTCTATTAGAACCTAGTGCTTTTACTTTTTCACCAGTCTTAGTAGTGTCATCATAAAAACTATTGTAATTAGCGGTTCTTCTGCGGAAACTATTGTTGGGAATCCATCCTGTGTTGGCTTGGTAATCATTTAATCTAGCTTTTGTAAAAGCATTATATGACAACGCATAAGTCACAATACCCTGCGCAGTGGCAGAGTCAATTTTGTCAATTCCAGAGATCCCTTGTTCGGCAAAAAATTTCTGGAAAGCGGCATCATTAGGAGCAAACAAAGTCCAATATCCAGCTGCACCAAGGATATTGCGGTATCCAGCTTTGTCTATACAGGCAAGCAGGGTATTGAAATTACCTTTTTGTTGCAAAACTTGGTAAATAGGTTGGGCCAGGGTATCTGGTCTACCATAAAATTCGTCAAATGCCTTTTTCTTACATCCAGTACCAACAATGGACAAAAGGGTCACGATGACAAGAACGGAACTTAGAACTCTTCTCATAACAGTAGCTGTCGTTTGTGTTTATCTTACCGATGTCTTGGGTAAAACACCGTCCAATTTTTTAAAATGACAACTTATTAGGTTCCGGCCGTATGGGGAATTGCATGAAAATCTCAAGTGAGGCAGATATGGACTTTTTGGCAATCGACAAGCAGCTAGTACAACCTTTTAAGTTGTATTTAAGCTCAAATTAACAATTGTCAGTTTTACATCTATCCTGTTGCGTCCTGTTAGCTACTTAATATTTTATTTTAAGATCTGGTCATAAAAGAAAGGGCCACCGGTGATTAGCCGGCAGCCGCTTTTGTTAAAACCTCGGGGGGAATGGTTAAGGGTTATTTTTATTTATCCAATTGTTGCACAATGGCTTTTACATTCTTTTCTATCTCTTTGTCTGTTAATCTTCTAGAATCAGTCTCCATGGTGGTCCAGCCCTGCCAGATGGTTTTATCAGACTGGGCATCTAATAGGGTAACCGTAAGAGTATGTTCCTGAACGGTTTGAACATTGTTCTGGAATCCCATTAGGGTAGAAGGATAATAAACCGGAATCCATCTTCTACTGTATGGACTATACAAATACCTGTATTGGGGGTCAGAATAAACGGGAGTTCGCTGATTACGCTTCTCTTTTTCTACGTCAATCTCATACACCAATAAAACATCTGGGTTTTTCTGGCTCATTCTCCAGCCATTGGCTTGAAGATTCTTATCAATGCTTTCCTTGATTTTTCGATCAACCAAATCATTTGATTTAGACAATGGCTTTCCAGTATCTTTTGAACTTGGATCAACCCAAGCATAGGTTTTTATTTTTTTAAAGTCTACTGAATCGTCTTTTTGTACCCTTGCGATAGTTCCGCAACTGGTTAAGAAGATCAAGACACTGACCAAGGTCAATAATCCAAACTGCTTTTTCATATCTTAACTGTTTAGGTTGAGTAATATTATTTACTATACCTATCCAATCAGCGTGCCAACAAGTCTTAAATGAAACCTAAAGAAAACACAAAACTGAAAATACAATTGATTATCAGAGTCTTACAATGTTGTAAATATCAACCTGTGGAGAAAGATACTGGCCGTTTAACTTCTGGCCGGAGATTTTAAAAACCAGATTGAGGCCCTTGACCACCTTACCAAAAGCGGCATAACCCTGTCTATCCTCACAGTTTTCACCGCCAAAATCTAAACCGGGTTGGTTACCAATCACAATAAAGAATTCGGTTCCAGCGGTGCCGGGAGCAGCTCTAGCTAGGGAAATTACCCCTTCTGTATGTAAAATGCCGGTTTCCTTGGTACTCTCGTGCGGGATACCCTTAATTGAAACGGCTTTTTTATAGTTGGTTTTCCAGATACCACCCTGAATTAGCTCGGTTTTAGGGGCATTGGAGGGTTGGTTCTCCATATTCAGGGCCCTATAAAAGCCACTATTGAAATAAAAGCCAGAATCTACATAAGACAAAAAAGCTGCCGCGGTTTTTGGGGCTTTTTTAGGGTAAAGTTCCAACTCAATTTCGCCATACTTGGTTTGAATAAGCACGTGCGGATTTTCATAAACCGGTTTGGGCTTACAACCTAGGATCAAGGCAAAAAGTATAACTATGGTATAACGCGTGCTCATGGTAATATTTCAAACAGGAAAAATTGGGTGGTTTCAAAGAGTTGAAAATTATTGTCAGCTACCATGACCAGGGTTTTATGACCATTGGGCAGTGTTGGACCAAAACACATGCCTTCTACATTGTCTACATAAACCCCTAAAGTATCCATGTTTAATAATAATTTCTTGATCAAGGGTTTTGCCGGTGGCGATGTTATCAGAGAAGCATTTTTACTTATGTCTTCAGCGCCGCTAAGGTCTACTTCAAAAATCTTGATGGTGCAGGGAAGTCTTCCAGTAGAAAAAGAACGCTCCATAACCAGGAGTTTATTGTTTCCAATGGCATAGATATCGGGCACCCCGTTAATTTTAAAAGCCGTAGCCGGCGTGGCCGGATAGGCCACTGGATCCAATAGATACGCATACTGCGCTGTATTCTTATTAGACTTGAGATCATATTGGTAGATCCGGATCCATGCTTTATTGGGTGTTAGATCGGCCCTTGGCCCGTCTTCATACAAGGGCTCTTCTACATTTACATACAGGGTTTTGAAGCCCTTGTCAAATGTCATTCCTTCCAGCACACCGTTTTGTCTGGGACCCTTTTCTGTGGCACGCATATGCAGATTTTCCGGAAGAGGAAGAGTATCTAGATACTGACCATTCAAGCTCATGCGGGTAATGGCAGGATTGGCCAAGATTATTTCTTTGTCCCTGACAATTCTTTCCCCCTCACTGGTCCAAACCAATTGATTCTTGGAAGCGTCATAGCGAATAGATTCTGGGTCCGGGGTTTTAGCGGGGTCCTCTTTGGAAGAGGGATAGGTTTTTCCATTAGCCTGTAATAAGGATTGTACGCTCAACCACTGCACCGAGTCAATGCCAGACTTACCCAATGCTAGTTTTACGGTATAGAATCGGGCGGGGTTAATGGCGGACCTATCGTCACAGATCAAAAAATACCGATCGTTTTTGGCGTCATAGTCAATACCAGAAAGCCCGCCAATGGTAGTGCCCATAAATGGTTTGTTATGGTCCACGTTATAATGACCCAATAGCTTTAACTGACCAATATTGGATTCAACAGGAGCAGCCGCTTTTCTGGTGGCACAGGATACCAACAACACAAGGGCCAATAAACCAAGACCTATTTTTTTCATACAATTCTATTGGGTTATGGACATCAAATGTGTAGCCAGCTGCCTAATTTGTGTTGCTGCAATTTGAATTTGCTCTTGGGCTTCTTTCCAATCTCTTTGCTCAATAGCTTCTCTAATACCAGGCATGGTTTTCACACCATATCCTGTATAAAAACCTGGGGCATAGATGGTGTGTTTGAACCAAGACCTTCTAGGTAAACCATTAGCAGACAACAATTGTTGCTCGGCGCGATATAAGCCAGCATTGGCTTTCTCGCTTAGAGAGCCCATTTTGGCTACCCTTTGATTCAAGGTTTTAGAAGCGTTTTCTAATTCAGCTACGGCGTTTTGAACAGGAGAAAAATCTAAATAAGGCACTTCAGGTTTGATTTTAGGCAGCTGTTCTTTTTCGGTTGGGTCTGCTGCCAACAGATAGGCTTGGCTATTGATAACCTCATTTTCTATCTGGGTATTTTCGCGCAGTTGATCTGTGGTGCTACTCAATTCTTTTACATAACCAGCAATGGTTTTTTGCAAGCTGGAAAAATTGAAAGGGAGTTTATCTGCATCAGCCATGCGCAAAACAATTCTACCATTTACCTGACCCAATGCTACGCCATAATTAAAACCAGGGTCTTTGAATCGGCTATAATGATCATAGCTATCATAAATGCTATGGTATTCGCCACCGGGGTCTTCCCCACCAAAACCAATATTTAATGCAGGAATACCCAAGTGTTGGATAAAGGATGAATAGTCAGAACCAGAACCCATGGCACCCAAGTGCAGGTCTTTTTCCTGCATGGCTGCTTGTTTAGCTTTTGCTGTTGTGGCAGATGCTACGTCTTGTGCTTTTTTTCTGTCAAAAACACTAACACCGGTTTGTGGGTCCCTGACTGTTTTTGCTGCTTCAAATACAAAGGATTCCAAAGCATGAGAACCTTCGGCGCCTAAGAAACCTCTTCCATTGCTATCTGAATTCAAATAAACCACTACTTTCTGTTGCAATTCTGCAGCATGGTCTTCTACCCATTCTGTAGAACCCATCAATCCCTGCTCTTCACCATCCCAAGCACAATACACCAGGGTGCGTTTTGGTTTCCAGCCGGTTTTCAACAATTCTCCAATGGCACGTGCTTCTTCTAGTTCAGCCGCCATCCCGCTCACAGGATCATTGGCGCCATTAACCCAAGCATCGTGGTGGTTGCCACGCAAAACCCATTGGTCAGGGTAGGTAGACCCCTTGATTTTAGCAATGACATTATAGGCAGGAACCGTGTTCCAGTTAAAATCAACTTTTAAGTGAACCTTGGTTTTACCAGGACCCACATGATAGGTAAAGGGCAGACCACCCCTCCAATCTTCGGGAGCCACAGGACCTTCTAAAGCCTCTAACAATGGCTTAGCGTCATGATAGCTGATGGGTAAAACAGGAATTTTTAGCAAATTAGGAGCAGACAAACGGTCCAGTCTCTTTGCGTTGGGGGTAGAACCAATATTGGGAGTCAGTGGGTCTCCAGGATAAATCACCATATCCATAATAGAACCCCTTTGCACCCCATATTCGTTTTTGAATGCGCCTTTTGGATATACATCGCCCGCGCCATAACCATCATCCTTGGGGTCAGAATAAATAATACAACCTACTGCACCATGTTCTTGGGCAATTTTGGGTTTGATTCCCCTCCAAGAGCGGCCATATTTGGCAATCACAATTTTGCCCTTAACGTTTATGCCCAGTTTTTCCAAAGTTTCATAATCAGAAGGAACACCATAGTTCACAAACACTAGTTCAGCCGTAACATCGCCATCGGCACTCCAGCAATTATAGGTAGGTAATTGACCTTCTTGGTTAGAAGTGGCGTCTTCTTTTAAGGCCGGCTCTTTCAATAAGGCTTTGAAAACCCCAGGAGAAGTCATTTCCAAGACCCTTGTTTTGGGTGTGGGAAACAAGACCTGGTAAGTTTCTATTTGAGCGTCCCAACCATATTGTTTGAACTGGGCCATAATATTTTCTGCCACCGCTTTGCTTCCGGGTGACCCCAAATGATGGGGTATGGCAGACATGTCTTTGATATTCTTGCCAATGCGCTCTGCACTTAGTCCTGCATCAAACTGTTGTTCCAATTGTTTTCTCTGGGCAGCATCCGATTCTTGTTTGGACACACTGTTGACTCTAGGGATAGGATTGGGTGCTGTCTGTGCAAAAGCATTAAGGCTAAGCAATCCGCCGCTTAAGATTAGGCTAAGGGTTCTGTAAGACTTGTTCATCTGGTTCTATTACAATTATTTGAAAAGACTGGGGTGTTCTTTGTTCCATTGGGTAGCATTCTGATAGGCTTTTGCAACGGTGATGATGCTTGCCTCGTCATATAATTTGCCAATCAAGGTAATGCTTCTTGGTAGTTGTTGGGCATTATAACCAATGGGAAAACAAATGGCTGGGTGACCCGTGAGGTTGGTAATGGCAGATTGATTGCCCCAATTGTTGGGACAAATAATGGCGTCATATTGCTCCACTATTTTATTAACCGCCTGCATGAGTAGGTAGCGTTGACGGTTGGCGTTAATATATTCTACTGCTGGCATGAGCCGCGCAATTCTAAAACTATTGGGCCAGTCAAACTTGGTTTGACGGGTCATTTCATCATCTACGCCATTGCGGGTAAACTCGTCAAAAGCAGCGGCACATTCCGCGCTGATCACCACATCCATGATATTATAATTGTATAACCCACTATCTGGGAAATTAACGGGAATCAGATCTACCCCAAGTTTGCGATAAGTATCTAATACCTTCCACTCGTTCCTAGAAGTATCGGTGATTTTGTCATAATAGTTTTTGGCATAGGCAATTTTTTTGCCTTTTAGACTAGCTGCTGGACTAAAATTAAAGGGCATGTTTACTGCAGACTGGTCCTTTCCATCGGTTCCGTGAATTGCGGCAAAAACCATAGCAGCGTCTTGGGCGCTTCTGCAAATGGGACCAATTTTGTCCAGACTCCAACTTAGGGTCATGGCGCCTGAGCGGCTAATGCTTCCAAATGTGGGTCTAAGTCCTGTGGCGCCGCAAGTAGCAGATGGAGAAGTAATAGAACCCCAGGTTTCAGTTCCAATAGCAAAAGGAATAAGACCAGCGGCTGTAGCCGATGCAGATCCGGCTGAGGAACCAGAGGATCCGTTTTTCAGATTCCAAGGATTCTTGGTGCGTCCGCCAAACCAATAATCGCCCATGGCAAGTGCGCCCATGGTAAACTTGGCCACCAAAACAGCACCAGCTTCTTTGAGTTTGGTATAAACAAACGCGTCTTCTTCAATCACTTGGTCTTTGTATGGAGCCGCACCCCAGGTAGTCTTGGTACCTTTTACGGCAAATAGATCTTTTAAACCATAGGGAATCCCGTGTAGCGGTCCGCGATATTTTCCCTTGGCAATTTCCGCGTCAGCGGCTTTTGCCTGTTGCATGGCTAGTTCCTCGGTTAGACTTACCACACATTGTAGGGTATCGCTGTATTTTTTTAGACGCGCTATAAAAAATTGGGTCAGTTCTACCGAGCTGATTTTTTTGTTTTTGATTAGGGAGGCCAAATCTTCAACAGAATAAAAAGCTAGGTCTTGTGGATTTTTAGGCAGGGAAACGGAGGTAGCAAGATTCCAAACAATGGGTTCCTGTTTGCTGGCAAATTTCATTCCCGGTAGGACGGGATTTTGCCAAAGACTCATGGGCACGGCATTATCTAAATGTTGCTTGTGCATAAGTCTATAGTTTTCAAAATTCTCCATCACCCCACTGTACATAGTGTCCAGTTCTTTTTGGGTGTAAGAGATGTCTATGATTTTTGCGGCCGATCTAAGGTCGGCAATACGGATACTGTCCTGAGCCATGGAGCATTTTGCACCCATTAGCGCCAGGCAAAAGAATATTTTTTGCATGGTTCCTAAGATACAATTTTCTGGTCGTGCATCCACAAGAGGAATAATTTATACCCAATGGATAACACAATAGCCCCTGTAAACAGACCAATAAAACCCTGTAACAAAAATCCCCCAATCACTCCTAAGAAAATGACCAGCATAGGAACCCTTGCACCCTTACCCAATAAAATGGGTTTGAGAATATTGTCTGAAAACATGACTAAGACAAAATAGACCGTCCAAGCGGTAGCAAAAAAATGGTTCTCTTGTGTATAGAGAAAACCAATTACACCAATGATGACCAAACCGGGACCAACTTGAATAATGGACAATACCAATGCACATACGGCCCAGATACCAGCGTGTGGAATACCTGCCATAAAAAATCCAAATCCAGCTAATAAGGTTTGAATCACCGCCACACCTAATACTCCTTTTACCACAGAACGAATAGTAGAAGTAGTCAATTGTAAATATTCCTTTCCCTGATTACCCACCATGCGATTGAAAATAGTTTCCATAGCTGTTTCTGTTCCATTGGTAGCTAGCAAAACCCCCGCGATGATGATGGAAAAAATCACTTGTAAAAAACTCATGCCTGTTCCAACAATGGCCATAAGAATGGTTTTGGCCACGGTCAATACCTGTGACTGATATTTTTGAAAAATGCCAACAACTTGATCAGAGAGATTGTGTAGAAAATCATAGAGCTTATTACCTATTAGCGGCCAGGTCTTGATATTTTCACTAGGATGATCCAAACTAATATTCCCTGATTCTATTTTTTGTTTAAAATCTACAATGGTATCTGTAATGGAGGCCAAGAATAAACCAGCAGGAACAAAGATGAATGCAAGGATGGCCAAAGTGAGTAAGACCGATGCTAATACCTTTCTGCCGCCCAATTTTTTTTCCATAAAACTATGAATGGGATAAACCGCAACCGCAATAATGGCCGCCCATAAAACGGGCATGATAAAGGGAGACAATAATTGAAAACAATAAAAGACAAGGAGAAAGAGGGCCGCAAGGCGGATAATAAGTTCTATCAGGTGTTTGCTATTGTTTTGAATGGGATTCTCCATAGGTTGCTTTTATAATATTAAGGGAAACTAATTCTTATTCAATTTTACCCAAACATATTCATCCTGCACTTGACCGTTTTTAATGGCGGCTTTTCTTTTAATAGATTCTAAATGAAAACCGTTTTTCCTCAATACTTCCATGCTGGCTTTGTTGTGTGCAAATACAGCAGCATAAATTCTCAGTGGATTAAACTGTTGTTCCACATATGCTACAAATAAAGCAAGTGCCTTGGTAGCTATGCCCTTTCCCCAGTGTGGTTCACCTACAAAATAACCAATCTCCACGGTTTTTCTATACACATCATCCTGTAAAACAGCACCAATATTACCCACTACCAAGCCATCTACTAAGATGGCAAAATTTTGTGGGGGTTGTTGTTGGCTAATATGACCTATCCATTCCAAAGCGTCCATCACCGTATAGGGGTTGGGTAAGCGGTCCCTTACATTGTTCCAAATATTCCTATTATTGGCAATTACAGCTAGTGCTTGTGCGTCTTGTTTGCGCCATGGTCTTAATTCCATAAGCTTATTGCTGTTCTTCCTTAACGTCTCTGTTTAGATATCCCGTATAATCGGGTTGGGCAGCCAAATATTCTTCGTGCATAAAAGGAGATGTCATAATAAAGTCGGCTGTTGCTCTATCGCAAGCCATGGGAATATTCCAAGCCACACAAAGTCTTAATAAAGCTTTTACATCGCTATCGTGTGGTTGTGCCTCCATTGGATCCCAGAAAAACAACATCACGTCAATTTCTCCCTGAGCAATCATGGCACCTATTTGTTGGTCACCACCCAATGGTCCACTCAACAATTTTTTTACCGGTCTATCTAGTGCTTCTTCAACCAATTTTCCAGTAGTTCCTGTAGCAAACAATTCATGCTTGGCCAGTTCAACTTTGTTGAATATAGCCCATTCAATTAGGTCTGCTTTTTTATGGTCGTGTGCAACAAGTGCAATTCGCTTTCTTTTGCCCAGCATTTTTGTATTAGCCATGATATTATGTTGCTGTTATAGCCCTATGAAGTTAATTAGTAATTGAACTCGTTGTATGCATTTTGGTACTTGTTGCTAAATAAGCCAATATTGGATGCAGGCATACAATGAGCATAATTGTTATTGTTGAAACAGAAAAAATTGATAAAATCAGAGCAATGATTAAAAGATAAACCGGATAACATAAAAATAATAACCCAAACAAAACAGAGTCATAAAAAACGGTATTTTTTGTTTTCTTAGAAACAAAACTGCTTAATAATGCATACAAGGGTAGATTAAAAACCGCTCCTATTTTACCCAAAAGCCTTTTGATAATAGATTTGTTGGGATTGAATTGGGGGATAGTAATTAGGTCATTCATTTTTTTAAACAAAACCTGATTGAAGAATATATAGTTCTTTGCTTCTTCTACTAGGGGCATTAAATCCTTTTGCTTAAGTAGTTCAGCCGTTTGAATCTGAACCGATTTACCTATTTGATTAAAGGAACTATATCCAATTCCAAGTGGCAGCACCTGAAGCGGTATACCTTCTTTCCAACAGGTAGCTGCAATTCTTGCGGCTCCTTTTTTAAAAGGCTGTAATTGGTGTTTGTTAACACAGATTCCTTCTATGAAAATCAGCACAATTCCATTATTCTTTAACACGTTTCTACTATTTTCAAATGCTGCAGCATTTAATCCAAGAAACTCTTTTCCCTCGCTCATTCTATAAATCGGGAACATGTGAAGGGTTCTTAATAAAATATTGTGCCAGGGTTTGTGAAAAGCGTCGCCCCTAGCTAAAAAGTGAATGGGCTTTTTAAATACTCTTGCAATAATAATTGCGTCAAGAAAACTGTTGGGGTGGTTGGCCGTAATTAATATAGGGCCACTTAAATGTTGTACTGTTTTGTTTGGAATTAGGAGTTGCGGACAAAATATAGCAACTGCTAATCTGATAAAAGGTTTGAGTAGTTGGTAGATCAATCTTTTTTGAGCGTTTATATCACAACCTTGGTTTCTAAGGAATCTTTATGTTAAGCATAAAAGTAATACCAAATCCCTGTCCGGAATTTCTTCCATAAATCAAATAGAAGGCCTGAAAATAAGGTGTAACATTTCTGCTAATTTTTTTTCCAATCGCGGCAGATACTTTACCTACCATGAAGTCTTTGTTAATATTCAGGTTGGTACTAAACGTTTTGTTGTCACTAACTGATGAAATATGATTAAACGCGTATGATACCATATAACCATTGTTTAATTCTTTACCATAAGTAAGGTTTAGTGCGTATTGATTGGGGCCATCCTCATCATCAAAATATCTTGTATAGTTGGCCTCTCCAATAAAGAACGAGCCTTTTTTTGGACTAAAAGAATAATTTGCACCTAGTAAAATACCTTTTGAACCATAGCCCATATAAGGTGTTCTTAGGTTACTGTATACTGGAACAATCAACATACCCTTAAGTGTAAAAAATTTCTTCAAATCTTTTGATGGAGTGTGGTAGGCAAGTCCAAACATTACATCGCCTACGCCAGTCTTTGATTCTTTTACATAGATATTCTTAGTTACAAAATTTGAGATTGGAACATTAAAAACAAAGTCCAAGCTTCTTGTTATACCCGTAACGCCATAAATACCAAGTGTTGTATAACTAAACTGATCTCCATTTGCTGAGCTTCTGATTCTTCCAGTTGAATCAAAAAGTCTGTTAGAATTAAAATAGGTAAGGGATGGGGTTAAAATCATCCTTTTTTTACCAACAGGCCAATCTGCTTTTACAATATTTGTAAAGCAAATAAGAAGTAGAAGGGTTAGTAATTTTTTAATTGCCATATAATCAATTTTTGCTCTTAGCTAGTTTTTCAAAAAACCAAGTGCTTTTAAATGTATTGTGTCTTTCGGGAACCTCGTGCGCTAATTCAGGAAAAATGTAGATCTCGCTTTGTTTTATTATATTCAGGTTCATTTTATTATACGCCGCTATGGTTGTTACAGCTGGAGCAAGTGGGTCTAATAAACCAATTCCAAACAATACCGGACATTTTATTTTTGGCATAAAGTTTTGAACCTCAAAATAACTTAGGGATTGTAGTAAATCATTTCTTGTAACGGTATTTTCGTTTGCTTTTAAGTATTTGTTCATGTATTCTAAAATAAAGCTGTTCTCTCTAATTTGAGGCTCCATTAAAAAGTTTACATGGTAATCACAAAATGTGGGGTTATCAGCAACACAGGTACTTATTGTCTTGTTCAATAGAGCCGAGGTAATCAGGGCAAATGATCCTCCTTGACTTCCCCCAAAAACAGCAATTCTATTTACATCAATTCCCATGTCTTCATTTGCTATTAGGAAATCAATGGCCCTAATACAATCCATGTAAACACCACGATAAACATATTTTAACGGGTCAGTAATATTTAGTGTGAGTAGCTCTTGTTTTTCTGGATTTATATCCTCGCTATTTTCTTTGTCCGCTCCCCTAACGTTTACTGTAAAGGAAACAAACTCATCAAACATCAGAGGCCTTGCCATTACTTGGTATCCGCCAAAACCTACCAAAACAGGAAATTTTCCGCCAATGGTTGTTCGTGGAATGGTTAAAATTCCTCCTATTCTAATATCTCCAAGCGAAGACATTTCAATTTGATATACCTTAAATTTTTGATTACTTAAATCTTTATCTTCTTGAATTTTATAGGCTGGGTTTACTTCAGCTAGCTCTTCCATTGCTGTTTTCCAAAATTGATCAAAATCATCTGGACGGTGAAAGGGTGAGCTTATTCTATCTATATTATAACCAAATGCGTAGTGGGTTGTATCGTCGTAAGTAGTGGTATTAATTGAAAAATCTAAATTGTATATACCGGCTTGACCTGGTGACGGTATTTTTAATTTGAAAGTTTTACTACCTTTTTTGGGAAGCTTAACATCAAATATTTTTTCTGAAACTACGGTACCATTGATTGCTTCTTTTACTTTATATCTAAATGTACCTTCTTGTGCTATAGGATAAGTGTTGCGTAATTCTAAATTATATTCAATGGGTTCTTTATTAATAAAAATTCCATCTGTGTTTTTTGGCTTTAATATGGTCTTAATCTCGCCTTCTACTTCGGAATTATCTGTTTCTACTTGTTTGATCCTTTGCTTTTTTTCAACCACTGGTTTTATAGCTGGATCCTTGAGAATACTAAAAGTAAATTTAAAATTAAAGACAGATTTAATATTGTTTAATTCAACATTAAATACAATTGAAAAAGTTCCTTCAATTGTATGTGGAACAACAATTGTAGTAGCCATTTTACGATTAGCTGGCACATTAACGTCAAAAGACTTTTGTAACACGGTTGTGCCTTCTGCATCCGTAACCGTATAAGAGACATACCCTACTTGATCTACAGCAATTCCATTTTTTACCGAAAAATCATAACTAACCTGGGTTCTCTTTGTAAAAACTCCTTTTTGTTTACTAGGTGTAATAGAAACATTCACCTGACCAAAATGATTTGAAAAATTAGTTTTATTGTAGTTTAAATCAGCAGCCGATACATCATTTTTACAAATAATGGATAGGATGATAATAAAAAGGACAAATTGCGTTTTCATAAATTACTTTTTATTCAAGAAACAAACACCCGAGTCTTTATCAACAAATACTGTTTCTTGAATCATGCTTTTTTTGTCAACAGGTTTGATTTTCTGATATACAAATTCACAGGTTCTTCAATAGTTTTATATAATAAGATTGAAACAAGGTTTAATAAGATAAAGACTGTTCCAATAAAAAGAACACTATCATTTAGGTTTTCAGCCAACCAATCATATTCTTTTGTTTCTAACCAATTATATAAGGCATCCACTCCTGTCCTTGTCCATTCCCTTGTGAAATTTGCAATCACTCCTATATGTATTAAATAGAATATATAAGAGCTTTTGCCCAATAATTGCATTGTTCCAGTAGAAAGAAATTTTCTAACAATAGAGGCTTCTTTTATGATGCCAAAGTAAAACAAGGCTATACCAATAGGCAATACCACATTGTTTGTAAAAATTCCAAATGGATGATGCACACCATATTCTCTTCCATCAAGGGGTAAACAAGCCAATATAACAATACTTCCAGCTATTCCTAGGATCCCTAAAATGGTAAATAGGGGTGTTTTTCTATCAGCTTCATCGGCTTTGAGGATGATTAGGGCAAGACCCATACCTATGAAGAATTCCACACACCTTCCTAAAAAAGTATAAAGGAACATGAAGGTAAAATTACCAAAAAAGCCATAGAAATTGAAATTGCTAAAGATCAAGACTAAGACAATACCTGAACCTAATAAAAGTAAAGGCAGTAAGACAATATTGCGCATATTCTTCTTCATTTTTACAAAGAAGAGGGGTGCTAGAAAGTAAAAGGATTCTTCAACCGTCAGGGACCAACCCTGGCCAACACCTGTAAATTTTAGGTCGTCAAAGAAACCACGAAGAAAGAAAATATTTAATATAAGCAAGATAACGGGCGATCCAAAACCACCCAATACACTTGGTTCTGCCCCAAAACTAAATGCGATCAAAAAAGTTAAAAGGGTTAATAGAGCATACATGGGATAGATCCGTGCAATCCTATTCTTTATGTATTTTCTAAACCAATCGCTACTGATTTCACAATTATCATAATAACGCATACAGATGAGAAATCCACTCAAGACAAAAAACATGGTTACCCCCATATGAAATTCATTCAGGGTTCGTCTAATTGGATAACTAAAATCTGCTTGATTAAAATGATGAAAAAAGACCAAAAATGCCGCGATGGCTCTTACGCCTGTTAGGGCAGGGATGTAGGAGTTTGCTTTCATTGACGGTAGGGAGGGTGGGTTTGAAACGTCTTTTTAGATAATACTTTTAATTTCAATCGACTTTAGAACGTATAAATTGGCTGAATAGTATTTTTTTTCGCTTCTAAACACCAAAAAGCCACCTATTGGTGGCCTCTTGATACTTACTAACCCGTCTAAAATTTTTATTTATGCTTCAGCGGCAATTTTTACTTCGCTGATTTTAGCCCTAATTTTTGCTTCAATTTCATTAGCCAACTCTGGATTATCCCTCAATAAGCCTTTCACAGAATCCCTTCCTTGTCCAAGTTTATTGGCTTCATAACTAAACCAAGAACCGCTTTTGTTCACAATTCCTAGTTCTACACCCATATCAATGATTTCTCCTAGCTTACTCACACCTTCACCAAAAATGATGTCAAATTCAGCGGCGCGGAATGGTGGAGCTACTTTATTTTTTACCACTTTTACTTTAACGTGGTTACCAATAGCTGCGTCTCCGTCTTTGATTTGGGTCATTCTTCTAATATCTAATCGAACCGATGCATAGAATTTTAGAGCATTACCACCAGTAGTGGTTTCTGGATTCCCAAACATTACCCCAATTTTTTCACGTAACTGGTTGATAAATATGCAGATAGTATTTGTTTTATTAATAGTTGCAGTGAGTTTTCTCAAAGCCTGACTCATTAATCTGGCGTGTAAACCCATTTTAGAATCACCCATTTCACCTTCTAATTCGCTTTTAGGAACCAGGGCAGCAACTGAGTCAATTACCACTACATCCAAAGCGCCAGACAAGATTAAACGATCAGCAATTTCCAAAGCTTGCTCACCATAGTCTGGTTGAGAAATTAATAGGTTGTCCACATCTACACCTAAATTTTTAGCATATGCGCTATCAAATGCGTGTTCCGCATCTATAATGGCACACATACCACCTTTTTTCTGAGCTTCCGCAATCACGTGAATAGCCAGTGTTGTTTTACCAGAAGATTCTGGTCCGTAGATTTCAATAATTCTGCCTTTTGGTAAACCTCCAACACCTAAAGCAGCATCCAAACCTATAGAACCGGTGGAAATAACTTCCATAGGATCCTGGCTTTTTTCATTCATCATCATGACAGAACCTTTGCCATAATCCTTATCAATCTTATCGATTGTCAATTTCAGTGCTTTCAGTTTTTCTGCGTTGCTCATAACGGGTGTTTTATCTATTGGTTTGTAAAAATAGTCCTTTCCATGATATAAACTAATTTTTTTAGTATTTATTTTACTAACCCTATTAGTTTTTTTATTCAGGGACCAAACTAGGCTAATTCTGGGTAGGTCTTTCTTAAAAAACACCCTTTTTATACCCCGCTAAAACCATTTCAGTGGATTACCCTAATAATCCGGCAGCCCTACTAATGGCCAACATCCGGTCCATGGGTTTTTTGGCAGCTAGTCTTAAATTTTCATCCATGGTAATTTCAGGAGACTCGTATTTCATACATAAATACAGTTTCTCTAGGGTATTTAGCTTCATGTGAGGACAATCATTACAAGCGCAGTTATTTGTTGGTGGTGCGGGTATAAATGTCTTTAATGGGTTGTCCTGTTGCATCTGATGAAGGATGCCGGTTTCTGTAGCAACAATATACTCGTTGCTAGAATCAGACTTTGTGTATTTTAAGAGCTGTGTTGTACTACCAATATAATCTGCAATTCTAAGAATTGCATCTTCGCATTCTGGATGTGCAATCAATTTTGCTTTTGGATGCCTGATTTTTAATTTGGTAATTTTTTCCAAACTAAATATTTCATGCACCATACAAGCGCCATTCCACAACAACATATCTCTACCAGAAATTTTATTTAAATAAGCACCAAGATTTTTATCAGGAGCAAATAAAATAGGTTGATCCTTTGGAATACTTTCAATGATTTTTTCGGCATTTCCAGAAGTGCAAATAATATCGCTTAAGGCTTTAATTTCTGCGGTACAGTTGATATAAGAAACCACTAAATGATCTGGGTGTTTTGCTTTAAAAGCCCTGAAAAGCTCTGCTGGAGCGCTATCTGCAAGGGAACAACCTGCATTCAAATCTGGTAAAAGTACTTTTTTGCTAGGGTTAAGAATCTTTGCGGTTTCAGCCATAAAGTGTACACCAGCAAATACAATCAGGTCAGCATTGGTCTGTTCTGCTTGTTGTGCCAAACCCAGGCTATCTCCAATATAATCTGCCACGTCCTGGATATCTGGTTCCTGATAGTAATGTGCAAGGATGATGGCATTTTTTTCTTTCTTTAGTTGCTCAATCTCGGCAAATAAATCCAGACTTGGATCAATCTCTATGTCTGTAAAACCTTTTTCCAATATTTTCATTTTTTGATGTTCATAATTACCGTAATAGTATTTAATAATACTTATTTATAAAACTAAACTACTACTATTAGGGCTGTGGATTTCGGGATAAGTTTCTTATCCCCAAAGCACAAAGTTAATTATCTCTGGTTTATACACTATAGTTCACAGTTTATTCACCTTGTTAATCTTTGTACTAGACTGTATTTTATTAGGTATTTCCACATTGGTGGATTACTAAATTCACAAGACCTTTTTTTCACTATCCACTTTTCCCGCACTGTTAATTAAGAGAGAATAGAATGCTTCAAAATTTTTGACTTTAGCCATTTTGCAAAAAAAGCCCAAACTTATTCCACCAGTATCCACTTTTTAAAATGGAAAATTGGCTGTTTTCCACCGGATTTATCATTTATCCACGGGTCTATGTGAATAGGTTTAGTCAAGATTATTGCCATTTATCTCTTATGAAGGGTTCTTTTTAAAGGTCTATTTTGTTTGGTTTCTGAAAATCTTACCCATTGGCGGTTTTGGATGGTTTTCCACAACTTATCCTAATGTTTTTTCCCCTATTTTTGCCATCCTTAAAATCTAACAATAGTTTATTATGTCTGTCATTCAAAGTATTCGTGACAAAGGAGCTTGGGTTATCTTTGGTATCATTGCCTTAGCCTTAATTGCATTCATCCTGCAGGATGGTGTTGGACGTGGCCGCTCAGCCAATAACAATACCGATATGGGAAAAGTGAATGGTGTTAAAATTGAACGCCTAGCATTTGAAGAAAAATTAGCCATGCAAGAACGTATGTATGGTGCTCAGGGTGCTCAAAGAGAACAATTAATTGGTTCTGTTTGGAATCAAGAAGTTGAAAGGATTGTTTTGCAGCAAGAATACGAGAAGCTTGGTCTTCAAGTTACTTCTAAAGAACTAACCGATATTCTATTTGGTGATAACTCTCCTTTAAAGAATGAATTCACTGATCCTAAAACAGGTGAGTTTAAAGTTGCGGAAGCTAAACAAGCATTTGCTCAAATCAAGAAAAGCAAGAACGCTGAGCAAGTGAACATGATTAACTCAGCTTATATTGAGCCTACTATTGAACAAGCATTGCGTACTAAATACCAGGCTTTGTTGCAACAGTCTGCATATGTTCCTAAATGGATGGTTGAAAAACAAATGGCAGATAACAATGCTATTGCTAGCATTTCATATGCATTTGCTCCTTATAATAGCATTGCAGACAGTACTGTAAAAGTATCTGATGAAGATATTACTGCTTATGTTAATAAACATGCTTCTGAATTTAAGAAAGAAGAAGAATCAAGAGGTATTGCATATGTAAGTTTTAATGCAGCTCCTTCATCTGTAGATTCTACCACCGTTTTGTACCAGTTGAAATCTTATAGAACTGAGTTTGCTACTACTGATGATACCAAAGGATTTTTGAACAAAGTAGGTTCAGATCTTCCTTTTTATGATAGTTATTTTGGAAAGAGCAAATTACAGATGGCAATGAAAGATAGCTTGACAAGTTTGGCTGTAGGAAATATCTACGGACCTTATTTGGATGGTGGTTCTTATGTAATGGCTAAAATGGTTGGTACTAAAAACTGGCCTGATAGTGTTACTGTTAGACATATCTTAATTGGTACTGCTAATCCACAAACTGGTCAACAAATTAAGCCTGACAGTGTAGGTAAAAAACAAGCAGATAGTATTGCTGCTGCTATAAAAGGCGGAGCCGATTTTAATGCACTATGCATGAAGTATTCAGACGACGCTGGTAGCAAAGAAAAAGGTGGTGTTTATCCTTATTTTGAACAAGGTAAAATGGTCATGGCTTTCAATGATTATGTTTTCAACAACCCTGTTGGATCTAAATCAGTTGTAAAAACAGAGTTTGGATATCATTATATTGAAATCTTAGGTCAGAAAAACTTTGGAACTGCTTATAAAATTGGCTATTTGGCTAAACCAATTGTAGCTAGTAATGAAACAGTTAGTGCTGCTGAAACTGCAGCTGCACAATTTGCTAGTTCTAGTAAAAACAAGAAATCCTTTGATGAGAACAGTTTGAAATCAAACTTGCAGATGATGACTGCTCCTGAAATTAAAGCAAACGATAATCAAATTTTAGGACTTGGAGCTAGCCGCAGTTTGGTTCGTTGGGCATATGATAATTCTGTAGGAACTGTTTCAGAACCAACTGAAGTTGGTGACAGATATATAGTAGCTATTCTTACATCAATCAATAAAGCAGGTACCATGTCTGCTGCTGAAGCAAGACCATTGGTTGAAGCTATTGTTCGTAGCACCAAAAAAGCTAAGATCATTATTGATACCAAATTCAAAGGAACTACTTTGGAAGCTTTGGCAGGATCAGTAGGAACTGCAGTACAAAGAGCGGATAGCATTAGCTTTAGTACTCCTTTTATTCCAAACCTGGGAAGTGAACCAAAGGTAATAGGAGCTGCTTTTAACAAAGCTCTTCAAGGAAAAATCAGCGAACCTATTGCTGGTACAAGTGGTGTATTTGCTGTACGTGTTGAAAACAATAGTGCTAAACCAGCAACTGCTGATGCAGCTGCTTTAAAGCAAAACCTGATTCAAGCAGCTCGTATGGCCGCTTACCGTGGAGCCGAAGCTTTACGTAAATCAGCTACTATAGTTGACAATCGTTCTAAGTTTTATTAATCTATTTTAATATAGTTGCAGAGCCCGGGCCTTGGTCCGGGCTTTTGTTTTACTAATAACGAAAGCATTGTTTGTAGCTAATGCCTAATTTTGTACTATCAATTTGATTATGGCAACAGAGATATTGGTCAATAAGGTTCAGGAAAGTGGTTTAATTACCCTTGATTTAGAGCAATTCTATCCAAAAGCACCCATCAAGGTTTTTGACCTTAAGGGATATTTATTTATGGAATTGATTCTGAAAGAAAAGGATTTTAGAGCAGCACTTTTATCAACCGATTGGACGGAATATGAAGGTGCGGCCGTTGCCATTACCTGTTCAGTGGATGCCATTATTCCTATGTGGGCCTATATGCTAATTGCTAGTTATTTACAACCCGTTGCTGCAGAAATTGTATTTGGTACAGAAAAGGAATTGGTAAATAGTCTGATGCTGAAAAGCCTGGATCATTTTGACGCAGCAGAATACACTGACAAAAGAGTTGTAGTAAAAGGCTGTGGCGATACACCTATTCCAGAAACAGCCTATGTAAGTATCACCAACAAATTAAGACCTTTTGTAAAAAGTATCATGTACGGAGAACCTTGCAGTACCGTGCCTATTTTCAAAAAGTCCAATCCCGCAAAAGCGGAATAAATTACAGCATTGGTTTTTCTCTAGAAGTTACTTCTTCAAATCTTTGATCATAGTCTTCTCTAATGGTTCCAAACACACGGTCCCAAACAAGCAAGTATAAGCCATAGTTCCCTTTAAAATATTGGTGGTGTTGGTTATGACTGGTAGATGTGTTGACCCACCTACCAATACTTGATTTTGCAAATGACCTGGGATATAATTCATAACCCAAGTGACCATATATATTATACACAATGGAGAATAAGAAGAACAAAGCCAGGTGCGTAATATGTATGGGAAGGGTAAAGTAGAAAATAAAAACTATTCCCTGTTCAACTACTGCTTCTAAAGGATGAAAAGCATAAGCTGCCCAGGGCGATGGATTGGTTGATTGATGATGCACCAAATGAAACCATTTAAACAAAGCAGGGTGGTGCATGGCACGATGCGTAAAATAGAAATAGGTATCATGCATAAAAAACAAAACAGGGAATACTGCAAAATAATAGAACCACCCTCTTTCACTAATTTCTAAATACCTGGTGGTATAAGGAGCTACAGCAGGATGATGTAGGATATAAATAAACAAACCAAAAATTAAAACAGTAGTACTGGAGTAAAGGATCTCTCTTATAAAGTCTTTTGTTTTTGCATCTCTTGGTTGCAGCTTTTTATAAGCCCAATTATTTTTGAGCAATACATAAAAAACAAAGAAAACAATACCCGCAATCAGATAATACCTACTACCAATCTTGCTAACAATATTCCAATAGAAGTCCCAGTTAATTTGCATACTATTTATTTTTTTCCATGAATTCTATCAACCCTTTTCTAGCCCCTTTTTGAATCTTACCCTGCATAAAATTACTCCATCCAAATAAGAAACCAGGTAAACCCATGGCCATCCTGGTCCATTTGTAAAAATCAAAAGCATCTGTGTGTTCTATGATTAATCCGTCTTTTAAACGAAGATGCGCTTTGATCTTATTATTGACTTTTCTACCTGTTTTGCTAAAGAGGTATTTAGCATTCCAATCACAGGTAGCATACTCTTCATCCAACAATTGTATATTACCATAGGTTAATGAAAAGTCCTTTGCTCTTTTGCAAAGCATTTCCCACATAGACCTGGCGTGTTCTGCATCAATTAAACCAAAGGCAGGATCATTAAATACTGCATCGTCAGCATAACAGGATTGCATAGTAGCATAATCCTTGTTCTGAAAGGCGGTATAGAATTTATGTATGGTTGCTTCGTTTTGATTCATGTAAATGGTTTTTATTTTTACTTCCCTTCTACTTATTTTGACTTTTGATTTTTTAATTTTGACTTATTATTAGTGAGCTAATAACCAGTTTTCTCCAACGCCCATTTCTGCTTCCACTGGAACTCCGTTAGGAAGCGGTAAGGCTGCGCGCATATTGTCAAGGATAATGGGTTTTAGTTTGTCCATTTCTTCTGGCAATGCATCAAAGATCAATTCATCGTGTACTTGTAAAATCATCTTAGATTTTAGACCCGCGTCTTTGATGGCTTTGTGAATCCGAATCATTGCCAACTTAATCATGTCTGCTGCAGTACCTTGAATAGGAGAGTTAACGGCGTTTCTTTCAGCAAAACCACGAACCGTAAAATTAGCTGAACCAATATCTTTTAGCCAACGCTTTCTGCCCATCAGTGTTTCTACATAACCATGTTCCTGTGCAAAATGAATGGTATTGTCCATATAAGCTGTAATACCAGAGAATTCTTTTTTATAATTGTCAATAATCTCTTTGGCTTCTGCTCTAGGAATGCCTAGGTTCTCGGCCAAACCAAATGCACCCTGACCATAGATGATCCCAAAGTTGACACTCTTGGCTTTATAACGCTGTTCCTTGGTTACATCGGCCTCATCAATTCCATAGACTTTTGCTGCAGTAGCGGTATGAATGTCTTTGCCTTGTTTGAATGCTTCACACATATTGGGATCACCACTCATGGCTGCCACAATTCTCAATTCAATCTGTGAATAATCCGCACTGACTAATACATGATTAGCATCTCTTGGAATAAAAGCTTTTCTAATTTCCTTGCCCCTATCACTACGCACTGGAATATTTTGTAGGTTGGGATTATTGCTACTCAATCTACCGGTAACCGCAACAGCTTGCGCATAAGAAGTATGCACCCTACCAGTTTTGCTATTGATGATTTCAGGTAAAGCATCTACATAAGTACTTTTCAGTTTGGTGAGTTCTCTAAAGCCTAAAATATCTGCAACAATGGGATTATTGTTAGAGAGTTTTTGCAACACGTCTTCACCAGTAGCGTATTGACCCGTCTTTGTTTTTTTAGCTTTTGGATCAATCTTTAATTTATCAAATAAGACTTCTCCCAATTGCTTGGGCGATGCTAAGTTGAATCTTACACCTGCTTGAGCATAAACAGATTCTTCAAAAGTCTTTGCGTCTTTTTCTAATTCTTTACTATAAGCGTTAAGAAAATCAACATCAATTTTTACGCCTTCAAATTCCATATCGGTTAGTACGCGCACCAAGGGATTTTCAACTTCATCAAAAACATGTTGTACTTTTTTCTCTTCCAGCATGGGTTCAAAAACATGCTTTAATTGTAGTGTAATATCGGCGTCTTCTGCAGCATATTCTTTTACTTTTTCTGGGTCTACGTCACGCATATTACCTTGGTTCTTACCCTTCTTACCAATGAGTTCATCAATGTGTACGGGTTCATATCCTAAGAACCGCGCACTCAGCAAATCCATACTGCGTCTGCCTTCTGGCTCAATGAGGTAATGCGCCAACATGGTATCAAATAGTTTTCCCTTGGGTTCAACACCATACCATTTTAATAATAGCAAATCGTATTTTAAGTTTTGTCCTACCCAGGTAACATCGGTTCTATTAAAAAGAGGATGAAACTTTTGAAACATTTCTAATACCTCGTCTCTATTACTAGAACAAGGAACATAATATCCTTCACCCGCTTTAATACTAAAACTCATGCCCACAATTTCTGCTTCGTTTGCATCAATATTTGTGGTCTCTGTATCAAAGCAGATTTCGCGTTCTGGCATCAATCTTCTGATCAGTGCTTCTATAGCATCTTTGCCTTGTATCAGTTGATAATCGTGTGCTGTGTTGTTAATATTTTTATCGGCTTGTAAACCCGTATTACCCCCGTCTTCTTGTAGGGCATCTTTTAATTCATTGGGTTTTTCTTTTTTCTCAGCTGTTGCTACTGCATTGCCAAACAAATCCATTTGACCCGCTTGAGGTGCAGATTGAAAAGCGTTGAAATTATCGCCTAAGATTCTTTTACCTAATGTTTTGAATTCTAATTCTGTGAAGACTTGAACCAATTCTTCATTGTTCCATTCTTTTAATCTAAAATTCTCTTCGTGAAACTCTACGGGTACATTGGTTATAATGGTTGCCAATTTTTTGCTCATGATAGCCATTTCAGCACCCTTTCTCACTTTCTCACCCAATGCGCCCTTTAAACTATCGGCGTTAGCCAAAACGTTTTCTAGGGTATCATATTCCTTTAATAATTTGGCAGCAGTTTTTTCTCCTACCCCTGGAATGCCAGGTATATTATCCACCGCATCCCCCATCATACCTAACATATCAATTACCTGTTCTACCCTTTGAATATCCCAACGGGCACAGATTTTAGCCGCTGTGAGAATCTCATGAGGATTGCCCATAAACGGTGGCTTGTAAATAAAGACATTTGGATGAATCAATAACTGGCCATAGTCTTTATCAGGGGTAACCATATAAACTTCATAACCCGCATCAGCTGCTTGCCAAGCCAATGTTCCAATTACGTCATCGGCCTCATAACCATCCATTTCTACTACTGGAATATTAAATCCACGAATGATGCGCTTAATATCTGGAATTGATAACAAGAGGTCTTCAGGTGTTTCCTGACGATTGGCCTTATAGTCCGCAAAATCAGTATGACGTTCAGTGGGTGCCTTGGTATCAAAACAAACGGCCAAGTGTGTTGGCTTCTCCTTATTAATTAAATCAAAAAGGGTACTGGTAAACCCAAACTGTGCATTGGTATTATGACCCTTTGATGTAATTCTTGGGTTTCTAATCAAAGCATAGTAGGCACGAAAGATTAACGCAAATGCGTCTAGCAGAAAGAGTTTTTTAGACATTTGGCTAAGTTAGAGAAATTAGTGTCCAAAATAAAAAACCCCACAAAATGTGGGGCTTTTCAAAAATTGGTCCATGTGGGTTTGGACCGTTTTTATTCCTTATTGAACTATTTAATACCGTATTTGCTCTTATAACGATCGTAGAGCTGAGTTTGTTTATTTTCCAAGCTAACTTTTCTTCCTTGAATAAATGCCATGATAATAGTACTACTCTTCATGTCTAAGATATCTCCTTCACTTACAATGATATTGGCGTCTTTACCCACTTCTAATGAACCCGTTCTGTCATCAACACCCAGAATTTTGGCCGCATTCAAAGTAATGGCAGTTAAAGCTTCTTCTTTTGTTAAACCATAAGTGGCTGCTGTACCTGCATTGTAAGAAAGATTTCTGTAACGAGTATTAGATGAATTGTCATTCAAAGCAAATAAAACACCCGCTTTTTGTAAAGCTGCAGGAGTTTTAAATGGTTGGTCAATATCATCGTCTTCTGTTGCGGGAAGCGCGTGTTCCTCACCCAATATCACTGCTATGTTATTGGCTTTCAATAGATCTGCAATCTGGTAGCTTTCACTTCCACCAACAACTACTACGTCAAAGCCAAATTCTTTTACAAAGTCAACCGCAATCAACATTTGTTTTACTTGATCTCCATGAACAAAGAGCTTTTGCTTTTTGTCAAACAGACCCTTCACCGCTTCCAGTTTCAAATTAGTATTGGCATGGCTGCTTTCTTGTAAATAAGCTTTTGCTTCACGGAAGAAGTTTTTGATTTGATCAACCCTGTCTAAAGCTAGTTTGGCTGGATCAACAGGTGCTCCTCCTAAACCAGGAAAACCACCAGGAAAACCGCCACCGCCTCTTCTACCAAAACGTTGGATAAAACTTGGCATATTTACATGTATACCAGCATCCATTTTATATGCTGCGTCTTCCCAGTTCCAAGCATCTAATTGTACTACAGAAGATGATCCTGAAATGAGGCCACCTTCAGGAGCTACACTGGTTAATAAAATGCCATTTCCCTTTAAGATATTAATAACCCTAGAATCTGAGTTATAAGCTGTAATGGATCTAACGTTGGAATTGAAGTCACCAATTTCAACGTTATCATTACTTGCTCTTACACCTGATCCAATTTCAGTTAAACCCAAATCAGAGTTAGCCAAGATTAAGCCAGGATATACGTGCTTGCCTTTTGCATCAAAGACTTTCACGTCATCTGCAGGTATGGCAATACCGGTTCCTACTTTTATAATTTTGCCATTGTTTACTTCAACAGTGGCGTTTTCCAATACGGTTCCGTTACCTACGTGCACCGTTCCATTGGTAATATATAATTTACCCTTGTATTCTTTTGCTGGGTAAACCGACTCCTGAGCCTGAGCACTTGTGCAAAGCAGGAGTAAGCTTGATATGGTATAGAATAATCTTTTCATGTTGGTAGTTTTATTTGTCCTTAGATTCACCTTCGTGCAATTCAATAGTATACAAACCGTCCTCGTGTTCGTGGTCACCACAGCTTAACAGAATCTGCCAGCTTGGTTCTGCTGGTCTAACCGCACCAGGTCCACCAGTTCTTTTTTCACCAATCATTTTCTGAGTGAGACGGAATCTTTCAGCTTGAATTTTCTTGCGTTGTTCTAAGTCCTTTTCACGATCCCAATAAACTATACCATCAACAATGGTTTTTTCTGATTTGGCATAGATGCTCAAAGGATTATCACTCCAAACAACAATGTCTGCATCTTTACCCACTTTAATGCTACCTACTTTATCTGCAACGTGTAAAGCTTTTGCAGGATTCAAAGTTACCATCTTCAGTGCTTCTTCTTCTGTAACACCACCATAGCGTACTACTTTACCAGCTTCCTGATTCAATCTACGCGCCATTTCTGCGTCATCAGAATTGATACAAACATTCAAACCCACTTTCTGCATAATTGCTGCGTTGTAAGCAATGGCATCTGTTACTTCTACTTTGTAATAGTACCAATCAGAGAAAGTTGATGCAGTTGCGCCATGTAGTTTCATTTTGTCTGCAACTTTGTATCCTTCCAAGATATGTGTAAACGTATTAAAGGTTACACCATATTTATCACCAACACGCATTGCGGCAGTAATTTCACTTTGAACATAAGAGTGACAAGTGATAAAACGTTTCTTATTTAGAATTTCTACTAAGGCATCAAGCTCTAAATCCCTTCTTGTTTTAGGATCAAGCTTGATGGCTTTTTCATAATCTTTTGCACGAGCAAATGCATCGTTCAATACTTCGGCCACACCCATCCTGGTATCAGGGAAGCGGTTATTTCCTTGTGTTGCAGTAGTACGTTTTACGTTTTCACCCAAGGCAAATTTGATAAAACCATCAGAGCCTTTGAATTTCAAGTCTTCATCATTAGCACCCCAACGTAATTTGATCAATTGTGTTTGTCCACCAATGGTATTGGCAGAACCGTGTAGGATATGAGAAGAAGTAACACCACCACTTAATTGCCTATAGATATTAATGTCTTCAGGATTTAAGTTATCAGCAATACGTACTTCAGAAGTTACAGACTGACCACCTTCATTAATAGAAGCAGCTGCTATATGTGAGTGTTCATCAATGATACCCGCAGTAACATGTTTACCAGTTCCATCAATTAATTTAGCACCATCGGCAGAAATGTTTTTTCCAACTTTGGCAATCTTACCGTCTTTTAATAAGACGTCTGTATTTTCTAATTTTCCTTCTTTTTCATTGGTCCAAACAGTAGCATTTTTTATCAAGATAGTTTCTTGTTTAGGAGCTTCTTCCCAACCATATCCATCAAAAGGAAAAGTTACTTTGGCCAAACGTTGGTTACCGCCTCTTCTTCTTTGTGAAGAATCGGTATTAGCAGCTAAATAAACACTGTCTAATTTAGCAGACCAAGTTAATTTATTACCAGCAGTGTCTTCACCAGTTCCACTCCAGTAATTACCGTTTGATACCCCGCTCAATCTATATTGTGTTGCAGCAGCGCCGCCACCAAATCCACCTCGGCCTCCGCCAAATCCGCCTGCACCAGGTGTTCCACTAGCAGCAGGGGCTTGTGGTCTTCTTGCAGCAATTGGTGAGAAACTTAATTTCACCATTTTACCGTCATGTGTGAATTTACCAGTTAATGTATCCTTACCAATTACGTTAGCAGTACTTGCATTTTTTACATCCAATGCATATTTAATTGGACCGCCTACTGTGTTAATGGTTAAAGTATAATTTCCTTTTACTTCAGACCAAGCATCTTCTTTAACTGCATATTTTTCACCACCTACCCAGTTGTGTAAAATATTGGTAGTTGCAGCAAATACAGGTCCAGAAGTAATAATAAAATTGGCTTGTTTTCCATTTTCTAAACTTCCTACTTTGTCATACACACCCAATAAAGTAGCAGGTGTTTTTGTCAAAGCTTCCAATGCTTTTGTTTCAGTTAAACCCATATCAATGGCTTTGCGCAAATTGGTCAAAAATGATTTTTGATCACGCAAATCAGAGATGGTTAAACAGAAAGGAATATTCGCTTTTTCTAAAGCAGCAGGATTGCTAGGTGCTAATTCCCAATGTTTCATATCACCCAAAGAAACGGCACGTGCATCATTAGGATCTTCTACATCCATGGCTTGAGGAAAATTCAAACCAATTATATAAGTTGCTTTTGTTGCAGCAATTTCTTTAATACGCTGATATTCATTACCACCACCTTTGATAATATATTGAACACCAAATTCATCACCAATTCTATCTGCACGAACATCGTTCCATTTGTCTTCAGCTTCAAAAAACTGTGGTAAGACTTGGTTATCGTTCCAGGCTTGTAAACTTAAGTTCACACCTTCTTTGACTGGTTTGTTTTTATACCACTGAGCATCTAAATAGGTTTGACGCAAAAGAGCGATAGAACCCATAATACTACCAGGATAAGATTGACTTGAAGTTCCTTTGTTCAATGAATAGTGAGCCGATGCTTTTTCCTTCAGGATTACTAAGTTTTCTTTTTCATTAGCCAAAGAAACTACGGCACCTGTTCCACGAGCAATCCCGTCTTTTACGTGAGTCAAAACGGTTCCAAAACCAAGATCTCTTAATCCTTTGGCTTTGCTATCGTCAACTACAAATTGTTTTACAGCATCTACTTCTGGGTGTACTGCTTGATTCCAACCATAAGCACCCTTGGTGTTACTTGTTAATTGAGCAGGACCTCCAAAATTGAAACCACCTGCTGTTCTTTGTGCAGTGGCAATACCGTAATCACTGTAGATATCTATAAAGGAAGGATAGATATACTTGTTTTTACAATCAATAACATTGGCATCTTTTGGAATTGCCACTCCAGCGCCTAGTGCAAGAATTTTCCCATCTCTAATAACCAATGTTGCATTGGCAATTGTAGTTTGGGCATCTTTTACAATGGTTGCATTGGTAAATGCATAACAGCCATCCCGTTTGTCGGCTACGCCGTTAACCGGAAAGCTTTCCTGAGCCTGTAGCAATGAAGCAAACAGTAACCCAGAAAACAACAGTTTTAGTTTTCTCATGTGTTTTTGTTTTGGAAGTTCTTAAATGTAGTAATTAATGCGCTAGAAGGCTAAACAGGGTTTTTAAATAATGATGAATGGATGAAAGGGGTTTTAATTCCTCTATTTGGTTGATGCAGCGTTTGTTTTTTTAATAAAATCAATAACTCCAGACATATATATTTTTTGATCATCCCACATAGCTAAGTGTGAACCATTGGGACAATAGAGATATGATCCGTTTTTAACTTGTTTGCTCATCCATTCCATGTGTTCTGGATCCATGGTATCATATTTTGCTCCCACCATCAAGGTTGGAACTGTTATTCTTGTCAGATCTTTTTTAATATCCCAATTCAATAATCTTCCACCTACTTTAAATTCACTAGGCCCCTGCATCATCACATAAATTGTTTCATTTACATGTTTAAATGCTCGAGCCACAGGGTCTGGTAATTCTGGAAGCCGACACAAATGTTTATTGTAATATTCATCATTTACTAGCTGTACATATACTGGGTCTTTGAACTGGTTTTTATTTTCATAAGCTTCCAAACTATCTACCAAGCTTGGACGCATCTGTTTTCTTAAGACCAAGTTATATGCTGCATAGTCTGGAATACTTGCCATCATATTACAAATCAACAATCCTTTTAAATTTTGTTGGTATTTGAGTGCGTATTCCATAGCAAGTATACCGCCCCAAGAATTGCCTAGTAAATAGAAATTATCTTTGTCTAGATTCAGCGCTTTTCTCACCTGTTCCACTTCTTCCACAAAACGCTCAGTTACCCATAAACTACTGTCTGTTGGTTGATCACTATAATATGAACCCAGTTGATCATACTCTATCATTTCAAAACCTTCTTTTGGAAAGAAGCTTTCAAAACATTCCATGTACTCGTGGGTCATGGCTGGTCCACCATGTAATAGTAAAATTTTGGTGGTTGGGTTATTACCAATCCTTTTGGTCCATACTTTGAATTTACCTATTGGTGTTTCTATAGGAATCATTTTAATTCCTGCATATTGAACACCAGTATCTACTGGGTCAAAATAACATGTATTTATTGATGTCTTATTTTCTTTACAAGAACTTAAGTATCCAAAACTAGTTACCATTAAGATCAATCCCAGTAAGCTTTTCCAATAGCTAGGACTTCTTTGGCTTTTCTGGTGTTTTGTCTGATTTTCTAAACCGTTTGAATGGATCATATTTGATTTTAATTTTTCCGGTTTCATCAGTCTTTGCTCTAATAAATACACTCATCCCACCACTTTTACCTGTTCCAGTGTTTTCTGGTTTATAATCTTTATCTCTGTTTTTTAAATTACTTAAAGGAACTTGAATACTAATATCCGTTTCTTTTTTAGAGTGTGTGCCTTCAACATATAAAGACAGAACAGAAGAATTAATTTCCATTCTGTTAATGGTGATTAAACCTTTTTGAAAATTAATATCGTCCTTGATTTCAGCAAAACGTACATCTGTCATGTCTCTGTTTTTGAACAGAAATGTTTTGATATTGACCAGTGGTTCAAAATTGATCAAGGCACCATCTTTTATTGAAAAGTTTGCTTTACCATTTAAGGTATTCATATCAAATTCACCATTGGGTTTCATGTTTAAAGACACATTGCTTTTTAAACTCAACAATCCTTTTAAGTTTTTATAAGTAGGAGTTGACATACCAAAATTGTCAAACTCTCTCCATACTCTATCGGCTTCTACATTGTTCATTTCAATGTCTGAATTTAGAGTAAATACATTTGGTCTAGTTTCTTTCACCGTTGCACTTACACTAATATTTCCTTTTCCATGTACCAAGGATGTTTTTTTCAAATTCCAGGATACATCATCTACTATCATTTCCGCCTTTAAATTATTTGCTTCAAAATCTTTGTATTTTATTTTACCTGCATTTACCTTAATTGACATTTTTCCATTGGATAATAAGCGCTCCATCTTTTGAATGGTCTTACTTAATCCACCAGAATCTTTTTTTGTTTTTTTCTTCTTTACCGGAAATTTTCTTGATACTACACTACTTAATTGGTTTATGTTAATGATGGGTGCAGTTACTTTTAAATCAAGTTCCACTCCATTAGGATTATCTCCTACAAGTGCCACTACATTTTTTGCTCTTGCCTGAACTGTTATAGGGTGACCAGCTACATTACATTTTAGCGTATCCAAATAAATATCCGTGTTATCTATTTTAAATACAGTTGCACAATTGGTTAATGCTGCATTAGAACCACTTAATGTTATAGTTCCGTTTTTCAGAGTGATCAAACCTTTGATGGTTGCATTTTTTGGAGTTATTTTTTCTATGGGGCCTTCATACATAAAGTCTAAAACACCTTCTCCATTTGACAATGTAAATGCATCGGTTTGTAAAAATTGATCTAATCCATATAAAGAGAATTTTGATTGTAGATCCGCACTAATATGTGGTTCTGTTAAATTGATAATCAAGATATCATCAGAGTGTATGGGCAGCCCCATATATTTTGCATCTAAATCCTGTACTACTACTTTTGAGTTTTCATCTGTTCTTTCTGAACCCTCTACTACTTCATTTAAATAGTATCCATTAAAACTGGCTGAATCAAAAGACATAACCGGTGTTTTGAGCGCAGCATTTTTTGTTTCAAAAGCTGCTTTAATATATGGATCACCTCCACCAACTAACGAACCTTTAATTACTGTATGAACATCTAGCGGTGCACCCACATCTGCAAGACCTACACTCTTTGCAATTTTTTTGGTTAGTAATGTTTTTGCAAAATCTAATTTGATTTGTTTGGTAGTTATATCTAAATCAAATCTTTGTTGAGTTCCAAAATGAAATCCACCCTTAAAGACAAAGGGTTGTTTTGAAATATTGATGGTCATGCTATCAAATAATAGCGCTGGTGTTTTGGTGTTGAATTTTAAATCCCAGTCACCCTCAAATAAATGGTTTTCTACAAAACTACCCTTAGTGGTTTTGAAACTAAATGATTTGATAAAAATATTTGAATGTGTTTGTAGATAAAGCATACTATCTACTTGTTTGTTTTTTACCAAAAATTCATTGATCTGAAAATCAAATAATTTTAATTCTTTTTGATCATTGATGGTAACATTAAAATCATGGATAGCAATATTGTCCAGAATATTATTAAAACTAGATTCGGGTTTTCGTTCCTTTTTTTTGCCGTTACCTTTTAAGAGATAATCATTGGAATAACCTGTACTGTCTTTATAAATATAAAAGCCACCTTTTTCAATTCTAAATTTGTTCAAAGAGATTTTAAGCAACAACAATTTCAAAGGATTCACCCTTAGATATATTCCTTCTGCCTGTACCAACGCATGTTGGTGTTTGGCGTATAAAGAATCTGTTATTTTCAATTCTTCAAGAGAAATAGTGAGATAGGGAAAGTTTTTAAACATGGAAACTCCCACGTCTTTGATTTCTATTTTCCCACCTATTTTTTCACTTATTTTTTCTGTGGCTTCAGTAATCAGTTTTGTTTTATTATTACTCACATATATTTTGAGTACTAATAATAAAATCAACAAAAGCGCAAAAAGAGAACCAAGGATGCGGAGCGTCCATTTTAGGTATTTATTCAAATCAGTTAGTTTGTTCTAAAGTTAATAAACTAACTATTACAAACTACCTACCCATATAAACCATTAAGATTTGTACGTCGCTTGGGTTTACACCACTAATTCGGCTTGCTTGGCCTAGGGTTCTTGGTTTGATTTTTTTGAACTTCTGTAAAGCTTCATTAGAGATAGCTGTTACACTATCATAATTGAAACTATCTGGAATAATCAAATCTTCCAAAGCACTCATTTTAGTTGCAATCTCATTTTCCTTTTCAATGTAGCGTTCGTATTTGATTTGGATTTCTGATTGTTCCAATGAGTCAATATTGCACCAGGCCAAAGCTTCAGCCAAACCAGCATCGTGTTGCATCATAGACTTCAGATCTACATTGGGTCTGAGCAAGATTTTGGCTGCACGCTGTTTTTCACTAATAACAGCAGAGCCAATTGATTCAAAGAAAGAATTTATTCCTGCTGGCTCTATATTATAATTATTTAATATGTGTTTAATCTTCTCTACATTACTGGTTTTCTCCTGAACCTTGATCA
This sequence comes from Chitinophaga pinensis, assembly GCA_943372225.1. GTDB lineage: Bacteria > Bacteroidota > Bacteroidia > Chitinophagales > Chitinophagaceae > Sediminibacterium > Sediminibacterium pinensis_L. Next base: position 42,327 of record CALRXV020000003.1, on the reverse strand, counting down.
TTCTTTCTTCAGAAGCCAATCCCAGTTTAAAGCTGCGTTCGGTTAATCTTAGATCAGCATTGTCTTGACGCAAGAGTGTTCTGAACTCTGCGCGACTGGTAAACATTCTATAGGGTTCGTCGGTTCCTTTACTAATTAGGTCATCAATCAAAACACCAATATAGGCTTCACTTCTTTTTAGAATAAAAGGTTCTAAGTGCATCGCTTTTTGGTGGGCATTAATTCCAGCCATCAACCCTTGGCAAGCCGCTTCTTCATAACCAGTGGTTCCGTTAATCTGACCCGCAAAAAACAGATTGGAGATTTGCTTGGTCTCCAGAGAATAGGTCAATTGTGTTGGTGGAAAATAATCGTACTCAATAGCATAACCTGGGCGAAAGATTCTACAGTTTTCAAAACCGGGAATCATTCGTAAAGCCTGATGTTGTACTTCTTCAGGTAAGCTAGTGGAAAATCCATTTACATAAATCTCTACTGTATTCCAACCTTCTGGTTCAACAAAGATTTGGTGACGGTCTCTGTCTGCAAAGCGATTGATCTTGTCTTCAATACTTGGACAATACCTTGGGCCAACACCTTCAATTCTTCCTTGGTACATGGGGCTTCGGTCAAAGCCGGTTTTCAAAATATCGTGTACGGTATTGTTGGTGTAGCTGATCCAACAAGATCTTTGGTTTTCAGGTTTAACGCGTTCAACGTCTAGATAAGAAAAGCCAACAATTTCATCGTCACCTTTCTGCTCTTCCATCTTAGAATAATCCAAGCTTCTTCCGTCTACTCTTGGAGGTGTACCTGTTTTTAAACGATCACTTTCAAAACCCAATTCCACTAATTGCTCGGTGATTCCCGTTGCAGCTTTCTCTGCTACGCGTCCACCGCCAAACCTTTTCTCACCAATATGTATTACCCCGTTTAAGAAAGTACCACTTGTAACCACCACCGATTTACTATTAATATGGTGACCCATACCTGTAACCACGCCAGCTGCTCTACCATCTTTGATGATGATAGACTGGACCATGTCTTGGTAAAAATCTACATTAGGCGTGTTCTCCAACATCTCACGCCACTTAGCTGCAAAGAGCATACGGTCAGATTGAGCCCTTGGACTCCACATAGCTGGGCCCTTACTCCTATTCAACATCCTAAATTGAATGGTAGAAAGGTCTGTAACTATTCCACTATATCCACCAATTGCATCAATCTCACGTACAATTTGTCCCTTGGCAATTCCTCCCATGGCAGGGTTGCAACTCATTTGGGCAATGGTCTGCATGTTCATAGTAACCAATAACACTTTAGAACCCAGGTTTGCCGCAGCCGCAGCCGCTTCACAACCCGCGTGCCCCGCACCCACTACTATCACATCGTAATCTGGAAACATTGTTTTCATTTAAGTTGGCAAAGATAACCCCCATTTAATTCCGTTCCTATTAAACGAAATAACAGCTCCACTAGTATAATGTTCCACGTGGAACTAATTGATTTGCCCTGACGGGCGATGCAAATTGTACGAATACCTACTATTTCTTACGACATCAATTCCATTCCAAACAAATTAACTATCTAACCAAGGTCTATATGTTCCACGTGGAACTTATTGGTTTGCCCTGCCGGGCGATGTTGATTGGCCAAACAACTGCCATATTCTATGAGCCCCAATTCTTTTCCACGCCTAGCCGTTCTACCCAAGTCCTAGTTGTTTCAAGTGGAACACAGTTACTTGCTCTACTTGACTAAGTGTATTGGTTAAATACCTTCCATTTTCTGTCATCCTAACCCCTTATTTAACCAGAAACCCTTCTTATCAAGGCCTATTTGTTCCACGTGAAACATATTCACTTGCTCTGTCTGGCAATGTATATTGTTCAATTACCTCCTGTTTCCCCCCTTCCAATCCCCTTATCAAACCAGAAACCTTTCTTATCAAGGTCTATTTGTTCCACGTGGAACACATTCATTTGCTCTGTATGTCAATCTATATTGGTCAAACACCTCCTGTTTCCCCACTTCCTAATTCCATATCAAACCAGAAATCCAATTAATCAAGGTCTATTTGTTACATGTTGAACACATTTACTTGCTCTACCTGACGTTGTACATTGGCCAAATACTTTCCATTACCCGTTATCCCAATCCCATTCCAAACCAGAAACCCTTCTAATCAAGGTCTATTTGTTCCACGTGAAACACTCCCGTTTGCCCTGCTGGGCGAACTACGTTGGCCAAGCACCTTATATCTCCTGTGATCCCAATGCTTTTTAAGCTTGAACCCCCTACCTAAGACCTATTTGTTCCACGTGAAACATTCCCATTTACCCTGTTTGTCTAACTAAAATGGTTTTACTGGGTATGTTAGAGGGTGTTTTACGGGGAAATCAATCGGAATTAGGCGTCAAATATTCCAAATTCTGTCTTCTCCTTGATCCTGTGGTCTAAGTAAAAAGGTTTTACTGGGTGTGGTGGAGGGTGTTTTATAGGATGCTTTGGTGTGTTTTACGGGGTAATGGAGGGTGTTTTACAGGGAAAGTGCGAGGTGTTTACAAGGAAATTGAGAAGTTTTATCGATTATGATAAAGGAATTCTATTGCTGGTAACAAGCAAAGTCCTGGCAAATGAAGAAGGTTTCGCCTGTTTTAGTACGAGCTCCAAGGCCTAACTCGGTAAAAGATGGAGTGAGTAAGCATTTCCTATGACCGGTATCGGCCACGCCAATATCTAAATAAAGTAAGACAAGGGAGAATAACATGTTTGATGGACCGCTGGCCAGGTTCTCTGAGGCGCATCTTTTAATCTGAATCTCTTTCATTCGTTGGTCAAAACGCTTTCCATCGGCTGATTGGTGGTTAATCCTACCCTGATTCATATTGTCTAGAGCGTGTTTTTGAGCAGTTCCAATCAAGCTTTTGTTCAGGGAATAGAGGGGCAAGGTTCCGGCAGTGGCCAAATCCTTCTCCAAACTCTTGGCGTTTGAGCCGTTTAGATTGGGGAATTGTTTTAAAATAGGTAATACACAACTGTCCCAAAACTGTTTGGGATTGTTTCTGCTATAATTCATCCAATAGAAAAGTTCCTTCTCAGGGCTGTTCAATAGGCTGAAATAAGTATTAGAACGGTTAATACTGTCTATCTGTTTGTCAAAACTCCTTGGTATAGGAATGGCTTTGAGACTACTGATTTCAACAGATCCAATCTGTGTTTGGGCTGAAAGCACCTGGGGTAAGAGCAAAAAAACAATCAAGAATTGTCTCAAGGTTTGCTGGGTTTGGCGTTAGTATAAAGCGCAATATACTCGTCTTCCTTGGCGCGCATGATTTTCTGTTGGGCAGGAGTTTTGTCTTTATAGCCACAGAGATGAAGGGCACCATGAAAAATTACCCTAAGACTTTCTTCTTTTAGCGTGGTGCCCAAGGTCTGTGAGTTATCCCTAACACGATCAAGACTAATATAGATTTCACCAATGATCTTATTCCTTTGTTCAGAAAGATCAAATGTGATGATATCGGTATAATAATCGTGATGCAAATGGTCCTTATTAATTTGCAATAAGTACTCGTCTGAGCAGAAAATATAGTTCAGTTCAAAGAGTACATGTAACTCTCTTTTGAACAAATCATTAATGAATTTCTTCAAACCGGTTTTGTATGGGATTTGAAAAACCCTGTCAGCATTGTGAAAATAAACGGATTTCATAGGCTTTTGTCTTACTCCAAAATTCGTAACAAATTGCGTGCTAAGCTCACTTACCTTTGTTAAATAACCAAGGAAATGAAACGATTGTCGGAGTTAGCGATTGGTCAAAAGGCAGAAATACTCTCATTTGAAAAAGACGAGATCTTTATCAAGCTTATGGAGATGGGTTGTGTGCCGGGCGAAATTGTAAAAGTAGAACAAAGAGCACCCTTAGGAGACCCTATTTCTATCTCAGTAGCGGGTTATCACTTAAGCCTACGCATCAACGAGGCCGATAGTATTTTTGTAAAACCCCTGGAAACCACATAACTAATTGACAGTCAATTATATAGATGAAAATTGGACTCTATTTTGGCTCTTTTAACCCCATCCATATTGGACATTTGATTATTGCAAGTCATGTGGCCAATCATGGAGACGTTCAACAGGTCTGGTTGGTGGTTTCGCCTCAAAATCCACTCAAGCCCTCTTCCGTTTTATTGAATGAATACCATCGCCTACACTTAGTGCAACTGGCAGTTGAAGGAAATGCACAACTCCGCGCATCGGATGTGGAGTTCAAATTACCCCGCCCATCTTATACCATTGACACCCTTACCTATCTCAAAGAGAAATATCCGCAGCATGAATTTTCTGTGATCATGGGATCTGACAGTTTTCAAAACCTTCCCCGCTGGAAGAATTTTGACCTCTTGTTGAAGAACTATCGCTTCTTAATTTATCAGCGTCCGGGCTTTCCCATCACAGAATCCTATGCGGCAAAAATCCAGATCCTCGACGCGCCGCTCTTAGAAATCTCTGCCACCAATATCCGCAGCGCCATCAAAGCCGGCATTACCACACGCTATTTACTATCTGACCCTGTGCGGGAAGAAATTGAAAGAAACGGCTATTATAAGTAAGTAATAAATCCAGCTTTACAGAATTTAGTATAAAACCCCCTATTTCATAAGGTTTAAATAGATAATAACTATTATACATATTATAATAATCTATTTAAAAAGTCAAAAATTAGGTTTTCATTCCCACCTAAATCATCTATCCAAAATCTTTGGTGATTCTAGACCAATGAAATAGTTTTAGAAACAAATCAAATCTATGCGCAAACAATTCCTAGCTGCTTTTCTGTTGCTATCGGCTGCGGCTCAGTCCCAACTGACCGTGGACTATATTATGAAAGATCCCAAATGGATTGGTACTTCGCCAACCAATGTGTTCTGGGCCCAAGACAGTAAATCGGTTTTCTTTGGTTGGAACCCAACGACACAGGTGGCCGATAGTAATTATCGTTTTACCCTTGGTGCAACCGAGCCGGTGAAAGCGGGTTATCAGGAAACTTTAAAAGCAGGAGCCATCGCCAACGGCATCTATAACAGTACCAACACACAGATGGTCTATACCAACCGAGGCGATTTGTTTTTGGTAGATCTGAAAACCGGAGCCACTACCCGCATTACCCAAACAGATGATTTTGAATCCAATCCAAAATTTGTTGGCAACAACGAGTGGGTGGTCTATACCAAAAATCAGAACCTCTATGGTTGGAATACCAAAACAGGCATCACTGCGCAGTTAACCAGTTTTAGGGCTGGGGCCGATGCGGCTGCTTTTGCAGGATTTGCCGGTGGAGCAGGTGGCGGAAGACAAGGTGGCGGTGGTCAAGGTTTTGGCGGTGGCGGTGGTGGACGTCCAGTAGGCGGAGCTCCTGTTCAAGGTGCTGGTGTTGCAGCTGGACAAACCCAAGACGCTTGGTTGCAAAAAAACCAATTGGCCCTTTCTACCATTTTGCAAGAACGCAAACAAAAAAGAGAGTTGCGAGATCTTTTCCTAAAATCTAACAAAGACAACGATACCCTCAAAACCATTAGCACCGGAGACAAATCTGTGCAAAATATTTTGATTAGCCCAGACGGAAGGTTTGTGACTTATAGATTAATGACCGCTCCTGCGCAAGCATCAAAGAATACCATTGTTCCAGATTATTTGGCGGAGAGTGGATACACATCTGATATTAACGGAAGAACCAAAGTTGGAAACGCCCTTCCCCGATATGAGTCTTATGTCTATGACAAACAAAAAGAAGCGGTCTACCAAATTGCAACAGATAGTTTGCCTGGTATCACAGATCAACCCGATTATGTAAAAGACTATCCGCAAAGAAAAACCGCACCAAGACCAAGACCGGTTCAAATTGCCGGACCTTTTTGGAATGATGCGGGAACCGCTGCCGTAGTTGACATTCGTTCTCAAGACAACAAAGACCGTTGGATCATGCAACTCAATCCTGAAACAGGCAAACTGAGTTTGATAGACAGACAGCGTGATGAAGCTTGGATTGGTGGACCCGGCATTAGCGCATTTGGTCCTACAGTTGGTTGGGTCAACAATGACCTACTCTATTTTCAAAGTGAAAAAACGGGCTATTCTCATTTGTATACCCATGACATAAAAACTGGAACTCGCAAGGCTTTGACCGAGGGAAAATATGAAGTACAAAATTTGGTCTTGAGTAAGAACAAACAATATTTCTATTTGCTGACAAATGAAAAACATCCTGGTAAACAACATTGGTACAGACTCAAAACCGATGGTTCTAAAAAAGAACAGATTACCCAAATGGATGGTGGTTATGAAGTGAGTTTATCACCGGATGAAAAATGGATTGCATATAGATACTCTTATATTAACAAGCCCTGGGAATTGTACATTCAAGAAAATGCACCAGGAAAAAATCCTGTGCAAGTAACTAATAAAGCACAGAGTGAAGCTTTTAAATCTTACGCTTGGCGCGATACTAAAATCACCACCATTATTGCAAGAGATGGTCAACCCATTTACACCAGGGTCTATGATCCAAAGCCCGGAACCAAGAATGGTGCAGCTGTAATTTTTGTACATGGTGCAGGTTATTTACAAAACGTACACTATGGATGGAGCAGTTATTTCCGCGAGCAAATGTTCAACAATTTATTAGCCGACAAAGGTTATACCGTGATTGATATTGACTATCGCGCCAGCAGCGGATATGGTAGAGATTGGAGAACGGGCATCTACCGTTTTATGGGAGGAAAAGATTTGGATGATGAAGTGGACGCAGCAAAATGGTTAACACAAACCATGGGAATTGATAGCAATAGAATTGGTATGTATGGCGGATCTTATGGTGGCTTTATGACACTGATGGCCATGTTTACACAACCCAATGTAATCAAGGCTGGCGCGGCTTTGAGACCTGTGACCGATTGGGCACATTATAACCACGGCTACACCGCTAACATTTTGAATGAACCCGTGAACGATAGTATTGCTTACGCAAAATCATCGCCCATTAATTTTGCAGCGGGTCTAAAAAATCATTTGCTCATCTGTCATGGAATGGTAGACGTGAACGTACATTTTCAAGACGCGGTGCGTTTGAATCAACGACTCATTGAACTGGGAAAAGAGAATTGGGAGATGGCTGTTTATCCTGTGGAAGACCACGGTTTTGTTGAGCCTAGTAGTTGGGCCGATGAGTATAAAAGAATTTTGAAACTGTTTGAGACTTATTTGAAATAAGCTTTAGAGATTAGAATATTCGCAAAAAAACCTCCAGTATTTTTTTACTGGAGGTTTTCTTTTTACCCACCCTGGCCTGCGGCCACCCCTCCAAGGAGGGGATGAAATTATCTGTTCATGCTCATCAAGAACTCTTCGTTGCTCTTTGTTCCGCGCATGCGTTTTAATAATTCGTTCATGGCTTCTTCGGCATTCATATCGTTTAAGAACAAACGCAGAATATTCATGCGGCCCAGTACTTCTTTGTCTAACAACAAATCGTCGCGACGAGTAGAAGAACCTACCAAGTCAATAGCAGGATAGATACGTTTGTTAGCCAATTTTCTATCCAACTGCAATTCCATATTACCAGTACCCTTGAATTCTTCAAAGATTACTTCGTCCATTTTAGAACCGGTTTCAATCAGCGCTGTTGCAAGAATAGTCAGTGATCCACCGTTTTCAATTTTACGAGCAGCACCAAAGAATTGTTTTGGTTTCAACAAAGCGTTTGCTTCCACACCACCTGATAATACTTTACCAGAAGAAGGAGCCACCGTATTGTGTGCACGAGCCAAACGCGTAATAGAATCTAAAAGAATCACCACATCGTGTCCGCACTCTACCAAGCGTTTTGCTTTTTGCAAAGCAATGGCAGAAACCTTCACGTGTTTTTCAGCAGGCTCATCAAAAGTAGAAGCAATAACTTCTGCTCTTACGCTGCGCTCCATATCAGTTACCTCTTCAGGACGTTCGTCAATCAGCACCACCATCAAATAACATTCGGGGTGATTGGCTGCAATGGCGTTGGCCACTTCTTTGAGCAACATGGTTTTACCCACTTTTGGTTGTGCTACAATCAAACCACGCTGACCTTTACCAATGGGGGTAAAGATGTCCATGATTCTAGTGCTATAGTTGTTGCTGGTAGTAAAGAGATTTAATTTTTCAAAAGGAAACAAAGGAGTCAGGTAATCAAAAGGAATCCTGTCACGTACTTCGTCCGGACGCTTTCCGTTAATCAAGTCAACTTTGAGTAGGGCAAAATATTTTTCACCTTCTTTGGGAGGACGTACAGAACCCAAAACGGTATCACCGGTTTTCAAACCAAATAATTTGATTTGAGAAGGAGACACATATACGTCATCTGGAGAAGATAAATAGTTGTAATCGCTAGAGCGTAAAAAACCATAACCATCCGGCATCATTTCTAACACACCCTCGCCATTGATCACGCCTTCAAATTCAATATTGAATGCGGGTTCTTTGCGTTGTTGAGGGTAGCGTTGTTGTGGTGCAGGTTCGCTAGCGGGAGTTTCGTTCTCACCCTGTTGGTGTTGCTCACCTGTTACGGCAGTAGCTGGTGTATCTGTAGGCTGTTCCGTAGTTGGTTGTGCATCCGCTGGATCAGCTGGTCTGTTTTCCAGTTGGTCTGGACGTGGTTTACGTGGCGGAATTCCTTTTTTATTAAGCAATGGTCTTTGCTGTCTTTCAGCAGGAAGTGCTGGAGCGCCTGGAGCCCTGGTAGGAGCTGGTGCTGGAGCGGCTGCAGCTTCTGTAGCAGGTTGTTGATCCCTAACAGGAGCTGCTGGTCTAACAGCAGCAGGAACAACCGGTCTTGGATTGGGTCTAGGTTTTTCTGTAGCAACGGGAGCCGCTTTTTCAACGGGAGCCGGAGCTTCAGTAGTTTCTTCAGGTTCCATTACTTCTGCTTCTTCTGTGCCATTGGCTGTAGAAGTCTTAATAGTAATGGGTTTGCGAGGGCGCCCAGATTTTTTCTTTGGTTCGTCTTTTGTTTCGCTGGCTTTAACAGCTTGGCCGTCTAGTATTTTGTAAATAAGTCCTTGTTTGTCGAGCTTCTTAATACCGGGGAGGGAGAGTTGCTCAGCAATGTCTTGCAGCTCAGGCAAAAGCATGTCGTTCAATTGCAGAATGTCGTACATAAAATCAGTTGATGAAAAAAATAGAAATTTGTCAATGAATTAAATAAATCCAGTCTAAGGGAATAAAAACTCAGATCGGCGTAATAAAATTTTGATTGGAAGAGGAAAACTGAATCGTCTGGAGTTGAGTTTGAGACCTGTTCAGTGATATTTCCATTGCAATGTTAAGTCAGTTTTTCTGAAAAAACGAATTTTTTCCCTGTTTTTAACCAAGTTTAGGCCTTTGGCATGGCTATGGGCTGAGGTTTGGTTATCTTTGAGGCTTACTGGATCAAAGCAATAAAATAGTAAGATGTTTAACAAAAGAACCAAGATTAAGGTTTTGCTGGCAACAGAGCCGCAAAATCAAGAAGTAATTGTCATGGGTTGGGTGCGTAGTTTTCGCAACAATCAGTTTATAGCCTTAAACGATGGCAGTACCAATAATAATATACAAGTAGTTGTAGAACTGGGTCTGCTAGACGATGCTAACTTAAAGCGCATCACCACAGGAGCTTCCTTAAAAGTAACCGGTGAGTTAATTGCTTCTTTGGGTAAGGGTCAGAAAGTTGAAATCAAAGCCAAGAGTCTAGAAATTTTAGGTGATAGCGATGCGGAAAAATTTCCTTTGCAACCCAAAAAACATTCCCTAGAATTCTTGCGTGAAATTGCCCACCTGCGTTTTCGCACCAACACTTTTGGATCAGTGTTTAGACTGCGTCATTCACTAGCATTTGCGGTACACAAATTCTTTAACGAAAAAGGATTTATTTATTTGCATACTCCTATCATTACATCAAGTGATGCAGAAGGTGCAGGAGAAATGTTCCGTGTAACCACTTTGCCTTTTGACAATGCACCACGCAACGAAGATGGTAGCGTAAATTTTAAAGAAGACTTTTTTGGTAAGAGCACCAACCTGACTGTTAGTGGACAATTAGAAGGTGAGCTTGGCGCGATGGCTTTTAGTGAGATCTATACTTTTGGACCAACTTTCCGCGCAGAAAATTCAAACACTGCAAGACACTTGGCAGAATTCTGGATGATTGAACCAGAGATGGCTTTTCATGATATTGAAGACAACCAAAACTTGGCGGAAGAATTTATCCAATATTTGATTCGCTACGCAATGGAGCACAATATGGAAGACCTAGAATTCTTAAACGCGCGTTTGGCAGAAGAAGAAAAACAGAAGCCACAAAACGAGCGCGCAGAATTTGGTTTGCTAGAAAAATTGCGCTTTGTAGTAGATAATCAATTTGAACGTATTACTTATACAGAAGCCATTCAAATTTTGTTAGACTCACCACACTATAAGAAAAAGAAATTCAAGTATGATGTGAGTTGGGGAATAGATATGCAGAGTGAGCATGAAAGATATTTGGTAGAAAAACATTTTAAAAAACCAGTGATTGTAACTGGCTATCCTGCTGCTATTAAAGCGTTTTATATGCGCTTAAATGATGGTTGTGAACCAGGCCGTGAAACCGTAGCTGCTATGGATATTCTAGCACCAGGTATTGGTGAAATTGTAGGTGGATCACAAAGAGAAGAGCGTTTAGACAAATTAGAAAAACGCATGGCCGAGATGCATATTCCTGCTGAAGAAATGAGTTGGTATTTAGATACCCGCCGTTTTGGAACCGTACCACACGCAGGCTTTGGTTTGGGCTTTGAACGCATGGTACAATTTGTAACGGGTATGACCAATATTAGAGACGTGATTGCATTTGCAAGAACACCAAAGAATTGCGAATTCTAATACAAAATCATCAAAGAATATAAATGGTTGAGCATTGCTCAACCATTTTTGTTGTATCCTGTTAGCGTGCTGAAACATTTTGCCTTGCAAAGAATTGAAGCATTAAAAACATTGATTGAGCCAACAAGAGCAAAGTTATTGGCCCATCCCCTCTATTCACAAATACAAGAACTAAAGCATTTACAAGTATTTGCTAAGTACCATGTTTTTGCGGTTTGGGATTTTATGAGTCTGCTCAAGTCTTTGCAAATTAACCTTACTTGTACTACTATTCCCTGGCAACCCAGGGGTAGCGCCAATACTAGATTTCTGATTAATGAAATAGTTACGGGAGAAGAATCTGACGTAGATGCTTTTGGAAAAAGAATTAGTCATTTTGAATTGTATTTGCAGGCTATGGAACAAATGGGTGCCAGCCCCAAAGAGATTCAATTTTTGATCAATCTTTTAAGTCAAGGATTGCCTATAAACCAAGCATTAGATAGAATGATTTTGCCCACCGGTGTAAGGGATTTTCTGAAATTTACTTTTGAAATTATTCGTGAGCCTGTATTTGTTCAAGCAGCTGTGTTTAGTTTTGGTAGAGAGGATTTAATTCCAGACATGTTTTTAGGTCTCTTACATGAAGTGGCCAAAATTCATCCGGATAAACTTGATGGCTTCATATATTATCTAGAAAGACATATTGAAGTAGACGGCGGACACCATAGTCATTTGGCCATGGAAATGGTTGCTGAACTTTGTGGTGATGATGATGCAAAATGGTTTGAAGCAAGCGAGGCTGCCAAAAAAAGTTTGGAAAAAAGAATCAAACTCTGGGATAGTATTCTTGAACTCATATAATTAATATATTTAGGCATCAAACAAACTAACTGTTTAGAAGATGCGGATTTCCCTGTTCCTATTTTCTTTATTGCTGATCTCAGGATTGAAGGCCCAATCAATCTTGAATGACAAAGCTTTTTATGATACCCTAAAATCAAACAAAGTATTTGGAAAAATTGGTTTTGGACTCAACATTAATGATGACGGGGAACACAAGGTTTTTCTCTTACAAGACGCGTCTATTTCAAAAGCTACAAGTAGACATTTATTTGAAGTATCTAATAATATTTATTTTAACTCAAATGGCACTGACCAAGGGTCAAACAGGTTTTTGCTTTTTATGCGTGCAGCACTAAACAGACATAGAATAGTCAATAATAAAATTCTGTCTGAAGCCAGTTTTTTCCCCGAGTTTAATTCTACTATAGCATATGATGAAAGCAGGGGTTTGAACTATCGTTTTAATGGTGGTGGTGGCATCACTTATAGTTTGCATAATAGTAAGTGGATGCGCTTAAAAATTGGAACAGGTCTACAGTATGAAAAAGAAAGCTGGCGTATTTTTGAGCGCGAGTTTCTGCCCGCATTAGATACCCTATCGCAAAGCTTAAAAGACAAACTACAATCTGCTTTTGGGATTAATGAGAAGGGGAATATCAACAAGGACAATTGGCGATGGAATAATTATATCCAGTTTGTATTTACCCTGGGTGAAAAGTTGAATATAAGCACTTTGGGTATTGTTCAGTTCCCCCTGCGCATTCCTTATGACAATACCTATAATGTACCCTATTTTCCGGTAGACAATAAGAAATACCCCCGTTTTACGCTAGAACTCAGCGCAAATTTTACCATTACCAAGCATTTTAGCTTTAGCGCCAAGTACTTTATCCAGCATGATGAGGGGCAGATTTCTCCCCTGGCCAATGAACAGATCAGCAACTTTACCAATGGCTTGGTCTATAAGTTCTAATTATCTGGTCCCAAACCCTTATTCCATCTACATTCCAGAAGCATCGGCCCAGCCCTTTTCAAAAAACTGAAAAAAAACTGTGGATAATTTCTGAATATTGTCTGTTGCCCTTATATTTGCAGCCCTTTAGGGAATGGAAACGTTCCTAGACTGAAAAACTACGGTGGCTCAGTTATCCGAGAAATCGGGGGACAAATATAGAATATCGACAAATTGGTGCGGTAGCTCAGTCGGTAGAGCAAAGGACTGAAAATCCTTGTGTCGCCGGTTCGATCCCGGCCCACACCACAAAGACCTCAACAGCAATGTTGGGGTTTTTTGTTGTGGCTCAGTCAGCAATAAATTCTTTTAGTCTTTCTAAAATATATTGAGTTGCAGGGTTTATACCAAAACCAGCATGTGCATCTACCCATTCTTCAAAAAGATGATTAACCATCAGCATTTGGAATGTAGTTTTTAAATATTGTTTTAGTTCGGCTTCTGCATTTTCCATTTCTTCCCAAATGCTACTATTGTTTTCTAAAACAAAAACAATGTCTTCAAAATCTGTACTGGTTCTTCCATCATCAGATCCTCTACTTTTAAATGCTTCTAGTTTTGAGGCAATAAAATAAGAGGGTTTAAAAATCCGAATTGTATCTTCTCCAATATCATACACTATTGAATTTGCAAACCCAGCAGGATACCATCTATTAGAAAACCCTAGAGTTCCTTTGCTTGTAGGCATTACGTCTACAATTATCCCATTGATAGTATACCTACAAATTACGCCAGACTCTTGGTCGTTTACAAATCCTAAATTTCTTAAACGTTCGTCTATAATCGCATAGTCTTTATATGCCCATAGCTCAATGATAACATCAATATCATCGGTTGGTCTCACTTCTTCCGTTCTTCTTTCAGCATAGAGAGAAACGGTAGCCCCGCCAACAAACACAACAACTTCTTTTAAATTGCCTAATGCGTTGTTGACGGCTTTAATTCATGTTATGTTCTCTTGATGACTCACTTAAAAGTAAATTTGAAAAGTATTCAAAAGCAAAATTTTTCTCTCTAACTTTTCCAACACGAATTGCATCTAACATAGCTAAAGCTTCATATAATTTTTCATCTTCTTTTGCTGCTTTAACTTGATTTGGATACAAAGGTTCAATAGCTTGACCATAGTCCTTTCCTTCAAAGTCAGGCCAAACATAAGTACTAGAACTAACAATTTGTTTTTTCAGTAAGGGATGACCATGAGAAGTTGCCATTCCTCTAGTAAGCGCACCTGGGGTTTGGGGGAAAACATAGGAAAAGCCGTATTTTAAAAACTCAGTAAGTGCCATTCTTGATACTTTTTTACGGTTAGAATCAATCAAACCGGCAAAGCTGCTCCTATTTAAGGACTCAGAAACCTCAGCACCACTAATATAAAGAGAACGAGCTAGGTCCTGAAATTGCCACTCCTTGTTCCCTAATACCACAATTTTCAAAAGTATTACTATGTCTTGGGGTCGCATCCCCTTGTGCTGTCTCATAGAATAAAAGTAATCATCATTTCTCAATTTGCAAAATGCGAATTGAGAAATATTCAATATCCTCCCAAACTTCTTAACCTAAACAAACGGTTAAGGTAAGGCGCTCAGTCCCCCGATGAATCGGGGTAAAGTGCGAGCAAAGGACTGAAAATCCCGCCGGTTCGATCCCGGCCCACACCACAGAAACCTCAACAGCAATGTTGGGGTTTTTTGTTTTGGGTCCCCCTCAGCCAATTCAATGAACTTTATTGAAAACCTAATGTAAAACCTGAATTTTATTTCATAAATATTTAATTATTGCTAAATAATTAATATTTTAAATAGATACCTGAATCAATTGCGTTTAGTCATTAGTGAATAATAGTTCAAAAAAAGATGTACAACAAAATAGTATTGTATAGCCTTGTTAGTATTCTAGCTATTACTTTTTGCCAGGCACAAGAAATAAAATCAGTTAATGGAGTTATTCTTGATCAAAAAACAGGCTTACCCTTACAAGGTGTCTATGTAAGAACTTTGAGCAAAACAGCAAATGCAATTTCTAATGGATCTGGTTCTTTTACTATGACTATTTCAGGTAATCCTAGCATTCAAGATAGTATAGTAATTGATGCACTTGGGTATAGTAGAATGGTAATGCCGCTCTCATTCATCCTTGAAAAACCAATACTGCTAATACCAACAACATATGTTTTGCCAGATGTTACAGTTGGTTCATATCGTGTTGATTGGAATGATTTTATGAAAAAGATTGGACTTGGTATGAGATATGGAAAGCTTCCATTTGAGTCGGAAATACAAAAATCAATTACTGTTTCAACAAATTTATCTCTCCCAAAAAGATATTCATTCTCCGGATTAACCCATTCAGAAGGAGTTACAGAGGAAGCTTTTACAAGCTATTTACGGGGATCAACATTTTGGCATACTGTGGTGTCTTCAGAAATAAAAGATACAACATCATTTATTGGATGTAACCTTAGTGGAAAGCCAGAAGTATTTACAGAATTTGAAAGGGGTAAATTTCAATGGTTGTATAAAATATATGCTATTGGTAGAGAAATTGCAGAATATAAAATAGAAGCAATTACACAATTTGGTGGAGACAGTGTTTATATTGTCAACTATCTGCCAAAGGATTCAGAAAGCAATAAAGAGGTTCGTAAACTTAATAGTTTTTCTAGCAATGGAATATTTGCTTTTTTCTCATTAGAAAAGACGTATTACGTTCGCAAAAAAGACTTTAGAATTTTAAGAATTGATTTTGTTCAGAAACCTGGAATTCTTTCAAGTTCTATGAAAACCAATATTAATAAGATTCATGAAATTAGTGGTTCTATAGGATTAGAATATTTTAATGAAACTCCCCACCCTGTATATGTTTATGAAAATTATTTGTATCAAGATATAAATGGAAATGAAATTGTAAGAAACGACAGCTGTTTTTTTTCAAATATTAAAATGGAGAAATTAAGTGATGACGAATTAAAAAAAAGGTATCAAATAAAAAACATTTATAGAAGTTTTCCAATCAGGGATGTATCGTTAGAATATCAAGAAAAACTTAGTCCCTTTTGGTATGTTCCAAAGCTTAAATAATAGACAGGTAAGAATTTTATTGCTTTTTCTTTCATTTGCAAAATGCGATTTGAGAAATATAAATACTCTCACAAACTTCTTAAACCAAACAAACAATTAAGGTAAAGCGCTCAGTCCCCCGATGAATTGGGGTAAAGTGTGAGCAAAGGACTGAAAATCCCGTCGGTTCAATCCCGGCCCACCAATTACATTTTAGTAGCTGCAAAAAAATAATAATTAAATAAAGCTATACTTATGTAATTATTCTTCAAGCAATGTAAACTTTACCATTAAAATAGTTTTATGAAAAAAGCATTGGCACTGTTAACGGTTTTCTTAACTTTTTCTGGTTTGATGGCCCAACCCTATACAACTGCTAATGCCCATTCGCACAACGATTACGAACAAAACAAACCATTTACTTTAGCCTTTAATGAATTATTTGGATCTATTGAGGCAGATATATTTTTATCAAATGGCTCCATTTTAGTTGGTCATAATTTAAGTGACCTGAAACCCAACCGATCGCTTGAAAATTTGTATTTGGCACCAATGGTTGCGTATAATCCCACCAGAAAACTTCAATTGCTCATTGATATAAAAACCGAAGCGATTACTACTTTAAATGTCTTGGTTGATTTATTAAAAAAATACCCATCAATTATCAACAATAAAAATATTCGCATTGTAATATCTGGGAACGCCCCAAAGCCATCAGAATTTGTTCAATATCCAGATTTTATTTGGTTTGATGGAAGAATCAATACTGACTATACCAAAGAACAATTGCAAAGAATTGCACTGTTAAGTGGTGACTTCGGAAATTTTGTTGTTAAAAGAAGATGGCCGCTTCTGCCTGAGGATATTGAAAAAATGCAAGCTGCCATCAATCGATCACATGGTTTAGAAAAACCAATTCGGTTTTGGGCCAGCCCAGATTTCAAAGACGCCTGGGAGCAAATGATTACGTTGAAGGTTGATTATATTAATACGGATAAGATTAGTGAATTGTCGGATTATTTGGTTGCTCGTAATTCAGAACTGAGAGAATTACCGTACAATAGAATTATTAAATCGGCTGGAGAAGTGGTAAGATATGGTAAGCCATCACTAGAAAACCATGCTTTAGATATTGCGAATCTTAGTGATAAAAACCTGGTTGTAGTGGAAGAAAGATATGGTGTATTTGTGCTAGATATTCTTCAAAACAAAGTGGTAGATGAATGGCGATTTGAACAAAACCAAGCCTATAAAGGAATGATGAGTACCTATTCGGGAATCAAAACAATTACCATCAATGAAAAGGAATATGTGCTATGGTCGGCTGCTACAGGAAACAACTCCGCCATCATGATTGCAGAATGGAAACAAGGTATTAAGAATATAACGAGTATTCCATTCGAAAAAAAATCACCTGCTAAAAATGCTTTGCCAAATCAAGTTGAAGTAGTTAAAGAGGATAATCAGTATTTTATTTATGTTGTTTTAAACGGCAACAATGAATTGATCAAATTGAATTGGGATACAAGAACCATTGTTTGGAAAACCAATACAGGTGTAGCTCCTTTTGGATTAGCAGTTTCTGGTAAAAAAATATTTGTGACCAATTGGGCTGGTGAAACTGTAATAGATTCTAGTAAATCAACAGCAGGAGTTCCTTGGGGATTGGCTTACACAAGCCCAATTACTGGTGCTACTGAAAGTGGTACTATTTCGGTGTTTAATACAATCAATGGAAAGTTGGAAAAAGAAATAACGGTTGGGCTTCATCCTAATGCTATTATTACTTCTCCGGATGGTAAATTTATTTATGTGGCTAATGGATCTAGCGATGAAATAACGGTGATCAATGCAAAAAACAATCAACTGGTAGAAAATATTTTTGTAGGAATGGCTGGGAGAAATTTGCAAGGAAGTACACCTAATGGATTATCGCTTAGTCTTGATGGAAAAAAACTGTACGTGTCTAATGGACTAGATAATGCCATTGCAATCATACATTTAGGAAAAAGCAGTGCCAATCTTGGTACTGGCAAAACAGTTGTTGAAGGATTTATTCCAACCGAAGCATATCCTGCAGGATTACTTATTAAAGAAAATAAATTAATTGTAGCCAATCTAGAATCGGATGGTGCCAATGTAATAGATGAAAAGAGAAAGGCTAGAACAATTCATCAAGAACTGGCTTCGGTTAGTATTATTCCATTGCCCAATCAAGAACAATTAAAGGTTTATACTAACAAAGTAAAAGAGCAAAATCTTTTAAGCAGATTGGACCAATTAATCTTACCGACAAGACCCAATGTAGCACCTGTTCCGGTACCAGAAAGAATAGGAGAACCCTCTGTGTTCAAACATGTTGTTTACATCATTAAAGAAAATAAAACCTATGATCAAGTTTTAGGAGATGTAAAAAATGGGAATGGCGATAGCTCTCTTTGTGTATTTGGCGAAAAATATACTCCTAACACACATGCATTAGTAAAGCAATTTGGAGGAATGGATAATTTTCACGCATCTGGTAAATCTTCAGCTGAGGGTCATCAATGGACCGATGCTGGTATGGTTTCGGATTATGTTGAAAAAAATGTACGCGCTTGGTTTAGAAGTTATCCGCATCGCCAAGAAGATGCATTGGTATATAATAAAGCAGGATTTATTTGGAATCATGCATTGACTTACGGAAAAAAGGTTCGCGTATTTGGAGAAGCATGTGAAACAGAATATGATAAAAAATTAAATTGGTTTGATTTATATAAACAATACGAACAAGGAATAAAACCAACATGGTACAATGAAACTACAATTGATAATTTAAACTCAATTATCTCCCCAACATTTCCGGATTGTGATAATTTGGTTTTTAGTGACCAACAAAGAGCGAGTATTTTTATAGAAGAATGGAATCAATTGTCTGCCAAAGATAGTTTACCAAATTTAATGGTAGTATCACTTCCTAATGACCATACTGCTGGCACTTCTCCCAATTTTCCTACACCATATTCTATGGTTGCAGATAATGATTTGGCATTGGGTAGAATTGTTGACATGATTTCAAAAAGCAAGTATTGGGATTCTACTGTCATATTTGTAACAGAAGATGATTCGCAAGGGGGCTGGGATCATGTATCAGCTTATAGAACTGTTGGAATGGTCATCAGTCCATATACTTCCAATAAAATGGTTCATACAAAATACAATCAAGTATCCATGTTAAGAACCATTGAACAAATTTTAGGGATCCCGCCAATGAATAGTATGGATGCAACTTCTAGGCTAATGACAGATTGCTTTCAATCAGTAAAAAACAATAGTACTTATACTACCCTTCCTAATCAAGTGCCACTAAACGAACAAAACAAACCATTGTCTAGCTTAAAAGGTATTGAGAAAAAGTATGCAGAAATTTCTCAAAACGAAGTGTTTAATGAAGTAGATGGAGGAGAAGATGATATGATGAACAAAATATTATGGTACTATGTAAAGGGTGCAAAAAAATATCCAACTACATTGAATAAATAATGAACTTAATTATTCGGTAACAATCACGTAATATATTCATAACCTAAAATAATAAGATAGTTGTAGGATAAATTAGAGTTTCGCCATTCTCTAATTTCAAACTAACTACAATTATCAAATGAAAAAAAGTTCAGTTCAATTTTTATTTAACCAGGTATTTTTCCGCTTTGTTTTCGCCTCATTTATTTTGTTATTTGCTCAAAATGCTTTTGCAAATTTTGCAGACAGAAAAATAAATGGCCGTGTTACAGATGCAACTACTGGTAATGCACTTTCTGGTGCCATAATTACAATTAAAGGAACATCATCCAGAAGTACCACAGATGCAAAGGGTGATTTTACTGTTTCTGTTGCTAATGATAATTCAATCTTAGTAGTTAACTTTTTAGGTTACACTACTCAGGAAGTTTTTGTTGGGAATAAGAGCACCGTAAATATTCAATTACAATCTGCTGTTAATGATTTAGCACAAGTGGTAGTAGTGGGATATGGTTCACAAAATAAAAAAGATGTTACTGGTGCTGTCAAAAGCATTAAAGCAGAAAGCTTTAACCGAGGCATTATCAATAATCCACAACAATTAATTCAAGGTAAGGTAGCAGGCGTAAATGTTACATCGGCAAGTGGCGAACCCGGTGCTACTCTAGCTATCACCGTTCGCGGACCGGGTGGAGTTAGAACAGGAAGTACCCCTTTATTTGTGGTAGACGGTATTCCATTAGACAATTCAAGTACTGGTGGTGGAGATCCATTAAATTTTTTAAATCCTCAAGATATTGAATCTATTGATGTGTTGAAAGATGCATCTGCAACTGCTATTTATGGAGCTAGAGGTGCTAATGGTGTAATTCTAATTACCACTCGTAAAGGTAAAGCCGGTACTTCTACGTTAACATTTAATACAAGTGTTGGTGTTTCTAATATCACCAATAAATTAGATGTTTATGGAGCAGATGATTTTAGAAAAGAAGTAGCCAAATTGGGTGTACCAGTTGACGATAAAAATGGAAATACAGATTGGCAGAACTTAATCACAAGATCAGCCATCACACAAAACCATAACATTACCTTGAGTGGCGGTGCAGATAAATTGGTTTATTATGCTTCATTTGGATTACAAAAACAAGAAGGAATTATTAAAGGAAATGATCTAGATAGATACTCAGGAAGATTTAATGCAACACAGAAATTTTTTGATGATAAATTAGTAGTAGACGCTAATTTAAGTTACAACAGTACTAAAAACCTAAGACCCAATATTGGAAGTTTAATTGGTGATGCTATTTCTAATAATCCAACTTATCCTGCTTACGATGCAAATGGAAATATTGCTGGTTATCAAAATATCAATAATCCATTATTAACACTTGAATTAGATAAAGATATCACTAACATCAACAGAGTGATTGGTAATATTTCTCCCTCTTTAAAGATTACTAAAGATTTAATTTTTAAGGTGAATCTTGGTATTGATAACTCAACCGCAACAAGAGATGTTCAATCTCTTGCCAATGCAGTTCCTTTAAGAGATGGTAGATTAGAAACATATAATAACATCAACAGAAATACACTTGTAGAAAGTTATTTAACCTACAATTTCAATATTAAAGAACATAAGATTTCAGCTTTAGCTGGATACTCTTATCAACAAATTTATTTGCAAGGTCGTGGATGGAGTGTTAATCGTTTTCCTATTGGTGGGGTAGAGCCTATTTATAATCCAGGTATTGGCCAAGAACTTACATTGGCTACAAATAGACCAAACGGTTTTGCAGTAAAAAACGAATTGCAATCATTTTTCTCTCGTGTTAACTATTCATACAAAAACAAATATTTAGCTACTGCAAATTTCCGTATGGATGGGTCATCTAAGTTTGGTTCAAATAATAAGTATGGATTTTTTCCTTCTTTCTCATTAGGTTGGAAAGTAAATGAAGAAGATTTTCTTAAAAATGGTCCATTCTCTAATTTAAAATTACGTGCAGGATGGGGTAAAACTGGAAATCAGGAAATTCCTTCAAAAATAACTCAATCATTATTTACCGCAACAGTTGGATCAACTACTAGTTATCCATTAACTCCAGCCAATACTTTTCCTGCAGGTATTACTTATGCAAGGCTAGCTAATCCTGATATTCAGTGGGAGGTTTCTACACAAACAGATTTAGGTATTGATTTCGGTTTTTTTGCAAACAGATTAACTGGTACCATTGATTATTTTAATAAAGTATCTAATAATATTTTACTAGAAGTAATTCCAGCAGATCCAATTCAACCAGCAGGTACTTATTGGAGTAATGTAGAAAACATGAATATTACCAATAGTGGATTGGAAATTGAATTGGATTATAAACTTAAAAATAGCGGAAAACTTACTTATGGAATTGGTGGTAATATTACTTTCATCAATAACAAAGTAACCAACTCTCCATACTCAGTAATTCCATCTGGTTCTGCTTCGGGTTCTGGATTAACTTCAGCTACCATCAATGGATATATCAATAACGAACCAATTGGAACTTTTTATCTAAGGGAATATACAGGTATAGGTGCAAATGGATTGAGTACTTATAGAGATACAGATGGAGATGGAATTGTTACAGATAAAGATAGAGTTGCTGCAGGTACTGCTTTACCAAACATCATGTATAATTTCTACGGAAATATTGCCTATAAAGGATTTGATGCTGTGATTAATTTTAATGGTGTATCTGGCAATAAAATTTATGACAATACTGCTAACGCTAATTTTTATAAAAATAAATTATCTAAGAGTGTTAATACAACTCCTGCAGCCATTGCTGAACCAACCGAATCGATTAGCAATGCTGCTCCCGTGAGTACTAGATACTTAAAAGATGGTGGTTTTTTACGATTGAATAATTTGGCACTTGGCTATTCGTTTAACACGCAAAAATTAGGAGTTAGCAAAATCATTCAAGCCATTCGTTTATCTGTTACTGCTCAAAATCTGCTAGTATTTACAAAATATGACGGTTTTGATCCAGAAGTAAATACAGATAGAACTATCAATGGAATATCTAGCTATGGTATAGATTATTTAAGTTATCCAAAAGCAAGATCATTTCTTCTTGGATTAAATATCACTTTCTAAATAAAAAATATGAAACATACTTCATTATTACGATTTGCCTTGGTAGGAATGATATTTCTTACTGTTAGCTGTACAAAATTAGTTGAGCAAGTATTGGATGAATCATCGGTAACCGGTTTAACGGAAAAACAATTAGCCGATGGTATTATTGCACCAGTATATGCTGGGCTTCCTTCCTTGTTTCAGCATACCACTTATTTTGCATTACAAGAAATTTCTACAGACGAAGCAATTTTACCTTACCGTGGTGGAACAGATTGGGGTGATAATGGTATATATGTTGCCCTTCACCGTCATGAATTAACCAGTACCGATCCCAATGTTAGAAACACTTGGACAATTGTAACCTTGAGTATTTCCCGCGCGGTTACTGCAATGAATTCTTTAAAAGACAATAAAGACCCAAATGCTATTGTCTATTTAGCAGAAGCAAAAGCCATGTATGCTTACTATAATATGGTTGCACTGGATTTGTGGGGAGTTGCATTTAAGAAAGACGATTTGGGAGCTGCTTCAATTATTATTCGTGGTGATGAAGCTGTTGAATACATTAAAAAACAGTTCTTAGAAGCAGAGCCTAATTTAACTACCACCGTAGGAGCAGGGCGTATTACAAAAGCAGGTGTTTGGGGCTTATTGGCAAGATTGCATTTAAATGCGGGCGTATATCGCGATCCTTATGCATCAGCTGTTAATTTTAAAACTGAAGATTTAGATAAAGTAAATGAATACACTACCAAAATAATTGGTTCTAATCAATTTGCTTTTTCAACCGATTATTGGGCAATGTTTAACGATGAAAACAACACCAATAAAGAATTGATATTTGTTGCTGACCAAAGAGCATCTTTGAATGGTCATAATAGATTATCCTATTTTATGCTTTCAGGTGATCAGTTTCCTTTACCCGCTTATGTTGGCGCAAACGGCACAGACGGTCCTGGTATTACACCAGATTTTTACAGAACATGGGTGAATGCTTATGGGTCAACCGATCCTGCCATTGCAGACCCAAGATTTTATCAAAAGAACTTGAATTATACCATTAGCGGAACAGACACAAGTATTGATCAAGCAGCTTTTAAATATGATCGTGGAATTTTAAGGGGTCAACAATATGGTCTATTACGTGTAAATGGTGTTTTCTTAAAACTACCCAATGGTAGATTAAGAATTGGTAAACTAAATAATGTAACCAGAAGTAAACCCAATTTGCCAGTTAATTTTACCGAGCAAATTGATTTCACAACTGCAGGAAGTGATTATTCAACAGGCTATAGGGTTGCAAAGTTTGAATTTAGTAAGGGTTCGGTTAGTGGTAGAAATTTTGGAGAAGTAGATATTCCTATTGTACGTTTAGCCGATGTTTATTTGATGCGTGCAGAAGCAAAATTACGCAAGAACGATGCAGCGGGGGCTTTGGCAGATGTTAATGCTGTTAGAACCAGTAGAACTGCCAATTTTGTTGGATCTACTTTACCTTCTATTAACTTGGATCTTTTGTTTAGAGAAAGAGGGTTTGAATTATACTATGAAATGCTAAGACGAACAGATATGATTCGTTTTGGTAAGTACGAAGACGTATGGACAGAAAAAAACAATACGAATAAGAATATGCGTTTAATGCCTATTCCACAAACGGCTATTGATGGAGCTTCTAATTTACCGGGCTATTTAAAACAAAATGCAGGGTATTAATTTTATGTAGCGTTGGTAACAATGTAGAACCAGCAAATAAATTATAAAAAGCCTTACTTAAACCTCAACAGCTATGTTGGGGTTTTTTGTTTTAAAAATCATTATATAAAACGAAAAGATTTATTGGTAATTTAAAGCAACAAAACAAAGTAGATGAAACCAATTGCAGCTGTAAGGAAATTAATGAAACTGTGCTTGTTTGTTTTATTGATTGGCGCGCATCCAATGTTGACTGTGGCCCAAATAGCAACAACCGCTTTCCAATTAAACCAGTGTGGGTTTTATCCAAACAGCCAGAAAATAGCAGTGTTAACAGAGGGTGCAACGGAATCCAAATTTTATATCGCGTCAGCAAATGGCAAGGAGATTGTTTTTACTGGAGAACTAAGTGAGCAAAGACAATCGGCATATTCCTCTACCAAAACAAGGGTGGCTAATTTTTCTGCTTTTACAAAACCTGGTCAATATATCATCATTAGTGGTCAGCATCGGTCCTATCCTTTTGAAATCAAAAACGGGCTGTACAAAAATGTTGCTACGGCTGTCTTGAAAGCATATTATTTTCAAAGGGCTTCCATGCCTTTAGAAGAATCCTATGCGGGTAAGTGGCAGCGAACTGGTTTTCATCCTGACAATCTGGTGTACATTCATCCATCGGCAGCATCAGCGCAGCGTCCAGAGGGTTCAACTATTGCTAGTCCAGGAGGTTGGTATGACGCGGGTGACTACAATAAATACATTGTCAACTCTGGGATTACCATGGGAACTATTTTCAGTGCTTATGAAGATTTCCCGGAATACTTTCAACAACTCAAAACAAATATTCCCGAGAGCAATGATGGGGTCCCTGATATTTTAAATGAAGCCATTTACAATCTGCGCTGGATGTTGACCATGCAGGATCTGGATGGTGGTGTATATAATAAATGCACCAATGCCAGTTTTGATGGAATGGTCATGCCCGGTGTAACAAAAGAAAAAAGATGGGTGGTACAAAAAGGAACTGCTGCTAGTTTAGATTTTGCCGCAGTAACAGCACAGGCCAGCCGCATCTTGCAAAGCTTTAAAAAGCAGTTACCCGGCTTGGCCGATAGTTGTTTGGTTGCTAGCCGCAAAGCTTGGCAATGGGCATTGCTACATCCAGCAATGGAGTACAAACAAAATGAAAACAACCAAGCATTTAAACCGGCTGTGACAACGGGTGGTTATGGTGACAATCATTTTCAGGATGAATGGTTCTGGGCTGCGTCTGAATTATTTCTAACAACCAAAGAAGATCAATTTTACCAAGTAGTGACATTGCGTCTTCAAGATAATCTTGGTCTGCCCAGTTGGAACAATGTGGGTATGATGGGTATTTATTCTTTCTTGCATTTTGCAAAAGAATTACCAGCAACTTATCAATCAAGTATTGCTGTCATGAAAACAAAAATCTTGGCTATGGCCGATGTTTATCTAGAGAAAACAATGTCCAATGCGTTTCAAACCGTGATGGGACAATCGGCCAAAGATTTTGTTTGGGGAAGCAACGCTAATGCAGCCAATCAAGGAATGCTATTGATCAAGTCTTATTTGTTGACCAAAGAAAAAAAATACCTAGACCATGCATTAACCAATGCTGACTATTTATTGGGTAGAAATGCTACGGGTTATTGTTTTGTAACTGGCATTGGTTCAAAGTCTCCCTTGCATCCACACCATCGTCAATCAGTAGCAGATACTATTATTGAACCAGTGCCGGGTTTGTTAGCGGGTGGTCCCAACCCAGGCAGACAGGATGGTTGCCAATATCCTTTTACAGAAACGGAAACCGCGTATGTAGATGTTGATTGTTCTTATGCCTCCAATGAAATTGCCATTAACTGGAATGCACCAGCGGTTTATTTATTCAATGCTATGGAAGCTTTGCAGAAAGCAGCAGGTTATGTAAAGTAGCAAATGCTAAAGAGAAACTCATAAACTTATTCTTAAGGATGATTCTCTGATAATTAATTCTGGATCAAGCATTTTAGAATAATAACCAAATTCTGTTTGATTATTTTTATCAGCATTGATACATTCAAGCAATAGGTTTATGGCAATGGATCCCATTTCTTTACCAGCTTGCGCAACAGAAGTTAATCTTGGTTGAACATATGCTGCAGCTGTAGAATTGCTAAAGCCTACAATTCCAAACTCTTCAGGCACTTTTATATTCAATTGTCTTAATGCAGACAATGCTCCAATGGAAGTTTCATCATTAATGGCAAAAATAGCATCGGGTCTATTCTTTGCATTCATCATTTTCATGACTTTTTCAAAACCCTCTTCTTCATTACATTGTAAGCATTCTACCACCATGTCAGAAGACAGGCAGTGTTTGTGTTTGAGAAGTCCATCTGCATAACCTTGGTAACGGGGTAATGAGTTTCTAGATCCGGGTTGTCCTCGCAAATGTGCTATTTTTTTATAGCCCTGTTCAATCAGGTGTTCAGTTGCCATAAAAGCTCCTTTATAATCATTGGTAGTTATTTTATGAGCTTTCATTTGAATGGGGGTTTTATCAAAAAACACAATTGGAATTCCATCATGCTGAATTTCAGCAAAATAATCTTCAGATATGGTGTTGTTTGATAAAGAAATAAGCAACCCGTCTACGCCTGAATTAATCAATGAATTAATACTTTCTTTTTCTAGTTCGGGTGAGTTGCCAGATTCACAAAGTAAAATCTGGTAATTTTTTTCATGAGCAGCGGCCATGATGCCGCTGATAATGGTAGATGAAAAATGATGTACAATCTTGGGTACTACCACGCCAATAATTCCAGAGCGCTGTCTTCTTAACTGAAGGGCAAAAGAGTTGGGGCGGTAGTGTAGGGTTTCTGCCAAAAACTTTACCTGATCTTTTATTTTATCGCTAATGTCTGGATGGTTATTTAATGCACGGGAAACAGTAGCCACTGTTATATTTAATTTTTCGGCAATATCTTTTAGCGTGGTTTTTTTATGCATGATCTTGTTTGGCAGCAATTAAGTTGTTGAATTTACTGATAAAGCCGTTATAGGATAAAATTTCAAAAAAAACTTACTCACCGTAATCGGTTACGTAAACGGTTACTTAAGAATTTGGCCTTTTGAACAGGGTCTTAGCTGATATTTATTTGAAACAAATACTTCAATTTGTTGCTCTAATCGATTGTATTAAACCCAAAACGCTTTAGTATGAATAAACTTGCCAACCGCATTGTACTCCTTTCTGTACTTGTTTTTTCTTTTTTTATTACAACAAACGCTCAGGTTTCTGTTTCAGGAACCGTAAAACAAACCAATGGTTCTGCCGTAAGTGGCGCTTCTGTTACTGTTAAAGGAAGCAACAAGGGAACCGTTTCTGACAATGCTGGTAACTATAAAATTATAGTGACTCAACAAGCATCGGTAGTTATTGAAATTTCCTCTGTTGGTTTTGAGCCACTTGTTAAAACTGTTGAATTAAAAGCCACAGAAGTAAAAGCAGATTTTATTTTAAAAGATGCTGAGAACAGTCTTGGTACATTGGTAGTTACTGCAACAAATTCAAAACGCATTCAACAAGCAATGCCGCTTTCCATTACCAGTTTTAGTGAAAGCAAAATTCAAAAAGTAAAATTCAACAGCAATGCCGATCTTCTAAGAGGGGTACCTGGTATTACTGCTGAAGGCGGTGGCGGAGAAGTTGCGGCCAATATTTTTGTAAGAGGTTTACCTTCAGGTGGTCAGTATCAGTTTAGCCCATTGCAAGTAGATGGTATGCCTGTTGTAAGTACTATGGGTCTTAACTCATCAGCACCAGACGTGTACTTTAGAAATGACGCAGGTATCAGTAAAATTGAATTTGTAAGAGGTGGTTCTGCAACCTTATATGGCGCAGGTTCTGTAGCAGGTATTATTAACTTCAGCAGCAAAACCGGTGGTGATATTCAAAAAACAATGATTGAAACAGAATATGCTACACCCGGTAAAGCAAAATTTGATTTTAACACAGGTGGTCCAATTGCAGATAAACTTTATTATAACATTTCTGGAACGTATAGATATGATAATGGTCCTATCAAAAGTGGCATCCCCTCTAATGGATATCAGTTTAGGGGTAATATTAAAAAGGTAATGGAGAATGGTTCTTTTACCGTTTTTGCACAATACATTAATGATCAAGCTCAGTTTTATAGCCCTTATCATTTAACGGCCGATAGAACCTTGCCAACTGGTTGGGATGGTGAAAAAATAAATACCATGTTAACTCCAGACGTTGCAAATTTAACGGTAAGAACTCCTAATGGATTTTATCAAAGCAGGGGTGGTAAAGCTGTAACCACCAATGGTGGATATATCATGGCAGCTTTTGATCATAATTTTGCCAATGATTGGAAGTTTAGTGTAAAACTTAGATCGGCTAATTACAAACACGAGTTCAACTTTTTTAACACCGATGGTAATGGTAGAAATCCATTGAGCCAAACCGGATTTTTAACAGCGGTTGCTCCAACGGGTAGTTCACCAATCTATACCTACGCAAGCGATAATACCCCTGTTCCTTCAAAAGCATTGATTCTTGAAAACATCATCGTTGATAGAAACAGACCATTGAATGAACTTGCTGGAAATATGAATATTACCAAAACCATTAATGGAAAATCATCTAAACACGTATTAAACCTTGGTGCATTTTTGTCTACCACCAATGCAATTGATTACAACGTTCAAATCAGGTATTTGAGTGAGTTTAGAAATACGCCGCGTATTTTAAACATGAGTTATACCAATGCCTCATCGGTTCTAACAAACTACACCACCAATGGTGTGGTAAGTGCTCCAGGTTATACCAATAGAAATATTACAAGTAATAGAAAAGCATTGTATTTCACAGATGAAATGACTTTTGGAAAACTAATTGTGGATTTGGGAGTAAGATTTGAAGGCCATCGTGGAGAATTCATTGTAGAAAAAACTTCGTCTGCTGCTAATACAGATGGCAGAACAGTAGCTTGGGGAAATGGATCTTATGACAGATTTAATTTGAGTGCATCAGATTGGGCTGTTGCCTTGGGAACAAGCTATCAGTTAAAGAAAGAACTGAATGTGTATGCCAACTTTTCAAGAGGTTATTTCTTTCCTGAATATAGAGGCTATACTGTTAAATACAAAGCAGGGGTTCCTGTTTATCCAGAAGAAAAACCAGAGCATGTTGTACAAGGAGAGCTTGGTTTGAAATTCAGCAATAGTAAATTAACCGCAACCATTGCAGGGTATTCCGTTTCATTAAAAGACAGATTTGCTGTTAATCTAGTAAGCATTGGTGGAGTATTAAAAGAGACCCAAAGTTTACAGAGCTCAATTGCTACCGGTATTGAATTTACCTACGACTGGGAAATTGCCAAATCATTCCATTTTGCCGGTACAGGTACTATTCAAAAAGCAACCTACACTTCATTCTTGGATAGCAGTACCGCAACACCAATTGATAATACTGGTAAGTGGTTAGAAAGACAACCACGCGTCATGTTTAGCCCATCTTTAGCTTATGACAATAAAAAGTTCTATGCAGCATTTAGTATGGATTATGTTGGAAAAAGATATGGTAATGCCGCAAACCTGGTTGAATTAAACGCTTATACCCTAGGAAGATTTGATGCAGCTTATACCTTTAAAATGAAGAACGAAGAGACTTTGAGGGTTGGTGCTGGAATCTTTAACGTATTCAATACAGAAGCAGTAACTGAAGGAAATCCAAGGGCCGGAAATACACAAACCAATACCGGTGACTTTTTTGTAGGACGTGTAAGTTTACCTAGAGCTTTTTATGTAAGGTTGGCTTTAAGTCTGTAGTTAAAATTGAAAAGAATGATCAAGGAATCAGTCAAACCAAGCATAGCCCTAGCCCAAGAGATTTTATTGCAAAACAATCGGGGTGGATATACCATACCTAGTGCAAGGCTTTATCCATTTCAATGGAATTGGGATTCGGGATTTATAGCATTAGGGCTTGCTTATTTTGATGCCCAAAAGGCGATGGATGAAATCAGGTTCATGTACAAAGGACAATGGGAAAACGGTATGTTACCACATATTGTTTTTCATCAGCCCAATGACAATTATTTTCCTGGGCCTTCGGAATGGGGTACTGTTGAATTTGCAAAAAATGAAAACAATATCCCCGTTTCGGGGATAACGCAACCACCCGTATTTGGTTTCATTCTTGAGAAAATGCATTTGCTTCTTAAAGACAAAGAACCAGCTTGGATTGGTTTTCTGCAAGAGATATTCCCCAAAGTGGTGAAACAGCATAAGTATTTATATACTCAGAGAGACCCAAATAATGAAGGACTGGTTTATATTCAACACAACTGGGAATCTGGAACAGACAACTCGCCGCAATGGGATGAGATTTATGCAAGTATGGATATTTCAAATGCAAGAGATGTTGCTCATTTGAGAAAGGATAATAAAAATGTAGATTCAGCGGAAAGGCCAACTAATGATAATTACAAACAATACATTCATATAGTTGATACCTTAAAAGCCTGTAATTATAATGACCAGCAAATTGCAGAAAAATGCCCCTTTTTAGTTCAGGATATATTATTCAATTCCATACTTGTAAAATCTAACAATAGCCTGATTACACTTGGTGAAGAACTGGGTCTTGATGTAACAGATATTAAACAATGGAACAATAAAACCATTGCTGCTATTAATCAGAAATTATGGGACCAGGAAACTGGATTTTATTATTCTTTTGACCTAAGAAACAACAAAAGGATATTCAAAAAAGTATCCTCGGGTTTTGCACCATTGTTTGCGGGTATTGCATCAACAGAACAGGCAGATCAACTGGCGCATCACCTTGGTAAGAGTTTTAGTAAAAACGAAGATTGGAAACTTTGTCCTTCTTGTGCCGTAGACGAACCATCATTTAATCCTGTTAAATATTGGAGGGGTCCAGCCTGGATCAATATTAACTGGATGATTTATCTTGGACTACAGCAATACAACAAAACAATCCAGGCAGAAAAATTATACAACAATACAATAGAGCTGATAGAAGAAAGCGGTATGTATGAATATTTTGACCCAAGACCTAACGGAGAAAGTAATCCAAAAAGAGGTATTGGTGCAGACGCTTTTTCTTGGACAGCCGCATTGTATTTAGATTTGATTCATCAACCTCAAACCGCTTAGCTATGAATATTCTAGACTATAGTATTGTTTTTGTGTTTTTTGCTGCTATGGTGATCATGGGCTTTTACTTTAAAAAAAGCAAAGCAGGAACAGACTATTTTTTAGGAGGCAAGCAATTTGGTTGGTTTTCACTTTGTATGTCTGCCATGGCTACACAGTTGTCCGTTGTAAGTTTTGTTTCGGCACCGGCATTTGTTGGATTGAGACCTGGAGGTGGCATGAAATGGCTTTCCTATGAATTTGGTTTGCCAATAGCTTTGATTATAGTGATCACAGTAATTGGTCCAGCTTTGTATAAATCTGGCATGGTTAGCGTCTATAGTTTTGTAGAAAAAAGATTTAATAGAACAACGGGCATTCTGTTAAGTTGTACTTTTTTAATCAGTAGGTCATTTGCCACCAGTGTTATTATTTACACGGTTTGTCTAATACTATCCTATATCACAGGTTTTCCATTTTGGATGACCATGATTGTTTTAGGATTGATTACCATTGTTTACTCCCTAGAAGGTGGAATGAAGGCGGTTGTATATAGTGAAGTGGTTCAAATGATTATCAAATTTGCCGGAATTATCATGATTGCGGTGATTGGATTAGAAAAACTTGGAGGATGGGAAGTGTTTACTGCTCACCTAGACCGAACAAGAACCAATGTAATTGATTTTAATAATTTTGGATTTGATGGAAAAGAGTTTGGTATTTGGCCAATGCTTTTTGGAGGTATTTTTCTATACACTTCTTATTATGGAACGGACCAAACCCAAGCACAAAGAATCCTATCTTCTAAGGATGAAACTACTGTAAAGAAGTTATTATTATTCAATGGCCTATTTCGTTTTCCCATCACATTTGCCTATTGCTTGGGTGGTTTAATATTGGGTACCTTGGTAAGCCTGAACGCAGACTTTGCTTCAAAGATTCCAGCGGAGCGACCAGATTTAATGATTCCCGTTTTTATTGCAAATTATTTGCCACATGGTGTGGTGGGCATTTTGGTGGTATCCTTAATTGCGGCAGGTATGAGTGCCTATAGCTCCACCTTAAATTCATTGAGTGCCACCACCATGGAAAATTTTGTGGTAAAGAATCGGAAACTGGAATCGGATGAATACATCAAATACAGCAAGTTGATTGCACTGGTATGGGGTGTTTATACCATGGTAATTGCATTTTTTGTGGGAGGTGTAGCAAAAACCGTGATTGAAGCCATCAACAAAATTACATCCATGTTCTATGGACCCGTGTTGGCTGTATTTCTGTTGGCAATTATTGCAAAAAGGGTAAAGCCAACGGCAGTAAATATTGGACTTGTAACTGGGGTGCTTTTTAATTTGGTCTTGTGGATCTTTTTTAAAAATGTATTCTGGTTTTGGTGGAATATCATCGGTTGTTTGGTAACCATATTAGTGGCAATTGTTCTAAGTGGTTTTTTCAAGACAGAAACTATAGAAGCAAGATCAACGCAAATTTTTTATCCATCGGTAAAAACAACCGCTGTCTTGCTAATCATATTTACTGCCATCTTAATATTTAGTTTACTGCTACCTCAACTATTGTAGAAGTGAAAATCATCATTGCACCAGATAAGTTTAAAGGAAGCCTTAATAGCTTTGAAGTGTGCAGTGCTATTGCGGCTGGCATTAAAGAAGTGGATGCAGAGGCAGCAATTCTTGAATTTCCCATGGCAGATGGTGGAGATGGTTTTGCATCTGTTTTACAGCATTACATGCAAACAGAAACCATTATTTGTTCAACCGTTGATTCCTTGGGTAGGAAAATTCAAACAAGCTATCAGTGGGACAAAAAAGGCAAAATTGCCATTATAGAAACAGCATCTGCAAGTGGTCTGGTACAGTTAAAAAAAGCAGAACTAAATCCGCTTATTACATCAACCTATGGAACCGGTTTAGAAATACTTGATGCCATTATAAGAGGTGCCAAAAAAATCATTTTAGGGCTTGGAGGTTCTTCAACAAACGATGCAGGAACAGGCATTTTACAGGCATTAGGATTTAGTTTTGAGGATGAATCCGGAAATAGTCTTCCCGCGAATGGGCAGATGCTTCAGTATATTAAAAAAATCATTCCTCCCTCCACCCATCTGTATAAAGGGCTAGAAATTCAGATAGCCTGTGATGTTCAAAATAGTTTGTATGGGCATAACGGAGCAGCTTTTGTTTATGCCAAGCAAAAAGGGGCTGATGACGAGGCTGTGAAATTATTAGACGCTGGCTTGGAAAATTATGCCAAGGTCTTAGAAACATCAACCGGAAAAAAAATAGCCAATATTCCTGGCACTGGGGCTGCTGGTGGAATTGCCGCATCCCTATTAGCTTATTTTGATACAACCATTACTCGTGGTATTGATATAGTTATTCATGCAAGCAAGATTCATGAAAGTATTCAAGATACCCAATGGATGATAACGGGAGAAGGCAAAATTGATGGGCAAACTTTAGAGGGGAAAGTGGTATCAGAAATAGCCGCATTGGCTCATAGGGAGCAGATTCCCATTATAGCTTTTTGTGGTTTATTGGAAGCCAAGGCTACAGAAATAGCCGCATTAAAATTGAAGGACGTAGAAGGGCTTGTTTCTGATGAGATAAGTAGTGAATATGCCATGAAAAACGCTGGCTCATTGCTCCAGCAAAAAGCAAGAACCTATTTTCTCCATCATGCAAATCATTAAGTAGTTGTATAGTTGAAACAGATCACTTGCAAAATGGAAGCCGGTGTTACTAAATAGCATCGGCACCAGCAAAAGACCTCAACAGCTATGTTGGGGTTTTTAGTGTTGGGAGCTAAAGCTTTCATGACTGGTATGCTTTTCCAAAATGCGCTTCCCTTCTTTTTTAACGGCAGGGCTTTTTCTAAAAGACCAGATGATGTCACTGGCGTATTTTCTGGACGCTTCCAAATCCACAATGGGTGCGGGATAGTCTTGGCCAATGATGCATTGATAGAGTTCTTGTTCAATGGCGCTGAGTTTCCAAGGCTTGTGGATTAGGGAGGCGGGTACGTTTTTTAATTCAGGTACCCATTGCTTGATAAAGTGGCCATCGGGGTCGTGTTCTATGGAGTTTTTAATGGGGTTATAAATTCTAACGGTGTTAATGCCCGTTACGCCAGACTGCATTTGTAATTGCGGATAGTGGATGCCGGGTTCATAGTCTAAAAATTGGCGGGCAAGAAAATGCAGATCGCGCCAGTCTTGCCAAAGATTAAAAACAAAGAAAGAGACCACCATGGCACGCATTCTAAAATTCAGATAACCCGTTGCAACCAAGCATCGCATACAGGCGTCTACAATGGGCACGCCAGTTTGACCATCCTGCCAGGCTTTGATATAAACTTCGTTTCTTGGTTTTGCAATTTGATCAAATGCCGCGTTTACGTTTTCAAATTCCATGCGGCACTCGTCTTCAAACTTTTGCATAAAATGGCAATGCCAGTGCAGACGCGATATAAAATTAGATAGGGCCCTTTTGTTGGGCGATGCCGCGTAGTGTTGACTGGTATACTGATACAACATGCGCATACTAATATTGCCATAACTCAAGTAAGGGGATAAACGACTGCAAGATTTTCTACTCAACAAGGGTTTAGAAATATGGCGGCTATAGTTTTCTGCGCGGTCCTTGATAAAACTATCTAGGTATCGCCAGGCCCAATACTCTCCACCCTGTTGAAAGTTTTTGTTGCGCGTGGTAATCTCCAGATCCAATGCGGGTCCCTTCAGCGTTGAATAAAAATCCGGATCTAGTTTCAAAATCTTCCAACCCGTTTCTTGCACCAACTGCGGTTGAGATGTCATAGTGGCTTGCCATCTTTTCTGCCAGGTTTTTCTAGACTTGAGTTTTCGGATCACGCCATTGAGTGGAGACTCTTTCCAGGTTACGCTAAAGCGATGGCAAAATTGTTGAACCGCCAAGTCTCTATCATAAGTGATTTTGTTACCCACTTCTATATGCGAGAAAATCTGCTGAATGGAATATCGCTTTTGCAATGCTTCCAAGACCGGCATTACTTCACTATGAAAAATGTAGAGGCTCGCATCAAGGTCTTGCAATTTTTGCTGCATCTCTGTCAAAGACTCGTGCACAAAACGCCAGTGTCTCTGATCAGCATCGGCGTAAGCCATCACCGATGGTTCAAAACAATAGAGTAAGAGAATGGGCAGGCCCTGCTGCTGCGCCCGCATGAGTGGCTCGTGGTCCGTGAACCGCAGGTCTCTTTTAAACCAAACAATATTAATGGGTTGCTTCTTCAATCTGTGATAGGAACAGATGGGGGGAGGCTTTTGTTTGGGTTGGCCACAACTGCTTTTATTTGCCGCTTATACAAAAACGGTTTTTTTGCCTTGCGGCGATGTGTAATTTAATGGTATGATAAGCTTCTTACTTTGGATGATCCTCTTTATACTCTGCTGGCCCCTGGCCCTGCTGGGTTTGATCTTGTATCCGCTGTTCTGGATTCTCTCCATCCCCTTCCGCATTTTGGGCATTGCCGTAGACGGCGTGTTTGGCCTAATCAAGGGCATCATTATGCTGCCCGCTAGGATTTTGCAGGGGCGATGAGATAGTGCAATCATTGCATTTAGAAATATGTATTAACCGCAAACTCAAATTGATCTATAAATACCTTTTTAAAAGGTTGAATATTTGTTTGTTCGTAGAATACTAGCATTGCTTTTTTATATTCAACGGAATCAATGGTTCTAAATGAAATGGGGCAATAATGGTTGTGTATTAAAATTGCATTACTGATAATTCTTGCAGTTCTTTTGTTGCCATCAGAAAAGGGTTGAATATAAGAAATGAGTACAAGTGCTAATAGCGCTTTTTCAAAAACATTTTCTTTTTCATTAATCAATTGACACATATCGGTCAACGCTTCTTTTATTTGAAACTCATTATCAAGCGGTTTATAATTTGTTCCAGAAATACCTACACGCCTGTTTCTAATATTTCTTGTTATGTCAAGATCCTTGATGAGTATGCTATGAATATCTTCAATGTTTGAGACAGAAAGCGGGTGAATATAATCAGGATGGTCAATAATAAAATCTAATGCTGACTTGTGATTGAGCAGCATGGTTGCCTCATCCTTTGTTTTTCCAGCAGCAGTTTCTTTGTATTTTAATAAACGTTCGGTTTCCAATAAAGAATAAGTATTTCCTTCAATTTGAGAAGACTTCCAACTAAGGTCAATGGCTAGTCTTTCCATTTCTGTTTTAAATTCTCCCACGCTAAGCTTAGAAGAATTTTCTCTAAACTTATCCTGTAACTGATCCAAAGCCAGTAGTTGGTCATTAGTGAACAAGGAAATTTGATTAAGGGCATTCCTCAATAAATCATGATTAAAATTTTCATGGATAATTCTTTGATCAATCTCTTGTTGAAAGTAATGTTCCAAATTTACCGGCCTTAAAATATGATAGGCAGGACTTATTGAATACTTTCTACTTTTTAATACACCTGTGGTAACCACTAAATCTTCCTTTACAAACTCTTGTAAGGTTCTTTTAAGCGTAGCAATGCTTCTATTAAGACCCAATCCCTTCAAGATTTCAGTTGATGAACAAGCAGGGTGATCTTTAATAAATTCTAGTATTTCTTCTTTTGTACTGCTAGTATTTTTGGCCATTTGGTAGTTTATCGCTCATTAAAATACAAAATATAGCTCAAAACATCATAAAAATGAGCGATAAATTTTAAAATAATTAGCGATAAATGCTGACTTATCCAGATTGATACCCAGAAATACCTATAAAATCCAACCCCCTAAACCATTGAAATGCGGTGAATAGCATCTTTATTCGCCGCAAAAACTGATAAGCAAATGGGCAAAAATCACTAAAACATCTTCCGATACCGCCTTAAGAGATATTCAAGATCTGATGCATAAAAAAATATTGGTAAAAGAAGTGGGTGGTGGAAGGAGTACTTGTTATGAGTTGAATTTAAAATGATTCTTAAAATATGCTTGTGTTTCCTCATCCACAAAATATACATAACAACCTTTCATGCCTCTTGTCATTAAAGTGCGATAAGTGTTTTTAATAACTAGATCCACCATTTCTTTTCCTTCAACTGGTTTCTCTGCAACCAATCTTTTATACCCTTTAATAGAACTATCAGAACTAGCACGTTTAGATGCATCGGTAATAACTTGTCCGTTACGAATTACAAAATCGTCTCCTACAATCACTCCAATATAATCTACTTCTAATCCTTGGCATGTATGAATACAACCGATTTCATTGACGGATGTTGGGCTGATGATCCAGGCGCTACCATCTTCTGTTAAATTCCATTTCATCTTGAAATCGAATTCTGGGAATTCAATATCATATGCTTGAGGGTCCTTTTTACTTGGCCATTTCCAACAATATCCTGCAACCAATCTTGCACGGTTATTGATTTTATTTTTTTCAAAAATAAGGTCACGCAATTCTGAAGGTGTGTCAACAACTTTAAAATCATAATCTATATCAGCAATACTATTATTCGCGGTCTCTCTAATTTGAAGTGTATTATCTAACCAAGCTAAATAACCATCTGATCCATTGCATCGAAACTGAGAATTCAATTCCAGTTCTGTAATTTCAGCACCCGCTCTAGAAGCCCAGATATAAATTTCATTTTTTCTACCAATATCTTTTAGTGTTACTCGCTGGTCCTCATCAATAAAGAATACTGTGAACCTTGCAGCATCAATAATTTCTTTGATTTGGTTTTCGCCAAGATTTCCAAACAAACCACTAAACTTATTTAAACGATGGGCTTCATCTACAATTAAAGCATCAAAGGTATTTTTAGGTGTATCTACAAAAGCACCGGATCCTTTGAAAAGGTTTCTCATTACAGTTGGCTTAACTGAACCAGTAAGTCTAGCTTCATAAACAGCTCTTGGTGCAGCATTCTTTGAAACATAAGAAGGCATAAAACCAATCTTGGTTAATTCCACTAAAAGATTAATAGCAACAACTGATTTTCCTGTACCAGGCCCCCCCTGCACAATTAAAACCTGTTTGTTTTTATCGGTTGCCTTTTTTGCAAGCGCTAGAGCATTTTCATACACTACTTTTTGATCATCAATCATCACAAACTCCCGATTGCCCTTGATCATTTTACCAATATTGTCGGCTAACAGTTTGGATGGTCTAATCTTTCCGTTTTCTATTCGGAAAAGTATATTGGTTTTGTCTCCGTATTTAACGTGTTGCTTAATGAATTCTTTTAATTGTAGTGCATCATGCTTTAGGAATACAGGTGCTTTTTCTAGATAGTGGGAATAAAAACCATTTTTAATAACAGAAGCATCGGTAAAATTGTGCAGGTAAGCACAAGGGTGCAAATTGATATTCTCTGTATAAACTACTTCATTGAATCCTTGTAAAAGTGTGGCATAAGACCATGCTTGGTATGATGGGTGAGGATGTTCTCCAATTCTACCCCCAACATAGGTTTCAACAATGGCGTCCTTATTAGTGATACTTGCTTCAGACCATTGTTTTAATTCAACTAGGATTACGGAATCTTTGTTATCGTGGTCTTGTCCGGAAATAATAAAATCAATTCTTTTGCCAGTCTGTGGTATTTGGTATTCAATAGCAATGCCGCAGTCGTCTGGAAAAACCGGGTCTCTCATAATTCTTTCCATGAAAACCAGAGAGTTTGCCCAAGATTTAATTTCAGCAATACCTACATTCCTATTCAATTTTTTTTTCACATTGTCTAAAACAATGTTTTCTATGTCATTACTAAATACATCGTCTACAAACTGAGATTTAAGCGCGTTGTATACAATCATAGTTCATTGTATTTTTTTGCTGTGCCCTTTGCTTTTTCTACAGGGTATTTTACAGCATTTGCTTTGATTTTTTCAAGTACAATTTCTTTTACATCAAAACCATATTTCTCTGCTAATAAAAAGGAGAATGCAAAAATATCTGCCAATTCCTCTTTCACTTTTTCCCTGTTCGCTTCCTCGGGTTTCTTCCACAGAAACAATTCTAATAGTTCACCAGCCTCTACGTTAATTGCTAATGCCAAATCCTTTGGATTGTGAAACTGCTCCCAATCTCTTTCATTCCTGAAATCAAGAAGCGCTTTGGTTACTATTTCTATTTCGCTCATATTTTAAAATATATTATACAAGTTAAGCCAATTCAACAAGTATTGAATAGTATAAAAGATATAATCAGATAAAATCAAGCAAGAATTTTCTAGTATTTAGTAAGTTGGTGAATATGCTATGAATTGTTGTAGCTCAATTTATTTCCCCTTCGGCCTCAACACCACAGTCTCCGCTACTACTGTTTTAATTTTTTCTTTGGAATAATAGGCGGGAAAATATTGGTCATTGGCCCAAAGCCCAAAAAGGTTTTTGTAAAAGGTGCTGGCTGGGTTGCCGGATTGGCCGGGGGTATTGATCATCACCGCTTTGTCCCAGTCTTGGGTGTCTGCAATAAATCTAAAGCTGGCGCCACTTAATTGGTTGTCTAGATTGCCGGTGGCGCCGGGTGTATAACCATTGCCGCCGCGGGGGGCAGGGCCCACATTGAGCTTGTCTTTCATGGAGGGTGATACCGCACCCGAAAGTGAGTGCAGCATGGTTACGTGTTTGTATTTTTCCTGTCCATAAATCCACTGGTCTATCTCTGGTCCTAATTTGGTGCTTAATTCTTTGATGGCTGTTTCAAAACTTTCTTTTAAAAATTGGTCTCTTCCGGCTGCAGGGTTGGGGCCAAATTTTTCATCGGGGTTTTGTAACCAGCCAATGGTCTTAGTTAGTTGTAGGTTCAGTAATCCTTTGATTGATTCGGGGATGAACTTTTTTCCCGCCTGTAAGATTATTTGTCTTTCCCACATCACATATATTGCTGCTGCGGTGCTGTTTTTATCCAAGACAAAATTCCAATTGTTCAAATAGTCTTTGGCTTTCT
This sequence comes from Chitinophaga pinensis, assembly GCA_943372225.1. GTDB lineage: Bacteria > Bacteroidota > Bacteroidia > Chitinophagales > Chitinophagaceae > Sediminibacterium > Sediminibacterium pinensis_L. Next base: position 2,038 of record CALRXV020000003.1, on the reverse strand, counting down.
TGGCAAGCTGGGTTTCTACTTGAATGCTTTGCAACATTGGCACCAGGCTTCTAGCAGGAAGGGACAAATAATCGGTCTGCAATAATTTCATTTTTTCAATAGTCATTTGATTGTCCTTGGCCAAGACTTCATTAATCCGGTCTCCCCTAAAATCATCGGCCCAGGTAAATCCTACGGCATCCCAGTGATTGTAACTAAGTGGCGTAACGTCTTGGTTGGCGGTGGCTAAAAACCCTTTGCTGGGATTGAGTTGGTGGGGTCTTTCCTTAATGGGTAAGTAGCCGGACCATTCATAATTACCATCGCCCGGAACGGGCACCAAACCGCTATGGGTTTTTCTGATGGGAATAATGCCCACGGCCTGCCATCCAATATTGCCTTTTTTATCTGCCCAGATCATATTCTCTCCGGGTATATGGCTATAGCTGCATGCTTCTCTAAAGCTCTCCCAATTGGTGGCTTGGTCAATTCTCAAAGACGCCAGATAGGGCGCTCCTCCGGGTTCTAGCCAGGCGCATTTTACGGCATAGGCTTTTTTGTTCAGCGTATCTATATAAGTAACGGGTCCGTGTTGGGTATAGCGGAGTGTGACTTCTTTGGCTCCCGCTCCTTTTACTGGAATGATTTCTTTTAATTCTTGCATGTTTACCCAGTTTCCCTTGTATTTGTATTGCAAGAGATTGGCGGGGTTCAGGTCATAGACATAGAGGTCTTCTCCATCGGTCTCATAGATGGTCAGACCCCAAGCCCCTGCTTCATTATGCCCAATGGATACGCCGGGGATTTCTGGTTCGCCACCTCCTATCACATTCCATCCGGGTGCTACCAAGTGTACCATATATCTTAATGAGGGTACGTTAATACTTCGGTGCGGGTCATTGGCCAGCATAGGAAACTTGCTTGCGGAGCGGTTGCCACTCACTATCCAGTTATTGCTTCCCTCCACGCCGTGTTCGGTGGGATCATAGGAATGGGGAATTCGTTGGTTCAGATTGTTCATGACCAGCTCCGGGTCTTGGTCTATTATGGCCAGGTCCGATTTTTGAAACACAATGTCCTTTCTATAGGCATTGTACAATTCCAAAATATCTTTGGTCAAGAGATCTCCCTGTATGCTTGGGTCTAATTTGATGTTGGGTTCTTTGGGATGATACCATTGTAACTCCTTTACCTTGGCATCACCAATTTTGGCTACAGCCCTTCCGTTATTCAACTCATTGGTAACATTGCCCAAGAGTCCCTGATGTCTGGAGATCACCACTTCTGGGGTCCACTTGCCGGGTAGGATCTTGAGTAATTTAAATTCAATGGGTAGTTTGCTAGGCTCTTCCAACGCTTCCGCGATATAACTGTTTACGCCCGCTACATAGGCATTGATGATGGACTCCCCTTGTGGATGATAATGATTCAATTCTTTTTTCAAATCTCCTCTGAACTGGAATAGTCTGGTGCCAATGTCTCTTTTGAGTTCTCGCTCTCCCAGAATTTCTGCCACGGTTCCGGTGGCCTGTCTGCGCCAGATTTCAAATTGAAACAATCGGTCTTTGGCCGCACAATAGCCTTGCGCAAAAAACAGGTCTTGTTGGTTGCTGGCATAAATATGGTTCACTCCCCATTTGTCTCGCAAAATTTCTACGGGTGCTTGCAAGCCTTTTACGGTGAGATTGATTTTGGTTTGGGCATTTGCATTCAGTATGATTAGGAAACTGAGTGCCAGCAATGGGACAATGCGAAACTTTCTCATGTTGTGGGATTGAAGTTGTTGAAACTGGTATTTAAGATAGTGATTCTTATTTAGAATAATTCTGATCCACCCCGCACCCACCCCGCCCTGCGGGCACCCCTCCAGGGAGGGGATGAGGACAACCCACTCCGCCCTGCGGGCACAGTGACTCGTCCTAAAAAAAGTTTACAGTTTTAATAATTAATCCTGTTATAGGTTGTCATTTACTTTTTAATCCTAGGGTTGGTTTACAAACGTAGGATGTTTTGGGTAATAGTTCTTCCATAATCTCTTTATTTCCATAGGCTCATTAGA
>CALRXV020000002.1:0-492053 GCA_943372225.1 Chitinophaga pinensis | reverse complement strand
GAAGAGTGAAGAGTGATTTTATTAAATTAAATAAAGAAACCCAAGGCATGCCTTGGGTTTCTCTTTATGAAGATCTTTGTCTTTTACTAAAACCTAAGCGCAGCTTAGGTAAACTCGTTTACTTAGATCACCGTCCATTCTTCACTCTTCACTCTTATCTCTTCACTAAATCTTTCTTTTGTATGTACCAAGTATTTCATTAAGAGCCATAAAAGTTAAGGTGATTAGTAAAAAAAAGCCGTCTCTAATTTCGGGACGGCTTTTTCAATAATAGTTATAGTATAGTTTAGAAACGCTCTAATTTAGAGAAGAAGAAATCTCCTTCAATAACGGCATTTTCATCACTGTCAGATCCGTGAACAGCGTTTTCACCAATAGAAGCGGCAAATCTTTTGCGGATAGTACCTTCTGCTGCATTTGCTGGGTTAGTAGCACCAATTAATTCTCTAAAATCAGCTACTGCATTCTCTTTTTCTAAAATAGCAGCCACAATTGGTCCACTGCTCATAAAGTCAACCAATTCACCAAAAAATGGTCTTTCACGGTGAATATCATAGAAAAGACCTGCTTGTTCTTCAGACAATTTGATCCATTTCATGGCTTTAACGGAAAAACCCGCTTTGATGATTTGGTCAAGAATAGCACCAGTATATCCTTTAGAAGTGGCATCTGGCTTAATCATGGTAAATGTTCTGTTACTCATATCTTTTAAATTTCGGATGCAAAATTACGGACAAAAGGCCTAAGAAAACCTCAATTTCCCTTTGTTTTTGTTAATTAGGGATAAATTGTTTTGATAGAATAAGCCCAAACCCGCAATTTTGCCGCCAATCTATGCAAGACATCAGTCAATTTTATCCCTTACTCAATACCCCCAAAAAAGTGGTAATAACCATGCATCAAAAGCCAGATGGCGATGCAATGGGCTCTGCGCTGGGTTTGTATCACTTTTTGATGGCCCTAGGTCATGAGGTTCAAGTGATATCTCCTACCAATTGGGCAGACTTTTTAGACTGGATGCCAGGGGTAAAAACCTTGATAGATTATGAAAGAAATAGAGAAAAAGCCCTAAAAGTTATTGAAGCAACCGATTGGTTATTCTGTTTGGATTTTAACGTGTTACATAGAACCAAGCACATGGAGAAGCCCTTAACAGAGGCCAAATGTGTGAAAATCTTGATAGACCACCACGAACAACCCCAGGTTGCCGCTTTTGACTATGGAATTAGTATTACTTCTAAAAGTTCTACTTGTGAAATGGTCTATGACTTTATTATGGCATCGGGCCATGCCCAATTATTGAACAATACAATGGCGCAATGCCTGTATACAGGATTGATGACTGATACTGGTTCCTTTCGTTTTCCTGCTACTACAGCTTCTGTACATAGGGCTATTGCTCATTTTAAAGACCTTGGTTTGGATCATCGTCAGATTCACGAGGAGATTTATGACAATTTCTTAGAAAGCAGGTTAAGATTTATAGGATATGCTTTATTAAACAGAATGGAAGTCTTGTATGAATACAATACGGCCATAATGTACATCACTCACGCAGATTTACATAAATTTGATATTAAAACAGGAGATACTGAAGGGTTGGTGAACTATTTATTGACCATTAAAGGCATCCGTTTTGGAGCAATTTGTATTGATAGGGATGAGGAAAGAAAATGGAGCTTTAGAAGTAAGGGTGGCTTTGACGTAAATACTTTTGCAAGAAAGCATTTTGAAGGTGGCGGACATTTTAATGCTTCTGGCGGAAGAAGTAGTGATAGTTTGGAAAATACCGTATTAAAATTTAAACAAGTTATAAAAGAATATCAAAATCAACTCCAGTAACATGATCAAAAACACCATCAAGCTTTTATTAGCGATTGTATTGTTTGCAAGTTGTAACCAATATGAAAAATCTCCCAGCGGCCTTGCATACAAAATCACTAAAGGCAATGGTAAAGAGAAATTGAAACACGGTCAGGCTATTAAATTGAACATTGAATACAAACTGCCTGTAAAAGACAGCGTATTGAGTTCTTCATTTGAGCATATTCCTGTTTACTTTGTTTTGGATACCGCTCATTTGGGTAAATACAATTTCACAGAATTGTTGACTTCTGTTTCTGAAGGCGACAAAATTGAATTCCGTTTAAGCATTGACACTTTAAAGAAAATGGGAATGGTTGAATACAATACCATTTTCCACAAAGGTGATTTCATTGCAGGTAAAGTAGATATTGTAAAAACTTTCCCAGGTCAACCAGAAATGATGGCTGATTACAACAAAGAAGTTGAAGCAGAAAAACAAAAAGAAATTGCTGCTTTGAAAGCTTATACTGAGAAAAAAGGCATTAAGACACAGTCTACCCCAGGTGGTGTGTTGGTAGAAATCATCAATCCAGGTGAAGGCGCTAAAGCTGATTCTGGCATGCAAGCTTCTGTTCTGTACAGAGGTGCTTTCTTAGATAGCAAAAAAGCTTTTGATTCTAATATGGTCAATGGAGTAGGTCAACCTTACGATGTAGTAGTTGGATCTCATGGCGTAATTCCAGGTTGGGAAGAAGGTTTGAAACTATTGGGTAAAGGTGCTAAAGCACGTTTCTTTATTCCAGCTATGTTGGCATATGGTCCACAAGGTTCTCAACCAGTGATTCCTCCTTATGCTAACCTAAGTTTTGACATTCAGGTAACTGATGTTAAAGTGCCAGCTCCAAAACCTGCTCAACCAGTTATGCCAGGTGGACAACCACAGGGTCAACCAGCAGGTCAATAATTAAATGAATTGATTGAGTATAGATCCCTCCGGCCTGCCGGAGGGATTTTTTTATTATAAGAATTCCGTGAGAACAATGGCTTCTTTGGCTTCTTTCACATCATGTACCCTAAGCAAATTGGCACCTGCCAATAATCCGGCAGTATGCAAAACCGTACTGCCATTTAAGGCTTCAGCAGCCGTTACACCTAATGTTTTATAAATACTTGATTTTCTAGAAACACCCAATAAAATGGGGCATCCCAAGATTTTTAATACATTCAAATCACGAACCAATTGAAAGTTTTCAGCAGCAGTATTTCCAAAACCAAATCCAGGATCAATGATCAGATCCTTGATACCAGCGGCCAAGCAAGCGGATTTTCTTTCAATAAAAAAATCAAGTACCGTTCTACTAATATTATCTGTTGGATTTCTATGGTGCATATTATCTAAACTGCCAGCCATATGCATGGCAATATAGGGTGTGTTTAAAGCGGCAACTGTAGAAAGCATTTCAGGAAAAAACAATCCTGCGCTAATATCATTGACAATATCGGCGCCAGCCAAAACCGCTGCTTGCACTACAGCAGGGTAAAAGCTATCTATTGAAATCAAAATATGAGGATATGCCAATTTGATTGCTTGAATCATGGGTACCACTCGTTCTATTTCTGTTTCAGGGCCTACCATTTCTGCACCAGGCCGGGTACTTTGCCCACCTATATCCAGAATGGCGGCTCCAGCTGCAATCATGTTTTTAGCCTTTTCCAAAACTGTATCCAAAGCGGTTCTACTTTCTGCGTGAAAACTGTCTGGGGTAGCATTGAGTATGCCCATTATTTGGGCAGTTGGCCATTGAACCAATCTTCCCCTACAGTTAAGCGTAAAACTATTGCGGTTTGAATTATCTTGCATGCAGTTCAAAGATATTACTAAGCATTTAACGGCGTACAAGCAAAATGGATACTAATCAACAATATGACCAAGCTATACAGCAGTGTAAGGACATTTTTATTAAAAAAACCAAGGATTATGGAACTGCTTGGAGGGTATTAAGAAGCATTTCTGTGGTAGATCAGATTTATATTAAAGCACTGAGAATCCGCACTATACAAGACAAGCGTACACAAAAAGTAGAAGATGGAATTCCCTCTGAATTCAAAGGAATTGTGAATTATGCCATCATTGGTTTAATTCAATTGGCCCTGGATAATCCTACTGTAGAAGAAGTGGCTGTTGAGAAAGTGGATAAATGGTACCAGGAATATGTCACGTTTGCGCGTAATACCATGCTCAACAAAAATCATGATTATGGTGAAGCTTGGAGAGACATGAGTCAGGAAAGCTTTGCTGATCTAATCTTAGTAAAATTGTTGCGCATTAAACAGATTCTTCAAAATGATGGGCAGACACTGATCTCAGAAGGCATTGACGCCAACTATGTAGACATTTTAAACTACGCGGTTTTTGCATTAATCTTAATGGAGGAAGGAAAACACAAAAGCTAACATGAAAATACTGCTATTGGTTATCAGATGGGTGGTGGGCCTATTGTTCATCTTTTCTGGTTTGGTTAAAGCCAATGACCCTCTTGGATTGGCCTATAAAATGCAGGAATTTTTTGAAGTATGGGGCTTGCACGGTTTGCAGGATTATACCCTTTGGTTTTCTTTGTTAATGAATAGTTTTGAAGTAGTGGCTGGTGTAGCTGTAATAGTTGGTTGGAGGATGAAACTCTTTAGCTGGTTACTACTTTTACTTATCATATTTTTTACTTTTCTAACAGGTTACGCCGTGCTATCTGGTAAAATCAAAACCTGTGGTTGTTTTGGTGATTGTATTCCACTTAGCGCAGAGCAATCTTTTATCAAAGACTTGATTTTACTGGCTTTGATTATTTTCTTATTCTTAATGCGTAACCAAATTCAACCGGCTCTAAATAGTAAAACTGCTTTTAAAATATTATTCTTTAGTTTGATAGGAACTGCTTTTTTACAATACCGTGATTTGAAATTCCTACCCGTTGTAGACTGTTTACCTTATAAAAAAGGAAATGATATTGTACAGCAAATGCAAGTACCTGCAGGTGCTATTCCTGACAGTCTTACCTTAAATTTTGTATACAAGAAAAATGGGAAAATTATCAATTTTGACCAAGCCCATTTTCCCATTGATTTTGATTCAACTTATGAGTATATAGATCGTAAAGACGTGGTAGCCAAAAAAGGAAATGGATTGGTGGCACCTATTGCAGATTTTAGTTTACAAAGCCTTTCTGGAACTGATACCACTAAGAGCATCTTCCAAACAGATAAGTATATCTTAATCATGGCCAGGGACTTTGAAAATTATGATAATTGGAAAACTGCCATTCATGAATTTATTCAACATGCACAGACCAAACAGGTCCCTGTCTTTTTTGTTACAGCTGATGCTAATACGGCTATTGAGCATTTTAGAACTATTGAAATTCTCAAATGTGATGCTACTGTTATGAAAACAGCGGCTAGGGTAAGCCCAACCATATTCCTCATGGAGGGTTCTAAAATTAAAGAGAAGTTCAGTGCTTATAATCAAAGCATGATGCAAGATGCTGTTGACATTATCATGGGTAGAAAGCTTAACTGATAATTACTTCATCAATTACCGTTTCACCAAACGCTTCATTGACCCTTGCAATAATCTGGGGTTTTTGAAATTGTAATTCATTTTTTAATGGTCCAACGGCAGTTTGGATATATAGCTTCTTGTTAAATATTTTGATCTTATCAGTGTATTTGGCAATGGTTTTACCCATGAGTTTTTCCCAGATTGCCTCTATTTGAACAGCTTTAACGCCGCTATCCAACCTACTTTTTTTTAAAAAACCCTTGATGGCATCACCAATATGAAATTCAGACATGGGTCAAAGTTAGGTTAGTTGTTCAATTCTATCAATTGGAAACTGGTTTGAATTTGGTCCATTTGCTCTTTTAACCTTTCTGGATGGGTATCGGTAATAAAAACCTGACCATCGCTTTGCGTACAAACCCATTGCAACAATTGAAACATGCGTGTTTTGTCCAATTTCTCAAATACATCATCTAATAATAGAATAGGAGTAAAGCCTTTTTCTTTTTTCAGCACCTGCCATTCGGCCAATTTAAGAGCAAAAAGTAGGCTTTTTCTTTGTCCTTGGGAAGCTTCCGTTTTAAACAACTGGTCCTGTAATTGAAACAATAAATCGTCACGATGGATTCCAGCTGAGGTTCTTTGTAAGGCCTTATCTTTTTGTAGATTATTGCCTAGTAAAGTCATCATGTCTGCTACATGCAATTGAGAATGGTATTGCAATTGAATATTGTCTGAGGCTCCAGCAATTTTCTGGTAAATTTCAACTGCCAATGGTAGGTATTGGGCTAAGAATTGATGCCTGATTTGATAAATCTGATTGCCTTGTGCAGATAACTGTTGGTCTAAAATAGAAAGCAAGGTTTCATCTAAACTTCCCTGATCTGCCCATTGTTTCAACAAGCTATTGCGCTGTTGTAAAATCTTATTGTATTGGATCAAGGAGAGCAAATAGGGTTTATTGATTTGAGAGAGCATACTATCTACCAATTTGCGTCTTTCTTCACTGGCTCCCCCAATGAGAGAAATATCATCTGGAGCAATCATGACTGCTGGGAACTTACCCAAATGGTCGCTAAATTTTTGATATGGCTCCCCATTCAAGTTCATTTCCTTGCGATTATTTTCTCGCATTATATAAATCAATTCCTGAGTTTCACCGTTCAAATCATAATCACCAACTAACCTTAAACCTTGTAAGCCATGGTGAACATTGGTTTGGTCTGCTCTTGAAAAATAACTTTTGGCAAAACTCAAATAATGAATGGCATCCAACAGATTGGTTTTTCCAGTACCGTTCTTTCCGCAAATTCCTACCACTCTTTCTTGAAAAAGAAAGCCTTGGTTCAAATAATTTCTAAACTGGATTAGTTCTATTTTATTTAATCGGAGCATTGAGGCAGCAAATTAATCAACTCATTGCTGAATAAAGCCCTAAGTCTGAAAGAAAGGATTTATTTTTATTAAAATTTTTGTTTTGAAGACCATCTTATCAAAGGAACAACTGGCTTTAACCATCAAAAGACTGGCTCACCAGATTCTGGAGAACCATCCTAGGTTGGAAGATACCGTGATTATCGGTCTACAACCTAGAGGCATTTTTTTGAGTGACCGCATAGTGAAAGAATTAGAAAAACTGGTTCCTCCAGCTGCCATTCAATATGGCAAATTGGATATTACCTTTTACAGAGATGATGTGCGAAAAAGCCTACATATTGCTTCTAATACTGATATTCCATTTAGCATTGAAAATAAAAACGTGATTTTGGTAGACGATGTCTTGTACACCGGTAGAACCATTAGAGCTGCATTGGATGCCTTGCTGGATTATGGTAGACCTTCTAAAGTTGCTTTATGTGTATTGGTAGACAGAAGGTTTAGCAGGGAATTGCCAATTCAACCGGATTATCTGGGTAAAGCCATTGACACCATTTACTCCCAGAGAGTAACGGTTTTGTGGAAAGAAAACAACGATAGCGAACAAGTCATGCTGTTGGATAACTAAATCATTTATCTTTGTTCTTTAATGAAACTATCTACCAAACACTTACTTGGTATTAAGCACCTCACCGCTGAGGATATACAGCTTATTCTCTCTACTGCTGAACAATTCAAGGAAGTTTTACAAAGACCTGTTAAGAAAGTACCATCGCTTCGCGACGTAACTATTGTCAATCTCTTTTATGAGAACAGTACCCGCACCAGAATGTCTTTTGAATTAGCTGAAAAAAGGCTTTCTGCTGATACACTCAATTTTGCTGCAAGTAGTTCTTCTGCAGCAAAAGGAGAGACCCTTCTGGATACGGTGAACAATATTTTAAGCATGAAAGTCGATATGGTAGTTATGAGGCATAGTGCTTCAGGAGCCCCCCATTTCTTGGCCAAACATATTCCCGCAGCTATTGTGAATGCAGGAGATGGCATTAATGAACATCCTACCCAAGCCTTGCTAGATGCGTTTTCCATGAAGGAAAAACTAGGCAGACTAGAAGGTTTAAAAGTGGCTATTATTGGTGATATCATGCATAGTAGAGTTGCTTTGAGTAATATGTACTTATTGCAGAAAATGGGTGCAGAAGTAACCGTTGCTGGTCCTCCAACCCTGATTCCAAAATATATTAGTGAAGCATTGGGAGTAAGGGTAGAATATAATTTGAAAAAGGCTTTGCAGTGGTGCGATGTAGCCAATGTACTCCGCATTCAATTAGAAAGACAGAACCAACCTTTATTTTCATCTTTGAGAGAATACAGTTTGGCCTATGGTATCAATAGAAGATTATTGGATTCCTTGGGTAAAGACATAGTGATCATGCACCCTGGACCTATTAACCGTGGCGTGGAATTAGACAGTGACGTGGCAGATGGTGGATCATCCATTATTTTGAATCAGGTAGAAAATGGGGTTGCTGTAAGGATGGCTGTATTATATTTACTAGCCAATAGGGAAAAATAATCCTCTAACAAAACGCATATGCAAAGAATCTGTTTATTTCCCGGAACCTTTGACCCGGTTACATTGGGGCATATTGACATTATTAACAGGGCTTTGCCACTTTTTGACAAAATCTATGTAGGCATAGGAATCAATTCTTCCAAGAATCCAATGTTCTCTGCAGACCAAAGAATGGAATGGTTTAATGAAATCTATAAGGATGAACCAAAAGTAGCATCTGTAGTTTATGAAGGATTAACCATTCAGTTTTGCAAAGAAATTGATGCTCATTTTATTTTAAGAGGTATCAGATTTGTAAGTGATTTTGAATACGAAAAAACCATTGCTGACGCCAATAGAACCTTGGACAAATCCATTGAAACTATTTTCTTAACAGGAGAACCCAAATACACATCAGTGGCGTCAACCATTGTCAGAGATATTTTACGCAACGGTGGTAATGCTTCTCCTTTCTTGCCACAAGCAGTGATTAACACATTATATCCTTAATATGTCTATCTGGTTTTATCAAAATATCAAACTGGAAGACTTTGCTCATTTAGGCAAAGACACTTTGGGTGAACAACTGGGTATGGAATTCACAGAAATTGGCGAAGACTATATAAAGGGAACCATGCCAGTTGACCATCGCACCAAGCAACCATATGGATTGTTACATGGTGGTGCTTCAGTAGCATTGGCTGAAACATTGGGGTCCATTGGATCTGCCTTAGTGGTAGACCAAAGCAAATTTAATTGTGTAGGTTTAGAAATCAATGCCAATCATTTACGCAGCGTTCGCGATGGCTATGTTACCGGAATTGCCAAACCCATTCATATAGGTGCCAGCACCCATGTTTGGGATATTCGCATCACGGATCAAAGAGATAAAATAGTTTGTATTAGCCGATTAACCGTAGCGGTGATCAAAAAGACATCAGCCTAGAGGTTATCCATGGGCAACCATCCAGATTCTTCTAACACATCAATTATAGTAATATAAGATTCCTCCATTCTTAGGGGTAAATCTGACTTCTTAGTCCACTCAATAGCGGTGATATCTTCTTCTGTTTGGGGAACTAGTGCAGGAACTCCAGCCACATCCATTCTAAACCAATGAGTTTCCTTAATCACTTCTTCACCCAACCATTTGTCAAAATATTCGTGCCAGGTAACCGAGATTAATTCTCCCAAAGCCAAATGCTTAACACCAGTTTCTTCTTCTACTTCACGTATAGCACATGCTTCAATGGTTTCACCCTCGTCTAATTTACCCTTGGGCAAGTCCCATTTGCCTCTTCTGAAGATTAACAACAATTCTCCTTCTCCGTTTCTAACCAAACCTCCGCCCGCTTTGATGATTTTTTTCATGGATCCTGTGAATAAGATTCTGCAATCTACAAGCAAAATTTATATTGTGCAGCTTAACTTCGTTTTATGACAAATGAAAAGGCAGTTGCAGAAAAATTATTGCAAGTAGGGGCGGTGAAACTGCGTCCTGAAGAACCATTTACTTGGGCCAGTGGATGGAAAAGTCCCATCTATTGTGACAACAGAAAAGTATTGTCCTTTCCCTATACCCGCGATTTTATCAAGAGTGAAATGTGCAATGTGATTTTTGAAGGATTTCCGGAAGCCCAATTATTGGCGGGTGTTGCCACAGCAGGTATTCCTTGGGGAGCCATGGCATCTGATCAACTTAAAATGCCCTATATCTATGTACGTCCCAAACCCAAAGAACACGGATTAGGCAACCAAATTGAAGGCAGTTTTGAACCTGGTCAAAAAGTATTGGTTATTGAAGACTTGATTTCTACAGGAAAGAGTTCTTTAGATGTAGTAAAAGTGCTCCGCGATGCAGGGCTAGAAGTGATTGGTATGGTGTCTATTTTTACTTATGGATTTAAACAGGCAACGGAGGCTTTTGAATTGGCATCTGTACCCTATAAGAGTCTTACCAACTATAGTACTTTAATTGGAATGGCTGTTGAAAAAGGAACAGTTTCTGCTGAAACTGAAACTTTGTTATTACAATGGAGAGAAGATCCTGCTAACTGGAAAGGCATTTAACCCTAAAAACAACACATGAAAAAGGCCCTATTAATTAGTGTTTTTACATTATTAATTAGTAATCATCTATTTGCGCAAGCGGATAAAGCCCTATGGATTACCATTAAATCAGCCAATTTAAAGTGTTGGGAATGTAGAGAGTCTCTTGACAAGTACTTGATAGTTGAGAACAACAGCAATTTTGAGAAAGGCATTATTCAATGGAAATACAACCTATTACAAGGAGAAATCAAGCTGCAATACTTTCCTGATAGGGTGAGCACAGACCAAATCAGAACAGCCATGAACAATGCTGGTTTTGACGCTGATACCGAAAAAGCTACAGAAGACGCTTACAAAAAATTATCCGCTTTGTGTAAAAGAGCGGAAGACGGGGGTGGACCTCAACCCAGAAAACCCTGTCATATGGAACCCTACAAAGGGAACTAACCAATTCTTCAATTATTAAAACAGTTTCATCTGATGCCTAGCTTCATAGGTAAAGGGAACTGTTTTGAATATTCCAGCCTTTCCCACTTTAGTGGTTCCTTTTACTGAAACTAGTACCTCATTACTGATCATGAGGTTCAGGGCATTTTTGTATAATCCCTTTAAATCTATGGCAATTTTAGAGGGTAGGGTAAATTCCTGGTTCTTGGGAATATGCATGCTGGTATCCAAGATCATCTTTCCTAAATAGTGGTTATCAATATATACATCGGCATCTACCTTCTTAAGATCCAAGCCAAACTTATTGGGGTTAAAATAGACCAATTCCATATTTAGGATTGTCTTGTCAAACCCAATTTTATCCAGTTTTACATTTCTAACGTCTCGGTATTCAAAAGCCTTGGGGGTAGCGCATGCCATTAACAAACACGCCAGTAGGGCAGAAAGTGTCCAAATTTTCATCCAGTTTAATTTGTACACAAAATAGCATAGAAGCTCCAATCTGCCCTACAATCAATTGTTATAATTTGTAACTTTCCTACTAAATAGGTTAGGAAAAATAGGTCAAATTATAAATTATAATGAAACTCAAATACTTAGTATAATTTATTTCAATTAATAAACTATCTAACAATTGATTACATGATTTATCTAAAATTAAATTAGATAATAATTTGATCTTTTTTAAACCATATCAATACTAATATGAACAATCTTCCACAAAACAATATTTTAAATAACTATATAACTGAAAGTCAATACTTTGGACAGGTTAATTGGTATAAATTGTTGTTTAATTTTTCAAATATAGAAATTGCACAATACGAAGCCTACCCAAAAACCAGTTTTCGGAACAGGACCATCATTGCGGGTAGCAATGGGCTCATAGTTCTATCCGTACCCTTGCAAAAAGGAAGGATCCAAAAAAGTCAAACCAGGGATGTAAAAATCAGTTATGACCAAGATTGGCAAGAGCAACATTGGAGAAGCATTGTTTCCTGCTATGGAAAATCACCCTTCTTTGAATACTACCAGGATAGTTTAAAAGTCTTATTCAATAAAAAACAAGAATACTTACTTGATTTAAATCTAGCTTCTCAAGAGTGGGCTTTGAAGCAATTAAAGTCTAAACTCATTCCAAATTATGCCTTGGAGCAAGAAGCAAATTTTAGACAAACGGAAAATGATATTCGAGATCAGTTTAAACCCAAAGACTTTCAAATGGTCTTAAAAAAGGTTAGCTATCCACAGGTTTTTGAAGACAGAATAGGTTTTCAAGCAAATCTGAGTATTCTAGATTTGTTGAGTTGTATGGGGCCGGCCAGTAAATCTTTGTTATAAAAACAACATATTGGTATTTTAATGGCTCTTATCTATGGCTTTTATTGTGTTAATCATTATTTTTAAACGTTAATCAGGAATAGCAAAGTTTCTGATAAAGCAGTTGCCCCCCAGATGAAGAAGACCTCATTTTTGCTTTGTTTTATAATGTTTTTGGGCATCCTGCAAGCCAATTCCCAGGATTTTTCTAATAAAGGAACGGATTTTTGGTTGGGTTATGGCTATCATGTAGGTATGTCTAATACTTCATTTGGAAATGCTACCGGTGGAGGGGCACAAGAAATGATTCTTTATTTTACTTCAGACAAAAATGCTAAAGTACTGGTAGAAATTCCGGGATTGGGCTATAGCCAAACTTATACGGTAATTGCCAACCAAGTAACATTATCAAGTCCATTACCCAAAACCGGTGCCCAAGATTGTAGAATTAACTTTTTTGGAAAACAAAACAAAGGTATTCATGTAACAAGTGATGTACCAATTGTGGCTTATGAACATATTTACAACCAATCTGTTTCTGGAGCTTCACTATTGTTTCCAACCAATACTTTAGGAAAGGAATACTATTCGGTTAACTATACACAATTATCCAATCAAGCTTTTTCAAACTCCTACTTTTTTGTCATTGCTACTGAGGATAATACTTCTATTGAAATAACCCCCTCTGGAACAAATTTGAATGGTTTAGCAGTTGGAGTTCCTTCAACCCCTATTCCTTTAGCAAAAGGAGAGATTTATTCCGTTATTGGTACCGTAGTTGGCAGCACTGGTGTAGACTTAACTGGTTCAAAAATTAGGTCAATTAGCAATAATGGGTCTGGTGGTTGTAAAAAAATAGCCGTGTTTTCTGGGGCTGGCAAATTGAGTATTGGTGGATCCAATAATGGATCCGCTGATAATGTATTTGCTCAAGCATTTCCATCTGTAGCTTGGGGCAAAAAATATTTAACCGCTCCAACAGGTTCTCAACCCAATAACTTTTATAGAATATGTGTTACTGACCCAAATACTGAAGTAAAATTAAATGGGGAAGTGCTTCCCAAATCATCTTTGATTAATAACTTTTATTATCAATTTAAAAATGGCAATGCAACAGGAACCAATCCAGCTATACCAAATTTAATTGAATCCAATATTCCTATAATGGTAGCCCAATATTGTACCACACAAGGAACTGAGGGTAACCCAAATGTTTCAGGTACAGGTAGTAATGGTATAGGAGGAGATCCAGAAATGATCTATTTAAGTCCTATTGAACAAACCATTAGTAAAATCACGCTTTATTCAGCTGATCAATATAGAATTCTTCAGAGTTATATTAATGTAATTATTAAAAAAGGGGGAGTCAATAGTTTTAAACTTGATGGAATTTCTCAATCAGCTTTATTTCAAACACATCCTCAAGAAAGCAATTTCTCATACGCCATTATTCCAGTTAGTTCTGGTTCACATACACTATTTTCAGATTCTGGTTTTAATGCCATTGCATACGGCTTTGGCAATGCTGAATCTTATGGATACAATGCCGGTACGAATGTGAAGGATTTTTCTCAAACTGCTTCTTTTCAAAATCCCTATAAGCGATTAGATTCTGCTATTTCTTGTGCCAATACACCTTTTCAATTTTCAATTCCTTTAAATTTTCAACCATCTACCCTTAAATGGGAATTTACTGCTGCCCCAAATATTAGCCCTAATAGTTCCATTGGAATCATTAATGCTCCTGTAGCTGATAGTAGCACCAATATCAATGGTCAGAAACTATATTATTTTAGCCCTGGCCAGATTTATAAATTTGCCCAATCCAATTCAGCAGCGCTAAGAGATACTATTAAACTCTATACAACCTCGGCCACGCCAGATGGATGTGGTAGTACAGATCAATTGTATACCATTCCAGTAAAAGTGATTGATCTACCATTTGCAAATTTTACTACCAATAATAGTGGTTGTGCTACTGATTCTGTTCGTTTCTTTGATGCTACCAATACCTTGGGCAATGGTTCTATAGATATTGGTCTTTGGGATTTTGGAGATGGTACCACTGACTCGGCCTTTAATCCGGTTAAAAAATACAATGTTGGTGGAACCTATAATATCCGGTATCGTCCCATTAACTATTATGGCTGTGTTGGTGACACAACTATAACCAAAACCTATTCAGCTCTGCCATTGGCTTCATTCTCGTATTCAGATAGTTGTGTGAATCAAAGCATCAATTTTAAGGATCTTTCAACCATTGCAACAGGTAGTATTGTAAAATGGTATTGGGATTATGGGAATGGGAAAAAAGATACCCTCACCGTATCCTCACCCAGAACCATAACTTATACTGCTTCTGGACCGGTAACTGTTTCTTTAATTGTTGAAACAAATACAGGTTGTTTGAGTCTTCCATTTACAAAAGAGATAAACATTAGACCATTACCCGAATCTGGATTTATCTTGCCTGAGGTTTGTCAGAATGATGCAGTTACACAGTTCTTTGACAGTACCAAAATTGCAGACAGTAGCAACAGGTTTACTTATCTATGGAATTTTAACGCTGGTACACCTGCTGTAAGTCCTGCACCAGTTCCACTGTCTGCTAATGAAAGTACGGCCAAAGACCCAAGGGTTAAATATACTAGACCTGACAATTACCAAGTATCCTTACAAGTTACTTCTATCTATGGTTGCAAAACCAGCATAACTCAGGCCTTTACAGTAAACGGTAGTAATCCTGATCCACAATTTGAGATTTTAAACAGTACAGAACTATGTTCCAATAGAAAAGTGGTGATCCGCAATAAATCAAAAATGCTGGACTTTGGGAATGTTACTAGGTTAGAAATCTTCTGGGATATTACTGATACAACCAAGAAAACAATAGTGGAAGAACCAGGTTTTGATTCTTTATATAGTTATCTATATCCTAATTTTCAAACCCCTGCAACCAAGAATTATACCATTCGTTTAGTAGCTTATTCTGGTTCTTCTGGGTCTTCTTGCAACAAGAAAATTGAAAAGTTAGTTACAGTATTACAAAGCCCTCAAGTAGCATTTAGTAAAGTGCCAGGCATTTGTTTAGACGCCACACCAAGATTATTTCCCCAAGCAAGTTTTAATGCAAATGTTCCCAATGCAACTGGTAGTCCTATTTTTTCTGGAACAGGTATTACCAATACGGCAACCGGGCTTTTCAATCCAATAACTGCTGGAGTAGGAGGGCCATATAGCATTCAATATTTAAGTATTTCAGATAAGGGTTGTAGAGATTCTGCCACACAAAACATTACAGTATGGCCATCGCCAACGGCTAAATGGGGCGTACAAAATATTGTTTGTGAAAAGAACAGTATTGCTTTTACTGATAGTTCTGTTGCTAATTTTAGCAATATTGTCAAAAGGGATTGGAGTTTTGGAGATGGTGTTTCAGTAGACAAACAATCAACCACCAGTTTTAATTACCAATACAACACGGCTAATAATTATACCATTGGTTTGCGTGTAACAACGGATAGTGGTTGTATTAGCCCTTTGAATGAACAGGTATTAAAAGTTAATTATTTACCAAGGGTTAATTTTACACAACCTGCCATAGTGTGTTTACCAGACGGTAATGCAACATTTACCAATACCAGTAGCATCCCAGATGGATCAGAAGCATTATTTAGCTATCTCTGGACTTTTGGAGACGCAAATAATGCATCATCTTGGACATTAAAAGATGGTAAACACCAATTTTCCGCATTAGGTACTTATCAGGTAAAACAAAAAGTTACAACTAAAGATGGTTGTATAGATTCTAGCGTTCAAGCATTCTCCAATATATTCCCCCAACCTAAAGCTGCTTTTGTAACTACTCCTTCAGAAATATGTGTGAATGAGACCATTCAATTTACTGATAATAGCCAAGGTCTAACCAGTGACATCAATGTATGGAAATGGGATCTAGCACAAGGAAACAGCTCAAGTTTACAAAACCCTTCTAAGAAATTTACAGATTCTGGCACTTATAATATAGTACTCTTTGCCTATAATACTCAGGGATGTGTCAGTGATACTATTAGCAAATCAATCATTGTACATCCATATCCAGTATTGGATTTAGGGCCTAATTTGGTAGTACTTGAGGGTGGACAAACAGCTTTGAAACCTTTGTATGTATATGGTACCAGTTTACAATATCTCTGGACACCTTCTTTGTATTTGAATTCAGATACAGCTACTGTTCCTATTTCTACGCCGCTTGGCGATGTCACCTACAAATTAACCCTTACAGGAATTGGAAACTGTAGTGTAACAGACGATATTTTTGTTAAACTTTTACTGGCTCCTTTAGTTCCAAACGCTTTTTCTCCAAATAAAGATGGCATTAATGATACTTGGAAAATTGAATACCTTGAGTCTTATCCTGGTGCAACAGTAGATGTGTTTAACAGGTATGGACAAAAAGTGTTTAGTTCCAATGGCTACACTACACAATGGGATGGAACATTCAATGGAGTAGCTTTACCAATAGGAACCTATTATTATATTATTAACCCTAAGAATGGAAGGGCCACCATTCAAGGATCCGTGACCATTATCAAATAGATTATGCAGTTGAAAATTAAGATATTGTTTTTGGGACTCTTACTTGCTGGAGGGCTTGCTGCACAGCAGCGACCTTATTATACCCAATACATCCTGAATAATTATTTAATCAATCCAGCAGTAGCAGGAATTGAAAATTATTGGGACATGAAGATTAGTCACCGTATGCAATGGGTTGGTTTGCAAGACGCTCCAGTAACCACTTATTTAACCTTGCACGGTCCATTGAAAAAAGCGGCCTACAGCAATGATAATGCCACCAGTTTTCGTACTCCTGGTGAAAATCCTAGGGGAGCCAATTACTGGCGCAATTATACTGCACCTGATCCTCACCATGGAGTAGGGTTTACCATGCTCAATGATAAAACAGGTCCATTAAATAGATTTGCTGCCTATGGTACTTATGCTTACCACTTAGGACTTTCACCCACTACAAGTTTGTCAGCAGGTGTTTCAGCAGGCTTTACCAATATGAGTTTAGACGCCAGTAAATTAAATTTTGGAACTATTACTGTTGATCCTGCAGTGGCTGGAAGTGGATTGATCAATACCATTAAACCTGATATTAGTGCTGGGCTTTGGCTCTATTCTGCAGATTATTTTATTGGTCTATCTGCTCAACAAATTATTCCCCAACAGATTGCTTTTTCTGATAACACGGTTTATCTTGAAAGGGGTAAACTAGTACCGCATTTGTTCTTAAGTGCAGGTATGCGTTTTCAGTTAAGTGACGACGTTAGTTTTTTACCTTCAACTTTAATTAGATATGTAAGTCCCTTGCCATTGGGTTTTGATATCAATGCAAAATTCCAATACCAAGATCTTATCTGGGCAGGAGCTTCTTATAGATACCAAGATGGGATTGCTGGCATGGTAGGATTGAATATTAGTCGCACCATTAATGTAGGTTATTCTTATGACCTTCAAACTTCTCAACTCAATACCGTGAGCAAGGGAACCCATGAAATCCTAATTGGATTTTTAATAGGCAACCGTTATGGTGATTGGTGCCCTAGAAATTTGTGGTAATTCGCTATGATAAATAGCATAAAAAAATCCCGAACCATTGATTCGGGATTTTTTTATGTGGGTCAATAAAGACTTATTTCTTTATCTCTTGTTCATTGATATTGATATTCAATTGATTCTTCCCATTAAATAAAGATTGATATTTAGCTAAAGTAGCAGCATCCTGCTCTTTACCATTGATGATCAACTTGCCATCTTTTAATTCAACAGATAATTTTCCTTCAACTTGAAAACCATCTTTTTTAACTGCTTCAATCAAAGCTTTGAAATCGTCACCAGTTGCAGTAATGGTTGTTCCAGTTTTAGTAGAATCATTTGATACCGCATTAATAGTCATTTCAATTTTCTTTTCAACCATCGGCGCAGCCTTAGACTTATGCAATTGAGCCAATGTAGGAGCAATTACCAAAGAAACTATAGACATTAATTTGATCAAGATATTCATAGAAGGTCCTGAAGTATCTTTAAATGGATCACCTACTGTATCACCAGTTACAGAAGCTTTATGTGGTTCAGATTTCTTGTAGTAGATTTCTCCATTGATTTCAACACCTTTCTCAAAAGATTTCTTGGCATTATCCCAAGCACCACCTGCATTGTTCTGGAACATACCCATCAGAACACCACTTACAGTAGCACCTGCTAAGAAACCACCCAATACTTCTGGTCCAAATACAAAACCAATGATAATAGGAGAAAGAATTGCAATAGCACCAGGCAACATCATTTTTTTCAAAGAAGCTTCTGTAGAAATAGCTACGCATTTATCGTATTCAGGTTTACCAGTACCTTCCATAATACCAGGAATAGTACGGAACTGCCTACGCACTTCTTCAACCATTGCCATAGCAGCTTCACCCACCGCACGAATGGCCAATGAAGAGAAGATAAATGGAATCATAGCACCAACAAACAAACCAGCCAATACATCGGCATGGTAAATATCAATACCGTTAATACCTGCAATACCCACAAAGGCTGCAAACAAAGCAAGTGCAGTTAAAGCTGCAGAGGCAATAGCAAAACCTTTACCAGTTGCAGCAGTAGTATTACCTACGGCATCAAGTATATCAGTTTTTTCACGAACTTCTTTTGGTAATTCACTCATTTCTGCAATACCACCTGCGTTATCCGCAATAGGTCCAAATGCATCAATGGCTAATTGCATAGCAGTAGTAGCCATCATACCAGCAGCAGCAATGGCAACACCATATAAACCAGCGCAGTAATAAGAACCATAAATACCTCCAGCCAAAACAATTATTGGCAACATAGTAGATTCCATACCTACAGCCAAACCACCAATAATATTGGTTGCGTGTCCTGTAGAAGACTGACGAATAATACTCATCACTGGACGTTTGCCCATGGCAGTATAATATTCAGTAATCATACTCATTAATGTACCAACTGCAAGACCAACAAGAATGGCTGCAAAAATCATATTTGGGGTAAAATCAAATCCACGCAACAACATGTGTTCGGGCATCAGATAATTCACTAGAAAATAACATGCAACACCAGTGATGATGATTGAACCCCAGTTACCCATGTTCAAGGCATTTTGTACTTTCTGGGTGCTCAAACCAGCGCTATCACTGATCTTAACAAAGAAAGTAGCAAAGATGGAAAATAGAATTCCCAAACCTGCAATTAGCATTGGCAACAAAATAGGAGAGAGTCCACCATAATTATCAACCAGGGCAACACCACCTACACCTGTTACTTCTCTACCAAGTACCATAGTAGCCAAAACGGTTGCAACATAAGAACCAAATAAATCGGCTCCCATACCAGCAACGTCACCTACGTTATCACCCACGTTATCTGCAATGGTAGCAGGGTTACGGGGATCATCTTCAGGAATACCAGCTTCTACTTTACCTACTAAATCAGCACCTACGTCAGCAGCTTTGGTATAGATACCACCACCAACACGGGCAAACAATGCAATACTTTCAGCACCAAGAGAAAATCCAGTCAATACTTCAATAGCGCGCTTCATTTCTTCACTATCTACTGCTTGAGTTGGCGCAAAAACCATTTTCAAAACAATAAACAAAGAACCTAAGCCCAATACAGCCAAACCTGCAACACCCATACCCATTACAGAACCACCAGTGAAAGAAACTTTCAAAGCTTGGCTTAATGAAGTACGAGCTGCTTGAGCAGTGCGCACGTTTGCCTTAGTAGCTATTTTCATACCAATGAATCCAGCTAAAGCACTAAAGAATGCACCAAAAATAAAAGCAAGTGCAATACTCCAATGGCTATTGGAATCAGAATATCCCATGATACCCAATAAGATGGCAACAATTACCACAAAATAGGCTAGGATCTTGTATTCCGCTTTTAAGAACGCCATGGCTCCTTCAGCGATATACGTACTAATTTCTTTCATGCGGTCGTTACCCGCGTCTTGTTTGGCCACCCAGTTAAACTTGATCAGGGTGTAGAGCAATCCTACTAGTCCCATAGCGGGGACAGCGTAAAACAGAATTTTGTCCATAAACAGTTAGTGTCTCGTAGTTTAAAATATAAAGTCTGCAAAAATAGGGGAAAACCATATAGTTAGCATCCTATCAGGCTTTTCTTGCCGCAGTATCAATAAAACGTTGATTTTGACGAAATATTATCATTATTGCTCTAATTCTGTGGTATCCGGTGTACCAGTGAACACAGAACTCATTTTGCCTGCAGACCAAATACTCCTATTAAACTTGTTACCTAGAATAATAACGGTAGCAGAATCAGAAATCAGTCTTTTAAAAACAGTATTATTACCATGCCACCATCCATTATGGTAAACCACCGTAGGATCTGGTGGGTTGATATACAAATGCCAACCCAGTCCATAATTTTTTTGTCCACGGGTTTCATTACTATATGGTCTATAGGCCATTTCCATGGTTTCCTTACTCACAAAATTGCCGGCATACAAGGCTTTATCCCAAGCTAACAAGTCTCTTACCGTACTATATATATTTTTATCTCCATAAATACAATCCAATTTCTCTAATGGGAAGGGGGCATTATTATAATTATAAGAAGGTACATAATTGGCAGTGTCTTTCTTACTAAAAACATAACTACTTTCCATCCCCAACACATGGAATACACTGTCTTTCATATAAGTAGGAAAATCCATCTTAGTAATCCTTTCTATGATCAAGGCTAGCATGGCATAATTGGTATTGCAATATTGATACCTTCTATTAGGCGATGCTTCTAGATTGGGTTTATAGTCAATCATATATTGTAAAACCCCTTCATTATCAGGTAATCCGGCTACTTTAACAGGAATCTTATAGGTTTTAGTACGTTTAACCCATTTGCCCTTTTTGTTTTTAACTTTATAAGTTTCAGTACGAGTACCATCCATAAAGTGATCATACTTTGGTAGTCCACTTCGATGCGTTAAAAGGTCTTGAATACTAATTCCATGATAAGGAAATGTAGGTAGGTATTTTTCAACAGGGTCTTCCAAACTAATTTTCCCCTGCTCCATTAAATGCAAAATAACGGTAGCAGTAAAGGTTTTGGAGATAGATGCCAAATGAAATGGAGTAGTTGGCCCAATATATTCCTTGGTTTTAAAATTGATCAAACCCCTATAATCCTCAAATACAATCTCCCCATTTTTAGCTAATAAAATGCTTCCATTAAACCCCGTTTTTTTAAGGGTTGTATTGTATAAGGTTTCAATTTTATCCTGATAATAAGCTTTCTCTTTTTCTGTTAATACCCTTGTAGGAATGGTTTGCTGTACAACAGTGTCTTTTTTGGGTTCTGAAGTTGGATTACCACAGGAAAACAAAAATATACTAAGAATGGGTACCAGCATGGGTTTGGGCATTATGGTGGTTTTATGCTAAAGTGACAAATATAGGGGCTAGAAAATGGTTAGAGAACCATCGTGGAAAACTATAGCGATGGTCTGAATAAAATAAACATTTAAATTTGTAGCATGAGCAAGCAATCAGCTACCAGCTATCCTAAGGAAAAAATTAAAATCCTTTTCTTAGAAAATATTAGCGAAAAAGCCGTTCAACAATTCAAACAGAACGGATATACGAATGTCAAGAAATTAAGTGGCGCACTAAGCGAAGACGAATTAATCAAAGAAATCAAGGATGTACACTTGGTGGGTATTCGTTCCAAAACCCAAATTAGCCAGAAAGTTTTAGAAGCTGCCACTAAGCTTCAAGCCATAGGGTGTTTCTGCATTGGCGTGAATCAAGTAAATTTAAAAGCTGCAACAAAGGCAGGTGTGGCGGTGTTTAACGCACCCTATAGTAATACCCGTTCCGTTGCAGAATTATGTATTGGAGCCAGTATCATGCTGATCCGCCGCATTCCAGATAAAAACATTGCTGCCCACAAAGGTATCTGGATGAAAGAAGCCAAAGGTAGTTTTGAATTAAGAGGTAAAACATTGGGAATCATAGGATATGGAAATATTGGTTCACAATTAAGTGTACTTGCAGAATCCCTTGGTATGAAAGTGGTTTTCTATGATACAGAAACCAAATTACCATTGGGTAATGCATCTTCAGCCAAAAACTTGAAAGAGTTATTGGGTCAATCAGATATTGTTTCTCTGCACGTTCCTGAAATTGCCAGCACCAAGAATCTCATCAATAAGACCAATCTTAAATATTTTAAGCAAGGCGCCATTCTACTCAATTATGCCCGTGGCGAAGTAGTAGATCTAAAGGCATTGAGTATAGCTTTATCTGAAGGTCATTTGGGTGGTGCAGCTATTGACGTATTTCCTTGGGAGCCAGAAAAGAATGGCGATAAATTTGAAACTCCTTTACAAGGTCTGTCAAATGTGCTATTAACACCACATATTGGTGGATCTACCGAAGAAGCCCAACAAAATATTGGAGAAGACGTAAGTATCAAGTTATTCCAATACTTAGAAAGAGGCATTACCAACGGATCTCATACGGTTCCGGCCATTGGTTTACCTCCAGTAGAAGGAGCACACCGTATTTTGCACGTACATAATAACAAACCAGGTGTCTTGAGTGCCATCAATACGGAGCTATCTAAACACGGCATCAACATTGTAGGCCAATATCTAAAAACCAATGACGAAATTGGTTATGTGGTATTAGATGTAGATAAAAAGCTATCTAAACAGGCTTTGGAATTGCTGCGCGATGTAAAAGAAACTATTAAGGTGAGGATGCTTTATTAGTGTGTAGCACTTAAATAAAAATCTAGCAAAAATCATATAAGAATGCATCGGCCCAGCCGGTGCATTTTTTATGCTAATTGATGTTTCATTTGTTGAATTTCATCTTGATCTACCATACAGTTCTGCAAGGATTCTTGCATGGTTTCTACAAGAAATTCCATACCACTGGGAACTGATTTTCTGGCCGATGAATGCAGTTCTTGCACACCGGTAAAATTGGCTAATGTTTGAATATTACTAGCCCTAACGCCGCTACCTGGCATGATGATAATCCTATCTGAAGCTTGTTGAACCAGTTGCTGAATCAATTCTTTAGCATCAAAAGCATTGGGATGTTGACCGCTAGTTAATATTCTGCTGCAACCAGTTTGAATAATGGTTTCCAAAGCCTCCAAGGGTTGATTACAACGGTCAAAAGCTCGGTGAAAAGTGACTTCCATGGGATAAGCCAATTCTACCAATTGGGCTGTTCTATCTGCATTAATGGTTCCATTTGGGTTAAGCAATCCCAAAACAACACCTTCAAAACCCAATTCCTTTGCTAGCGCGATGTCTTTTTGCATGACCCCAAAAGCGGATTCACTATACAAAAAATCGCCACCATGAGGCCGGATAATGGGAAAAATGGGAATAGTAACCAGCTTCCGAACGGTTTTCATAAAACCATAGGAGGGTGTGGTTCCCCCATCTTGGGGATTCTCACAAAGTTCCAACCTATCGGCGCCAGCCTGAGCTGCCGCTATAGCTGAGTCAATATTAAATACAGCAATTTCTAAAATCCGGCTCATTAGATGATGAATTTACCGGGTACCATAAAGTTCTTGTCATTGGCGTAGCATACGGCAAAATCAAACCCTTTTTGAATGCAATATCCACCGTATTCACCTTTTTTATTAATAGCAATAAAGCCAACCTGAATGTCTTTGGCAGCAGCCCCTTTGATCTTAATAATCCTTTCTACGGCTTTTTTACAAGCCATTTCTGGAGAATTTCCCTGGCGCATGAGCTCAACCACCAAGTGGGAACCACAGATTCGAATCACGTCTTCACCCTGACCCGTTGCCGTTGCAGCCCCAATTTCATTGTCTACAAATAATCCTGCGCCAATGATAGGGGAGTCCCCTAGTCTTCCACGCATTTTAAATCCCATACCGCTGGTGGTACAAGATCCGCTCAAATTGCCATTGGCGTCTAGGGCTACCATGCCAATGGTATCATGGTTCCAATTCCCATTGTCTAATTTATGTGGCGCAAAAGCTTCCTGTTTTTTTAGATTTCCGGAGTTTTCAATATTGATGACTGGTTTGTATTCGCTTTTAATAAGCCAATTGTCATAGGCTTTTTGGGCATCTACAGAGAGTTTCTGAGGTTCCAACTCAAATCCTTCGGCCAGGGCAAATTGTTGGGCGCCAGAACCCACCAGCATCACGTGTGGGGTT
Source organism: Chitinophaga pinensis (assembly GCA_943372225.1). GTDB lineage: Bacteria > Bacteroidota > Bacteroidia > Chitinophagales > Chitinophagaceae > Sediminibacterium > Sediminibacterium pinensis_L. Next base: position 467,667 of record CALRXV020000002.1, on the reverse strand, counting down.
TTCTCCATCACGCGTCTGGCAACAGAAACTGGATGTTTGATTCTCTCTAAAAATGCTACGCTTCCGCAATTGGCATGTTCATCCATGATGCAGGAATCCAGGGTCACATAACCATCACGGTCAGGATTAGCTCCCAAACCCACACAGCAATTCTGCGATGCTTCTGTAACGCGTACGCCTTGTTCAACGGCATCCAACGCACGTCCGCCTTTAGATAAAATTTCCCAGGCTGCTTTATTGGCTTCAATGCCTTCACGCCATGTTGATATCACAATAGGTTTACGAGCATCTGCTTCAGATCTAAAACTACTGAAACCAAAAGCGGACAATCCTAAAGAACTTAATTTCAAAAAATTGCGTCTAGCAAGCATGGAATAATTTTTCTGAAAACTAAGGATTTATTTGGTAAATGGAATTGTCAATTGATAAGATTCTAAATTGTCTTTAATCATTCAGCTTTTACTACCTGACCTCTTAATGAGATTAATTTAAGTCTGGTATTTGAATTGGAAATAATAACGATTGAATTATTAATCTTACCCAGGAACTCGGGGTGATATGTAACATTTACAAGAACTGAATCATTCTGAAATAATGGCTCTTTAGAATATTTAAACTCCGCACAAGTACAATTGGCAAATATTGAGTCAACAATAAGTTGGTTATTTCCCAAATTGTAGATTGAAAATGAAAATTTTGATTCATGGTTTGAACTTATTTTTCCAAGAGATATAGTTTTAGTTGACATTCCAAGAATGGGCCTTTTTACTTTTTCTATTTTAATAAAAGCAAAACTTAATAATGAAATCAACAATATTTTTTTCCAACCGGAATATGTCTGTTTTGGATTCATGAAATAAAGCTAATAATCATCTAAGGCATTGTCAACCCGTGAAAACACCTTTTTTCTCATTACAAATAACCTATAATTAATATTATGTTAAGTAAATTATTTGAACAAATTATTTAACATCTAGTCCTTGACTATTGAGTATAAAAAAAGCGTCCCGAATTAATCGAGACGCTTTCCTATTATTAGATCAGTTAGTTAGAATTTACCATGTAGGTTATCATACTCTTTGAACTTAGCATCAAAAGCATCAAATGCTTTTGCATCTTTACCACGAACGCGATCACGTTTATATTGGTAAATATTTGCCAAGAAATCTACACTCTTGTTAATGATGCTTTTATCTGTGGCTTTCTTATCGGCTTTATCAGATTCAATTTTATAAGTTTTTTCCAACCATTCAATTGACTGATCTAGGGTTTCATTAATTGGCTTTTCCAAATCTTGGTTGGCTTTCAACAATGGATCAGTTTGAGCTTTGAATTTAGCATCTAGGGCTTTCTTCTTTACAGGATCTTTTTCAGCAGGTTTGCTTGCATTAATAGTTTGTACCGCTTTAATGTTAGCTGCTACTTTATCATCAAGTAAACCAAAATTGTTATAATAGATTACGCCAATATTGAAAGATGCAATGGCATTAGTTGGATTCTTGGCAAATGCTTTTTTATAAGCTTCAATTCCTTTTTTCTCATAAGCATCTAATTTGGCGCTATCATACTTGTCCTTCTCTTTGGCATCGTGTTTTACGTTGACAAAGATTTCACCAAATTGCAAGTATTGCATTTCTCCAAAACTTCCGGCAGCGTCTCCTTTGTCGTAAAATGCTTCTTTTTCAGCCAAACTGAAATTTCTATCTATGTATTCAATTTCGTAATCATCCCAATTTTCTTTTGGATAAACTTGCTTGGCAAGAGCAACATATTTTCTGAATGACTCCTCCTTTTTATCATTCATATAAGTGATAACTAGATATTTATAAATATCTATGAAACCTTCTCCTCCAACTTTAGCTTCAGCCAAGCGAGCATAATATTTGCAAGCTTCCGGTCCTTTTTGTGCGTTCTGAGAAGAATATCCAGCATATAACAATGATGTTGTATCAAAAGCCATGTTTTGATCCTTGGTCATTTTGTTCTGGAAAAGGATATCGCTATAGGTTACTGCATACCCAAAATATGAACTGGCAGAATCCCATTTTTTATCATTAAATGCGCGAATACCATTATTGTATCCATAAGAATACATGTCAAAAATACCATCATTTCCCTTTTCTTTAACCATTGCCCAAGCTGGGTCCAATGTTGTTAGCTTTTGAAAAGCAGCATCTGCATCTTGAATGGCAGTTGGGTATTTAGAAGCTGTTTTTGCTTCTTTACCCAGGTTAGCATAGATTCTGGAACGATAGTACCAGTACTCTGTTTTTGCCAACGCTTTTGGATCAGCACTCAATTTGTCTATTTCAACTTTGGCATCTTCCATCTTGTTTAAAACAAGAACGGTGTTTACTTTTTTAAAATCCTGCGCCTTGCTACCCAATGTGGCAACTGCGATCATGGAAAGCAATAGTAGCTTCTTCATAAAAGGAGGGTTTGTTATTGATTTTCAGTTGGTTGTGTATCGTTGTCTAAATTTTCAGTAGAATTATTTTCAGGTGAATCTGTACCTGTTTCAGATATTGAATCATCGGTATTTTCACCTTCTAAAACTTCTTCCACTTCTGGTTCGTCCTGGTCTTCAATCTGAGAAATTGCTGCAATTTCATCGCCTTCATCCAGTCTAATCAGTTTCACACCCTGGGTAGCTCTTCCAGCTTCACGAATGCTTTGAATACCGGTTCTAATAGTAATGCCAGATTTACAAGTGATGATCAGATCTTCTTTTTCTGTAACATACAAGATACCTACAAGACCACCTGTCTTTTCTGTAACATTGATGGTTTTAACCCCTTTACCGCCACGATTGGTAATTCTGTATTCCTCAATAGAAGTACGTTTTCCAAAACCTTTTTCACTCACCACCATCACAGTACGGGTTGCATCTTCCTTGTTTACACAGATCATACCAACCACTTCATCTTTGGTGTCGTCTACTTCAATTCCACCAACACCTATCGCTCCGCGACCTGTAGAACGTACTTTGGATTCCTCAAAACGAATGGCCCTACCACTCTTCAAAGCCATCATGATTTCAGAATTTCCATCGGTCATCTTGGCTTCTAATAATTCATCGCCTTCTACAATGGTAATGGCATTAACACCAGTACTTCTAATACGGCTGAAATCTTCCAAGCTGGTTTTCTTAATCACCCCTTTCTTGGTACAAAGTACAATATAGTGGTTCTGTACAAATTCCTTATCGTCCAGTTTCTTCACCTCAATAATGGCTTTCACCTTGTCATCACCTGGTAATTGAATCAGGTTCTGAATAGCCCTACCCTTACTTTGTTTCTCACCTTCGGGTATTTCATATACCCTTAACCAATAACACCTTCCTTTCTCGGTAAAGAACATCATAGTATCATGGGTAGATGCTACAAACAAGTGTTCCACATAATCCTCTTCCCTGGTTTTTGAACCAACAGCCCCTCTTCCACCGCGTTTTTGCTGACGGTATTCGGTGGCCGATGTTCGCTTGATATAGCCCAAATGAGAAATGGTAATTACCACGTCTTCGTCTTCAATTAAGTCTTCAATACGCATTTCATCAGCTAAGTATTGGATTTCTGACCTTCTTGGATCACCAAATTTCTCTTTCACTTCCAATAACTCAGTCTTGATCAATTCAAACCTTAGGTCTTCGCTTGCCAAAAGTTCTTTCAATCCCTTAATGGTTTGCATCAGGCCATTAAACTCTTCTACAATCTTATCCCTTTCCATACCAGTTAAGCGCTGTAAACGCAGTTCTAGAATGGCTTTGGCTTGTATTTCAGTTAATCCTTGAGCTTGTTTGTATAAATCATCGGTTAAACCGCTGAACAAATCATTGCTTAAATACCAATTTTCAGACTGACTTTTTAGCATCAACGCGTCTTTGGCTTCATCTGGAGTGCGGCTAGATCTAATCAAGGCAATCACTTCATCCAAATGATCCAAGGCTTTCAAATAGCCCTCCAAAATATGGGCTCTTTCTTCTGCTTTGCGGAGTTCAAATTTGGCCCTGCGAATCACCACTTCCATACGGAAGTCAATAAATTCCACAATCAATTCCCTAAGGTTCATGATTTTGGGACGGCCTTTGCTGATTACTACATTATTGGTACCATAACTGGTTTGAAGCTCCGTGTATTTGTACAACTGATTGATAATCACTTGCGCAATCACATCTTTCTTCAAATCAACTACAATTCTAGTACCCTCTCTATTATTACTTTCGTTGTTAACGTGGGCAATACCTTCCACTACTTTTTCATTCACCAACTGACCAATCCTATCTGTGAGTTGGTCACGGTTTACCTGATAGGGCACTTCTGTGATGATAATCTGCTCTCTACCAGAAGCCTTGGTGTCTATCTGTACTTTACCACGTAAAACTACCCTACCACGTCCGGTTAACAGACCTTGTTTAACGCCTTCCATTCCAAAGATGATACCACCGGTTGGAAAATCAGGCGCTTTTACAAATTGGGTTAATTCTTCGCAAGTAATTTCTTTATTGTCAATGTAGGCAATACAACCATCCACCACTTCACCCAAGTTATGGGGAAGCATATTGGTAGCCATACCTACGGCGATACCCGAAGAACCGTTCACCAATAACTGGGGAATCCTGGTAGGTAAAACAGTGGGTTCTTTTAGTGAATCGTCAAAATTGAGCTGAAAATCAACCGTGTCTTTCTCAATATCGTCCAACATGGCTTCAGCAATCTTGTGCAAACGGGCTTCCGTATAACGCATAGCAGCTGGTGGATCACCATCTTGGTTACCAAAGTTACCCTGACTATCTACCATGATATAGCGCATGGTCCAGTCCTGCGCCATACGTACAAGGGTATCATAAATGGAACTATCTCCATGGGGGTGAAACTTACCCATTACTTCCCCCACAATACGGGCAGATTTTTTATAAGGCTTGTTGCTGTAGTTACCCAATTCAGTCATGGCATATAAAACGCGGCGGTGAACCGGTTTAAATCCATCCCTTACATCCGGGAGTGCACGACCAACAATAACGGACATTGAATAATCAATGTAGGCCGTTTTCATTTGTTCCTCAATATTTACACGAATGACACGATCGTTGTCGTTTGTTTGTTCCGGTGTTACTTGATTCTCTTCCATGCAGGATTACTAGTGATTTTTAGTTCAGTGCAATAGTCTTAAAAGCAGACAAATTACAGGTTGTCAAAGATACGGTTTTTAAGGGGCAAAAAACGCGTGAACCCCTCAGTTTACAACAGGCATTTATCCACAATAGTATGTACATTTAGCCAGAATTTTTCCAATGACAAAGCAAGCCCATATCCTGGTTTTTGGTGCCGGTAAATCCGCCACCGTTTTGATTAATTTTTTAAAGAAAACCATTACTCAAAATAACTGGTTATTAACCGTTGCAGACAGCAATTTGGCCACAGTTTTGACTAAACTAGACGGTTGTCCAGGTACTAAGGGACTTCAAATTAATATTGAAGACCAAGAAGCTAGAAAATCACTTGTCAAAACGGCTAGCATTGTAATTTCTATGATGCCACCCTCCCTGCATTATTTGATAGCAGAAGATTGCTTAGAATTTGGAATCAACCTGCTTACTGCTTCTTATTTGGATGATAAAACCAAGGCACTGGCTGATCAGGTTCAAGCAAAAGGGCTGCTATTCTTGTATGAAATGGGACTTGACCCAGGCATTGACCACATGAGTGCCATGCAAATCATTCATGAGATTCAGTCAAAAGGAGGTGTGATCAATAGTTTTAGATCACATTGTGGAGGTTTGGTGGCGCCCGAAAATGATGACAATCCATGGCATTATAAAATCAGTTGGAATCCTAGAAATGTAGTATTGGCAGGTAGCGCTGGGGCGCGATATTTAGAAAATGGTGAAGAAGTTTCCATTCCTTACCATGAATTGTTTAACAATGAAGAAATGCTTGATCTGCCCGGATTGTATCCTTTGGGGTTTTATCCAAACAGAGATTCATTGAGCTATATCCCCATTTATGGTTTGGAATCAGCTAATAGTTTTGTAAGAACCACTTTGCGCTATCCCGAATTTTTAAAAGGATGGGCAGGTATTTTACACTTAGGGCTAACAGACAATAACCATGTTTATCAAATAGATCATTTGTCTATAGCGGCATTTTTTAAACTGCATGTAGAACAGATGGCTTTGACTAATTGGATGGAAGCTTTAGTAGATCAATCTTCTTATGACGCCATAGCTGCTCATTTCTTGGAACAATTGAACTGGTTGGGTTTGAATGACAATGATACCCCCCTACCCATGCCCCAAGGAACCGCAGCTGATGTATTGCAGTTTTTATTAGAAACCAAATTGGCACTGTTACCTGGAGAAAAAGACATGATTGTGATGCAGCACGAATTTGAATACCAAATAGGTACAGTATCTCATAGTCTTAAAAGCTCTTTGGTTTGTATTGGCGAAGATGACCAGCATACGGCCATGGCCAAAACCGTGGGATTACCGCTAGGAATAGCGGCTAAACTCATTTTAGAAAATCAGATTCAAATAAAGGGTTTGTATATTCCAATTTTACCCCAAATCTACAAACCCGTTCTTGCTGCGCTAAAAGTAGAAGGCATTGAATTCCAAGAAACCCATTCATAATTATGCCAGCAATTGTTCAGCATTATCAAGATAGAATTAGTAGCACCCAAACTCAATTATCCCTACTCAAAAAAAGGATTAGTCTGGTAGCCTTGCTTAGGCTAGCTTGTTTTTTAGTATTGGCATTGACGGTTTACCAATTGTTTCATGGCGTTACTACGGCTAAAACTATCTTAGCCTTTTTGAACTTGGCTGGATTTTTAGCCAGCATTAGTTGGTTTGTGAATTTGCAAAACCAACAAGCAGCACTAAGATCATTATTGGAAGTTTTGCAAAATGAAATGGTCTGCATAGAAGCAGGAACCAACCTTTTTTACAATGGTGCAAGTTTTGAAGACGGACAAGGATATTGGTCTGATTTAGACATTTTTGGAAAGGGTTCATTGTACCATTACTTAAATAGAACCAGCACCATTTATGGTTCTCAAACCTTAGCTGCTCAATTAAAAACCCCGTTAGAGCCAAATGAAATTATACAGCATCAGATTGCTATTTCAACCTATGGTCAACAAATCAATTTGGTTGAATCCATGATTGCGGCGTCTAGACAAAGAAAAACGAATCTGATTTCATTAGATGGAGTAGCTACATGGTTGAAAACTAAGAATCAATTACAAACCAAAAAATGGTTGCAACTATTGCGCTATTTGATTCCTGTTCTCAATCTTTTTTTATTGGTTCACGCCTTAATAAGTTCTAATCCCAGCTTACTAGGTTTGAGCTTTGTTATAGGTTGGATCATTATTGGCATTCATGGAAAATATTTACAATCCGGATTCCAGGCTTTTGAAAATAAGCAAGCGCTATTACAACAATATGGTTGGCTTCTAGAAAAATTTCAAGAAGTTGAAACCCAAGATTCTGTCTTATTATTCCAATACAAGGAAATAGCCCAGAAAGCCAGTGTGGCAATAGCTGAATTGACCAATCTCTCTAATAGAATTGATCAGCGTTTGAACTTATTTGCCATTATGATTTTCAACCCGTATTTTCTTTTTGATATTCAAAATATGTGGGCATTAGAAAATTGGAAGACCAAACACCAAGCAGATTTTCAATCATGGTTAGCGCTTGTTGGTAAAATTGAATTACTCAATTGTTTTGCCGTTTATAGGTTTCAACACCCTGATGATTGTACACCTACTATTTCAGAAACACCACTTTATTTGTCCGCAAAAAAACTTTCACACCCACTGATAACAGCCTCAAAACGAGTAGGAAATGATTTGGTCATGGGTAGCCCTGAAAAACTATTTTTAATCACTGGTTCTAACATGAGTGGGAAAACAACTTTTCTTAGAGCTATTGGTATGAATCTAGTAATGGCTCAAGCTGGCTTACCCGTTGCTGCTTCCCATTTTGAATTCAGCCCCATGCAAATTTTTAGTTCTATTAGAATTAGTGATAGTCTTGCTGAGAACACATCTTATTTTATGGCTGAATTAAAAAAATTGCAAGCTTTAAAAAAAGGCGTTCAGTCTTCTATAGCATCAATTGTTTTGATAGATGAAATTTTAAGAGGCACCAATTCTGAAGACAAATACCATGGATCAGCAGAATTTGTAAAAGAATTAATGTTTATGAAATGCCTGAGTCTTTTTGCCACGCATGACTTAAAACTTGGAGCTATGGAACAGGATTATCCAGGTATTTTAGCCAATTACTGTTTTGAAAGTCTTATTGAAAACAACAACTTGTATTTTGATTATACTATTCGCAAAGGAATAGCTCAAAATAAGAATGCCAGTTTTCTAATGAAACAAATGGGAATTATCTAAGAACTATCGTTTAGGCGCTTTAGTTTTCTTTTGTTTCTCCTCCCCTTCTTTTTTTACATCAATCACCCATTCATAGTCTAATTGTCTTTTTTCCAAATTGGCAGCAACTACTTTAATCATAACTCTATCGCCAATGCGGAAACTGCGTCCACTTCTTCTGCCTACTAAACTATAATCAGATTCAATATGTCTAAAATCATCATAGTCACTCAAACTAATGATGCTAACCAGCCCCTCGCATTTGTGTAAAACTGTTTCTGCCCAAAATCCGAAACTGGATACCCCAGAAATAACGGCTTCAAATGTTTCACCCAAATAAGATTGCAAGTATTCTACCTGTTTGTATTTATTACCTGCGCGCTCACATTCCATAGCAGCTCTTTCCCTTTCACTGGATTGCTTGCACTTTTCTTCCATCTTCTTATCAATGATTGGCTTGCCCTCAATAATGGATTCTAGCACGCGGTGCACCAAAACATCGGGGTACCTTCTAATGGGAGAAGTAAAATGACAATAATATTCAAAGGCCAAACCATAGTGTCCAATATTTTCTGTGGTATAAACTGCTTTGGCCATGGTTCTAATACCCAATTGCTCCAACACGTGTTGCTCTGGTTTACCATGAGCATCAGCAAGCATTTGATTAAAGCTAGCAGCAATTTTCTCTGGTGTACTAATATCAAATGCGTGTCCGTATTTCTTGGCAAAACTGATAAAGGGTCTTAGCTTTTCTTCATCCGGTCTATCGTGGATCCTATAAGGAAAAGGAATGGGTTTCTTATTGATCAAGATCTTAGAAACGTTCTCAGCTACTGTTCTATTGGCCAATAACATGAGCTCTTCAATTAATTGATGAGACTCTTTACTTTCCTTAACAACAATGCCAATAGGCTTTCCCTTCTCGTCTAACTTAAACCTTACTTCTTGTGAGGAGAAATTAATGGCACCTTTGCTAAAACGTTTCTTACGTAAGCGTTGAGAAATATCATTCAACAACAAGATTTCATCTTGGTGAACGCCTTTCTTGGTTTCAATAATTTCTTGTACGTCTTCATACGCATAGCGATGATCTGAATGAATCACCGTCTTACCCAACCAATATTGTTTTACTTCACCCTTGCCATTCATTTGAAAAATGGCTGAAAATGTAAACTTATCTTCGTGAGGTCTTAGTGAACAAAGTTCATTGGAGATTTTTTCAGGTAACATAGGGTTTACACGGTCTGGCAGGTAAACCGATGTGGCTCGCTTGTAAGCTTCTGCATCTAAATCTGTATCAGGAGTTACATAATAGCTTACGTCTGCAATATGTACCCCAATCTCATACATGTCTTTACCAAGTGGTCTAATAGAAATAGCATCGTCAAAATCCTTGGCATCTGCTGGATCAATGGTAAATGTTAGAATCTCTCTGCAATCTCTTCTCTTGGCAATTTCAGCACTATCTAAGATTTCTGGCAATCTGGCTGCCGCTTCTTCCACGTCTTCTGGAAATGTTAAGGGGAAGCCTGCTTGAGCCAATAATTCTTGCATGGCCGCGTCATTTGCGTCTTCTGGTAATAAGATTTTGACAATTTCACCTACGGGTTTCTTGTCTGTTTTTTCCCATTTAACCAATCTGGCCACTACCCTGTCTTTGTGTTTGGCACCATTTACAGATATCAATGGAATAAACAAATCAGGCATGGGTTTATCCGTATCTGGTACAAAGAATGCATGGTTGGTAGATAATTGTAAATGACCAACAAACTCGGTTTGCTTTCTGGTAACTACTTCAAGAATCCTACCTTCTTTTTTACCGGTGCGAATATTTTCTTTAACCACTTTTACCCTTACCGTATCGCCGTTTAAGGCAGTGGTAAAATCACCTGGTCTAACAAGTACGTCTCCACCTTCTACAATTACATATCCCATTCCAGAACGGGTTACTTCTAATCTGCCTTTAAGGGTTAATTCGGGACTATGTTTTGATTTTTGTTTTTGCTTCTTCTTGTCTTTTTGTTTGCTCATGGCTTGGTAGGATTAAAGCTAAAATGAAGGATAAAATCCTTGACTAGCTGATTGAATTGTTCGGCTTCTCCAAATAGGAATTGATGCCTAATGGGCAAAACATACATGGGTAGTGTTGCCAACTCTTCCGTGAATTTACTAAACCTAACCGCGTCTTTTTCTGTTGTCAGAATTAGTTTGTCTCGGACATTGATATCATTAAATTTTTCCTTGATCTCATTAAAATCGTCAATAGAAAAAATATGGTGGTCTGAATAATCTTGTTGGTAATAAGTATGAACTGTATTAAGTAAATAGTCTTTTAAAGGTTTGGGATTGGCAATACCGCAAACCAATAAAGCCTCGTCCCTAGGAGTTAGAATCCAAAGATCTGTAGGGTCAAAAATATGATAAGGGGTTCCGTATTCAATACAAGTAAAAAATACCTTTTGCTCAGGTTCGGGTTGTAGGCTCCGAATAATTTTCTGCTTCTTTTCTTCCGTAATATCTGATGGACATTTGGTGACTACAATTACCTGTGCCCTTTTGGCCGATGCCCACTCGTCTCTCAAATCTCCTGTAGGAAGAAAAAAATCATTACTATATAAATTGCTGTACTCCGTTAATAAAATATTCCAGCCCGCTTTTACGGTGCGATGTTGAAAGGCATCATCCAAAATAATGGCTTGCAAATCTGGATGATCTTGTAATAAATGCGGAATACCAACTAGTCTTTCTTCTCCAACAGCAACAGGTACCTGAGGAAATTTTAGGTGAAATTGCATGGGTTCATCACCTATTTCCAAAGCAGTAGTATTTGCACCTGCTAATACATATCCTTTGGTCTTTCTTTTATATCCACGGCTCAAAGTGGCCACTTTAAACTCTTGATGCAATAGGTCTACCAAATATTCTACCATGGGAGATTTGCCCGTGCCTCCAACCGCAATATTGCCAACACAGATTAATGGAAAATTGAATTCGGCATATTTTAAGCGTCCTTTATCAAAGAGTCTGTTTCGAATAAAAACCACCAATCCATATAACACGGCAAATGGAAACAACAAAACACGAAAACTCTTTAAAAACAGCGTGTTAAAATTCATAGATATGCTGCGGTGTAATGCAGTAATTTAAAGGTACGTCAAATTGGTCTGTATCGCTAATCTGGGCCACGGGCTCAAAATGAGAAAACCCTATTTTTAACAGATTAGGGCTGCATTTTGCCAAAAAACGATCATAATAACCCTTGCCATACCCTACTCTAAAACCCTGTTTATCAAAAGCCAATAAGGGAACAAAAACAAGTTCAATTTGGATTGGTGCTACCTTTTGGGCATTAACGGGTTCTGCAATACCCCATTGATTGGTGATAAAATCAGTATCCTCGTTTACTTGAAAAGCCTCCATTTCTGAGGTTCCTGGCAGAATGCTGGGATAACAGGTAATCAATTCAGGTATTATAAAATCTAAGTACCTAGTCATAAGATCTACCTGTGGCTCTTTTTGGTGAACCATTGGCCAATAACTAAGTAAGGTGCTAACGGGTGGAAGTGCTAATTGCTGAAATTGAATCAAAAGCAAATCATTCCACTTGAGCATGGTATGCTCATCCATTTCCAGCCTTTTTTGCTTGTACAATTGACGTAAAGCTTGTTTGGTCATGGGGTAATATTCACAAAGAAAGAAAATACGGTAGTGCCATAATTCCTTTGAAAAGAAAAAGAAGCCATCTTCTCATACTGGTTTCTAGGAGTATGCTCTAATACAAAGATTCCTCCTTTGGCTATCAATTGTTTCTGCTCTATAATTTTAGGAATCTCATCAATTGGGCCCAATGCATATGGAGGTCCGGCAAAAATAAAATCGTATTGGTTTTGGGCCGATTGTAAAAATGCAAAAACATCCATTTTTAACAACTGTACATTTTCCACGCCTAACATCTCACAGTTCTTTTTAATGAATCCATGCATGATGCTATCCTTTTCAATAATAGTCAAGTCAGTGGCTCCTCTTGAAGCCAATTCATAACTGATACAACCAGTTCCACCAAATAAATCCAAGGTCTTGGCGCCTTGAAAATCAACCCTGTTTTGCAAAATATTGAATAACCCCTCTTTTGCTATATCAGTTGTGGGTCTGGTATGTGGCATATTGGTTGGTGGATGAATTCTTCTTCCACCCCATTTTCCTGAAATAATCCTCATACCATCAATTTGTAAAATGGCGTAAAATGATAAGCCTGGAATTCAGAATATCCGGCAGGCGGAATACTATCCAGTGGCACTTGGTCATAAGAAATTATACCAAAGGATTGTTTTAACTGATCTTGTAAATTGGGCAATAGATCTATTAATCCACTGATTTCCAATTGAGTTTGCAATGCAGAGTAACCGGATTGTTGTGCAACATTTAGGGCATAATACAATAGGTCATCCTGTGACTGGTATTGAAAATTCTGAATCAATTGCAGTTGCCCATCCTTTACAAAAACCAAAATAGCGTGGCGGCAATGAATAATCAATTTCATAAACACGCTTGGCAGGTTATTACGGCCCATTACATCGTTTAGGATATTGGTATACAAATGCTGTGCAGTAAATAATAGAAAGTTTCTATTGAGTAGGTCCATTACCGCTTGCTTAATTCTATAAACGGTTACAAAGGGTACATTACTTTGAAACAGATCATATTTAATCAGCGATTTATCGGCATTGCCAAAAACCAAATTCAAGTATTCTTCAGAAGCTGTAGCACTAAGTTTACCTAAAGGCATCATCAATGCTTCTTCAAAATTGTAAAACACATTGGTGGAGGAAAAATTGAACCCCAATAATTGAGATTGCTGTTTGACCTCAAAAAAAATATCGGTCCAATCTGATTGACTCTGATCTAATTCAAAAATTTCAATGGCTTCAATTCGGTTACTAATACTGTCTTTGACAACTAAGACCATTTGGTCTTTTCCTATCTCCAATCCAAGTTGGTCCGTATTCTTGGGTGTATAGCCCTGTTTGTCTCCGTATAAACCTGTCAACTTATGAACCATAATACAAAATTCTTATGCAATGATATAAAAAAAGTCTAAGGGATGGAAAGCGAATTATGCAGGGTTTAAATTTCTTACTTTGCAATACTTATGAGCAACCTGTCACAAGAGATCAATTTACAAGTTACTACGGGACACAAACAGATTCTGCGGATTGCCCTTCCCATTAGCTTGGCCATTATGGTACCTCAGCTAAATTTCATTACCAATAACATTTTTCTGGGTGGTTTAGGCCAGGAATCCTTAGGCTTAGCAGGGATTACAGGGGTTTATTATCTCATTTTTGCGGTTGTGGGTCATGGTTTAAACAATGGTTTACAGGCCCTAATTTCAAGAAGGGCGGGTGAAAATAGAATCAATGAAATAGGAAAACTCTTTACCCAGGGCATTTTTATTTCCTTGGTTTTTGCCTTATTGGGCATATTAATCACTTGGTTTTTGGCACCTATTGTATTGGGATGGTCACTTCATGACCCGGCTAGGGTTGAAAAAGCGGTCCAGTTTTTAAATATTCGAATTCTTGGCCTCCCCTTTTTATATGTCTATCAAATGCGCAATGCCTTATTGGTAGGTACAAACCAAACCAATTATTTGATTATTGGCACTGCAACAGAAGCCGTAGTCAATGTATTTTTTGACTATACCCTCATTTATGGCAAATTGGGATTACCCCAATTGGGTTTCAATGGCGCTGCTTATTCTTCCATTATTTCTGAAATGGCGGGTTTATTTGTTTTGATCTTGGTTTTACGTGTCAAAGGAATTAGCAAGCAATTACACTTGTTCAAGTCTTGGGCTTTTGAAGCCAAGAACAGCAAATTAATTGTGGTTCAATCTGCACCCCTAATTGCCCAACACGCCATTAGCATTATCAGTTGGGAATTCTTTTATATTCTTATTGAACACCATGGTGCCAGAGACTTGGCGGTTTCTAATACTATGCGCAATATTTTTGGCTTTTTCGGATGCTTTACTTGGGCTTTTGCTGCCACCACCAATACCATGGTAAGCAATGTGATTGGACAAGGAAAAATTGAAGCTGTTCTACCCCTTATTAGAAAAATCATGACCTGGAGTGTGGGATTTGCCATATCGGTTTGTCTTTTGCTAAACCTATTTCCTCACGCATTCCTTTCTATTTATGGACAAGGAGAAGATTTTATTCAGGCAGGAATTCCTGTGCTGAGGGTAGTTTCTTTTGCGCTGGTTTTAATGTCTGTTTCTGTAATTTGGATGAATGCGGTTACTGGCACAGGTAATAGTAGCATGAACCTAGCCACTGAATTTGTAGCTATTATTCTCTATTGTGTTTATGTATATACCGTTTTGGAAAAAATGCAATGGCCTATTACCTGGGGCTGGGGTAGCGAGATTATTTATTGGTCTTCTATTCTGATTCCCTCTTACTGGTATATTCAATCTGGTAGATGGAAGAAAATTAAAATATAAAAACAATTAAGCTTGACTTGGCTTAGTTCTTGATTTTACTTGAAATACTTAATCAACCAAAATCAAACTATGAAACATCTTTACCTAGCCGTATGTTGCTTATGCGTTGGTCTGATCAGTCAAGCCCAGTTTAATAAGGGTCAGAGAATGATTGGGGGAATGTTTTACCTAACTGCATCAGATAATAAAGCAAGTACCAGTTTAGTTGACAATATTTCTTATGGGACAATATTATCCTATTCAAAATTTAAAAGCACTATGAGCTTTTATAGTATAGGAGTTAGTTATAATTATTCCGGCAGCAAAAATTATAGTCATTCTAATGGGTTTGGACTTAATTATGGTTATACCCAATTACAAACATTGGCTAAAAAGTTTTATTTAGGAATTTCAGGATCTGGTTCTACCAATTTCAATTACAACAATAATTATAATTTATCTGGAAATACAAGTTCCAAATCAAATGGGTGGGGCATTGAAGGAAATGGGTCGGTGGGATTATTTTATCAATTGAATAATAGGTTTCTTCTAACAACCAACTTAATCAACTTGGTCACCATCAGTTATGGACAACAACGATACCAAAATTTTGATGCTAAGAACAATATAACAAGCACTGAACAAGGATCATCTTGGAGGATCAATACCGGACTAACTGGGTTCTCTTTAAACAACCTTGGTATTGGCGTCAAATACCTATTAAAATAAAGGGCAGCAAAATCTTGCTGCCCAATGCTTTTCTTTAGGAAAATCTGGTAATATAATTATTGATTTAGCCTTTTAATTGCTTCACCAAATCAATGTATTGTTGCATGGCGTCTTCCTTGCTCATGCCTTGTAATTTTGCCCAAGCTTCGTGTTTGAACTTGGCTACAAAATCAAAGGGATTGGATGGTCCACTTTCTTGGGTATCACCCTCTGATCCTTGTTTGTACAAGGAATAGAGTTTTAACAAGGTTTCGTTATCTGGTTTTTCAGTTAAGGTTTTGCTGAGTACAGCGGCTTCTTGAAATAGGGCTTCTAAAGACATATTTTATTTTTTTACAAGTTAGACATTATTGAATAGAATCTAATAATTTGGCTCCTTCTGCTTTGAGTGCTGTGTCATCCCCAGTTCTTACTGGCAACTTAACCAATTTGTTTAAGACTTCTATAGCTTGGGTGGGACGATGGTTGTCTCTATAAGCCTTAGCAAGATCTAAATAGTTTAATACAAAATAAGGATCTAGGCTCCTACATTTTTCAAAATTGGCAATGGCTGAATCTAGGTCTCCATTGGGTAAGCCTCCATAGAACAATTTCACTGCTACTTTTTTCACCCCAGAAAGATTCACCATTTCATAATGCCATTTCCCTAAACTATAATAAGCTTTTGCGTGATTGGGCTGTAAGGCAATTGCTGCTTCTGTATATGTTTTTACATCTTTTACTAGTGCTACAATCTTCTTATTTTCAGTTTCAATATCGGTCATCTTTCCTGAAGCCATAGCCATAACATAATTGGCGTCTGCATTTTTGGGATTTGCTTCGTAAGCTTTTTTGGCCAAGACCATGGATGTTTCCATATACAAACGCTTGGTATTTTTATCGCTTTGACGCCCACCTATTGAAGAATGCAATTCTGCTGCTTTCACCAAGGCTTTTAAGTTAGCCGGCTCTACAGCAAGTACCTGTTTGTATTTATCTAATGCCTCTGGCTCTTTTACCTGACGTTCAAAATTGTCCGCTTCTTTGAGCAATACATTCACATCTTGAGCTAATGTTACATTTAGTATGAAACTAGAAACTAAGACTAATAGATATTTCATATCAATGATTTAATTGTAACCTGTCCAATTCAAAAATCACGCCAACTTGACCAACCAATCCTTCAATAGGTGGATGAATTTTGTGAATGCTAAACCTAATAGACTTTGCCAATGGAAAATTTTGCAAAATCATGTATGAAAAATCACTGGCAATGGTTTCTAATAAAGGTGTTGGCTTTTTCATTCTCTCTTGTAACAACTGGTAAACAGTTGCATAATCAATGGTTTCATTCAAATGATGGATGACTCCAGTTTTGGTAGAACATTGAATGAAAATATCAACCTCATACTCATTGCCTAGTATTTTCTCTTCGGCAAAAATACCATGGTGCGCCAAGCATCGAATTGCTTTTAAATGAATGGTTAGCATCTTTTTGATTTATGCCAATCCATTGGCGGTCAAATATCGCTCCGCGTCAAGGGCAGCCATGCAACCACTTCCTGCAGCTGTTACTGCTTGCCTATAGTTTTTGTCTTGCACATCGCCAGCGGCAAATACACCAGGAATATTGGTTTTAGATGTTCCAGGAATGGTTTGAATATACCCTGTTTCATCCATGTCAATATAGTCTTTGAAAATGCCGCTATTTGGTTCGTGACCAATGGCCACAAAAAAACCACTAACTGGAATTTCTGTTTTTTCTTGGGTTGCGGTATTCAATAAACGAACAGCTTCAACTTTATTTTCTCCAAGAATTTCATCTGTTACGCTATTCCAATACACTTTAATATTGGGAGCATTCAACACACGATCCTGCATGATTTTACTGGCACGCATTTGATCTCTTCTAACTACCATATGCACCGTAGTACAAAGTTTGGATAAATAAAGCGCTTCCTCTGCCGCAGTATCGCCCGCACCAACAATAGCCACTTCTTTACCGCGGAAAAAGAAACCGTCACAAACAGCACATGCACTCACCCCAAATCCATTTAAGCGCTGCTCACTTTCTAATCCCAACCATTTGGCAGAAGCTCCTGTTGATATAATCACTGAATCAGCTTCAATCCATTTTTCCTCATCTATTTCAATTTGAAAAGGTCTCACACTAAAATCTACCTTGGTTGCCAATCCGTAACGAATATCTGCTCCCATGCGTGCTGCCTGTTTTTCAAAATGAACCATCATTTCTGGCCCTTGAATACCTTCAGGATATCCTGGATAATTTTCAACTTCAGTAGTAATAGTTAATTGACCACCAGGTTGAATTCCCTGGTATAAAACTGGTTTCATATTGGCCCTTGCTGCATAAATAGCAGCAGTATAACCTGCTGGTCCAGAACCTATAATCAACACATGTACTTTTTCAGAAATTTGATTTGACATTTTTATCATTTTAGAACATACAAAATTAAAGGGCAAAGCCCATCCTAATCTATAGGATTGTACACAATTAAGAACTATTTGGGGATAATCAGGGTCTTATATTGGGCAGCATAGCCAGTAAATGCACCTAGTGCACCATTATCTACATTTCCCAAGACTTTTCCTGGAGAAGAAAAAGGATTGCCTACGCTAGAAAAGGCAAATTCCCAAGTTCTCCAAAAGTCATATCCTGCCTTGGTGATATTGCAAAATTTAACGCTTACTGTATCTCCTTTTAGAAAAAATCCATAGTTATCTCTTTCAAGAGGCTGGTTGCGGTTAACACCGCGATCTACTTGAACACTATAAGTTTTACCATCTACAATTTGGTCATCAAACACACTGTTTTGTCCAGGTAAAAAAGGCCCAGCATTCTGTTTTGTAAAATAACGAATGTAATTACCTAAACCTGGGGGATCAGAAACCCTTGTCATGAGTTTCACTTGTTGAGAATCGGCTATAGGGTAAATAGGCATTGACCAAAGGGAATCCATTTTTTTAACCAAATTTGGAATTTGGGTAATAGCGGTATAGTTGGTATTCCCATAATTCACTTTAAGGGTATACTGTTTACCAAGTTCTCCTAAAAATGCAGTGCTTGTATTTGCTGGATCATTGCTATAATAATAAACAAATCCTCCTCTTACTGGTACCTTGTATTCCTTTAGCAAATGGGTTTTGGTACCATTACTAATAGTTAATTGTGCGTTATGGATAAAACTATTATTGAATACAGAGGAATCTAGATTAGAATAATATCCTGTTGATTGAGTTAAGATTACCGTTGGTGCCACTCCATTTTCTATTTCTGCATCTACAACCAATTTTTGCGTAGTGGCATCTGGCACCAAATTGATATCCTTTTCACAGGAAACCAAAAAGAGTAAAATGAATAATACAAAATAGCGCTTGAACATGTAGCAAAGTTATTATAACTATAACAACAGTTATCTTAGATTGTTCCCAGCTAACTGGGCTAAAATACAAAACCCCTCTGCTTTTACAGAAGGGCTTTGAAATGAATTAGGTTATTAACCCAAATATGCTTTCAGCGCATTGCTGTATCTGGCTTTCTGAAGACGCTTAATTGCGCGTTCTTTAATTTGACGTATCCTTTCTTTGGTCAAATCATATTTCATTCCTATTTGTTCAATAGTCACGCCATTTTCACCATCTAAACCAAAATATGCGTTAACAATTTCCGCTTCTCTTGGACTTAATGATTTTAATACACGGCGAATCTCTTCACGTAATGAATCTTTCATAACGTCTTCATCCGTATCATCGCTACCTTCTAGCAAATCACCCATAGCAACGTCTTCAGCTTCGTGCACAGGTGCATCTAAAGAAGTGTGACGAGTATTTGATTGGAAGATATTATTGATTTCAGTTTCACTCATTTCCAAGATCTCAGCTAACTCTTCAGTAGAAGGTTCACGCTCATGTTCTTGTTCAAATGCCATATATGCTTTATTGGCCTTATTATAGGTTCCAATTTTATTTTGAGGCAAACGAACCAATCTTCCTTGCTCAGCCAAAGCTTGCAAAATAGATTGACGAATCCACCAAACCGCATATGAAATGAATTTGAAACCCTTTGTCTCATCAAACCTTTGTGCAGCTTTAATCAAACCTAGGTTTCCCTCATTGATCAAATCACTTAAAGATAAACCTTGGTGTTGGTATTGTTTGGCCACAGAAACCACAAACCTCAAGTTGGCCTGTACCAATTTATCCAATGCACGTTGATCACCCATTTTGATTTTTTGGGCAAGTGTAGTTTCCTCTTCAGGAGTAATCATCGGAATCTTAGAAATTTCCTGAAGATACTTTTCAACTGCCTGTGAATCGCGGTTGGTAATCTGGGTAGCAATTTTGAGCTGCCTCATAATGAATAATTATCTGAATAAATATTAACGTTGAAAAGACCAGAATTGTTATATAAACGCTGTTTGAACTTAGTTAAAGTATCAAATGTCTTTTCTAGAGCCTGCAAAAGTAAGAATATTGCATGGAAACTGTCTGATTTTGTGGAAAAAATGATGATTTTGGGAAAAAATCAGCGCATCCTAGTCAGAAATGAGGATAAAATTACCTCCCCTTTAACAGAGAAAAAAGGCCAATTTGGGTTTATCTTCGCCATCTATGATTGATTTCCGATCCGATACCGTAACTCAACCAGGAACTGCAATGCTCGAATCCATGATGAGAGCCCCAATTGGAGACGATGTTTTTGGAGAAGACCCCTCTATTAATGCCTTGGAATCCTTATCAGCTTCCATTTTTGGGATGGAAGCAGCCGTTTTTTGCCCAAGTGGTACCATGACCAATCAAATTGCTATTAAATGCCATACAAGATCTGGTGATGAAGTGATATGTGATCAAATGTCACATATCTATTTATACGAAGGTGGAGGTATTGCAGCCAATTCTGGCGCTTCTGTAAGATTATTGGCCGGCGATAGGGGTAGAATTACTGCCGATATGGTAACAGCGGCTATAAATCCTGTGGATATTCACAAACCATCCACCACATTAGTCTCTTTAGAAAATACAGCCAACAGAGGTGGTGGATCTTGCTACAATTTTACTGATATTCAATCTATTAAAGAAGTTTGTCTACAAAATAATTTAAAGTTACACCTAGACGGTGCTAGGGTTTTTAACGCCATCATTGCAAAAAAAGAATCACCTAAATGGTATGGTGAAACCTTTGATAGTATTTCGGTTTGTTTGAGCAAAGGCTTGGGTGCACCTGTTGGAAGTGTTCTTTTAGGTAACCAAGAATTTATTCAAAAAGCCAGAAGGGTAAGAAAATTATTTGGTGGTGGTATGCGTCAGGCTGGCTATTTAGCAGCAGCCGGGATCTATGCATTAGAAAATAACGTGAATAGGTTGGAAGAAGACCATCGGCATACCAAAATGCTGGAAACAGTACTAGCAAAAAAAGATTTTGTTGGTGATATCCTACCCGTGGAAACCAATATTCTCATATTTGAAGTAAAAGGCCGTTACACATCCCCCCTGTTAACTGCAAAATTAAAAGAGCATGGCATTTTAGCCATTGCTATCTCCCCCACCCAAGTCAGATTAGTGGTTCATTTGAACATTAGTCCACAAGACATTCAAACAACCATTACCGTGATTGAAACACTTTAATGATTCCAATATTCAATTAAGAACAGATATGCTACCTAGAATCAATCCAACATCCACACAAGCCTGGTTTTTATTAAAAAAACATTTTGAAGAGGAAATGAATCGCAAACACATGCGTGATTTGTTTGCAGCTGAACCTGAGCGATTCCAAAAATTCTCACTTTGCTTAGAAGATTTAGTATTTGATTATTCCAAGAATATCATCAACCAAAAAACATTAAAACTCTTATTGGAGTTGGCGGAAGATTGCAAATTGAAAGATGCCATTAAAGCCATGTTTGATGGTGATAAAATAAATGAAACAGAAGGTCGTGCTGTATTACATACCGCATTAAGGAACTTTTCAGGCAATCCTGTAATGGTTGATGGAAAAGATATTATGCCCGATATCTTAAAAGTACAAGAGCAGATGAAAGCTTTTTGTACATCTATTCATAGTGGTGCGTGGAAGGGTTATACTGGAAAACCCATTAAATACATTGTAAATATTGGTATTGGAGGTTCTGATTTGGGTCCAGTAATGGTTACCGAAGCATTAAAACCTTATACTGTAAAAGGTATTGAAACATTTTTCGTGAGCAATGTAGATGGAACTCATATTGTAGAAACCCTTAAAAAGGTAAACGCAGCTGAAACACTTTTCTTGGTAGCTTCTAAAACCTTTACTACCCAAGAAACCATGACAAATGCTCACACTGCAAGGAATTGGTTTTTGGAATCTGGTGCCAAAGAATCAGATATAGCCAAGCATTTTGCGGCATTGAGTACCAATGAAAAATCTGTTACCGCATTTGGAATTGACAAAGCCAATATGTTTGAATTCTGGGATTGGGTTGGTGGCCGATATTCTCTTTGGAGTGCCATTGGATTATCCATTGCACTAACAATTGGTTACGATAATTTCATTGCTCTTTTAAAAGGAGCAGAGTCAGTTGACAAGCACTTGACAACAGCCCCATTTGATAAAAACATTCCTGTTTTAATGGCTTTGATAGGTCTTTGGTATACCAATTTTATGGGTGCACAAAGTGAAGCCATTTTACCTTACGATCAATACCTACACCGTTTTGCAGCTTATTTTCAACAAGGCAATATGGAAAGTAATGGTAAGAGCACAGACAGAAATGGGAATCCGGTTAATTATGCCACTGGACCAGTAATTTGGGGTGAACCAGGAACTAATGGACAACACGCTTTTTATCAATTGATTCACCAAGGAACACCACTAATTCCATGTGACTTTATTGCACCAGCTATCAGTCACAATCCTACTGGAGACCATCATATAAAACTGATGTCTAATTTCTTTGCTCAAACTGAGGCATTGATGAATGGCAAAACCGAGAATGAGGTTAAAGTGGAATTGATGAAAGCGGATAAATCAGAAGATGAGATCAAAAAATTGACCCCTTTCAAAGTCTTTGCCGGAAACAAGCCTACAAACTCTATTTTGGTGAAGGAAATCAATCCTTATAGTTTAGGAACTTTAATTGCATTGTACGAACATAAAATATTTGTGCAAGGGGTTCTTTGGAATATCTTCAGTTTTGACCAATGGGGTGTTGAATTGGGCAAACAATTGGCCAATCAAATTCTACCAGAATTAGAAGCATCAGAAAAAGTAACGGCACATGATAGTTCTACCAATGGACTAATCAATAGTTTTAAACAGTTCCGTAATACAAAATAAACAAATGGAAATTTGCATCCGACCAATAGAACCCAAAGACAATGCTGCTATTGCCAGTATTATCAGAACTGCTTTGGAAGAATTTGGAGCCAATAAACCAGGCACTGTCTATTTTGATGCAAGCACTGATGATTTGTTTACTTTGTTTAAAAACCAAACTGGATCTGTCTATTTTGTAGCTGAGCAAGATGGAATATTACTAGGTGGAGCAGGCATTTTTCCCACCGAAGGTTTACCTACCGGAGTATGTGAATTGGTCAAAATGTATTTGGCCAAAGCTGCCAGAGGAAAGGGTTTGGGACAGAAAATGATTAGCTATGTTATGAGCTGGGCTAAAGAAAATGGGTACCAAACTGTATACCTTGAAACCATGCCAGAATTGTCAAAAGCTGTTAAGGTCTATGAACATTTTGGGTTTCAGTATTTAGATGCGCCAATGGGCAATTCGGGTCACTGTGGTTGTGATCTTTGGATGTCAAAATCGCTTTAGCAAAATAGACTTCATAATACTCAAACAAAAGACCCGATTCATTGAATCGGGTCTTTTGTTTGAGTATTATTTTTTAATTTCTACTTTTTTGACTTTTGAATTTTTACTTTTGACTTATTCTACCATTTGTCAACTTCCTCATTTGCAGTAGGATTATTGAATACAATTGGAGCTTCTTCTGCAGGAGCTGCTGCTACTGCAACTGGCTCAGGTGTTGTTTCAGTAACAGGTTCTGCTGCCAAAACTTGTGCTACAGGTGCGGATTCTTGTTCATATTCTGCGCCTTCTTCTCCTTCTGGATATTCATGATTAAATGCGTCAAAATCAAAATCTGGCATCAGGTCTGTTTTCACATAATCCACAGCTTCCGCCAATGCCTTGATAAACTTGTTAAAATCTTCTTTGTAAAGGAAAATCTTGTGTCGGTCATAACCATTGTTGTCAAAGCGCTTACGACTTTCAGTAATGGTCAGGAAATAGTCGTTTCCCCTAGTAGCCCTCACATCAAAAAAATAGGTCCTTCTCTTTCCCGCCCTGATACGTTTGCTGTAAACGCTATCCATTTTTTTCTCGTTGTTCTCGTACGACACAGTTAATTTGGTTTAAGTTGCGTAATCTATTAAGTGTCACAAATATAGGGATGTTTCAGAATTACCAAAATTTTGACAAGATAGTTTTAAAGAGCTTGAGCATCCTCCTGCATTAGTTGCATTTTATACAATTCTGCATAATATCCATTGGCTTGCATTAGTTCTTCATGGGTTCCGTTTTCAATGATTTGCCCATCTTCCAAAACAATGATATTATTAAATCTAAAGCTGGAAAATATTCTATGTGTGATTACAATTGCAGTTTTTTCTTTTAAAAATCCATATAAATTGCCCAATATTTCATGTTCTGTTTTGGCATCAACAGCACTCAAACAATCATCAAATACAATAATCTCAGGTGTTTTAATCAGTGCGCGTGCAATAGATATTCTTTGTTTCTGCCCTCCACTCAAAGTCACGCCTCTTTCACCAATCATGGTATCATATCCTTTGTCAAATCCAAGTATTTCTTGGTGAACATTAGCAGATTTGGCAGCTTGTTCTACCCTTTCTTGGTTTGCAGATTCAGATAGACCAAAACTAATATTGTCTGTTACCGTATCGCTGAAAAGGAATACATCTTGTTGAACATAACTAATCTGCTCTCTTAATGTAGTTAAATCCATTTTTCGAATATCATTGCCCCCAATCAAAATTCTACCTGCTGCTGGATCATAAAACCTCAATAGCAATTGTGCCAAACTGGTTTTACCACTACCGGTTCTACCTAGCACCAATAACTTCTCCCCTTTTTTAATCTGTAAATTGAGATTTCTAATTGCATGAATACCTGTATGGGGATAGGTAAAATCAACTGCTTCAAAATGAATATCACCTGTAATTTGATCCGCCCCTTTTTCTTTGGTATTGCGTATTACTGGCTCAGTTTTTAAAAATTCATTTAAACGTTTTTGAGATGCTGCAGCTCTTTGAATCATACTAGCCGTCCATCCAATAGCACTTACTGGAAAAGTGAGCATATTAATATAAATCACAAATTCTACAATCAGCCCAACTTTGCTGGGATCTTCCAAAGCCTGTAATCCACCAATACATATAGTACAAAGCGTACTAAGACCAATCATCAAAGCCATACTAGGAAAATAAATAGATTCCACTTTGGCTAGCCCTACCGCTTGAATCCGATAGTCTTCGCTATTCTTTTTAAAAAAGCCCATCATAGCTTTCTCTTGAACAAAGGATTTGATTACCCTAATTCCAGAATAGGATTCTTGGGCATTGGTAGTTAAATCTGACAATAATGCCTGAATTTTCTCGCTTTTCTTATTGATGACACTATTCACTAAATAAATAGTAATAGCCAAAATGGGTAAAGGAGCAAGTACATATAATGTGAGCATGGCATCTTTGCGCAGCATACTCACCACACAAAACCCTATAAGGGCTACCAAATTAATTAAGTACATCACTGCCGGTCCGGTATACATTCTAACCCTACTCACGTCTTCTGCCATTCGGTTCATTAAATCTCCTGTGGTATTCTCCTTGTAGAATTGGGTATCTAATTGCTGGTAGTGTTGAAAAATCTCATTTTTCTGGTCAAATTCAATATGTCTACTCATGACAATAATGGTCTGACGCATGAAAAACATTAGAATCCCTCTGAGGATGGCTAAACCTAAAATTGTCAAACTGCAAATGGCTACTAAACTGCCAAAATCAAGTGATCGATTTTCTATATTTCTAATAAAAAAGTCTACTACTAGGTCATGATTGGGTTTTCTAACCACTTGTTTGGCACCTGGTAGGTGTTGTTGCACCAAATTGACAACATAGCCGGTAATTTGAGGAGCTAACACTGCAAAATAGTTGGCAAGCACAACAAAAACCATCCCAATAAAGAAACGATATCGGTATTTCCAGAAATAGTGGTTAACGGCAGAAAGATGTTTCAAAACTGTAGGTTTGCCTCAAAGGTAATAAACAATGCAACCCTGAATAAGATTTCCAGAGACTGTTGAAAAAACTATGACAAAAATCATATCGCAATGTGCGGAATATCAATGTTTGTAGTAAATTGAAAGCACTAACTTCATGCTTGCAAAATAACATTATGGGTGCTGCTTATTTGATTGTTCTAATCGCTGCCGCTATTGCATTTTCTGCTGGTGGTATTTTAATTGCAAAGATTTTTGTTAAGGGAACCAAGAACCCCCAAAAGGGACTGGCTTATGAGTGTGGAATTCCTTCTGAAGGGTCCCCTTGGAACCAATTTAATGTTGGTTATTACCTATTTGCATTGATCTTCCTGATTTTTGACGTGGAACTTGTATTTATGTATCCATGGGCCGTAGTGGTAAAAGAACTAGGCATGACGGCACTTTTTGAAATTATCGTTTTTATGTTTATCCTATTTATGGGCTTTTTATATGCACATAAAAAAGGTGCTTTAAAATGGATTTAATCAACTAATTCTAAACAACCTTATCATAATTATATGGGTGTACCTGAAAATAATGCAGTAGGATTTCCTGGACAGATTCACGAAACAGCAGGAGGTGGAATTGTTTTAAGTAAATTAGACGATGTGATTAATTGGGCCAGATCCAATTCACTTTGGCCACTCACATTTGCTACCAGTTGTTGTGGTATTGAAATGATGGCAGTAGCATCTGCAAAATATGACTTTTCCAGATTTGGTTTTGAAGTAGCTAGAGCTACTCCTAGACAAGCTGATGTAATCATTATTGCTGGTACTATTGTGAACAAAATGGCTCCGGTTTTAAAACGTTTGTATGACCAGATGGCTGATCCCAAATATGTGATTGCCATGGGTGCCTGCGCCATTAGCGGAGGCCCTTTTTTTTATAACACTTATTCAGTAGTGAAAGGGGCCGATCACGTAATTCCAGTAGACGTATACATTCCTGGATGCCCGCCTAGACCTGAAGCATTATTGCATGCTTTGATCAGTTTGCAAGAAAAAATCAAGTCGGGAATGACCAGGGAACAAATGAAACAGTTACCATAAACATACTTAAGATGATGACCAACGAGGAACTGAAAAATGCCCTAACCCAATTACTTCCCAATGCCGTTTTTGAAGAAGGTGGAGAATGGGTAAATCTGTTTGTGGAAGTTGCTGATTGGAAAGCAACTGCCCAAAAACTCCGTTCATGGGAGTCTGGCCCATTTAACTTTATGTTCTGCCTTACCTGTGTAGATTGGAAAACCCATTTTACCATGGTATATCATCTAAGAAGTACTACCACACTTGATAATATAGTTGTGAAAGTAAAATTAGACCGAAACAATCCAGAAATAAATACGGTATCAGATATTTGGCGAACAGCTGAAATGCTTGAGAGAGAAGTCTATGATCTTTTTGGAGTTAATTTTCTTGAGCATCCAGACCTAAGAAGATTATTACTTACTGATGATTGGGTTGGATATCCTTTGAGAAAGGATTATGAAGATCCTATTAATATGATCAAACTATAACCCAATAATAGCAGGATTCGTTTCTTGAAAAACAAATTATAATGGTTGAAGAAATTGGAAAAACAGTAGAAGGAGATTTGGTCATCAACGTTGGTCCACAACACCCTGCCACGCATGGAGTTTTGCACCTAGTGATCACCTTAAATGGGGAAACCATCAAAAAAGTGGAACCACATTTGGGTTATATCCATCGCTCCATTGAAAAAATGTGTGAGAGTTTGAGTTATAGACAATTCATCTATTCTACTAGCCGGATGGATTATCTCTCAGCCCATATAAATAATCATGCTTGTGCACTTTGTGTAGAAAAAGGGTTACAAATTGAAATCCCAGAACGTGCTCAAGTAATTAGGGTTTTAATGGATGAGCTTACAAGAATTGCATCTCATGAACTATGGTGGGGTGCTATGGCCATGGACTTAGGAGCCTTTACTCCCTTCTTCCATGCATTCCGTGAAAGGGAAACCATTAATGATATTATGGAAGAAACCTGTGGTGCTAGATTAACTATGAACTACATGGTACCAGGTGGTGTAATGGCAGACTTACACCCTAATTTTCAATCTCGTGTGAAGAATTTCTTACAATTATATAAGAGCAAAATTCACGAATACGATGAACTGGTTACAGGAAATATTATTTTCCAAAACAGAATGAAAGGTGTTGGATACTTATCTCCTGAAGACGTAATTTCTTATGGTGTTACAGGCCCTGCTGGAAGAGGTAGCGGAGTTTCTTGCGATGTTAGAAAACTATACCCTTATGAGATTTATAGCAAACTCCAATTTGATGAAGTACTAGAAACTGCTGGAGATAGTTTTGCTAGGTACATGGTTCGATTAAGAGAAATGCAACAATCCATTCGAATTGTTGAGCAATTGATAGACAATATTCCAGATGGAGATTATCAAGCCAAAACCAAAGCTGTATTAAAATTGCCCAAGGGCGAATTTTATCAACGAGTAGAAACGGCAAGGGGAGAATTAGGAGTTTATATAGTTAGTGAAGGTGGTACTACCCCTTATAGAATCAAATTCCGTTCACCAGGATTTTCCAATTTGTCTGCACTAGACCATATGACTCGAGGAGAAAAATTGGGAGACTTGGTAGCATCCATGGGAACCCTTGATTTGGTCATCCCAGATATTGATAGATAATTAGCAACATTTTTTCATACCTAAGTGGCGATACATGTTTAGTTTAGAAAGTATAACAACCTTGGTGCAGGATTGGCTGAACAAGACCTTCTCTCCCAACCTAGCCCTGTTTTTTGAATTTGTGATTATTGGCGTTTTAGCTATTGCCCTTTTTGCTGGGCTTGGACTAGTGTTGGTAATCATGGAAAGAAAAGTTGCAGCCTGGATACAAATTAGACTTGGACCCAATAGAGTTGGTCCAAAAGGCATGTTTCAAAGCTTAGCAGATACCGTGAAACTGATTATGAAAGAAGGGCTAACGCCCGATGGTGCAGACAAATTTTTATTTAATCTAGCTCCCTATATTGTAATGATGGTTGCTATGTTGGTACTTGCCCCTATTGGATTTGCCAAAGGCTTTCATATTTGGGATATCAATATTGGGGTATTATATGTTTCTGCCATTTCTTCTGTTTCAGTAATTGGTATTTTAATGGCGGGATGGGCCAGCAATAACAAATACTCATTGTTAGGTGCTATGAGAAGTGGGGCTCAAATGGTGAGTTATGAATTGTCTGTTGGATTATCAGTGTTAAGTATCATAGTCTTAACCGGTAGTTTGGGACTAAATGATATTGTACTTTCACAACAAGATGGTTGGTGGATTTTTAAAGGCCATATTCCAGCCATTATCTCTTTTGTCATTTTTATTATTGCGGTAACCGCTGAAACCAATCGAGCTCCTTTTGATTTAGCTGAAGCTGAATCTGAACTAACTGCTGGATTTCACACCGAATATTCTGGAATGAAATTCGCTTTGTTTTTCTTAGCAGAATACATCAATATTTTTATTGTTTGTGCTATTGGCGCTACCCTATTTTTAGGCGGATGGATGCCTTTTCATATTGGTCATTGGGAAGCATTTAACCATATTATGGATTATATCCCTTCTTTTCTTTGGTTTTTTGGAAAGACATTTTTCTTGATTTTCCTAATCATGTGGTTTCGTTGGACTTTCCCAAGATTGCGCGTAGATCAGCTCTTGAATTTAGAGTGGAAATACTTGTTACCCATTAGCATGTTCAATTTGATTTTGATGACACTGGTGTCTATCAAAGGCTGGCATTTTTAAATGATTTTAAACCATCATACAGATGTTTATAAAAGAATATTTCAAAGACATTTATAGCGCTATCCGTTCTTTATTAGTGGGGATGAGAAGAACTGGCTATTATTTTACCCACCACAAAGAAATTATTACCCAACAATATCCTGACAACAGATTGGAATTGAATTTGCCAGAACGTTTTAGAGGAGAAGTGGTGATGACGCACGATGAAGCAAATGAACACGCCTGTACCGGATGTTCTGCCTGTGAATTAGCTTGTCCTAATGGAACTATCAAAATCATTAACAAATTTGATATTAGCCCAGAAGGCAAGAAAAAGAAAGCCATTGACACTTTTGTATACCATTTGGAATTATGCACCATGTGTGGCTTATGTGTGGAGGCTTGTCCAACGGACGCCATCAAAATGGCAAACACATTTGAACATAGTGTTTTTACTCGAGGTCAATTAACAAAACAATTGAACAAACCAGACTCTAAACTACGTGCAGGCGTAGAATAAAATTAAAGTACTATGAGTGCCGCATCTATTATTTTTTACATTATAGCAGCTTTTATCCTTGGAACAGGATTATTAGCAGTAACCACAAGAAAAATTTTCCGTGCATCCATTTGGCTGCTATTTTCTTTAATTGGCATTGCTTCCTTGTATTTCTGGATGCAATTGGAATTTTTAGCCGCCGTTCAAATCATTGTTTATGTTGGTGGTATTGTGGTATTAATCATTTTCTCCATTTTCTTGACCATTAAGTCTGGAGAAGAAATGCCCAAACCCATTTTCAAACGAAACCTATTTGCCATACTTGCGGCATTGAGTGGTTGGGCATATACTGTAAGACAGATTAGTCTTTATAAATTTCAAGCCCCTGAAAATCCTGCACCTTTTGAATTAAAAGTGGGTGATATTGGTAGACAAATGCTTTCCACAACAGACCATGGTTACTTATTACCATTTGAATTAATCAGCATGTTGTTATTAGCCGCTATGATTGGTTGTATTGTCATTGCCTTGAAACAGAAAGAACCCGTTAAAACCCTTCAATCTTAAATCATGACAGATATTCCTTTAACACATATTCTCTTCCTAAGCACGGCCTTATTTTTCATTGGCGCTTATGGATTATTTACAAGAAGAAACATGATTACTATGCTCATGTCTGTTGAGTTAATGCTCAATAGCGTCAACATTAATTTTGTGGCTTTTAATAAATACCTCTATCCGGACAAACTGGGTGGTGTGTTTTTTAGCATATTCATTATCACCATTGCTGCTGCGGAAGCTGCTGTGGCTATTGCTATTATCATCAACTTATATCGCTCTCATCATTCTATTGACGTAGAAGATGCTAGTGAAATGAAATATTAATTGTAAGAAAGGAACCATAATCTCTTATCATGAGCCAAACTCTTCAAATAGCATTAATACCCCTACTTCCCCTTGCCTGTTTTTTGGTATTGGGTTTGTACGGCAGAAAGCACCTAAGTTCAAGTGCTGGTATCATTGGAACACTGTCTTTGTTTATTTCTACCCTTTTGTCTCTACAAACTGCCTATCAATACTTTTTTGTTAGCGGCAAAGTAAATGGGGTGTACCAAAAATTGGTGGTATTCCAATATAACTGGTTGGAATTTGCACCCGATCTGTCTATCAATATTGGATTGATGATTGATCCCATTACGGTAATGATGTTGGTAGTGGTAAGTTTTGTATCCTTAATGGTACATCTGTTTAGCTTGGGTTATATGAAGGGTGAGGAAAGGGTTGCAACTTATTTTGCTTTCTTATCCTTATTCACCTTCTCCATGTTAGGCTTGGTTTTATCTTCTAATATTTTCCAGATTTATTTGTTCTGGGAATTAGTTGGGGTTTCTTCTTTCCTATTGATTGGATTCTATTTTGAAAAACCATCGGCAGTAGCCGCAGCCAAAAAAGCTTTTATTGTTACTAGGTTTGCTGACCTTGGATTTTTAATTGGTATTCTTACTTTAGCTTTTTATACTAAGACATTAGACTTTGGATTATTAATTGAAAGGTTAAGCACAGCTACTCCTTATTTATCTGATATCAATGCAGCAAGCTTCTTAGGTGTTTCTGCACTTAGTTGGGGATTGATCCTAGTCTTTGTGGGTGGTGCGGGTAAATCTGCCATGTTCCCTTTACATATTTGGTTACCCGATGCAATGGAGGGTCCAACACCTGTATCTGCATTAATCCATGCTGCTACCATGGTGGTTGCTGGTGTTTTCTTAGTAGCAAGATTATTTCCAGTTTTTGCTTTATCTGATCCTGGAGCATTACAAATTGTGATGTATACAGGTGCCTTCTCTGCCTTTTTTGCTGCAGTAATTGCTTGTACCCAAACCGATATTAAAAGAGTGCTGGCCTATTCCACCATGTCGCAGATTGGATATATGATGTTTGCTCTTGGGGTATCAAAATATGGTGGTGAAGATGGATTGGGATACATGGGCTCTATGTTCCATTTGTTTACCCACGCGTTCTTTAAATCATTGTTGTTCTTAGGTGCCGGAGCTGTAATACATATGGTGCATAGCAATGAGATGAAAGACATGGGAGGGCTTCGCAAATTGATGCCTATTACACATATCAGTTTTCTGATTGCCTGTTTGGCTATTGCCGGTGTACCACCTTTCTCAGGGTTCTTTAGTAAGGAAGAAATCTTATTGGCTGCATTTGAATCAAACAGATTAATCTATGGTGTGGCACTTTTGACTTCTGGCTTAACCGCATTTTATATGTTCCGATTGTATTATAATATCTTTTGGAGCAAGCCTGCAGAATTGCATGATCATCATCATGGGGAAGGCACCCTGACTATGAAGATTCCACTTATTTTACTTGCTGTATTGGCGGTAGTTGCGGGATTTGCCCCAATAGCAAAATGGGTTACTTCTGATGGTCTACCCATTGAATCACATGTGCCCATTACATTTTCAATTCTTCCTGTTTCTCTTGCTTTGGCTGGAATTTTATTGGCTACAAGGTTATTTAAAACCCAAAATGAATTGCCTGTTCGCATAGCCCAACAGATGGGTGGCATTTATAAAGCTGCTTATCACAAATTTTATATTGATGAAGTCTATTTGTTTGTAACCAAGAAAATACTCTTTAACCTAGTTGGTAAACCCGCTGCCTGGTTTGATAAAAATGTGGTGGATGGTTTGATGAATTTATTGGGTAGGATTACAGCTTCATTATCAAATTTAATCAAGGGCATACAATCAGGAAAAGTACAGGACTATGCTTTGTACTTTTTTGGAGGCATTGCAGGCTTGGTTTTGGTATTTATTTATCTCTGGAAATAAAATATTGACATGAACCTTACATTATTTCTCCTATTTCCCTTAGCTACTGCCATTGGTATTCTTATGGCAAGTGGTTTAAAACAGATTCGGGTGATTGCCTTGATTGGATCTTTATTGCAATTAGCATTGAGTGGAAAACTCTTGTTGGCATATTATGAACAAAGAGCTTCGGGCAACCAATCACAAATGCTATTTGAATACATACAAAAATGGTATGCTCCACTTAACTTGCAATACCATATTGGTGTGGATGGCATTAGTATTGCCATGATTTTACTAACCGCATTTGTTGTTGTTGCTGGAATCTTGGTTTCTTGGGAAACAGCACATTTGAGCAAAGAGTTTTTCTTTTTACTTGTTCTTTTGAGTCTTGGTGCTTATGGATTCTTTATCTCTTTGGACGTCTTTACCATGTTCTTCTTCTTAGAAGTAGCAGTGATTCCTAAATTCCTATTAATAGGTATTTGGGGAAGTGGTAAAAAAGAATATAGTGCTATGAAACTAGCCCTTATGCTAATGGGTGGTTCTGCATTGATTTTAGTTGGTATGTTGGGTATTTACTTTAGTTCTAAAACTCCGGGCGGAGCACATAGTTTTGACTTACTTGAATTGGCCAAAATGAATATTCCTTTGGCGCGTCAAATGCTTTTCTTCCCTTTTGCCTTTATTGGGTTTGGCATTTTTACCGCCATTTTCCCCTTTCATACTTGGGTACCAGATGGTCACGCATCTGCACCAACTGCTGCGTCCATGTTCTTAGCGGGGATCTCCATGAAATTGGGAGGGTATGGTTGCTTAAGGGTTGCCACTTATCTAATGCCAGATGCTGCACATGCTTATTCATGGGTGATTATTTTATTAGCAACCATCGCTATTATTTATGGCGCATTTGCTACTATGATGCAAACCGATTTAAAATATATTAATGCTTATTCTTCTGTAAGCCACTGCGGGTTTGTTTTATTGGGTATTGGTATGCTCACGCAAACTTCTATTAATGGTGCAGTTATGCAAATGGTGTCACATGGTTTAATGACAGCCTTATTCTTTGCTGCAATTGGAATGGTTTATAGTAGAACACATACGCGTATGGTGGCTCAATTGGGTGGTTTGTTAAAAATCATGCCCTTTATTTCTACGGTGTTTGTTATTGCTGGT
Organism: Chitinophaga pinensis; assembly: GCA_943372225.1. Taxonomy (GTDB): domain Bacteria; phylum Bacteroidota; class Bacteroidia; order Chitinophagales; family Chitinophagaceae; genus Sediminibacterium; species Sediminibacterium pinensis_L. The sequence goes on along the minus strand of CALRXV020000002.1, from coordinate 433,456 downwards.
TTATGCTCTTTGGGTTTACCAGGTTTTAGTGGATTTGCCGCAGAAATGACTGTGTTTATGGGCTCTTGGCAAAACCCAGACAAATGGTACAGGCTAGCAACTATTTTGGCTTGTGCATCTATTGTTGTTACTGCTGTTTATATTTTAAGGGCTGCCGGAAAATCTATCATGGGGCCATTGGGTAATGATTCTTACAAAGATTTGACCGATGCAAAATGGTATGAAAAGTCCGCTGCTATTTTATTGATTTTTGGTATTCTGGTAGTAGGTATGGCTCCTTTTTGGTTAATTAATTTGATTCAACCAGGAACAGAGTATATCATGAATAAATTGGCTGTAGTGGCCTCTGGATTATAGGAACAAGGTTTAGTTAATTTGAAATTTGCGCTATGTTGAACGAATACTTTTTTGTAATGAAGGCTGAATGGATGCTAATAGCCATCATCTTTCTTTTACTGTTCCTAAAAGTAGGAACCAGTGATTGGAAGAATGAAACATTGTTATATGGCATCAACATATTATTGTTGGTCAATCTATTGGTAGGATTCTTTGCCAATTTAGAAGGAGGTCTATTTAGTGGTATGTTCCATAACGATGCTTTATTGATTTTGGAGAAAAACATTTTAAACCTTGGTGTATACTTGGTTTCATTAATAGCGTATCCTTGGTTAAAAAAGCACGAACACGTTTTAGAGTTTTATATTTTACTGCTAACTACGCTCCTGGGTATGTTCTTTATGATTTCTAGTGGTAATCTATTGTTATTCTATTTAGGTCTAGAAATGTCTACCATTCCTTTAGCAGCTATTGCTAATTTTGATTTGGACAAACGAAAGTCATCTGAAGCTGCTATGAAAATGATTATTTCTTCCGCATTTTCATCTGCCTTGTTGTTATTTGGTGTTTCCTTAATTTACGGCACTACCGGAACATTGGTTTTTACAGAAATAACTCCTTTATTAAACGGGGCTCCTTTACAATTATTGGCCTTTATTTTATTACTAGCTGGATTTTGTTTTAAAATGTCTGTTGTTCCTTTTCACTTATGGACAGCCGATGTATATGAAGGGGCTCCAGTTGCAGTTACAGCTTATTTATCAGTTATTTCAAAATCTGCCATTCTCTTTATTTTCTTGCAAGTACTCTATGTGGTCTTCAAACCCATGTCAACAGAATGGTATTTCATGTTATTCTTCTTAAGTATTTTAACCATACTATTGGGTAACTTATTTGCCATGAGGCAAACCAATTTAAAACGATTTTTGGCTTTTTCTTCCATTGCTCAAGTAGGTTTTATACTCTTGGGTTTATCAGCTGGTTCCAAAACAGGAATGGCTTCTGTGATTTATTTTTTACTGATTTATCTGTTTTCTAACCTTGCAGCATTTGGGGTAATTGGTTTGGTTTCAGCTAGTACAGGAAAGGAAAGCATTGATGATTTTAAAGGGTTTTATAAAACCAATCCCTTTCTTTCTTGGATTTTTGCCATTGCACTATTCTCATTAGCTGGGGTTCCCCCCACTGCTGGTTTCTTTGGTAAATTCTTTTTGATAATGGCAGGTGCTGAGAAGGGCAATTATGTTTGGGTAATATTTGCGGCATTGAATATGATTATCTCTTTCTACTATTATTTAAAAGTAGTGAAAGCCATTTTCATGGATCCAAATGACCAACCAATTGAAAAATTAACTGTACCAGCTTTGCCAAAATTGGCATTTGTGATTTGTTTATCTGGTATGATATTAACAGGTATTCTAAGTTGGATTTATGAGTATATCCATACTTTAAGTAATTTCTAAAACATCTTTCAAATTTTAATTATGGCTATTAACAGCAATCATATTTCTGAAGATCTAGATGGCATTAAATGTGTCATTGTTGAAAAGAATGTAAGTCCTGAAAGAGTGGCTTTTTTGAAGCCTTTATTGGAATACAATTTTTTAACAGTTGTTGTTGTACCTAGTCCGCCAGCTAAGGTTGCAGCTCCTGTGGCAGCTCCTGTTTCTGAAGATGGAACTCCGGCTCCAGCACCACCGCCTCCTCCGCCTGCACCTGAGACATTTACAGTTGGGGTGACGAATATGCTGTTTAATACAACCAATGCCATTTATGGAAGGTTATTGAAAACTCCAGATGGACATGTTGTTACGGCAGCTTATTGGCAGCAGAAAGAAAGTGTTTCGCATGATGAAGTACCTTATTATGAGAGGAAGTGAGATGATTTACATATTGTCATGATTTTTGACCTCGGCTCTTGGCCGAGGTTTTTTTTTCTGGGGGGGGAGATTTGTGTTTTGTTCGTGCTTTTTGACCTCGGCTGTAGGCCGAGGTTAGATTTAATTTGTAGAAATACTTCCCCTTTTATTCATGCTTTTTTGACTTCGGCGTAGCCGAAGTTTGATTTAATAAAAAGATTACAATTTTAGTAATGTTGAAATTTTCTTACCTCGGCTGGGCCGAGGTTTTATTTTTACAACTTGATTAAGAAGTGATTGTCTTTAAGGGGATCTTTTATTGACCTCGGCGTTGCCGAGGTTTTTTAGTACAGCTTACTTTAGAAGTGATTGTCTTTTTGAGATTTTTGAAGGGATTAGTGTCCCACTGATCCCGTTTGGAGGGGGGCCTGCATAAAAAATAAAAGCCTGGCCTATCGGCCTGATTTTTTATCTCCTACGCTTTATTCGAGCGAGCTCGATAAAGCTTCGGAAATAAAAAACCCAGCATAGCTGGGCTTTTATTTTTTTTGCGGAGAGTTAGGGATTCGAACCCCAGGACCTGTTACAGTCAACAGTTTTCAAGACTGCCGCAATCGACCGCTCTGCCAACTCTCCGGGTGCAAAATAATAGCCTGCGGCTTGATATTCCAAAAAAACTATGCAATTAGTATTAGAAAAGATGCTAGCATTTTGCTATAAATCAATTGTAGAAAGGGTTTCAGAAGAATAGATTTATTGAAAAAAACTCTGGAGTCTAACAGATAACAACTTAAAAATCAGCCTATTCAACGAATTAAGAGGATGGAGCCAGAAACTGGAGCGTACCCATTATTTAATTCTATCATATAATAATAGGTGCCTATTGGTAGTGATTGACCATTTCTTTTTCCATCCCAACCTGTTGAAATGGCTTTTTGCTTGTAGAGAGGTTGACCATACCTATTAAAAATACTGACTACGGCATCTGGATAAGTCTCTAGCCCACGAATTTTCCATAAATCATTAATGCCATCGCCGTTAGGAGAAAAGGCATTGGGAATGATTAATTCCTGAAATACATTTACCAGAACTGTGTCTGAATAGTTGCCACATCCATAAGAAGAAACTCCAGTTAATATGTATTGGGTACTTTGTGTTGGTTGCACATTGGGATTGATGGAACTGGGATTGAGCATGGAATTGGTTGGGGTCCAATTGAAACTGCTATAGTTTCCAGATATGCTCCCATCTAATTGAACCGTTTCGCCGGAGGCAATACTTTTATCTTTACCTGCAGCCACCAATGGCTTTTTCCATACCTGCACTTCTATCCTACCTGAATCCCTACACGCGAATTGGTTTTGAACCTTTACCGTATAAGTAATGGTATCTGTGGGATTAGCTATTGGATTGGCAATGGTAGTATTAGAAAGTCCCGTACTTGGGCTCCACTGATAGCTAGTTCCACCATTGGCTGTTAAATTAACAGCTACACCTTCACAGGTTGTTACTATTTGGGACAATTGTAAATTCACCCCTGGATTTACAATTACATGAACACTGTCAATGCCTATACAACCTAAATCAGTTGTAATTCTAACTTTATAATATCCCGAATCTTGAAATTTGACTTTGCTAACAACTGCATTACTGCTAATATCTTGGTATTGATTGGGCCCAGTCCATAAATATTGAAAGGCTGTACCCAGGGGGGCATCTAAACTCACATTGATTCCAGTACAAGCCTTAACTTCATTTACTGCTAATTTGGGGGCAATTGGATTGATATTAACTAAAATAGGTTCTGAAGCCAATCGGCAAGCAGGTGAATTAAAATTACCAGTTTCCGCTACCATGATGCGATATTGATAGCCACCACCAACACTCGGTTTGCGGGTATATTGCAGTCCTGTTTCACCTGCAATATTTTTCCAAGTTTTGCCAGAATCCAAACTTTCCTGCCATTGCATTTGAGCATTATTCAACCCCGTAATGGATGCTACCAAACTTAAGTCTGTTTGTAAGTTTTCACAGATATCAATCAAATTATTGGATTGACCATTTACTTTAGTAGATACTGTTGCTGCTCCACCCGGTCTAAGGGTAATATCGTCTAAAGCAAAATCATTACCACAACCTCCAGCAGCATTATTGATGATTTTCAATACAACTGCTGTACTTCCTATAGGAGTTAAAAAACAGGTACCGGCTTGTACCCATTTACGGGTATCTTTTTCGGTGGGAATATCACCACTAGACTGTTCTTTTAACAATACACCATTGACCGTTTCTATTCTGAAAATGAGATTGGGTTTAATGCTATTAAAACCACAGGAGCTGTCTTTTACGGCATTTAAAATCCAAGCTGCAAATTCGTAATTGGTATTCCCACACAAACCCGTGGCTGTATCCTGATAAATGACTTTACCTGGAACATCTGCATTGACCATCATAAAATAGCCAAGTGATTCAGCAACAGATGTGGTTCCAGTATGGTCACCAGCAAGTGGCGAATACCAAATACTAGGAGAACAACCAAAGAAAAAAGTGGCTAAACTAAATTGCCCGTCTTTTACGCAGGGCGATCCGCTATAAGTTAATCCTGTCTTACTTGATGGAGGAATAATGGGGCCTGTTGGGCCTCTTCCAAAAGTCATTTTTAAAACAGGGTCGCCCAAACTACCGCCACATACCTGTGCATATACAGATATTTGAAAAAAACAAGATGCAATAGCAAATAGGATTAGGCGTAACATGATATAATTGAATAGAAATATAAGCCTAAAACCTGATTTGAATCTAAAATTTGCTTGAATGATTGGGTTTGCAAAGAGATGGTTGTAAAAGTATCAACCTATTTTACAGGTTCTTCTATTTTCTCTACTGCAATCAGATCTGCCATATCTACATTCATGGGGAGAAGCCCAATTTGTACAATAGCCCTTTTGCCCCTAATTTCTTTTACCTCACCAACTTGGTAATTCTTTTTGGATTTAACCAAGGCACCAACTACAATATCTGAATGTGTCTCTTTGAATTTTGAATCTGTTTTTTTGGCCAACTTGTTTACTACAATGGTTTCCTTTTGCTTGAATAAAAGGTTTTGAAGATGTTTTACTACCTCCTGTTTGTTATCTGTTTTCTTCCAATCAAGCACAATTTGCTTGAGCTTTCTTTCCATGTCTTTGAGGTAAGCAATCCTATCTTCAGTAACCCTATTCTGTTGTTTCAATAGTTCTACCTGTTGCAAGTGTTTTTCTTTGTCCAACACTTTTTCCATCTCTTTTTTCAATACCTCATTTTCACGCAACTGCTTATTGAGCTGTTTCTTTTCTTTGTCTAAATGTTGTAAATCTTGTTCGGTTCTATTGAGTAATCTGTCTAATTTAAAATGATCTTCATCTACCAACTGCCTAGCTCTTTGTATGAGTTTGGTAGACAGTCCAATTCTTTCTGCAATGGCAAAAGTATAAGAGCTTCCAGGTTTCCCTACAATTAATCGGTACATGGGCATCAGGTTAACTTCATCAAATTGCATAGCGGCGTTTAAAATACCTGGGGTATGGTTGGCCATAACTTTCAGGTTTAAATAGTGCGTAGTCACCACTCCAAAACTGTGCTTCTTACACAGTTCTTCCATAATCACTTCTGCAAAAGCACCACCCAAATTAGGATCACTACCACTTCCCAATTCATCAATAAAGAAAAGGGTTTTGCCATTGGCTACTTCCATGAAATATTTCATGTGCATCAAATGGCTACTGTAGGTACTCAATTCAAATTCTATACTCTGAGTATCTCCAATATGAATGAAGAGTTGTTTAAAAATCCCCATAGTAGAAACCGCACTTACTGGTACCAACAAACCGCTTTGTAACATCAATTGGTTCAAACCAATGGTCTTCATGGTCACGGTTTTACCACCCGCATTGGGTCCACTAATAACCAAGATTCTATTCTTATCATCTAGCGTAAGTGTTACAGGAATAGTCTTTTTACCCGATGTTTTGTGGTACAGATATAACAGCGGATGATAGGCATCTACCAGATGAATATGCGCGCGATCTACCAAATTTGGTAACTGCGCATTCATGTCTAATGCCAATCGGGCTTTAGCCCTGATAAAATCATATTCTCCAGCAACTGTTAAATAGGAACTTAACAAAGGAGCATAGACTTGCATTCTGGCCGTTAAAGCCCGCAGAATTTTTTGTACCTCCTTTATTTCTTCATGTTCCAAAGAAAACACGTCATTATTTAATTCAATGGTTTCTTCTGGTTCAATAAATGCTGTTTTTCTACTATCACTTTCTCCGTGTAAAATTCCTTTTACCTGACGTTTGTGTTCAGAGAAAACGGCCACTACCCTTCTGCCATTGCTAAAGCTTTCATCAATATCAGCAGTATAACCAGCTTTGGCCAATTTGGCAATCACCTTTTCAAACATCCTGCGCAACTCATTCCGCTTCCTAAACAGACTCATCCTTATTTTCTGTAGGTCTGCCGAAGCATTGTCTTTTACCGTTCCATTTTCATCCAATACCTCATCTATCAATACTAGAATATGTTTCTCGTAATAAGTCCCTTCAATTACCTTGGCTAAATAAGGGAATGCCAATCTACGCTCATTATCAAACCAACGAAAAATGGTGGCTGTATTTTCTGTTAACCGTCTAATGGGCATCCATTGATCTCCCACCAACATGGCACCAGGTATACCTAATAATTTCAGGTCTTTTTGTAGGTTCAGGTTAAAATCATTGGGAAAATATTGCTGTTGTAATGCAATATTTTTATACTCATAGGATTGTTGTAATTCTAATTCTATGAAGTCTTTACGAGTATGTATTCTTAAACTATCTGCTTTCTGCTTTGCATGATCGGTATTACAATGCGCTTTCAACAAAGTTTTCACTTTGTCAAACTCCAATTGAACTAAGGCTGAATCTGGGTATAAACGCATGTTTTCCTGCTAATTTTTGGCAAAGTTAAGCCCAGACTCACTAAAAAGTTACAGCTATTGGCTTTGTGGATATTTGACTAATCAAGGGACTAACTATTTGGGCAACGTACAAACAAAACAATTAGCACTTTCAATTACCTGATAAGTTAATTGTCCTTTATGCAATTGAATAATTTTATAAGCAAGGACTAAACCAAGTCCAAAACCTCTTTTACCTTCTGTATTAGAAGACCTAAAAAATGCTGTAAACAATCTATCTCTGTCAGTTTCAGGTATTAACAAACCTTGATTTTGAATACTGATTGTTATTGTTTTACTGTCAAATCCAATGTCAATTAAAACGGGACTACCTACGCCATACTTGCATGCATTTTCCAATAATCCCAATATAGCTGTAGACAATAAGCTAGGATTCCCCTTAAAAACTAAGTCCTCTTCCTGTTTGGGGAAATTGACATAGTTTAAAACCAATTTTGTTTCTGGATGCACTTGGGAAATTTGATCCATGCAGTCATCCAATAATTCATTTAGGAAAATGGTTTCAATCACTGCGGCTTGAATGGCTTGTCCAGATCTAAATAACTGCAATAACTGTTGTAATAATTTAGATAGTTTATCATGGTCTTCTTGCAAAGACAAAAGTAATTCTTTATAGTATTGGGGGCTTCTATCTTGCTGCAAAGCCAAATCAATTTGATTGGTCAGCGCCGCCAAAGGTGTTCTTAATTCATGTGATGCGTGCTGTATAAACTGCTTTTGTTGACTAAATGCGTCTTGCAACCTGAGTAACATTTGATTAAAACTAATGGCCAATTCCTTGATCTCGTCCTTGGTATTTGTTTGTTGAATGAATATGGTTGAATGAAATTGTTCATCATTCACAGCTTCTACTTGCTGGTTGAGTAAAATCAAGGGTTTTAATACTTGCTTTGCTATCAAATAGGCACTGAATGCAACTATTATAATAATTGTAAAGAATCCAATTATCAAGATTTTTAATAAAGCTTCAAGTGCTTCTTGGCCTTCTTGGTTTTTACCCGCAGAAATCACTAACCGGTTTTTAGCTTGAAATCTAGCAACCAAGCCAATGGCATCGTGCTGGTCAATGGAAAACACCAAAAATTGTTGCTGACGAATAGAATCTAGCAATCCTATGCTTGGTTTCCATTTCAAATCATCAATACTGCTATAAACAACTCTATTCAATGAATCTAAAATCCAAACTTTTTCATCCCTAATTTGGTCAATGGTATTTTTATCTATTAATTTCAACAAGGCACTATCCACTTCTTTAACCTCATCTAACAACTTAACGGTGTTAATGGCCTTTTCTTTGAGTTTTTGTTGAAAGAGTTTTTGTTCTGCCTGTTTAAATTCCCAATAGATAAAACTACAGAGCACCAGCATCAAAACTGAGACTACTGCTACAATCCAAACTGCTGTTCTAGTTTTAATGGTCATGACTCTTCTTTCAAATAATAGCCAAATCCTGTTCTAGTATGTATCAATTTAGTGGAATGAAGTTTGTCAATTTTATTTCTAAGAAAATTGATATAAACTTCAACTGTATTGGTACCAGTATCAAAATCTAATGCCCAAACCTTTTCAGCCAAATCTGCTTTTGATAGAACCCTTCCCCTAGCTTTTGCCAATGCTTCTAATAACAGAAATTCTTTTTGAGTAAGCTTGATCAGCTTTCCTGCTCTTTTTACTGATTTAGCGTCTAAATCCAAGATCAAGTCACCAACTTCCATGATATTTTGGGGTTGATCCATGCCTGTAGATCGCTTAAGAATTACATGGATTCTAGCCAGAAGCTCTTGTAAGTGAAAGGGTTTTACTAAATAGTCATCGGCCCCGGCACTAAATCCTTCCATCTTGTCTTCTAATTCACCCAAGGCTGTCAATAAAATAATGGGAACTTTCTTATTTCTGTTGCGAAATTGTTTGCACAAATCAAGACCATTGGTGTGAGGGAGATTAATGTCTAGTATAATGCAATCAAAACTATCCCGATCAAAATATTTTTCGGCCATTCTGCCATCAAAAGCAACGGTGACTTCCATTCCATGTTCTTCCAAACCTGCTTTAACAGCATTGGCCACTTTAGGCTCATCTTCGGCCAACAATAGTTTCATGAAAATAAATTAATGAAGACTTACATCAACTAAAAATCAAGAAAAGAGTTTCACCAAACTGTAGACTATAAAGAACAATTGTACAAATCCTTGTAAAATCAACAATTGAAAAGTGGTTGATGTTGCCTCTAACCAATGACGTTGATTAGGCAATCCTAGAAATGTATCTTGATTAATAATGAGATTGGGAGTATACAATTGATAGGTAAATAAAACGGCTATCATTAAAAAGAGTGAAATAATAATATGTCCGTGCAGAATTCTTTGATCTCCAATAGATTCTTGGTTTAAAAACAAATGCAATAAAAATGGTATAATCAGTAAAGTCCAATTAAACACAATAACATTTTGAAACTTGAATGAGAAATAAGTTTCTTGCAAATGGCTGTCTAATTCAACAGAATTGAAAAATATCAAAATGAACACAAGAGAGATTAATGGCACCAACATTAACAGATTTTCCAATCTGAGAATAGAAGGTTTTGGATATTCCAATTGTAATTGCATAGGTTTACTCAGGGAAAAAGGTCCCGAACGTGAAATTAGTACTTTTAGTATAAATGTTGAAAAAAATTAAAAAAAAGTAGAATTGTTAAAACTTTCTACACAAACATCTGTTTTATAATTGATTACGTATCTCTACAAAATTAAAAATATGTTCAAAATCAGCATCTTGACCCTTGCCCTTACGGGTATTTTCTTGGTTTCTTGTGCACAAACACCTTCAAAATTGGCTAAAATGAATCAAACTCCCATTCCCACAGACGTTAAAACAGATACAGCAACTTTTGGTGAAGGCTGCTTTTGGTGTACCGAAGCTTTTTTTCAAAGACTCAACGGTGTCTATAAAGTCATTTCTGGTTATGGAGGTGGTTTTGTTGAAAACCCAACTTATGAACAAGTATGTGATAAGAATACAGGGCATGTTGAATTATGTCAAATCATTTATGACCCAGCTGTAATCAGTTATGATGAATTATTGGAAGTGTTTTGGAAAACCCATGATCCCACAACCATTGACCGCCAAGGAAATGACGCTGGCCCCCAATATAGGTCTGTGATTTTTTACAAAACCCAAGCAGAAAAAGAAAAGGCTGAATCCTATAAAAAAGCCTTGGACAAATCTGGCGCTTGGTCAAGTCCAATTGTTACGGGTATTGAGGCCTTTAAGAACTTCTATCCAGCAGAAAATTATCACCAGAATTATTATAATGATAACCAAAATCAGGGTTATTGCCGATTTGTGATTCAACCCAAACTGGAAAAATTTGAAAAAGTGTTTAAGAATAAGCTGAAAAAACATTAGAAACCGGTAGGTGCAATCCGTATTTTTATGGAATGAACTTCAAGTCTATATTTTTAGTTTTCCTATTGTTGGGAACAGTAAAAGTCTTTGGTCAAAATGAAAAAAAGCCAAAGTCATTTAGCCATGCAGATACTTTAAGAGGATCCATTACTGCAGAGCGTGCTTGGTGGAATTTATTGCACTATGATTTACAAGTAACACCTGACCTAAATACCAAAACCATTTCTGGCCAGGTGGATATGCAATTTCAAGTATTGCAGAAAGGCAAAAAAATGCAAATTGACCTGCAACAACCTCTGGTGTTGGATAGTGTTTTATGGAACAAAGAATCACTTTCATTTGAAAGAGATGGGAATGCTTTTTTTATAGCATTCAATAAAGACTTAAAAAAAGGAACTCAACAACAAATTACCATGTACTACCATGGTAGACCAAGGGAGGCAAGAAATCCACCATGGGATGGAGGTGTTACTTGGACAAAAGATGCTGCGGGAAATGCATTTGTTAGTACCAGTTGCCAGGGCTTGGGTGCTTCTGTATGGTGGCCTTGTAAAGACCATCAATATGACGAGCCTGAACAAGGGGTAACTGTTACAATTACCACTCCAGATACCCTGATGGACGTATCCAATGGTAGACTTGAATGGGTTCATGCCAATGAACAAGCACATACTAAAACTTGGAAATGGGTGGTTAAAAATCCCATTAACAATTATAGCCTGTCTATGAATATTGGCAAATACGAGCATTTCTCTGATACTTTACAAGGAGAAGCAGGCGTATTAGATCTAAATTTTTATCCGCTAAGTTGTCATGTTGCAGAAGCCAAAATTCAATTTCAACAAGCCAAGCCCATGATTCACTGTTTTGAATACTGGCTTGGCAAATATCCTTTCTATGAAGACGGATACAAATTATTAGAAGTCCCTTATTTAGGCATGGAGCATCAAAGTGCTGTTACTTATGGCAACAAATTTAAAAATGGTTATTTAGGCAGAGACCTTTCAGGAACGGGTTGGGGATTAAAATGGGATTTCATTATAATTCATGAAAGCGGGCACGAGTGGTTTGGCAATAATATTACTACCAAAGACATTGCAGATATGTGGGTACACGAAGGGTTTACCAATTATACCGAAACCTTATTTACCCAATGGATCAGTGGCAAGCAAGCTGCTTATGAATACAATTATGGCATTAGAAAGAATATTAGTAATAGAGAGGCTATAATTGGAGCGTATCATGTTCAAAACCAAGGTGGCAATGATATGTATTATAAGGGATCAAACATGATCCAAACCATCCGCAATACCATGAATAATGATGAGCAGTTTAGACTAATGCTCAGACAACTTAACAAGGAATTTTACCATCAAACCGTAACCACATTAGACATTCAGTCTGTGATGGAAAAATATACAGGCTATCCTTTAAAACCAGTATTTGATCAATACCTACGAAATACAGAAATACCTGTTTTAGAATTACAATATAGCCAAGATCAGAAAAAGGTAAAATATAGATGGACAAATTGTCTTGCTAATTTTAATCTTCCCTTGTATGTAAAAACAGACAAAGTAGATTTAAAATTGGAACCCATTGTAGGATCCTGGAAAACCTTGGATTTGTTGGAAGAACATAAAGCATTTTTGAATCCTGCTGCAATAGAATTCAAATACTATATCAAGGTTAGAGAACTCCCCGCTAATTAATATGGGAAGTATTAGAAGACAAACCATTCAGTCTAGCATTTTGGTGTATATCGGTTTTTTTATCGGTGCCATCAATTTATATTATTATACCAGAATTGGAAACGGTGCTTTTACACCTGAACAATTTGGACTGACAAGGATTTTCTTTGACTTTTCACAAAACATGTATGCTTTTGGAAGTTTGGGTATCATACCTGTGATTTACAAATTCTACCCTTATTATAAAGACAATTTAGAAGCACATGAAATTGATTTAATGACCTGGGCCCTAGCCATTTCTTTTATTGGTTTTTTAATGGTGCTAATGGCCGGATATTGGTTTCAGCCATTTTTTGTAGAACATTTTTCAAAGGGATCCAAACTCATAGTGGATTATTATTATTGGATGTTTCCCTTTGCCATGGGAATGTTATTATTTTCTGTGATGGAAGGTTTTTGTTGGGCCTTACAGAAAACGGTCATGTCTAACTTTTTAAAGGAGACTGGATTAAGAATCCTAACCTTAATAATAGTGTTATTGTATTATTTTAGGTTTATCCGCTTTGATCAATTTATTCACTGTTTTGCTTTTTTATATTTGGCTATTTTTGCCATCGTAGCTTGGGTGTTATATCGTTCCAAAAAATTACATTTTCCACTTAAAGTAAGTAGGGTTACCAAAAAATTTAAGTTAAAAATGTTCTCCATGCAGGCATTGATATTTGGAGGCACTTGTATTGCTTCTTTAGCTGCCACCATTGATAGTTTTATTATTGCCAAATTTCAGGGATTGGCCGTAGTAGCTGTATTTGGAGTTGCTCAGTATGCTGCCAATTTAATTCAAGTTCCACAAAGAAGTATCCAATCTGTTTCTGCAGGTGTATTGTCAAGAGCTTGGAAAGACAAAAACATGCCAGAAATCAAGCGCATTTATCAACGATCTTGTATTAATTTATTATTGATTGCTTTATTCTTATTTGGCAATATCTGGTTAAATATTCAACCAGCATTAGAAGCATTGAATATTCAGAAAACTTACGAATCCGGACTTGCTGTAGTATTTATTCTAGGGATGGTTAGAATTATTGACGCAGGTACTGGATTAAATAATATAGTGATTGGCACTTCTACTTATTGGCGTTTTGATTTCTTAAGCGGTGTTGTTTTGTTAGCCTTTAGATTGCCACTGACTTATTACCTGATTAAAAACTATGGTATTATTGGTTCAGCTTTTGCAGAGCTAACCGCATTTGCTTTGTATAACTTTATTAGATTTGAATTTTTAAGGCGAAAATTTGGCATGCAACCCTTTAACCAAAACAACTTAAAAGCATTGGTATTGGGCGTTCTATCTTTTGGATTGGTTGCGCTATTAATGGGGCAATTTTCTGGATGGTTTGGAATGGTTGGTAGATCCTTAATATTCTCCAGTTTGATGATTATTGGGGTAATCAAAGGAAAATTAACGCCAGATGCGGAACAAATGATAGCTCAATTAAAAACAAAATGGGGAATTTAAATAGCCATTAAGGTTGTTGTTTCATTCTACCACCACCCCTGAATTTGGGGCTCCAATAAGCTTCTTTTAAATCGCTGATCATGACTCCCCCACTGGTAGCTGCGTGTACAAATTTGCTGTTTTGTAAATAAACCCCAACATGGGTAATTGACCTTCTACTTCTTCCTGTTGTATGAAAAAACACCAAATCCCCTTCTTGCAAATCATCAATCCCAATAATATCAGCTATTTGATATTGTTCTTGGGCTGTTCTTGGTAGATTAATGGCATAAAGATCTCTATATAAAATCTGCGTAAAAGCGGAACAGTCTAAACAATTTTCTGTGGTTCCCCCCATGCAATATCTGGTGCCCCACCATTTATCCATCTGCTCTAACAAAGCAATGTTATCCAATTGACTTACCGGAACACCTACCAAGACTGAAAATTTCAATTGTAAATAACTGGCATTCTCCGTACTAAAGATTCCTCCAATAACTGGATTATTGGGTTTACTGGTATTGGTCTTTTTGGTATTGGCTGTGCTGGTTTTATGCTTTGAGCTCATGGTTGAACCAGGCGTAACTTCTATTCCTTCAATGAATTGTGGTTCTTTCTGAGACTTCTGCTTTTTATTAGACACTGATGCAGTGGTATGATCCTTGGCAGTTAACTGTCTAAATGACCGGCAACTACTTAGACCATGCAATAAACCTATATATATTAAAATTTGAAATTGTTTCATAAACTAGGGCTGCAATTTAGGTTTGAAACGCCTAACTGTCAAATTAGAAGCAATGTGGAAAATTTAACCCACCTGACAGACTGCTTTGTTACGATATTTGACCGAATCCAGTTGCTCATGTGTCAGTTTTCTCATTTACACGTTCATACACAATATTCCTTGTTAGATGGTGCCGCTAACATCGGCAGTTTATACAAAAAAGCCGCTAAAGACAATATGCCGGCCCTAGCTATTACTGATCATGGTAATATGTTTGGCGCATTTGAATTTGTAGCCCAAGCTTGGAAAAATACAAAAGTTATAGGCAAGGATGAAAATGGAAAAGACATACTGGCGCCAACTGTTAAACCCATTGTAGGATGCGAGTTCTATGTGGTAGAAGACCGATTCTTAAAAACCTTTACTAAAGAAGTCAAAGACAAAAGGTATCACCAAGTGCTTTTGGCCAAAAATGCCACAGGATACCAAAACCTAGTAAAGCTCACTTCTATGGGTTTTATTGAAGGTATGTATAGCAAATATCCAAGGGTAGACAAAGCTTTGATTGAAAAATACCACGAAGGTATTATTGCCACTACTTGTTGTATTGGAGCATATGTTCCACAAACTATTTTAAATGGATCAGAACAAGAAGCAGAGAATGAATTCAAATGGTGGTTAGATTTATTTGGAGAAGACTATTATATAGAAATTCAAAGACACCAAATTAAAGAACAGGAATTAATCAATAATACCCTGCTCAAATTTGCCAAAAAATACAATGTTCCGGTAATTGCTACCAATGATAGCCATTACACAGAAAGGGATGATTATAATGCCCACGATATTTTGCTCTGTATTAATACTGGTGAAAAACAAGCTACTCCGGGATTTGACGATTTTGCCAATGATGATGTGCAAATAAAAAATAGAAGGTTCAAATTCCCCAATGACCAATTCTATTTCAAGACAACGGAAGAAATGAAAAAACTCTTTCATGATATTCCAGAATCTATAGACAATACCAATGCTATTGTTGACAAGATTGATGTCTTGAATTTAAAGAAAGATATTTTGCTTCCAGCCTTCCCTATTCCACCTTCTTTTCAGGTGCATACGGATAGCAATATGAACCAATGGGAATTCTTGAAGCACTTGACCATGGAAGGCGCTAAAATGCGCTACAATGACATTACACTAGAGATTCAAGAAAGACTAGACTTTGAATTGTTTACCATAAGAACCATGGGCTTTGCGGGTTACTTTTTAATTGTAAGTGATTTTATCAAAGCTGGCCGTGAAATGGGTGTATTTGTTGGGCCTGGACGTGGTTCTGCAGCAGGTTCAGTAGTGGCCTATTGTATTGGCATCACCAATATTGACCCCATTAAATACAACTTACTTTTTGAGCGATTCTTGAATCCGGATCGTAAGAGCATGCCCGATATAGATACGGACTTTGATGATGAAGGAAGGCAGCGTGTCATTGATTATGTGGTAGACAAATATGGTAAGAATCAAGTAGCACAGATTATCACTTATGGTACCATGGCCGCCAAAATGAGTATCAAAGACGTGGCCAGGGTGTTAGATCTTCCTTTGAGTGAGAGCAATATGTTGGCCAAATTGGTACCAGATAAACCAGGCACCGAATTACGAAGGGTATTACATGCTCCATTTACTATTAAAGAAGGGGAAAAAACTGGCGAAAAATCCTTTGAAGAAAAAGAAGGTTACCAACAGGAAGACCTTGACAATATTCGAAAACTAAGGGAACTCTACAATGGAGATGATATTCGCTCACAGGTTTTAAAAGAAGCGGAAAGATTAGAGGGCTCTGTAAGAAATACTGGTATCCATGCTGCGGGTATTATCATCGCTCCGCGCGATTTAACTGATTTGATACCAGTGGCCATTTCTAAAGACTCTCCTCTTTGGGTAACACAGATTGAAGGAAGTACTATTGAAGAAGCCGGTGTTATCAAGATGGACTTCTTGGGTTTAAAAACCCTCTCCATTTTAAAAACTGCGTTGGAATTGATATTTCAAAATCACCAAGTAACCATTGATTTGGATACCATTCCTTTGGATGATGAGAAAACTTTTCAACTCTATCAAAAAGGGGAAACCAATGCCACGTTTCAGTTTGAAAGTATTGGAATGCAAAAATACCTGCGCGAATTAAAGCCGGATAAATTTGCAGACTTGATTGCCATGAACGCCTTGTATCGCCCAGGGCCCATTGCTTATATCCCCAACTTTATTGATCGTAAACACGGAAGAGAAGCCATTACCTATGACTTAGGAGACATGGAAGAATTCTTGGCAGATACTTACGGGATTACCGTTTACCAAGAACAGGTAATGTTGTTGTCTCAAAAAATTGGTGGCTTTAGTAAAGGTGATGCGGATGTATTGCGCAAAGCGATGGGAAAAAAAGATAGAAAGACCCTAGACAAGATGAAGGGTAAGTTTGTGGAAGGCGCCACCACCAAGGGACATGCTGCAGAAACACTTGAAAAAATCTGGACGGACTGGGAAGCATTTGCACAATACGCTTTCAACAAATCACATAGTACCTGTTACGCTTTTGTAGCTTATCAAACCGCTTATTTAAAAGCCCATTATCCTGGAGAATACATGTCTGCGGTTCTAAATCATGCAGGAGGTATTGAAAAGATTACCTTCTTTATGGAAGAATGTAAGCGCATGGGAATTAAAGTTCTAGGGCCAGATATCAATGAATCCCTCAAAGGTTTTGCCGTTAACAAAAAAGGGGAAATCCGATTTGGAATGGGTGGTATTAAAGGCGTGGGAGAAGCCGCAGTAGAAAACATTATTGCAGAGCGAGAAAAGAATGGACACTACAAAGATATTTTTGATTTTATAGCTCGTGTACTTCAGAAAAGTGTCAACAAAAAGTCATTGGAATGCCTAGCATATTCCGGTGCTTTTGATTGTTTTTCTGCTTATCACAGAGCCCAATATTTTCATGTTCCAGATGGTGAAAAACAAACTGGCCTAGAGAAAATTGTGACTTATGGTCAAGCCAAACAAGCCCATGCCATTGGAACAACCAATACCCTATTTGGAAATCTTTCTGCTGCTATGGAAGTTCCACAACCCAAGATTGGAGTTTGTGAACCATGGACCCTAACAGAATTATTGGATCATGAAAAAGAAGTAACCGGCATGTACATGAGTGGTCATCCATTGGACCATTTTAAATTTGAACTCAAGTATTATGGCATTTCTAAAATCAGTGATTTTAATGAAATCAAAGAAACTCTGCATTTACAACCCAATCCAGGAAAAGTATTACGTGTAGCAGGTTTGATTATAGATGTGCAACATAGGGTAACCAAAACTGGTAAGAATTTTGGATCATTTGCCATGGAAGACCTTAGTGGCAAAACCGAATTTCTTTTATGGAGTGAAGACTATATCCGTTTCCAGAACTATTTAGAAAAAGGTACCAATATTATGTGTACTGGATTTTTCCGACCCAGATATGGCAGACCCGATGAATTTGATTTTAAGATCAATAGCATGTCTTTGTTAGAAACGGTAAAACAAACTTTGACTAGAAGTATTGAAATCAGTATGCATCCAGCTGCAGTTACGGCTGAATTGGTTGATTTTGTAGATAGTAATATAAAACAGAATCCTGGCAAGACATCCTTAAGGTTCAACATGTTTGAACCCAAAGAGAACCTAAAAGTGAGCTTATACAGTTTAGACAAGAGCTTTTTAATGAATGAGGATATGGCCGGATTCCTGATGAACAACCCCGATTTTGAAGTAAATGTGGGTGTTGTCAGTGCATAAACTGACCCCGTGTCAGGTTTTCTGATGCAAAGTCATTAATAACATAGGTGGAAAAGTCAAATCAGCAGAAACAGGGCTTTGGATATATATTTGATATTCATCTTCTATCATCAACTTTTAAAACAATAACAATGGCTTTAGAATTAACAGACTCAAATTTTCAGAGCACAGTGCTCGATAGCGATAAATTAACAGTAGTGGATTTTTGGGCGGAATGGTGTGGACCTTGCCGTGCTATTGGACCCGTTATTGAAGAATTATCCAAAGAATATGATGGCAAAATCAATGTTGGTAAAGTAAACGTGGATCACAATCCAAACCTAAGTGTTAACTATGGTATTACTTCTATTCCTGCCATTCTCTTTATCAAAGGTGGTAAAATTGTAGACAAACAAATTGGTGCTGTACCCAAAAGTGTTTTGGACAAAAAGATTCAAGCTCATATGTAAGCAAATAAAATTTGAATTTGAAGAGGCCCCAAACGGGGTCTCTTTTGTTATTGGATATTCATGATTAATATTTTATTATCTTACCGCCTTATTCAATCAGCCAATTACTAGTTTATGGAACGCTTTCATGGAATATTGGGCATTATTTTGATTCTGGCCATTGCATTTTTGTTTTCAAACAATAAAAAAAGAATCAATTATAGACTGGTAGTCAGTGGTATGATGTTGCAAATTGCTATTGCTGTATTGGTTTTAAAAGTACCACCAGTAACCTGGTTCTTCCAGAAATTGGGACATGGCATGGAAAAGATTGAACAGTTTGCCAGACAAGGGGTTTCTTTTGTATATGGTGGCATTATGGTATCAGGCCCTGCTCCTACCAATGTTCAAAATTTTGCACAGGGTGGTTTTGTATTTGCTTTTAGTGTTACAGCAACCATTATCTTGGTTTGTGTATTAGTGGCTATTCTTTATCATTTTGGTGTGATGCAAGTAATTGTATCACTGATTGCAAAAGCCATGAATTTTATTATGCGCGTAAGTGGTGCAGAAGCTTTGAGCAATGTTGCCAGTGCTTTTGTAGGACAAGTTGAAGCGCAAGTGATGATTAGGCCCTATTTGAGTAGTATGACCAAGAGTGAATTATTGGCTAGTATGAGTGGTAGTCTTGCATGTATTGCGGGAGGTATTCTAATTGTATATGCCAATATGGGTGCTAAAGCGGAATACCTATTAACAGCATCTTTAATGGCGGCTCCTGGGGCTTTGGTAATTTCAAAAATTGTATTTCCAGAAACCGAAGAATCCCAAACCATGGGTAAGGTGAAACTAGAAGTTAAAAGTCCTTATAGTAATATTATTGATGCCATTTCTCATGGAGCCAGCGATGGGATGAAAATCTCCGTGAATGTAATTGCCATGTTGATCGGATTTATTGCTTTAATTGCTTTTATAAACTGGGGTTTTGGTAAAGTAGTACCTGGTCTAACCCTTGATTTGATCTTTAGTAAAATTTTCTATCCAATGACTTGGGCCATGGGTGTTCCTGCTGTAGACGTTGCCAATGCGGCCACTTTATTAGGTCAAAAAATCACCATCAACGAATTTGTGGCGTTTAATAACTTAACTACTAAAGCAGTTCCCATAGTTTCAGAAAAAGGTTTGCTGATTGTTAGTATTGCCATTTGCGGATTTGCCAATTTTAGTAGCGTAGGTATGCAAATTGGAGGTATTGGAGAATTGGCTCCCACCAGAAGGGCAGACTTAGCAAAATTAGGTTTAAAAGCCCTGCTCTGCGGTACGTTGGCCTCCTATCTATCGGCCAGTATTGCTGGCATTTTAATGTCTTAAAAAACTAATCTATTATATCAAAACCCGGTGAGACTCACCGGGTTTTTTGTTTCGAATTAAGATAACAATTGACAAATATCATTCGG
Organism: Chitinophaga pinensis; assembly: GCA_943372225.1. GTDB lineage: Bacteria > Bacteroidota > Bacteroidia > Chitinophagales > Chitinophagaceae > Sediminibacterium > Sediminibacterium pinensis_L. Next base: position 413,228 of record CALRXV020000002.1, on the reverse strand, counting down.
CGGCAATGAAATTGGTTTAATTTTGCTGAAATTTCCGTTACATGAAAGAAACAGGGATCTCAAGATTGGTAGCATTGGAGAAAAATGCAGATTTGAAAAAAATTGGAGAAAAAATCCTAAACAAAGAGCGTATCTCTTTTGAAGACGGAGTCTTATTATTTGAACAGGGCTCACTCTCCTATTTAGGCGCTTTGGCTAATTGGGTAAGAGAATCCAAACACGGAGACAAAACCTATTTTAATAGAAACTTTCATATTGAACCTACTAATGTTTGTGTGTTTAGTTGCAAATTCTGCGCCTATTCCAAACTCTATGCTCATAGAGAAGAGGGTTGGGAATTGAGTATTGACCAAATGATGCATATTGTGAAAAGCTATGACGGCAAACCCGTAACTGAGGTTCATATTGTAGGTGGTGTTCACCCCAAAATGGATATGGATTTTTTTGTGAATCTCTTGAAAAGCATTAAAGCCCATAGACCAGAATTACATATCAAAGCCTTTACACCGGTTGAACTGGATTATATGTTCCGCAAAGCAAAATTGAGCACAGCTGAAGGAATGAGATTGGCTCATGAAGCTGGCTTGGATAGTTTACCTGGTGGAGGTGCCGAAATTTTTCATCCAGAAATTCGTACTCAAATTTGTGAAGACAAGGTTGATGCTAATGGATGGTTGGCCATTCACCAAGCTGCTCACGAATTAGGAATGCATAGTAATGCAACCCTTTTATACGGTCATGTAGAGCAATACTGGCATAGAATTGACCATATGGAAAGACTGCGCCAATTACAAGACAAAACGGGTGGCTTCAATACCTTTATTCCCTTAAAATTCCGTAACAAAGACAATGACATGAGTCATGTGCCTGAGTCTTCCGTAATTGAGGATTTGAAAATGTATGCGGTATCTAGATTATACTTAGACAATTTTCCGCATGTGAAAGCTTATTGGCCTATGTTAGGCAGACAAAATGCACAGTTAACCCTGAATTTTGGGGTGAACGATATTGACGGAACCATTGATGATACCACCAAGATTTATTCAATGGCTGGATCAGAAGAACAAAGCCCATCTATGAGTACGGCAGACCTAGTAACTTTAATTAAACAAGTGAACAGACAACCCGTTGAAAGAGGCACATTGTACAATGAAATCCGTGACTACAGTAGCGTAGCCATCACAGAAATTAAAACAAATCCTTTATTGAATTAACACTCTGGTAAACTCAGCGGGATATTGATGGCCAAACCGCCATCGGCTGTTTCTTTGTACTTACTATTCATATCCAAAGCCGTGTCCCACATGGTTTTGATTACTTTGTCTAAACTTACTTTAGCAAAATCAGGGGAGCTCTGTAAAGCTAACTGAGAAGCTGTAATGGCCTTAATGGCTCCCATGGTATTGCGTTCAATACAGGGAACTTGCACCAATCCTCCAATGGGGTCACAGGTAAGCCCTAAATGATGTTCCATGGCAATCTCAGCTGCCATTAATGCTTGTCTTTGTGTACCACCCATACATTCTGTCAAAGCGGCTGCAGCCATAGCAGAAGAAACTCCAATTTCTGCCTGACAACCACCCATGGCCGCTGAAATAGTAGCCCCTTTTTTGAAGATACTTCCTACCTCAGACGCGGTTAATAAGAATCGGATGATTTTCTCCTCATCATTCCCATTGCAAAAAGCAATAAAGTATAATAACACAGCTGGGATTACACCAGCAGCACCATTGGTTGGTGCGGTTACTACCCTACCAAATGAGGCATTTTCTTCATTCACAGCAAGAGCAAAACAACTTACCCAATCTAGGATATAGCTAAAATCATGACCCCCATTTTTTATACCTGCCAACCATTGCTCATAGTTTTCATAGCTTTTATCCTTCATTAATTTCTTGTTCAAAGCGGCAGCACGTCTTCTAACCATTAGTCCACCTGGCAATTCACCCTCTGCATGGCATCCTCTGAAAATGCATTCCTGCATGGTTTTCCAAATTTGAAAAACCTTATCCCTAGTTTCGGTTTCAGGCCGCCAAGCCAATTCATTTTCCAATACCACATCACTGATACTCAAGCCATTCATACACCAGTGTAACAAATCATCCGCAGTATTAATGGGGAAAGTTAAATCAACCACTTGTTTGGTTTGAGCTTCTTTGGCTTCTTTTACAATGAAACCCCCACCAATGGAAAAATAGGTATCGCACCAAGATTGACCATTGTTCAATTCCACTAAAAAGGATAATCCATTTGGATGAAAAGGTAGAGAATCATGATGCAAAAACTGAAGATGATGGTTTGACTCAAATGGAATTAGCTTGGTTCCGTTAAGCACCAAAGTTTGGTTATCTTCTATTGCTTTGATTTTGGGAACAATGGTATTTACATCAATGGTTACAGGATCTTCTCCACACAAACCCAACATAACAGCAATATCTGTTCCATGTCCTTTACCCGTTTTTGCCAATGAACCATATAATAAAACCGTAATGGACTGTATTTGCTCAATATTTGCTTCAGCTTTAATTCTATTGATACAGGCAAGAGCAGCTCTCCATGGTCCAAGGGTATGTGAGCTGGAAGGCCCTACCCCTATTTTAAACATATCAAATACGGATATAGATTCGTGTGGCATATGCTCGTTTGAAATTCAAATGTAATTCAAGGTGAGACTTTTTGAACAAGAATTTCAAATTTTCATGCATTCAGCATTTATATTTGGGTATGAAAAAAGCCCTTTTGCCCTTCCTATTTTTATCAATTGCTTTTGCCAATTGGTCACAGTCTTCAAAGGGCAGTTCTAAACTTTCCGGGGACACCATTTTGTTAGAAAAATTAATGCAATCCCAACCAGCATTTTTCAAAGACATTCTTGCTTATCCAGATAGTTTTCAGGTTCAAATTGTATACACCCAAATTAACCGAGACGCCAAAAACAAACCTAGTTTTAAAGAGTTTCATTATCATTTGGGTAGGAACTATTTTTATCCTGCTAGTACGGTAAAAATGCCTATAGCTTTTTTGGCATTAGAAAAGCTAAAAGACCTAAACATCAAGGGATTAGATAAAAACACAACCATGGTTACGGATAGTGCTTATCCGGGTCAAACCATCGTTTACAATCAACCTAATTCCAAAGATGGTAGAGCCAATATTGAAAACTATGTAAAGCAGATTTTTCTGGTTAGTGACAATGACGCATTTAATCGATTATATGAATTTGTAGGTCAGGAATTTATTCAAGAAAAACTTCATCAAAAAGGTTATCCAGAAATGGTGATTCGGCATCGTTTAGACGTATCTATGACAAGTGACCAAAACAGGGCTGGCAATCCCATTGTATTTTATGATACTGCTTCCAATAAAATTTACGAACAACCAAATAGCTTTAGTAAAGCAGTCTTCCCAAAAAAGTCCATTCAAATGGGAAAAGGCTATTTTAAAAATGGACAACTTATTAATACAGCATTTGATTTTTCGGAAAAAAATTCAGTACCCTTAATTGACCAACACCATATTATTCAATCTGTTCTTTTTCCTGAATCAGTTGAAAAAACCAAGCGTTTTCATTGGCAACCCGGGGTAGATAGTTTTGTATTAAGATGGATGAGCGCTTATCCGCGAGAAAGTAGTTTTCCAAATTACGATAGCACCCATTATTGGGATGCTTATTGTAAATTCCTTTTGTATGGTTCTGAAAAAGGTACTCTCCCATCAGGAATCCGAATTTTCAATAAAGTGGGTGATGCATATGGTTTCCTGACTGATATAGCTTACGTGGTTGATTTTGACAATCAAGTTGAATTTTTATTAAGTGCCACCATTTCTTGTAATTCAGACGGCATTTATAATGATGACAAATACGATTATGATCGCATTGGCTATCCCTTTCTTAAACATTTGGGTAAATTGATTTTAGACTATGAAAGAACCAGGGAACGTAAATATCGCCCAGACTTAAGCAGGTTTCAATTTGAAAGATAATTGGGCCTACCCTAACTTACCCACATATCCCCAATACTGCTTTGCAAAGCTCCAAAACTTACAAGTGTTTGGATAGTTTTTACGAACTTGCCATTCCAAAATTAATCAGAGCAAAAAAAAATCAAAGATGACGGAACTTTCTTCTCTCCTGAACAGATTCAGTGAACCAGAAACCTTGAAAATGGCCAAATTAGGCCGTGAACTAAGAGCTAAGGGTATTGATGTAATTGACTTGAGTCTGGGAGAACCAGATTTTGACACCCCACAACATATCAAAGATGCTGCTATTAAAGCCATTAATGATAACTGGAGCCATTACACCCCAGTTTCTGGATTCTTAGATTTAAGAGAAGCCGTTTGCACCAAATTGAAACGCGATAATAACTTGGATTATGCTCCAGAAAATATTGTTACCTCAACTGGTGCCAAGCAAAGTTTGGCCAATGCTATTCTTGCCTTAGTAGATGAAGGTGATGAAGTAATCATTCCAACACCATATTGGGTAACTTATTCAGAATTGGTTAAGATTGCTAGAGGTAAAGTAGTAGAAATTAGAACCACGGTAGAGAATGGTTTTAAGCCAACCGTTGCACAGGTAGAAGCAGCTATTACACCCAAATCAAAAGTCTTCATGTTCTCATCTCCTTGCAACCCTTCAGGTGCCGTTTATAGCAAGACTGAATTGGAAGCATTGGTAGAAGTATTCCGCAAACACCCACAAATCACCATTTTATCAGATGAGATTTATGAATACATCAATTTTGAAGGCGCACACGAAAGCATTGCTCAGTTTGCAGACATCAAAGACAGAGTGGTTGTCATCAATGGACTTAGTAAGGGCTTTGCTATGACTGGATGGCGTTTGGGATATATTGCCGCCAACACCACAATTGCAAAAGCTTGCGAAAAATTACAAGGCCAATTTACAAGTGGCACTTGCTCTATTGCACAAAAAGCTGGTGTAGCGGCCCTAACAGGCGATTTAAGACCTTCATTAGAAATGACTGAAGAGTTTACAAGAAGAAGAACCAAGACCCTAGAATTGGTAAAAGATATACCAGGTTTCAAATGTTTTGAACCACAGGGAGCATTTTATGTATTCCCCGATGTTAGTTATTATTATGGCAAATCTAATGGCACAGAAACCATTAACAATGCAGCTGATTTTAGCATGTATTTGTTGAATATCGCACACGTTTCTTCTGTAATGGGAGACGCATTTGGAGAACCTAATTGCGTACGTTTTTCTTTTGCCAATAGCATGCCTAATATTGAAAAAGCATGGGCCAGAATTAAAGAGGCATTGGCAAAATTGAGCTAACTCAAAATCAAACTTGAAATATGAAAAGGTTGCAATGCATCATTGCAACCTTTTTATTTGGACTCATCTTTCTGTTCAAATTCATAATCCCTTTCAACTTTGCAAATCCTAGTTTTATAAGATTGATACCAAGTAGACCTACCCTTTATTTGTGCGTCTTGATGCGCTGAAACTGCTTTCCAATTTTTAATAGATTCCAAACTATCCCAATAAGAAACGGTGATTCCAATTCCATCCCTAGCAGACTCATGACCAAGATAACCAGGTTGTTGCATTACCAACTGAACCATGGCTTCAGACATCTCATCATAACCTTGGGTTTGATCAGATTTAATAGAACTAAAGATGACTGCATAATAAGGTGGCTTGGGGGTTTTTGCAATCATAACTGATAATTATAGATAGTTAACCAATAAAACGTTTATGTAAATCAAGCACTTGTGTAGTTATCAAATGCAGGTTGTCATTTTGAATCACAAAATCACAAAGACGCATTTTAATAGATTCGTCAATTTGTTTGTCCATTCTTTCCAAAACAGCTTCTCTGCTAATTCCATCTCTTTGCATGACCCTTTGAATGCGAATGGCAGTTGGAGCTGTTACACCAATAATCAAATCCAATCCAGCACCAGCCCCTGCTTCAAAAATCAGAGCAGCTTCTTTAATAGCATAAGTCGCCGATTGCAATTTCATCCAATCATCGGCTGCTTTTAAAGTAATGGGATGCACCATGGCATTGAGAATGGCTAATTGATAAGGATCTTTAAAAACTATAGAGGCCAAATAAGACCTATTTAATTTGCCATCTTGAAAGGTAGTAACACCAAATTGTGTTATCAATTGCTCACGTAATTGCAAATCATTTTCCATGACTTGCTTGGCCACAGAATCTGCATCAAAAACAGGAACACCCAACACTTTAAAAATGTTGGTCACCGTGCTTTTGCCACTTCCTATTCCTCCTGTTATTCCAATTTTGAGCATAAAAAATCCGAAATTCAATTTCTCGAATTTCGGATTAAAGCGTTGCTAAAACAATTATTTCTTTTCTGCTACAGGCTTGTTCAAAGCGGCAGTCCATTCCATGCTAATAGAAGACTTTTCAATTTTCAAATAGCTTCCAGGGCTAACTTCTAATTGAATCGTATTGTCTTCATTGATTTTGTTAACCGTACCATGAATACCAGCAATGGTAACTACTTTGTCACCTTTCTGCATATTGTCAACAAAGGATTTTTGCTCTTTTGCTTTTTTTGCCTGTGGACGAATCATGAACAACCAGAAAACAAGGATGATGGCACCCATCATCACCAATTGTACCATACCTCCGCCACCTTGTTGTGGATTACCTGCCAGGAAAATTGCATTCAAATAGAACATCGTGTATATTTTAATTTTTAAAAGACTCTTGCAAAGAAACTATTTTTTTTCTACCGGCAAAACCTTGTGGCCTTCTATTTTACCCGTAAAAACCAAGGTTTGATTAACGCCATTGGGAGTATTGGTAGTAACAAAGATGCTTTTATGTACTTCTCCAGTTTGAGACTTATTGGAATCAAATTCTCCAGTAACAATCCCTTCTGCTCCTGGCGCGATGGCTCCTTTTGTAAAATCGGCTACTGTGCAACCACAACCTGCTTTTACATTGGTTAAAAACAAAGGTTTGTTTCCAATATTTTTCACCCTAAAAGTTACTGTTTTAGTTTCTCCCATTTGCATGGTTCCAAAATTGACTAAAGAGTCTAACCATTGAACTTTGGTAAATGTGGTAGAATCTGGTGTTGAAATATCAACAAGCGTAACATTGCTACCAGGAGCTTCATCGCATGCGGTAAAATGTAAGGCCAGCAATATAATTGCCATGCTCGCAATCCTCTTCATATTATGAATTTTTGTTTTTGAATTGAACCTTGTGGATATCGCCATTGGCTAATAATTCCTTGTGAATATTATCCAAAATACCATTTACAAACTGTCCACTTTGTGGAGTGGAATATTCCTTGGCTAGGTCAATATATTCATTGATGGTAACCTTAGTGGGAATGGTTTCAAAATAAAGCAATTCACAAACACCTAATCTCATCAGAATCATATCCAATAATGCTATACGCTCAGAATCCCAGTTTTTTAATTTGGGTTTAATGAGTTCCATAGTATAGTCTTCTTTGTCAATGGCCGTAGTTAGTAAAATCTGAGCGAAGTCCCATTTTTCCTGTCCAACCAAATCGTACAAATCAAAACTTGATGGTTTTTGTAGATAATTCAACACCAATTGATCCATCATTTCTGCATCGTCATCCCAATTGGAATACAATTCTTCTACATGACTAATAAAGTCTTCATTGGGCAACATCAATTGGGTGAAAATCATTTTCATGATTTCTTTTTCTTTTGCCTTATCCCTACTCTGAGCCTGAATATATTCTTGGTATTTATCTGTTTCTGTAAGAGCCTGATAAATTTTCCTCACCAATTCTTTGTCAATTTTGGTTGCTAGCTTTCCATCTTCCACTGTTTTTTGAAAACTGGGAGATTCCAGAATCTGCCAAAGCAGGTCATTCCCTGCAATTTTAGTATTGACATTTAAATCTTCTTGAGAAGGTAGATTTTTAGAGGCCCTCATTCTGGAGCTGGTTTCGGCAAATCGGGCTACTTCTGTTAAAAAATATACCAGATAGACAAATAATTCACTGGTTTGGTCTAGATGCTTGCGTAACTGTGACACTGGAGACTTAAACAGACTGGGACTACTGGCTGACGCGGTCATGTATAGCAACTGCATTACTTTAACGCGGATATTTCTTCTACTAATCATTAGATAAGAACTTGTTTGGGAGCGCAAAGTTACCAAATTAATTGGCGCAGGCAAAGCCATTTTGCGGATCTAGCCAAAATACAGGGTGCAATATTGACATTATTTCTGCTTAACCCTGTATGTTTGCCACCATTTATGACAGACTTGAATCCAAAACTGGATTAAAAGAGGTTTTTTATGAAAAATTGACTTACTCTGCTCCTATGGCATGGAAATGGCTGAATGGCAGATAGTTATTCTTTAACCAACTATTTAAAAACAATAACGTTATGGCTAAAAAATTACAAGTTACCCCATTACATGACAGGGTAATCGTTAAGCCTGCTGCTGCAGAAGAAAAAACTGCCGGCGGCATCATCATCCCAGATACCGCAAAGGAAAAACCTCAACGCGGTACAATTGTAGCTGCAGGAACCGGTAAGAAAGACGAGCCGATGACTGTGAAAGTAGGCGACAATGTATTGTATGGCAAATATGCCGGTACAGAAATCAGCATTGAAGGACAAGACTTGCTGATCATGAGAGAAAGCGACATCCTGGCGATTGTTTAATCAAACGCTCACTTTATAAACATTCTAAAATCAAAATAGCATGGCTAAACAGATTTTCTTCGATATCGAAGCAAGAAACAAAATGAAAAAAGGCGTTGATACTTTGGCCAACGCTGTTAAAGTTACCCTTGGACCTAAAGGTCGTAACGTGGTAATTGAAAAGAAATTTGGTGCTCCTCAAGTTACCAAAGATGGTGTAACTGTTGCAAAAGAAATTGAACTTGAAGACGCTATTGAAAATATGGGTGCTCAGATGGTAAAAGAAGTAGCTTCTAAAACTGCTGATATTGCAGGTGATGGTACAACTACTGCTACTGTTCTGGCTCAAGCCATTATTTCTGAAGGTTTGAAAAACGTTGCTGCAGGTGCAAATCCAATGGATTTGAAACGCGGTATTGATAAAGCTGTTACCAAAGTTATTGAAAGCTTAAGAGCTCAATCTCAGACTGTTGGTAACGATAGCAAGAAAATTGAACAAGTTGCTACTATCTCTGCTAATAGCGATAGTGAAATTGGAAAGTTGATTGCTATGGCAATGTCTAAAGTAGGTAAAGAAGGTGTTATTACTGTTGAAGAAGCAAAAGGTACTGATACTACTGTTGATGTAGTAGAAGGTATGCAATTTGACCGTGGTTACATTTCTCCATACTTTGTTACTAATAGCGAGAAAATGGAAGCTGAATTACAGAATCCATATATCTTGATTTATGACAAGAAGATCAGCGCTATGAAAGACATTCTTCATATTCTGGAGAAAGTTGCTCAAAGTGGTCGTCCTTTGGTCATCATTGCTGAAGACCTAGAAGGTGAAGCATTGGCTACTTTAGTAGTAAACAAATTGCGTGGAACCTTGAAAGTGGCTGCTGTTAAAGCACCAGGCTTTGGTGATCGCAGAAAAGAAATGCTAACTGATATTGCTATTCTTACTGCTGGTACCGTTATCAGTGAAGAACAAGGATTCAAATTAGAAAATGCTGACCTGTCTTATTTAGGACAAGCCGCTTCTATCACAATTGATAAAGACAACACTACTGTTGTTGGTGGTAAAGGCAAGAAAGCTGATATTGTTGCTCGTGTAAATCAAATTAAAGCACAAGTAGAAAATACTACTTCTGACTATGATCGTGAAAAATTACAAGAGCGCTTGGCTAAATTAAGCGGAGGTGTTGCAGTTTTGTATGTAGGTGCTGCTACCGAAGTTGAAATGAAAGAAAAGAAAGACCGTGTTGACGATGCGCTTCACGCAACACGTGCAGCAGTTGAAGAAGGTATTGTACCAGGTGGTGGTGTTGCTTATATCCGTGCCGTTGAATCTTTGGAAAAACTGAAAGGTGCTAACCAAGATGAAACCACTGGTATCCAAATCATCAAACGTGCAATTGAAGAACCTTTGCGTCAAATTGTAATCAACAGTGGAATTGAAGGTTCTATTGTGGTTCAGAAAATCAAAGAAGGTAAAGCTGATTTTGGATTCAATGCCCGCACTGAAGTATATGAAAATATGTTCAAAGCTGGTGTAATTGATCCTACCAAGGTTAGCCGTGTTGCATTGGAAAATGCAGCTTCTATTGCAGCTATGTTGTTGACTACTGAGTGCGTGATTGCAGACAGGCCAAAACCTGAATCTCCAGCCGGACATGGTGGTGCACCTGACATGGGTGGAATGGGCTACTAATCTAGAACGGAAAGTATATATATCATCCCCTCGAACTATTCGAGGGGATTTTTTTTGTCCACCATTCTGTATGTATAAATCCTAACGTTAGAAATAAAACGGCCAAGCCATAAGTAATCATAACGGGAATGTCCAATTCATGTCTATGCCATAAAAACTTGTTTAAGGCTAATAATCCATCAGACAATACAAAGCAACTAGCTCCAGGTATAAAATATTTGAGGGCTATATTATGTAAGGTCTCAGATGCTGCCAAATTAGCTGCTAAAATGGTCATTAAACTAATTAATCCCATATATGCCATGATGGGAAGCAACATGGGGCCTAATTGATCTTTAATTTGAAAAACAATGATTGAGCAAGTAATTACTAAAATGAAAAAAGCCAACAAGGCAGGCTGTAATTTCCCAGGTTTTAAAGGTTGTAATTGTAAAAAGTATACAGTATTACAAACATGGGTAGTCATGAATCCAAGCATCCCAAATAGAAAATACTGTTCTCCTGATAATGCCAATAACCAATCCCCGGCAAATGCACCAAGCAAACCCAACCAAGGCAACCAAGACTGTTTTTGAAAAGAAAATCCTTTAAATAGACCCAATAATAACATTAACATGGGCACTAGCATCAATTTAGAGTAAAATCTAAGTTCAGACCATCCCAAGGCAATGGCCAAGCAATGAAACACTAAAATGGCCAAAAATAGCATGTGGCCGTATTTTTTGAAAGACATGTAAACCGTTTTAGGTTGTTAAATCTAGTAAAAGAAAGATGTCTTTTGTTAATTTTGCCGGATGATTACGGACGAAGAGGAGAAATTTTACCAATATTGGTCTACAACTAGAACAACTTATAAAACCAGTTTACGCCCTTATTTAAAAGGACTTTCCATTGGATTTGCTATAGGAGTAGGTATTCTTTTGACCATTTATCAAGGCTGGTATACCCGAGCAAATATGCAGGCCAATACGGTTTTGAACCCTTTTTTATTCTTATTGGCCATTGCTATTGTTGCTTTTTTTATGGCATTTATTTATAGAAATTATCAATGGGAACAGCATGAACAAAGGTTCTTAATTATCCAAGCCAAAAAATTAAGAGCAGAAAAAAACTTGTCTGATGCAGCCTTAGGTCATTAATTTGCGTCTTTATAGCAATTCAAAACATAAAATATACTAATGAAAAAACTGATTTTAGCAAGTAGCCTGTTCATTTTTGCGGCTTTATCCTGTGGAAAAACTGAAACTTCTGGTTGCCAACCCGCTACTGTTGCGGCTGAAAAACCTGCCATGGTAGCTTATTGTACAGCCAATGCTATTAATTATACGGAACATAGTTCTGGGATCTTGTATGAAATTTCTCCACAAGGAACTGGTGTAGCTCCTACCCTTACTAATAAAGTATATGTAACCTATTCTGGAAAACTGTTGAATGGAACTGAATTTGACAAAGGCACTAATCCTTCTTTAACTGGCTGGACGCTGAATCAACTCATTGATGGCTGGAAAATTGGGCTTCCATTGCTGAAAAAAGGTGGAAAAATTAAAATGGTGATCCCTTCTTCTCTTGCTTATGGTTGTTCTGGCAGTGGAAGTATTCCTTCTAATTCTCCGCTTTATTTTGAGATTAGTCTTGTTGACGTTCAATAAGTTATAATATTAAAAGCTAGCAAAACAGCTTGTTTGAAAAGCCCCAAAAACCGGTAATCCACCTAATTTTGGGGCTTTTTTCTGCCCAGCTGGGGCTTTCTCCCAGCAAACTATTCAGGGGTATACTTTATTCATGTCCATTCCCCTATCTTTGCCGCTCTAAAAAATTTTGTAAACCGTTACTAATATGCAACTGAAAGGTTTAGTGCGCTTCTTTGCGATTGCTCTTATTTTGATCTGCTTGTATCAATTGTCTTTTACTTGGTTTGTTCGCAACCATGAAGGAGAAATGGAAACCAAAGCCGATGCGTGGATGAAAAGATTCCCTACCCCTGAGCAACAATATCCGGGTAACAAGGAACTTCAATCAGCTTACGCCGATAGTTTAAAAGAAGTAAAAAAACAGCGCTTGCAGCGAATGTTGGATAGTACCAAAGACAATAAGTTGGCTTTTGGTATGACCACATACAGAAGCGCTAAAGAAAAGGAACTCTTGTTGGGTCTTGACCTACAAGGTGGTATGAGTGTAACTATGGAAGTTGGTCTAGGTGACTTGATCAAATCTTTGGCTAACTATACCAAGGATCCTCTTTTCTTAAAAGCATTAGAAAATGCCAATGCTAGAAAAGCCAATAGTGGCGCTGATTTGATTTCTTTGTTTTCTGAAGAATTCAAAAAAGTTAACCCAACAGCTAAATTAGCTCCTTATTTTGCAACCAGAAGTAATGGAAAAGTAAAATTTGACGCTTCTGACGATGCGGTATTGACATATTTGCGTGAGCAAGCCAAAGCTGCTTTTGACAATACCTATCGCATTTTGCGCACACGTATTGACCAGTTTGGTGTATCCTCTCCGAATATCAACCCTGATCCATCTAAGAGTATCATCAATATTGAATTGGCTGGTATTAATGATAAAGAGCGCGTTCGTAAATACCTTCAAGCAACTGCAAACCTGCAGTTCTTTGAAATGTATACTTTAGAAAGCAAGGATTTACAAAATGGCATTGTGGCTGCTGATAAAGCAGTTCAAGAATATTTGAATGGCGTAAAACCTACAGATACCGTTAAAGCAAAAAAAGATACTGTTACCAAAGCTGTTGCTACTGTTAAAGCAGACACAACTAAAGCTGCTTCAATTTCTGCAGTTGCTAAGGATACCAATAAATCTGCCATTGCTAAAACAGATACTACCAAGGCTAAATTGAATGAGTCTCCAATTGTTAGATTAATTCAATTTACCCAGCCTTACCAAGGTAAAGCTGGTAAGACATTATTCCCATCTAATATTGGATACATTTCTACCAAGGATACTGGTGCTTTGAACGATTACCTAAGAATGGATTTGGTGAAAAACAAATTCCCTTCCAACTTGGTATTCATGTATGGTAAAGTAGACGGATCTGATCCTAAAACACAAGATGTTTTGATGCTGTATGCAATCAAAACTTTGGACAACGGTCAAGCTGAATTAGAAGGTGATCATATTACCAACGCTGGTCAGGATTATGACGAGAGAGGCCGTATTGCCATCAAAATGAACATGGACAAGATTGGTGCTAATATCTGGGCAAAAATGACTACTAGAAACGTAGACAGACCAATTGCCATTGTATTGGATAATTTTGTTTACTCTGCTCCAAATGTAAATGACCCTATCACTACTGGTAATTCTCAAATCAGTGGTAGTTATACTATTAAAGAAGCACAAGACCTTTCTGAATTATTAACCAGTGGTAAACTAACTGCACCTGCTAGAATTGTAGCAGAACAACAAGTTGGACCTACACTTGGTGCTGAATCTATTAAGGGTGGTGCTATGTCTTTCTTAATCTCTTTCATAGTAATCTTTGCCTTAATGCTCCTCTACTTTAATACAGGTGGATGGGTAGCAAATATTGCCTTGATCTTGAACTTATTGTTCACCATTGGTATTCTTAGTGCATTAGGCTTTACGCTAACTGCTCCAGGTATTGCCGGTTTGGTTCTAACCATTGGTTTGGCGGTTGATACCAACGTTATCATCTTTGAGCGTATCAAGGAAGAATTAACCAAGGGTAAGAGCTATCAAAATGCCGTGAACGATGGTTATAAACGTTCTATGGCACCAGTTTTGGATGCCCACGTAACAACTTTATTAACTGCCTTAATCTTGGCTTACTTTGGTCTTGGTCCTGTATTGGGCTTTGCTACCACTCAGATTATTGGTATCCTGTTGAGTTTGTTCTGCGGTATCTTGGTATCTCGTTTGATTACTGATTGGTACATGGGTAAGAATAGGCACTTTGAATATTTCACTGGTATTTCTAAGCGCATTTTCAAACACGCTTCTTTCAAATTCATCGAATACAGAAAATTTGCCTACGGAATTTCTGTAGTAGTATTTGTATTGGGTGTTGGATCTTTCTTCCATGGTTTTAAAGAAGGTGTGGAATTTGAAGGTGGTAGAAGTTACACTGTGAAGTTTGACAAGCCTGTAAAAGAAGAAGAAATTCGTACAGCCTTAAAAACAACTTTTGGTGAAGACGTAATTACTAAAACTGTAGGTTCTAACAAACAAATCAATATTACTACAGCATACAAAATCAAAGAAAGTGGCAACAATGTTGATTCTTTGGTAGAAAACATGTTGTATACAGGACTGAAACCATTCATTCCTTCAACCGTTACTTTCTCAGAATTTGAAAATAATTACAAACAAAGTTCTCAAACCGTACTACCAACCATTTCAGATGACCTGAAAGCTGGTGCTGCTAAAGCGGTAATCTTTGGTATGATTATTATTTGTTTGTACATCTTTATCCGATTCCGTGACTGGCGTTATTCATTGGGAACCATTTTCTCTCTATTGCATGACGTATTTGTAACATTGATTGTATTTAGTTTCTTAAGAGATTTTGTTCCTTTCCCTCTTGAAATTGACCAGCACTTTATTGCGGCTGTGTTAACTGTAATTGGTTTCTCCATGAACGATACCGTAATTGTTTACGATAGGATTCGTGAAGACAGCAAATTGATGAAGGGTGAATCAAATGCCACCATCATCAACCGAGCCATCAATGAAACTTTGAGCAGAACTATTATGACTTCCTTAACCGTATTCTTAACCATTTTGATCCTCTTCATCTTTGGTGGTGAAGTAACTCGTGGTTTTGCATTTGCTATGTTGATTGGGGTTATTACTGGTACTTACTCTTCTATCTTTGTTGCTGCACCAGTATTGGTGGATTTTGCAAAGAACAAGCCATTAGGTAAGTCAGAGTCAAAGAAATAATGACATATTTAAATAAGAAAAAGGCCCGTCAATTGACGGGCCTTTTTTTGTACTAATCTAAATTGGTTAACCAAATCAATGGATTTCTAATGGGCAGGTTTCTAATAACTTCTTGATTAGTTGGAAAATGTTCAAGTTTATTCCAAGTCTCCAACCATACTGCTTCCTTAAATTCATGAAACCCAAAAATTAAGAATGGCTGCGCAACGGGCCATTGATCCCAAAACATCACATCTTTGGGATAAGTCCATGTTGATTTGTCCTGAACATAGGGGGCCATAAAATGAATAGCCTTGTGCATACTTCTTCCATCTTTCAATTGGAATTGAAAAATGGATGGATTATCTTTTTTTAATAAGTAGGCTACCATGGTCATTGCATCTACATTGAATAGGGAATAGCCATAGGGCTTGGTTCTTTTTAATTCTAAAGGAAATGATCCATCTAAAGCCAATTGACCAGGTAAAAGTATTTGCTGATATCTATTGGCACAGTCTTTTTGCAAAGAGTCATTGCCGGTTAATTTTGAGAATGACAACACTTGCATTACCCAACAAGTACCATGGTTGTTCTTAGCCTCTCTTTCATCAATTCCATAACTATAATGCGTAACCCATTCTAAATAATCAGCAAACCATTTTTTGATGATTTGCAACTCTTTGACTGGTATTAATCTTGCACTCTCTAGTACTCTAACAGATTGTGCTACTTCCATCATTTGAATCATATCAATGATACCCACGCCCCTACCTGTAACCTTTCTTGTAATTGCTTGGGCATATAATAAAGAGGGATTCATTCTTGTAGCAGTATCTACAAACCAAGCATGTAAATGTGGTAACACAGCTTTGGCATAATTCTTATTGCCTGAAATTAGATACGCAGATGTTAGATTACCAACCAATTGACTAAACCCAATCATAGCCAACCTATGAGCTACAAAATTATTTGGATTGGTTTGACCATCTTTTTGAATATAGGGTCCCTCCGGATTGGTAGAATCGGGCCACCAATAGTCACCTTCTGAAAAAAAATCATGTCTATTTCCAGCAGATCTATTGGAAAAAGCAGCTGTAACTGTAACTGGCTTAATACTTAGATTGGATTTAGCAATGGTTAAAATTTGTTTTTCCAATATTGGGCTTATCAGTTTACCCGTTGCATTCAAATTGGGAGTTTGAGACAATGCGTCTATGGCAATAATACTAGCAATAGTGCTTAACCCAAATACTAAGACCTTTCTCATGTTAAACTATTTAGAGCTGATCTGATTTCAGCTAAGAACTTGGTCACTTTAACTTTGGGATCTCCTTTTCCCAGGGTTTCAATTGGAATAAAGCCAGTATAATTAGAAGCTAGAATCATTTTCAAAACTTTGGTAATATCCGTTTTTACTGCTTTGCCATTTTCATACATTTCTTCTTTTAATTGCCAGTTGACAGCTAATGGAATGGTCTCTTGAATTTGTGGAAACGGATCTCCTTGCTGGTAACTACCAATATCTAAAACCAATCCAAACCATTCCCTATTCACCATCTTAAATAAGTCTTTTACCTGCTGGGAATTTTTTATAAAGTCATTATGGTTCTGAAGCGCTACAATCACCCCATGCGCTTGTCCAAAATCTACACATTCTTGAATGTCCTTAGCCATCCAACTAGCAATAGCTTCCCAAGTTTTGTCTTTAGGTATATCAACTCCTGAAAAAATGCGCAATACCGGTGCTCCTAATTTTGACGCAACCAAAATCCAATCTTTGACTAGTTGAATGTCTTTCTTTCTTTTTTCTTGGTCTAATTGGGCAAAATCATTTTTAATACCAGTGCCACTGATAGACAAACCTGATAAATGGGCTTTTCGTTTGATCCGATAGATATATTCATCAGAGGGAACATTGGGATATCCAGGAAAATAATATCCAGTTAAGTCAATTCCCTCAAAACCAATTTGAGAACAAAAATCAATTAGATCCTCAATAGACATGGCTTGAGACCTTAATAGGTCATTAAAGGAATAGGCATTTAAACTCAATTTTAAGTGCTTTCCTTGGCCTCCAATAGCTGGATTCAGTGAAGTTTCCATCAAGCTTGGAAACAATGGAGCCAAAAGGCAGGTTTTTAAAAGATCTCTACGCGTGTTGGATTGCTTCATCCTTAAACTTAGTCAATGCAGGAATGAATACATTGGTTTAGTCTGAAAAAAAATGCGAAAACGATTTCTTAATCTACCTGCATAAAAAAAGGGCAAACGAACCAACGTTTGCCCTTTTATAAATATCAATCATTTTAAACCGCAAAAGAAGTACCACAACCACAAGTACTACTTGCATTTGGATTACTAAATGTAAAGCCACGACTATTCAAACCACCCTGCCAATCTACTTCCATCCCAAAAAGATATAGTTGGTGACTTTTGTTCATCACACAAGCAATGCCCTCAATTTCAAAACGCTCATCTTCCTCAGTTGGTTGGTCAAAGCCCAGAACATAGGTCATACCACTGCATCCACCACCTTTTACTCCTACCCTTAAACGTTGGGTATGATCAAATTCGGGTTCATTCATCAAGCGTTTTAACTCATTGATGGCGCCACTTGTCAATTTCACTGGTGTACTTGTTACTGTTTCCATTTGTTAAAATTAGGATACAAATTTACAACCAATTGGCTTGAATGCTCCAAAACCCATTTTCGATAACTGGAATTTCATACTTAGCCATTGGTTTCACCTATTTTTGCGTGAAAAAGATTCCATGTTGGACACTACCAGTTTTTTGACCGTGGTCATTGCCATCCTAATAGCAGGAATGGCTGGATTTCTCATCTATTTACAGCGCAAAAATCAAACGGCAGATAAAGCTGTTTCAACCCAAAATAGTGGACTTCAGTTACAAGCATATGAACGCTTGATTTTATTGACCAATAGAATAGCACTTCCTAATTTGATTAGTCGTTTAAATGTACCGGGTGCAAATGCAAGGGATATGCAAGAACTGCTTACCAGAAATATTAGAGAGGAATTTGAATACAATATCAGTCAGCAAATCTATGTTAGTCCAGCTGCTTGGAATGCACTTAAAAATCTACAAGAACAAAACCTGCTCATTGTAAATCAGGTAGCCCAACAAATGGAACATACGGCCAGTAGTACTGACTTAAATAGAAATATTCTCACTTTTCTGATGAATGACCAAAGAGGAAAATTGCATGAATTAGTAGGTGAAGTGTTGAGTTATGAAGCCAAAAAATGCCTCTAGAATTCTAAAGATTGCCATATGACTGAAAAAAGACTTTGCACGGATAGTGGTATAGAAATTAAGAAAGTATATTATGCCCTACCCTCAGCTGATCATATTGAAATACCAGGTCAATTCCCCTATACCCGAGGTGTTCAAGCAGATATGTATCGCGGTAAGCTCTGGACGATGCGCCAGTATGCTGGATTCTCAACAGCAGAAGAAAGCAATAAAAGATACCACTACCTGCTTTCTCAAGGTGTCATGGGACTCAGTGTTGCCTTTGACCTTCCTACCCAAATTGGCTATGATTCTGACCACGCATTGTCAGAAGGTGAAGTAGGTAAAGTGGGTGTAGCCATTGATAGTTTGGAAGACTTGGAAATCCTTTTTCAAGGAATTGAATTAGAAAAAGTGTCCACCTCTATGACCATAAATGCAACAGGTTTTATTTTACTAGCATTCTATGTAGCATTGGCAAAAAAACAAGGCGCAGATTTAAATAAGATTACTGGAACCATTCAGAACGATATTTTAAAAGAATACGCTGCAAGAGGAACTTATATCTATCCTCCTAAACCATCTATGCGCATCATCACCGATATTTTTGAATGGTGCGCACATTCATTACCCAAATGGAATACCATTAGCATTAGTGGTTACCATATTAGAGAGGCTGGCAGTACAGCGGTTCAAGAAGTAGCATTTACTTTATCAAATGGTAAAGCTTATGTTGCAGCAGCACTAGCCAAAGGGTTAGACATCAATGTATTTGGGAAAAGACTTTCCTTCTTTTTTAATGCCCATAACCATTTGTTTGAAGAGGTAGCTAAATTTAGAGCCGCAAGAAAAATGTGGGCAGAGATCATGAAAAGTTTGGGAGCAACGGATGAAAAAGCCATGATGCTGCGTTTTCATACCCAAACAGGGGGAGCTACTTTAACCGCACAACAACCTTTAAATAATATTGCCCGAGTAACCATTCAATCCTTGGCAGCTGTATTAGGAGGAACCCAAAGCTTGCATACCAATGGCTATGATGAAGCATTAAGTTTGCCAACCGAAGAAGCCGCCAGAATAGCGCTTCGAACCCAACAAATAGTAGCATTTGAAAGTGGCGCTCCTGATACGGTAGACCCATTGGCAGGAAGTTATTTTGTTGAAAGCCTTACGGCCGATATTATTCAAGAAGCTACTTCTCTAATGGAAAAAATTGACGCCATGGGTGGAGCAGTTACAGCCATTGAGGAAGGTTTTATGCAGGACGAAATTGCCCGAAGTGCTTATGCCTACCAACGGAGTATTGAAAGTGGAGAAAAGATTATTGTGGGCGTAAATAAGTTTCAGGTTGCTGAAACCAATAAAGTTCCCGCCTTTAAGATTGACGATAGCATTCAGCAAATTCAAACAGATAAATTACAAAGACTGCGTGCTAAAAGAAATGAGCAAAAAGTGACTGCGCTTTTGGAAAAAATTGCCCAAACCGCTCAAAGTTCTGAAAACCTGATGCCCGTAGTTATAGAAGCAGTTGAAAACCTATGTACTTTGGGTGAAATTGCTGATAGCTTGAGAAAGGTCTTTGGGGAACATAGATAATTAGGAACTAATTGCTTGATTTTGATTGTTTTTGATAGGGTTGAATTGGATTTCTAGCTAACTTGAAGCCATTCTTTCAAGTATCAAAACTATTACATGAGAAAGCAGTTTTTTATGGGTCTATTGGCCCTACCCTTTTTTGCAGGAGCACAAATCACACCCGCTAAAATTGAACAGTCTGCCAAAGAAGTCAATGATTCTGTTATTGCTTGGCGCAGACATTTGCACCAATTTCCCGAACTCTCTAATAGGGAAACCAATACCATGAAATACATTGTAGAAAAACTACAAGGTCTTGGTTTGGAAATCAAATCGGGTGTAGCCAAAACAGGTGTTGTAGCCATTTTAAAAGGAGGTAAGCCAGGCCCAGTAGTAGCACTTAGAGCAGATATTGATGCATTACCTGTTATTGAAAGAGCCAATCTTCCATATAAATCAACCGTTACCAGTGAATATGGTGGACAAAAAGTAGGTGTTATGCACGCATGTGGACACGATACGCATACAGCCATTCTTTTGGGCACGGCCAATGCCATGAGTAAGATTAGAAAAGACATTCCTGGTACGGTGGTATTTGTGTTTCAACCAGCTGAAGAAGGCGCACCAGACAATGAAGAAGGTGGTGCACCACTTATGATGAAAGAAGGTGTGATGACCAATCCTAAAGTGGATGCCATTTTTGGAATCCATATCAACTCTCAAACAGAAATTGGAACCATTAAATACAAATCTGGTTCTGTAATGGCCAGTTCTGATTGGTTTACCATTAAAGTAAAAGGAAAACAGTCTCATGGTTCTCAACCTTGGAGTGGAATTGATCCTATTGTAGTAGCCACTCAAATCATTACCGGATTACAAACCATTGTAAGCCGCCAGTCTGAATTAACCAAGGCCCCCGTTGTGATTACGGTGGGTAGGATTAATTCTGGTGTACGTGCCAATATTATTCCCGAAGAATTATTCATGGAAGGAACCATTAGAACTTTGGATGGCAACATGCAAAAAGATGTTCATGAAAGAATTAGAACAACAGCCCAAAAAATTGCTGAAGCTTCTGGAGCTACTGCAGAAGTTATGATAGACACTAAGACCTTGGTTACTTATAATGATCCAGCACTGGTAAAAATGATGTTACCTTCTCTGGAAGCCGCTACTGGAAAAGGAAATTTATTGGAACAAGACTGGACAACAGGTGCGGAAGATTTTTCTTTTTATGGTCAAAAAGCCCCCGCCTTTTTCTTTTTCTTAGGAGGAATGCCCAAAGGAATGGATCCTAAAAAAGCAGCGCCACACCATACCCCTGATTTTTATATTGACGATAGTAGGTTGGATGTTGGAGTTAAAGCCTATCTGAATTTAGTGATGGACTATGCACAGCTTAAAGGAAAATAAGTTTTAAAATACTCTTTATGAAACAAGTTTTATTAGTCCTGTCAACCTTGGTTGCCATGGAATTGAGCGCACAAACACCATTGAGTCCAGAAACATTATGGAGTCTTGGAAAAGTAAGTGGCTTGGGTATTTCAAAAGACAAACAACAAGTGCTATTCTCTGTAAACTTCCCAGATGTTGAAGCAAATAAGGGAAATGTAAAAACCTTTAGAATAGGTATCAATGGAGGAAATGCTGAGTTGGTCACCAATCCAGATATTTTCCTAACCAATACCAAGCTATCTCCAGATGGCAAGTGGTTGCTCAGTTCTGATGACGTTAAAATTAAACCCGTATTTGGATCAGACTTTTACCCCAGTCTCACTAAATCAAATGTGCAGATTTACGAATCTTTGAACTATCGGCACTGGGACACTTGGGAAGATGGAAAATTTGACCATGTTTTTTTAAACAACCTAGTTGATGGCAAACTAGGTCAGGGCTTGGATTTGATGAAGGGAGAACCATTTGATTGTCCTACCAAACCTTTTGGCGGTGACGATGATTATGTTTGGAATCCAGACGGCAAACACTTGGTTTATGTAACCAAGAAATCCTATGGTACGGCCTATGCTGTCAGCACCAATACGGACTTATATGAATATGAGATCAGCACAGGTACTACAAAGAATTTAACGGAGTCAAACAAGGGCTATGATATTGCACCAGCTTATAATGACAAGGGAGAATTGGCTTGGTTGCAAATGAAAAGAGATGGCTTTGAAGCAGACAAACAAGACCTGATTGTTTGGGATGGATTTAGTAAACAGAATTTAACCGCTAGCCGCGATGACATTCATGTGGAATCATTCAAATGGAGTGAGGATGGTAAAAGCTTATTCTTTATTGCTCCACAAAAGGGAATGGTGCATTTGTTTCAAGTAACTTATCCGGGTAAAACCAAAATGCTACCCGTAATCAAACAATTGACCAAGGGTGAATTTGAAGTAAATAGTATTGTTGGACAATCTGGTAATGTTTTGGTGTTTTCCAAAGTAGATTTTAACCATGCTTCAGAATTATATACCCTAGATCTAACTAATGGTCAGCTTAAACAACTGACACATGTAAATGATGCCCAATACAAACAGATTGCTCAAGTGAGTGCTAAGTATCGCATGGTTACCACTACAGACAATCAACAAATGCCTACCTGGGTTATCTATCCTCCAAATTTTGACCCTAATAAGAAATACCCCACCCTGCTTTTCTGTTTGGGTGGACCTCAAGGAACCATGCCCCATTATTCCTTTAGATGGAATTTTCAATTAATGGCTTCTCAGGGATATATTGTGGTAGCACCTGATAGAAGGGGTGTATTTGGCAATGGTACCAAATGGACAGAGGGTGTGAGTAAGGATTGGGGAGGTCAAGTGATCAATGATTATCTAAGTGCTATAGATGCTGTTTCTAAAGAGACTTATGTAGACAAACAAAGATTGGGATGTGTAGGTGCTAGCTTTGGAGGGTTCTCGGTATTTGCTTTGGAAGCTTTGCATGGCAATAGGTTTAAAACCTTTATTTCTCACGATGGCATTTTTGATTTCAGGAGCATGTATGGCACCACAGATGAATTGTTTTTTGAAAACTTTGAAAAAGGTGGCAACTACTGGGATAAAAATAACGCAGTAGCACAACGTTCTTACAAACAATCTCCCAGTGAAATGGTGGCCAAATGGAATACCCCAATTATGATTGTTCAAGGTGGCAAAGATTATCGCGTATCCATAGAGCAAAGCCAGCAAGCATTTCAAGCCGCACAATTAAAAGGAATTAAATCTAGATTACTCTATTTTCCTGATGAGAACCATTGGGTGTTAAAAGCACAAAATGCTTTGGTTTGGCACCATGAGTTTTATAAATGGTTAGATGAAACCTTAAAATAAAAATCTGTATCCTTTTTTAAACAGATACAGATCTTACATAATACTGGCATATAAAAAGCTCATCTTATTTCAAGTTGAGCTTTTTTATTTGTTATAATTTCTAGCACCAAAAAGCAAACTACCAATTCTAATAAGATTGCTTCCGTTTTCAATAGCTAGTTGATAGTCACCACTCATCCCCATGGACAAAACAGAAAATTCAATATTATCTGTTTTAAGTGTTTTAAACGCTTGGTACAAACCATTTAGGTAAGCAAATTCGGGCTGAACTACCAATGGATCATCACTAAAAGAAGCCATGCCCATTAATCCAATGATTTTGATATTGGGCAAACTTGCTGCAGTTTCTAATGCAGCTTTTAATTCTTCTGCATCCATCCCAAATTTGGTTTCTTCCTTGGCAATATGCACTTGTAATAAAACGGGTATGACCCGATTGTTTTTGGCTGCCTGTTTGTTAATTTCTACCAATAATTTAAAACTATCCACCCCATGAATCAAGTGTACAAAGGGGGCAATGTATTTGACCTTATTGGACTGTAAATGACCAATAAAATGCCAATGAATATCTTGGGGCAAGGCAGCAGCTTTATCTACCAATTCTTGCACATAATTCTCTCCAAAATCTCTTTGACCTAGAGCATATAATTCCAGAATATCTTTTTGGGGTTTGGTTTTACTAACCGCTACCAGCGATACTTGTTTGGTCTCCAAAAATGTCTTGATCTCTTGGTATTGTTCAATTGCTACAGGCATATCCCCCCTATCGATTATTTTAAAATGGATCTACTGATCACAATTCTTTGCACTTCACTGGTACCCTCATAGATCTGGGTAATTTTAGCATCGCGCATCAAGCGCTCAACATGGTACTCTTTTACAAAGCCATAACCTCCATGAATTTGAACGGCTTCTGTGGTAGTCCACATAGCTGTTTCAGAAGCATATACTTTTGCCATGGAAGAACTCAAGGTATAATCCAACCCATTGTCTTTTTCCCAAGCGGCTTTTAAGCATAATAATCTTGCAGCTTCAATTCTGGTAGCCATATCGGCCAATTTGAATTGGATAGCTTGATGGTGCATGATTTCCTTACCAAATGCCTTACGTTGTTTGCTATATGCTAGGGCTAACTCATAAGCACCGCTGGCAATCCCCAAGGCTTGAGAAGCAATTCCAATTCTACCACCTGCCAATGTTTTCATGGCAAATTTGAAACCAAAACCATCTTCCCCAATCCTATTTTCTTTGGGCACTTTCACATCAGTAAACATAATAGTATGTGTATCACTACCGCGAATACCTAATTTATTTTCTTTGGCCGCAACCGTAACTCCTGGCCAGTTTTTTTCTACAATAAATGCATTGATGCCATGACTTCCCTTGGCAACATCAGTTTGTGCAATCACCAAATACACTGACGCAGAAGATCCATTGGTAATCCAGTTCTTGGTACCATTAATTAAATAATGGTCTCCCATATCTTCAGCAGTAGTTCTTTGTGAAGTAGCATCGCTTCCAGCTTCTGGCTCACTTAATAAAAAAGCACCAATATATAATTCACCGTCTTTTTTACCTTGAGCTATAGGTGTTAAGTATTGTTGTTTTTGGGCTTCATTTCCAAATTTTTCCAATCCCCAACAAACAAGACTATTGTTTACACTCATACAAACAGAAGTACTTGCGTCTACCTTACTAATTTCTTCCATGGCCAATACATAACTGATGGTATCCATTCCACTTCCTCCGTAGGCTGGATCAGTCATCATTCCCATAAATCCCAAGTCAGCTAATTGAATTACCTGTTCTTTGGGAAATTTTTGCAATTCGTCCCTTTCAATCACCCCAGGCTTACACTGATTTTGTGCAAAGTCACGGGCTGCTTTCTGGATCATTAAGTGTTCTTCTGTCAATTCAAAATGCATGTCATTGGATTTATGGGTAAAAATAGGAAAAGATTTGATTTCCTAACAAATGTTAGTTAAATCATTTTCCCCAATTTTACTTCACCAATTGAATAGTCTTAGCATTCTTTTGGGCTTTTAAGGCCAATTCGGTTGCCAACAAACAATGTGCTTGAGGCATAGCCGTTTCTGTTCTATTCAATACATCATCTACTAATAATTGGCCAAATGGTAAGGGCTCTTTATTACAATCTATGTATTTGGTTTCTTTTTGATTCACCAAATACAAATGGTTTCCGCCATTGTGACCACTAGCTATATCCACATTTTTTCTAATTTCAATAAATCCTTCGGTTCCCAAAATAGTCAGTCTACCATCACCCCAACTAGCTAGACCATCTGGAGTAAACCAATCTACCCGAATATAACCCATCCCCCCGTTGCCTCTAAGCATCACGTCACCAAAATCTTGAAACTTAGGATACTGTGGATAATGGGTATTGGCAACCTGAGAAGCTACTACTTCGGCTTCTGTAGTTCCTGTAAAAAACAAGTATTGATCAAACTGATGAGAACCTATATCGGTAATAATGCCACCATATCTGGCTTTGTCAAAAAACCACTCAGGTCTTGATTTAATACTCATTCTATGTGGTCCTAATCCAATGGTCTGAATTACATTGCCAATGGCACCCGCTTTAACCAATTCACCTGCTTTTACGGTGGCTCTGTTTTCAAAGCGTTCACTATACATGATAGAATAAATTCTGTTTGTAGCTTTCTGCACTTTTCTAACCTGTGCCAATTGATCTAATGTAATGATACCGGGCTTGTCTACTAAATAGTCTTTACCGTGTTGCATGACACGAACACCTAAGGGAGCACGTTCATCAGGTATTCCTGAACTTAAGATTAATTGTAGCGATGTATCTTCTAATACTTCTTGTTCAGACCTTGCTAATTTGGCTTCCGGAAATTGTTTCATAAAAGCAGCAACCAATTCTGGTTCTTTGGCATAGATCCAAACCAATTCACCCCCACCCCTTTTCACGGCTTCTGTCATCCCATAAATATGGCTATGATTAATATTAATAACGCCAAATCTAATTCTAGTGGCTGCTTTGAAAGAAGGAGAAATAGGATTAGCTGATGCTTTTACTCCTGTTAAGAGTGCCATACCAGAGGCTGCTGCACTTGCTTTCAAAAAATCTCTTCTATTTGAGAACTGCTGTTTCATAATTGAGCAATTTATTTTTACCAATGTAAAACAAAAAACATTAGCCTTTTCAATCTATGATGGAAAGATTCCTATATCGTTTTCGTATATTGAGTTCTTCTCAAAACTGCCATATGACCCACTGGAAAATTAAAGCATCTCTTTTCCTGAATTACTTTGTATTTGCGCTTTTACTCAATAGCGTTGGTACGGTAATCCTTCAGGTACAAAATAATTATCAGGTAAGTGCCTCTTCTGCCAGTGTTTTAGAAGCATTTAAAGACTTGAGCATTGCCATAGCCTCATTTTTTATTGCTTCCTATATTAACAGAATTGGATATAAAAAATCCATGTTATTGGCTTTGGTTTTTGTAGGATTGGGCTGTTTACTCATGCCCATACTACCTGGCTTTTTAACTACAAAATTATTATTTGCCATAACGGGTGCCAGTTTTGCCATGATTAAAGTAAGTGTTTTTGCCACCATTGGCATTATTACCAAGGATGAAAAAGAACACGCCAGTTTCATGAATTTTATTGAGTCCTTTTTCATGGTTGGAATTTTAACTGGCTATTTTATTTTTAGTGCTTTTGTTGACGATGCTAATCCTGGTTCCACTTCCTGGTTAAAAGTCTATTATTTATTAGCAGGCATAGTAGCCCTTGCCTTTATTTTATTATTATCCGCTCCATTAGATGAATCTAGTGTTCACAAGAACAAGGAAGAAAATACCAACAATTATCAAGAGATGTTTCAATTGATTTTATTACCCGTAGTGTTGGTGTTTGTTGCAAGTGCTTTTGTATATGTGCTCATTGAACAAAGTATTATGAGTTGGCTACCAACTTATAATAGCAAAGTTTTACACTTACCCCAATCTTTAAGTATTCAAATGGCCAGTATCTTGGCTGGTGCAACAGCTATTGGTCGTTTTCTTGCGGGATTAGTGCTTCGGAAATTAAATTGGTTATTGGTTTTGACAACTTGTCTAATTCTGGCAGCTTCTCTTGTGTTAATTGCCATACCCCTTGCTAATAATGCAGATACTTCTCATGTTACAGGATGGTTTGATGCTCCTATTGCCACATTTATCTTTCCATTAATTGGTTTTTTATTAGCACCTGTTTATCCTGCAATCAATTCTGTCATACTATCGGCTTTGCCAAAGAAAAAACATGGTTATATGTCTGGCTTGATAGTTATTTTTTCTGCTCTTGGTGGAAGTACAGGATCATTAATCACTGGATATATTTTCCAACACTATGATGGCAAAACTGCATTTTATTTTTCCTTGGCCCCTATTAGCTTATTGATCCTTTTATTAATTAGCTTTTATAAGATCCAACAAAAGTCTTCCCTCAACAAAGCTTAATAATGGATCAGTATACACAAGTATATCAACTAGAAGCACTATTTGATCAAGTTCAAACTGCTCAAATCTTGGAAGATGGAAAAACATTTGTGGATTGTATTCCATTAAAACCATTAGAGCAAATTAATGCCGCATTTGAAAATGAGCGAAATCATATTGGCTTTTCATTGAAATTATTTGTTGAACAAAATTTTCAATTACCAGAATTGATTGGAAATAATTATCAATCAAATCCTACATTGAGTCTTGCAGAAAACCTTGCCCTACTTTGGCCAGTTTTAACTAGAGAACCCAAAGCCGAACAAAGTTCAATTATTCCATTACCCAATAGATATATTGTTCCAGGGGGTAGATTTAGAGAAGTGTATTATTGGGATTCTTATTTTACCATGTTGGGTTTGGCCGTACAAAATAGAATGGATTTAATTGAAGATATGGTGTCCAATTTTGGCTATTTAATAGAAACCTATGGTCATATTCCAAATGGAAATAGACAATATTATTTAAGTAGAAGTCAACCACCATTTTTTGTTTTGATGGTTGAGTTATTAGCAAACACAAAAAAGGATAATACCATTCTATTACAATACTTACCCTTACTAGAAAAAGAATACCAATTCTGGCAAAACGGACAATCCAATTTAGAAAAAGGGGCTTCATTTGAACACATGGTTAGACTACCAGATGGTCAATATTTAAATCGCTATTTTGATCAAGAATCAATACCTAGACAAGAAAGTCATACAGAAGACAAACATATTGCGGCAAAAGGCAATAGAGATGCTGACATCATTTATAAAGACCTAAGAGCCGGTGCAGAAAGTGGTTGGGACTTTTCAAGTAGGTGGTTTACCAAAGAATCGGATATCACTAGTATTGAAACTACCCAGATCTTACCTGTAGATTTAAATTGCTTGATGTGGAAAATGGAAGATAGTTTATCAACCTGGAGCAAACTTGCTGGAAAACAAGAAGCTTCTGACTATTATGGTCAATTAGCAGAAAAAAGAAAAAAAGCAATACAAGACTATTTTTGGAATCCTGAATGCCAATTCTTCTGTGACTTCCAATTTAATAACCATGCAAGTACTGGAAAAATAACGGCTGCCGGTTTGTATCCACTTTTTTTTGGATTAGCAACAATGGAACAAGCAGAAGCATGCAGCAGGGTTACTCAAAATCAATTATTAGAAGCTGGTGGATTGGTTACAACACCCATTTATTCTGGTCAACAATGGGATGCCCCTAATGGTTGGGCACCACTTCAGTGGATGGCTTTTAAGGGACTTCAAACATACGGATTTCATGAACAAGCATCTTCTATTGCCAAACGTTGGCTTAGTTTGAATGAAAAAACTTATTTAAAGACAGGAAAGATGATGGAGAAATACAATGTGGTTGATCTGGAACTATTGGCTGGTGGTGGTGAATATCCAGGCCAAGATGGATTTGGATGGACAAATGGTGTGTATCTAGCATTAAGCCAAGAAATGAAAAATTGTTAATCTTTTCTAAAGACCAAAGGTTCTTCTTTCAACTTTCGTCAGATATGCAAAACCCTCTACCATGAAAGTTTTAAAATTGAGTATCCTGCCACTAGCATTCCTATTAATTAGTTTTGCTTGTAAAAAATCTGCAACAGATAGTAGCACTAGTACTAGTACAGGAACAGCCACTGTACCTGAAGTCTACAAAAAGATTTATGGCGCTACCAGTGTCACTTCTGATGGAAATTTTATTACCATTAAAACCACCGGTACCCCTGACCACAAATCTATTTACTATGCAACTAGCAATAGTTTATACGAAAACTTTTCAGGAACCACTTTTGGTGGAAGAACATTTGCCAAAAACCCCAACAGCATTGCATCACAAACCTTAACATTTAAGATTCCACTAAATCCTGCAGTATCTAGTACCCATGCCAGTACTCCATTAGGTCCAATTGGAATTTCATTAAATGGTGTACCATTTTACAACCAATATGCTGGTCCAAATACGCCATTAACCAATGAAGCCAATAGTTTTGATCAGTATTATGGTCACCCTCAACAAAGTGGTCAATACCATTATCACGTTGAACCTATTTATCTTACTACTGTAAAAGCAACTAGGTCTTCTCTATTAGGATTTTTATTAGACGGGTTCCCTGTATATGGTCCAATGGAAAATGGTTCTCTGGTTACCAATAGTATGTTAGACGCCTATCATGGTCATACCCTAGCTACAACTGATTATCCCAATGGTATTTATCATTATCATATTACCGATGCTGACCCTTATATCAATGGTTCTGGATTTTATGGTACAGCTGGATCTGTAACTCAATAAGCATGAAAATAAAAAGCCTTGTTGTTTGTTGTTTGTTTGTTGCTATAGCTTGCAAAGAAGTGAAAAAAGAAGCAATTCCTTTGCAAGCCCATAGCATACCCAGTAATAATTTGATATTAGAAGACAGTACCATTATTTGGCACCAAGACAGTTTGTTTTTTCAGGAAAAGCCATTTTCAGGAAAGGCCTACAGTTTATTTGCCAAAGGCGATACGGCAGTTTACAAAGAATTTTGGAATGGTTTGCAAGAAGGCATTACCAGAAGATGGCATCCTAATAAACAATTAGCTGAAGACCGTTTTTATATAGCAGGAAAAAAAGAAGGAAGACATAGGGCTTGGTGGCCCGATGGTAAACCTCAGTTTGAGTTTCAAGTTCATGAGGATGCTTATGAAGGAGAATTAAAAGAATGGAATGCAAAGGGTTTATTGATTAGACAATTCCATTACCAAAATGGTCAGGAAGTTGGCAGTCAAAGGCTCTGGTGGGACGATAGTACTGTTAGGGCCAACTATGAAATTAGAGATGGAAAAAAATATGGTTTAATAGGTATCAAACTTTGCAAGAACCCTTATGATTCAGTCAAATAAAAATAACCTACTCATAGTATTATTGCTGATATTATTAGGATGTAAGCCAAGTCCTCAACCACTTGGCTTGCCCTTTATTAGCAAACCAGACTTTACCCCAGAATGGATTTCAAAAACTGATGCTAGGTATGATAGTATTCATCAAATTCCAAGTTTTAGATTTCAAGACCAAGACGGACTGTTTATAACCGAACAAACGGTTTCTGGGAAAATCTATATTGCCAATTTTATCTTCACTAGTTGTGGAAGTATCTGCCCAAGGATGACAGAGAATATGGCCATTGTTCAAAAAAAATACCTTCAAGATAAAGACGTTTTAATCTTATCACATTCAGTTATGCCTGATAGAGATAGTGTGTCTGTTTTAAAAAATTATGCCAATTTAAAAGGGATCGTTTCTGGAAAATGGCATCTTCTAACAGGCAATGTTGATAGTATTTACCGAATGGCTAAAAAGGAATATTATGCCGGTGAAAGAATTGGCTATTATGGCAATCAAAAAGACTTTCTACATACTGAAAATTGTATGTTGATAGACAAACATAGAAGAATCAGGGGCATCTATAATGGAACGCTGCCCTTAGAAATGGAAAGGATGATAGATGATATTGAAACCCTAAAAAAGGAAGAAGATTAAAAGTATTTCTTTTGAAGATTGTATAAAACCAATGAATCCATTCCATTTAATCGTTTGGTAGTGTCTTGTAGAAAATGCCTTTTGAATGATTGAATGGCAGCCCTATTGTCTTTTACATCATAACCAATAATCCTTAGCGCAATAATTGGATTAAAGTCTGTTGGTACGGTATCTAAATTACTATCGTACCATAACCCAAACCCTTTATCTGACAATATTTTCCAAGGAAATCGAAAATTGGGATCATTTTTTCTGGTAGGTGCAATATCTCCATGACCTATAAAATTAGCAGTAGGAATTCCATAATTTTTTTTCAATCTTGCAAGCAAACTAATTAGGCTATTGATTTGAAGACTATCAAAAGATTCAAAACCATTGTTATCCAATTCAATTCCAATGGAAGCTGAATTAATGTCTGACACATTACCCCACTTTGCAATACCTCCATGCCAAGCACGCATATAGTCATTGAGCATATGGTGAATGGTTCCATCCTTACAAATCACATAGTGCGCACTCACTGCAGATTTAGTCATGGTGAATGTTTTCAAGGTTTGTTCACAAGCATTTTGTGCTGTATGATGTATGATGACAAAATTGGGTTTGCGTAAATTAAAATTGGTTGTCCCTACCCAATAAGGAGCTTGTTTAATAGAATCGGTATTCCAATTATCCTCAGGCAGGGCACTAACGGTCTTTGCCAATGCTTTACTTTGTTTCTTATAGGATTTATTAGTTCTTGCATAGGGGTTGCGAGAACAGGCCCATGCGCCAAATAGTATTCCAAGAACAGCAAAATGTAACAAGACTGATTTCATATTCACAAATAAAAAATGCCGGCATCCATTAGATGCCGGCATAGAATAAATAAATTAATTGGCTTTCCAAGTATTGTTAGCAGAATTCATGTCAGGGAAAGAATGGTCTGGATCAATCACCACTTTTTGAATAGCTTCAGTAGTATTCAATTTGACTTTCCAACTAGCATTATTTTGCCAGATTTCTACAGGCAGTTTTTTTCTTTCAGTTTTGCCAGATGCAGTAGTATATTCAATGATCACAGGCATAGCCAATTGGTCTAGGTTTTCAATAGTAACCAAAGCACCATTTTTAGCATCATTGTTAATATAATCCACTTTACTTACTGCCTGGTCTAATTTATAGTTCTCTAAGAACATACCTCTCCAGAACCAAGAAAGGTCTTCACCTGCCCCGTTTTCAATACTTCTAAAGAAATCCCAAGGTGTTGGATGTTTGAATTTCCAGTCACGAATGTATTTTTTGAATGCATAGTCAAATCTATCTTCACCTAAGATTTGTGTACGCAATAAGGTTAATGCATAACCTGGTTTCATGTACAACTCAATACCAATATTTCTCTCTTGTAATACATCTGGCGTATTCATCATGGATTCAGAAGTAGGTCCAAATAAGAAACGAGCATATTGATGCCAATCAGTTTTAGCATCTTTGTATTCTCCCTTGTTAAAATCTTCTCCTGCCAAAGTATTGATAAACGTGTTAAAGCCTTCATCCATCCAACCGTATTTGCGTTCATTACTACCAACAATCATGGGGAACCAGGTATGTCCAAATTCGTGATCTGTAACCCCAAATAATCCTTGTGTTTTTGCGGTAGAGCCACAAAATACAATACCGGGATATTCCATACCACCAATATTACTTGCTACGTTTGAAGCAACCGGATAAGGGAATTCAAACCATCTTTTACTATAGTTTTCAATACTTCCTTTGGTATATTCAGTTGCCCTACCCCATGCTTTTTGACCATCAGATTCTTCTGGATAAACACTGGTTGCCAAACATTTTTTCCCGCTAGGCAGGTTAATCTTTGCTGCATCCCAAATAAAACTTTTGGAACTAGCCCATGCAAAATCTCTTGCATTGCTTAAAGCATACTTCCAAGTACAAGTTGCTTTTGCAGGTCTAGATGCAGGATCCAAGACTTCTGCAGCACTGCGAATGATAACCGTATTATCACTGGTTTTTGCTTGGTTAAACCTTTTTAATTGGGTGGCGGTTAACACTTCTTGAGGATTCAACAATTCTCCAGAAGCAACTACTATATGAGAAGCTGGCACGGTTAAGCTCACTTCAAAATCACCATATTCTAAATAGAATTCACTGGCACCTAAATAGGGTAAGGTATTCCAACCCTGCACATCGTCAAAAACACATAGTCTAGGATACCATTGTGCTACTGCATAAATATTACCATTCTTGGTTTTCAAAATACCAGTTCTATCTGAGCCATATTCTGGAATCACATAATTATAATCAATCTTAATAGAAACAGCACCAGATTTGGCGGCTAGAGCCTTGTTCAGTCTCAATTGCATTCTAGTATCATTGATTAGGTAGGGTACTTTTTCAGATTTGCCTGCTACAATCAATTCAACATTGGTTACTTGATAACCACCACTAAAGGTACTTTTTGCATCACCATATCGGCTCTTGCCATTTGCTGGCATTTTAGCCTGTCCCCTAGATTCCAAATTATACAAGTTCTGGTCCATTTGCAACCAGATATAAGGTAGTTCAATGGGGCTATTATTTTTATAGCTAATGGTTACCGAGCCTGTTACTTTATTAGTAGCATCATCTAGCGTAGCGGCAATTTTATAATCCGCCTTATTCTGCCAATAAGCATGACCAGGCTCACCGGTAGCTGTCCTATATTCATTTCCCGCAGAAGGATAAAACAATGGGCCAAACAAAGCGTGTTGGTCATATTTTGACTTGGTTTCAGTGCTCACTACTGGACTAGCTGTTTGAGCTGTTACTTGCAAGAGGCCGGCCATTAAAATTCCGGTAAACAATAAGCGATTTTTAAACATAGTTCAATTACATTTATGGTGGAAGAACAGGACTAAAGTAATGAAAATCATAGTCCCTGAACAGATAAATTGATAAAAGGAAACAGATGTCATTATTATTGAATAGAAGCAGTTTTGGCAACCCATCAAATTCGGGCAATCTCATGAGCAAAGAAGACGCCATGTCTTTGTTCCAAGAATGGGTATTAAATCCCAAATTACAGGTACATATGTTACAAGTTGCACACTTAATGCAGTGCTGGGCTAGGGAGAGAGAAGGTTTGGATGAGCAGGGTATTTGGAAATGGGAACAAGCCGGTTTGTTGCACGATGCCGATTGGGATCAATGGCCTGATCAACATTGCAAAAAAATTATTGAACATTTAGAAAGCTTAAATATTGACCCAGAAGTTATGCACGCCATTGCTTCTCATGGTCCTGCTCATTTTGGTGTGGAACCAGAGAACAATATGGATAAAATGCTTTTTGCTTTTGACGAATTATCTGGATTAATCCACGCCTACTCCATTCTCAGACCTGGTGGTTATGAAGGAATGGATGTAAAAGGGGTTAAAAAAAGACTCAAAGAAAAATCCTTTGCGGCCAATGTGTCTAGAGAAGAAATTCAAGATGCCGCCAACCGTGCTGGTATTTTATTAGAAGACCTAATTGCTTTTATTATTCCAAGACAAGCAGCTATTACAGGTTCCATTATTGCTTAATTCTAAGTTTAAACTATCATTAATTAACAAGTGAATATTATTATGAAAAAAATCATTCTCGCCATTTTAATGTTTGTTGTCAGTCAGGTACAATCTCAAGAAATTCTAAATCTTCGTTCCCAAGCAAGCTTAATTGATGAAATCAATGCAGAACGATTCACCGTCCTGTTACCCAAACTAATGGAAAGAGAAGGCATTGATATGTGGGTATTGATTAGCAGGGAATACAATGAAGATCCTATCTTAAAAACCATGTTACCCGCAGAATGGCTATCTGCTAGAAGACGCACCATGATTGTTTTCTATCACGATAGCACTAAAAAAGTGAATGAACAATTGGCTATTGCTAGGTATAATGTTGGCGCGCAAATCAAAGCTGCTTGGGACATGAAACAATTTCCTGACCAATGGGATGCGCTAATTGATTTGATTGTCAAAAGAAATCCAAAAAAGATTGGTTTGAATTATTCCAATGATTTTGCCCATGCAGATGGACTAACTTTTACAGAACAAAAAATCTTTGTTGACAAACTACCAGCTAGTTTGAAACCAAAAGTGGTAAGCGCAGAAAAATTAGGCGTGGCATGGTTAGAAACCAGAACAGAGCGCGAAATGCAGCTTTACCCCCAACTCATACAAATTACACACCAAATTATAGCTGAAGGTTTTTCCGAAAAAACCATTCAACCTGGTGTTACCACTACTGATGATTTAGTTTGGTGGTTCCGTCAAAGAATTAGAAATCTAGGATTAGACACTTGGTTCCATACCTCTGTTGCAATTCAAAGAAATGATCCTGAAAACTTTGAACACTTACGCGCTTTCTCTAACAGACCAAAGGCAGAACTGATTCAACCTGGAGACTTATTACACGTAGATATTGGCATTAGTTATTTGCGTTTAAATACCGATGTTCAAGAACATGCTTATGTCTTACAACCAGGAGAAACCGCAGCTCCAGCTGCCTTGCAGAAAGCATTTACCAAAGCAAATAGATTACAAGATATTTTGACAAGTCAATACGCGTTTGGCAGAACTGGTAATCAAATACTAAAAGCCGCACTTGATCAAGCAAAAAAAGAAGGTATTGAAGCCAGTATTTATACACACCCAATAGGTTATCATGGACACGCAGCTGGCCCAACAATTGGCCTTTGGGATCAACAAAATGGGGTTCCTGGAAGTGGTGATTTTCCCTTGCATTATAATACCGCCTATAGCATTGAATTAAATGCCGCAACTGAAATTCCAGAATGGAAAAAGACCATTAGAATCATGTTAGAAGAAGATGGCTTTTTTAATGAAAAAGGGTTTCGTTTTATTGGCGGGAGACAAAAAGAGCTTCTGTTGGTTCCTCGTCAAAATAGTACCATTGGAAATTAATGTATCATGCCAGAGTTAAATCAAGCATACTGGAATGAGCGATATGAACAAGGGAATACCGGATGGAATATTGGTAAAGTTTCCACACCCTTAAAACAGTATTTTGATCAAATTTCCAATAAAAGCTTAAGCATTTTAATTCCCGGAGGAGGCAACGGACACGAGGCAGAATACCTGCTATCATTGGGTTTTACTAATATTACTGTATTAGACATAGCCCCTATTGCCCTTAACAAATTAGAGCAAAGATTTCAAATTCATATTGGCCAATCCTTAGGTTTAATCTTAGGTGATTTTTTTGAACATCAAGGTCAATATGATCTCATTATTGAACAAACTTTTTTCTGTGCATTAGATCCAAGTTTGAGAAAAGCATATGTACATAAAATGTTGAACCTACTAAAAGAAGGTGGAAAAATTGCAGGGCTTCTTTTTGATACCCAATTTCAAAATGGGCCTCCATTCGGCGGTAATAGGCAAGAATATCAAGACCTTTTTTCTACTCTTTTTAATATCAAAACACTTGCTCCCTGTTATAATAGCATTCCACAAAGGATGGGTAATGAATGTTTTATAATTGCTATAAAAAAGCAGGCAGCCATATAGACTGCCTGCTTTTTTATATTTTGACTTTTGAATTTCAATTATAATGGTTCTTGCTGGCTCAAACAATGAAAGCTTCCCAAACCCCAAATGATATCTGTAGAATCTATACCTACAGTTTCTCTATTGGGAAAACACTGGGCAATAATTTGTAATGCTTTGTCATCTTTATCTGAACGGAAAGTAGGAACAATCACGTGTTTGTTACTGATATAAAAATTGGCATAAGATGCTGGCAAACGTTGGTCTTCATAGATTACCGGATCTGGCATAGGTAATTCTACTATGTTTAACTGCTTGCCACTGATTAAACGCATGGCTTTTAATTGCTTCAAATTGGTTTGCAATAAATCATAATTCTCATCCTGCTTATCAGATTCTACAACAGTAATTACGGTGTCTTCATTTACAAAACGAACCGTATCGTCAATATGACCATCTGTATCATCCCCAACAATCCCATCATCAACCCAAAGAATTTGACTAACTCCATAGAAATTACAGAG
Organism: Chitinophaga pinensis; assembly: GCA_943372225.1. Lineage (GTDB taxonomy): Bacteria > Bacteroidota > Bacteroidia > Chitinophagales > Chitinophagaceae > Sediminibacterium > Sediminibacterium pinensis_L. The sequence goes on along the minus strand of CALRXV020000002.1, from coordinate 375,710 downwards.
ATAGTCTTCAATCTGTGATTGGTTAAGATGTGGGTTTCTATTTTCATTCAGTAAACATGCTTTGGAGGTCATTAAACTTCCTTTACCATTAAACTCTACTGAACCACCTTCCATTACAATACCTGGATGAAAAACAGGTAGATTAAAATGTTTCCCAATCAAAGTTGGAATTACATCATCCAAATCAAAGGGAGGATATTTATTACCCCATGCATTGTAATTCCAGTCTACAATTACTTTTCTATCAGGGGCAGATTCATTAATCAGAAAAGCGGGGCCATGGTCTCTACACCATGCATCATTTGTAGGATGCATGAAAAAAGCAACTTTATTTAAATCAACACCTGCCCTATTCAAATGTCCTATAGCAAAGGATTTCATGGCATCATCCACTACATTAATCCTAACCTCTTCACCAAGGGTAAGGTATTTGATAAACTGTGCGTAGTTAGGATAAATGCTATCAATTTTCCCTGGCCAACTGGCTTCTTTATGTGGCCAGCTTAACCAAGTTGCCAAATGCGGTGCAAACTCAGCTGGGAATTTGTACCCCAATGAAGCAGGAAGTATGCCGCTAGTATCTTTCAATGACATGTGTATCTTTTAGTCTTCGTCAATAAAACGTTTGGTAATGGGTTGGTAGGAATCAATCCTTCTATCGCGCAAAAAAGGCCAGTGGGTTCTATACCTATCAGTTTCTTTGGTATCAATTGTCACTACTGCAACTTCTTCCTGATCATGAGAAGCTTTGTATATTAAAGATCCAAAAGGATTACTCACAAAAGAACCACCCCAGAATTGCATTGCGCCATCTTGCTCCAATCCTACCCTATTCACACTTACTACGTGCACACCATTTGCAACCGCATGACTTCTCTGAATGGTTTGCCAAGCATTATATTGCTCCGTATTGGTTGCCTCATCCTGTGAAGTAGCCCAACCAATGGCAGTTGGATAAAATAATACTTCTGCACCCATTAATGCAGTAATCCTTGAAGCTTCTGGATACCACTGGTCCCAACAAATTAAAACACCTAATTTGGCATATTTGGTTTGGAAAACTTTATAGCCAAGATCGCCCGGCGTAAAATAAAATTTCTCATAATATGCAGGATCATCAGGAATATGCATTTTTCGATACTTACCCAAATAAGTACCATCTGCATCCAAAACTGCAGTAGTATTATGATACAGTCCTTCCGTTCTTTTTTCAAACAAAGAAGCTATAATCACTACTTTTAATTCAGCTGCTAACTGACTTAAAGTTTCTGTTGAGGGTCCAGGAATAGCTTCTGCTAATAGAAAATTTTCATACGCTTCTACGTCACAGAAATACAGTGAAGTAAACAATTCCTGCAAGCATACAATTTGTGCTCCTTTTGCGGCTGCTTCCCTTATTTTTAAAACCGTTTTGGCCATATTGACCTCTTTAGAAGCAGAACAGGTCATCTGAACCAATCCAATGGCAACTTTTGACATAGTTAAATAGTATTAGGTAGCTAATTGAATGATATTATCCAGGCTTTTTATGCCAATCATCTTTTCTGAAATATAGCCCTCAGCATAATCCACACCTATTCTTTTACCCAACATCATGGCCCTAGCTTTCACGGACTCAATGAATTGAGGAGAGGAAATATAGGTTTGAGGTTCATTCAAATCAGGATTATAAAACTGTGTGGTATAAGCCAAAACAGACTCGATTTTTTTATCCATGTATTTAGAAATATCTATCACAAAACTGGGTTGGATAAACCTATCTTGGATATAATGGAATACATAAGCCGGGCGCCATGCAGCTTGATTAACCCCATCTACTTGGGTTTCAATCTTGCGCAAGCCAGATAGAAAAGCAGCGTCTGAAATTAACTTAGCACTTCTTCCATGGTCAGGATGTCTGTCTTCTGGGGCATTTGCCAAAATGATATCGGGCTGATATTTGCGGATAGCAGTTATTAGTAATCTTTGGTGGGCTTCGTCATTTTGAAAAAAACCATCGGCCATACCAAGATTTTCCCTGACCTGAATTCCCAATATATCTGCGGCATTGCTAGCTTCTACTTTTCTGGTTTCCGGCGTACCTCTTGTTCCTAATTCTCCCCTAGTTAAGTCTAAAATACCTACTTTTTTACCTTCCTCTATGGCTGCAAGCAATGTTCCGGCACAACCCAATTCCACATCATCTGGATGCACACCAATAGCCAGTATTTGCAATTTCATGTTCAAAATTTAGAATGTAAAGTTACTGGTGATAGCCTAATAAAAATCCCGTCCCAATTACTCGGGACGGGATTTTTGCTATTTTCAAGAAGATTAGTCTTTCTTGGCGTAACGCTTTTTGAATTTGTCAATACGTCCAGCAGTGTCAACCAACATGGTTTTACCTGTGTAGAAAGGATGTGAAGTATTTGAAATCTCCAATTTGATTACTGGATATTCTTTTCCGTCTTCCCACAAAATGGTTTCTTTAGAATTGGCAGTAGACTTGCTCAAAAAAGCTTCACCGTTACTCATGTCTTTAAACACTACAAAACGGTAATTTTCTGGATGGATACCTTGTTTCATTTTATTTGATTTAGGTAGTACGGATTTTGCCGTACTGTTATTTTTTAGGAATGCAAAGTTAACCAGTTCCGTATGGAATTCCAAATGAAAATGGGGTAAATACCTCTAAAATTGACCAAAATGCCCCAATTAGCTCTTCATATTGATGTATTGAAGCGGAATTCCAAGGTTAGAAGTCCTACAAAGGGCTATCACATCTTGTAAATCGTCAATCTTTTTAGCAGTTACCCTAATGATATCATCCATGATAGCTGCCTGTACTTTTAACCCACTGTCTTTAATCAATTTCACAATCTTCTTGGCATCATCTTGCTTGAGACCATTTCTAACTGGAACGTCTTTTTTAATGGTTTTCCCGCTTGGATAAGCATCTTTTTCAAAATCAAAGGCGGATGCTTCAATGCCTTGTTTCATAGACCTACTAATGACTACATCAATCACCTGTTTCATTTTCATATCCGATTCCACTTCTAATTTTAAAATGAAATCTTTTTTATTCAATTCAATTTCCACCGGTGAATTTTTAAAATCAAAACGCGTACTAATTTCCTTTTTAACGGTATTAATGGCGTTGTCCAGAGTTTGCAAGTCTACCTTGCTGGAAATGTCAAATGAAGGCATTGTATTATTTTTTGCAAAGATAAATAGGAATCAAGTGATTTATAAAAAACCAAATGATTCTCATTTGGCTAATTTTTTGGCATTAAAGGTTAACAGCAAGCCCAAAATGAATAAAACTACAGAGATGATTTGGGCCTGAGTGGGCTGAAATGGTAGTGATTCATATTTGGTATTAACCCTGATGCTTTCAATTAGAAAACGTTCCATTCCATTAAACATTAAATAAATGCCAAACAATTGACCAGGAATTTTGATTTTTTTGCGAATAGACCACAATAAAACAAAAATCAAAGAACAAAGAATCACTTCATATAATGCAGTTGGATAAACAGCAGGTACCAATTGATTGCAATAAGGCCCAGTACAACCCGGAATGGGAAATCCTTCTCCTACAACATTATGCGGATATTGATAGGCCCAAAGCCAGTCTGGCAACCAACTAAAGGGCTTGGGATTTAAATTGGCAATTCCCCAGTCTCCATCTCCACTAATTTGACATCCTATTCTACCTATGGCATAACCCAACATCAAAATAGGAGCAAATGCATCAACCAAATGAACAATTGGTAATTTAATTCTTCGCGCATACAGCATAATAGCAGCTCCTGCGCAAATTAATCCTCCATAAAAAGTTAGACCACTGAATGACAATAAAGCACCAATAGGATCTTTTGCAAAATCATTCCAGTTTTCTAGATTATGAAAAATCTTAGCTCCCAAAAATCCAAAACCTGCGGCATAAATCAAAAGGTCTCCAACCCTATCATGTGGCCATATTCTAACTATTCTTTCTTCTGGTTTATCTAATTGCTGTTTGTGTTTTTCATACCATTTTAATCCTCCAAAAAACAAACCCACCAAGATTCCCAGCCAGAGATTGCCTCTTGAAGAAAGTATAAAAGATTGTGGGTCGTTTAAAGCATCTGTAATGGTAAATGCACCAATAATTTTATATCCAAAAACAAAACCGAGTAAAAAATTCAAAATTAAATCCAATATAGATGCTGGTGCCCCAATGACTATTTTTTCTTCGGTATAACTGAATAAACCCTGTTGCTGTTTTCTTCTTAATTCCAAGGTTAGTGCCCAAGCACTAATAATAAAACAGAGCGCCACAAAAAAACCGAATGAATTAATCAATTTTAAACCTGATAATTCAATTCCAAAAAGATCTTTGAAAGCGTAATAAAGATTTGGATACATGAACAACTACTTGATTTGTGATAATGAATAGCCTGCAAAGCACAATGTTAGTCAGAAAAATTGATAAAAAAATAGACCAGACTATGCAAAAAAATAAGGCCCCACTTGCGTGAGGCCCATACTTACTAACCCATCTAAAAACAAATTTACAAAAAAAGTCTTAATTACAATGCTCGTTAAATACAGAAATCAAGTGTTGTGCAATAACTTGAGCTGGTCTACCCTCAATTTGGTGACGCTCTACTATACTTACTAATTGTCCGTCTTTAAAGAGAGCAATTGCAGGAGAAGAAGGAGGATAAGGCAACAAATGTTTACGAACCTGATTAATAGCCTCAACATCAAAACCTGCAAAACTGGTAGTTAAACGGTCTGGACGAACGGTAGAATTTTCTACTGCCATTACCACTCCTGGTCTACAAGTACCTGCAGCACAACCACATACGCTATTAATTACTACTAATGTAGTTCCTTCTTGACCCAATACACTGTCAACTTCAGCAGCGGTTAATAACTCATCAAATCCACTATCAGTCAACTCTGCCTTCATGGGTAATACTATCTCAGCTGGATACATAATCTTCAATTTTATTTATGGAAGACAAAATTAGGTAAAAGTGGAAACATCAAATCTTAAAATTATTTTTTGTCAATTTGGCGCTATTTTCGGCAATAATAAGACTTATTGTCATGTTTAAGTAAATTATGTAGTCAATTTTTCAGCTCCAAGTCACTAAAAATGGGTTGGTATATAGTTTGAACAGGTTTAATAAATCTAAAAATCTAAAAAATAAAACTATGACATTCGTAAAACAACACCCAGGACAAGCAAACAACATGTTACATGAATTATTAAATGCTTTCCCAAGTTCATGGGGTAGAGACCTTCCGGTTAATCATTCATTACCTCCAGTGAATATTCATGAAACCAACGAAGGATTTCATTTAGAAGTTAATGCTCCAGGTAGAAACAAGGAAGATTTTAAAATTAAATTGGAAAAAGACCTGTTAACAATTTCTTACGAACAAAAAGAAAATGCTCCAGATAATAATTATAAAACAATCCGCAGAGAATTTCAATACAAAGGATTTAAACGCAGTTTTAGTTTAGATGATCAAATTCAGGTAGATGGCATTCAAGCAAAATATGAGAATGGAATTTTAAAACTATTCCTCCCAAGAATTGAAAAAGTGGTGATTAGTCCAAAAGAAATTACCGTTTTGTAAGTTGGTAATCTGTGATTTTTCACAGCAGTTGGTTTTGGTTTACCCTCCTGTTTTTACAGGGGGGTATTTTTTTTCTTAGCTAGTGTAATAATCAAACAAAATAAACTACCTATGGCTTATAAAATATGTTATGATGTTGCAAAAGAAGCTTTTCCTCCTTTTTATACTAATAGCTAATATTAGTTTTTCTCAAAATGAAGCGCAATCCCTTCTTTGGAAAATAAGCGGGAAAGGCTTAAAAGAACCTTCCTATGTTTTTGGAACATTTCACATGATGTGCAAGGATCAATTTCAAATATCCAAACCCATGGAAGACGCACTTTCTTCTTGTAAGAAATATTATGGCGAGCTAGATATGGATGATCCAAAGATGCCAGAAAACATGAAAGAATTTGCCAAGCTAAAGGATGGTAAAACTATTGATACCTATATGGATCCCAAAGAATTTGCCGCATTTGACAAAAAATATCAATCAGTAACAGGCATGTCTTTGATGTTACTTAAAGAGTATAAACCTTTTATGGGAATGAGTTTTCTTATTTTAAAAACTGTTCCTTGCAAAGCCACTGTACAACCTGAAACCGAATTAATGCATTTAGCCCAAAAAAAGCAAATAGAGGTTCTTGGCTTAGAAACCGTAGAACAACAATTGAAGCTTTTGAATAAAGAACCTATAGATTCCCAATTAGCCGCTATGAGCAAAATGGTTAACAATTTTGATAGTAGCAAACAAGTAATGAATGAAATGATTCAGGTTTACTTGAAAAAAGACGTTAACGCTTTATACCAATTTATGAAGGAAAAGGGTGTAAATGATGATTTTGAATCTACCATGCTAATCAAAAGAAATAAAAATTGGGTTCCAAAAATGAAAAAGGCCATGAAAGAAAGCCCTAGTTTTTTTGCAGTTGGGGCTGGACACCTAGGTGGCAAATCTGGGGTTTTGGAATTATTACGCAAAAAAGGATATCAGGTAGAACCCATTAATTATTAAATTGGTTTGATGAGCTCCCAAGACCATTTTGTATCCTTATTAAAAACACACCAGAACATTGTTCACAAAGTGTGCAACCTTTATATGGATAGACATAGTGAAAGGGAAGATCTTTTTCAGGAGATAACACTACAAGCCTGGAAAGCCTTTCCAAGTTTTAGAGGAGACGCCAAATTTTCTACTTGGCTTTATAGAGTTGCCTTAAATACGGCAATCACTTTTTATAGAAAAGAAAAAAGAAGCCCCCATTTATATACAACAGACTTACTTCCAGACACCATTTCAGAAGACGGCTTAGATCCAATTGAGATGCAATTGAAAGCCATGTATGCTGCCATTGGAGAGCTTAGTAAAATTGATAAAGCCATTGTAATGTTGTATTTGGAGGATTATCCATATCAAGATATTGGTGAAATGATGGGAATCACAGCAAACAATGTGGCAGTGAAAATGAATAGAATTAAAACCAAATTAAAGGAAGAAGCAAAAAAACAATTGGAGCAATCCTAAAAATATTTTTATGGATTTAGATCAATTTAAACAACAACTCAACGCAAAGCTCTCCACTGACCATCAGGGTAGGTCCGGGGAAGATATTGCTCAAATGCTGAACAAGAAGACTTTTTCTGTGATTGAAAAGTTGAAAAAAAGTATTCTATATGAAATTCTTTTTGGATTCCTTGGTATGATGCTTTTTGCTGTGCTTGCATTTAGTACCAAGTACCAATCTGTTAGAACCTATTTTGGTGTGTCGGCTGTTTTCATTTTTGTGTTCCTATTTTTATTGATTTACTTGTTGAAAAAAACATCTGAACTAAACAAAGTGCATCAACCAGTCATTAGTAATCTAAACAATTATGTTATACTCATTGAGGAATACATGAAACGCTATTTTCAGTTTACCATGGCCATGGTCCCAATCTGTTTATTTTTTGCTGGTTGGCTTGGTTACAATGAAAAAACACCTGTTCCAGAATTAGATAAATTAATTGGAAAAACCCATCTAGGAATGACATTGGTATTGACTATTTCTGTTATTTACCTTATTTCTTTTAGTGTTGGGATGTACTATTTTACCAAATGGTACTTGCACAAAATCTATGGAAAATATGTTTTAGAGCTGAAAGAATGCATTAAAGATTTACAGGCTAACTAACTAGCTTAATCACAATTTGTTTTTCTTCTGGTATCAATTAAATATTGAATTTTCCATCCATTCTTTTGTCTAACCAATTGAAAGGAATTTACTCCACAATGACTAAACACTGACTTTAAATAAAATTTATAGGGGGTCCAAGCTATAGCTAAATCCCCATCTACTTTCACTACATCAAAACTGATTTGTTCATCTAAATCACCTTTTGCAAATCGGCTAATAGACGTTGCAAAATCAGCAACTTTTTGATTAACAACAATTACTTGCCCCTCCCTATTCTTTGTGATAGTTTGTAAAATAGCACTATCTGCAAAACAACTAGTCAATAAAGCTTGGTCAGTTGTTTTCATGGCTACAAATAAATTGTTAACCGCATTTTTTACTGAATCAATATTTGATTGCGCTTTTAACTGATGGAACATTAAAAAGGACAATATTATTAATAAGGGCAGCTTTTTCATTATCAAGTTTTTAGGATTAAATGTACAAATACTGGCACAAAAAAAATCCGCACATTTCTGAGCGGATTTTTGAATGATTTGAAACCTTATCTTAAGTAACCTAAGATCTTGAGCATGCTGGCAGAAGTTTGCTCCTTGGCGTATACCCAATCAATTAATTTTCCGTTTTTGTCATATTCAACAATGACGTGCTTTGGCGAAGGCACCATACAGTGCTTGATTCCACCGTATCCACTAATTTGATCCTGATAAGCACCAGTATGGAAGAATCCTACATACAATGGTTCCTTGTTAGATTCTACTTCTTTCTTGCCATCTGCTGCTAGTTTTGGCAAAAACACTTCATTGATATGTTCTTCTGAATCATAGTAGTCATGACTATCACATGTAATGCCCCCTAACACTACCCGATGGTATTCATTGTCCCATTTATTAATTGGCAACATCAGGAATTTCTCCCCAATTCCCCAAGTATCAGGTAATGTAGTAATAAAAGAAGAGTCAATCATGTACCAGCACTCACGGTCATTCTGAATTTTTTGACCTAGCACACTGTAAATATGCGCCATGCTCTCTCCTACTGTAAAACTTCCAAACTCTGTATAGATATTTGGCATTGGAACTTTTGCTTTGTTACAAGCTTTCTTGATATTACCTACAATCTCATTGATCATGAATTGGTAATCATATTCAAATCCCAAAGAATGCTTGATGGGAAATCCTCCACCAATATTGATACTATCTAACTCTGGGCAAATTTTCTTTAGTTGACAATAAAGGTTAATGATTTTGTTCAACTCACTCCAATAATAGATATCATCTTTAACTCCCTTATTCAAAAAAATATGAAGCATTTTTAATTGGAACTTATCTTCAAAACCTTCAATTTCATCTACATAAAATTCCAAGATATCTTTTGCACGAATTCCCAATCTAGAAGTATAGAAAGGAAAATTGGGCTCTTCTTCTGCCGCCACCCTAATTCCTAAACGGAATGGCTGTTTTACAGATTTACGGTAAGCTTGTAATTCTTCTTTATTATCAAGAATAGGAATCACATTCTTAAATCCACTATTGATCATCTTTGCAATCCTTGAAGTATAGGTTTTTTGCTTATACCCATTGCAAACTATATAAACATCTTTGTTGATCTTTCTTCTTTCATAGAGCCTATTGATAATATCAAGGTCATAAGCATGTGAGGTTTCTAAATGAATACCATGCTTTAGAGCTTCTTCTACAATAAAAGAAAAATGAGAACTTTTGGTACAATAACAATAAAAATACTGCCCTTCGTATTTGTGCTTCTTAAATGCATTGGCAAACAAGGTCTTAGCCTTGTTAATCTGCATCCCTATTTTGGGGAGATAAGTAAGCTTTAAAGGTGTTCCATGCTTGTTGATCAAGGAGATCAGGTCTAATCCATTAAATTCTAGGTAACCATCATCATTTTGATCAAATCCTTCCTGGGGAAAATGGAAGGTCTGTTTTACAAGCGAGGTGTAGGTGTTGTTCATTAGCTAGTTTAGAGTTATACTGTTGGCAGAACAATTTTTGCTTTGCAAAACTAACAGTTTTAACGGTTGCATGTACAAAAAAAAGCCGGAAGGATAGGTTCCTTCCGGCGCTTACTTATTTTCAAGTTGTATTACTTTACTTGAGCAACCAGCGCTTTAAAGCTTTCTGGTTCATTCATAGCCAAATCAGCTAGAACTTTGCGGTTCAAGTCAATACCTTTTACACTTAATTTATTGATAAACTGACTGTAAGTCATTCCTTCTTCTCTTACAGCGGCATTAATACGTGCAATCCACAACTGACGGTATTCACGCTTTTTAAGTTTACGACCTACATAACTATAAGTCAAACCTTTTTCAACAATATTTTTGGCTACGGTATAAACGTTTTTACGTTTACCATAGAAACCTTTTGCTTGGTCAAGGATTTTTTTCCTTCTAGCCCTAGATGCTACTGCATTTTTTGAACGTGGCATAGTATTTTGTTTTGAAGCTTGTACTAAAAATTACAAGCTGTTGTTTTAAAATGATGGTTACTGGAGTTCTTTGAAAGATTATCCTTTCAAACGTAATAAACGTAGAACGAAGTCTTTGTTTGGAGCACTTACCAAACCTTTCTTGTTCAAAGCTCTTTTACGTTTTTTAGATTTCTTAGTCAAGATGTGACGTTTGAAAGCTTTTTGGAAAGTGATCTCTCCGGTACCTGTCACCTTAAAGCGTTTTTTTGCGCTGCTGTTGGTTTTTACCTTTGGCATGTTAAATAATCTTTTTGAGATTACACCCTGCTGGCGTTCTAACACCGGTTAGAAACTTGTTTGAGCCATACGGGAAATGTCCGATTTTTTCGGATGGCAAAGGTAAGGGAAAAAGTGAAAAGTGAAGAGTGAAGAATGAAAAATATAGGAAAAAGTGAAGAGTGAAGAACGAAGCGTGAAGAATGAAGTTTAAAATTCAGGATAACTAGTTGATTATTAAGTCTTAAAACTAAGAAAGCGGCCTAAAATGCCGCTTTCTTGATCTATAAAATATCTAGATTATGCCTTCTTTTTACCTGTTTTAGGGGTAAAAATGGCAAACATTCTTTTACCTTCTAACTTGGGCATGCTTTCCAAGCTTCCTGCTTCTGCCAATCTTTCTGCAAATTTCAGGAGCAATAATTGTCCCCTATCTTGGAACATGATGGCTCGTCCTTTAAACTGTACATAGGCTTTTACCTTATTACCGTCTTTCAGAAAGTTTTCAGCATGTTTGGCTTTAAAATTGAAATCATGGTCATCTGTTCCAGGTGTAAAGCGAATTTCTTTTACTTCACTTTGCTTAGAATTGGCCTTCATTTCCTTTTCCTTCTTCTTCTTTTCGTAGAGGAACTTCTTATAATCTATGACCTTACAAACTGGAGGATCTGCTGTTGGGGAAATTTCAACCAGGTCCAGTTCTTGTTCTTGGGCAATTTTAAGTGCTTCTGAAGTAGGATATACGCCAACTGTTACGTTATCGCCTACCAAACGGACTTGCAAAACGCGAATCCTTTCATTAATACGATGTTCAGGCTCCGGCTGCCTGTTAAACCTGGGGTTGAATCTTCCTCCGCCTCTTGGTGGTAATGCCATTAAAACTTGTTTTGTGAATAATTGATTTGTTGTTAAAGATATAAATAAAGCAGACTATTCTGCAGATTTACGATTTTCTATTTCATCCTTGATCATTTCTACAAAGGCATCAACAGATTGAACACCCGTATCTCCCTTGCCCTGACGTCTTACGGATAACTGATTTTCTGCCACTTCCTTCTCTCCTATTACCAGCATGTAAGGTACGCGCATCAATTCTGTATCGCGGATTTTTTTTCCAATTTTTTCGTTTCTATCATCTAATTCCACCCGAACACCTGCTTTTCTAAGTCTGGTTTCAACAGATTTTGCATAATCCATGAACTTATCACTAATGGGCAGGATTTTTACTTGTAGTGGCGCCAACCATACAGGGAATTTACCAGCATAGTGCTCTAATAAGAATCCAATAAACCTTTCATGGGTACCCAAAGGTGCGCGGTGAATGATTAAAGGAATTTCGGCTTCGTTCTCCTTATTGGTAAAAGATAGATTAAAGCTTCTTGGTTGGGCAAAATCTACTTGGTTGGTTGCCAAAGTAAATTCTCTACCAATGGCACTCCAGATTTGAACATCAATTTTTGGTCCATAAAACGCGCCTTCGCCTTTTACTTCAACAAATGGAACACCTGTCTCTATTAATACATTACGCACCAACTCTTCTGTTTGTAACCAGAGCTCGGGCTCGTTTACATATTTCTGACCCAATTTTTCTGGATCGTGCAAACTGAGGCGCATTACGTATTTCTCAATTCCAAAAATCTTGAAATACTTGAGGTACATATCATTCACCGCTTTGAACTCTTGCATAAACTGCTCCTTAGAACAATATATATGCGCATCATTCATATGCAAACAACGTACACGCATGAGTCCAAATAATTCTCCACTTTGCTCGTAGCGATAGCAGGTACCATATTCAGCAATACGATAAGGCATATCGCGATAGCTTTTGGGTTCTGCATCAAAGATTTTATGGTGGTGTGGACAGTTCATGGCTTTGAGATAATATTTTTCTCCGTCCATATCCATGGGAGGAAACATACTATCTGCATAATAAGGCAAGTGTCCACTGGTGATATATAAATTCTCTTTGGCAATATGCGGGGTTACAACGCGCTTATAACCTCCATCCGATTCAGTTTCTTTTGCTAATTTCTCCAACTCTTCAATGATCACCGTTCCATTAGGCATCCAAAGGATCAAGCCTTGACCAATATCGTCATTCATGGTATAAATACCCAATTCTTTACCCAATTTACGGTGGTCGCGCTTTTTGGCTTCTTCCATCATCAGCAAATAAGCATCCAATTCAGCTTTATTGGGAAAAGTGACTCCATAGACCCTGGTCAACATCTTATTTTTCTCATCGCCCTTCCAATAAGCTCCAGAAATGCTGGTTAATTTGATGGCTTTAATAGCTCCAGTGCCAGGAATATGTGGTCCTCTACAGAGATCTGTAAACTGACCTTGGGTATAAAAACTAATTTCTCCATCCTGTAAACCTTGCAACAAATCCAATTTATACTCGTCACCCTTATCTGCAAAATACTGAATAGCATCTTGTTTGGCTATGGCTTTGCGGATATAAGGATTGTTCTGCTTGGCTAATTCATTCATCTTGTTCTCAATCTGGCGAAGGTCTTCTTCCGTCATTTGACGGTCACCCAAGTCCATATCATAATAAAAACCACGGTCCAATGCAGGTCCTACCCAAAATTTCACCCCTGGAAACAAGGATTCAACAGCTTCTGCCATCAAGTGGGCGGAGGAATGCCAAAAAGTATTTTTACCATCTGCGTCATCCCAAGTAAGTAATTGTAAGCTAGCATCCGTGGTAATTTCACGAGAAGCATCCCAAACCTGTCCATTCACTTTTGCGGCCAACACCTTTCTGGCCAAGCCTTCACTGATTGATTTGGCCACATCCATTGCAGAAATACCTGACTGGTATTCCCTTACTGCGCCATCTGGAAAAGAAATCTGTATCATGTATTTAAAATAGAGCTTAATTAATAGGGTGGCAAAGTTACAAAATTGCGGTCAGACTATGACAGCTCAATCCCAATATCTCATTCAAAGCTTTAACGCTTCTTTAGTATGTTGCCTTAACTTGTGGGCGTAGTTTTGTCCCAATGAGATTGAATTTTACCCTTGTTTTCATTTTATTGCTTTCTTTTAGCGCCCAATCACAAAAATTGACAGGGATCTGGAGGGGGTATTTTAGTGCCTCTAATGGGTTATACCGGGGTGGTGTAAAAGAAGAAATGTACAAATATGAGGTACAGATCAGGCTCAATCAGGACAATTCCGTTGACGGAGTAACCTATTCTTATCAAACAACGGTTTTTTATGGCAAAGCCAGTGCGCAGGGAATTTATTCTCCTCAGGCCAAATCTATTACCCTAAAAGAGACCGGGTTAATGGAACTAAAAATTGGTGATAAAAGCCAACCTTGTTTGATGACTTGCTACCTGGACTATTCCAAAATTGGAAAATTAGAAGTACTTCAAGGTGAATTTATTTCTGTGAATATTAGGGACAAGGGAGATTGTGGTGCGGGTAAAGTTTATTTAGAAAAAGTTCCAGTATCAGATTTTCAAGCAGAAGATTTCTTAAAACAAAAGAAAGCGGTTGATACTAGTAAGAAAAAAGTTTTACCGGTAGAATCGCCCAAGACAGTTCAGCCTGAATCCAAGTCTGCTGCTGCATCCAAACCTGCAACTAAGCCTGTACCAAAAACAAATACTACACAAAATTCTCCTGTAACCAAGCCTAGTAACCCTTCTACCACTAGCAAAACACCTGCCCCCAAACAAGCAGCTCCAAATCAACCGGCTACCAAACAAACAGCACCAGTAGTTAAAACAAAGCCAGGTGCTGAAAATAATTTGGTCAACAAAAATATTACTACTCCAACACCTGCACCAATGGACAAAAAGCCCATTTCTGCACCGGCCACTATCATACCAAAGGACACTATTCCATCAAAAGCCAAAGAGCCCATAGTGAATAAGGTTCCAGTTCCAAAAGTGCTTATAGAAAGGGAAAACAATTTGGTCAAAACCATTCAAACTGATGAAGAATTAATTCAGATTGATATTTATGACAATGGAACTATTGATCATGATAGCATTTCCTTATTTCACAATAACAAACAGGTCATCAAAAACGGTGGTTTAAGCTACACGCCTATAAGTTTCAAAATTAAGTGCACCAAAGATGACCATCGACATGAACTGATTATGGTGGCTGAAAACCTTGGTGAAATTCCACCTAACACTGCTTTAATGGTAATCACTGCTGGCAAAAAACGCTATGAGGTTTTCTTAACTTCTACAGAAGAAAAAAATGCCAAAGTGGTCATTGAATACACGCCTAAAAATTAGAATTTCAAATTCCAAGTAACGGATGGAATAATGGGGAAAAGGGAAACTTGTTTGGCCGATACTTTTAAATCCCCAGTTGCTGCACTCCCCTCTTGGTCATAATAAATAAAATAGGGGTTCTGTCTACTATATATATTGTAGATACTAAATACCCAATTACTATTGAATTTGCTATTTTCTTTTCTTTTAGGTGTATAGGTAGCCGCAATATCAATTCTATGATAAGCAGCCATTCTATAAGCATTGATTCTGCTATATTCTTGGGTCAAGACACCACTCACCAAATAGAAACGTTCAGGTACAGAAATGGCGGCTCCAGTGCCATATACAAAAACAGAAGACAATCTCCACTTTGAATTGAGTTCATAGTTAGCTACTACCGATAAATCATGTCTTCTATCATTTCTACTGGGATATTTTAACCCATCATTCAGTTCCTTGAATTGTCTCCAAGTCCAACTTAGGGTATACCCAATCCAACCAGTCAGTTTACCCTTTACCTTATTAACAAAAAACTCTGCCCCATAACTCCATCCCTTTCCAAATACAAATTCTTCTTCGGGATCTTTTAATGAAGGTGTATAACCCTCTCTATATTCAATTTGGTTTTCCATGGTTTTGTAATAGGCTTCCACTGAAGTTTCAAACATTCCTTCTTTTAAATTCTGGAAATAACCTATGGCATATTGCCAACTCAACTGGGGTTTTACTCGTAAAGTGCTAGGTACCCAAAGATCCGTGGGCAAAGTAGTTCCTGCATTGGTAACCAAATGAATATATTGTAAGTTATTGGTAATAGCTGCCTTCAAAGAGGCATTGTCATTTAGGGTATACCTTAAGGTAGCTCTTGGCTCAAATCCACCATAAGACTGCACCGTTTGACCCTTGCCATAGACTACACTGTCTACTTTATTCCCATTTACGTCTCTAATATAATTGGTATATCTACCCACTTGCTGGAATTGGCTATAACGCAGACCTATATTCAGTTTCAGCTTATTATTTACTTCCCAATCGTCCTGCAAATACAAGCCATATTCATTAGCAAACTTTTTGGTAGCATTCTGAGGTGTAAAGACTACAGAATCTTGATTCCCGCTCAAGACATTGGGTAAAAATGTATGAAAAGTATATTGTGCACCAAACTTGATTTTATGTTCTGGAGATAGATAATAATCAAAATCTGTTTTGGCATTTAGGTCTCTTATACCTGAAGAGAGATTAATATTAAAATCATTTTGTTTACCATTCAATGCAAACTGATAATCATTGTATACCAAAGTGGTATTTGAAAATAATTTCTTGTTGAAAACGTGGTTCCACCTTAGGGTTGCAGTAGAATTCCCCCAAGGGATTTCAGTTTTGAAAGACCTTTTGGCATTGTTGAAATTAAACTTATCCCTTCCAAAATAACCACTCAAATAGAGGTGGTCTTTTTCGGAAATCTCATAATTTACTTTGGCATTCAAATCATAGAAAAAGTAACCAGAGCCATAATAGTCACTGGTCTTTTTGATCAAGGGTTTTGCTATAGCGTCGGCATAGGTTCTTCTAGCAGAAATCATATACGATGCCTTGTTTTTCTTAATGGGTCCTTGAATAGAAAATCGCGAAGCAATTAATCCAATTCCAAGATCAACCTGAGTTTTATTGGAATTTCCTTCTTTCATAGCAACATCAACTACAGAAGACAATCTTCCTCCATATTGGGCTGGCATCCCCCCTTTGATTAAGCTAACATTTTTAATGGCGTCACTATTAAAAATGGAAAAAAAGCCAAATAAGTGACCAGTATTATACACCACCGCATCGTCTAAAAGAATCAGATTTTGATCTGCACCTCCACCCCTTACATAGAAACCAGCATTTCCCTCGCCCGCATTTCTAACACCTGGCATTAATTGCAAAGTTTTTAAAATATCTACTTCTCCCATAAAAGCTGGGATAGCTTTTGCCGTATTGATATTTAATTCAATTTTGCCCATCTGGGCTGTTTTTACCTGATTATCCCTTCTCCTGGAAACTACCTTTACATTATTAATGGCATTAGTATTTGGAACCAATAGAATATTAAATGATTTATTTTCTGTTAAGTTAATAGTCCAAACTTTAGGTTGATAACCCACAAAAGAAGCTGCCAATTGGTAGCTCCCATTTTTTAGCGTGATACTATAAAAACCATATTGGTTACTACTTACCCCCTTGCCTTCTGATCTAATGGACAAATTGGCTCCAATCAAGGACTCTCCAGAAACACTATCACGGATATAACCGTTTAAAGTAAATTTATCTTGAGCTAAACTTGAGATGCTATAAGAACAAATAAATAGTAATAAAAGAATCCGGGCCATGTTTTTCTAACAAATGAATGAAGGCAAAGTTGTAATAATGTCCAATTAATTGGTGGCAACTGAAATACTATCTTTGATTTCACCACAAATAGGTTTTAAACTGGGCTGATAAGGATTGTTTACAATGGTCTGATCACTAATCCAATAAGCCCCCTGATCTTCAAACGCTTTGTTGCAATAAAAACGATATAAAGGCTTGTGTTGGTATTGAACAGTTTTAATTAGGTCATACAATTGGTCACTGATCATTTGAAATGACCTTCTTTTTGATAATAAATTATTTTCTCCTAATAAGCCTTGTGCTTCTGAAGAAATGCCATCAGAATAGCTAAAAGCAGTTTGCACTAGATTGGAATCAGCCTGTAATTCACTGAGTTTTAAACTATCACTTGCCAAGACAAGGGCCCTAGTTGATTGGGCAATCCCACTATCCTTTTCAGCTACCAATTGGTCTTTTAATTGCAAATAGGCTGATAGTAATTTATCAAAAGATTGATCAAAAGTGGGTGAATGAGCCTTTATAGACGTGTTTTTTGCTTGACTACTGCCTTCTGCCAGAACTTTATCTGAAGGTTGTTGACAAGCCAAAATACATAGTACAATCAGGCAAAAAAGGTGGATTTTCATGTGATTTGATTGGAATTTTCAAAAAAGCAGCTAGAAATTACCAAGTAAAATTAATCCAAATTGTATTGGCAGCAGATTGGGATTACCTTTGCGCCCTTAAATAACTGTTAAGAGATGTTGATAGGTCTGCAAAATGTTACGTTTGAATTTGGTGCAAGGGTTATAGTTGAAGACGCCACTTGGCATATTCAGCCCGGAGATAGAATTGGTCTAATAGGATATAATGGTACTGGAAAGTCTACCATTTTAAAAGTATTGGTGGGAGAATATACACCCTCTAAGGGAACAGTAGAAAAGGGAAAGGATACCAGTATTGGTTACCTCCACCAAGACCTATTGAGTTTTGATACCAATGATAATATTACTGAAGTAGCGTTAAGTGCTTTTGAAAGGGTGCGTCAGTTAGAAAAAGAAATTGAAACCCTTGGTCAGGAATTAGAAAAAGATTCTGAAAATGAAGACTTACTAATTAAGTATACCGATGCCCTTCATGAATTAGATGTATTGGATGGATACAATATTCACCACAAAGCAGAAGAAGTTTTACATGGTCTTGGTTTTAGTAACGATGACTTAAGTAGACCCTATAAGGAGTTTAGTGGAGGTTGGAGAATGCGTGTTTTGTTGGCAAAAATGATTTTGCAGCAACCGGATGTATTGTTGATGGATGAACCTACCAACCACTTGGATCTTCCTTCAATTGAGTGGTTAGAAAAATACTTATTGCACTATAAAGGCAGTGTGGTAATTGTGAGCCACGATAAATTCTTCTTAAATAGAATGGTGAATAAGATTGTAGAAGTTTACCAACAACAATTGCATATTTATACCGGAGACTATGAGTTCTATGAGCAGGAGAAAATGATCCGCATAGACATGCAACAAAAAGCCTTTGAAAACCAACAAGATTATATTCGCCAACAGGAACGTTTTATTGAACGCTTTAAAGCCAAAGCTAGTAAAGCTGCTCAAGCCCAAAGTGTGCAGAAAAGACTAGATAAGATTGAAAAAATAGAAGATGTTCAATTGGAAAGACCCGATTTGAGAATCAATTTTCAATTAGACAAAGTACCTGGTAAAACTTTGGTTACACTCAAAGAAGTGAGTAAAAATTTTGGTAAAATCAATATTGTTGATCATACCAATGCTGAAATTGATCGCGGTGATAAGATTGCTTTAATTGGAGCCAATGGAAAGGGTAAGTCTACGGTTTTACGTATGGTAGCAGGCACGGAATCCTTTACCGGAGAAAGGGTTTGGGGGCACAATGTAGAAGAAAGCTTTTATGCGCAGCACCAGCTTGAAGCGCTAACCATGACCAATACCATATTGGAAGAAATGCAATCCTGTGGCAGTAAAAAGTCCGATGTAGAACTCAGAAGTTTAATGGGAGCTTTTTTATTTGGAGGAGACGATATTGATAAGAAAATCAGGGTACTAAGCGGAGGTGAAAAAGCGCGTGTAGCTTTAGCTAAAACCATTGTCAGCAAAGCCAACTTTTTAATTTTGGATGAGCCTACCAACCACTTAGACATGCACTCTGTTGAATTGTTGGCAGATGCTTTGAACAAATACGAGGGAAGTATCATCTTGGTCAGTCACGACCGTTATTTCATCTCTAAAACAGCAAATAAGATTTGGGAGATTGTAGACAATCAAATTAAGGAATTCAAGGGTAGTTATCAAGAATGGGTTGAATGGAATGAGCGTATGGCTAAGAAAGAACAGGAAAATGCCCGAAATGAAGCCAAAATAGAAAAACCAGAACCAAAACCAGAACCAAAAAAGCAACAACCGGTTGGCCCTATCAATAAAGATTTGCAAAAAGAAGTTCAGAAACAGCAAAAATTATTGCAACAAATTGAAGCAAATTTAAATAAAGTTAAAGCTGAGAAACTTAGAATTGAAGCTGCCATGGGGGATCCTGCCAACTATGCTGATAGAAATAAATTTGTTCAATTAGAAGCAGATTATAAGAAGGTACAAACAGAATACAATAACCAAAATGCGGAATATGAAAAAGCATTTGAAAAATTGGTAGAATTGGAATCTGCATAAACATACAATTGAATATCTTTTTGAGAAGCCTGAACTTTTTAGTTTGGGCTTCTTTTTTGAATGGCTATTTGTTATATTTAGTTTAGGATAATCTAATTCCTAAAATCAATTTTGATGAAAAGAGTTTTCTTATTATGGGTATTGTTGCTGACAACCCAGGTTGTGGTTGTTGGTCAAATTCAAAATGCAATCATTAACAACTTAGATAGTGTTGTACAAAAGAAATTAAATAATTCTTCTCAACATTTATTAGATCTTACCCTAGAAAGGTTTAAGGACTCATTGAGGAGAATTGAACTAGAAAAAGAAATTTCTTTACTTAAACAAAACGAGGTTAGTAAAAAAACAGCTTTAAGTAATCAATTATCAAAAATTAAGATTGACGATAGCCTTAAGCAGACTATTCAAATCAAAACACTAGATAGTTTGCGCAAAACAGTCAAAGGGTTTCCGGTTGCTCCTTTTAAAGACACTCTTTTTCTGATTTACCATAGACTTGGTGAATTGTCAGCTACTGAAAGAGCTACTGCTATTACTAAAAGAATACAATCTATTGCAGAAGGAATTAAATATAATAAAGACAGTTTCAGATTAGAACAAGGAGTAACTGTTACAGACCTTTTCTATGGAAGAAAACTTGTCATGAGTATTGTAGCTGAAGATGCCTTATGGAATAATATGCAGGTAATACAACTGGCCAATAAAAATAAAAATATAATCCAAAAAGCAGTAGGCGATTATGTAACGTTATATAGTTTACAAAATAAGTTAAAAAGAATAGGCCTTATAGTATTGGTTTTTATTTTAATGGGTGTACTCATTTTTCTTATAAAAACCCTTTTTCAATATAGCAGAAAATGGATTATCCAGCATTTGGAAAAAGGAATCAATGGAATTAAAATTAAATCATATACATTATTAAATAGCAACCAAGAAGCTTTATTATTACTTCGTTTAAATAATTTGATAAAATGGGCATTTATCTTGTTTTCAATTTACTTAACCCTTCCCTTAGCATTTAGTATTCTGCCTTGGACAAAAGATATTGCTGAAAAGCTACTAAGCTTTGTTACAGACCCAATGGGGAAAATTTTAATATCAATTTGGGATTACTTACCTAATCTATTTACAATTATAGTGCTAGTCATCATCATTGTTTATATTAGAAAAGGATTTCATTTTCTAAGTAAAGAGATTGAAAACGGTGTATTAAAAATAGAGGGATTTTACAAAGACTGGGCAAAACCTACCTATCAAATAATTAGCATTTTACTATTTGCTTTTTTGATTATTGTAATTTTCCCTTACTTACCAGGGTCAGAAAGTCCTGTATTTAAAGGGGTTTCAGTTTTTATTGGACTTTTATTCACTTTTGGCTCAACAGGTTCATTAAGTAATATTATTTCAGGTTTGGTTTTAACCTATACCCGTGCTTTTAAAATTGGAGACAGGGTTAAAATTGGAGAAACAACTGGAGATGTGATTGAAAAGTCACTTTTGGTAACTAGAATTAAGACAATTAAAAATGAAATAATATCAATTCCAAACTCTAATGTCATGGGTAGCCATACAACCAATTTCAGTGCAGAGGTTAGAGAAGGAAATGCTTTGATTTTGTATACTACTGTAACTATTGGATATGATGCGGCTTGGGAAACAGTACATAAATTACTAATTAAAGCTGCTTTATCCACGGAGGGGATCAGTCATACACAATTACCCTTTGTTTTACAAACTAGTTTGGATGACTTTTTTGTAAGCTATCAAATCAATGCTTATACATTTTTGCCAAATCAACAAGCTATAACTTATTCAAATCTACACATACAAATTCAAGAAGCATTTAATGAAGCTGGAGTAGAAATCATGTCACCACATTATAATGCTATTAGAGATGGTAATGCTAAAACAACTCCTTTAAAAAGCAAATAAAGCTATATTTCCCAAACAACCATTTGTCATTTTTTCTCTTTCATTTAACCGGTAAATTTGTAAAAACCGGAAATTGAATAGAAAGCTGAAATATTATAGAATGGTTTGGTTCAAGCACGATTTGGCTGCTGGACTTTCTGTATTTTTTGTAGCCCTACCACTTTGTTTGGGTATTGCATTGGCATCAGGGGCTCCATTGTATGCTGGATTACTCAGTGGAATCATTGGAGGTTTGATTGTTTCATTTATAAGTGGCTCAGAACTAGGAGTTTCTGGACCCGCAGCTGGACTAACCACCTTGGTTGCAGCAACTATAGTTTCTGCAGGAGACTATCGGGTTTTCCTTTTATCCGTTTTAATTGCGGGTGCATTTCAATTATTGTTGGGTTTATTGAAACTTGGAACCATTGCTAGTTTTTTCCCATCAGCCGTGATTAAGGGAATGCTAGCAGCCATTGGCATTATTCTGGTTTCTAAGCAAATTCCCATTGCATTAGGTTATGACAAACCTGATTTTTGGACTAGCGGATTTCTTCATCTATTTTCTAGTACACAATTCCTTGGCAACCTTGCGCAATTCAAATTGCATATTACTGCTGGTGCGGTTATTATAAGTGTCATTTCTTTGTTGCTCTTAATTATTTTTCAGTTTCCAAATATTAAGAAAAAAGTTTCGCTACCTCCTGCCTTAATTGTTGTAGTAATTGGCGTATTGGTCAATTGGGTATTTGCACAATTTGCCATGGAACACCGCTTAAAATCAACGCAACTAGTAAACATTTCATCCAACCTCTTATCAGGAATTGTATTTCCCGATTTTAGTAAACTATTTCAGTCTACTGAAATATGGAAAAACGGATTAACCATTGGCATTTTAGCTTCACTTGAAACACTACTATGTGTTGAAGCCATTGATAAATTAGACCTAAGAAATAGAATCACACCTGTAAATAGAGAACTTATTGCCCAAGGTATTGGAAATATCTGTTGTGGTTTACTTGGTGCCATTCCTATGACGGCGGTCATTGTAAGAGGTGCAGCCAATATAGATGCTGGTGGAAGAACCAAACTATCTGCTTTTACACATGGCTTATTTTTATTACTCAGTGTAATGCTGATTCCATTTTTACTGAACCTCATTCCTTATGCAGCATTGTCTGCCATTTTATTAATTACAGGTTATAATTTAACAAGGCCCAAACTATTCCGCAATATGTGGAGTTTGGGGTGGAAACAATTTGCCCCATTCATGATAACCATATTGGTGATATTGACTACTGATTTACTCATTGGTGTAATCATTGGACTGTTAATTTCAATATACTTCATCATTCAAAATAATTTCAAAACTGAATATCGGATTGTCAAAACCCGAAAACATATTACCGATGTCTACCATATTAGCTTGAACAGTAATGTTACTTTTCTAAACAAAGTAAAACTGCGAAATGCCCTGGATCAAATTCCTGAATATTCTATTTTAACCATTGATGGCAGCAATACCCATTTTATAGACTATGACATCCTTGAAATGATCAGTGCATTTCACAATAAGGCACATTTAAAACATATTGAAATTCATTTAATCAATATTGAACTGGTCAATGTTACTGCCATTCACTAAATAAGGACAATTACATTTTTTGTATCTTGCAGCAACAAGCAAGAATAATGGAAAAAAACACAGCACTGGTTGGAATAGTTATGGGTAGCGACAGTGATTTAAAAATCATGCAAGACGCTGCCAATATTTTGGCCCAGTTTTCTATCCCATTTGAATTAACTGTTGTTTCAGCACATCGCACACCCATACGCATGATTGAATATGCACAAACAGCTAAAGACAGGGGTTTGAAAATGATTATTGCTGGTGCTGGTGGGGCCGCTCATTTACCAGGTATGATTGCTGCTATAACTAGTTTGCCCGTGATTGGGGTACCCATAAAATCTTCCAATTCTATTGATGGTTGGGACTCTATCTTGTCTATTTTACAAATGCCCAATGGTGTTCCTGTAGCTACAGTAGCTTTAAATGCTGCAAAAAATGCAGGAATTTTAGCAGCTGAAATTTTGGGAGCTTTTGACCAAAAAATTGGTGATACCATCATTGCTTACAAAGCTTCTATGCTTTCAGAAGTAGAAGCAAAAATTAAAAACCTGCAACAGGATTGGCCAAATGAATTTGACAAAAAGGACTAACCCTTTACTATTATCGTAAAGTTCATAGAAAGTGCAGGTGATGCATCATAAATCATTTGCATCCAGGATTTTCCAAATGCTCCATAAAATGTGGACATATTCAAGACCCGCTCTTGTAGCGAATTACCAGGAAATAAGGCCGTTTTCAAACTATTAATTTGCCTTGCAGCTGTTTCATGTTGCAATCGCTCTGCTCTTATTATTTTTTTCTCTAATTCTTTCAAACGCTTGGCAGACTTGGTTTGCAAAGCCGAAACATGGGCTTCTAAGGTAGTATCTACTTTAGCAACAACTGTTTTAAGCTGCTCATAAACCAAACTAATGGCTTCCATTTCAGCACCTATTTCTAACTGATGTTGGGATTGTTTTTTAACGTGTTGATTCAACAAATTAAATCCATCTTGAAACAGGGCTTCTAGACCAATGTCTAAGCGTTTCATTTGTTGGAATTGAGCTTCAGATATTTGCAGAAAGGAGTTTCTTAAAATCAAAACAGGATATGGAATACCTACTTGTTCAAAAACAGCTTTTAATTCTAACCAATAAGCCAGCTCTCCTCCACCGCCTATAAAAGCTATATTGGGTAGTATTGTTTCTTGAAAACCACCTCTTAATATGACGTTGGCGCTAAATCTTTCAGGATGGTCTTTTAATTCAGACAGGATCTGAGTTTGCGTAAATTGGAGACCAAGAGACTTCACTTCATAAACATCGCCCAGCAATTCTATTCTTTCTCTTTTATCATCCATTAAATAAAAGAGATTAATCTCTCTTCCTGCAGCCTGTACTTTATAATGTGTTTCTAATGCTTTTGTAGTAATTGCAACTGATTGCTGTGAAAATCCTTCCAGCAATTCTTTTTCAATAACTGATTCATAGGCCGATTTTAAATGGGGATTGTCTGGAATTAATACAACCACTCCAAAATCAGCAAACAATTGGTTAACCAAATCTAAAGTAGCCATTTGAATTTGGCGCCCCTCTTGATAGCATTGTTTAAAAAGGGTAATCAATTCCAATCCATGTTCTAAAACCCCAATCTGTCCTTCAATAGCATGGATCAATTGCAAAAAAGGCTTATCCACTTTCATTCTTCCAATGGCACCCGTTTGTTTGGTATTCCATTTTAAAGCGGCTCCTCCAACATTGAGTGATCCAATTTCATCTAAATCGGCGTCTTCACTACCCATATAATACACTGGAACAAAATTGTTCTCCGGCATTTCAGCAGATAAAAATTCCGCCAATTTGACGGTATGTAAGATCTTATAAATAAAATAGAGAGGCCCAGTAAAAATATTGGGTTGGTGGGCCGTGGTAATAGTAAAAGTATTTTCAGCTAATAATGCGTTTATATTCTTTAGGGTTTTAGCTGACAATTCTAAACCTGTGTATTGTTCATTTAATTGTTCTACTAATAATGATCTGGAAGTGGCAAATTGCTTTCTTGCTGCAATTGAATCTCTAATGCCTTCCAAATTTGGAAGGTGTTGATAAAATGGTCTAAGGGTTTCAGCTCCTGAAAGATAATCTGAGACAATTTTGGAAAAATATCCTGTGCTATGGTAAGACAAACTGAAATGGTCAAAATTGCTCATAGGGAATAAAAATACAATTTACAGTAAACAAAACCTTCATTCATACAATTTCTATATAGAATGGTTCATTTACATCAAACTATGGGCCAAGTATGATTATGGCAGTTTATTTCTCTACCCTAGATAGATTATCAATCAAACCTATTTGGATCAAATGGACGGATATCCATGCTTAAACTTTGCTCATTAATGATTTCATCTACTAATTTACCAGTACCTGCACCCAAACTCAAGCCTAACATGGAATGACCAGTAGCCATCACCAGATTTTTCCATTGACGGGTTTTACCCAAATAAGGAAGCCCATCAGCAGAGCAAGGACGGTATCCCCACCAAATTTTGTTCATACTGGGCATTGCTACATCAAATTCAGGATAAAAGCGTTTAACAGCTGCCAATAGCCCTTCTACCCTTTCCAATCTAGGTGGGGTCTTGGTACTTGTAATTTCCATGGTCCCTCCAAAACGAATCTTGTTACCATCCATAGGAGTAAGTGCAGCCCTACCTTCTAATAGTACTGCAGGATGGTTAATCTTATATGGCGAATCCTCCAGTGTTACAGAATAACCCCTCCCTGGCATTAAAGGAATTTTCACTTTCAATGTTGCTGCTAATTCTCTAGACCAAGATCCAGTTGCCATAACAACTGTATCTGCGTCAAATGCTTTTGCTCCTGCCAGTACTTTAGTGATTTTACCGGCAGCATGTTCAAATCCAGTTACTTCAGTTTGTTTCACAATTTGAACACCCACTTGTTGTAAATGAGCCAGCAATTGTTGCATCAATTTATTGGGATAAAGATGAGCATCACACTTAAAATGAATGGCCCCTTTGGCTATGATCTTTGTTTGTGGTTCCAGCGCTTGTAATTGGTCATAATTCAATAATTCCGTATCAAACAAACCCAATTCATGTGCTTTTGCTACTGTATGATGTGCATGTTCTGCACCCTGGTCTGTTTGAAAAATTTCTAATAGTCCTTTCTGTTCCAATGCAAAACTGAATTGGGGCAGTTGAGACATGTTTTCATACATTTTCTTGCTTAAGATGGCTACATCTCTTAAAGGAACTGCAGCTGTTTCAACATGCTGCGCAGTAGCTGATCGCATGAATTTTAATCCCCAATCCATCAGCCCCAAGTCCAACCTAGGTTGAACATAAAAAGGGCTTTTTGAATTCCACATCCATTTCAAACCTTGCCAAACAATGCCAGGTGTTGCCAGAGGAATAAAGTGGCTAGGGCATACATATCCTGCATTACCATAAGAACAGTTATCACTGATATCTGTTTTATCAATCACCGTAACCTGATGACCACTTTGTTGAAGATAATAAGCACTACTTAAGCCAATAACTCCCCCTCCAATAATAACCACTTTCATGTTCTGTATTTTAAAATGCAAATGTCGTATTTCCTATTTAAAATGGACTAAATCACTTGAAACCCAAAAGCATATGGATCATCCTGACTGTCTATATTTATTTGATTATAACCATAAATCCTAGCCCATCCTTCAATACTTGGACGCATGGCTGGTTTTCCATCTACGGTAGTTTCTTCTTCAATTCTTCCATTGAATTTGGAGCCAATAATACTTTCATGGATAAATACATCTCCTTTTTTCAGCAAGCCCTTGGTATACCATTGGGCCATTCTGGCCGATGTACCTGTTCCGCAGGGCGATCTATCAATGGCTTTATCTCCATAAAAAACTGCATTTCTTGCTGTTGAATTAGGGTCTATTACGGAGCCTGTCCATAAAATATGTGAGCACCCATTAATGGTTGGATTCTCTGGATGAACAAACTGATAATGTGCATTAATATTCTTTCTCAAATTGGCAGCCCATCCAATTAATTGAGAAGCAGTATAGTGTTCTAAACCTTTGAAATTTTCTTGAACATCTACAATGGCATAAAAGTTTCCCCCATAAGCAACATCTACTATGAGTTCTCCCAAACCATCACAATGGGTTTTGATTTGATTAGCTGCTAAATAGGCGGGCACATTGGTTAATTTAACGGACAACACTTTACCATTAAGCTCTTCATAAGAAACCAATACCAAGCCCGCAGGTGTTTCCATACGTACAAACCCTGGCTGCTTTGGTTTAACCAAACCCTCTTCAATAGCAATGGTAATGGTACCAATAGTGCCATGTCCACACATCGGTAAACAGCCACTTGTTTCAATAAATAAAACTGCCACATCATTGGCTGGATCATGTGGTGGATATAAAATACTCCCACTCATCATGTCATGACCACGAGGCTCAAACATTAATCCTTTTCTAATCCAGTCAAATTCTCTTAAAAAATGTTGCCTTTTCTCGCTCATATTGGCCCCCTCTAAAGCTGGACCTCCAGCAGCAACAACTCTAACTGGATTGCCACAGGTATGCGCGTCAATGCAAAAGAAATTATGACCAGGTTTGGATTGATAAGGTTGATAAGGTAAGGTAATTGGATTTTGAGCCATGTTGAATAATGTTGATTTTACAATAGAACCTATTACATTTGTTAAGCGCCTAATATTGATTGCTTTATGGAACAATACGGAAAGATATTGCTTATTGCCATGCCTGTTTTTCTTCTCTTGGTACTTTTTGAAAAATGGTGGGGTTGGAGAAAGGGACAAGATACTGTTAGAAACATGGACATGATTGCTTCACTCAGTTCTGGAGTTACCAATGTAACCAAAGACGTTTTGGGATTAAGTATCACCATCATCAGTTATGGTTGGATGGTAAACCATTTGGCCTTGATACATGTTTCTGCAGGATTCTGGTGTTATTTTATTGCCTTTATGGCATTGGATCTAACAGGCTATTTGGTACACAGAATAGATCATGAATACAATTTTTTCTGGAATGCGCATATTATACACCATAGTAGTGAAGAATACAATTTAGCTTGTGCTTTGAGACAAAGCATTTCTTCTTTTTTTAGGGTATTCACCATTTTCTTATTACCCGCAGCTTTACTGGGTGTTCCAGCATCTGTTATTGGCATTGTTGCCCCTTTGCATTTATTTGCTCAGTTCTGGTATCATACCCGTCATATAGACAAAATGGGTATTCTAGAAAAAATCATTGTAACACCCTCCCACCATCGGGTACACCATGCTATCAACCCAGAATATTTAGATAAAAACTATGGTCAAATTTTTATCTTTTGGGACAAATGGTTTGGCACTTTTCAAGAAGAACTCCCCCATGTACCTGCTGTTTATGGCATTACCAGACCAGCCAATACTTGGAATCCTATCAAGATCAATTTCATGCACATGGCACTCTTGATAAAAGATGCATGGAGAGCTAGTGATTGGAAAGATAAATTCCGAATCTGGATTATGCCAACTGGTTGGCGTCCAGCCGATGTTGCTGAAAAATACCCAGTTTTTAAAATTGAAGACCCCTACCATTTTGAAAAATACGATACTAAAAACAGTACAATATTTAGCGTTTGGATCTGGTTTCAATTATTTGTATTATTAGCACTTGTCTCCTTTTTGTTTGGCAATATTGCCCCAATTGGGAGCCCAGGCATCTTTTACTATGGTGCATTTATTTTTCTATTTGTCTATAGTTACACAGAACAAATGGATCAATCCAAACAAGCATGGATCTGGGATTTGCTTAAAACAGCATTTGGTTTAAATATCCTAATCCAAACTGGTGATTGGTTTGGCGCAAAATCTATTTTACCACAAGCCCCTTGGATTGTAGGCAGTTATTTAGTTATCTCCAGTTTTGTCTGTTGGTATTTTACAGCAACAGAAAGCAAAAAGCTAGCAAATAAGATTTCCGTATAGTTTCAAAGAGCTATTTAAAATTACAACTGATATTTACCATCAACCATGCGTAGTATGCCCAAAGGATTTTCCTCCCTTAGTGCTGCTGGCAATAAATGAGCTGGACAGTTTTGAAAACTCACTGGCCTTACCCATCTTTTAACGGCATTAATTCCTACTGCGGTAAATCTACCATCAGTTGAAGCTGGGAATGGCCCTCCATGAACCATACTGGCACATACATCCACACCCGTTGGCACCCCATTAAATAGTACCCTTCCGGCTATAAAAGGAGCCATTTGAATGAGTGCAGGGTTGTTTGCAAAGTCTTGATCTGTACCCATTAAAGTGGTTGTCAATTGTCCTGCAATGGCCTGCCAAGCTGCTAATAATTCTTCCATATTGCTACACTGAACAACCAAAGCATATGGTCCAAAAACTTCTTCGTGCAACAAAGGATCTTGAATAAATGCTTCACCAGAAACAGTTGCTAAGATGGGTAACGCTTGATTATTTATTGTTGCATTTGAATTGAGTGTCTTTTGTTCCACTCTTTGATGAGACAATGCTTTGGTAGCTTTGTTCTCATACGCCACTAAAATGCCTTTATGTAACATAGAGGCTGGAGCAATGGTATTCATTTCTACAACAAGTTGCTCAATGAATTCATTCAACCCTTCTGATGCAATCCCTAATAAAATACCTGGATTGGTACAAAATTGACCAACTCCAAGATTAATAGAACCGGCATATTGCTTTGCAATGGATGCAGCATTATGGCATAAGGTATCGGGTAATAACAATACGGGATTGGTACTGCCCATTTCAGAAAAAACGGGAATAGGATTTTTTCTTGCTGCTGCATAATCATACAAAGCCCTACCACCGGAAAAAGAACCTGTAAAACCCACGGCTGCCGTGTTTGGATCCTGTACCAGGGCTTTGCCTGTTTCAAAGGAATCACTAGCCGTATGTTGAAATACATGATCAGGCATTTGGCAAGCAATAGCCGCTTTTTGAATAGCGGCAGCAACCAACTGTGATGTTTTTAAATGAGCGGGGTGTGCTTTTACTACCACAGGACATCCAGCAGCCAATGCACTAGCAGTATCACCACCTGCAGTTGAATAAGCGTATGGAAAATTGCTAGCTCCAAAAACTACCACAGGACCTATTCCCACCAACATTTTTCTGAGGTCTGGTTTGGGTGGTGTTTTTTCTGCATTAGCGTGATCAATTGATGCTTCTACCCAATGACCATCGCGCAGCATTTGAGCAAACATGCGCAATTGCATGGTTGTCCTACCTCTTTCACCAGTCAATCTTGCCAATGGCAGATTGGTTTCTTCCATGGTTGTTTGCAACAACTCCTCTCCTAGCGCTTCTATTTCAAGGGCAATACAATCTAAAAAATCAGCTTTATCACTATCTCTTACGGCTTGAAATTTTGGGAAAGCTAATTTGGCATTATTCATCAACAATGCCGTTTCTGGTAAACTAGTTAGTGGGTTCTCTTGATTCATATTAGTTACTTAAATGCAAGTATTCAGGTAATTCAGGTCTAGCGGCAATGCCTTTGTCAATGACAGACAAGATACGTCCCCTTTCTTCGCCAGCAAGAATTAGTCTTGGTGCACGAACAGCTTCTGATCCAATACCAGCTTGTTTTTCAGCCAACTTAATGTATTGCACCAATTTAGCATGAATATCCAATTCTAATAAAGGCATAAACCAACGATAGATGGCTTTGGCTTCTTCAATATGTCCTGCTTTCACCAAACGATAAATAGCTACGGTTTCTCTTGGAAAAGCACAAACCAAACCTGCAACCCAACCATCGCCACCCATGACCAAACATTCCATAGCTAGGGTATCAACCCCACCTAGAATTTTGTAACGATCACCAAAACGATTTTTCAATCTGGTTACATTAGTGATATCTCTGGTAGATTCTTTAATGGCTTGAATATTTTTGGTGGCTTCTAAGTCTTCAAACATTTCAATGGTCACATCTACTTTATAATCCACTGGATTATTGTAAATCATGATGGGCAAATCAGTTGAGTCTGCAATGGTTTTAAAATAAGTCACCGTTTCACGATGGTCAGATTTATAACGCATAGGTGGTAAAATCATCAATCCAGTTGCACCCCAAGCTTTGGCATAAGCTGCTTGTTTCAAGGCTTCTTTGGTGGAACCCTCTGCAATATTCAAAACAACTGGAACCTTACCTGCCACTTTTTCAACCGCAAAACGAATCAAGGTCTCTTTTTCAGCAGTTTCTAACACACTGGCTTCACCCAAAGTTCCACCTAGAATAATTCCATTTACTCCTGCATCCAATTGAGCTTGCAAATTCAATTCAAACAAGGGAAGATCCAATTGGTCATCAGCAGTAAACTTTGTGGTCAATGCGGGAAATACCCCTTTCCAATCAATAGCCATAATTGTATTTTTTGTTGATTTAATATAACAAAACTAGGCTAGTAAAGCTTTGTTCCATAGACCTGAATTAGTCACTATTAATACTATTTTATCCAGTTATTAATCAATAATTAGAATAATTGATTAATTTAACACCAATGAAAGTAATTCCATTTCAGATTCCAAAAACGGGCAAAGACGCCATTAGAGTACAAGTTGAGCAAATCAATCACTTGTACAATCACTTGCACCAACACCCAGAGATTCAAGTAACCTTAGTTGTTGCAAGTGAAGGCACGTTGGTTGCAGGCGACTATATAGGAAGGTTTCAAACTGATGATATCTATGTGATTGGCTCAAACCAACCACATGTTTTTAGGAATGATCCTATTTATTTTAAAGGAAGAAAAAAAGCCAGTACCATCACTGTCTTTTTTGATAAAACTACCCTTGGAACAGGTTTTTGGGCCTCCCCAGAATTGGTGAATTTTCTTCCTTTTTTTCAAATGAGTCAGGGAGGTTTTCAAGTCACTGGTAACAAAGCAGCAACTGTTCGGGAACTATTGTTAGAAATTGCCAATAAAGATGGCATAGAAAAAATACTGGTCTTTGTAAAACTATTACAAGCCCTAGCGGGTAAAAAAGACTTAAAACCGCTGTCAGCTATCACCAGCCAAAGGGCTATCAATGCAATAGATGGAAGCAGATTAAATCTTGTCTTGGAATTTAGCTTTAAGGAAAGTCATAGAGCCATTCCATTGGAAGAAGTAGCCGCAAAAGCCAATATGACCATGACGGCTTTTTGCAAGTATTTTAAAACCAGAACCGGAAA
Source organism: Chitinophaga pinensis (assembly GCA_943372225.1). Taxonomy (GTDB): domain Bacteria; phylum Bacteroidota; class Bacteroidia; order Chitinophagales; family Chitinophagaceae; genus Sediminibacterium; species Sediminibacterium pinensis_L. Next base: position 343,153 of record CALRXV020000002.1, on the reverse strand, counting down.
AACCTATAGTGCTTTTCTAAACGGCATCAGGGTTAATAATGCTTGTAAAGCCCTATTAGAATCTGATGAACCCATTGCCAATATTGGCTATCAGACAGGTTTTAATAACCTGTCTAATTTCAATAGAATATTCAAATCTATTACTGGAACAACCCCTAAAGCTTATAGATCAATCAACTAGGCTTCCACTACTTCTCCTTCCAGATCATAGTCATAAGCCTTGGTAATTTTCACCTGTACAAATTCACCAATAGTTAATTTCTTGGATGAATGAACCACCACTTCATTGTCTACTTCTACAGAATCAAACTCAGTTCTACCCAAATAACGGCCTGCTTCTTTTTTATCAATCAAAACCTTGAACACCTGTCCAATTTTTTCTTGGTTTTTCTCATAAGAGATTTCTTGTTGCACTTCCATTACTTCCTGAGCGCGCAATTGCTTGGTTTCATCAGACACGTCATCAATCAAATCATAAGCACTGGTATTTTCCTCATGACTATAATTAAAGATGCCCACCCTATCAAATCGGTGTTCTTGTAAAAACTCCTTAAGCTCCTCAATATCTTCCTCCGTTTCACCTGGGAATCCTGCAATTAGGGTTGTTCTTAAACAAATTCCTGGTACTTTTTCACGAATGGTTCGGATCAAATCTGTCATCTCTTCCCTAGTAATATTGCGCTTCATGGCTTTGAGCATATTGTTACTAGCGTGTTGTAAGGGCATGTCTAAATACTTGCAAATATTGTCTCGCTGCGCCATTACATCCAGAATTTCCAAAGGAAATTTGCTTGGATAAGCATAGTGCAATCGAATCCACTCTAAACCCTTGATATCTGCCAATGCATGCAACAGTTTAGGTAATTCTCTTTGCTTATAAATATCCAAACCATAATAAGTAAGCTCCTGTGCAATGAGCATAATTTCCTTAACCCCTTTTTTTACAAGGGATTCGGCTTCGGCTACAAGGTCTTCAATGGTTCTACTAACGTGTTTGCCGCGCATCAATGGAATGGCACAAAATGAACAGGTTCTATTACAACCTTCGCTGATTTTCAAATAGGCATAGTGCTTTGGGGTACTTAACAAACGCTCTCCTAACAATTCTGCTTTATAATCAACGTCAAATTGTTTTAACATTAAGGGCAATTCAAGGGTACCAAACCAGGCATCTACTTCTGGCATTTCTGTTTCAAGATCCGCCCTATAGCGTTCACTCAAACAGCCAGTAACATATACTTTATCCAGTTTACCCCTTCTTTTCAATTCCAATTGGTCCAAAATGGTATTGACACTTTCTTCCTTGGCTTTATCAATAAAACCACAGGTATTTACAACTACTATATTATGGTCTAATTTCTTATTTTCATGGACCACGGAAATATCATTTGCCATGAGTTGTCCGCTCAATACTTCACTATCTACTAAGTTCTTACTGCAACCTAGGGTAATGATATTTACCTTGTCTTTTTGTAATGTCTTTGATTTCATAAAGTGGCAAAACTACGAATAAGCTGCCAAGACAGATGCAAGACCTCATTTTTCTAAGAAATCTGCTCTATTCATTTTAAATAAGTTCAAGGATTTACCATGGGAGTCATAGGTTCCATCTAATTGATAACCATAGTTATAGAGTAGTTTTTCTGAAGCTATATTGTCAGGGTCAGTAATAGCAAAAATGGTTGCATGAGCTGTTCTTGCAAAAAAGATAGCAGTACCATACTGCACTAATTCAGCCCCATATCCCTTGCCCCAAGCGGTTGGAATTAAACCATATCCAATATGATAATCGGCTTCCCCGTCTAAGTACATTAAGGAAAAAGTACCTACAAACTTACCGGTCCCTTTTTCTGAAACATGCATCCTACCATAGGGAAATCCCTCTAAGTATAAATCAAGGTTTTCTATTAAGAATGCGTCACTTTCTTCTCTGGTTTTAACAGGTCGAATATACTTCACCACCTGTTCATTACCATTAAAAGCAAAACAATCATCCCCATCCTTTTCTTGGAATTGCCTAACTAACAATCTTTCCGTTTCAAAGGGTTCCATATTAACCAATTTGACTTAAGATATGATTAATAATCTTACCCGCATGGTCTCTTGAATTTTCTATAAAGAGACGGTGAGTGTTCATTCCTCCGCAAATAACACCTGCTAAATAAATACCTTTTATATTGGTTTGGTGTGTTTGTTCATCCAAACTTGGTTTACGTACTTCATCTTCAGATAATTGTATCCCCATTTTTTCTAAGAGATTCAAATCAGGCATATACCCCGTCATGGCAATCACACGGTCATTGGCAATGGTTATTGGACCGTCTGGGGTTTCAATATCCACTTCTAGATCTCTTATGGCTTTGATCTTTGAATTAAAATAGGCTTTAATGGAACCCTCATTGATCCTATTTACAATATCAGGTCTTGCCCAATATTTAACCCTTTCGCCAAAATCTGCATCTCTTATAACCATGGTTACTTCTGCCCCTTTTCTCCATGTTTCTAATGCGGCATCTACTGCTGAATTATTTGCACCTACAATCAGTACTTTTTGAAATGCATAAAAATGAGGATCCTGATAATAATGTGTCAGTTTGGAAAGTTCCTCTCCAGGAACATTTAATAAATAGGGAATCCCATAAAAACCTGTTGCAAGGATTAGATTCTTTGTACGATAGCTAGCCTTATTGGTAATGATTTCAAATTGATGAGATGCAATTTGATTTACCTGATTCAATTCCTCAAATAAATGAATATGGAGTTTGGCCGAAACTGCTACCCTTCTATAATATTCCAATGCTTCATTTCTAAATGGTTTTGCATTATTACTAACAAAAGGTATTTCTCCAATTTCCAGTCTTTCAGAAGTTGAAAAAAACTGCATATTCACGGGATACTGATAAATAGAATTAACCAAGCAGCCCTTTTCAATTACTAGATAAGATAAACCAGCTTGCCTAGCAGCCAAAGCACAAGAAAGCCCAATGGGACCAGCTCCAATGATCATTAAATCATATTCCATTGTTGCGCCAGCTTCCATTGATGTAAACAGTATTATTTGTGAATCTCACTTGAGAAATGAAATTGAATATCTGGATTATTGGTGATTTCAGTATTTAAGAACCATTCACTTTGGGCAAGATAGACCGGATGTCCATCTTTGTCTTCAGCAGAATTCTGTTGCTTAAAACGCAGAAAATCGTCTAATTTCTTTTGGTCTTTACTGGTTAACCAACATGCTTTATAATAAGGTAGCGTTCTAAATTCACAAGCAGCTCCATACTCTTGCAGTAATCGATATTGGATTACTTCAAACTGGAGTTCACCCACACAACCAATGATTTTTTTATTGCCACCAAATTGGGTAAATAACTGAGCAACTCCCTCATCCGTTAACTGGCTTACACCTTTTTCTAATTGCTTGGTTTTCATAGGATCTTTGTTCACCAATTCCTTAAAAATTTCTGGTGAAAAAGTAGGAATTCCAACAAAATAAAAATCTTCTCCTTCTGTAAGAGTATCTCCAATCTTAAAGTTCCCTGTATCAAACAAACCCACTACATCACCAGCAAATGCATCTTCAATCACATCTTTACTCCTAGCCATAAATGAGTAAGGATTACTGAATCGCATATCCTTGTCTAGGCGCACATGGTGAAAGTATTTGTTACGTTCAAACTTGCCACTACAAACCCTCATAAAGGCAATTCTATCACGGTGTTTGGGATCTAGGTTGGCGTGAATTTTAAAAATAAATCCGCTGAATTTGTCCTCTTCAGCTGCAACCGTTCTAACAGATGTTTCTCTACTTCTTGGCACAGGAGCAATACGTATAAACGTATCCAACATTTCTTTTACGCCAAAATTATTTACAGCTGAACCAAAAAATACGGGGGCTATTTTTCCATCCAGATAGTCAGCGGCATTAAGTTCTCCATAAACACCATCTATCAGTTCAACGTCTTCTCGTAATTGTTCCGCATCACGATCACCAACTTTGGCATCTAATTCTTTGTCTGCCAAATTACTAATGGCAATTACATCTTCATCATCTGCCTTTGTACTTGCAGTAAACAAGCGTAAGTTCTTATCGTGCAAATTATACACCCCCTTAAATTCTTTCCCACTGTTGATGGGCCAAGTCATGGGGTGTAAAGAAATTTTCAATTCGTTTTCAATTTCTTCTAACAAATCAAATCGGTTTTTGCCGTCTCGGTCCATTTTATTGATAAACACAATTACTGGCGTGTCACGCATTCTACAAACTTCCATCAGTCTTCTGGTTTGCGCTTCTACCCCATTGACAGAATCAATCACCAGAATAACACTGTCTACCGCTGTTAGTGTTCTATAAGTATCTTCCGCAAAATCCTTGTGACCTGGGGTATCCAAGAGATTAATGGAAATACCTTGATATTCAAAAGTCATAACAGATGTAGCCACCGAGATGCCACGCTGACGTTCAATTTCCATGAAATCACTAGTAGCGTGTTTCTTAATCTTATTGCTTTTTACAGCACCTGCTACTTGAATTGCTCCTCCAAAAAGCAAGAACTTCTCGGTTAAAGTAGTTTTACCGGCATCTGGGTGCGATATAATGGCAAAGGTTTTCCTTCTGCTAATTTCTTTCTCGTATTTCATAACTATTCATTCATCCTTTCTGGCAAAACCAAGAATAGGCTTTTTCAAGGCCGCAAAGGTAAGGCTTGGCAAGCGTTTTTAATAGCTGATCTGTTGATGGGTGGTTTTTCCATTCTCCAAACGCACTATATACATTTTATCATACTCATTATCACCCAAATTTGAATAATTTGAACTACCAGTTAACAGATTTACCAAAGCTGGTATGGTGTTGGAATGACCTACTACCAAAATAGTTTTTCCTTTCCAGCTCTTGAGTAGCAATGCCAAATCGGCTTGTTTACCGGGATCATAGGTTTGTATTTCAAGCCCTAATTTGGCAGCAATGGGCATTACTGTAGAACGGGTTCTGTTATATTTTGTTGAAAATATGGATTCAATGGAATAAGATTTTAAGACCGTGACTAATTTATCAGCCCTATATTTTCCAACTAAAGAAAGCGGTGGATCAGCCTGCATTTGTGTAGAACCCGCAGCAGTAGTGTCTTTTTCTGCATGTCTAACCAAAATAATAGTAGTACTGCTATCTTTTTGAGCAGCTACTGAGAAACTAAAACTACCTATCAAAACAAAAATCAGGATCAGGATTTGGCACGGTTTTTTCATACTTGAAGTAGGTGATTTAAATACCCTTTTAAAAATAGACAAATTTAATTTTCTATGAGATCCTTATTGACACTGTTTTTTAGCTTGTTTTTACTCTTTAGTCAAGCACAATCACTTTCAAGTCTGTTAAATCCTAATAAAACAGGAGGAATAGCAGGATTGCAACAAGATGAAATTGCCAAAGGTCTTAAAGAAGCATTGCAAGTGGGGGCCGATAAAACCATTCAACAACTCACCAAAACCGATGGATTCTTTGGAAACGCGGCCATTAAAATTTTAATGCCCCCAGAAGCAGAAAAAATAGAAAAATCCTTGCGCAGTCTAGGTTTTAACAAACAGGTTGATGATGCCATTTTAACCATGAATAGGGCCGCGGAAGACGCTGCCAAACAAGCAGCACCATTATTTGTAAAAGCCATACAAGAAATTAGTTTGGAAGATGCAATTGGTATTTTAAAAGGCGATGATAAAGCAGCAACTACCTATTTACAAGGTAAAACCAATACGGCATTAACCGCTGCATTTAGACCTAGCATTGAGCAATCCCTAGAAAAGACTGGTGCAACCAAACAATGGAATAGCATAGTAACCCAATACAATAAATTTACTTTCAAGAAAATCAATCCAGACTTAGCAGGATATGTTACTGAAAAATCCTTAACTGGTATTTTCACCCAAATAGCTTTGGAAGAACAACAAATCAGAAAAGATCCACTGGCTAGGTCAAGTGATCTACTGAAAAAGGTTTTTGGAAAATCTAAATAATAAGGGTCATTAGAAACCACCAATCAATCCGTCAATGGAATTGGTTTTCTGAACAATGCTTCTAATCTGGGTATCTAATTCATTGGCGCTTTGAATCAAGTGCTCCAAGATATCTTTATTATTTACGGTATTGTTGTTGTTCAAGACTTCAATAACGCCTAAGATATTGGCTAATGGTCTGCGCACTTCGTGCGATTGTATAAAGGCGATATCTCTTAACGCTTTGTTCTGAGATTTGAGTTTTTCTTGCACCAAGACATCGTCCGTGACATTTCTATTGGTTCCTATTAAGCGAATGACTTTACCATTCTCTGATTTTTTCACAATGGCGTGTGATTCAATAAAACGAATCATGCCATTAGTTGTGATGACTCTATACAAGGCAGAATCCAAGTCTTTTTTCCCTGATATCAACTCCCCTATGATAGTTATCATCATATTCATATCATCTGGATGCATCAACTTTTTCCAGATTTTATAGGGTGATAAATCAGCGTCTTTGGAATAGCCATATATATCAAACATGGTATCATCCCAAATCACGTGGTTATTATTCTTGATATCAATTTCCCAAATACCAATTTTTGCTGAATCGGTAGCAAGGGTAAGACGTTGTAACAATTCTTCTTGTTGTTGCTGAGCCTGTTTGCGTCTGGTAATATCATTTTCAATGGTCATGAAACCAAGGTGCTTACCCTTTTCATCAAATAGCGGTTGAGAATCAACTTCTAACCAAACCTGTTCACCGGTTTTTACAAAGCTTTGAAACTCGTCTTTGAAAGGCAATTTATGATCAAGTGCATATCTAAGTCTTTTCTTAGAATCCTCATCAGCTTCAGGACCTTCTAAGGAGAAACCAATTTTTTTACCCTTGATTTCATCCAAACTATAGCCACTGATTCTAGTGAACCCCTGATTAACCCAAATGATATTTTCATCTGCATCAGTAATCATCACTGAATTGGTAGTACTATGAGCCACCATTGCCAATCGCTTTACCTCATCTTGACTATAAGCCAAGGCTTGTTCTACGTGCTTCTGAACCGTAATATCAAAGATGCAACCATCTAAATAAGACAAAACTTGATTTTGATCATAAACGCCTTGCCCTCTTTCAAAAACCCATCGAAGCTCACCATCTTTGTGTACCACCCGATACTCTATTGCATATTGCTGCTTTTTGTGGATGGCTTCTAAAATAACCTGTTTAACCAAGGGTTTATCATCAGGATAAATTAAAGCAGAATACCCATCTTTCTTATTATTCATGAAATGTGGTGCTGGAAAACCAGTCAAATTCTCAATTTCATTGCTAATAAATACTATAGAAAAATCGTCATCGCCTAAGCACCTATAAATAACCCCTGGAATATTATTAACCAATGAAATGAATTGTTCATCATTCATTTTATTTCCACTAGCAGTTGTAGCATGTACCCGTTGGTGGTCATCCAAACTACTATTATAAGGTTCTTTTTTGGTTACATCGTGCCCAACACATATAATGGCTATGGCAGAACCCAATTCATTTCTAACACAGGATAGCTCCCACTGGGTCCAATTATAATCGGTTTCGTCTGTAGCTTTTCTAACGGTAATCCCTACAGATTTCCCTGGTGATTTTATACAGGCTTTTGCTGCAGCATTACATAATGATACGTCTTGTGCAAATACAGTATTGCTAAAATGTGTGCCTAATAATTGATTGGTAACAAAGGAAAATTTCTCCTGAAAGAGTGGATTTACATACAAATACCCACCGCTCAGATCCGTAATGACTACGGAAAAGACACGGGAATGCAACAGCTGTTGCGGAAGTAGTTGATCTACTTGCAGTTGATTCATTACGGGTACGGTGTTAGGGATTAAAAAACATGTAGAAAATATTAGCTGGCCAAGAAATTTGCGGATTAATCAAATTCCAAGTCAATATGCTAACATTAACAACATATTCTGAACTCTAAAATAGTGATTTAAAGAGGTTTAAACCCAGAAACACATTTTATTTTTATAAAATACAAATTAGTTGGTATAAAAAAAGGGCTGATATCAGCCCTTTTTAAAATATGTATCTAGAAAGCTTAAATGTCAATTGCTTCACCGTAAGCCATGGCTGTTGCTTCTTTTAAAGCTTCACTCATGGTTGGGTGAGGGTGAACAGCATTCAAAATTTCATGTGCGGTTGTTTCTAATTTTCTAGCTACCACTGCTTCCGCAATGATTTCTGTAACATTAGAACCAATCATATGGCATCCAAGGAATTCGCCATATTTGGCATCATAAATCACTTTTACAAAACCTTCAGTGGCACCACTGGCACTAGCTTTACCACTAGCCATAAAAGGAAATTTACCCACTTTCAATTCATAACCCGCTTCTTTAGCAGCTTTTTCTGTCATACCTACGCTAGCAATTTCAGGGGTGCAATATGTACAACCTGGGATATTGCCATAATCCATTGCTTCAGGCAAATGATGCAATTTCTTTTCATTGTATCCAATAAACTCTGCAGCATTAATTCCTTCTTTGCTTGCAACGTGTGCTAAAGCCTGACCAGGAGTACAATCGCCAATGGCATAAATACCTGAAACAGAAGTTTGGTTGTATTTATCTACTACAATCTTACCTTTTTCAGTTTTGATACCCAATTCTTCCAAACCAATGTTTTCAATATTGGCTACCACACCCACTGCACTCAACACAATATCAGCTTCTAGGAAGATCTCACCCGACTGGGTTTTCACTTTTGCTTTAACACCAGCGCCGCTTGTGTCTACTGATTCAACAGAAGCATTTGTCATAATATCAATACCCTGCTTCTTGTATTGCTTTTCTAGTTCCTTAGAAATGTCTTCGTCTTCAACTGGCACAATTCTAGGCAAGAATTCAACAATGGTCACTTTGGTGCCCATGCTATTATAGAAATAGGCAAATTCTACCCCAATGGCTCCACTACCCACTACAATCATGCTTTTGGGTTGTGTTGGCAATACCATTGCTTCGCGATAAGAAACAATTTTTTTACCATCTACTGGCAAGTTGGGCAATTGCTTAGCCCTACCACCTGTAGCTATAATAATATGTTTGGCTTCTACTATTTGCTTAGCGCCATCTGCTGCGGTAACTTCTATCTGCCCCTTGGCCTTGATTTTACCATAGCCCATTACCACGTCAATCTTGTTTTTTTTCATCAAGAATTGAACACCTTTACTCATTTTATCAGCTACGCCTCTACTTCTACCAATAACACCACCAAAATCATGGCTAATATTATCCGCAGAAATACCATAAGCTTTGCTATGTTTTAAGTAGTCATAAACTTGAGCACTTTTCAACAAAGCTTTTGTGGGAATACAACCCCAGTTCAAACACACGCCACCAAGACTTTCTTTCTCAATGATCGCTACTTTAAAACCCAATTGTGATGCACGAATAGCAGCTGGGTATCCACCCGGTCCGCTTCCTAGAACAATTACGTCATATGCCATGGCTGATAAACTATTTTTAAAGTGAATAAAAGAAGCCTGTGGGTCTTCTTGAGGATGCAAAATTACTGTCAAAACCGCAAACCGAAAAAAGAGAGTTGTTAAAGCTGTAACTTATTCAAACATGACCCTAATAGATTGGTAGAACCATTTATTTTCTACATTGGCTCGATTCTGTTGTAATTGTTCATTGAATACTTGAAATCCAAAAAGTCCAGCCATATTTCCATTTCTTAAAGAGAGTTCTAAATAACCTGCTGAATTGAACCAAGCTAATTTTTCAGTACCCGGCACATCTGTATAATTGCTTGATATTGTGTCAAATGCCTCGTCTCTTCTAAAATAAATCTTGAATTTTCTTCCTTTTCCATGTTGGTCAAAATCGGTCTTGGTAATATTGATAACCACATTCTCAAAACTATCAATGAATAAAATTTGACCTTCCATCCAATCCTGTCCAATGGTTGGTTTAAGCGGATAGCGCTCTACAATGGGTTTGGCAATAGCCCCTTTAAAACTCAAGGGCTTTCCTCCAATACTTGGGATAATACTATCCGCAATTAGCTGGGTTAATTCCAACAAGGTTTTTTGCCCCTTCACTGGAATGGCCATTAACTCTTTGGGAATTTCTCCCGTAATCATGGTGAGTATCCCATTGTCAGGACAAATAATGACTTGTTGCCGATATTGAGCAACCAATAATTGCCTGGGAGCTGTTTCAAAAAAATTGACTATCACCAAGTGTAAGCTTCCCGGAGGGTAATACTTAAATGCATTTGAACAGATATAAGCCGCTTGGGGAAAATTGGTCTGGGACAAATAATGGGTGATATCATTAATAAGAAAACTCGGATCTACAGATAGGAATTGTCCTTTAATGGCACCAACGAGATAATCGCGTTGACCAATATCAGTTGTCAGCGTTAGAATGGGCATTCATCAGTCATAACGCTAGAGCAAATCATTTATTTTGCAAGCACACCGTCTTTATAGAAAAATTTGTTCACCAACTTGTCTGCCAAGGAAGGGAAAAATCTATTGAGAAATACTGTTCTCTTTCCTGTAAACGTTAAGACAATGGTTCTTTTCCTTTTCTCAATAGCCTCTATTATATGGTGCGCACAGGTTTCTGCACTCATCATGGCTACTTCATTCATAGGAGACTCCCCTTGAGACTTACCAGATTTATTCAAAGCCACATTGCGAATATTGGAAGTAGTAAAACCTGGACATACCCAAAGTACATTGGTTCCACTATGCAATAATTCCGTTCTTAGTGCTTCTAAAAATCCATTTACAGCAAATTTACTAGCGGAATATCCACTTCTACCTGGCAAACCTCTATAACCAGCAATGGAAGATACGCCTACTACCGTACCATTATTCTTTAATATATGAGGTAAAGCAAATTTTGTACAAGCCACTGTTCCCCAAAAATTAATATCCATTACTTTTCTAATAGTATCTAATTCCACCTCTTCTACTTCAGAACGCATGCTTATACCAGCATTATTGATCAGTACATCAATGGTTCCAAATGTCTTAATCACTACATCAATAAACTGACGGCAGTCTTGTTCTTTACTTACATCGGCAGTATGAACCAATAATGGTTTATTGGCATATTTTCTTTGTAGGGCATAGAACTTATCATAATTCCTTCCACAGGTAGCCACTTTGGCTCCTAAATTCAAGAAAGACTCTACCAATGCTTTTCCAATACCATCGGAACCACCGGTAACAACAATTACTTTATTTGCAAAATAGGACATAAGGATATGTGTATAAATGTCAAAATTAAGCAGTTAAAACAGGATTGTGGAAATTTCTGTGTGTAATTAAAATAAAATAGATGCTTAAAAATTTGGCTGGTTTTATAAAACGCCTATTTTTGCACTCCCAAATACGAAAACAGAAGTAATTCTGACTAGTAGATTCCGTAGCTCAGTTGGTAGAGCAATACACTTTTAATGTATGGGCCCTGGGTTCGAGTCCCAGCGGGATCACAAAGCTCCTCAAGCAATTGAGGAGCTTTTTTTATGCCTTATACTAAACCCATGAAAGAAGCCCTTTGGCTTTCTTCAAAAGCCGCAGTAAGACCAAAGCGCATGCGCAACAAGCTAGCTTGATTGCGCAGAAGCGAAGGTCTTACACGAGCGCAGCGAGGGCTTTTGAGGAAAGCCTATTGCAAAACTTAATTTTTAAGTTCTTGCAATGGAAGGTGTTTTAGCAAACCTCATAAATAAAAATCTTCCTCCATTGTCATAAAGCTTTGCGCTAGCTCAATGCGTAAGGGAAGTCGGCGCAGCCGACAATCCCAGCGGGATGATTCTCCTTATTTAAAATAAATCTGATCATTGGGAAGTCGGCGCAGCCGACAATCCCAGGGAGAACATCCACTTAAAAAAAAATGAGTCAATGCGCATTGATGTTTGCGCAGCCAATATCATCAGCAATCCCCCTCCTCTTTCCCACCCCACCAAAATGCGCAGTGATGTTGGCGCAGCCAACATCACCAGTAACCACATCCCCCTCTTTGAATTAAATCCCCCCAAAAGAACATGATATTGCTCATGTTATCACCTGAACAATATCATTTTTTCAGATTTTGGATGGCGCTAGCTTCACATTCTAATAAAACTGCAAAAAACATTCAAGTTTTACTAATTCTGAAAAAACAATATATATGCCTGAAAACGACATCACCAAACCAGTAGATCTGACCACCCACCACGAAGGAACCGGTGCTTTAAGATCTCGTATACCCGTTTATGTTGATTTTATGCCACCCTGTAATAGTGCTTGTCCAGCCGGAGAGAATATTCAAGCTTGGATGGCTCATGCACAAGCTGGTAATTATTTTGAAGCCTTTCAAACTATTATGGAAGACAATCCATTCCCAGGCATTATGGGTAGGGTTTGTGTTAAGCCCTGTGAAACAGGATGTAATAGAAATCATATTGATGACACCGTGAATATTCATGCTGTTGAAAGATATATAGGAGACGAAGCCATTAAACAAAATTGGCAGGTTAGGCAAAAAGCTCCTGCTACGGGCAAAAGGGTATTAGTAGTGGGTGCAGGTCCAAGTGGTTTATCAGCTGCCTATCACTTAGCCAAACAAGGACATACAGTAGAAATTCATGAGGCAAGTGGACATGCTGGTGGTTTGCTTTGGGCTGGTATTCCTGAATATAGGTTACCTAAAGAAATCTTAGAAGCAGAAATTGCACGCGTAGTAAGTATGGGCGTTACTATTAAACTGAATACCAAAGTTTATGATCTTGCAGGTGTAAAAGCAGACGGCAAATTTGACGCTGTTTATTTGGGTATTGGTGCTCAACTAATCCAAGAAGAAGCATTTAGCAGAGACAACTCTGTATATATTAAAGATGCATTTGGTTTCTTTAATGAAATCAAATCAAATACCTCTCCTTATTTAAACAAAAAAGTTGTGGTATATGGCGGAGGAAAACTAGCCATGTATCTTTCTAGAATTATTAAACGCTTTGGCTCAGAATCAGCAGTTTATTTTCCTGGAGACAAGAAAATGATGCCTGCCTATGATTATGAAACAGACGATGCCATTGCAGAAGGTGTAGACGTACAATTGTATAGAAGCATCAGCAAAATAGAAAACAAAACAATCACTTTAGAAGTAGTTAAAGTAGAAAAAGGAAAAGCCATTGGCACGGGTGAATTTGAAACTGTAGAAGCAGATGTATTAATCATTGCCAATAGACAAGAAGTTGCATCTGAATTTTTGAAAACCATTTCTGGAATTGGCTTAAATGCAGATGGCACTATTGCAATAGATGGCCAAAGAATGACAGGAGCAGCAGGCATTTTTGCCGGTGGCGATATGTTACCTGGAGAAAACAGGTCTGCTACCATTGCCATTGGTCATGGTAAAAAAGCAGCAAGAACCATCAATAGCTTTTTAGAAAACCAACAATTTACTAAAGGCGATAAACACCCAACTGCAGGTTTTAGAAAACTACATATGTGGTATAAAACTGATGCACCTCAAAAGGCACAAGAGAAATTGGCTCCAGAAATTGCCGTTAAAAACTTTGACGAAATCAATTCCGGTTTGTCCGAAGCAGAAGCAAGATTTGAAGCTCAACGTTGCTTAAGCTGCGGTAACTGTTTTGAATGTGATGGTTGTTTTGGTGCGTGTCCAGAAAATGCCATTATCAAATTGGGCAAGGGTAACAGATACAAATTCAATATGGACGCTTGCACAGGTTGTGCTGTTTGTTATGAACAATGTCCTTGCCACGCAATAGAAATGATTCCTGAACCCATAAATGCAACTACTAATGCCTAATAAAAATATGATATCCACTATTGATGGAAATGAAGCAGCTGCTTATGTTGCCTATCGTGTCAACGAGGTATGCGCCATTTATCCCATTACCCCCTCTTCTACCATGGCCGAATTGGCAGATGAATGGGCTTCTAAAGGAACTAAAAATATCTGGGGAGGAATTCCTGATATTATGGAAATGCAAAGTGAAGCAGGTGCCGTTGGTACCGTTCACGGAGCCTTACAAACAGGTTCTTTGACCACCACATTTACCGCTTCTCAAGGTTTGATGTTGATGTTACCCAATATGTACAAGATTGCTGGGGAATTAACTTCTACTGTATTCCATGTTGCAGCACGTTCTTTAGCAGCGCAAGGTCTATCTATTTTTGGTGACCACCAAGACGTAATGGCAGCAAGGACTACAGGCTTTGCTTTGCTAAGTTCTGCTAGCGTTCAAGAAGCACATGACTTTGCCCTAATTGCACAAAACGCAACACTAAAATCTAGGATTCCATTTGTACACTTTTTTGATGGTTTCAGAACCTCACATGAAGTAAATAAATTGGAATTATTAACCGATGATCAGATTAGGTCAATGATCCCTGATGACTTGGTGATTGCACACAGAAACAGGGGGTTGAATCCAGACCATCCATTTATCAGAGGTACTGCTCAAAACCCCGATGTCTATTTCCAAGGTAGAGAAACAGTGAATACATTCTACAACAATCTTCCTCAAATTGTGGAAGACAGTATGCGCGAGTTTGAGCAATTAACTGGCAGAAGGTATGAACTCTTCCAATACAGTGGAGCACCAGACGCAGACAGATTAATCATTGTAATGGGATCAGGTGGTGAAACTGTTTCTGAAACCATGATGGCATTAAATGCTGCTGGTGAAAAAACAGGTGTGATTCAAGTTCGTTTATATAGAACTTTCTCATTAGAACACTTGGTAAAAGCACTTCCAAAAACGGTAAAAACAATTGCCATTTTAGATAGAACCAAAGAATCTGGATCTTCAGGAGAACCCATGTACCAAGACGTTCTATCTACTTTGGTAGAAGCTTTACAACAAGGAAAAATCAATCATTTACCCAAACTAGTTGGTGGTCGATATGGTCTTTCTTCCAAAGAGTTCACACCAGCCATGGTAAAAGCCGTGTATGATGAGCTTAAAAAAGATAATCCCAAAAATGGTTTTACCGTTGGTATCAATGATGACGTAACCCATTTGAGTTTGAGTTATGATCCCAATTATAAATTGGACGAATCAGAATGGAGACAGGGTTTATTCTTTGGACTTGGTGCTGATGGTACAGTTGGTGCCAACAAGAATACCATTAAGATTATTGGAGAGAATACAGATTTATATGGTCAAGGTTATTTTGTATACGATTCCAAAAAATCAGGGGCTAGAACCGTATCGCATTTGCGCTTTGGGCCAAAACCTATTAGAGCACCTTATTTAATTTCTAAGGCTGATTTTATTGCCTGTCACCAATTCAACTTTACTGAAAAAGTAGAAATGTTGGCTTTTGCAAGTGATGGAGCTACATTCTTATTAAATAGCCCATATAGTAAAGAAGAAGTTTGGGATAAATTAACTGGACAGGTTCAAAAACAAATCATTGACAAGAAAATAAAATTCTTTGTCATTGATGCTACTACTGTTGCTCGTGATACGGGCATGAGGGGTAGAATTAATACCATTATGCAAACCTGTTATTTTGCACTTTCTGGTGTATTGCCAAGAGAAGCTGCCATTAAACAGATTAAAAAAGCAATTGAAAAAACTTATTTCAAAAAAGGTCAAAAAGTTATTGATCAAAACTTCTTAGCAGTAGATGCCACATTGGCCAATATGTTTGAAGTACAGTATCCAGGTAGTGTTTCTGCTGCAGACATGAAAATGCAAACTGTTTCAGATAAAGCGCCAGATTTTGTCAAAAATGTAACTGCTGTGATGATGGCTGATCATGGAGATCAACTTCCAGTAAGTATGATGCCTATTGATGGAACTTATCCTAGCGGCACTACTCAGTGGGAAAAAAGAAACGTATCTGACAAAGTGGCTATTTGGGAACCTGATCAGTGTATTCAGTGTGGAAACTGTGCTTATGTTTGTCCGCACAGTGTCATCCGTGCAAAATTCTACCACAAAGACAATTTGAAAGGTGTTCAAGACGGATTCAAACACGCTCCTATTAATGCACGTGGATTTCCTGAAACCCAATATACCCTTCAGGTTTATTTGGAAGATTGTACCGGTTGTAATCTTTGCGTAGAAGCATGTCCAGTAACACATGCCACAGATAATAGCAAAAAAGCCATTAATCTGGGAGACAAGGAACCCATTTTAGTAATGGAACAAAAAAATATTGAAACATTTGAAAATATCACTTGGAACGATCGTTCTAAGATTGATTTCTCAACTGTTCATGGAGCACAATTCTTAGAACCCTTGTTTGAATTCTCTGGAGCCTGCGCAGGATGTGGTGAAACTCCTTATTTGAAACTCTTGTCTCAGTTATTTGGTAATCGTTTATTAATTGCCAATGCTACAGGCTGTTCTTCAATCTATGGCGGTAACCTACCAACAACTCCTTGGACTGTGAACAAAGAAGGTAGAGGACCAGCTTGGTCAAACTCACTCTTTGAAGACAATGCTGAATTTGGATTGGGAATGCGTATTACCGCAGACAATCAACTAGTCATTGCCAAACAATTGCTAGAAGAATTAAAACCAGAATTGGGCGAAGCATTTGTCAATGAAATAGTTACAGCCAAACAAGTGCATGAATCTGAATTGGTTCTGCAACAATTAAGGGTACAATTATTAAAAGAAAAACTAGCTAGCATTTCTCTATCAGCTGCCAAACATTTACTCTCTGTTTGTGATCAGCTGGTACGCAGAAGCGTTTGGTTGGTGGGTGGAGATGGATGGGCATATGATATTGGCTATGGTGGCTTAGACCATGCATTGGCAAGTGGAAGGAATGTTAAGATTTTGGTGATGGATACTGAGGTTTACTCTAATACTGGTGGACAGTCTTCTAAATCAACCCCTACAGCAGCAACAGCTAAATTTGCAGCGGCTGGTAAAACAGGTGGTAAAAAAGACTTGGCCATGCAAGCCATTTCTTATGGTAATGTCTATGTTGCAAGGATAGCATTTGGAGCCAATCCACAACAAACACTATTGGCCATGAGAGAAGCAGAAGCTTATGACGGCCCTGCATTAATTCTAGCTTATAGCCATTGTATTGCACATGGATATGACTTGAAAGATGGTTTAAGCCAACAAAACAATGCAGTTGCTAGTGGTCACTGGCCATTACTGAGATACAATCCAGTATTGCGTATCAAGAATCAAAATCCATTTGTGCTTGATTCTGCCAGACCTACTATGAGCTTGAGGGATTATGCTTACAATGAGCTTCGTTACAAAGTGCTTACAGTAACCAATCCTGAAGAAGCAGAAAGACTCATGGTACACGCACAAGACTTAGTTAATTTAAAATGGAAAACATACGAAGAAATGGCTACCAAAAAAGCCAGTGACTTTGTTCCCATTGGTTAAGAGATAGGCTATATGAAAAGGATGCCATTTCAAGCAATTGGGGTGGCATTTTTATTTACTATTCGTTTTTTTATTCCAAAATGCTTGAATAGGTGCAAATGGGCCTAATTGATGCATAGACTGTGGAAAGCTATCTGCATAAGGACCAAAAGGATAATCAAAGGGTTTAGTAGCAAGGATTGGCCAATCTTTTGATAGATCTTTATCAGGTCTAGCTTGTGTATTTATATAAGCTGCAAGATCCCAAGCTTCTTGATTGGTGAGAAAGGGCTGTTGGTAACTAGTACCATTGGGCATATTGTTTTTAATAAAGCCGGCCAGTTTAGATAATTGATTGATTCCAGCACCATGGTTATAACTGTTTTTACCCCAAAGTGGCGGATAAATGAAAAAACTATTGTTACTACTATCCAAGCTACCTTCTCCGTTTTCTCCATGGCATTTACTGCAATAAGTTGTATAGAGTGTTTTACCAATTGCTGGGTCTGCAGACCTATTCAATAAAGATAAATTTGCAATACCAGAACCATTTGCCTTAGTGCCTTTGGGTACATCCGCTCCTACCCACTTAATATAGCTTACAAATGCTTTCATCTCTTTGGAATTACTATCTAATGCCTTCCCATTGAGACTCCTCTCTAAACAGTCATTGACCCTTTTAACAACGGTTTCCACTGTACCTGATCTTGCCCTGAATTTTGGATAGTTGGCCGCAACAGAACCATAATTCAAACCCCATGGTTTGGTTCCAGCTTGCAAATGACAATTCTGACAATTCATCCCATTAGTCAATTGCGCTACCTGGCCCTTGGGTCCTACATATTTAGAAGTATTAGCTACCAAATCATATCCATAACGTATCTGTTGACTTGACAAACTTGTATCCTGAGGTAGTTGACCAAATGATTTACCAACCCACAAACTATCTTGTTTGGAAGCTAAGTATTTTTTTTGCTGGTTCTTTTTTAGCCATGGATCCAATAAAACTTTTGCTAATAAAATTACCAGACAAATAGCCAATGCTATTTTAAAGTATTTACCCATTTGTCCTATTAATTAACCCCCGATTTCAGATAACTCCAACCATCCTCTTGCTTTAGAACCAATTCTGCAACTCCTGAAGGGACTGTAATGGCTTGAGTAAGTAATTGAGATTTTTCAATATGATGTTTTCTCATTGAGTTTTCACAGGCTGCAAAAACTATTCCTTCTTTAGACATGGCAATGATGTCAGCAGCCAAATGCGTTTTTTCTTTTACCAAAAAATCCAAAGCCTTGCCATGAACAACTAATTCTACCTGCAAATTTGCTGGCCAAACTTTTTGTAAATTCCTAATATTACCAATAGTTGCAGACCATGCACTTGTATCTGCTGTATTCATTTGTACCACTACTTTATGAATTTTGCGGTTACCGTCTTGTGCAATTGCTTGATGAAAACAAAGGCTTAAAAGCAATACAAAAAATGGAATTAGTCTAATGTTGCGCATGTTTTTTTTTATGAATATACTTAAAACTGATAGCTTTTTGCAGACCTAATATTTATCTACAAACTGATTAAAGGTGTCATTGTATCTATCTCCAATATTTGGATAAGTTTGAATCAAGGTGTCTATTTGTTCAAAGTCATATGCTGTTAATTCAACTTGAACTGCCCCTGCATTCTCAATTAAATATTGGGTTCTTTTAGTTCCTGGTATTGGAATAATATTGGGTGATTTTGACAAGACCCAAGCAATGGCCAATTGTGACGGGGTACAATTTTTGGCTGCTGCAATTTGGGCAAACCCTTCAGCTAATTGATGATTATTCTGAGCATATGCACCTTGATACCTTGGCAATTTTCTTCTAAAGTCGTTTTCTGATAATTGACTGGTGTCTACTGAACTAGTCATCAATCCCCTGGACAGTGGACTAAATGCCACTAAACTAATTCCCAAGCTTTCACATAAAGGCAAAACATCTGCTTCAATTTCTCTACTTAGTATGGAATATTCACTTTGAATGGCTGCAATTGGATGAATAGCCATGGCTCTCTTAATTGAATTGGAAGAAGCTTCTGACAAACCCAAGTACTTCACCTTTCCCTCCCTAACCAAGTCTGCCATGGCACCTACCATTTCTTCTACAGGTATGGATTGGTCAACCCTATGTGCATAATAGAGATCAATCACATCCGTTTGTAGTCTTTTCAAACTTGCTTCCACCGCTTTTTTCATATACGCTGGTGACCCGTCAAAACAGAGTTTACCAGAAGCATCATTGTGAAATCCAAATTTGGTAGCAATTACAATTTTATGTCTATTGGTCTTTAATACTTTGGCTATTAGTTCCTCATTTTTCCCTCCTGCATACATATCAGCAGTATCCCAAAAATTGATACCCAATTCAATGGATTTTTCCAAAGTGGCAATAGACTCCTGATCATTGGGTATCCCATATGCATGATTCATTCCCATACATCCCAAACCAATGGCAGAAACTTGCAAACCTGTATTTCCTAGATTCCTATACTCCATAATTGCATTTGAGAGGAAATTAGCAAAACTCTTATTAAATTGAAGAAAAAAAAAGAAGATGCTATCAAAAAAGAGCAAGTTCCAATTAATGATCTTATTTTTTCAGCTTTTGCTCATCTCTTTAAACGGATATGCACAACGCCAGCAACCCAATATCCTTGTTATTTTTTCTGATGACCACGCCCAACAAACCATTAGCGGGTATGGTAGCAAATTAATGCAAACCCCAAGCATAGATAGGATTGCTAAGGAAGGAGCCATTTTCACCAATACATTCGTTACCAATAGTATCTGTGCCCCTGCAAGGGCTGTATTATTAACTGGCAAATACAGTCATTTAAATGGATTAAAAGACAATGCCCCGGGCAGGTATTTTAATGGAGAACAAGAGCAGGTTCAAAAACTATTACAACAAGCCAATTATCAAACTGCTTGGATTGGTAAATGGCATTTACAATCGCTTCCTAAAGGATTTGACTATTGGAAAATCTTGCCAGAACAAGGTAATTATTTTCAACCTGATTTTATTGGCATGCCCAATGATACAACTCGTTTTAAGGGTTATGCCACCAACATTATCAGTGAATTTTCTATTGATTGGCTCAATCAACGGGATCAAAACAAACCCTTTTTCTTGGTAGTAGGAGAAAAAGCAACACACCGAAATTGGATGCCAGATACAACAGACCTTGGTGCATTTGACAACCAAGAATTTCCCTACCCAGCTAATTTCTTTGATGATTACAAAAACAGAAAAGCAGCGGCCAATCAAGACATGACCATTAGTCAAACCATGGTATTGGGTAATGACTTGAAATTAGGTATTGATTATACCAAACCTGGCATGTTTGGAAGAATGAATGCTGCTGAAAAAAAGGCATACGAAGCTTATTATAAAAAGATAAAAGCAGAATACGATGCCATTAAAGCTGATAGTTTAGCCGTGGTTAAATGGAAATACCAACGATACTTAAAAGACTATTTAGCAACCGCAAAATCCTTGGACAGGAATATTGGAAAAATATTAGACTATTTAGATAAAGCACATTTATCAGAAAATACCATCGTGATCTATGCTTCAGATCAAGGATTTTATATGGGTGAGCATGGCTGGTTTGATAAAAGATTTATGTATGAAGAAAGTCTGAGAACCCCATTTGTAATGAGATACCCAGGGGTGATTAAACCCGGTACCACCATACCCAATATGGTAGTTAATATAGACTTTGCGCCTAGTATACTAGGTATGGCTGGACTACCTATTCCGGAAAGTATGCAAGGAATGAACCTAGTTCCCCTGCTCAAAAAAGAGCCTTTAATTAAGCCATGGCGTTCCTCTATGTACTATCATTATTACGAGTTTCCAGAGCCCCATAGAGTAGCACCGCATTTTGGTATAAGAACACAGCGTTATAAATTAATTCGTTTTTACGGCGAAGACAATTCATGGGAATTATTTGATTTACAAAAAGACCCTACAGAAATGAATAATTTGGCGAACCAAAAAACTAGTCAAAAAACAATTGAAAGTTTAAAAAAGGAATTAATTACGCTAGCTAGACAATTCAAGGATCAAGAAGCTATTGAAATTTTAGACAGGGAATTTATAAGCTATAAATAATAAAAGTTGTTACATAACAAGCACATTGCATGTTTTAATTAAAAGTGATATATGATACTTAGATTAAGATTTCTTCCTGCACCATTAATACCTGAACCATGCATTCTATAATCAACATTAAAAACATTGACTATTGCAGTCTGTATTTGAACTTTTCCAAAACCATATCCAGCATATAGATTTATTAAATTCCATCCTGGGGTTCCTCCTTTAGGAATTCTATTATCATCTTTGTCACCTTGAGCCAACCTATCCTGTTTTGATGCAAAAAGGTTTTCAATGGATGCTGTCCAGGTTTTATGCTGGTATTGCAGTTGAACCTGCCCATTCATAGGTGGAACCCTACGCATTGGTTCATTTCTTGATGTATTTTGACCATAAGCTTGACTATACCCTGCTTTTAAGGTCCAAGATTTGGAAAACTGATAAGTCATATCCATTTCAATTCCTCTAATAAAAGATTCCTGACTATTTTCTTTGATATATACATTGTAACCTCCAATTTGTTGACCAGGTACTTGTACCCTTGTAACCAAGTCTTTTAATTGCATATAGAACAACGCAATAGAGGATTGTAATCGCTTTCCACGAAATCGATATCCTAATTCTGTATTATACGACTTCTCAGGTTTTAGACCATAAGCGGGAACTTCATATCTAAAATCTACTAAACCAAGTGTACCCATATCATCAATATTGGGGGCTCTATAACCAGTGCTAAATGATGCATAAAAAGATTGGTTATTACCCAATTGATAAAGCAAAGAAAGATTGGTTACCAGAGATGCAGGTTTTACAGTAACAGCACCTAATTGATTAACTCCTGCAGCTGTGTCTTGTATATGTATAGCAAAACTATTATAACGCAAGCCAGCATTAATTTGAAACTGATGAAGATTAATTTGGTGTAAAGAAAATACCGAGAAATTAGCACTAGTAGCCTGATCAGGATAAAGTCCTCTTTGCTTCAAAACTGACCCAGTTGATACTGAGATTTGTTGTTTGTTGCTAGAAACCAAATCATGGTACCATTCTACCCCAGAAATAGCCGTCCAATTTTCTTTGATTTTTGAATGGATCTCGGCGGTTAATCCAAAGGTTTTGACTTTGTCTGTTTCTTCAAACTGATTGGCATTTCCGTTTTTTAAATATTTACGGATTTCTTTAGTTTGTTGGTATGATGCTGTAAAACTTGCAGTAGAAACTAAAGAAGACTTGCCAGGAATTTCCAGCTTTGCATAATGAAGCCCCCTAACTTGAGGTGCAAAATTGTAAAATGAAAAATTTTCCAATTTCACTCTGTGGTACAATGGAACCTCTTTTTGAACAACCTGTTGACTTGCAACTGTGATTACTGATTCATTTTTAAATTTCCACTTGGCTTGAAAATCATAAGCCTGCTCTTTATAACCAGATGGGCTTTGAACTCCAGTGGTATCCCCCCCTATCAGGTCTCCAAAATTTCTACTACTACCACCAATATGAAATGCAAAGTTCTTTGACCCATAATCCAATTCTGCCCTTCCGGAATACTCCATATCACCAGTCACCATTTTAACCATCCCAATACCTGACCAGGTTTTGGCAGTTTGAAATTTGGCAGGCTTAGAAAAGACTTGAATCACACCTCCCATGGCATCGGAACCATATTGAACAGAACCAGTACCTCTTACAACTTCCATTTTAGCAATAGAAAAAACATCAATGGTATTAAAATACTGATTGGGTCCAAAACGATAGGTACTATTATTGACCCTTATTCCATCTAATAACAACAGATTTTGATTACCTGTTAATGCCCTCACAAAAGGAGAACCTCCACCATGATTGGTTTTTTGTACAAATACCCCAGTAGCACCTACCAATGATTCTGGAGCAGTTCTAAAAGCAGCAGTTTGAATATCATTAGCAGTAATTTGATTAATAGAAAATGGCAAATTAATTATACTGGCTTTCTGTCTGGTTGCCGTAACAATTACTTCTTTTAATAAAACACTATCAACAATATTGTTTTGTTTTTGGGAAAAACCAATTACTGGAATTAATAGTAAAATGGACAGGTATTTCATAATGTACTTAGTAATTAAAACACAAGTTTAAGTATGCTTAAAATTAAGTACAAACAATTTTGATAAAATAACTATTTGATTAAATAGCCAAATCCTGCAATTTATCTAACAACACTAATTGATTACCTGCACGAACCAAGTTTTGATCTGGATATTTTGCACCATAATAAACATCATTATTAAGGTAATCCGTTAAAAAGCGTAAAGCTTGCATATATACCATAAATTGTCCTGCATAAGGTAAGGCATCAAGTTCATCCTTGGATAATTCATCCCCCATTTCTGAGCAATAACCATCAATCACAGCATCATAAAAGGCTTTCCTGATGATTATCTTACTATAGTCAGATTCTTCCTCGCTTACTGGACACAAATAAGTGCGCATCATATCTCCCAAATCTGATATAAAATATCCAGGCATAAGGGTATCTAAGTCAATAACACAAATGGCTTTATCTAGGCTATTAAATAAGACATTGCTGATCTTGGTATCATGATGTGTTGGTCTTAATTTAAAATGGGGATTGCTAATAATTTGCTGATATCTAAGCGTTATAAATCTAAAGTCAATTAGTTTATCAATTAATTCCTTTGCAATATTTTTACGCTCTTGGTTTCCATGTTCTATTGCATCTAAAAATTGTTGATCTCGCAGAACAAGGTCATGAAATTTGGGTAGTGTAGTTTTTAATTGACTGCAATCAAATCCTGCAAGATTTTTGGTGAATAGACCAAATTGCCTTGCAGCTTCAAATGCTTGTTCCGGAGTTTCTAAAACTGTCTTGGCAATTGAATCTTCAACAAATGGAAAAATCCTGTAAAAAATGCCATTCATTTCCACCATGGATGCACCCAACTTTGTTTGTTTAGGAGATACAAACTGATAGGAAGGATGTTGGACCAAAAGATATTGAGCTACTGCATCAATATTGGATGCAATAGCCCAAGGGTCTGGAAATACCTTCTGGTTAATGGTTTGTAAAATATATGTTTCCTGTCCATAGCTCAATTTCCAAGTATGGTTGATTAATCCAGTTCCAAATATAGCAGCCAACACAGGGTGTTGATCCATACCATATTCCTCCCAGATTTTTTCTGGTATTTCCATATCCATTACTTTAGTCAATGCTAATAAGCGTCCGTTAAGGAAAACACAGGCTTTCTGTACATCCATTGTCCACCAGTAAAATCAGGGAATTCTACTGTCTGACTTCCTAAATCAATTGATTTCTCACTCAAAGGAGTAATGGCACTCCAAGTAGCTGCATCATATACATCCATTGGTGTGGCTCTACTATTTTTAATACTTTCAATTAATGCATGAATCACAAAGAAATCCATGCCACCATGGCCTGCGCCTTCTGTTTCTTTACTCCAGCGTTGCCATAAAGGATGATCGTATTTATCTAACCAGGCTTTAGCATCTTCCCATTGGTGTGGCTTTGCTGTTTTCCCCTCTATGTACAAGCTCTTGTTTACATCCATCCACAAACCTTCTGTTCCTTGAACCCTAAATCCAAGAGAATAAGGACGTGGCAAATTGGTATCGTGTTGTAATAAAACCGTTTCGCCATTTACACAGTTAATAGAAGTGGTTACCACATCGCCCAAGCGAAAATTAACTTTGGCATTGGGGTGATTTTCTCCACCATTCTTAACAATATGGTTGTGCAATCCCCTTGCTTTAGAAGAGAAGGAACATAGAGAATTAAAACGATTGCCTCTGTTAATATTGATGTAGTTAGCAATTGGTCCAACACCATGTGTGGGATACAAATCACCATTTCTATGAACAGAATGTTCTGTTCTCCATTTAGCTTCTGAATATCCTTTTTCACCAAATTCTACCCCATGTCCATATACATTCACACCATCGTTGAATTTAACCTCACGCAAATCGTGTTGATAGCCTCCTTGCAAATGAATCAACTCACCAAATAATCCTTGACGCACCATGTTCAATACCGCCATCACGTCTCTTCTATAACATACATTTTCCAACATCATTACATTGGCCTTATACTTTTCGGTTGCATGAACCACTTCCCAATGATCTTCCAAACTGGTTCCAATCATCACTTCTGATCCAACGTATTTAATTCCTGATTCTAAAGAACCAAGGATCATGTCTTTATGCCATTCCCAAGGAGTAGCAATAACTACCCCATCTAACTGTTTTTTGTCTAACATACGCTTCCAAGCATAGTTATCTCCAGTATAGATTTCTGGCATTTTTTTACCAGACTTTTGAATCATTCCCTTTGCTTCACTTAAGGTTCTAGCATCTACATCACAAATACTCACCAATTCCACATCTGATCTGCGTAACAACAAATCCAAATGATTTAAACCTCTTTGTCCAACTCCTATAATTCCCATTTTCACTTTCTGGTCGGCCTTTCTGGCAAACAATTGGCTGCTAGGTACAAAAGCTACAGAAGCTGCTGCTAGACCTGCGTTGCGAATGAATTCTTTTCTTTGCATGTTATGTATTTTGAAAATATGAGTGAATCTATGATAATTGTTTAATCCTTAACCAATTTTACAGGGAATTTTGGATGGATAAATTCCCATTCTTGAATATGTGCTTGCTGGTGCTCTTTTTCTACAATTTCATTCATGTTCTTAATCAATGCTGGATATTGTCTAGCAAGATCCATTGTTTCAGAACTATCCTTATTTAAATCAAATAATTGCCAAGGTTTTTCAGGATGCATTCTAACATCTGTTTTTATAGCTTTCCATTGCCCCATTCTAATGGCTATTTGCCCCCCATTTTCTGGATATTCAAAATACAACCATTCGTGTTTTTTTTGAGCTGATTTTTTTCCTAACAAGGATGGCAATAAAGAAATCCCATCAGTTTCTTCAATACGTTGACCAGTGATTTCTGCCAAAGTTGCCATCATATCATATTGTGCAGATATATGGTCAGACACTATACCAACAGGAATTTTACCAGGCCATCTGGCAATGAATGGCTCTCTGATACCACCTTCATACAAATCCATTTTTTGACCACGCAATCCCCCATTAATATTGAAAAAATGTCTATCAACACCTCCATTAAAAGTTGCCCCATTGTCACTAGAAAAAAGCACCAAGGTATTTTTATCTAGTCCCAAAAGCTTCAATTGTTTTAAAATAATGCCCACTTGAGCATCCAAATAACTAATCATGGCCGCATAAGTTGACAAAGGATAAGCTGTGGATGCATATCCTTGGCCTCCAAAATAAGGTTGCTCAGAAAACTGGCCAACATATTGATTTACCCAATCTATTGGAGCTTGTAATGAAACATGCGGTAATGTATAAGGAAGGTAAATAAAGAAAGGCTGATCCTTATTTTGTTTCATAAAAGCCAATGCCTTTTCCGTCATTTTTGCTGGGGCATAATTTTTACCTTGGTAATAAGCAAAATCTGCAGACATTCCTTTAGAAGGATCTTGTTTCAGATGCACGTTAATGGGGTTGTTTTGTAGGCTGTCCCATTTTCCATTTTCCCAAAGATGGGTGGGGTAATAGTTGTGTGCTTGTTTTTGGTCAAGATATCCATAGTAATAGTCAAAACCCTGTTTCAAAGGGTCACCTGAAGTATTATTCATACCCAATCCCCATTTACCAATCACTGCTGTTTTATAGCCAGCTTGTTGCATCAATTTTCCAATAGTAAAACTGTTAGGGGGTAATGGCATTTGACCTCCTTCTAAACTATCGGCAAAGCCACCTAATTCATAATTGCCATGGATATAAGTATGACCTCCGTGTTTCCCAGTTAATAACATACATCTGGCTGGCGCACAAACCGGTGTACTAGAATAATGATTGGTAAACCTAATCCCTTCTTGAGCCATTTTATCAAGATTGGGAGTCTTGATTTTCTTTTGGCCATAAACGCCCAATTCCCCATAACCTAGGTCATCAGCATAGATGTAAATAATATTGGGCTTAGAACTATTTTGTGCATGAGATTGTAGTATACCAATAGGTAAAGTGAAAACTATTAGATATCCAATCCTTAGTAATAGTTGCATGATTGAATAAACCTAATGATATTTATTCAATTTGCGTCGTGCAAACGGTTGTGCAAAATTAAACGGTTTCTTTATCCGTATTTATTGACTGCCATTGTCTTTTTTCACGAAAGATTAATAACAAACTAGCAATAATAAGGGAACTACTTGTAGACAAGAGACCAATTACTATAAAAATCCAGTTCTCTGAAAAATTTACGAAAATAAGGCTAAAGAAAGCAATGAATAGACAGGTTAGAATGATGGGCTTGTGACTCATACATGCACGGATTAGGGGTATGGAAAAAATGCAGATCAAATTAAGGTTTTTTTTCTCATATTCCAACACGGTGAAAACACCGAACTTTGGCAAAATCCAAATTATTTGAGCAAACTAACTGCTTTTTGAACCGCTGGGTCAAATTGATTAGACAGTTCATAATACCCTTCTGTGCGCCAAATTTGTCTTGCCATCAAGATTTGCATTCTCTCGGTCAATTGATGGGCTTCTATTTGATTGAAATTTTTCAAGGTGATACTATCCGAAACTTGGGCAAAATTGCGCAAAGCATCCAATTCTGGTTTTCCCGGTTGAAAACCTTTAGCTAGATCCATAGGTTGTTGAAAACCACTGAACTTAGCCTTATTTTGAACATAATATCTGTATACAAAATTATTCAAGGTATTTCTATAATATAATTTGAGTAATACCGTACTTACCCTACTGGTATCTAATGGAACAAATACGTCTGGCGTAATTCCTCCTCCTCCATAAACTAATCTTCCACCTGGTGTTTTAAATGCTTTTCCTTTTGGCTTACTGGTATCTGCTTTTAAAAGAGAGCCATTATGGAACCTATCTAATAATTCTTCATTATATGATTCCTTATCTTTTCCATAAGGCTTTTGAATATTCCTCCCCAATGGGCTATAATATCGCGCAACTGTTAATCTAACCGCACTCCCATCAGAAAGTTGAAACTGAGTTTGGACCAGACCCTTACCAAAACTTCTTCTTCCAACAATGGTGGCCCTATCCCAGTCCTGAAGCGCCCCGCAAAGCACTTCACTAGCCGATGCTGAGGTTTCATCTATCAATACTACCAATTTCCCTTTTTCAAAAATTCCATCCCTTTGGGCCCTAAAATCAGTTCTGCTAACCTTATCTCCTTCAGTATAGACAATCAATTTATCATCACTCAAAAATTCGTCTGCAATGGCTGTTGCCTCCTTCATTAAACCTCCACCGTTGCCCCTTAAATCCAAAATCAATTGTTTCATGCCTTGTTTTTGCAATCGCCCCATATTTTCCATGAATTCTTCATAGGTTCTGTCTGCAAAACGGTTGATTTTCAAAAATCCTGTTTGGGTATCCAACATATAAGCAACATCAATAGAAGGAACTGGAATCACACCACGTTCAACTTTGATTTTCAATAGTTTACCATCCCTAATAAGGTTAATATTAACGGAAGTTCCTTTCTCCCCTTTTAATAATTTTCTGATTCTTTCTGCCCCAGCATTTTTTCCTATAATGGACAAACTATCATTTACCATGACCAGTTTGTCTCCCACCTGAAGACCGGCTTTTTCAGAAGGGCCTCCTTTAATCACATTCATCACATTCACAGTATCATTAAATAATTGAAATTCAATACCTATTCCTTGAAAATTACCCATTAATTGCTCATTATTTTCACTCAAATCTTCCTTTGGAATCAAAGAGGAATGAGGATCTAAATGAGATAATAATTGACTTACAGCTAGTTGATTAACACTATCAGCAGCAATTTTGTCTACATATTTACCTTTGATCAAGTCTACCACTTCTTGTAAGGAAGTCTTTCCAGAAAGGCTAAAAAACCTATTCCCACCCGTTCTTTCTTTTAATTGATATCCTATAAGCATTCCCAATACCATAGTGATTGAAAACAAAATTGGCAACCAAACCTGTAATTTTTTACTTCCCATAATGGAGCTTCTTTGTAACTTGAATAAGCATCAAATATCCGAATTAATGTGCGAATCAATAGATAAAGGTTTGTTCTTTCGGATGAATGGTATAAGTTGCGCAAAAGTTTTCATAACCTATTGGTATTATACCAGCCACAGGTAAAAAACAGAGCTATGTCCGTAAAATTGATTGCAGACAGCGGTGCCACCAAATGTGAGTGGTGTTTGCTAGAAGATGGCAAGAAAAAAACCATCCATACCCAAGGAATTAGTCCTTATTTTCTGAATGAGCAGCAAATATTGGCCTTATTAGAGAAGGCGTTACTGCCAAAATTAAAAGGGGCAATTGTTACAGAAGTTCATTTTTACGGTACAGGTTTGAGCAATCCACTCAATGTTACAATTTTAAAAACTGTTCTAAAGAAATGCTTTAAAAAGGCCAAAATCAAGGTTGAAACAGATCTAACTGCAGCCGCCAGAGCCTTATGTGGTAAAAACAAGGGTATCGCTTGTATATTAGGAACTGGATCCAATTCCTGTTATTATGATGGAAGAAAGATGAGTAAAAACAGCCCTGGCATTGGTTATATATTAGGAGACGAGGGCAGTGGCGCATATTTGGGCAAAAAAGTTATTCAACATTTTTTGTATGGCACTTTTGACGAGGAATTACAAGCCCGTTTTGAAAAAAGATTCCTAACAAATGCTATTGAAATTTTAGAAAATGTTTATAAGAAACCCTTGGCCAATAGGTATCTGGCATCTTTTGCCATTTTTTTGGCAGAGAACAGGGGGCATTATATGATTGAGAATATTATTGAAGATGGGTTAAATGACTTCTTTTTTACCCATATCTACAAATACCGGGAAAGCTGGACCCTGCCTATTAATTTCATTGGGAGTGTTGCATTTGGATTCAAAGACGTTTTACAAGAACTTTGCAATACTTACGAACTAGAATTGGGCAAAGTGATGAAAGCCCCTATGAAAGGTTTAATTGAGTTTCACAGCTAAAAAGCATCCATGTCAGAATTTGTTAAGGTTACCGAACAGACTTCAACTTATAGACATTTAGAACAAATGTCTATCAAAGAATTGTTGGTAAACATTAATCAGGAAGATAAAACAGTACCCATTGCAGTAGAAAAAGCCATTCCAGAAATTGAACAACTTTGTTTGGCAATTAGCGATAAAATGTTGGCGGGTGGACGCCTATTTTATATTGGAGCTGGTACTAGCGGCCGACTGGGAATTGTAGACGCCAGTGAATGCCCTCCTACTTTTGGAGTTCCATATGGTTTAGTCATTGGTTTAATTGCCGGTGGCGATAAGGCTATTACACAGGCTGTTGAATTTGCAGAAGATAGTGCTGAAGGTGGTTGGACCGATTTGGTAAAGCATTTTGTAAGCGATAAAGACGTGGTAGTAGGTCTTGCAGCAAGTGGTACTACCCCATATGTTATTGGGGCATTAAAAGAATGCAGAAAAAGAGGCATTATTACTGGGAGTATAAGTTGCAATCCAAATTCACCTGTATCAGCTGAAGCCGATTTTCCGGTTGAAGTAGTGGTTGGCCCTGAGTTTGTTACTGGATCTACCCGAATGAAAAGTGGCACTGCTCAGAAATTGGTATTAAACATGATTTCTACATCTATCATGATTCAATTGGGACGTGTAGAAGACAATAAAATGGTGAACATGCAATTGAGTAATGTGAAGCTAGTGGATAGAGGAGTAAAAATGTTGATGGAATCATTAAAATTGCAAGACTACGAAACAGCTAAAGACCTGTTGTTAAAACATGGCAGTGTTAAAAAAGCAGTTGAGGCAGTAGCTTCTTAATTATGCACGAGATAGAACCTTTTTTTAATTGGCGCCATATCTATGTGGCTGAAGAAGATCCACAATCTCCTTTTTTTGGAAGAACCTATAGTGAGTTTGAATTTTCTCAAACAGTTTACAATTATTATATTCATCCGCAATGGGATGATTTTGGCAGTAAAACCCTTTACTTAAAAATCATCTATGTAGATTATGAATTGCATTTTGCCGTGATTGAATTAATTGGAGAATGGAACGATGCAATTGAAAACGATATCATGGAATTGAAAAGAGAAATCCTTGATATTCTTTACCAACAGGGCATTTGTAAATACATTTTGATCACAGAAAATGTTCTTAATTTTCACAGTAGTGATAAAGAATACTATCAGGAGTGGTATGAAGAAGTTACAGAATCGGAAGGTTGGATAGTGGCTCTAAATATGTCAGAAGCTACCCAACAGGATTTTAGAAAAAAGAAATTGCAATATTTGATTGAATTAATGGAATTGCCAGATTGGAGGGTATACAAACCCTATCATTTGTTTAAAAAAATTGATGAAATACTGCAGAAAAGACTTGATTAAGAAAAGGTCTTATATTTAACCAATAAAAATTATTACAAATGTCATTACCCGTAAACAATAAAAACAGCGGAAAACCAGGCAGCAAGGGCCCTAAAGCCAGTGCAGCAGGTTCCAAATTTATTGCTAAGCCCGGTGCTAAAGCAGTAGGAACTACTAAGAAACCCATTAAAACAGGGGGTTCTAGAGGAAGTTAATTGGGTTTTCACCTATTGAAAGGCTGTTCCTAACCGAACAGCCTTTTTTTATTGATCCAACACTGAAAATTTGTACTTTAACTAAAACATCCCTATATGAATCAAGAAATCATCAACCTCTATGATGAGTATACCCATCTACCCTTGAGTAGAACCGAGTTTTTGAAAAGACTAGCCCTATTAACAGGAGGTATGTCAGCTGCTTTAAGCGTTTTACCCATGATTGAAGTAAATGCCGCCAATGCCACTATCACCAGTGATGATGATCTTGAAACCGAAACAATTGCCTATGCAGGTGTGAATGGAGAAATGAAAGCTTATGTAGCCAAACCCAAAAACGGAAAAAAATTGGCCGCAGTAGTAGTAATACATGAAAACAGGGGATTAAATGCCCATATAGAAGACGTGGCTAGAAGGGTTGCTAAAGCTGGATTTTTAGCAATTGCACCCAATATTTTGGCCCCATTAGGAGAATTACCCAAGAATGATGATGAATTAAGGGCTAAGTTTTCTACACTAAAACCTGAAGAGAATTTGCAGAATTTTAGCCGAGCATTTGACTATTTAGCTACCAGAAAAGATTGCAATGGTAAATATGGTTGTGTTGGATTCTGTTGGGGTGGAGCCATGGCCAATAGTCTTGCTGTGGCAGTACCAAAATTAAAAGCTGCTGTGGCTTATTATGGCAGACAACCAGATGCCGCACAAGTACCACAAATTAAAGCATCTCTCATGTTACATTATGGTGGACTAGATGAACGAGTGAATGCCGGTATTCCAGCCTACGAAGCGGCTTTAAAAGCCAACAATATTCCTTATGAAATCTTTGTGTATGATGGCGTGAATCATGCATTTCACAATGATACTGCACCAACAAGGTATAATGAAGCAGCTGCAAAATTATCTTGGGAAAGAACCATTGGATTTTTCAAAAAACAATTAGGATAATTTACAGTGGTTTCATCCTAGAAAATGGAAAACCATTACACCCCTTTTTGGGATTGGCCCTGTCAGCAGAAATAGCTTTCAGGGCTTTTTCTTTTGTATCAGCATCATAAATGGTATAACAGTAGCCCCATAAGAATGGTTCCATTTTTTCAAATTGTCTATAATCTATACGAGTATATTTACCAGGTTCTGAAGGATTCAAAGGGTCGTTTTTTGCAAGTACCCACTGTTCCTGTTGATTCCATTCAATAATATGGTATTTGACTGCTTCTCTTTGAAACCATATACTATCAGAGATAGTATATTTTATACCATAATCATCCTGAAAACTTCCTAATAAAAAAGCAGGCGCTTTTGTTTTTTGTTGACCTATTACAGGAGAAGCAAACATTAAAAAAAAGCATCCAAATAAAGCCAACTTTAAACCTTGCATATTGTCATTTTGGAATTAAACTAAACGCTCTTTGAAATCTAATCGGTGTTTACGCAAATGATCTTGGGCAAT
The DNA here is from genome assembly GCA_943372225.1 of Chitinophaga pinensis. Classification (GTDB taxonomy): domain Bacteria; phylum Bacteroidota; class Bacteroidia; order Chitinophagales; family Chitinophagaceae; genus Sediminibacterium; species Sediminibacterium pinensis_L. The sequence continues at coordinate 309,531 of CALRXV020000002.1, read as the reverse complement.
ATCATAACCTGCGTCAGCGTGTCTTATTACACCCATACCAGGATCGTTCCTTAAAACCCTTGCTAATCTCAATGCCGCAGCATCGGTACCATCTGCAACAATGACCATTCCTGCATGAATGCTATAGCCCATGCCTACTCCCCCACCATGATGCAAGCTCACCCAAGAAGCACCACCTGCTGTATTAATTAGGGCATTTAAAATTGGCCAATCTGCCACTGCATCTGAACCATCTAACATAGCTTCTGTTTCTCTATTGGGAGATGCTACAGAACCGGTATCCAGATGATCCCTTCCAATCACAATGGGTGCTTTTACTTTACCCGTTCTTACCAATTCATTAAATGCCAATCCGGCTTTTTCTCTTTCACCTTGACCCAACCAACAAATTCTTGCTGGCAAACCTTGGAAAGCAATTCTTTCTTTGGCCATTTTCATCCAACGCAACAAACCTTTGTTTTCAGGAAAAAGGCTGCAAATCAATGCATCTGTTACGGCTATATCTTCAGGATCTCCACTTAAAGCAGCCCATCTAAATGGTCCTTTTCCTTCACAAAACAAGGGTCGAATATAGGCGGGTACAAATCCAGGAAAATCAAATGCATTTGTTAAACCATGTTCCTGAGCCCTAGCCCTTAAATTATTGCCATAATCAAAAGTAATAGCACCTAACTGTTGCAATGCTAGCATGAGTTCAACGTGTTTTTTCATACTGTCATAACTCATAGCAATATATGCTGTTGGGTCTGACTTTCTCAATGCATTGGCAGCTTCATTATCAAGGTTATGAGGAACATATCCTATCAATGGATCGTGAGCCGATGTTTGGTCTGTTAAAACGTCAACTTGAATCTTTCTTTCAATCAATCTTTCGAGTAAAGTAACGGCATTGCACAATACCCCAATACTTATAGATTCACCTGCATTTTTTGCTTCAATGGCTCTATCAATGGCTTGATCAATGTCTAAGAATTTAAAATCCAGGTATCGGGTTTCTAATCTTTTGTCAATGCGCCACTCTTCTACTTCTGCTATTAAACATACGCCATCATTCATGGTAACAGAAAGAGGTTGAGCTCCACCCATACCACCTAAACCAGCTGTTACAGTTAAGGTTCCTTTTAAGGTTCCTTGAAAATGTTTGTTAGCAACTGCCGCAAATGTTTCATAAGTACCCTGTACAATTCCTTGAGAACCAATATAAATCCAGGATCCAGCGGTCATTTGTCCATACATCATCAACCCCTTTTTCTCTAGTTCTGTAAAATGCTCCCAGGTTGCCCATTTGGGAACCAATTGAGAATTAGAAATTAGCACTCTAGGTGCATCTGGATGGGTTTTTAACATCCCCACTGGTTTCCCACTTTGCACCAATAGCGTTTCATCATCTTCTAAATCTTTTAAAGCCTTGATAATTAAGTCAAGACTTTCAAAATTTCTAGCGGCCTTACCCCTACCACCATAAACAATTAAATCATCTGGCCTTTCCGCAACTTCTGGATTCAAATTATTTAAAAGCATTCTTAAAGCTGCTTCCTGAACCCATCCTTTGCAATTCAATTGGTTACCAATTGGTGTGGCATATTTAACTGGGTCGTATTTACTGTTGGTAGTAGACATCTAACAGGGATTTTTAGTTTCAATAAACAAGGTCTTCGTAAGCCGCTTGTAATTCGTTGTAAGCATGGTTGTCTTTGGCTAATTTGGCTGCAGTCATTCCTTTCTCGTACCACTCAATGGCCAAATTGGTCTGTTCCATTTTTTCTAATAGTTTGGCTAAATGATAGTAAGAACCAATATAATCCGGGAATTCTATTAAAATGTCTTCAAAAAGCGCTTTAGCAGATAAATCTTCGCCCACTTTAATGTATTCCAATGCCAGTGCATGTCTCAAAAAATTATCTTTTGGACTGGTTTCTAAGAAGGCTTTAATTTTTGCAATTCGATCCATTTTTCAAAGTTAATGGATGACTTGGATTAATAATCAGGAATAGAAATGTGTTTGGAAAATCTGAATTTTAAAAAATAATCATAAAATAGTCAGTGGTTCTTTGCGGGTTCAAATTCGTTTGTATATTTGCGATAGTTGCATAAACAACTATTTGCCTCAAGCTTAAACGATTTGCATATGAAAATTCTTGTTTGTATCAGCAAGACCCCAGACACAACTACCAAGATTGCCTTTAAAGAGGGTAACACCCAATTAGATGAAAATGGTGTACAGTGGATTATCAATCCTTATGACGAGTGGTATTCCCTTGTTAGGGCTATTGAATTAAAAGAAAAAGATCCTTCTGTCATTATTCATTTAGTAACAGTTGGTGGAGCAGATTGCGATCCTATTATTCGCAAAGCATTGGCCTTAGGTGGTGACGAAGCTTTCAGGATCAATGCGGAAAGTTCAGACAGTTATTTTATAGCTGCTCAAATTGCCGATTTGGCCAATAAAAATGGTTATGACCTAATTTTTACAGGCAAAGAAGCCATTGATTATAATAGCGCCGCCATTGGTGGTATGGTTGCAGAATTAGTAGGCGCTCCCTACCTTTCTTTAGCTACCCTTTTTGAATTAAACGGAAACACTGCCACCATTACCAGAGAAATTGAGGGTGGCGAAGAAGTGGCAACTGTAGATTTACCAGTTGTAGTGAGTTGTCAAAAAGGAATAGCAGAACAACGGATACCAAATATGCGTGGCATCATGGCTGCCAGAACAAAACCTTTACAAGTTTTAGAACCAGCAGCTGTTGATACTTTAACTAGCATAGTTAGCTTTGAATTGCCCCCTGCAAAAGCGGGTTGCAAAATGGTAGCTGCAGACAATGTTGCAGAACTAGTTAGACTATTGCACGAAGAAGCCAAGGCATTCTAGTCTAATTGTATTAACCAATAATTTGTTTTGAATTTTTAATTTTTACTTTTTAATTATTAGCCATGTCCGTTTTAGTTTATATAGACCAATCAGACAACCACGTAAAAAAATCAGCTTACGAGGTACTAACATATGGAGCCAAATTGGCTGCACAATTGGGTACAACAGCAGCAGGTATTATCTTGGGTAAAGTCAACGATAATTTAGCTGAATTGGGAAAATATGGAGTTACATCCATTCATCAAGTCAGTCAAGATAGTTTAAACCATTTAGACACCCAAGTAGCTGCAAAAATCATTGCAGATGCTGCACAAGCCACAGGGGCCACTGTATTGGTATTTTCCCAAAACCATAGCGGCAAAGCAATTGCTGCAAGGGTTGCAGCAAGACTAAAAGCGGGTTTGGTTGCAGGTGCTGCTGGCTTACCAGATACCAGTAATGGATTTGTTGTGAAAAAGACCGTTTTCTCTGGTAAAGCATTTGCTAATATCAGCATCAACTCTCCAATTAAAGTGATTGCTTTAAATCCCAATAGCATTTCGGCTGTAGCAGGTGAAGGATCTGCTACCGTTGCTGAATTAAATATTTCAGTAGAAGCACCAAAAGTAACCATCACTGCAGTTAACAAAATTACTGGAGAGATTCCTTTAACAGAAGCTGATATTGTAGTAAGTGGAGGAAGAGGATTAAAAGGACCAGAAAACTGGGGAGTTTTATTAGACTTAGCAAAAGTACTTGGAGCAGGAACTGCTTGCAGCAGGCCTGTGGGCGATGCTCATTGGCGTCCACACCATGAACACGTAGGACAAACCGGTGTTCAAGTGGCACCTAATTTATATATTGCTTTGGGTATTTCTGGTGCTATTCAACACTTAGCTGGAGTGAATAGAAGTAAGATTATGGTAGTCATCAACAAAGACCCTGAAGCCCCATTCTTCAAAGCTGCAGATTATGGGATTGTTGGAGACCTATTTGATATAGTGCCACAGATGACAGCTGAAATCAAAAAAATAAAAGGGGTTGCATAATCAATCCAAAACCTTGTTTGGTTATTGTATAAGTGCCTCCCGAATGGGGGGCATTTTTTATTTCTACTTAAAGACCACTCAATCTACCTCCATCTACCGGCAAATTAATCCCATTGATATAGGCCCCAGCAGGGCTACAAAGAAATGCTACTGCAGCTCCAAATTCAGCAGGCTCACCTAATCTTCTTGCAGGGATTAAGGCCAGTGTTTTATTCAAAATATCTTCTGGTTTTAGACCTGATTTTTCTGCTTGATTGGCAAACAAATATTGTAAGCGTTGAGTATTGGTATAACCCGGCAAAACATTATTTACTGTAATACCATCTCCGCCTAATTCGTTGGCCATGGTCTTTGCCCAGTTTGCTACTGCAGACCTTACTGTATTAGAAATACCTAATCCATCAATGGGTTGTTTCACAGAAGTGGATAGCACATTAATAATTCTTCCAAAACCAGCCGCCTTCATTCCAGGAACCAAGGCCTGAGTAAGCAAATGACTAACTGAAAGATGCGCTTGAAAGGCTTTTTCTAAATCAAGTACAGGCGTTGCCAATAAAGGACCAGCGGCTGGTCCACCTGTATTATTTACTAAAATTTCAATGCTGCCTTTTTGTAGTCTTTCCTTAATTTTTAATAACAGTAAATCGGGCACTTGAGCATCTGCTGCAATCCATTCATGGGTTTGCCCCTGAGAGCAATCTAAGGTTTTTACAAATTCTACAAGAACCAGTTCTCTCCTAGCCAATACAATCAGATTGGCACCCAAAAGCGCCAATTCTATTGCTATTGCAGCTCCTAAGCCTTGAGACCCTCCACAAACCAGGGCCGTTCTTCCTTTCAAATTCAAATTCATAAGATTGCTTTACAGGTTGCGGTAATCCTCTCTAATAGGGTTGAATACATCCATTAATTTACAATCCGTAATGGCTAATCCTGAATGAGGAATATTAGAAGGAATCACTACTATTTCACCCTCTCCAAATTCAATTGGCTCTCCATCAATGGTCAATTGAAACCTACCCTCTAAAACAATAGATACTTGCTCGTGTACATGGTGGTGTGTGGGTAAACGCTCACCTTTTTTAACTTCTAAAAAAGAAAGGGTCATGCTGTCTGTATGCACAAAACGGGCAGGATATCCTTTTACAATTTCTTTGACTGGAATAGACGATAGGTTAATTTTTGGCATGAGCTTTGTTTTGAGAACTGGAAAGTTAACAATGGTATTGGAATAAAAAAATCCAAGTCTTATAAACAGAACAGCCTGATTTTGATAGGCTAACCTATTTTGCAGATTAAAAATCGTTACTTTCGCATACAATTATGAAGAAGATTGAACTGGAAATAGTGGCGCTATCGCACAGTATTACACAGACCCATTCCTATGCCGTGGTGCTTGGAGAATTAAATGGGTTGAGAAGACTACCCATTGTGATTGGCGGTTTTGAAGCACAGGCCATTGCCGTGGCTCTGGAACACATGCAACCCAGCCGTCCTTTGACCCATGATCTAATGAAAAACTTCATGAATGCTTTTGCAGTTGAATTGCAGGAAGTCATTATCAGCGATTTGCAAGAAGGGATTTTTTATTCCAAATTGGTTTGTTATACAGACAATGACACAGTAGAAATTGACAGCAGAACAAGTGATGCATTGGCATTGGCAGTTCGTTTTGGTTGTCCTATTTACACTTATGAGCATATTTTAGAAAATGCCGGAATTTTAATGGAAGACAATGGCGCTAAAAAAGGTAAATCTGAATCAGTTGGTGCAGAAGAGTCTGCTTCTGATCGGGAAGACCTAAGTGGTTTGGGCATTGAAGAATTACAAGTTTTATTAAATGAAGTACTAGAACAAGAAGACTATATCCGCGCCATTGCTATTAGAGACGAGATCAATAAAAGAAAATAGCAACACCCATCATGGTTTTATTTCCCAATTGCAAAATCAACCTTGGGTTGCATATAACCCAAAAAAGGGCAGACGGGTACCATGATTTGGAAACAGTATTTTATCCTATTGGCATCAAAGACGTACTTGAAATCATACACGCGCCAAACCCCAATCAAGCATTTAGTTTTAGTAGTTCAGGTCTAGCTATTCAAGGTGATCCAACTGATAATCTTTGCGCCAAAGCCTATCAATTATTAAAAAAAGACTTCCCTCAAATACCTTCTATTCAAATGCATCTTCATAAGCAGATTCCAATGGGGGCTGGCTTAGGAGGTGGCAGTGCCGATGGGGCTTTTGCGTTAAAACTTTTAAACCAACTTTTTCATTTAGACATCTCAGAACAACAGTTAATCCAATATGCATTGGAACTGGGTAGCGATTGTCCTTTTTTTATCATTAACCAAGCTTGTCTTGGAAAAGGTAGAGGAGAATTGCTTGAGAGGTTGACACTTGATTTAAGCCAATACCAATTCTTGATAGTAAACCCTGGGATCCATATTGGAACTGGTTGGGCTTTTTCCCAAATTAGACCCAAACCCGTAGAACATTCCTTGATTTCAATCATCAACCAACCCATTGCTACCTGGAAGGACCAATTGATCAATGATTTTGAAGCACCTGTAATGGCTTCTTATCCAGAAATAGCCCAAATAAAAAATGCCCTTTACCAAGCGGGTGCGCTTTATGCTTCCATGTCAGGGAGCGGTAGTACGCTCTATGGTATTTTTGAAAAAGGGCATACCCCCAAGTTTTCCTTTCCGGATCAATACATGACCGTACTAGTAGATTAGATAATTTCTAACAAATAAGCCATATTATTAGACAAAACCAACTATTATCTGTTAGTTTTGATAGAGTGTTTCTTAAATTGCGTTTTATTTTGTAATTTGCCCCTATCGATTGCCCACCATTATATTTCCTGAATATTAATAATTCGGTTGCGTATGCTTGACACAACAACCCAACAAGGATTATATGATCCTTCGTTTGAACATGACGCCTGTGGTATAGGTTTTGTAGCGAATATCAAGGGCAATAAATCGCATCAGCACATTTCTGATGCCTTGACCGTCCTAGAAAACATGGAACACCGTGGCGCCTGTGGATGCGAAAACAATACCGGTGACGGAGCTGGAATCATGTTGCAAATACCACATGAATTCTTCTTTGACGAGTGTATTAGCCTTGGCATTCACTTACCCTCTTATGGTAAATACGGTGTTGGATTTCTGTTCTTTCCAAAAGAAATTAGGCTAAGAGAAGAATGTAGAGACATTTTCAATCGCGCAGCAGAAAAGCTAGGTTTGGAAATTCTTGGATACCGAAAAGTACCGGTTAATAGAAATGATATTGGACCAACAGCCCTTTCTGTAGAACCCTGCATGGAACAAGTGTTTATTGGTTGCCCTGATCATATTAATGACCCAGAGGTATTTGAACGCAAATTGTTTGTTTTGCGCAATTATGCTACCCATACCATTCAAAACACGGTAAAAAAAGATGGGATTGGTTTTTACCTATCTTCTCTTTCTTACAAAACCATTGTTTATAAAGGACAGTTAACCAGCGGTCAAGTAAGGGGCTATTTCCCAGACTTAAGTGACAAACGCGTGGTTTCTGCCTTTGGATTGGTTCATAGCCGCTTTGCAACCAATACTTTTCCTTCCTGGAAACTGGCACAACCCTTCCGCTATATTGCCCACAATGGTGAAATCAATACCCTACAAGGGAATTTAAACTGGCTTCGTACCAGTGAAAAAGGATTCACCTCACCTTTCTTCAGCAAGGAAGAAATGGACATGTTATTACCCATTGTTACACCTGGTCAATCAGATAGTGCCAGCTTGGATAATATGATTGAGCTCTTAACCCTTACGGGCAGATCTCTTCCACATGTCATGATGATGCTGATTCCAGAAGCATGGGACGGCAATCATGATATGGATCCAATCAAAAAGGCCTTCTACGAATTCCACGCCTGTATGATGGAACCCTGGGATGGCCCGGCTTCTATTTCATTTACCGATGGAAAAATCATTGGCGCCACACTAGACAGAAATGGTCTGAGACCATCGCGCTACTGCGTAACAACTGACGACCGTGTGATCATGGCCTCAGAAACTGGTGTACTACCTATTGACCAATCTACCATTATTGAAAAAGGACGCTTACAACCAGGTAAGATGTTTGTGGTAGACATGGAACAGGGACGCATCATCTCTGACGAAGAACTCAAACAAGAAATCTGCTCTCATAAACCTTATAACGAGTGGTTGAACAAATACAAGATCCGCCTGGAAGAATTACCAGAACCAAGGGTTATGTTTACCCATTTGGAACACGATCAGGTATTTAAATACCAAAAAGGATTTGGTTATAGCACAGAAGATCTTGACAATATCATTGCCCCAATGGCTTTGGATGGCAAAGAACCTATTGGATCCATGGGAACCGATACGCCTTTGGCTGTATTGAGTGATGAACCACAACATTTGAGCAGTTATTTTAAACAACTCTTTGCACAGGTTACTAATCCACCTATTGATCCTATCAGGGAAAGAATGGTCATGTCTTTGGCCACATTTGCCGGAAGCACTGGTAATTTATTAGTGGAAGATCCATTGGCCTGTCACGTTGTAGCATTACAACACCCTGTATTGAACAACCATGACTTAGAAAAAATCAGAAGTATTGATACTGGGATTTTTCAGGCAAAAACATTACAGACCTATTTTAGAGCAGATGGTAAACCAGGTTCTTTGAAAAAAGCCTTGGACCGTTTGTGCAGATATGCAGTAGACGCCGTAGAAGATGGATTTGAGGTAATTATTTTAACGGATAGAGCCATTGACTCTGATCACGCCCCTATTCCATCGCTGCTAGCAACTGCTGCAGTTCACCATCACTTGATACGCAAAGGTTACCGTGGACAAGTAGGGATTATTGTAGAAGCAGGTGACGTTTGGGAAGTGCACCACTTTGCATGCTTGATTGGATTTGGTGCAACCGCCATTAACCCTTATCTGGCACTCTCTACTATTAGAGACATGAAAATTTCAGGCAAGATCAATACTGACTTAGACCCTGAATACCTAAAGAAAAATTACATTAAAGCGGTTAATGAAGGATTGCTGAAAGTATTCTCTAAAATGGGCATCTCTACTTTGCAATCTTACCAAGGTGCTCAAATCTTTGAAATCATTGGACTTAATAGAGAGGTGGTAGACCTTTATTTCACTGGAGCCACTTCTAGGATTCAAGGCATGGGACTTGATGAAATTGCCAAAGAAACCTTGTCCAAACATTTCTTTGCCTTTAGTAAAAAAGAGATTCCTGTAGACCGTCTACCGGTTGGTGGAATCTATCAATGGAAACGCAAAGGAGAATTCCATTTATTCAATCCTCAAACCATTCACTTGTTGCAACATAGCACCAAAATGAATGACTACGAGACTTTTAAAAAATATAGCAAACTGGTAAATGACCAATCCGTAAGGGCTTGCACCATTCGTAGCCAGTTTCAATTCAAACCAACTAGACCTTCTATCAGCATTGATGAAGTAGAACCAGCAGAAAATATCTACAAACGATTTGCTTCTGGGGCTATGTCATTTGGTTCCATTTCTTGGGAAGCGCATACCACACTAGCCATTGCAATGAATAGACTTGGCGGTAAAAGCAATACTGGAGAAGGCGGAGAAGACGAAATTCGTTTTGAAAAAATGGCCAATGGAGACAGCATGCGTTCTGCCATCAAGCAGGTTGCATCGGCAAGGTTTGGCGTAACCAGTTATTATTTAACTGAGGCTGACGAATTACAAATCAAAATGGCACAGGGAGCCAAGCCTGGTGAAGGCGGACAATTGCCTGGCCATAAAGTAGATGATTGGATTGGTAAAACCAGACATAGTACTCCTGGAGTAGGTTTGATTTCCCCTCCTCCGCATCACGATATTTATTCTATTGAAGATTTGGCTCAATTAATCTTTGATTTAAAGAATGCCAATCGCGCAGCAAGGATTAACGTGAAACTTGTTTCAAAAGCAGGTGTAGGTACTATTGCAGCAGGTGTTGCTAAGGCCAAGGCCGATGTGGTATTGATCTCTGGCTTTGATGGAGGTACTGGAGCATCACCTATTAGCTCTATTAAACACGCAGGTTTACCTTGGGAATTAGGTTTAGCAGAAGCTCATCAAACACTGGTTAAGAATAAGTTACGCGGCCGTGTTGTGGTTCAAGCCGATGGTCAAATGAAAACCGGAAGGGATATTGCCATAGCCGCTTTACTGGGAGCAGAAGAATGGGGTGTTGCAACAGCAGCCTTGATTGTTGAGGGATGTATCATGATGCGCAAATGCCATTTAAATACCTGCCCAGTGGGTGTTGCTACTCAGGACCCTGAATTGCGCAAACGCTTTAAAGGAGACCCTGATCATATTGTCAACTTCTTCAAATTCATTACAGAAGAACTGCGTGAGATCATGGCTGAATTGGGTTACCGCACAGTCAATGAGATGATTGGTCAAGCAGAGAACCTAGAAATGAGAGAAGACATTAACCATTGGAAATACAGCAAACTAGACCTCTCTCCTATTCTTTATAAAGAACCTGCAGATGCAGAAACCAGCCTTTATAACCAAGAGACCCAAGACCATGGTATTAGTGAGGTACTGGATTGGCAATTACTCAAAATTGCACAACCAGCAATTGACAGCAAACAACGCGTTCAAGGAAGTTTTGATATCAAGAATACCGATAGAACGGTTGGGACCATTGTCTCTAATGAGATTACTAAAAAGTATAAAGCAGCAGGCCTTCCTGATGATACCATCCACTTTAATTTTAGAGGCACTGCAGGGCAAAGCTTTGGCGCCTTTAATGCTAAAGGGATTACCCATGAATTGGAGGGCGATGCCAATGACTATTTTGGAAAAGGTTTGAGTGGAGCTAAGCTCATTGTTTACCCTGATCGTACTGGCAGTTTTGTTCCGGAAGAGAATATCATTATTGGAAACGTAGCGTTCTATGGAGCTACTACTGGAGAAGCTTATATCCGTGGTAAAGCTGGTGAGCGATTCTGTGTAAGAAATTCTGGCGCGCAAGTAGTAGTTGAAGGCGTTGGTGACCATGGTTGCGAATATATGACAGGTGGTGTTGCTGTGATTCTAGGTAGCACCGGCAGAAACTTTGCCGCCGGCATGAGTGGTGGTGTAGCTTATATCTATGATCTTGACAACAGTTTTGCTAGCAAATGCAATATGGAAATGGTTGACCTTGATCCACTAGACCAAGAAGACGCTGGTATATTAAATGATCTTGTCACCAAACATTATGCTCACACTGCTAGTAAAGTGGCCAAATTTGTCTTGGACGATTTTGACAACCAACTGAAACAGTTTATAAAAGTATTCCCCAAAGACTACAAAAAAGTGGTATTGGATAAAAAGAAAAACGGCGTAGCCACAGGTAAATAAACAAAGCCAAACCTTATTAATTATGGGCAAACCAACCGGATTTATAGAATTCACCAGAGAACTTCCAGGCAAAAGGGCCGTATCAGAAAGACTGAAGGATTATAATGAATTTGTTCAAAGACTTCCTGAAGAAAAACTTAACCAACAGTCTGGACGCTGCATGAATTGTGGTGTTCCATTCTGCCATAGTGGGTGTCCTTTGGGCAATGTTATTCCAGAATTCAATGACGCAGTCTACAAAAAGAGCTGGGCAGAAGCTTATGATATTTTAAGCTCAACTAATAATTTCCCAGAATTCACAGGAAGAATCTGTCCTGCTCCTTGCGAAAGCGCATGTGTTCTTGGTATTAACCAACCACCTGTTACTATTGAGGAAATTGAAAAGCATATTATTGAAATTGCTTTTGACAAAGGTTTTGTAAAAGCAAGAAAACCAAATCTCAGATCGGGTAAAAAAGTGGCGGTAATTGGATCTGGCCCTTCCGGTTTGGCTGCAGCTGCTCAATTAAACTATGCTGGACACCTGGTTACGGTTTACGAAAGAGACGATGCTCCTGGTGGTCTTTTGCGTTATGGCATTCCTGATTTCAAATTGGAAAAATGGGTAATAGACCGCAGGGTAAAACTCATGGAAGAAGAAGGTGTCATCTTTAAATGCAATGCCAATGTGGGCGTAAATACTAGCATCAATGACTTATTGAGAGAAAACCATGCCATTGTATTGGCTGGGGGCAGTACCATCCCTCGTAACCTTAATATTCCTGGAAGAGAACTCAATGGGGTCCATTTTGCCATGGACTTTTTGAAGCAACAAAACAAAAGAGTAGCCAACCGTCCTGTAGAAGTAGCTGAATTATTAGCTTCCAGCAAAGATGTAGTGGTCATTGGTGGTGGTGATACTGGTAGCGACTGCGTTGGTACTTCTAATAGACAAGGAGCTTCTTCTGTAACTCAATTTGAATTACTGCCTAAGCCACCAGAGAATAGAACTACTTATATGCCTTGGCCAACTTATCCCATGACTTTAAAAACTTCTTCTTCTCATGATGAAGGCGCTAATAGACAATGGGCTATAGCTACAAAGGCTTTTATTGGCGATGAAAATGGAAATTTAAAAGCACTCAGGATTGTTGACCTAGAATGGACTAGCAGTAATGATGGCAGACCCGCTAAATTTACCGAAAGAGCAGATAGCGAAAGAGAGATCCCTTGCCAACTGGCTTTATTAGCCATGGGATTTTTACACCCTCAACACGATGGCCTTATTCACCAATTAGGGGTGGAAATAGATGAAAGAGGAAATGTAAAAGCTGACGAAAAAGGGTTTCAAACCAATATTCAAAAGATTTTTACCGCAGGTGATATGCGCAGAGGACAATCTTTGGTTGTTTGGGCCATTAGTGAAGGCAGGGAAGCAGCAAGAAAAGTAGATGAATACCTAATGGGACAATCTCAATTAGAGACGAAAGACCATAGCTATGTGGTAAATAGATAACATAATTTATAATTTTAATATCTGAAACCCGTTTGACAAATAATCAAACGGGTTTCTTTTTATTAAGATAATTTCTAAGAAAATGATAGAAAAACATTAATTCATATAATTAAATTGGCCTTTTATTCACATTATTTTTAATTATATGTTTCATTAATGTTCATTTTTGGTAATTATTTTACTATTTTAGCATTGTAAAGATTGTATTAACAATTATTTCTATACCAAAACAAACCTCAATGAAAAAACTGTCATTACAAAACACCATCCCATTTTTACTGCTGCTAGTGGTTGCCATTGCTGCAATTTTTGTTCCTTCACTACCAGCTTTTGACGATGCCGGCAAATACAGTGCCGCAGATATTACATGGATGCTAGTATCCACGGCATTAGTGTTCTTAATGACTCCAGCTCTTGCCTTCTTTTATGGAGGTATGGTTCACCGCAAAAACATTCTTTCTACTATGATGAAAAGTATAGTTGCCACTGGTGTGGTTTCTGTAGTTTGGATAGTAGTAGGGTATAGCCTTTGCTTTGGTGATACTATTGGAGGTTTTATTGGTAATCCTACCACTCACTTTATGTTTAAAGGAGTTGTTTCTGGAGCACCTTGGAGTCTTGCCCCAACTATCCCATTATCACTTTTTGCATTATTCCAATTAATGTTTGCTATCATCACTCCAGGTTTGGTTGTTGGAGCTGTAGCTGAGCGTATTCGCTTTGCTTCTTACACACTTTTTATCATTTTGTTTAGCTTATTGGTATATGCACCAATTGCACATTGGACATGGCATCCAGAAGGATTCTTGTTCAAAATGGGTGCATTGGATTTTGCCGGTGGTACTGTAGTACATATTTCTGCAGGTTGTGCAGCATTAGCCGGAGCATTAGTATTAAAACGTAGACAATCACATATTGAACATCAAGAAGTTCCTCCAGCAAATATTCCTTATGTTTTGATTGGAACTGGTTTACTATGGTTTGGTTGGTTCGGTTTTAATGCTGGATCTGCTGTAGGTGCTGGCGGACTTGCTGTATCTGCATTTGCTACTACCAATACCGCTGCAGCTGCTGCAGGTTTGTCTTGGATGTTTTTTGATGTACTACGTGGTAAAAAACCTTCTGTCCTTGGATTCTGTATTGGTGCAGTGGTAGGTTTGGTTGCTATTACACCAGCAGCTGGTTTTGTAGCTATTCCTCAAAGCATCTTTATTGGTTTTACCGCAGCTATTATCTCTAATTTGGCTGCACACTACAAAAGCAAATCTTCATTGGACGATACACTTGACGTATTCCCTTGCCACGGTGTTGGTGGCATGGTAGGTATGTTGATGACTGGTATTTTTGCAACAAAAACCGTAAATGGCGCAGGTGCTGATGGTTTATTGTATGGCAATCCCACTTTCTTCTTTATTCAAGTAAAAGCTTTGTTGATTGTAGTTGCATACAGCTTTATTGTATCATTCTTGATCTTTAAGTTCATCAACCTGGTATTACCAATGCGTGTATCAACTGAAGACGAAGCTCTTGGTTTGGATGCTACACAACACAATGAAAAATACGGTAGAAGGCCTGAATTGGCATAATACTATCGTAATCAGTTCTAATTTCTATAGTTGTTCATTCTAGACAACTGACTACATAAAAAAACTGTCAATAAACTTCTGACCAAGTTTATTGACAGTTCTCTCACAGATTGCAATCTTAAAAAAATAAGGTACAGCCATTTAATAAACTTCTGACCAAGTTTAAAGGCTGTACCTATTCTTAATCATAAAACCAATAGCAATGTTAAAGAAAATTCTTGCAGTTTCCCTTTGTTTTTCAGGCTTTTTCAACGCGAATGCTCAATCTGACAGTACCAAATCTAGTCCGGTTATTACTGGTTCTTTAGATGCTTACTATCGTTATAATTTTGCAGACCCATCAGGCAAATTGAATAACTATACTAGTTTCACAAACTCTCAAAACAGTTTTGAACTAGGTATGGCTTCTTTAAAAGTGGATCACAGTATTGGCAAAGTTTCTGCTACTGTTGATCTTGGATTTGGAAGAAGGGCACAGGAGTTTTCTTACAATGATGCCAATACTGTATTTTCTATTAAACAAGCTTATTTGAGCTGGGCAGTTTCTGACAAATTCAAATTAACAGCAGGAAAATGGGCCACCCATGTTGGATATGAATTAGTAGACGCAACTGGAAATAGAAACTATAGTATGTCTTATGGATTCTCTTATGGGCCATTCTTTCATACTGGTGTAAAAGCTGATATCTCATTAGGTGGTAAATCTGCCTTAATGGTTGGTATAGCTAGCCCAACTGATTTCACCACTACTACTTCACCCAATAAAGTGTTTATTGCACAATTTAGTACTGGTACCAAGAATGATAAATTGAAAGCTTACTTGAACTATCAAGGTGGCAAAACTGGTAGCAACAGCGGCTTTGGTCAATTTGACTTGGTATTGTTAGGAACAATTAGCAGTAAATTTGCTATTAACTATGATGGTACTATTGCCAATGTTAAAACAGCAGGAACAACAAGTAGCTGGTCTAGCAATGCGCTTTACTTGAATTTTGATCCAACCAGTAAATTAGGATTGACACTTCGTGGAGAATATTTTGATGATAAAAAATCTGCATCTGCAGGTGCTTTTGGATCAAGTGTATTTGCAACCACCATTTCTGCAAATTTGAAAGTGGGTCCTTTGACATTTATTCCTGAAATCAGAATGGATAATGGCAGCAATGAAATCTTCTTTAAAAGCGGTGGCCAAGCAACCAAAAGCACTAGCGGTTTCTTAATTGCAGCTGTTTATAAATTCTAAGATACTTTTTTGAAAAATCACTAAGACTAACATGAGAAAAACCAAAAAGCGCCCAAAAGGGCGCTTTTTTTATGTTTAATATCCAAAATTCTCCTTAAGTTAGACCATGAAGCTGATGTTAGGATTTTTGCGTTTCATTTATTGCAGTTGGGCATTTGCATGGTTCCTATTACTAATGTTACTTGCGTTTCCTTTAGTAATGATTTCCCTTTCATTTGGTAAGGTAAAAGGAGGAAATGTGATTTACCAGATTTGCAGAACTTGGGGAGTAATCTGGTATTTTTTAATTGGTATCAGGTATCAAACTGTTTTGGAAGTAGCTACCAAGACCAAGAAACAATACATATTTGTAGCCAACCATATTTCTTATATGGATATTCCTCAAATCTTAATGATTGCCAAACCAGGACAGCCTTTGCGTATTCTTGGAAAATATGAAATGGTTAAAGTGCCTATTTTTGGTTGGATTTATAGAGCTGCAGTAATACTGGTAGATAGAAGAAATGCAGAAACCAGGTCCAAAAGTGTCAGGGCCTTAAAAGCGGCTATTAAAAATGGTATTTCCATTTTTATTTTTCCAGAAGGCACTTTCAATGAGTCTCCAGCACCACTAAAATCCTTTTTTGACGGTGCTTTTCGAATTGCCATTGAGACGGGCACCCCCATTAAACCTGTTTTATTAATAGATACATTAGAAAGACTACACTACCGTTCTATTTTTTCATTAACACCTGGTAAAAACAGGGTTGTTTATTTAGAGGAAGTTCCCGTAACTGGACTTGAGATGAAGGATATTGCCTTTTTGAAACAAAAAGTTTTTGACTTGATGGAACAAGGATTAAGACGTTATCGTAACTATCCCTAATTTCACTTGAAGCAACCTATCTTAGTCCTATAGCCCAATGTCAGATTTACTAGACTATTCATTATTTCCTGAGCCGCAAATGACTCCCACCATTTTTGCAGAAGTGGTGATTCCTCTTGCCTTACCCAAAAATTATACTTGGTCTATTCCTATAGAGATGAATGAACTTGTTAAACCAGGAATGAGGGTTGAAGTTGTTTTGGGAAAACACAAAAAATATGCGGGTATTATCAAATCACTTTCTGCTGTAGGACCAACTGAATTCAAACCAAAGCCAATATTGAATGTATTGGATGAAGAGCCCTTGGTATATGAACAACAGCTTCGCTTATGGCAATGGATAGCAAACTATTATATGTGCAGTGAAGGTGAAGTAATGCAAGCAGCCATCCCTGCAAACTTAAAATTATCTAGCGAATCAATCCTTATTTGGAATGAACAAGAAGATTATGATGTGACACAGTTATCTGATGAAGAATTTCTAGTTACAGAAGCCTTAGAAATGAAAAAAGAACTTAGGCTTCAAGAAGTACAACAAATTCTAGATGGTTCAAAAGTTTATCCAGTCATCAAAAGATTAATTGAAAAACAAATTTGCCATATTTGGGAGGAGTTAAAAGAAAAATACCAAACCAAAAAACAGACTTTTGTTACACTTCATCCAAATTATATTTCCGAAGACAAGCTATCTGACCTACTAAACAATTGGGGGAAAGCCCCAAAACAAATGGAGTTATTACTCTCCTATTTGCATTTAATGAAAACAGAAGGCGAAGTCACACAACCTGCTCTTTTAAAAAAATCAAATGCATCAGCTGCGCAACTTAAAGGATTGGTAGAAAAAGGAATTCTACAGCTAGATAAAAGAGCGGTAGATAGAATACCTCAATTAGATGGAGAACACCAATTAAATTTTACACTTTCAAACGCCCAAGCAACGGCATTAGGACAAATTGAAAAATCTTTTCAAGAAAAACCAGTTTGCCTTTTACACGGTATCACAGCAAGTGGAAAGACCCAGATCTATATTCATCTAATTGAACAATACATGCAAAAGGGTCAGCAAGTTTTGTACTTGTTACCCGAGATTGCCTTAACCTCTCAAATTATTCGAAGACTACAAGCGCATTTTGGGGGTAGTATTGGTATTTATCATTCCAAATTCAATGCCAACGAAAGGGTTGAAATATGGAACAAAGTAAAAAACGGTACGCTAAAAGCCGTATTGGGAGCTCGTTCTGCCCTTTTTCTACCCTTTAAAGACCTTGGGCTGATTATTGCCGACGAAGAGCATGATCCTTCTTATAAACAGCAAGAACCAGCTCCTAGATACCATGCAAGAGATGCTGCTGTTTATTATGCTTCATTATTTAATGCCAAAGTATTATTAGGAAGTGCTACACCAAGTTTGGAATCATATTATAATGCAGCACAAGGCAAATATGGTTTAGTGAATCTTTTAGAACGATTTGGAGAAGCTTCATTACCCATCATGGAATTGGTTGATATTAGAGAATTGCATCACGATGAAAATGGAAAAACCGTTTTCACTCCTGGACTTTTGTCTGCCATTCAGAAAACACTTCAGGAGAAAAAACAAATTATTTTATTCCAAAACAGAAGAGGTTATTCGCCTTATTTATTGTGTGAGACCTGTGGTTGGATTCCACATTGTTCGCAGTGCGATGTTACCCTCACCTATCATAAAGCCAAACATAAACTAACTTGTCACTATTGTGGTAGCACCTACCCTGTTGTTCAAACCTGTGCCGCTTGTGGTAGTCATCATTTTATTCAAAAGAATTTTGGAACTGAAAAAATTGAGGAACAAGTCACCAGTTTGTTCCCAGATGCCCGAATTGCCAGAATGGATTATGATACAGTTAAAGGAAAAAATGATCATGATGCCATGGTAAAACTCTTTGAACAACAAAGACTAGATATCTTGGTTGGCACACAAATGGTTGTGAAAGGTTTGGATTTTGAACACGTAAATCTAGTTGGCATTATTGATGCTGATGGCATTTTAAATTTTACTGATTTTAGGGTAAATGAACGAGCATTTCAATTAATGGAACAAGTAAGTGGAAGGGCTGGAAGAAAAAATAGTTTGGGTCAAGTAATCATTCAAGTAAGTAATCCGCATCATCCCGTTTTACAATTTGTTTCTCAACACGATTTCAAAAAATTATATGATTTTGAAATCAAGAATCGGGAGATTTTCCAGTATCCTCCTTTTACTAGATTAATACAGGTAAAATTCAAACACAAGGACAAACAAATTGCAGAAGAGGCCGCGAATATTGTAGCAGCAACCCTTAAAAAGCATTTTGGAGATGCTATTAATGGTCCCGCCCAACCAGCAGTTGATAGAATTAGAAACCAATTTATCTGGGAAGTCTTGATTAAAATGCCAAAGGACCCCATTAGCATACGAAAATGCAAAGTCATATTGGAACAACAGTCATTAATCTTGCTGAATAACAAAAGATATCGCTCTGTAACTATGATTCCAGATGTAGACCCCATTTAAATTGTTAATGTATGCAACTTCAGGAAAATTTTTCTTTACAGTCTTTGAATAGTTTTAACATAGCTATTTCTTCCCGCTATTTTGCTAAGTTTTCAAGTTTAGAAGAACTGGAACTGCTAAATGAACTCAAAACAAATAAAGCCTTAGAAAAACAATTAATACTTGGTGGTGGTAGCAATATTTTATTTACCAAAAACTTTGATGGGACCATATTAAAAAATGAGATCCGGGGTATTCGGTTGGTAGAAGAAACCCAGGAACATTTTATTGTGGAAGCAGGTGCTGGAGAAAACTGGCATGAATTTGTCATGCATTGTATAGACAATAGCTATGCAGGCATAGAAAATCTTAGTCTTATTCCTGGAACAGTTGGAGCTTCTCCTATTCAGAATATTGGCGCATATGGAGTAGAAATCAAAGATTGTTTTCACTCTTTAGACGCATACCATTTAAAAGACAAATCTGTTGTCAAATTTGAATCCAAAGACTGTTTTTTTGGATATAGGGAAAGCATTTTTAAAACAGCATTTAAAAACCAATTTGCCATTTTAAAGGTAAGATTCCAATTATCTAAACAACCCAATCTTAAAACGAGTTATGGCATTATTGAACAAGAATTGGCTAAAAACCATATAAGTTCTCCAAGCATTAAAGACATTTCTAATGCTGTAATCAGTATTAGAACTTCAAAACTTCCTGACCCAAAAATCATTGGAAATGCGGGAAGTTTTTTTAAAAACCCAATTATCTCATTATCAAAATTTGAACAACTTAAAAATCAATATCCATCCATCCCTGGTTATCCCAGTGACAAACCTGAATTTATAAAAATTGCGGCCGGATGGTTAATTGATCAATGTGGTTGGAAGGGATATAGAAAGGCTGATGCAGGATGTCATGCTTTACAGGCATTGGTACTGGTGAATTATGGAAATGCCACCGGTTCAGAAATATTGACTCTCTCAGATGAAATCATTTATTCTATCCAAGACAAATTTGGTATTGAACTTGAAAGAGAAGTGAATATCCTCTGACTATAGCAAAAAAAAGACCCCGATTAATCGGGGTCTTTTTGCAAGTATAGTTCAAAGATTATTGTTGTACTTTGAATTCAACCCTTCTATTGGCCTTTCTGCCTTCTAGGGTTTTATTATCGGCAATTGGTTTTTTGCTACCGTATCCAACTACTGACAAACGATCTTTTTCAACACCTTTTGAAACGATGTAGTTTTTAACAGATGTAGCACGTTTTAAAGACAATGGATCATTGATCTTATCAGTACCAGTGCTTGAAGCATGACCTTCTATAGACAATTTCAAAGCTGGGTTTTCTTTCAAAATTACCACGCCTTTATCTAGTTCTTTCTTAGAAGGAGTTGTCAAATTAGCGCTATTAATAGCAAATTGGATGTCTTTAGCATCAAAGTTCAATGCAGGGCAGCCGTTGTTTTCACGAATACCTTTTACATTAGGACATTTGTCTTCTTCGTCATTAATACCATCTCCATCAGTATCAGGGATTGGACATCCTTGGTAACGAGCCAAACCTGGAACAGTAGGACACTTGTCTTCTTCATCATTGATACCATCTTTATCAGTATCAGGAATTGGACAACCATCATATTTAGCCAATCCTTTTACAGTTGGACATTTATCATTGTCATCATTGATTCCGTCACCATCAGTATCCGGTACAGGACATCCTTGGTATTTAGCAACACCTGGTACAGTTGGACACTTATCTACATTGTCAAAAATACCATCACCATCAGTATCAACTGGAGCAGGAGGAGGTGGCGGTGGTGGAGCTACTACTACTGGTTCTGGTTTACGATCTTTTAAAGGTGCTGAAAAACCAATACTGTAGTTAATATGTCTTGTAGACAAAGCAGAAATTTCAGATCGATAGTTCAATTGAGTATTTAAAAAAGAACCTTCGCCTAATTTAAATTGAAGACCTCCTCCAATTGGAACGTAAGCGGCAAAATAAGTACCACCATACATAGAAGCACCTAACCCAACATTCAGGTAAGGAACCATGAAGTATTTGTCGGTTAATAACTTAATATTCACTCCTGCATCAGCTTCCAAAAGGAATTTGCTAGCGCCAGTTCCTGAAATTCCAGAAACACTTCTAAAAGGATAGTTGACAAAAGTACCACCAAGTGTAGTTGAGAAATCAATATGATCTGTCAAACCTTGCATGAATTGCAAACTAAGTCCAGCTTGCATTTCATTCATTTTTGCCCAATTCTTATTGTTCATTGCGGCAGAAAGTGAACCACTGGCAATAGTTGCAGGTGTTTTAAAATCTTGTAAAAAGAAATTAACACCTAAGGTTGGCAATTTCTTGTATTTGTCTGTCTGTGCAAAACTCATTGCAGAGATACACAACATAACAGTTACTAATAAAAGTTTCTTCATAAACAGTTTTAATTATCTAGCAAAAATACAGGCTTGGATTCATTTTATAAAATATTATAAAACTGTTAATTCTACACCATTAATCAACAGTTTTGGCAGGAACAATTTCTAATTGAACCTTGGTTAGCCCTTTTTTCATAAAATCCAGTTCAGCAGCAGCAGCCCTACTCAAATCAATCACCCTTCCTTTTTTGGCCATTCTAGGATGCATTCGGTCATTGATTCTTACTATAACGGTATTCCCATTACTCAAATTGGTGACCCTAACCCATGAATTTAATTTCACATGGTTACTGGCGCCTGTGAACTTGCTATTTTTAAAAATTTCCCCAGTAGCTGTTTTAGTTCCATCTAAGTTTTTACTATAGAAACTAGCAATTCCCTTGATTTTCTTACTTGATTCAACTGATTTTGACGGAATATTGATAGAATCTGCCAATTTTGGATTACCCAAATGAAGGGTATCCATAAAAAAAATCAACGTATCCACAGGTTCACGCAACCTGATAGTATCAGTTTGAGCAATGGATTTAATACCCGAACAAAGGAATAATATAGCTATTAAGTAAAACTTCATTGTATCATTTTGCGCTCTCTTCTGTTAGTAATATACCAAAAAACCTAAAACTACTTGAATGAGAACTGCCACAGTTAGCCAAACACCATGCCAAAAAAACTGATTTGTAGAAAAAAATATATGAAAATCAATTAATTAATTGATTTTCATATTATTAAGAATAATATAAATCATCATTTAAATCCCATAATACTTCAACCCCTTCTACTGACTAGATTATTCAACTAGAAAACTAACTTTGCTTTGTGAAGAACCAATTTAAATCCACTCTATTGTTTTGCCTGTTCCTAATTGGGGCACTAGGAGTTAAGGGGCAGTTCTGTACCATTCTAGGTCAAAACCCATCAACGGCATTCCCGGTTTGTGGCAAAACCGTTTTTCAACAAAATTCTGTAGCAATTTGTGGTACTAGAACCCTTCCTACATTGTGCAATGACAATACTACTTATACTGATAAAAATCCTTATTGGTATAAATTCACTTGTTATACTGCTGGCAAACTTGGCTTTTTGATTACCCCAAAGGACCTTACAGACGATTATGACTGGCAACTTTTTGACGTAACTGGAGTAGATGAAATGGATGTTTATACCAATAAATCCCTAATCATTTCTGCCAATTGGTCTGGATCAAGTGGAACAACAGGTGCATCTAGCAATGGGAAGAATCCATTTGAATGTTCTTCTGATCCTGCTTGGAATATTCCCACTTTTAGTACAATGCCAGATTTAATTGCCGGTCATAATTACTTATTATTGGTTAGCCATTATACCAATACCCAAAGTGGTTATACCCTTTCATTTCAAGGCGGATCTGCAAGCATCATTAATCCCGTGGTACCGATTATGCAAAATGCTTATGCTGTTTGCGATGGCACTGAAATGGTGATTACGTTAAACAAAAAAATGAAATGTAACAGTTTAGCCGCAGATGGATCTGATTTTTCAGTTACTGGTCCTTTTGCCAATGAATTTAATAATGCGGTTGGAAAAGGCTGTAATTTCTCTTTTGATTTTGACACGGTAATGCTAAAACTAAACAACACATTATCTCCAGGAATATATACTGTTACTACCAAAAATGGTATTGATGGCAATACACTAATTGACAATTGTGATAACCTGCTTGCTATAGGCCTGAAAAAAGATTTGCTATTTACGGCATCTGTTCCAACTCCCATGGACAGCATTAGCCCAGTGATTTGTATACAAGATAGTTTACACCTGATTTTTAATAAACCCATGAGTTGTGCAAGTATCGCGCCTGATGGATCTGATTTTAGTATTACCGGACCATCCAATGTGCAAATTAAATCGGCAATTGGTGAATGTAATAATGGGATTAGTACAACCATTCATTTGGTGTTACAAAAACCTATCAAAACCAATGGAATATATACCTTGAAATTAGGTATTGGATCTGATGGAAATAGCTTGATAGATGAATGCGGTCAAATTACAGCTGCAGGTGCTAGTTTAAACTTTTCTATTAAAAATGTTGTAACAGCAGATTTCAATGCCAATATCAAAGCAGGATGCAAAAAAGATACCATTATCTTAACTCATAATGGTAATAATGCCGCTAATACTTGGAAATGGCAATTAGACAATGGCTTGTTTAGTAGTTTACAAAACCCTTTGCTCACTACCAATATTTTTGGAAAAACAAGGATTTTCTTAGAAACAGGAAATGGTATTTGTAAAGACAGCACCAGCATAGAGCTTGACCTTCCAGATTGGACTATAAAAGCTGCTATTAATATGCCAGATACAGTCTGTGCAAAAGATACGGTACAAATCCTGGACGCAAGTACGGCAAATGCAAATACTTGGAAATGGGATTTGGGGAACGGGCTATCTAGTACAATACAAAATCCACCTACTACTAGTTATATTCCAAGTGGAAGACAAAACCAATTTTTTGTTCGATTACAAGTCAGCAATGCTTTCAATTGTACAGATACGATAACCAAAAAAATATTGGTCTTATCCAATTGTTACATTGATATTCCAAGCGGATTCACTCCAAATGGAGATGGCCTCAATGATTTCCTATATCCTTTAAATGCCTTTAAAGCAGTTGACCTAATTTTTAGAATATATAATAGATTTGGTCAGGTAATTTTTGAAACAAGGGATTGGAAAAAGAAATGGGATGGTAGGATTAACGGAATGCTTCAACCAAGTGGCACTTATGTTTATTTATTAGAATACACGCATAAGGATACAGGCAAAAGACAAGTACTCAAGGGAACTACCGTATTAATTAGATAGCTTGCTTTAATTGATCTGCTACAAATATGGGGGATCTTTTATTTCCAGCATGGCAAAACAGTTGATTTTTGCTAAAATCTACTTTGCTTTTGTAAGTCTTTACAAAAAAAGTAGTCAACCAAAATTGTTTATTGAATAAAAATTTGGGATTATTCACCAAAAAATCTGGCATCAAATGATGCCATTTATACCCTAGCATTATAAAATAGTTTTTACATTCCACTTCAAACCCTAATTCCTCAGCAGCAGCTAAAACTGCGTCTCTTTGGCACCTAGAATGTGAAAAAGGTTTTATAATTCTATTTTGATATCCATACAAAAAAAGATGATCTTTTACTTGTTTGTAATTTTGATACCTAGACCTTGCATCACATTGAGGAAAAATAGGAGGAAACACCAAACAAAACAATAAAAACCACCTAAAAAAGGGATTACCTTCTTGGGCCCAAGCTATTAAATGAAACTGCTTAAAACATGCAACAATTAATACTATCTCGGCAATAGTCATCAAATGTAACAAATAACCTAACTTATAATAGGTAATAATGAATGGCCGCTGATTTATCCCCCCTTCTATCATGAGAATAAATATATAAAAATCCATTGAATATGAAACTTAGTAAAATCTAACTATTTTACACCAGCCAATAAATCAGCACTTGTAAAACCTAAAGGCAGTAAATCATGTGCTTTGGGTACTTCATAAACGGCACCTGTTTCACCCGCCAATAGCAAACGAATACCTTGCTGAGTCTTGATTTCAAACTCCAATAAACTTTGTCTACAAATACCACAAGGACTAATGGGATTATCACTTTTCCCCATTTCATTTTTGTAACTAATGGCCATTTCCAATATGGGCGTATTTGGATAAAGTGAAGATGCCACAGACAATAAAACCCTTTCGGCACAGATACCTACTGGGAAACTTGCATTCTCTTGGTTGCTTCCTTTTAAAATAATCCCATTTTCTAATCTTGCTGCCGCTCCTACCCTAAACTTTGAATAGGGCGCATATGCTAGGCTAGTAGCGGATTTGGCGGCATTAATCAATTCTTGATCAGCAGCACTCAATTCTTGGATGGATTCAAATGCTGTGTAGGTAAAATGCTGTTCCATCTTTTTCATAAACCTATATTTAGACAAAAAGTCCCCATAGCAATAACTATGAGGACCCCCTAACGGCTATTAAAGATAGTCTATTTGATACTATTGAACAAGCGTTTCCATCTGGGACCATTTTCATAGCTAAACCAGATTAAAGAGGCTTTACCAACTATATGGGTCTCTGGAACAAAGCCCCAATACCTGCTATCCTGACTACGATGTCTATTGTCTCCCATCATCCAATAGTAATTATAGATAGGGGTATATTGGTTAGTTGTCTTACCATTGATAATGAATTTTCCATTAGACTCTTCTAATGTATTGTGTTCATAATCTGCAATTAACCTACGATACAGAGCAATGTTTTGCGTTGTAAGCGTAATGGTTTCACCCTTCTTTGGTATTTTAATAGGACCAAAATTGTCAAGTGTATAAGGAAAGTTCACGTCGTCATAAGGAAAATATCCACCTACATAACCATTGGAATACAAACCAATGGACTTGATATTGGGTTGTTGTTTTAACTTGGCCATTTCTAATGGTGTCATATTAAAAACAAAGGTATTGGGCTTGTTTTCATAAGGGATTATTTGCCCCTTTGTATCTTCAACATTTACCCCAAGTTCGTCTTTTAAAAACTCTTCTGAAAATGGAGTTCCATTTGTTTCAACCACATATTCAGTTTGAGATGCACCAGGCAAATATGCAGGTTGACCATTGATAAATAACTGGGCGTCTTTTAATTGCAAAACATCTCCGGCTTCAGCAACACAGCGTTTGATATAATTATCTGTTTTATCCATGGGATGCACCAAAATGGGGAACTGTGCATTTAATGCCTCTCTGTCGCCCTTAAACTGCGTGCGAAGCACATCGTAATATGGTTGTTTACTTCCATACTCAGGAAGATTAATAATGGTGTCCCCAGCAGGAAAATTAAACACCACCACATCATTCCTTTTTACGGGTGTAAATGCTGGTAATCGTTTATAAGGAATCTGAATCCATTTAAGATAAGAAGGGGTTGTAATTGACCCAGGCATGGTATTGTGAACAAAAGGAAAAGACAAAGGCGTTTGAGGAATCCTTGGTCCATAACTCATTTTGTTAACAAACAAAAAGTCATTGACAAGAAGGGTTTTCTCCATACTTTCTGAAGGAATCACATAAGCCTCAAAAACAAATGTTCTAATTAATGTGGCTGCAACAATGGCAAAAACACCAGCGTCAATCCATTCTCTTGATGCAGGTTTATGGTAAAGCGCCATGACAGAAGGGCCATGAAATACCGTGTCTTTTGCAAATCCTACATAGGGGAAATAAACAAAGGGTACAAAAATTGTAGCAGCATGATCTAATACTGTCACTTTCTTGAACTGCATCACAAATATGATGGTAATCCAAATGGTAACAAACTGACCTGCAACTGGTATTAATTGAAACCAAAACCAATACTTCTTAATAGCAGTTTTTTCAACAATCAACCAAGTATTGTAAAAAGGTACTAAAGCTTTCCAAGGTTCAATTCCTGCTTTTTTAAACATACCATACATACCAGCATGCCATCCAATAACACCTATAACAAATAAAATTAATCCCATTGTTTCTAATTATACTAACAAAAATATCCTTTTCAAACCGAGAATGGTTGCATAAAGGATAAAGTTTTCTTAAATAAGCCCCTATCCTGGTAAGACATAATTTTTTACATCCTCTGTTTGAATGGTTTTTCCAGATAAAATGATTAGTCTTTCTACCACATTTCTTAGTTCTCTAATATTACCAGACCAATGGTGAGCTTGTAGGGCTTCTAAAGCTTTTTTATCTATGACTTTTGGGGATTGTCCATAATCAGCGGCAATATCAAATAGAAATTTTTCAACCAATTCGGGAATATCATCTATGCGTTGATTCAAAGAAGGTACATGAATTAATATAACGCCAAGACGGTGATATAAATCCAGTCTAAACTGTTTCTCTTCCACTTCTTTCAAAAGGTCTTTATTGGTAGCTGCTACTACCCTAACGTCTACATTTATCTCTTTATCACCCCCAACCCTAGTGATTTTTCCTTCTTGCAAAGCGCGCAGTACTTTGGCTTGCGCCGATAGACTCATATCACCAATCTCGTCTAAGAAAAGTGTACCACCATTTGCTTGTTCAAATTTTCCTACCCGTTGTTTAATAGCGGAAGTAAATGAGCCTTTTTCATGTCCAAATAATTCACTTTCAATTAATTCAGATGGAATGGCAGCACAATTCACTTCTATCATTGGGCCGGCATTTCTAAGGCTTTTTTCATGCAACCACCTAGCAACCAACTCTTTTCCAGTTCCATTTTCACCAGTGATCAATACCCTTGCATCTGTTGGCGCAACTTTTTCAATGGTATCCTTGATCTTCCGAATAGCATCACTGTTCCCAATAATTTCTTGCACTTTGGAAACCTTTCTTTTCAATACTTTGGTTTCTTTGACCAAACTGGTTTTATCCAAGGCATTTCTAATAGTTATCAATAACCTATTTAGGTCCGGAGGCTTAGAGATATAATCATATGCACCTTTCTTTACAGCATCAACTGCTGTTTCAATATTTCCGTGTCCACTAATCATGATCACTGGAGTTTCAGAATTGGCGGCTACCACTGCATCTAAAAAATCTAACCCATCTAATTTGGGCATTTTAATATCACAGAGAATCAGATCATAGACATTTTGTTTGAATTTTTGTAATCCTTCCTCACCATCAGAAGCTTCATCTACTTTAAACCCTTCATTCCCCAAAATGTCTTTCAACACATTGCGGATAGATCTTTCATCGTCTATAATTAATATATGAGCCATGATCTTATTTTTTACTAAGTTAAAGATTGATCCGTTAGCGGAATTGTAAATTGAAACCAAGAAAAAAATTGCGTTTTGCAGCGGGATTGTAAAATCGTCTTCCTGCAGCATTAATATCATTTCCCAAGCTGTAATTTTGATTGAGCAGATTATCTACTCCTCCAAAAAAATGTACCTGACAGTTAGCTATTTTTTTCTTGTATCCTGTTTTGATTTGAACCAATTGATAGGCTTCTGCAAAGGCATCATTGGCATCAGTTAATGGAATGGGGTCCACCGCATTGACACTTGCATTGATATAATACTTTTTCAGCCATTCCCAATCAAACCCAGTTACCCAAGTATTTCTAGGAACGCCAGTTAGGGGATTTCCATTGTAATTATTGACACCTTGTTGATAGTTATCAAACTTATATGGCTGAAATGCAATGCTAGTATAGGCATGCAAGGTCCATTTTTTTGAATGAATTTGATCTTTCAACGCATATTTGATTAAGGCTTCAATACCCTGCTGTGTAGTGGATCCAGCATTCACAAAATATTCATTTCCCGCTGCATTGTTTCTTCTAACAATGGCTTGATTTAAATGAAAATGATAATAGGCAAAATCAAATTGCAATCTGTTATTCCAGATAAAACCTTTGATACCTATTTCTTTATTCCATCCATTTTCTGCTTGAAGGTCTCCATAAAATTTACCATCAGATGGCCTAATTTCTGCCAAAGAAGGGGGAGAAAAACCAAATGAAGCAATGGCATATGCCGTAACTTGATTTGAGAGTTGATAAGATAATGCCATTCTAGGTGCCACTATGGGATTGGTTGATTTGGCTGTTTTAACATTAGGATTGTTTGTCAACCTAATATAATCAACCAATTGTTGATTGATACTTAGCCCCATTTGAAGCAACCATTTTTCTTTTATGCGCCAATGCATTTGGGAATAAATGGTCCATTGTTTTGCATGAATATCATCTTTATATTGTACCGTATCAGCTACCCCCTTTCTATTGCCAAAATTGGCAATATTGGAATGATTGAATAACCATTCAGCACCATTGGTCCATTCTAGATTTCTATTTTTAGAATTCCATTGCCATTGAATACCTGTAGCAGCATTTGTTTCATTTCTAATTTCGTAGTTGGTAATAAAAGGATTTTCAAACTGGGTATTGTTAATACTTGCAAAAGCCATAAATGAGGAGCTTTTATTGAGTATCCATTTATCAGACAGTCCAGCAAAAACAGTTTTATTTGAAATACTGGCCTGTTGGGTAATAGCTGAGGGCAAAGTAGCTGTAGCTTGTCTAGACAACCTAGGATTAGTTTGCATTTGTAATAATGTAATCCCACCTGGTGTTTGATAAAAAAGGTCTGTATAAAAAGACAGAAATTCCAACTGATGTTTACCTAATTGCAAAGCAGCATTGTATTTGATGTGTTTTTTATTCATTGCAGATTGCTCTCTATAACCATCATATTTCATATAGGATTGCTGCAAATTGCTAGAGAATTTTTTGTTCTGGTGTTGCCAACCAGCTATTTGATGGAACATATTATCCGCACCAAATGTTAATCCCATATTTACTTGATCCCGTTTTATTGAACTAAATTCTTGGTTGGATGATAATAAAACTACCCCACCTGTGCCTGCTCCATAGATACTGGCTGAAGGTCCCTTTAGAATAGAAATAGCATCTAAATCTGCTAATTCTACTAAATTCAAATAAGCATTCCCAGTTGCATCGGACAAAGGAATTTGATTCCAATAAAGTTTTAGATTTCTAACACCAAAAGGAGACCTAAGCAAACTTCCTCTTACAGAAAGCCGATAACTGCCTGGAGATCGTTCTTCCATTCTGATACCTGGTAGTTGATTAATGACCGGTACTAATGAAATTGGGGAATAGCTTGTTAATTCCTTTTGTGACAAGCTAGCAATAGCTACAGGTGCAGCTTTCCATTGAACCTTAGTTTTAAAAACCTCTACTTGTACTTTTTGAAGCGTGTCTGAGCCAAATATTGGGGATTGCGCTTTCAAATTGGTTTGATTACAACCAATTAGTAATAGGAAAATTAAAATGTTTCTTGCCAATGGATTTAAATTAAAATTCCCGGACTGTCAAAGGACGGGTCCGGGAATCATTTATTTTTAAAAGGAAATTACTTTTTTGTTTGAACTAGTTCCTTCACCAATTTCACCGTTCTAGTGATATCTGGAATGGCTAATGCTGCCAAATTTGGTGCATAGTGCATTGGAGCATCCGCACTGGTAATTCTTCTAATAGGAGCATCTAGGTAATCAAATGCTTCTTTCTGAATTCTATAGGTGATTTCAGATGAAACAGATGCAAATGGCCATTGTTCTTCAACAATCACCAAACGATTGGTTTTCTTAACGCTTTCTACAATAGTTTCCCAATCCAATGGACGAATTGTTCTCAAGTCTATTACTTCGGCACTAATTCCTTCTTTTTCTAATTCAGCAGCAGCTCCAAGTGCTACTTTCATCATTTTATTATAAGAAACTATGGTAATATCCCTGCCTTGCTTTTTAACATCGGCTTTGCCAAGTGGAATATAGTATTCTTCCTCTGGAACTTCACATTTATCACCATACATCACTTCACTTTCCATGAACATAACGGGATCTTCCTCATAACGAATGGCTTGTTTCATCAAACCTTTTGCATCATATCCATTAGAAGGTGAAACCACTTTTAAACCAGGAATATTGGCGTAATAACTTTCAAAAGCAGTGCTATGTTGTGCTCCTAATTGACCAGCAGAACCATTTGGTCCACGGAAAACAATTGGGCAACCAATTTGTCCACCACTCATAGCCAACATCTTAGAAGCGGTATTCAGAATTTGGTCCATTGGTAGCACAGCAAAGTTCCATGTCATGAATTCAACAATGGGACGTAAGCCGTTTTGGGCTGCTCCAACAGCTACTGCAGCAAATCCTAATTCAGCAATAGGTGTATCAATGATTCTTTTTGGCCCAAATTCTGCCAACATTCCTTGGCTTACTTTATAGGCACCATTGTACTCTGCAACTTCTTCACCTAAAAGAAAAACTCGCTCGTCTCTCCTCATCTCTTCACTCATGGCTTCTCTTAAAGCCTCTCTAAAAGCAATTGAACGCATATGCTATTTGAATTAAATGAGGTGCAAAAATATAAGATTATCCCCTATAAAACCAAAAGACTTGGGCTTTTACCAACAAAAAATCCTCTTCAAATTGAATGAAGAGGATTTCTTGTATGCTATTAAGATTGATTAATATACGTTCCAACCAAAGCTGATATAGTACAATCCACCAATTTGTGGGTTACCAAAACCAGTTCTATAATACTTGTTCAATAAATTGGTTGCACCTAATTTGATCAAAGATTTAGTTTTAGGCAATTTAAGACTAACCATTCCATCTAGGGTTGAATAAGAAGGTACTTCGCCACTAGCAAATGTTCCATCATATTGGAAACTGTCTAACCACCTGTAAACAAAGCTAAAGCCTAACAGGTTCTTTGGACCAAAACCAGAGTTATTGAAAGCAATATTGGTTCTTAAGTTAGGAGTATTGAAATAAGATACAAATCCTGTTGGTGTTTCTCCAATTTTGTCAGAATATACATTGGCACTAACAGAGAAATTTTTAGGCATCAAGTACTCTACTGACGCACCCCAACCGCTAGTAGTCACATCTTGAGACTGATTTACAGATACACTGTAAACATTCCTAGTTTGGCTAGCATTACCTGGGGTAAAGTTTGGATTTAAACCAAGCAAACCTGCAGGGGAACCGTTATTAGACTGAATTACTGTTACACCACCTAAGAAATCCTTGTATTTAGCCCAATAAGCATAAACATCAATCAACAACTTCTTAGCAATTAAACCTTTGTAACCAACTTCAAATGAAGTACTAGACTCAGGTTTGAATTCGCCAAATTGTTGCTCTACTAATAAACCAGGGTTAGGAACACCAGTGGTTTGTAAAGCTGTACCAAATGCAGTTACACTGGCCAATGTATAGGCTTTGTTACCCGCAAAATTGAAGAAATCCCTTAATTGTGGCAAACCTCCCATCAAACGACCAGTTGCGGTGTTCAAATTGATCCACTGATTCTGGGTAGTAGGGAAACGGTAAGCTGATTGGTATGAAAAACGTAGGTTATGATCTTTCGCTAATTTAACAACAGCAGATGCTCTTGGTGTAAATCGGCCATTAAAGTTGGTATTCTTATCATACCTACCAGATAAAGTCAATTTCAAGACATCCCCAAACAATTTCTGAGATAATTGAGCATAAGCACCAGTTTCATTGATCTTAATGGCACCTGCAGTATCAGCAAAAATGGTTCCTTGAGAATTCAATACATATTGTCTCCAAGATCCACCAATTAAAAAGTCTGTACCAGATTTTGCAAGTCCTAATGCTTCTGTCAAATTATATTGACCTTCTACAGTATATACTTTTGTTCTATCTAAGAATAAGCCACCACCTTTAGAAATAGGGGTTTGTGCTATTTTTTGGAACAATGGGTTGTACAAAACAGATCCAATAGGTCTTCCTTGGTCAGCAAAAGTTCTAGCAGCATTGTGTGCAGTTGCCAAAGGAGCACCGGCATCAGCTGCAGTTACATAAGCTCCCATGTATTGAGGATACCATGTTGGACTGCTCTTCCAAGCTTCGTTGAACAAACGGGTAGTAGTAGTGGTCACATAAGAATTACCAGAGTTTTCTGATGTGGTATATCCACGCAAATACCAGTTTTTAGACTTTAATTCCAATTTATATTGGCCCATTTTGAAATCCTTAATAGAATAACGGTCAGCACCAGTATAAACTGTAGTTCCTGTACCCCAGTTTGCGGTAAATGAAGCTTCTAATTTGTCAGTTATTTTATAATACAAACCACCAGATAGTTTAAAGTTCAAGGTGGTAGGATCAATCACATCTTTCTCATCATAACCAGTGCGGCTTACAAACTGGTTTCTAAAAAGGTTACGGCTTGGTGATTGACCATAAATAAAGGGAGAACCACCTCCCGCAACAATGGCACCAGCACCAATATTATTAAGGAAAGTATTAAAGTCTGCTAATTTAGCCAGAGGGTTAGCTGCTAAGAAACCATTAGATGCAGTTACTACAGCTGAAGGGAAACCAGCTAAAACAGTATTAGCAATACTGCTCATATTCTGATTGGTTTCATCTCCATACACGTTAACCCCATCATAGTTAGGATCTGAAGCTCTATTGCCAGGAATTACATTACCATTTGGATTAGTTGCATTTGACAAACGAGAATAGTTTTCGGTTTGATTAGCCAACCAATCTTGAGCCTGTGTAAACTGTGCACCAATTTTGTATGCAAACTTATCAGATACTTTGTCTGCGTATCTAATTGACCAATCATAAAAAGGAGAAGCTTGACGTTGATAATTATCTACGTGGTTCATACCTTGTTTGATTTGGAAACTCAACCCTTGATATTTGAATGGATTTTTACTGTTAATCAGAACAGTACCGTTCATACCTCCTGGGCCATATAAAGCAGAAGACGCACCTGGCAACAATTCAATGTTGTCAACATCTAATTCAGTCAAACCAATGATATTACCTACGGAGAAATTCAAGCCAGGAGCTTGGTTATCCATTCCGTCTACAATTTGGTTCAAACGAGTGTTACCACTACTATTGAAACCACGAGTACCAATACTTTTAAAAGTAAGACTGGCTGCAACCACGTCAACTCCTTTCAAGTTGGTAATCATGTCATAATAGTTGGTAGCTGGTGTTTGACGAATGGCACTTTGTCCAATTCTTTCAATTGATACTGGTGATTCCAAAATTCTTTCTGGAACCCTTGAAGCAGCAACAACTACTTCGTCACCAAGTGTAAATGCTGCGTCTAATTCTACATCTACTACTTGATCATCAGTTTTAACAACTACCTCTTTATTAGTATAACCAACTGATGAAATAATAACAGTTAGTGGTAGCTTTTGAACGGTAGACAATTTGAAATTACCTTTATCATCGGTAAAAGTACCAGTTGTACCACCTTTTACAGTGACTGAAACGGCAGATACCGCTTCCTTAGATTTAGCGTTTTTGACACTACCTTTAATAGTAGTAGAATTTTGGGCAAATGAACTAATCGATAATCCCAAAGCCAAAATCACTAACACGCAATTCGTGAAGAATCTTCTCATAATAGCAAGTTTTATTAGATGGTTTTGATAAAAGTAGCAATTGTTAGTTTTCTGCAAAAATTTAATTTGTCCACAAAAGAATTGGATCTGTTGAGAAAAACAACTCTGCTTCAAGTGATTTTGGAAATTGAAGGTTATTTTTGTTTATGCATAATTTTCAATTCCCTGGTCAAAAATCCATCTATCACGGCAAAGTGAGGGATGTATTTAGTATACATGATGATTTATTGGTAATGATTGCCAGTAACCGAATTTCGGCGTTTGACGTGATTCTTCCCAAACCAATCCCATATAAAGGTCAAGTTTT
The DNA here is from genome assembly GCA_943372225.1 of Chitinophaga pinensis. Lineage (GTDB taxonomy): Bacteria > Bacteroidota > Bacteroidia > Chitinophagales > Chitinophagaceae > Sediminibacterium > Sediminibacterium pinensis_L. The sequence continues at coordinate 274,729 of CALRXV020000002.1, read as the reverse complement.
GAACCAAATTGCAGCCATTATGCTGGATGCAACCAAAGATATATGTCCAAATTGGCTTATATCTACCCCTGCCCCAAATGTTTCCATTGGCAAAAGATGTATCCCTTTCAAAATAGAAATGGTAGTAAGAGGCAATCTAGTTGGACATGCTTGGAGAACCTACCAATCCGGAAAAAGAGAACTTTGCGGTGCAATTTTGCCAGAGGGATTAAAGGAAAATGATTTTTTCCCCACCCCTATAATTACCCCTTCTACCAAGGCTGATGCTGGACATGACGAAGATATTTCTCCAAAAGAAATTTTAGCAACAGGTCTTGCCTCGGAAGCCGATTGGGCCATTTTAGAAAAATATGCGCTTGCATTATTTAACAGGGGCAAAGAAATTGCAGCTTCTAAAGGGTTGATTCTGGCTGACACCAAATATGAATTTGGAAAGATTGGAGAAACTATCTATTTAATGGATGAAGTTCATACGCCAGATTCTTCCAGGTATTTTTATGCCGATGGTTTTGAAGCCAGACAAGCATCAGGAGAAAAGCAAAAACAACTTAGTAAAGAGTTTGTAAGAGAATGGTTGATTGCCAACAATTTTATGGGAAAAGAGGGACAAACTGTTCCCGAAATGACCAACGAATGGATTGAAACCATTAGCAAACGCTATATTGAACTATACGAAACCGTAACTGGCAAAAAGTTTCAACCAACAGAACTCACAGATGAAGCTTTGGAAAAAGCAGTAATTGATGGTCTAGATACCATTGTTCTTTAAAAAGCAATCCATTGTCTTTCTGAACTTGGTATCTGCAAATTAATTGCTGATATTTCAAATACATTTTGAATAAGCTCAATTGGAAATGATTGACCTTTTGTATATTGATTGACTAAGGAGCCATTTTTTAGAAATAGGATTCTGTCTGCATATTTTAAAGCCAGGTTAATATCATGTAATACTGCTACTACCGATTTTATAGGAGTAACCCATTGGCGAGCAATCCCTAACAACAAATGTTGATAATGTATGTCAAGATGAGACACGGGTTCATCTAATAACATCAAGCTATTAGCATCATCCTTGTTTTGCAATTGTACCAATACCCTACACATTTGAACTTTTTGGGCTTCTCCCCCTGAAAGGGTGTTATAAGACCTGTCACTTAAATGTGAAACGCCAAGTTGGTTCATTACTGTTTCTACTAGTGTATGGTCTTGGGCCGTTGGCCGATGGTTAAAATAAGGGAACCTACCCATTAAGACAATCTCTCTGGCAGACAATGGAAAACTGATTTGATAGTGCTGAGATAAGACCGCTCTTTTTTTGGCCAAACTATTTTTATCTATCTTTTGAATGAGCACATTATCAAAAAGCAATTCCCCTTCGGTAGCTTTTAATTGTCCAGACATTAATTTTAAAAGCGTTGACTTACCTGCTCCATTAGGGCCCATGATCACAACAAATTCATTGGGCAAAATGCTTAAACTAATAGGTTGTAATAACTTAGCTTGCTTGATTGAAAATGCTACTTGATGCATGTTAATCATGACCTACCCCCTTTTCCAATAGTCCTTGGCTTCTTAATAAGAGAATGTATATAGGGGCTCCAACTAAAGATGTGATAATCCCAATTGGAATTTCTGCAGGAGCTAAAATTAATCTTGCCCCCAAATCAGCCAAGGATAATAAAATGGCACCAGCTAATATTGATGCAGGAATAAGTATTCGATGATTACTTCCAAAAATCAAACGCATGATATGTGGCACTATTAACCCCATAAAGGCAATGACACCAACAAAGGCAGTTGCTACGGCCACCATGGCAGTATTCACCAATATTATTTGTTTTTGTATTTTTTTAGTATCCACTCCTAAATAATCAGCTTCTTCTTCTCCTAACAATAATGCATTCAAATGTTTGGCTTTTGCTAATGCAAATAAAATGCCCAAAAACCCCATACCAGAAACCAACCATACTTGCATCCAATTTGCCCCAGAAAATGTACCCAAATTCCAAAAACTAATACTCCTTGCTTGTGGATCCCTTGCCAAATAACTAAGAAACCCTGTACCACTCAATGCAACTGCATTAACCGCAACTCCAACTAATAATAAGGATGTCACAGAAATTTTCTGATGGCTACTAGCAAGACTAAATACTAATAAGCTGGCTAATAATCCTCCCAAAAATGCAAAAAAAGGAACCAATAAAGGTCCAAAAATGGTTTGTAATTGGGATCCCAAAACAGCTGCAAAAACAAATACAAAAGAAGCCCCAAGAGCGGCTCCTGCACTAGTTCCAACTAAACCTGGTTCAACAATAGGATTTCTAAATAATCCTTGCATTAGTACTCCGGAAACTGAAAGTATTGCACCAGTAACCGCACATAATAAGACTCTAGGCAATCTGATTTGCAAAAAAACACCCTGGTAAATATTCTCTGGTTCATGACCATGCAACCAGTTATTGATGGCTGCCCTCATATCATCTACTCCAATAGTTACAGCACCAGAAGCTATTGCTGCTAATAATACTAGCAACAATAGCAATCCCATGCCTAGAAAAAGGTATTTATGTTTATTTGGATGCATTTTTCTGGTGTAATAGCCCCATTAATTTTAAAATATTCTGGCCACTTCTAGGTCCAAAATAAACCAAATCATGTTCCTCAAATCTGATGATTCTATTATTTTTTGCTGCATTTGTTAATGCAACTCCGGGAATAGTTTTGAATTTTTCAGCTGACCCCATTTTATCAAAACCATAATCAGTTGCAATAATAATATCTGGATTTGCCAGAGCAACGGCTTCTGCACTAATTTGTCTTGCACCTTTGGCGTCATAATTAGCAACTTTAGCCCCCGCCAAATCAATCATTTTATCACCTGCCCCCTTTCTACCACTCATGACAAAATATACATTATTCGCCTGACCATAATGGATAATCATGACCGTAGGAGAATCTTTTAAAACTTTTCTTGATTCTGCTACTTTTTCCATATCCGCATCTAACTGTCTATTTAGAGAATCTGCCGCTTTGGTTGCCCCAAAATAGTTTCCTAGAGCAGATAACAATAATTTGGCGCTGTCTAAATTGTTGGCACTACTAAATGACTTAATATTTAATCCAATTTTCTCTAGTTGAGGAAGCACAGACGCTGGTCCAATATCATTACTATGAATCACAATTTCTGGTTTCATAGAAATAATACCCTCTGGATTTAGTGCTCTATGGTACCCAACGGTTGGTAATAGTTTTGCACTATCCGGATAAGAACTGGTTAAATCACAAGCTACAATATTGTGGCCTTTTCCTAGTGCAAATAACATTTCAGTTAGATGCTTAGACAATGAAACAATCCGAATGTCTTTGGAGGTATCCAGTTCTTTTTTACCAAACCTATTACAAGCTCCAATTACTATTAGTAAAAAAGCAATGACGAATATTTTTATTTTCATAATGCTACATTAAAAGGGGGATGAAACCATCCCCCCTATTTTTAAAAATTGTATTTGAAATTCAACCCTCCAAAATAATTGATTTTATAAGGAGCAGGAAGATAAGCGTCTGGTAATTGGTTTACAAATACCATATAAGCATATTGGGTTCCTGTAATATTAGTTGCTCCAAAGAACAAGTCAAATTGAACGTGTCCAAGACTTTTTTGAAATCCAATTTTACCATTTAAAAGATTATAGCTCACCGTCTTATTCAATCCATCAGAAGTAATGGGCATGGCGTCTTTATATGAATAAGTTAGGTTGGCATATAAACCAATATTGGTAGTAAGATCCGATCCCATATTAAAAGTAATAGGAGCAACTCCAGCCACAGCTTTTCCATCATAATTAGCAATAACCGCAGATAATCTATCTGAACTCAATGTCTGAAAACTATAACCTACGTATTTGAAATCGCTATAAGCCAAATTTGCAAATGGTTTAATGGTGTTCAAAAATCCAGTTGCAGATTCATAAGCTTTGTACTTCAATGTTAACTCCAATCCTTTGTTATCTTGCTTTCCGCTATTGGCAATATAAGAATAAGCCGTAGTAGTGGTTGAGCCATTTAAAGGAACTGCAATAGCAGTCATTTTATCTTGGAATTGTGCGCTAAATAAAGCCAACTCATAACTAAATTTATCTTTACCAATGACTCCTTTTGTTCCAATTTCAAACTGAGTTCCTACCTCTGGATTTAAACCTGTATTGAGTTTCCCTGTAGCAGGAATAAAAAAATAGGAACTTACTGGTGCTTTATATCCCTTACTATACGATGCATACAATGAGAAGGATTTATTAAATACTTTATTGATGGCTATATGTGGAGATAACATTCCTTTGTAAGAAGTACTGAATTTAGTTGGATTGGTATTTGTAGCAACATAAAATTTATCATTTAATTCAATTTGCATATTGCTTAATCCTAAACCAGCTGTAATAGATATTTCTTTAGGTAAGGAAAGGGTCCATTCGGTAAACAAAGAACTGGTTCCAGTGATGGTTGATTGATTACTTCTCATTGCACCAATATTCCAATAGGCAGATGCGCTAATTGGGTTGGCAACCATATTGTAACCTATGATTTGCGAATATTGTTGTTGTGCCTCGATTCCTGTAATACCTCCAAGGCTAATTCCATCTCCAATTGGCAAACGAATATCAAATGTTGAACGCAATCCATAGTTAATGGGGTTCTTATCGGTCCATCCACCAGCAGAACTTGCATTATTACTAACTCCGGAGGCAAACACAGTAGTATTGTTAGAAAAATTATTATTAAAATGATAGACATGCCCTAACCCTGCTCTAAAGCTTATAATTTCTGAGTGTGCATTTCTTTTAATATACTCTGGATTGCCTGTGTAGTCTTTTGCATCGTATTGTGCAATGGTCAATTCTCCACCACGTTCATCATAACTATTACTATAACCAAAATAACCACTAATATGTTGCTTTTCATTTGGATCAGCTTCCACAATTACATTTACAAAATCCTTGCGAGAAGCATTATGACTCATATATCCATCTGAAGACTGTTTACCATAGTTTACCAATAAAGATGATTTTTCAGATGCGGTTTGAAAATGAGTAGTAAACCTTTTAAGACCATTGCTACCAAACATAACATCTTGTCCAATACTTGTTTTACCTTTTTCTGGTTTAATGGTGGTTAAATTTACCACCCCTGCAATAGCCAAGCCATAAAGGGTTCCTGATGGACCTTTTGTGATTTCTACATTTCCTACGGACCCAAAATCAATATCATCCATCAATGTAATTCCTTCTGCATCAGTTATGGCAATACCATTCAAATAAACTTTAGAGCCTTGTCCATCAAAATTGCTGTTTATGCCATTAGTACCCCTTACCCCGTTTCCATAACCTCTAATGTTGAACTGTTGACCAGAAGACACTCCCCTTCTTTGCATTGTAACTCCAGGAACATTGCTATTAATAGCATCATCTAAATACAAACCAGTATTTCGCTTGATTTCAGTAGTTGATAATTTTGCAATTGATATTGGTTGATATAAAATAGACTTATTTTGATTTGAAGTTGCTGTAATTTCAACATCACTTAAAAATTCACTTGAAGGATTAAGAGAGATGTTAATTGTTTCATTACAATTTTTTATAGAGACTTGCTGAGTTTCATAACCAACAAAAGCAACTGTCAATACTTTATTAGAAGAACAATCAAAACTGAAATAACCATCTTTATCTGTTGTTGTACCACCCTTGACTGCAAATCTCACAGAAGCGCCAGCCAATGCTGATTTGGTCTTTGCGTCAATAACTTTTGCTTTTAATTGGGCCTTTGAATTGGTATATAGAAATAGTGATGCCAATAGGCATATATACTTGATCATTTGAATAAGTTTAAATTAAAATAGAGAAATAATAAAGTTGTCTTTAATTAACAACGTGGGGGAGGCAACTGAATATCAGTTACTCTATTCGGTAATTTCAAAGCAATAAATGGGGCATTGATTGCATCCTTTATTTTAAACTTTGGAACAAATTTTTTGGAATCTGATTGACAAAATGGTTGAAACTTAAATTGATTAAGGGAGGCATTTTTCCTAGAGGATTGTTCTTTTGCTTTAATAGAGATCATTTGGGCCTCTAGTTTATTTTCGGCCCTATCTTTTAAACATATTATATTCAACCCTTGAGTGTTTGCAGAAATTGAAACAACATCATATAATGCACCATAGTAAGTAAACTCTTCCCCTTCTTCTTCCCATTGAAACTGACTATCTAAAATTTTACCATTGACTGTAGCAATAAAAATTTTCTCCCCCAGACCAGCTTCTTTATGATCTAGAATATAAGATTTCATCTCAGATTTAAGACCAAATTGATAAATATAATAGGCTAAATGATAGCCCCCTGCGTACAAAAGCATGCAAAAAACCAACAGATATGTAAGATATTTTTTCAAATCAGAACCGCAATATACTGAAAGCCTAAAATCATTTCCTGATAATTTGATAAATAAAATCAGGAATCACTTTTCCCTATTCTAGGTCTTAGTCTTTGTCTGCTTTTATTAAAAATATGTTGACCATGATCAACCCCTTGACGAATGGCTTTTTGTCTCTCTACTGGTAAGTGTAGGGTCTCTTTACAGGGTTCACTGCAACATCCCTGATATTTTTCAGCACAACTAGCACATTGGATAAATAACAAATGACACCCGTCGTTGGCGCAATTGGTATGGGTATCACAAACTGCTCCGCACTGATGACAGTGGGCAATAATATCATTGGTTATTCTTTCTCCTAATCTATTGTCAAATACAAAATTCTTACCAATGAATTTAGGAGTTAATCCCATTTCTATAGCCTGTTTGGCATAATTGATAATGCCTCCTTCTAAATGAAATACATTATTAAATCCTTGGTGTTTTAAATAGGCACTGGCTTTTTCACACCTGATACCACCCGTACAATACATGACAATATTTTTGTCTTCATTTCCCTTAATCATGTCAATTGTCATGGGCAATTGTTCTCTAAAAGTATCAGAGGGCACTTCTAAAGCGTTTTCAAAATGCCCCACTTCAAACTCATAGTGGTTACGCATGTCAATTAGAATAGTATTGGGCTGTTCTATTAATGCATTCATTTCAGCTGCATTCACATATTTACCCTTGTTTTCCATACTAAAACTAGGGTCGTCAATTCCATCTGCCACAATCTTTTCCCTTACCTTAATTTTTAATACCCAAAAACTCTTTCCATCATCGTCTATTGCAATGTTGAGTCTTAATCCATTGAGGTACTCTAAACTATAAAGAAAGGATTTGAATGCTTCAAATTTGGAGCTGGGAACACTAATTTGGGCATTGATTCCCTCTTTGGCAACATAAATTCTACCAAAAACCTGGAGCGTATTCAATACCTTATACAGCATGTTACGGTACTCCAAAGGATTGACTATAGGAAAATACTGGTAAAAGCTAATGGTGGTCCTTGGTTCGGTTTCCTCCATGAGGCGCTGTTTTAGCTCCTCGTTGTTAACGCGGTTGTGTAATACTGGCATAATAGAAATTTTAGACATCCAAGAAGGATGTTCCATATTTTAATAGGAGCTGTTTGCAGGGCAGCCAAAATATCTATGCAAAGATACAAAAACCTTAGAACTGAACCGATTTGGCTAAACTATCTAGAAAGCAATGGTAATGTTAACCTAAAGCCAGTTGGCTTAGCACCAGATTTTTCAAAACCTTGTATAAAGTCAATTCTGATGACTTTGAATATATTTTCTATGCCAAAATAAGTTTCTAAGTATTGTTGATCTGGAGAAATATGCAACGCACTTGCCCCTGTTACAAAAAACCAATTTAATTTTTTAAACCCAGGAATCTTATTGGTCAGTAATCCATTTAAATGATACTCAATATGGCCGCTGGCATTAAATTTTGCATTATTACTATATTGGTAATAAGGAGCCAATTGAAAACTATTTAAGAAATTACTAGCCAAGAAAAGCTGGTTACCCTGAAAATGTAAATAATCTGGAATAAAGGTTTTTTGGTTATTCAAGAAACCTGATAAAGTGAAATTATAATTTAATCTCCCCGCCAATTTTAGATTCAAATTATCACTAACACTAAAACGCCATTTGGTATAATCCACATCGCTTCCAAGCAAACCTTTAATGCCGGTTGTGATACTTGCATTGAATACTGGGTACCTAGAACCAATATTAATTTTTTGATCTGGGAATTCAATATACCTAGCCCCAGGCCTCCATCGCATAGAAAGGGTTAAAAGGCTTGCCTTATTGGCAATCATATTGCTATTGGTAATTTCTGTAGGATAATTAGGTGTAAAATCCCTATTGGGATAGTCTTTCCACCTTGGTAGGTCGGGTAGATTTTCTAATGGTCTTCTATTCTGGAATTGAAATTCTGCACCAATACTTAGTCCATTACCAGCATCTGCGTCAAATTTAAACTTGAAGAATCCGGCTTCATAAATCTTCATATAATTATACTCATCTCTCAATGTTACAAAACTGTTCAAGATTGGTAAAATAGGTGCCGCATTATTAAACTGAAAAACATCTGAGCCTCCAGAAATGGAAAGATTTTTTCGATACTTTTTGCCATAAGTGTAGTTAAAAGCCAATGACCCATTCCAATGTTGGTTGGCCATGCCATATCTAATAACTGGGCTGATAGATATTGCTTCACGACCCTTGAATCCTTTGTTATAATCCATGGATAATTGTAGTACCCCTCCTTCAACCGTATTATAATACAGACTTCTTATTAAAGGATTAATACTAAAGGATGATTTATTCTTAGTATTTCCAAAATTTAGTCCAGTTAAAAGAAGTCCCATGACCCCAAATTTGTTTCTTCTTCTATCAAGAGAATCCATATAATGAGGGTCCTTTCTAACATCTTCTAAACTATCTAATTTTTTATACGTTTTCTGTTCCTCAACTATTAATGGTATTGGCCTAATACTATCCCAATATGCCATGGACTTTTTATTGGCACTGTCTTCAAATTTGAGGATGGTATTGTCAAAAAATTTACGTTTGAATGTTGGATTCAAATCAAACTTATCATAGACCTGTAAGAAATTACCCCAAAAATCAAATCCAAATATTTTCCCAGATGGATATAAAACCTGAGATTTAATCACCCATTCTTTATTTGAAATTGGTACATAAAGTTGATCAAGACCCAGCGTATCCAATAATTGCATACCCTGTTCTTTTAACATTTTTAATTGTACCGCTTGAATACGCCATTCGTCTTCTACTATATTGATATATCCTGTAAATAGGGGTTCAAATTTTCTTTTTGGAATTACTTTAATTCTACTAATCTCTTTCCCATTTTCAAAAAAAGTTCCCTCAAAATGGTACTTATAAAAAGACAACGCATTATTTGCAATAGGTGATACAAAACCCCTTGGATTTAACCCCCTACCCAAAGACACAATATTGTCATATAAAGAAATGATTTGTGGATTGGCAAAACCAAATCCATCACTTTGACCAGCAACTTTAGAAGAGATTACTTCCGTTTTTCTGGATATGGGTTCTTGAACAGAATAACGTACTACAGATTCAGACAAGAATATCATTTTCTTTTTACTGGTATCCCCATCTTCAAAATCCACAGTTTTACCCATAAACTTTTTGGGATAATTCCTTAGTTGTAATTGTCCCTTTAAATAGACTTCACATTGAAATCGTTTGATTTCCTTTAGATGTTCCTCCCTATTGGCAATGGCTTTTCTGATAATGGCATAAGCGGGGTCTTCTGCTCCTGAACTAACTATTACTTCTTTTAAATCATATCGTTGTAATGTTAACTCAAAATCAAGTACTAGGTCATCCTTACCAATTACTACTTTTTTCTCAAAAGATTGGTGACCAATATGCTGCGCCACTAATACCACTGAACCTGGATTAACTTGAAAAGAATAATAACCTTTGGCATTGGCTGTTGTTCCTTTAGAACTTCCTTTGATCATCACAGAAGCAAAAGGCAATGGTTGTCCACCAGTTTCACGGACAATTCCTGAAACTGTGGCAGCTTCCACTATTGGATAACTTGATAATATAATAAGAGAAAGCAGTAGTTGCCTAAACAATTGGTTTTTCATAAGCGGGAATTAATACGAAAATAACTAGCACAAGCTGTATAGGTATTCCCACTTATGTAAAAAACCGGGGTTTAACGATTGTTTATAAATTTAAACAGCTTTAGACTTCCTAAAAGTACTTCCTGATGTTGCAGCAAGCCCACTAACAAGTCCTCCCAAAAATGCTGTGATGAAAATTAGAACTGTATAAGACCCTCCAAGAGGGAACAGTTTGGCAACTTTGGTACTTAGAATATGTTCATTGGCATTGTCTTTTAAAATGGCCAATAATCCCCACAAAAGAAATAATCCTATAAAGCCAGACAAGAAAGCTTTTCCCGATTTTTGGTGCACTGTCATGGCAACAACAAATGAAGTAAATACAAATGACCACCATGGTAAGTTGGTAAATAGTCCAATTACATAGGCCAAAAATCCAGTTAAAAATAATGCTGTTACAAATTTCATATTCTTTTTTTATGCATTAATAAATGCGATATGCCATTTAATCTTCTCTTGTTTGGTAACATCCTCTTTAGAGATAAAGAGTAATCGATAATATTTGCCAGCAGCCCAACTATTGATAAAATTATCGTAGAATTTACTGCCAGGATTCCCATTCTGCCCACCCGGATAAACTCCATAGGCTTCAATTGTATCGGTCATTTGAACAATCATTCTCCAACTTGGTCCATGGGTAGAACCTGTTGCATTGATACAGTTTTCACCACCTCCTATAGGCAAGTGCAAACTACTCAATGCTGGTATTTTTAATAAATGCTCTACTTTGGTGTCTTTAAAAGCTCCCCAGTCTAATTTTTTTCCCTCTTTAACCATTTTATCCATAGCAGCACAAGCTTTAACAACCGCTTCCATCACATCATCCTGAATGGTTTCTGTTTGATTGGTAGTTAGAATATTGTCAGCATATGCGTACACACTGTCTTTGAGTAAATGCTCTAATAAAGTAGATGATTCTGGCCAAGGCATGGGTTTAGCGGCTTTTTGAAAATCATCTTTCCAAACCACATTTTCCAGACTGTCCCAGATATTGTTAAAAACCGTAATCCCCTGTTCTGTTATATCATTTCTTAAGCTCCAATTCTTAAGAATCTCAACATAGTTTTTTTGAGGCTTGGTCAGTTTGCTCTCGTTAATATATTTTAAAAGCACGGGTCTAGCCATTTCTGCAAATACATTTACATTTTCCATTTGAAGCATTTGCATATCGGTAGTAGTAATATCGTTGAGTACCGCTAATTTTCTATTAATAATAATCCCCCTGTAGATTGGGAAAGCAGATGCCCCACCCAAATAATAGGGATAGCTGGTATCTGTAGCCATTTGATTGGCACTACTTACAAATTCCCTAGCTGGGTTTTTAATCATGGGATTCTCGTTTTCAGGTATAAATCCCTGCCAATTATAACTACTATCAGTACCCGGCATAATAAAATCACCCTGCCTATTCCATCTGGCAACAAAGGAGCCTTGTTGTTTAATAGCTATATCACCTGTTTTTGAAGCAAAGGCAAAATTCTGACCTGGGCACCACCAATTGCTGATAGCCGTTTGATAATCCTCAAAATTTTTAGCTCTGTTTAATTTATAAAAGGTTTGTAACCCGTTACCTGCAATATTGGCTGTCCAAGCAACCGCTAAACTTCTTCCATTGGTACTTTCATTGCTATAACTATGATCATACATAACAGGACCATACACAGTCATAGCAATTTTTTCTTCCCTATCAGGCTTACCTTTTATTTTGATTACTTCTACCCTTTGCTCCGCTTTTTTCCAAACGCCATTATACCAATATTCCTTCATGCTGGTATCCCTGAAATGCATATCATAATAATCAAACACGTCTCTACCGGCATTGGTAACACCCCAGGCTATGCTATCATTAAATCCAATGATAACCGCAGGTGAACCCGGAAAACTAGCACCATAAGTGTTATGTGTTGGGGTATTAATTTGTACTTCATACCAAAGAGAAGGCAAGTTTAAACCCAAATGAGGATCATTGCATAGTATGGGTCTACCTGACCTGGTTTTCTTTCCAGAAACAGCCCAGTTATTACTTCCATTGTTCTTATTGGGAGCAGGTGGATTACTTACGTTTATTGTTGATTTTACTTGGTGTAAATAAAGTGAATCAGATTTTGCTGGTTTTATGGGTTTGATACTTGGTTTGCCATAGATAGTAGAGGGTGGCAAAATGGGATCCAAGGAATCCTGCACATTTGGAAATAATTGGTTAAAGGATTCAAAACCCAAATAATCTCGGGCATTGGTCATTTTCAAGTCTGAGGAAACACCCCTTCCTGAAAGATCATAAGACATAAACATCAGGAACAAATAGGTTTTTAGGGGTGTCCAATTTTCAGGGCGATAGTCTAATAACTTGTATTCAAATGGAAGGTCTTCCGGTTTTAGTAATTTAATATAAGCATTTACTCCCTCTGTATAAGCATCAACTGTAGCCTGCATTTCACGATTATTGTCCATCTTGGCCATGGTCTGTTCCGCACCATAAACCATACCCATTCTTCTGAAATAACGATCTATATCTAATTTACTATCACCCAAGATTTCACAAAGTCTTCCAGATGCCACATAGGTTTGGAATTCCATTTGCCATAGTCGGAATTTGGCGTGTAAAAAACCTTGCACATAATAGGCATCCAAGTCATTTTGAGCATAGATATGGGGAACCAAACGTTCATCCATATAGACATCTACCTTGTTTTTCAATCCCCTGGTATTGATTTGAGCATTGAAAGAACTATTGGTGGGTTCGGCGTTTAGCCAGAAACCTTGTTGCGGAGAAAGAAAGTATCCTAATCTTGGTGTTTTAGACGCACCAAGTGGGATTTGCATATTCAGAACCGTTACTAAACCAATAGTAATAGCTGTGGAAGCAATGAATGGAAGAATTCTCATGGCCATGATTTGTTGGATAAAAATACCTAATTTTCAATTGACCAAGCCTAGAACATGGAAATCCCAAAACAAAAAGACCCTTTACACGGCAAAACACTTGAAGCCATTGTAACTTTTCTAGCCAATCATTATGGATGGGAAGAACTTGGAAGAAGAATCAGAATCAATTGTTTTTTGGATAACCCAAGTATCCAATCCAGTTTGAAATTTTTGAGAAAAACGCCATGGGCAAGGGCTAAAGTTGAACAATTGTATATTGAAAACTATCAGAACCTAACATCTATTTAGCCAATACAATCTTATATTTTGTACCCTTGATTTTAAGGGGCTCCACCAATTTTAAAAAGGCAGGGACTTTGGTTTTCTTTACAGCCACAAAGCTGTTAAAGTCTTTGACTACAATTAAACCCAAATCTTCTTTTGCCAATTTTCCTTGCTGCAAAAAGAATCCTACAATATCCACTTTATTGAGTTTGTCTTTTTTACCTCCGTTGATATAAATAGTACTAAAAATTGCTGGCTTTGGTGGTTTGAGTTTAGCAGGCAATTCTAAAGGAACAAATGATTCTCTTAAATAATAGGGCATTGGTTCCTCTTGATGCATCAGTAAATAAGCTGTGCCAGTGGCATGCATCCTAGCTGTTCTACCATTTCTATGGGTAAATTCAGCTTGTGTAGATGGAAGGTGATAATGAATCACGTGTTTGATTTCTGGAATATCAAGTCCCCTGGCTGCAAGATCAGTTGCCACTAAAAACTGCACAGAACCATTTCTAAATTGGATCAAGGTTTGTTCACGTTGCATTTGCTCCATTCCACCATGAAAAGCGGCATTAGCTATTCCTTTTTCCGTTAACAATTGAGAAGTCCTTTCCACTGCATCACGATGGTTACAAAAGACAATTGTAGACTCATTACCAATATAACAAAGGAGTTGAAAGAGTCTTTCAACTTTGTCTTTGGTAGGTGATACCACTAATTGCAAATTCAATTGACCCTCTTCTTCCCTATTCATACAATCCACCACATATAAATCTCTAACCCCTGTAAACTCTGGAATGGCAATGGAGGCGGTGGCCGATACCAAAACCCGTTTGTATAAATGAGGAATTTCTCCAATCACAAAACCCATTTCGTCTTCAAAACCAAGGGCTAGGGATTTGTCAAATTCATCTAAGACTAAGTATTTGATATTATCTAGAGAAAGGGTTTCTCTTTTAAAATGGTCGGCTATTCTACCAGGGGTTCCAATTAATAAAGCAGGTGGTTCAACTAAATTCTGAATCTCTGTTTGCATATCATGACCTCCATAGCAACAACTTACTTTGAAGCCTGTTTGCATTTTTTTCCAAACCTGTTCAATTTGAATAGCAAGTTCCCTAGAAGGTGTCAAAATCAAACATTGTACTAAGTTGACATCTTTGTCTAAAAGGGCTTCAACTGCCAACAAAAAAGCCAGTGTTTTTCCAGAACCAGTTGGTGCTAATAATAGGGTGTCTACCTTATCCAATATGGCTTGAGAACCCTTTTCCTGCATGGGGTTAAGGGTCTTAATATAAAGATTGTCCAATAGATTGGCTACACGGTTCTGATTCAATTGCATGCGCAAAGATACAGAATTGGGTTGGCAAGGTTAAAATAGCCATTTCAATTTCGCCAATAGACGGTTCTGAAGGATATTTGCAGCAATTATCTATTTCATGGAATTATCACAACATACTAAAAACATACTAGGGCTTCAATTACCAACAGACCCAAGATGGGTAAACTTGGCCAGTATCTCTATTGAAGCCATACTAACTGACCATGCTTATTGTGAAATGAAAGCAGCATTAACCTGCATGTCATATATTCAACGCTACCCTCAAAATAGTCTGATGGTAGAATCTTTAGCCCCCATTGTTACAGAAGAATGGGGACATTTTAGAATGGTTTTGGCAGAATTGAAAAAACGCGATTTACCACTAGGCAAACAAAGAAGGGATGAATACGCAAATAGATTAATGGACTTTCAAAAAAAGGGGGGGCATCCAGAAGATCGATTTTTGGACCAAATGCTAACTATGGCATTAATAGAAGCCAGAAGCTGTGAGCGATTTAAGCGATTGAGTGAAGGACTAGAAGACGAATACCTCAGAGGATTCTATAGAAAATTCATGGAAAGTGAAGCAGGACATTATACCCTTTTTATCAATCTAGCGGACCATTATATGGATAAAACACTGGTTAGAAATAGGTGGAAGGAATGGCTAGAATTTGAAATTGGCGTAATGAAAGATTTAGAAATTAGTGGAGAACGCATTCACTAGTCTTAGATGGAATTCTGTCTATTTACCTGTTTCAAAATAAGACAGTTCTTTCTCAAAGTCTAAATTGGGATAGAGATTTGACAATGCACGCGTTTTTTGTAGATAGTTGTTTAAAAACTGTTGGTGTTGTTGAGACTGTTGGTTAAAAGGTTTGTGTTGATAAGCTAAATTAATTTCTGCAATTTCTTTCATGAGTTCTTGAGTTGGTTCACTCATACAAGCACCAATTAATTTCTCCCAAACATATTGTGTAGCATGGTAATTGGGGTGTACAAGGTCTTCTGCATAAAAACGATAATCGCGCAAGTCATCAATGACCAATTCATAAGCTGGAAAATAATAGAGCTTACTAAACTTGTCTACCAAGTGGTGCACAGCTTGAATTAAAACAGCCTTACTCCTATTGTTTTCAATTACACCTTCTCTTAAATGCCTTACAGGACTAATGGTAAAAATGATATTCAATTTGGGATTGAATCTAAACAATCTATGCAAGAGATTATCCAATACCACTAAGGTTTGCTCTACCGTTAACAAACGTTTAGAAAACCAATCAGCTGGTGCTTTATGATTATTTGCAGCTACAGATCCAGCTTTATTTCCTGCGGCTTTATCTGTTAACTCATATATCCAAGCAGACCCCAAAGTAAGTACTAAAAAATCAGCCTCTTTTAAATAGGCATGGGCTTCTGCTGTTGATTGATTAATATCATTTAAACATTCCTGAGCTTGAAAATTGGAAAATCTACTATGGTGATCCCAACTATGCCAAGCTTCATTGTATTGGAAAATATCTGATTTGGTGACCACTTTATTTTCAATGCAATGGGTAATGGTTTGTGAAACACTAACAGGATTAAACAAAATTCCTGAAGGATTTTCCAAGACGGAAAACTTCATCTTTCTTAACTTATCTCCTATATTCTCCGTAAAACAAGAACCCACCAGCATTAATTTTTGTTGGTGAGAAATAGGGTTGCTTAGTTTTTTTATTGGAAACTCGTAATGAAACTTCATGCCTTAGTGGTTGCTTGTGGATTCAAATATTTGGTCTGCAATCATTACTGCTTCAGACAAAGCCATTTCATTAAAATTTAGGGGCACCCCTTTTGCTTGTAAATAAGGAATAATTTGAAGGGTATCCATATTCCCAATCAGCTGGTCTTGGGCCATAGGACAACCACCAATACCCTTGATGGCTCCGTCAATTCTCTGACAACCTCCTTCTAAAGCGGCTTGGATTTTTTCTTCAAAATTGTAGACACTACAATGTAAATGAACACCAATGGTAGTAGCACTATACCTTGGAACCAATGTGGTTAATGCATCTTGAATTGCTTCTGCAGTAGCCACACCAACGGTATCGGCTAAAGAGATAATTTGAATACCCATTGACACCATGGTTTCGGTCCATTGTATTAAAAGCTTACTATCATAAGGATCGCCGTAAGGATTTCCAAAGCCCATACTCAAATAAAGCACCAATTGCTTGTTATTTTCTTGGCAAAGTGATTGAATTTGGCTCACGGTTTCTAGACTCTGCTCCATGCTACTATTGGTATTGCGCAATTGGAAAGTTGGAGAAAGAGAAAAAGGGAATCCTATATATTTTATGGCAGAGTAAGCCATAGCTGTTTGGGCCCCTCTCAAATTGGCTACAATGGCTAATAATTGATTCTTAGCCACCAAATTTTGATCTAGCCCCTCTAAGACCTCAGCCGTATCTGCCATTTGTGGTATGGCTTTGGGCGATACAAAACTGCCAAAATCTAAACTATGAAAACCTACTTTCAACAAGCTATTCAAATATCTAATCTTATCAACTGTGGTAATAGCATGAGGCCACCCTTGCATAGCGTCGCGGGGGCATTCTATTAATTGAATGGTATGTTGGTTTACACTAGACAAGAAGATAATTTGCCAATGAGTTAGATTCTTTGTTTAAGGGCTTCATATAAAATAATTCCGGTAGCCACAGATACATTATAAGAATCAAAACTACCCGCCATTGGAATTTTAAAAAACTGGTCTGCCGCTTTTGCTAAATAAGGTTGTACCCCTTTACCTTCATCACCCATGATAATACAGCATGGTTCTTTCATAGATAAATCTGCTACTAGTTTTTCCGCTTTCATACCACTGGTATATACTTGAATCCCGTTTAAATGCAGGGTATCAACCGCTTTCAACAGACTGTTTACCCTACAGATATGAATAGACTCTAGTGCTCCTGCACTACTCTTCATAGCTTCTTCATTTAAAGCACCTACTCCTTTATCTGGAATAATAATGGCCTGCGCTCCAGTACACACTGCTGTCCTAGCAATACCCCCAATATTTCTTACATCTGTAATTCCATCTAACATTAGAAACAATGGACTCTGACCATCTGCCACCACTTGGTCAATCACATCTTGTAAATCCATATAAGCCACCCTAGCTACAAATGCCATTACCCCTTGGTGATTGGCTCTAGAAAGGCTACTTAATTTTTCTATAGGAACTACTTGAATGGGAATATTTTTCTCTTTGGCCAATTGTCTGATAACGGCAATATTTTCTCCTTCAACATTTTTTTGAAAAAGGATTTTGTCTATGGCTTTACTAGACTTGATGGCTTCAATTAAAGGCTGTCTTCCAATGATTAATCGATCTTGATTTATGGGCATTTGCTTTATTTTAGTTTCCCTTCTAGGAACAATAATTTTGTTTTTTGTATGGCAGCAACGCTCATACTGTCTTTGATTTTCCCATCCAGCACCATTTGATACGCTTCTTCAAAGGGCATTTTTTTTATTTGCAATTGTTCGGTTTCTTCTGGTTCAGCCTGAAATTGGGTTAAATCAGTTGCAAGATACAGAATGGCAAGCTCGTCACTGACGGAATTTGACAAATGCATCTCTAATAATAGACTCCATTGCTTTGCAACCAATCCTGTTTCTTCTAATAATTCCCTTTTGGCACTATCTAAGGGATCCGTTCCAACTGGGCCGCCGCCTTCCGGAATTTCCCAACTGTACTCATCTATAGTGTAACGGTACTGACCAACCAAATAGGTGTTTTGATGTTCATCTAACACTATGACCCCAACTGCTCTATTCTTAAAATGAACTTTTCCATAAATACCAGTTCCCCCACCGGGATTAATCACATCAAACTCAGTTAATTGAATCCATGGATTTTCATAAATAGATTTGGATGCTAGTGTTTTCCAAGGATTCTCCTCTTGATTCATGGGCTTTGTTTTTTGAACAAATTGGGTAAAGAGATGATCAAGTACAATAATATGATACCTGCCAAGCCAAACTTGACCAGAGCAGCATACCTTGTTAGATTAAGTGATAAAAGACTATAGTGTTGATCAATGGTTTGAAGCATTAACAAATTCTCCGCAATATCTAAGACACCTGCTACTAGGGCCAATCTGGCCATTAACCATCCTAAAAATTGCATTTTTGAATTGGCCCATTTTGAGGCCATTCCTTCTGCTGCCATTGCTAAAAAAAACACATAAGCAACTATAAACAGAAAGTCTAATTGAATATTTAATCTAACATCCTTGATAGTCCAAACATTTAAAATGGCTTGTACTTGTTTGGGTTCATTAGCCAGTTCCAAATCAACTATCGCCCTAGGGCTTTCTGGGGTTTTTAAAATAGCTCCCTGCCAGCGTAGCGCTGACATCATCAAAATGCAGAACAAAGCTGCTATATAGATGGGTTGTTTAAACATAGCTGTACAAAGTTACAGATAAGACCTGCCCAATGAAAATAAAAAACCCCCGCATAAGAGCGAGGGTTTCAAATTGATATTGTTAATTACAGACCAAATGCCTGTTTCACTTTTCTAACATAATCCAGTTTCTCCCAGGTAAAGAGTTCCACTTTTACGGTTTTCTCTTTTCCAGAAGGATCTTTGAAAGTCTTGTACACCACTTCATTCTTACGGCCCATATGTCCATAAGCTGCAGTCTCACTGTAAATAGGCGTACGCAATTTTAAGCGCTGCTCAATAAAGTAAGGACGCATGTCAAATAAACCTTGTACAATTTTACCAATTTGTCCGTCAGTCATTTTTACTTTGGCAGTCCCATAAGTATTCACGTTGATACTGGTTGGTTTGGCTACGCCGATGGCATAAGACACTTGTACCAACACTTCATCAGCCAATCCTGCAGCAACCAGGTTCTTGGCAATATGCCTTGTAGCATATGCTGCTGAACGGTCTACCTTGCTAGGATCTTTTCCGCTGAATGCGCCACCACCGTGTGCACCCTTACCACCGTAAGTATCTACAATAATCTTACGGCCAGTTAAGCCTGTGTCTCCGTGTGGACCACCAATCACAAACTTACCCGTTGGGTTAATATGGTATTTGATGTCTGCATTAAACAGCTTGGCGTATTTCTTGTATTTCTTCTTTACCCTTGGGATCAGGATATTGATGATATCATCCTTGATCTTGGCCAACATTTTAGCTTCTGTATCAAAATCATCGTGCTGGGTAGATACCACAATAGCATCAATCCTTACGGGTTTGTTGTTATCATCGTATTCCAAAGTCACCTGGCTCTTAGCATCTGGACGCAAGTATTGGATGGCTTTGTTCTCTCTGCGTAATGCAGCTAGCTCAATCAAAATCTTGTGGGCAATATCCAAGGCCAAAGGCATATAGTCTTCGGTTTCATTGCTGGCATATCCAAACATCATTCCTTGGTCACCGGCGCCTTGCTCTTCTTTCTTCTTCTTATCAACTCCTTGGTTAATATCGGCACTCTGCTCGTGAATAGCAGATAAAATACCACAGCTATTGGCTTCAAACATATATTCGCTCTTAGTATAACCAATCTTGCGAATCACACCTCTAGCAATCTCTTGCACATCTAAATAGGCTTTGGACTTTACTTCTCCAGCCAAAATCACTTGACCAGTAGTTACCAAGGTTTCACAAGCAACTTTTGACTCTTTATCAAAAGCCAAAAAGTTATCAATCAACGCATCAGAAATCTGATCCGCTACTTTGTCCGGATGGCCTTCTGAGACACTCTCGGAAGTAAACAAGTAAGGCATAATGGGTATTTTTGAAAGTTATGGTTGCAAATATAAAGCAACCAATCATTTAAATCTTTGAATAAACAATTCTCAATCGCATCCTAAACCTAGTGTTGGTTCCACCTCCTAGCCTTACCCTTCCATTTGAAATTTCATTGGAATAAGTTGGCGAAAGAAAGTATTGTTGTTGAATAGCTTGATTAGGATAGGGTGATGTATAAAACATAGAATCGTTCACAGGAGCTGTTAATATCATACTAAACGCTGTGTCCCTTCTAGTTGCAACACCTTGAATATACCTACTAATATTAAAATTATAAGCCGCTACCCTATTATATCCTTGCATGGATTTATAGGTCAAGAACCCTCCAAAATCATTAATATTAGGGCCTGAAAGTGATACTACATAATCATTGGGGATATTTTTCTTGCGCCTATTGACGCTATCATAAATACCCAAAAATAAATACCTAGGCGGGTTCATTTGTACATCGGCAGTAACCAAATTGGCGTCGTCCGGTACTTGTTCGGCAATAAATTCAGCTCTATGTATAATTCTATTAGAAATGGATTGTAACCCGGGCACCCTGATTCTTACCCCAGTACCTGGCATGGCTTGTACATAAACCAAAGAATCAGATTTGGGTGTTACAGTCAAATATTTGGCTACTTCAGACCCTGTTCTGTTGCGGGTCACATAGTTGACATCGCCGGAGGCAAGGGTATTAAATTTCAAATAAGTAACAACCGTATCTCTGGCTGTTGAACCAGTGCTAGCAGTACTATAGTATAAGGCTAATTTGGTATTAGAATCACCCAAATTCACGTGCAACATGGCATTGGCTGGTGTAGAAGGATCTGGGATAACTGCAAATCCATTAAAATAAGCTCTAAAAGCGGAATCAGATTTGTAGGCATTTGTAGTATCATAACCCGTAATCATTCTTCTAGCAAAACTTTTATTCAAAGGAATGCGTATTTGATTTACCGCATTTTCATATCTATTCTTTACAGAATCACCCAATCTGCGTATATCTACTGTTTTAGTAGGTGCAATTGGAGTGCTAAAATAATTAATTGGATATACTTGTGGATAATTAACGGGATACACTTTAAACTGTTCAATCATCCCATTTACTTCATGAACATTCAACTTTAAAGGTTGTGTAGAATCCCCATAAAAACCTCTATAACTTAGGATTAACACAGCAGAATCAACAATAATACTGTCTCTAACACCCTGCATTGATAATGGATATATATTGGATGCTACTTCAAAAAAGAGATTTGCATTAGATTTTCCAAATAAGGGGTCATTATTGATCACACCCAAAACATGGTTATCAGACTTGTACAATCTGATGGTATCACGGTCATCATAACTATCGGTAATTACATTAAATACGGTATCAAAGGTATTCACACCATCCGCTGCAGGAATCAATCCACCAGCTAGTTCAGTACTAGAAATACGGGTGCATCCATAAACAAAAATCATACCTACAATAACAAAAGAAAACAGCCGACGCCGTGTAAAAAATGCATCCATCAGTTATAAATTACTTGCCCGCAAGGTCGTTGTACAATTCTAAATACTCTGTTAAATCAGAATCCCATCCTTTAAAGGGAACAGTCTTCTTGCCTTTCACTTTTGAGAAATCGTCTATCAGTTTCTTTTCAATTACGTCAGAACCAAAAGTAATTGCATCTGCATAAGTGGCACCACCTTTAAACATAGCCGTATTATTATGGTCCTTGAAACTTTCCAGATCCTTTTCCTTGATATTGGCATTAATCATGGCTTTTTGGATAAAATCAGCTCCCAACTCTTCAGTAAAGGTATTTTGACCAATAGTGAAAATCACTTTGCTATTTCCAAAAACAGGTTCTTTTTTGTAGGCTGTCTTAATGTAGGCAGGGATTAATCCAGTCATCCATCCGCTACAATGAATAATGTCTGGAGGCCATCCAAATTTCTTCACAGTTTCAAGAGCTCCTTTACAGAAGAAAATGGTTCTTAATGCGTTATCGTCAAACCAAGTTTCAGATTCGTCGTGAAAAATTTGCTTTCTTTTAAAGAAATCTTCATTTTCTAGAAAATAGACTTGTAAACGGGCATTTGGTAAAGAAGCCACTTTAATTTGCAAGGGATAGTCATCATTATCAACTGAAACATTGATTCCAGATAGTCTTACTACTTCATGCAACCGATGTCTGCGTTCATTAATAACCCCAAATCTGGGCATGATACACCTCACTTCCAACCCCGTGTCATTACTCTTAATGGCCAACTTATTAATTACTTCGGCAAACTCCGTTAGTTCTAAATAAGGCGACATTTCAGTGGCAATGAATAAAATTCTTTTCTTTGTTGACATTATCACGCCATTTAATCAATACTTGAAAATAATTTGCAAAGGTATATAAAATAAAAGAACCGATAACGTATTAGTCTCTACTCCCATCTAAACCAAGCCATGATCCTGCTAAAAACCGCTACTGAACTTCAAAATTGGATTGCTAAACAGCAAGAAAAAGCTGCTAAAATTGGGTTTATCCCAACCATGGGAGCCCTTCATAATGGACATATCTCATTGATAACCAATTGCAAAACTCAAAATCTCTTGACTGTTTGCAGTATTTTTGTCAACCCTACACAATTCAATGATAGTTCCGATTTTGAAAAATATCCACAAACCATTGAATCTGATATCTTAGCCCTAGAAAAAGCTGGCACAGACCTGCTTTTTATGCCATCACAGGCTCAAATCTATCCAAATGGTACGGCAGACTTACCGGTTTATGAGCTTGGTAACCTGGAAAACCTATTGGAGGGGAAATATCGCCCCGGGCATTTTCAAGGCGTTTGTCAGGTGGTAAACAGGTTGTTAGATTTGGTTCAACCGGATAAGCTGTTTTTGGGACAAAAGGATTATCAACAATGTATGGTTATTTCCAAATTGTTAGCCCTCAAGCAATCTAAAACAGAACTGGTGATTTGCCCAACTTTGAGAGCATCTTCTGGTCTTGCTATGAGTAGCCGGAATATGCGTTTATCGGAAGCCGGCAGACAAAAAGCTGCTACAATTTTTCAAGTATTGCGCAATATTCAAACCCAATTGAACCAACATTCTTCTATTGATCAACTTATTGAGACTGGAAAAAAATTGCTTCTGGAGGCCGGTTTTGATAAAATTGACTATTTAGAACTGGCCGAAGTCCAAAGTTTGGATTCGATTTCCCAATGGGATCCACAAATGCAAGCTGTATTATTAATAGCCGTTTATTTAGAGGGTGTTAGACTGATTGATAATTTACCGCTGATAAATGATAACATTTTTCTGCAATTTTCTTGAAGACAAATTTCTAGTTTCGCGGCCATGCAAATAGAAATTTTAAAATCCAAAATCCATAGAGCTACCATTACGGAAGCCAACTTACACTATGTGGGTAGCTTAACCCTTGATGAAGACCTAATGGATGCCGCCAACTTTATAGAAAACGAGAAAATTCAAGTGGTAAATGTAAATAATGGAGAAAGGCTAGAAACCTACTTAATTAAAGGAAAGCGTGGAAGTGGTATTGTTTGTTTAAACGGACCCGCTGCCAGAAAAGGGGCTGTAGGGGATTTGGTGGTGATTCTTTCCTATGCTATCATGGACTTTGAAAAAGCAAAAACCTTTCAACCCTGGATTGTATTTCCTAAGCAAGGAAATAAACTCTAATTGAACAAGCTTGCTTAACTTGCCAAAGAATCAATCCTTTATGAAAAAAAGACTGGTTGCTATTTTAAAATATCTTTTCTTCCTAGGCATTGGGGTGTTTCTAGTCTGGTGGAGCTTGCACCAGATTCCACCAGACAAATGGGGAGAATTTAAAAAAGCCTTACAAACTGCCAAGTTTGGGTTAATTGCTCCAGTATTCCTGATTCTATCTCTAAGTCATGTTTTACGAGCTTTAAGATGGAGAATTTTGATGGAACCAATGGGATATCAACCCGGATTTGCCAATAGTTTTTTTGCAGTCATGATTGGGTATCTAGCCAATTTAGCGGTACCTAGACTAGGCGAGGTTTTAAAATGTACCATCTTAGCTAAATATGAAAAAGTGCCAGCAGAAAAACTGGTAGGTACTATTGTTGCAGAAAGAGCATTTGATGTAATCTCTCTTGGGATAGTTTTTTTGCTAGCTTTTACCCTACAATTTGACATTGTTGGTGAATATGCCAAACAATTGTTTCAAGAATTATTTCAAACAAAGGGTGGACATTTCTCCTCTACCAAATTAATGGTCACTGGTTTAATTCTATTGGTTTTGTTTATAGTTTTGAAATTCTGGTTCAAACAATTTGCTCATCTAAAATTGGTGATACTTTTCAAGAAAATTTTGAGGGGTATTTGGGAGGGCTTAAGTAGCGTTAATAAACTAAAAAACAAAGGGTTGTTTCTTTTTTATAGTGCTGGCATTTGGTTCTTATATATTCTTGGAACCTGGGTAGGTCTTTCTGCCACCATGGGTACAGAACATTTAGGGTTAGCTGATGCGGTATCTGCTCTTGCTTTTGCCAGTATTGGCATGATAGTCACGCCTGGTGGAATTGGTGCATATGCTTTTTTTATGGCAAAAGTACTGGAGAAATCAGGGGTTCCTTTTGAACTTGGCTTTGCCAATGGCACATTACAATGGTTTGCGCAATTCCTCATTGTTTTAATGGTGGGCACCATTTGTGTATTGGCATTACCAGTATACAACAAAAAAAAAATACATGAAAGCGGTCAATAGTATACCCAAGAAAATTGTTTCTCTAACACAATTAAAAGCAATGGTAGCTAGTTGGAGAGCAACTGGCAAAACTGTTGCTTTTACCAATGGATGTTTTGATATTTTACATGAAGGCCATATAGCTTCTTTATCTCAAGCCGCACAGGAAGCAGATTATTTAATAGTGGGTGCTAATAGCGATGATAGTGTAAAAAGATTAAAAGGGCCTGAGAGACCCATTAATCATGAACAAAGCAGGGCATTGTTATTAGCTAGTTTAGCCATTGTAGATGCTGTGGTAATATTTGAAGAAGACACGCCTCTAAATCTAATTACTCATCTTTTACCAGACTTTTTAGTCAAAGGTGGAGACTATACCATAGATCAGATTGTGGGTGCCAAAGAAGTGATAGCAAGCGGCGGCAAAGTGATTATTAACCCAATTATAGAAGGATTTTCAACTACTGGATTAATTCAGCAAATCAAATCCTCACATTCTTAAAACGCAAACTTAACACAACCCAATTGTCCTCTCTTGTAAATTTGTAGTAGACCCAATTTTATGGCAAAGAAACAATTCATACAAAGGGATATTAGTTGGCTTAGCTTTAATGCAAGAGTATTACAAGAAGCAAATGACCCTGAAGTCCCATTAAAACTTAGGATTAAATTCCTAGGTATATTTTCCAATAATATGGATGAATTCTTTAGGGTTAGAGTGGCTACCTTAAAGCGGATGCTGGAGTATGCTGATAAAAACAAAAAAGGCAATTTTCATTTAGAAGAAGCCCCCCAGGAAATTCTTGACCAAATTCAAACTACTGTATTGAAACAACAGGGAGAATTTAATAGAATTTGGGAAGGCATTTTAAAAGAATTGAAAAAAGAAAAAATCTCATTAATCAATGAAAAGCAATTAAATAAAGAACAACAACTTTTTGTAAAACGTTTTTTTGATGAGGAAGTACGTTCAAATATCATTCCCTTAATGATTGAAAGTCTTCCGCAACTACCCTATCTTAGAGATAAAAGCATCTACTTAGGGGTAGTTATGTCTAAATCCAATTCTGCTTACAAACAGAAATTTGCTTTAATTGAAATACCCGCAAAAGCTGTAGGACGTTTTGTAATACTTCCATCTAAGTCCGGTGAAACACAGATCATATTATTGGAAGACGTTGTTAGGTATAATTTACCATTTATATTCTCTTACTTTGAATTTGATCAGTTTGAATCGCATGTATTTAAAGTAACAAAAGATGCAGAAATTGATTTAGACAATGATGTTAGTACCAGTTTTGTTGAAAAGATTGAAAAAGGTTTAAAAAACAGAAGAAAAGGTAAACCAGTAAGGTTTGTTTATGACAGAGAAATGAATCCTGGCTTATTGGAGTACTTAATTAGAAGACTGAGTCTAAACAGAAAAAGTAATATCATTCCAGGGGGCAGAATCCATAATTTTAGACATTTTATGGATTTTCCGGATGTTTTCAAAACTACCAATAAAAGAAATCCATCTTTTGCACATCCTCAATTAAAAACATCCATGAGGGTAACAGATGTGATTTTAAAACAGGATCTTTTATTAAATTTTCCATACCATTCATTTAATGCGGTGATTGACCTTTTAAGGGAAGCCGCCATGGATCCAGATGTAAATTCCATTAAAATCACGGCTTATCGTTTGGCGTCAAATTCTAAAGTAATCAATGCTTTAATCAATGCGGCAAGAAATGGCAAGGAAGTGGTAGTGATGTTAGAATTGAAAGCCCGATTTGATGAGGAAGCTAATTTGGAATGGAAAAAAGTATTGGAAGAAGAAGGTGTAAAAGTTTTATTAGGGGTTCCAAAAATGAAAATCCACGCAAAGCTTTGCATCATCAAAAAAAGAAAAGACAATAAAACCATTCAATATGGATTTGTTAGTACTGGTAATTTAAATGAATCCACTGCAAAAGTTTATGGAGATCATTGCTTAATGACCAGTAACCGAAATGTAATGGCTGACATTAATAGGATTTTCAAATATTTGGAAAACTGGCGTAACGGTTCTGCACCATTGGCCGCATGCAAGACATTGATAGTTTGCCCCAATAATATGAGGAAGGAGATTCTATTGCTTATTAATAAAGAGATTAAAACAGCAAAATCTGGCAAACCAGCAAAAATTATACTTAAAGTAAATTCGCTCAGCGATATTATACTCATTGAAAAGCTATATGAAGCAGCAATGGCTGGAGTTGAAATTAAAATGATTGTAAGAGGTATTTTCTGCCCAATACTTGAGAATAAAAAATTTAAGCATATTCCTACCGCTATTAGTATTGTAGATGAATATTTGGAACATGCTAGGGTGATGATTTTTCACAATGGAGGTAAAGAAAGGGTGTTTATTTCTAGCGCCGATTGGATGGTACGCAATTTAGACCACCGTGTTGAAGCTGCTTTAGAAGTTACTGACCCTAAATTGAAAATAGAATTAACAGATATTATCCACATTCAATTAAGGGATAATGTAAAAGCTAGAATCCTCAATAATGAATTAAGTAACAACTATGTACCTTACACTGGTAAAAAAACGGTACGTTCTCAAATTGAAACCTATCAGTACCTTTACAAAAAAACATAGATGATTTGCGTTTAGCAGCAATAGATATTGGAAGTAATGCGGCAAGGTTGCTGATTGCGGAAACCGCATTTGACAACTTGGGCAAACCGGTTTTCAACAAATTGAATTTAGTAAGGGTTCCATTACGTCTTGGTTTTGAGGTCTTTGAAAAAGGCGAGATTTCAAAACAAAAAAAAGGAATGATTCTTCAAACCATGAAAGCATATAGTCATTTGATGAATGCTTATGGAGTTGAACATTCAATTGCTTGTGCCACAAGCGCCATGCGCGACGCAAGCAATAGCCAAGACGTTATCAGAAAAGTAAAGATGGAAACTGGCATTAGTATTGAAATTATTAGTGGAGATCTTGAGGCATCCTTAATTTATGAAAACCATGTTGCAGAGCAAATGGATACCGACCATAGCTATATGTACATGGATGTTGGTGGTGGTAGCACAGAATTGACTTTTTTTGCGGAAGGCAAGCTAATTTTTAAGCAATCCTTTAATATTGGAACAATCCGTTTGTTAAAAGATATGGTGGAAGACCGGCTTTGGACTGAAATGAAAGACTTTATTAAACAGAAGACAAAAGGGTACAAGAAAATTGTGGCAATTGGAACAGGGGGAAATATTAATAAGGTATTTTCATTAAGCAAGAAAAAAGACGGTAAACCTTTAAGTCTTGAACTCTTAAAAGACTATCTCAAAGAATTATCAAGTTTTAGTTTACAGGAAAGAATTCAAACATATAAATTAAGAGAAGATCGCGCAGATGTAATAGTTCCTGCATTACAGATCTATATTAATGCCATGCGATGGGCAGATGCTGATGAAATTTATGTTCCAAAGATTGGACTTGCCGATGGCTTAATTCAACATTTGTATGGTGAATTAACTAAAGATCAATAAGGCAAATCATCTTCTCAGAAACCCAAATTAAACATGTCAAAAGATCTAAAAAAAATCACTACCCATACCCTTTTAAGCCTGAAAAAAAAAGGAGAAAAAATCTCCATGATTACGGCATACGATTTCTCATTTGCCAAAATCTTTGACAATGCAGGTATAGACGTGATATTGGTTGGAGACAGTGCTAGCAATGTAATGGCCGGAAATGAAACTACTGTAACCATTACGCTTGACCAGATGATTTACCATGCACAATGTGTTAGAAAAGCTGTTGAAAGAAGTTTAATGGTTGTAGACCTTCCCTTTGGATCTTATCAATCTAATTCAGACATTGCCCTAGCTTCTGCCATTCGAATTATGAAAGAGTCTGGTGCCCATGCTGTAAAAATGGAAGGCGGTTCTGAAATTGCAGAAAGTATTAAAAGAATTGTTGCCGCGGGCATTCCAGTTATGGGACATTTAGGGTTAACCCCACAATCCATTTATAAATTTGGCACTTATGCAGTAAGGGCAAAAGATGAGGCAGAAGCTGAAAAATTACAAGCTGATGCCATTTTATTAGAACAATCAGGTTGTTTTGCTATAGTCCTTGAAAAAATCCCTGCCCAACTTGCCCAAAAAGTATCAAAAAGCATTGAAATTCCAACAATTGGTATTGGAGCCGGCCAAGATTGTGATGGTCAGGTATTGGTGATGCATGACCTTTTAGGCATTAATCAAGAATTCAAACCTCGCTTTATAAGGCAATATTTAAACCTAGAAGCCAGTATTCATCAAGCGGTTTCTCAATATATTGTTGATGTAAAAAGTCAGAATTTTCCCAATGAATCAGAATCCTATTAATCTGCTTCACCGATAAGAGTACATCATTCACCCATATTAAAGCCCTTGCTCTGCCGCAGGGGTTAAATTTGAAATGTGTTTCCAGTGGATTTTTTACATTTAATGAAAATAATAGGACTTTGATAAGCTCAAATAAAAAAATTGTTACCATCATTGCTCATATAGCGGCTTGGGCTTGTTTTTTTGCCCTACCCTATTTGGTATTCTTTCCTAGGATGTTGGATGCCAATTTTTCAATGAGCGATCATATGATTGCGAGCATAATTTGCAACAACCTTTTTTTGGTTTTTTTCTACTATTTGAACACATTGGTATTAATTCCAAAACTTCTGATGAAGGAAAAATGGTTAATCTACACTTTAACCATCTTTTGCTTTTTAGTAATGTACCTCTATGTTCCTAAATATATTGCAGCCTGGATTGCTCCACCTGAAATAAGAACCTTTCCAACCAACACCCCAAACAGGGGCAGACCCAGAACAGGAAATAGTAGAAGATCTTTTGTGGACTTTTTCAATATTGCCATCTTTTTATTAGTGTTCACCGTAGGTACCTGTATTTCTGTTATTCAAAGATGGTTACAAACAGAAGAAACCAGAAAAGAAACAGAGAGTCAAAAACTTCAAACTGAACTTTCTTTTTTAAAATCGCAAATCAACCCTCATTTTTTCTTTAACACCCTTAATAATATTTATTCTTTAGCGGTGGTGAGAAGTGAAAAAACTGCCCCTGCCGTAATGAAATTATCCTCTATAATGAGGTATATTTTAACTGAAACCACACAAGAGTTGGTTGGCCTTTCAAATGAGGTAGATTTTATTAAAAACTATATTGAGTTGCAACAAGTAAGACTTACCGAAAAAACAACTGTAAGTTTTGCTGCCGAAGGTTTAATTGATGAAAAACTGGTTGCTCCTTTGGTATTTATTCCCTTTGTTGAAAATGCATTCAAATATGGAATTAGCACCAAGTCTAATTCACATATTGAAATAAAAATTGAAGCATTGGCCAATAGCATTAAATTATATTCAAGCAATTTCATTGTTCCTTCTGAGAATAATATGATGGAAAATACAGGCATTGGCATCAATAATGTGAAACGTAGACTAGAATTGATGTATCCAGGAAAATACACACTTACTAATGAAATAAAGGACAATTTCTATCTTGTACACCTTGAGATTATTACATCATGATAAACTGCATAGCCATAGATGACGAACCATTGGCACTTCAATTGATCAGTGAATATTGTGCTAAAATATCCTTTCTACAACTGGATAAAGTATTTTCAAATACTGATGAAGCAAAAAAATGGTTACAAGAAAACAAAGTAGACCTACTTTTTTTAGACATACAAATGCCTGATATCAATGGGTTACAATTTTATAAATCCCTAACAGAAAAACCAGCAGTTGTTTTCACCACTGCTTATAAAGACTTTGCAGTAGAAGGCTTTAATGTTGATGCTGTAGATTATTTGCTCAAACCATTTGAGTATGACCGTTTTTTAAAAGCTGCTTATAAAGCCAAAGAATATTTGGACTTCTTGGGCTCACAAGAATTACAATTGAATTCCATTTTCGTAAAAGTGAATTACGAAATCATGAAAATCAATCTCAAAGACCTTGAACTTGTTGAAGCTTTAGATGATTATATTAAATTATACATCAAACCCAGTCCCGTTTTGACCTTAATGACCCTTAAAAGTATACAAGAAAAACTCCCAGCTAGGGATTTTATTCGGGTTCATAGATCCTTTATTGTACCACTGGCCAAAATTGAAAAATTCAGCAAAACCAAACTGGTTGTGGCTGGAAAAGAAATTCCAATAGGAAGTAGTTATAGCAATGTTTACGACCTTTTATTACAACATTCTAAGAACAAATAAGCCATATAACTAAGCCGGCAAATAAAGCTTTAATCCTAACTTTGTAAAAAACCTGTTATGGACTTCTTACGTGTGCTTGGTATAGAAAATCAAAATAAAGGTGTTTCTACTGGTATCAATTGGATTGAAACTAGTGGAACAATCATTGAATCCTATTCTCCAGTTGATGGCAAATTAATAGCAAGTGTGGAAACTGCAGACAATGCAGCTTATACGCAAACAATGGAAGTTTCTAAAAAAGCATTTCAAGAATGGCGTAATTGGCCCGCTCCCAAAAGAGGCGAGGTTGTAAGACAAATTGGACAAGCATTAAGGGAAAATAAAGACGCATTAGGAAAATTGGTGAGTTTTGAAATGGGTAAGAGCTTGCAGGAAGGTTATGGTGAAGTACAAGAAATGATTGATATCTGCGATTTTGCTGTTGGTCTTTCCAGACAATTATATGGATTAACAATGCATAGTGAACGGCCTTCACATAGAATGTATGAGCAATGGCATCCATTAGGTGTGGTTGGCATCATTTCTGCTTTTAATTTTCCAGTTGCTGTTTGGAGCTGGAATGCAGCACTAGCATGGATTTGTGGCAATACTACCATTTGGAAACCCAGTGAAAAAACCCCATTATGCGGAATTGCTATTCAACATATTGTAGCTGAAGTATTCAAAAATAATCATGTGCCAGAAGGTGTTAATTGTTTGGTACAAGGTGGGCGTGAAATTGGAGAATGGATGAGTAATGACTTATCTATTCCCTTGGTTTCAGCAACAGGTTCAACTAGAATGGGCAAAGCTGTTAGTGCCGCCATTGGTGCTAGGCTCGGAAAAAGCATCTTAGAATTAGGTGGTAATAATGCCATTATAATTTCAGAACACGCAGACCTTGATATGTCTCTTATAGGAGCAGTATTTGGAGCTGTAGGTACAGCTGGACAACGCTGCACCACAACTAGAAGATTGATTATCCATGAAAAAGTATATGACAGTTTTAAAGAAAAACTAATTAAAGCTTATGGGCAACTAAGAATTGGCAATCCACTAGATGCCAATAACCACGTTGGTCCATTGATTGATCAAGCTGCCGTAAACATGTATTTAGACGCTATTGAAAAAGGAAAGAAAGAAGGCTGCCAATTTATAGTTGATGGTGCCGTGCTTTCAGGACCTGGATATGAAAGTGGCTGTTATGTAAAACCCTGTATTGCAGAAGCAGAAAACCATTACCAAATTGTTCAACACGAGACTTTTGCTCCTATTCTATATTTAATCAAATATCAAACCTTAGAACAGGCTATTGCCCTTCAAAATGCTGTTCCCCAAGGTTTGTCATCGGCTATCATGACGCTCAATATGCGTGAAGCAGAAAAATTCCTTTCACAATCTGGCAGTGATTGTGGCATTGCCAATGTTAATATTGGTACAAGTGGCGCAGAAATTGGTGGAGCATTTGGTGGAGAAAAAGAAACTGGAGGTGGTAGAGAAAGCGGAAGTGATGCATGGAAGGCCTATATGCGTAGACAAACCAATACCATCAATTGGAGTGATCAATTACCCTTGGCACAAGGCATTAAATTTGATTTGTAAGAAGGGGATTGTTGAAATAAATGCTAAAGCGAGTTCCTTTACCAAATTCGCTTTCAACTTCAACCCTACCGCCCATTGCATCAATTTGGTTCTTAGTGATAAATAAACCAATTCCCCTAGCATCAGGGTTGTTGCTAAATGTTTTGTACATACCAAAAAGTTTATCCCTATTGCGATTTAGATCTATGCCAATTCCATTATCAGCAAACTCTAAAACTAATTGATCTTGTTGTTGATGAGCATTGATTTCTAATACTGGTATCCTATCAGGATGACTATATTTAATGGCATTTGATATAAAATTTAGCAATATACTTTCTAAATACGCTGGATTACAATTGATTATACAATTTGCAGGTACGTTATTAATGATTTCTGCTTTTTTAATGGCTATTAATTCACTTTGAACTTTTAAAGCTTGATTAATATAATCAAATAAATTTAAGGGCTCAATAACCAAATTAATATTGTTTCTAATAGACACAACTTCATTTAGGTTGAATAATGTGTCATTTAAAGACCTTGAGACTTTTTTAAGGTGCATCATCAATTCAGAACGCTCCTTTTCAGAAGATTCCTTCTCTAAAAAATTCAAAATTGACAAAATATTGCTGGTGTGTGACCTAAGATTATGAGAAACAATATAGGAGAAATTCAATAATCGCTTATTTTGTTCATTGACCAAACCAAATGATTTATTCAATTCTATTTCAGCATTTTTACTCAATGTAATATCCCTTTGAATGGCAATATATTGATAGGGATTTCTATCCTTGTCAATAAAAGGAACAATGGTACAGTCTACCCAAAAATATTGACCGCTCTTATTTCGATTTCTAATTTCACCTTTCCAAATCTCTCCCCGTTGAATGGTTTGCCAAAGGTTTGTAAAAAATTCTCTGCTATGATAACCCGAATTAAGAAAATGCATGCTTTTGTGCAAAATCTCATCCTTTGTAAATTGGGTCATCCTCAAACAATTTTCATTTGCATAACTAATCATCCCCTTTTCATCTGTCAGGAAAACAATAGAAGATTCATCAAGAGCAAGTTTATAATCAGTAATTTCTTTGACTATTCTATTAAGGTGTAATTCGTTTTGCTTTCTTTCATTAATATCTTCCACTGCCATGATAATTCCAGCAGCTTTTTCGTTTTTATCAAATACAGGATACATATTCATCCTATACCACTTGTCTGAACCATCGGCCTGCACATAATTAATCTCATAACTAATGGTTTGCCCCTTTAAAACCGCGTTCATTGCCTGCAGAAGGGATGGTTGGCGGGCTTCTGCAAAATATAAAATGGAATAAGTGTACAAATGAAGTGTCTTAAACAAATCTGCCTCTGCAAATTTTTGCATAGCCTGATTAAAAGACATGATATAAAAGTCTGCATCCAATAGTGCATAACCTGTATCTGTATTTTCAAAAACGGTTCTTAGATTGTCCTCTGATTTCTGTAAAGCAATATCCAATTTTTTCTTTTCTGTAACGTCTTGCATTACTGAAAGAATCCTTTGGTTGGGGCCATCTTGATCCTTCTCCAAAATGGCAGAAACCAAAACATCCATGGTCTCTCCATTACGCTTGATAGCTTGATAAGGAATATCAAAATCATAGCCTTTTTTAAAGAAATCATCCATTCTTTCTAATTCCCCTCTCACAATAGAGCTCCGGGTAAAAAAATGGCTCATATGTTTGCCAATGACCTGTTCTCGTTGATAGCCCATTTTAGCTAACCAATAATCACTCACACTTAGAAACTCACCTTTTTGATTCAAAGAATGCAACATTACTGGCGTTCTATTATACAAAGACCTAAATCTTTCTTCATTTATTGCCAATAAGGTTTCTGATTGCTTTCGTTCAGAGATATCTATAAAACCTGAAAGCAACATGGTTTCTCCATTAAATGATATGAGTTCAGTTGAAACCAAACAATCAGCTTTATTACCACCTTTTTTATTTATTTGAATTTCCAGATTTTTTACTGTTCCATCTTTACTCAGTATTTCTAACAGTTGATTCCGCTGATCTACGTTGGAATAAAATTCAGTGGTGTATCTACCAATCAATTCTGTTTCTTCTGTTTCTGCTAATTTTTGAAGCTCTTTATTAACCATGACAATTTTTCCATCAGTTGGTCTAACAACCAGCATTGCAACAGGGGCATTGCTAAAAATGGTCAACAAATCTGACTGTGCCAATTTCAAGTTGATTTCTGTAATCAACACATGGGCCAACTGTTTGGCCAAGAGCTCAAATAATTGAATATCTTTTGATGTAAAAATCCGGGTATGAATATCCATTATCTCCAACCTACCAATGGATTCCCCAGCTGTATTTTTTAAATTACAACCAGCATAGAACTGAATCTTGGATAGGCCTAAATGGGCAAATAATGGCTGTGATTTTTCAGGCTCATGAAGAATAAATGCATTTCCATCTTGGCTGTCTACCTCTGGCAGATGCATGGTGTTTAAATTGACCTTACTTGTATTAAGACCCATTTGATACACCAAACGAATACCATTATCATGATACATATAAATCAAAATAATGGGGGAAGCAAACAAGGATTCTGCCATGGTCACCAACCCTTCAATTGCAGCAGTATTTTCTTGAATCTGCACCAAATGGGAAAACTCTTTTTTCAACTGCTGCATGATTCCTTGCGATGGCATGTATTGGGGTATTGCAATTCCTGATGATTCTTTAGAACAATACAATTTACGCAAAATCCCAAAGCGGGGAAAATAAAAACCCTTAAAATGTTGCTATTTACCAAACCTTTTTTTAAGAAGGGCCAATGCATCAGAAACATCCATATTTGACAAATCTTGCTCCTTTGTTTGAACTTGTTTTATTGGTTGTTGACTTCTTTGAGGTCTTGCTGATTTATTTGAAGCCTCTTGGGTTTGTTTTATAGATAATGCAATCCTTTTGCGGACCAAATCAACTTCTAAAACCTTTACCAGTACTTTGTCATTGAGTTTTAGAGCTTCATTGGGATCTGTGATATATTGATGTGAAATTTCACTAACATGTACTAATCCATCTTGCTTTACACCAATATCAACAAATGCCCCAAAACGTGTAATATTTGTAACCATTCCAGGCACTATCATACCCAATTTCACGTCTTCCATTTTATAAATAGCAGCATATTCAAATTGCTCTATTTCTGAACGAGGGTCCAACCCTGGTTTGCCTAATTCTTTAAGAATATCGCGAATAGTTAATTCTCCCAATTGTTCAGAAACATAGTTTTTGGGGTTTAATTGTTTTAACACAGCTTCATTGGCTACCAATTCTGATAGGCCTAATCCTAAATCCTTTGCCATTCTTGCTACTACTGGATACGCTTCTGGATGCACCGCACTTTTATCAAGAGGATGATCTCCGTTAGGAATTCTCAGAAATCCTGCACATTGTTCAAAAGCTTTTCCACCCAATCTTGGCACTTTCAACAGTTGTTCTCTATTGGAAAATTTGCCAATTTCAGAACGGTATTTGACTATATTCTCTGCTAACCCTATTCCAATGCCACTTACATAAGCCAATAAATGCTTACTTGCCGTATTTAAATTAACACCAACATTGTTTACGCAGCTAACAACGGTCTGATCAAGCCTTTCTTTTAACCTGAATTGGTTTACATCATGTTGGTACTGTCCAACTCCAATACTTTTGGGATCAATTTTTACCAATTCTGCCAATGGATCCATGAGCCTTCTTCCAATACTTACAGCACCACGAACTGTAATGTCTTGCTCTGGGAATTCTTCTCTAGCAGTTTCTGAAGCTGAATAAACTGATGCACCATCTTCATTTACCATAAACACGGGTAAGCCTAAATTCATTTTTTTGATAAACTGATCAGTTTCTCTTCCGGCGGTTCCATCTCCTATTGCAAATACTTCTATTTGATACATTTTTACCAACTCCTTGATGCGATATTCCGCATCAGAAAGTCTATTGGTTTCATGAATGAATATTAAATCAGTTTTTTTCAACTCCCCTTTTTCATCCAAACAAACAATTTTACAGCCAGTTCTATACCCTGGATCAATGGCTAATATGCGCTTGCTACCCAATGGGGAACTCAACAATAATTGTCTTAGATTTTCTGCAAAAACAGTTATTGCTTCTTCGTCTGCTTTTTGTTTTAAAGCTGATCTAAATTCAGACTCCAAACTAGGCTGAAGCAATCTTCTATATGCATCCCTAATTGCTTTCTTAACATGGGTTGATGATTCAGTAAATCCTTTGATATATTGTTTTTCTAACAACTCCAATGCATCCTCTTCCATTGGTTGTATACCCATTCTAAGAAAACCCTCTAAAAATCCCCTTAATACAGCTAATATTCTATGAGACGGGATTTTGTGAATGGGTTCGGTAAAATCAAAGTAGTCTTTGTATTTAACGCCTTCTGTTTCCTTTCCTTCTAACACTTTGCTTTGCAACAACGCAGCATCTTCAAATAATTTGCGCAATTTAGCTCTGTTTTCAGCATCTTCATTTACCCATTCTGCTATAATATCCCTTGCACCCTGCAAAGCATTTTCAATAGAACTTACTTGCTCATTTAAAAATGCAGGTAATTCAGTTTCCAAAGGATTGGTGCTTTGTTCTAAAATTAGTTTTGCCAAAGGCTCTAATCCATTTTCCCTTGCCGTTTGGGCCTTGGTTTTCCTTTTAGGTTTAAAGGGTAAATAAATGTCTTCCAAAGCAGACATGGTGCTTGCCACTTGCAATTTTTGCAAAAGAGTTTCGGTCATTTTTCCCTGTTCCTCAATTGTCTTGATAATAAATGCCCTTCTTTCCGTGATTTCTTTGAAAAACTTCTGTTCGTCTTGTATTTGCTGTATTTGCACTTCATCCAAACCCCCAGTTTTGTCTTTTCTATAGCGCGCAATAAAGGGAATAGTGGCCGATTCTTCTAACAATTCTAACACCGCTTCTACTTGGGTTTGACGGATATTCAACTTACTGGCAATAAGGGAACCGAATTCACTCATAATTCAAAAAATATTTGATGGCTTTACAAAGGGATGCGAATGTAGGTGCTGGCTAGGAAAAGAAAAAATTCAAATTCCAGAAGTTTAGCACAATCATGCTTTAGGCTATTCGAATAACTTTCTTGGGATTTCTTTCCACAAAATTTCTAATCATAGATCTGATCATTTCATTTTCTGGATAAGGAGTAAGCAAAGATTTGGCTATTTCTAATTCTGTTAAGGATTCTTTAGCTTCTACAGATCCCATACCAAAAAACCGTCCTTCTTCTACTAGAATACAACTATTTTTATCACGTATCAAGAAAGTTTCATTTTGAGATTGCACCCAATGCATAGCTGCAATTACATTTAAATTATAGGTTTCTGGATCTGGGTATTGTACTATTTGGGTCTTATCTAGAAAACAGAGAACAGGGTCTAAAGAAAAATCTCTTACCAATTTCCATAACATTCTATGTGCATCTGCAAGCATTGGAAAAACGGCAAAGGGTTGGCTGTGTTTTTGTTTTTTATCTATAGCCAGTCTTAGATACCCACGATTATCTTCAAAATGATAAATCCCCCATAACTGTTCATATCTTTTTTGACTTTTGTTATAGGCTGGCCAGAGTCTTTTAATTTCAACACTTTCTAACAAACAAGCACTAAACTCAGTAGGACATGTAGTAAAATCTATACTATGAATATTCCTCAAAAACTCTTGTCTTTTTTTGCTGGTATCCAATCCCGTAAAATGACTAACTACCCTTTTACTTAAATATTTTGCTTTTCCAACATAGATTACTTTTCCCTTAGCATCTTTAAAATAATATACCCCAGGTTGAGCTGGCAAATCCTTTATTTGTTGTTCTGGAAGGTTGGGAGGTAATATTTGAAACCGATTCTCTTTTTTGAGCATGTCTTTGATAACAGGCATTCCATCTTTTGCAAGTATCAATTGCAAAACTTTTGCCGTAGCCAATGCATCGCCCCCAGCTCTATGCCTGTTTTCAATTTGAATACCTAATTCTCTTGTAAGATGCCCTAATCCATATTTTCTATATCCAGGAAAGACTTTTCTACTAGTTCTAATAGTACAAATCTTAGGAGTTTGTAAGTGAAACCCTGCTTCTTGCAAATGGTATTTAACAAATGAGAAATCAAAATTCACATTATGGGCAACAAATACTCGATCATGAAGTAGTTGATAAATTTTCTCCGCCACTAGATGAAAAGAAGGTGCCCTAGACACCATGGCATCACTAATCCCTGTCATATTTACAATAAAGGGAGGTATGGGTTGGTGAGGGTTCACCAAGGTGGAATATTGTCCTTCTATTTCAGTTCCATCCATTAAAACAATGGCAATTTCAGTAATGCCATGCTGTTGAGGAAATCCTCCTGTTGTCTCTATGTCTACTACTGCAAATCTCATTAAGGTTTCAATATTTTAAGATGCTACCTGAACAACTTATTTTGGAGCTATACCATTATCTTCAGGCAGATCCTCACCATCATCTAACAACTGTTGTTTATCTAACTCATGTAATCCTTTCACAGATTTAATATGTAAATCTGTTTGTGGAAAAGGAATAGTGATATTGTTTTTGCGGAAGCTATCAAACAATTCTAACAAAATAGTACTTTTTAAACCTGTCCAAGTATCAAAATCCGACGTCCAAAACAACACCCTAAAATTCACAGAATTATCAGCAAATTCATGAACCAATACAACCGGTTTTGGATAAGACATCACTTCTTTATGATGGTGAATAACTTCTGATATCAATTCTTGAACTTTACGCAATTCAGAATCATAAGCAACGCCAACTATTAATTCAATTCTTCTGTAACTATTGGTCAGTGTCCAGTTGATTAGTTGTTTTGAAATAAATTCCCCATTTGGTACAATTATATCAGCTCCATCATAGGTTGTGATTTTACTACTCCTAATCCCAATTTCCTTAACAGTTCCTGTTTGTTTGTCAATTTCAATCACGTCTCCAATTTGCATGGGTTTTTCAAAAGCTAGAATAATACCTGAAACTAGATTATTGACAATATTTTGCAAACCAAATCCAATACCTACACCAAGTGCACCAATGACTATGGTAATTCTGTCAAAAGGAATTCCAGCAGCAGCAACAGCTACAAAAAAGCCCAAGGAAAAAACGCCTAAACGCATTAACAAAACCCATGAACCATTCTTATTTTTCTTATTTGCAGCAAATTGACCGCTTGTTCCAAAAAAGAAGGTAAGAAGCTTTGATATGTTACTAGAAATCCAAAGAATAAAAAAGAACAAAAAGATAGTGCCAGCAGTAAAATTCAGGTTCCCAAGCTTAATAGAATAAGCCAACCATTCTCCAATTTTCTCACTCAGAAAATCATACAGGTTTAAGGAGAAAAAGAAGATCATGACCCAAATAATCATTAAAATAACCCTTAGGGTTGACTGAAAGTTTTTCTTGATTTCATCAAAATTGAACATCACAGAAATCTTAGACTTTTTAAATGCTTCTAGGTGCAAATAAACAATCTCAAAAACAAGACTTTCCAATATGTCTATGGCAAGGGCAAAACTGATACTAATAATGGCACTTGAAGAAAATAATTTAGCCAGGGTAACCCTTCCTGCAAAATTGGAAATCATTGCCAAAATGTGTAAAAAAACATAAAGGTTCAATAACCAGAAATAATGTTTTTCATACCTACCAGCATTCCCTTTTAGTCTTTGCTGCATCTTATATGCAAGTGCTATTGATCCAATATTCAAGAAAAATAAAAACCATCTCTGCATTAAGGAAGGCTCTATTAAAACTACGTCTAAGCTAATACCAAGAAAAAGCAATAAGAAATAAAGCCAAGAAACTTTAAATTCCTTTGACCAAGTAAACCATGCCAATTTTGTAAAAATTAGCATTAACAAGAATGACAACACTTGTACCAATGACATTGGCGGAGTATCGTATACAAAGGGAGAAATTAAAAATACAAAAAAGCAAACCGTGTATAAAACACCTTGGCTCAAGTAGGGAATGGGTGTAAATATGTCTGGTTTACCCATTTTGCGAAGTCTTGTCATACACCACCATAACCAGGCAAAAATCAACACAATCCAAACTAAATGCCATACCATTTCATCCGATGTAACACGCAAGTAAAAAGGAATTAAATAACTAATCCGTCTAAAACTATCTTGATATACCTGCCAAAAACTTCTTTTATAGTCAACATTATGTGCGTTAAATAAATAGGCCTCTTCTAATTTAATAGCATTCTTACTATAATTTTTAATCTGAAACTGCACTTCATCTAATAAGTCATTAATTTGAAAAGAAAGTACAACTACCCTTGATTCTAAATAGCCAATTTTGTTTAAAGCAAACTTTGAGCTTGTATCAGCCTGCTCCCATTTCTTACTTACATTTTGAATCTGCAACACATAAATAGAAAGTAGCCCTGAATCCTGTGATAATTTATTAAAGATGGTTTCCTGTGAAATTTTGGTAATATCATTTGAGATTACGTCTAATTGGTGACTATACCTCAATAGTTGTTCCTGCCAATCCCGCATTTGTTTTTTGAGTTGTACTAATACTACTCTATTGGTATATAAACTTCTTAAATTGTAATACTTGCTATTACTCAAATTCTTTTGAATATACACTACCAATTCCTCATTTTCAGGCAAACTCTCTGAAATAACCGTAGTATCAAATCCTCTTTTTAGAATATTATTTGCCTTATTAAGAATTTCCGCATAAGATTCTAAATTGGATAAAATAGACCCAATACTGGTGTCTTGCTTGGGTTGGATTTGTTGAGCACTGGTATCTGTTTTTAAAAGAGAATCAATGGCAGATTGCGAAAACCCTACAAAAGGCATCAGCAAAAAGAATAAAAAGCCACACTTAACTGAAAAAGA
The DNA here is from genome assembly GCA_943372225.1 of Chitinophaga pinensis. GTDB lineage: Bacteria > Bacteroidota > Bacteroidia > Chitinophagales > Chitinophagaceae > Sediminibacterium > Sediminibacterium pinensis_L. The sequence goes on along the minus strand of CALRXV020000002.1, from coordinate 232,778 downwards.
CTTCAAGCTCATATGAAATTATTGGCTTAAAACTAAGAAAAATAGACCCAGAAACTGTAATAATGGTGTAGAATTGAATACAAATGAAGAAATAAACGTCAAATTGTAACAATTAGGTGAATGATGCGTTTTGTTAATATTAACAACATTTAACCTAGAATCTGCTTTTAGCGTTTTAATTTTACAATCAAATCACACTGATATGAAAGCCCTTTTTTCCCTAATGGTGGTTATTTTATTGGTTGGGTGCCAAGGTACCCGTCAAAAAGCCATTCAAACCCTTTGCAAAGAAGTGGGTAAGAATACAAGCAATTGTACCAAAACCGTGGGTTTGATCAGTGCCAGCGTGGTGGAAAATCGATTGATCAATAGTTCCAACCAACAACAAGAAAACAATTCTTCTCCAAGTTTATTAGAGGCCCACGATTCATTTAGCTGGTAGGTCAGTTCTAGCTTTTTACCCTTTTTCAACCCAAGTTCAAAGACTTTCCTTTAAGCCAAGAGGCTTTTACCTTAGTTTTGTAGCTAGTTAATAAGTATTAGAAAGCATGGAACTGAGCAAGAATTATATGCCTACTGAGGTGGAAACCAATTGGTATGCCCACTGGCTGGCAAAGGGTTATTTTAGTAGCAAACCTGATCATAGGGAATCTTACACCGTGGTTATCCCCCCTCCCAATGTTACTGGAGTGTTGCACATGGGGCATTGTTTAAATAATAGCATCCAAGATATTTTAGTTAGAAGGGCTAGGATGATGGGCAAAAATGCCTGTTGGGTTCCTGGAACAGACCACGCTTCTATTGCCACAGAAGCTAAGGTTGTAGCAATGCTGCGTGAAAGAGGGATTGCCAAATCCTCCTTAACTAGGGATGCATTTTTAGAATATGCTTGGGAATGGAAGGAAAAATACGGTGGCATTATCTTACAGCAATTGCGCAAATTGGGTTGTAGTCTTGACTGGGACCGTACTTCTTTTACCATGGACCCAGATTATTACCAATCTGTCATTGGGGTATTTGTAGAACTTTATAATAAAGGATATATCTATCGCGGCAAGCGAATGATTAACTGGGATGTTAGAGCAAAGACAGCTTTGAGTGATGAAGAAGTAATTTATAAAGAGGTTCAAAGTAAATTATACCACTTAAGGTATGAGATTGAGTCAACCGAAGGTTCTGAAAAATCCTATATCACTATTGCAACTGTGCGCCCCGAAACTATTCTAGGCGATGCGGCTATTTGCGTTCACCCAGATGATGAACGTTACAAACATTTACATGGCAAGTTTGCATATGTTCCTTTGATCAATAGAAGAATTCCTATTATTCCTGATGAGTATGTTGCTATAGATTTTGGAACCGGCGCCTTGAAAGTAACGCCTGCTCATGATATGAATGACTATCAACTGGGGCAGAAATACCAGTTAGAAATCATTGATACCATGAATGATGATGGTACCATGAACCAAGACGCGCAATTATTTGTGGGTCTAGATAGATTAGAAGTTAGAAAACTGATTGTACCTGAATTGGAAGCTGCAGGCAATCTGGTGAAAATTGAAGAATACACCAATCAGGTTGGGTTTAGTGAACGAACAGATGCCATGGTGGAACCCAGGTTAAGTCTTCAATGGTGGGTAAGTATGAAAGATTTGGCCGCTCCTGCATTATCCGCGGTGATGGAAGATGAGATTCATTTTCATCCGGCTAAATTCAAAAATCTGTATCGCCATTGGATGGAAAATATCAAGGACTGGTGCATTAGCAGACAATTATGGTGGGGCCATCGGATTCCTGCTTATTATGCGCCTGATGGGCGATTTGCTGTAGCAACATCTGCAGAAGATGCTTTAGCGCAATTAAGTACTGCCGAAAATCCACTGACCATTGAGCAAATCAAACAAGACGAAGATTGTTTGGATACTTGGTTCTCTAGCTGGCTTTGGCCTTTTGAAGTTTTCAAAGGTTTGTCTCAACCGGGCAATAAAGAATTAGACTATTACTACCCTACCAATACCTTAGTTACTGCACCAGAAATTATTTTTTTCTGGGTAGCTAGAATGATTATGGCAGGATACGAATTCCAAGGAAAGAAACCCTTTACAGACGTCTATTTTACTGGAATTGTTAGGGATAAGCAGGGTAGAAAAATGAGTAAGAGTTTGGGCAATTCACCAGACTTACTTGGCTTAATTGATAAATACGGAGCAGACGCTGTGCGATTTGGCATCATGATCTCTTCCCCTGCCGGAAACGATTTGTTATTTGATGAGTCTGCCTTGGAACAGGGTAGAAATTTCAACAACAAACTCTGGAATGCATTGAAGTTGATTAAAATGTGGGAAGCCCGTATTGGCGCAGAATCTGACAACCATGACCAACAAGTTTTTGCCATCAATTGGTTTGAAAACAGACTCAATACAGTAAGAACAGAAGTAGAAGGATTGATGGAACAATTCCGTCTAAGTGAGGCTTTGAAAATCATTTACTCACTTATTTGGGATGATTTTTGCAGTTGGTATTTGGAATGGATCAAACCAGGTTTTGAACAACCCATTGCACCAGCATTGTATCAAAAAACAGTTGGTTATTTTGAAGAATTGATGCAATTACTGCATCCATTTATGCCATTTATTACGGAAGAAATTTACCATTTACTAGGGGAACAAACTGATGACCTTTGTGTCAAACAAAATAAGCCCTTGGTATCTGAAAATGCATCTATTACAGCAGGAGGTGAATTATTGAAGCAAGTTATTTCCGCTTTGCGCGATGCTAGAAACAAAAACCAATTAAAACCAAAGGAAACAATTGACCTTCATATTCAAACGTCCAACCTATCTAGCTATCAAGCTATTGAAGCCATTTTAGCCAAACAGGTAAATGCCAAAAGCATTCAATATACCCAAGAATCGGTGGCTAATAGTATTGTAGTGGCTGTTGAAAAGGATAAATTCTTCATTGAAACAGAAAAGCAATTAGACGCCGGCACTTTAAAGGCCGAACTGTTGAAAGACCTGGAACACCAACGCAATTTTCTAGAAGCGGTTAGCAAAAAACTTTCCAATGAAAGATTTGTACAAAACGCCAAACCTGAAGTTGTAGCGCTGGAACAAAAGAAACAATCTGATGCAATGGCTAGGATTAAAACCATTGAAGAAAGCTTATCCAATTTGAACTGATGCCAATAAGAATTTTTGCCCTCATTGTTTTTATCTTTTCTATGTTTCTTCCAACCCAAGAGATATGTGCTCAGAATTGGGATATTAATTTATTGAAAAGCATCAACCCTTCTAAACCAGATAATCAGTTTTGGAAATCGGTTTCAAGTACTGCAGAGCCATTGGCTGTTGCAGCACCTATTAGCATGTTTGCCGTTTCTTTTATTAATAAAGACAAACAGTTAAGGGCCAATGCTTGTAAAATGGTAGGAAGCTTGGTCATTACAGCCGTGCTTACCGAAGGAATTAAAAGAACGGTTAATAGAGATAGACCATTTGTTACCTATCCTCTAGATGTGTTTCCCAATAGCATAGACGAGACAGGAAAATCTATGCCTTCAGGACACACTGCCTTTGCTTTTACAACAGCCACATCGCTGTTTACTGCTTACCCCAAATGGTATGTAGGTTTGCCTTTGTATGCTTGGGCAACTTCAGTAGGTTATAGCAGACTTTATTTAGGACAGCACTACCCTTCTGATGTATTGATGGGTGCAGTTGTAGGAACAGGATCGGCCATGGCCAGTAATTGGTTGTACAAAAAATTGACCCACAAAAAAGAACAGAAAAAAGCGCCTTTGGTTAATTAGTTTTAATAAACCAGAACATGTGTTTGCTTGATAATTCCCATGACAAACACACTCTGAACATGCCCAATATTTTCTGCTTGACTTAGTTTGTTTACGTGAAAGTTATAATATGCATCCATGCTTTCTTCAACCACTTTTAGCATAAAATCAAATTCACCTGAAATATTGTAACATTCAATTACTTCGTTCATTTCCTGGATGCTTTTGATAAATTTTGCTCCAGCATTTTTATTATGCTGTTTCAAAGAAACATAGCAAATGACCATTAGTCCTTTTTTCACTTTGGTATGGTCAACCAAAGTGGCGTATTGCTTTATAATACCCGTTTCCTCCATACGCTTAATCCGTTCATGTACTGGGGTCGTGCTCAAATGAACTTTATCAGATATTTCCTTTACCGTAGCCCTAGCATTTAGCTGCAAGATTCTAAGAATGGCTAGGTCTTTTTCATCCAGTGAAAAACTATTACTAGTGGATTCGGCTATATGGGGTGACTTAGGCATGGCAAAACCGTATTTTATTCTATATAAAGCTAGTAAAACATAATGTTTATTCCAAAATAGATAAATAATATACAGTTTTATCCTATAAAACTACATTTGCACCACATAAAATATATAACATGTCAATATCAAACATCGATTTCAGTCTGCCCTATAAAGTGGCCGACATGAGTTTAGCCGATTGGGGCCGTAAGGAAATCCGTCTTGCAGAAGCGGAAATGCCAGGTCTAATGTCTATTCGTGCTGAGTACGGCCCTAGCCAACCATTAAAAGGTGCGCGTGTTGCTGGTTGCTTGCACATGACCATCCAAACTGCCGTGTTAATTGAAACATTGGTTGCTTTAGGTGCTGAAGTAAAATGGAGTTCTTGCAATATCTTCTCTACCCAAGATCAGGCTGCTGCTGCAATTGCTGCTGCTGGCATTGGTGTTTTTGCCTGGAAAGGTCAAACACAAGAAGAAGCTGATTGGTGTATTGAGCAAACTTTGTTCTTTGGTGCTGCTGACCGTCCTTTAAACATGATCTTGGATGATGGTGGAGACTTGACCAATATGGTATTTGATGTATATCCTGAATTAGTTGCTAATATCAAAGGTCTTTCTGAAGAAACTACTACTGGTGTTCACCGTTTGTATGAGCGTATGGCTAAAGGTACATTGCCAATTCCAGCTATTAATGTGAATGACTCTGTTACAAAGTCTAAGTTTGACAATAAATACGGTTGTCAAGAATCATTGGTAGACGCTATTAGAAGAGCTACTGATGTAATGATGGCTGGTAAGATTGCAGTTGTAGGTGGATACGGTGATGTGGGTAAAGGTTCTGCCCTTTCTTTAAAAGGTGCTGGTTGCCGCGTAATTGTTACTGAAATTGATCCTATCTGTGCTTTACAAGCTGCTATGGAAGGTTTTGAAGTAAAACCAATGGCTGAAGCGGTTAAAGAAGCTGATATTATTGTAACTGCATCAGGTTGCAGAGACTTGATTACTGAAAAGCATTTCCGCTCTATGAAAGACAAAGCCATTGTTTGTAACATTGGACACTTTGATATTGAAATTGATGTTGCATGGTTGAACCAAAATTATGGTCATACCAAAGACACTATTAAACCTCAGGTTGACCTTTATAATGTAGAAGGAAAGGATATTATCTTGTTGGCTGAAGGCCGATTGGTAAACCTTGGTTGTGCAACTGGTCACCCATCTTTTGTAATGAGTAATAGCTTCTCAAACCAAACTTTGGCTCAGATTGAATTGTGGACCAATTTCAAGAACTATGAGAACAAAGTATACGTGTTACCTAAGCACTTAGATGAGAAAGTAGCCCGTTTACACTTGGCTAAAGTAGGTGCCGTATTGGACGAATTAACAGATGCTCAAGCCGAATACCTTGGCATTGCAAAATCTGGTCCTTTCAAATCTGAAATGTATCGCTACTAAGAAATACACAGTAAAAAAAGCCCCCAAACAGTTGTTTGGGGGCTTTTTTTTACTTAGCCTGTTTTAATTGAGCAATTTCAGACTTGAGTTGGTTTACCTGTTCTTGTAACTCTTTTACAGATGCTACTAATATGGGGATCAACCCAGATTCATCAACTATTTTTCTGGAATAGGACTTGTATAAATTTTTACCCCCTATATATTGGCCATTTTTTGCATAAACCAAGGATGGCAAAACCAATTGAACCTGATCTGCATTAAATCCATATTGTACAGCTTTAGGATTTTCTAGATAAGGAAAATCTTGGTCATTGTATTTAAAACTTACTGGGGTTAACTTTTGCAACAAATCATTACCTCCTTTTATTTCTGCAACCTGTTTCTTCAATGCAGATTCTGGAATTTCTTGGGCAAAAGATGTTTGGGATATCAATAAAAACAAAAACAAGAATAACCTAAGATTTGATACGAGTAGCATTTTTTTCATGACAAAAAATTAAAAGTGAGAAAATATTTTTTTTATAAAACATGGAATAAAACAGCTTGGTTTACTCAAAAATGTTAAACAGATTAAAAAATAGAAGTAGAAATTGGTTTATGCACACCTATGCATAACTAAGCCAATGGATTGAGTAAGGCAGTTGTTATTTTTGAAAAAATTAGAAGGAATGAAGAAACAGATTTTACTAGGCGGTTTGGCTTTTTTGGTTTTGTTAACCGCTTGTAACAATGGCAAAGACCAAAAAACTGCCAATGACTCAACCAAATCAGCAGAAGCCAAGTTAGTGCCTGGATCTGCCATTAAATATGATAGTTCAAAAAGGTATGTTTTTCTTACTTGGGATGACTCTCCTCAACCCCCAGGAACCGTGAACAGTAAAGCTATTTTTCGTGAACAGGGCATTAAAGCCACTTTTTTTGCCGTTGGATTTAACCAAGTGGGGCCTTGGAAAAAAAGAATTATTGATTCTTTAAGAAATGATTACCCCCAGTTTTTATTGGCCAACCATAGCTTTAGCCATGGATTCAATGACAAGTATAGCAAGTTCTATGCACCTGCAAATACAGATAGTGCCCTAAATGACTTTATCAAAAATGAGCAGTTGCTCAAAATTCCTGTAAAAATCATCCGACTCCCCGGCAATAACACTTGGGCTTCCAATGGAGATATTCAGGGGCAAAAAGCAACTACACCAGTTGTTGTTAAACTAGATTCTCTTGGTTATAAAATTGTAGGATGGGATATGGAATGGACACAACAAGCCAAGGCCAAAGCCCCTAAGGAATCTGTAGATGAAATGATCAAAAAAATGAATCAGAAGTTTGATGACGGAAGCACCAATCAGCCAAATATGATTGTCATTCTTTCTCATGACCGTTTGTTTGAGAAAAAACAATATGCCGATTCTTTGAGTAGATTCATCAATATTCTTAAACAAGACAAGCGTTATGTTTTTGAAACTATTGACCACTATCCTACCGTTCAGGCAAAAAAATAATTGTTAATGATTGTAATTAACAAGGGTAAAACGAATAACTGTTCGTTTTACCCTTGTTTTTTGTATACCCAGCAAGGGATTTAATGAACCATAATCCCTTACCTTCGCCACGCATTGGCCTCACCCAATGTAAAGAACTCAAAATCACAAGCTGAACAAACATGACCTTGAATCCTACACGAATTGAAGTGATGCATTTTCTAGCACAGAAAATTGATAGTATCATTGAAGAATTCTTAAAACCCATAGATACCAACTGGCAACCTTCTGATTTTCTTCCTGAAAGTAATAACCCAGAATTTACCAAAGAGATCAAGGAAATTCAAGAACAATGTAAAGCCTTACCATATGATTATATGGCCATCTTGGTTGGTGATTTGATTACAGAAGAAGCACTTCCAACCTATGAGAGCTGGTTAATGGAAATTGATGGCATTAGCAAAGGGGAACCCAAAGGCTGGAGTAAATGGGTTAGAATGTGGACAGCTGAAGAAAACAGACACGGTGATTTATTGAACAAATATATCTATCTCTCTGGCCGAGTGAATATGCGACAAATGGAAATTAGCACCCAACACTTGATTGCAGACGGAATGGAAATTGGAACAGCCAGAGATCCATACCGCAATTTTGTGTACACTTCTTTTCAAGAAATGGCTACCAATATTTCTCATCGCAGAACCGCAACAATGGCTAAAAAGCATGGCAATGAACAATTGTCTAAAATCTGTGGAGTTATTGCTGCGGATGAAGCCAGACATGCCAAAGCATATCGTTCTTTTGTAACTAAGATTTTTGAAGTAGATCCTAGTGAAATGATGATTGCGCTGGAAGACATGATGCGCAAAAAAATAGTGATGCCGGCACATTTTCTTCGCCAACAAGGTGAGAAAATTGGACAAAGCTGGTCACATTTTAGCGATGCCGCTCAAAGACTGGGAGTTTATACTAGCATGGATTATACCAATATTTTAGAATCATTGATCAATGAATGGAATATTGGAAATATTACTGGACTAAATGGAGCAGCAGAAAAAGGCAGGGACTATTTAATGGGCTTACCTGACCGATTCCGTAAAGTTGCTGAAAGAACAGGTATCAAAGCACCTATTGACTATCAATTCAACTGGATATTATAAATAAGAATACAGTTTTTGACCAGCAACTTTCTGACACTTGGATTGGTTCAGATTATCTAACCATTGATCAAGCTGCCCAAATTCATGATTATTTTGGGAAACATCCATTGTTTCACTGGAATGACATACACAATTGTGAAGACAGAGCAGAAGCTATTGCTATTTTATTAACCCATTGGCAGATACCTCATTTTAAAGCTTGGGTTTTTAGCGGTTACTTTCTCAATAGAAATATGGGGAGTTTAAAAAATAAATGGAATTACCATGTAGCCATTATGCTACCCACACTTGTAGGTACTGATATATTAGCCATGGTACTAGATCCTACCCATTCAGAAACACTGGTCACAGTTGAGCATTGGGCCAATGATGTTACACTAGATGCCCAAAGTCACCACTTAGTAAAACAGGGGCATATTTATATTTTTCCTGTAGGACAAATTCGCAATGAAAATTGGCACCATCGCAACCGTCAAAATTACAAATGGACCATGCAAGGTCTAGCAGGAATTAATGGTGTGAGCACTAAGGGAAAAGCAGCGGTAACTTTTAATAAATTTAAAATTGCCAGAACCATCAAAGCTTTTCAATTGCTTCAAAGAAACAAACCCTTTTCATTCTAACCTCGTTTTGGCTTATTCCAAAGCTGATAAGGATACATGAGCCATTTATTGATTAACTGCAAAGAAATCATGCACTTAAACAACATTGAAGGATACACGGAAGTCTTTTTCTGATTTATTGCTTTTAAAATTGTTTGGGCAACTTTAGTGGGAGATTGACTTGGCCATGGAATATTGGCCAAATCCTGTCCAGTAAAAAATTCTGTTCTAGTTGCAATGGGATAAACCAACATTAAATGGCAGTTTGGGTTTTGTTCAAATCTAAAACACTCTGCAAATCGGTCTAAAGCAGATTTTGTAGCTGCATACATGGCATAGTGGGGCATTCCTATTTTGGCCATGGCCGATGCAGTAATAACATAACTAAAAGTATGACCTTTAGCCAATTGCAACATTTGATAAAGACCTTCAATTGGCGCTACTAAATTCAGCATTATTTGTGACTGTCTTTGGTTAAAACTTTGAGACCCAAAACTTCCATATAAAGCAATACCCGCATTTGCAAAAAACAGGTCTATACGGCCTAGTTTTTCCAATGCCATAGTCACCATGGCCTGTATTTGATCCGGATTGGCTAAATCCAATAAAAGGATTTGAATTTGCAGCTTAGAAGCCCGCATCTCTTGCTCTAATAACATTAATCCATTTTCATCTTTATCAATGGCTAATACTTGACAACTATATTGTGACAATTCCCTCACAAGGGCTAAGCCAATACCAGATGCTGCTCCAGTGATAACAATATGTTGATGCTGAAATGACATTATATAAATATAGGCATTGGAAAAGCCAATGAAAAATTAGGGATATGCAATGAGGTCAATCTTCTTTGAGTGCCAATACTGGGAAATTGCCCTTGACCAGTTACTAACTCTTGAGGTGCAGAAAAAAAAGCCTTTCCACTCCCTTTTGGATGCGTGACATATTCTTTAGCATTTAGCGGCTGAATAAATTGAAATGGTAAAATAGAAGTACTTAATGGAAATCCCAATGAGCTGTCTTTGAAATGGCAGTCAAATACCAATTCACCGTTGGTCATCACTTTTGCCGAATGAACAGATTTATCTAAGCTTTTGAATTCAAAATCTGCCAACTCTTTTGGAATTCCCCAATTTGCTCTCCCGTTCATGACCGAGTCTAAGGAGCTCACATAGATTTTAGATATATGCCAATAGTATTTTCCCTTATAATGAAACATTCCAGGTATAAATAATAACTCTCCATAAGGCCCTACAGGCGATTCTTGGTAATTGACCAACATGACCATCCCAATATTCATCCAAAGAAATGGCTTTAGTTCTTCAGCAATACAACCTTCCTTCATTAAAAACTCATTGCTAAATCTATAGAGCATTAGATATCCCTCTCCTTTTAATTGCCAAGGTGCTGGACTAATCTGATATGAAATGGATGAGTCAATTTTCATCTATTGCAATGTAATACTTTGTCAGCATTTTACATTTAGCTTCAGTAGCAGTATCAAAAATCAAGCAAGTACTTATCTTTATTACATGAATGAACAATTAACCATTGATAGTGCTACCATAGCAGATATTCCAGATTTAGTTTTGCTGGTTAATCGTGCCTATAGGGGTGATAGCTCAAAAAAAGGATGGACCACAGAAGCTGATCTATTAGATGGGGTTCGAGTAATCCCAGAAACCCTATTGGAACAAATGAATACCCCTGGCCAACATTTTTTAAAAGCCATGGACCAATCTGGGGCCATTATTGGATGTGTTTCACTTCTAGAAAAAGCCAATAAAATCTATCTAGGTATGCTCACCGTAGAACCCAATATTCAGGGCGGGGGAATTGGCAAATTTTTAATGCAGGCTTCAGAGACTTTTACCTTATCACTTGGAATCTCTGTTATTGAAATGACCGTTATTAGCATCCGAGCTGAATTAATAGCTTATTATGAACGCCGGGGATATCGCCAAACAGGCGAAAAAAGGCCGTTTCCGAATGATCCAAAATTTGGGATTCAGAAACAGCCTTTAGAATTTATAGTAATGGAAAAAAGCATCTAGCTTAATATCCCCATTTGTGCATGATTTCAAGATCGGCCTTCATGGATTGCAAGGGTGTTAATTGCTGATAGGATTCCTGTTCTACAACAAAATGAACGGTACCTCCCATTTTTCTTCCCAAATCAATAATCTCCTTTACACCCACAACACCTTTTCCTAAGACAGTGCTTTCATAACCGTCTTCCATTTCACCTTTAGTAGCGGTTTTTATTTCATCCTTTACGTGCATTAATTCAAACCTACCTGGATATTGCTTAACAATTTCTAAAGCCCTACCTCCTGCTCCATACATATTGCCAATATCTAATTGCTGTGCCACCAGACTTGGGTCAGTATGTTTCACCATAATATCAAACAATTTTTGGTTATTCAATTTTACACTGAATTCAAAATTGTGGTTATGATAGCCAAATTTCATTCCAGACTTCTTACACAATTCACCTGACTTATTAAAAACCTCCATATAAGCCAATAGCCCATCATAGGTTTTTCTCAATCCTTCATCTAGCCATGGACTAATTACATACTGCTGCCCAACTACAGCAGCGTCTTCTACAGTGTATTTCCAAGAATCTGTAAAATCTTTTTTAGTTTGATCCCAATGAGTCCTTTCCATAACTGTATGACCACTGGGCATTTTTAATCCCAAGTCATCTAATATTTTCCGAAACTCTTTGGCTGTATACCCATAAAATTTTCGATCTACATAATTTGCATGTTCTACACTTTTATAACCAAAAGCTGATAATTGCTTCAAAGTCCCCAATGGGTCTTTTTTCATGTCTTCTCTAACAGAATAAAGTTGAACACCCAATACAGTTGCTTTTTGATCAAATGCAAAAACTGATTTTGGGGTAATGGCAGCTCCAGCTAGTAATAGGCTGGTTTGGGATAAAAATTGTCTTCTAGTGGCAAGCATAATTTGAATTTTGGTAAATTAAGTCAATCGCAACCTTTAATCATAAATTTAAGGAAAGCTTTCAACTTTATAGTTTATTGCCCTATGCTATTTATGCTGAAAATTGGTCTTTTTTTACCCGCCAATATTGAAGGCTATATATTTGCCATGATGACTCTTAGGAATACCATATATTCCATCCTATTGCTTGCAATCTGCTTTACCTTAAAGCCTCAAATACTTTACAGCCAAGACAAACCTGTATCTGACACCTTTTTCCTTGCAAAGAAAAAGGGTTTATTAGGTAAAATTGGGAAGAGCATTTCAGTTAGTGGAGACATTCCAATTTCTGCAGATTCCGGTGTTTTAAAAAATGAAGAGAGTTATGCCATCTATAAAGGCAAGATCATTCACAATATCTTTATTCAAAAACCAGGCTTTAATGGAACCGTTAATGATACCTCAAAAGTTACTAGAAACTTTTTCAACGATATAGGTAATAGATTACACCCCAATACTTCTGATAAGATTATCAAAAGAAATCTTTTTTTTAAAGAAAAAGATACCCTTTATCCAGCCTTGGTTGCTGATAATGAACGTTTCTTGCGAGACATCAGCTATTTACAGGATGCCAAAATACTGATTCGGCAAAACGATATTTTCCCAAATGAAGTAGATGTGATTGTTGTGTGTAAAGATGTTTTTCCAATTGGTGGAAGCGCAGACTTGGGTTCTGCAAAATTGATCAATTTTGAAATCAATGATGACAATATTGCTGGCACAGGTGATAGACTAGCTATTTCCAATATGATTGACTTAGATAGGAATCCACATTATGGTTTTGGTGCTTTGTTTTTAAAGAGAAATTTAATGGGAAGCTTTATTGATTTAAGTTGGGGGTTTAGCAATATGATTCCCGCATTTAATAGTGGCCGTAGGGAAGAAAACGTACTCTATTTTAAAGCAGCGCTTCCATTGGTAAGTCCTTATAGAAAATGGACAGGATCCTTTGAAACGGCTTTGAGATATACGTCTAATAGATACGTAAGTGATTCCATTTACCAATCTGATTTTAAATATAGCATGCGTGTTTTTGACGGATGGATTGGTTATAATATTGGGGCAAAAAAAGAATTGTCCAATGCTGAAATCAAGAAACGCTTAAAACATCTTTTATCACTTAGAGTCATTCATAGGGATTACGAAGAAATACCCAAATATTATCAGACAAAATACAATAGCGACTATAGCGATCTTTCCAGCATTTTGGGTGCATTAACCGTTTTTGAGCAAGACTATTACCATACTAATTATATTTATGGATTTGGTAGAAATGAAGACGTTCCCGAAGGTTTTTCTATGTCTTTGATTGGTGGGTGGACAAACCGTAATGGCATTTCTCGCCCCTACCTTGGATATGATTATCAACGAAATTATTTTTCAAGGAAGAAGAATTATATTAATTATATACTAAGATTGGGGGGATATTATGGTGATAATAGGTTGGAAGATATAAGTTTTTTAACTGCAGTGGAAACATTCACCCGTTTGAGGAAATTGGGAGCTAGTAAATGGCTAAACAGACATTTTTTAAGTGGTAGCATAACGCAACTAATCAATACACGTTTAAATGATCCATTGCGACTTTCTAGCGTTTATGGAATCCCTGATTTTAATAATATCAACAGCCAAACCAGCACTAGGGCTACGCTCAATTGCGAATCTGTTTTTTATAATACTTGGAAATTTTTTGGTTTTAATTTTGCCCCTTTTGGATTTACAAACCTGTCTTTTTTAATGGATTCAGGACAACCCATAAATAAAGGAGATCTTTATTCTGCAATTGGCGCCGGAGTTAGGACAAGAAATGAAAATCTGGTATTTGGCACAATGGAACTGAGGGCAACTTTTTATCCTAGAACCATTAACAATATGCCCGTTTGGAATATCACTTTTAATACTGCATTACAGTTTAAATACAATAGTCAGCTTATCAAACGCCCAGACTTTGTTGCTGTTAACTAAAACCGCTTATCCAATTACTGTGGTAGCTGATTTTTTTTTATTAGTTTTCCATTCTAACAAAACATTGTATGAAAAAACTACTCTTATTCTCAGCTTTTGCCTTTTTGGTAGGTCAATCTTGCCAAGCCCAAGACGCCAAACCAAAACCCAGCCCCGCAGCCAAAGCAACAGAAACCATTGTTTCTGGTGCTACTATTACAATTGATTATAGTCAACCAGCAGTAAAAGGCAGGACCATTGGTACCAATCTAGAACCATTACCAGGTAAGGTTTGGAGAACTGGTGCCAATGACGCAACCGTATTTGAAACAAGTAAAGACCTAATGGTACAAGGTCAAAAACTTGCTGCAGGTAAATATGGACTATTCTCTGTAGTAAATAATGGCGAATGGACCATTATATTCAATAAAACATTTAAACAATGGGGTGCTTTTCAATACAAGGAAGCCGATGACGTTTTGCGCGTAAAAGCCAAAGCCGATAAAGCACCAGAATTTCATGAGAGAATGAGTTTTGAAATAGCCAAATCTGGAGACATCACCTTGTTTTGGGGTGATAACCGAGTGGTATTCCAAGTTAAATAAGCAACTATTTTATTCAGAAAGCCCCGATAATTCGGGGCTTTCTTTTTTTGGAATCCAACAATTAATTACCAGCTTTGTTATTGAAGTATAACTGGGAAATCCGGTTAAAAAAATATGGTACAAGCTTATAATTTCCTTGCCAGTTGGCAATTGTTTCCAGAAAAATGTGATTTCCAACAAGGGCTATCTCCTAAAAGTGGCAATTATAAAATTGAATCCATTAGAAATGGTCATGCATTAGGGATTAGTATCAACTGGGTAAGTCTAGAAAACCAAGCTTTTTATAGCCAGTATGAAATGATTCCCGACGATGTTCAAAGACCCATTGACAATCCAGATTTAGCTGATGCTATTCAAGCATCCATTTTAAATGCATCTACCATTCAATGCCAATTTTTTAGAGCGGATCAAACCATTTTGGTGGTAACCCATGAAATTTTGCAAAATGGTTATTTGAAAGTGACCCATCAGGGTGAAAATGAACAAGGGCAACCTTTTACCAATATTGAAATCTACCACAAGCAAATGAGTGTGTTGCCCTATGCATCATCTGTGGGTAGTGTAGCAATAAGACCAACCAAGGAAGGTGTGATCAAGCACAAGGCACTTTCTGCCATGGAAGAGCAAACCAATATGCAATTGGACCAGATTAGACAACAAATTGAGCTTTTGGCCAAACAAGCACAAGAAATCAGGAAAAGAAAGGAATTGAGTATGATGATCTATGAAGCCAAGCTTAATTTCAAACCCCAGATTGGTCAGATCTACCACCTTTATGAAAAAAGAGATGGCACACACTTACTTTCATTGGTAGCCCCGCAAGAATGGGGTGGCTCTGGTCCTTTCAAACAATTTGTTTCAACTGTAAGACTATTGGCTGACCATACTTGGGTAGAATTGAATGAGCCTATTTAATCCCATAAAGACTTCCGCCTTTCTCAAATAAACGGTCAATTCTTTTTTCAACTTCCGGATCAGTTTTTAATTCTGGGGCATGGTGAGGTTTTATTCTAGCATCAATAACCAATGGGCCTTTACATCCCCAATGCTTATTGGTATAAAACTCAGCAATGCCATGTATATCATGTGATGGATTGCACCTTGTAAATGCTACCCATAGAAAATTATTCAAAGTTGCCGCAGTAAAACTTGCGTCGTTGGCAAGAATAATCAGGGGAAATCCTTTTAGAGCGTCTAAATGGTTCATTAACTGTTCATTCAAGGATAGCATCTCTATAACGGATTGCTCATAATTGGAAAAAGCCTTGGCTTGCAAAATGATTACACCGGGAATGGCCACTTGAGGATTTTCAAATCCTTTTAAGTTCTGTAAAACAACAGGGATTTCATTTCCTAGTGTTCTTATAGGATCTCCATACGCTGCAAATACCACTTTGCTTCCGGAATTTAAACCTGTACCGGAATAATCTAAAGTATCAATGGTAGTTTGGGTATGAAAATGCAGGTCTCTTTCTAAATGAATTCTCTCTAAAACATATTGCAGATAGGCTGGAATATTTCTGGTTTTCAATTGATTGGTATCATCGGCCGTTATAAACAGAAATTTTGCCAAACTTAACTGACCCGTACCCAATACATGATTGGCAATGGTTAATATTTCTGCTGGTTGTTTGGTGGGTGTATAGGGGGTATATCTTTCTGACCCTATAGCCAATAATAATGGGTGAACACCAGCAGCATCTACTGCGTGAACTTCTTTTAATCCAGGAACCTCCATAGGAATTGCAGCACCCGTTAACTCATGTATCAGGTCTCCAAAACTAGTATCTTCTTGTGGAGGTCTACCTACTACCGTAAAGGCCCAAATAGCATCTTTGCGCGCATACACTTTGTGTACCCGCATTAAGGGGAAAGAATGGGTTAAACTATAATAACCCAAATGGTCCCCAAAAGGCCCCTCTGGTTTGTTTTCTCCAGGATAAACTTCACCGGTAATCACAAAATCAGCATCGGTACTAATTGCAAATCCATCTTGATAGGCATACCTAAATCTTCTGCCACCCAATACTCCAGCAAAAGTCATTTCACTAATCCCTTCTGGCAAGGGCATTACCGCCGATACTGCGTGAGAGGGTGGCCCACCTACAAAACAACTTACTTTTAGAGGTTGTCCTAATTTGTTGGCCTTGGTTTGGTGAACACCAATGCCTCTATGCAATTGATAATGCAGTCCAATTTCTTGATTGGTGATATATTCATTGCCTGTTAATTGCACACGATACATGCCCAAATTGGCGTGCATGATTCCTGGCTGATCAATGTCTTCTGTGTATACTTGGGGTAGGGTTACAAATGCCCCGCCATCTTTAGGCCAGTGTTGAATCAGTGGTAATTGATCAATGCTAATTTCTTGATAGAGTACTGGTTTATTGCTTGGATTCTTAAGTGGCAAGGCTTTCAAAGCTGCCATACCTACTTTAAAATTATCCAGAGGATGTTTGATGGCTTTAATGGGGTCTCCTTTTAATTCAATTAAGTCTTGCACCAATTGAAAAGTCTTTCTGAAGATAAACTTACTCCGCTCCATGGTTCCATAGATATTGGATGCAGCACGAAATTTAGAACCCTTCACGTTTTCAAACAAGAGGGCTGGGCCTTGAGCGGCATACACACGCAAATGAATGGCTGCCATTTCTAAATAGGGATCAACTTCTTCTTTGATCCTAACCAAATGGCCATTTTTTTCTAAATCTATTAAACATTCTTCCAAGGAGGCATAACTCATAAAGAGATAACATTAAGTGCCAGAAAAAGTTATAATTCTGCTGCAAATTACTGATAAATCATCCAATGATTAGGGATGCTGAATCCACTTATCTTTGTGCCATGACCAAATTGAGTGTAAACATCAACAAGTTTGCTACCATTAGAAATAGCAGAGGTGGCAACAATCCAAATGTAGTGAAAGCCGCATTGGATGCTGAACGTTTTGGTGCAGATGGGGTAACTGTTCACCCTAGACCTGATGAACGCCATATTCGCTATGCAGATGTTAGAGATTTAAGCAAAGTCTTGACCAAGGAATTCAATATTGAGGGTAATCCCAAAGAAACATCTTTTATAGATTTGGTTTTAGAAACCAAGCCAGCCCAAGTAACCTTGGTACCTGATGCCCTAGGTCAAATTACCAGTAACCATGGCTGGGATACCATTGCCCATCAGGATTTTTTGATTAAAACCATACAGATTTTTCAAACTGCTGGAATTCGAGTTTCCATTTTTGTAGACCCCATTATTGAAATGGTAGCTGCGGCTGCAACTACTGGAACTGATAGAATTGAATTATACACGGAAGCTTATGCTACCGAATATGCCAATGGACATGCTACAACAGCCATTGCACCTTATCTTGCTGCAGCGGCAAAAGCTAAAGAATTAGGAATGGGTATTAACGCAGGGCATGATTTGGACTTAGATAACCTACATTTTTTCAAATCCCATATTCCCTATCTAGATGAAGTGAGTATTGGACATGCCCTAGTTTGTGATGCCTTGTATTTGGGTTATGAAAACACTGTTCAATTATACCAACGTCAATTAAAATAGCCCCTTAAAATCACCGCTGTGAAAAGATTATTGAAATCATTGGGCAGGGTTTCGGGGCTTTCCCATTGGGCCAAACCCATGGCTTTTCAATGGCAAAAATGGCAGCACAAAAAAGTCAATCGTGCTTTTAGGAAAAAATTTCCCCACCAAGTTTTACCTCCTGATCAATGGCTATTTGAAACCTTTCAATTAGACTATGGTAAATACACCCTTGATGGGGCCCTTTGTGCCAAGGAAATAATAGACTGGTCTAAGCCTTATCTTCCAGAAGATGCATTATGGAAAATATTGGATTGGGGTTGTGGCACGGCAAGGGTAACCCAATATATTCATCAATATGCTCCATATAGCTTAGTCTATGGAGCAGACACTAATTTAGAAATGATTCATTGGAATAATCAGCACATTAAAAATGCGCTGTTTCATCCTCTATCTGTGCAACCAATACTGCCATATCCAGATGAATTTTTCCACTTGATATATGGTATTTCTGTTTTCACTCACTTACCCCTTCAGCAACAAATAAATTGGCTACAAACACTTCTAAAAACGCTTCAACCAGAAGGCATTTTAATTCTTAGTACCCATGGAACTTATTTTGAAAATAAACTTTCTAATAAACATCGGTCCCTTTTGCAGAACCAAGGATTTCTGGAATTAGTGGAAGGGAATCAAGAACTTTCAGCTGGAGATAGAAATTACAGTGTTTACCAAAATACTGCTAATTTAAAAGAAGTTTTTGCAAAAGACTTTAAACTAATTCAATGTTATGAAGGCAGAGAATTTCCGAAAATAATGGGAGGGCAAGACCTTTGGATTTTACAAAAAAAATAGCCCCGTTTGGGGCTATTTTTTTTATATAGAAATACTCATTTATTTTTTCTGGTCAATCTCTGCCTGACGTTTAGCTCTGTAATCAGCGTCTTTGTACAATTTTTGAAGATCGTCTAATTTACCAATATACAAGCTTCTTCCATGGGTTCCCAACACAATTTCATTTTCACGAGATTGCGTTACAATATCATGAATAGGTACACTCACAGGTAAGCCTTTGGTCCATTGCATAAAGCTCTCACCCCTATCAATGGTAACAAACAAACCTCCATCGGTTCCAACATATAAAATGCCTTCGTTGGCATGGTCCTCTTTAATCACATTGACAGGCTCATTTGGCAAGTCTTTACCAATTTGTTTCCAAGTGCTGCCATAGTCTTCACTTACATAAACATAGGGGAGAAAATGGTCATTTCTATAACCATTCAAAGTAATATAGACCCTGCTTTCTGAAAATGCACTAGCTACTACCCTGCTCACATATAATCCCTTTGGCAGTTTCTTAGTAATTAAACTCCATGTATATCCCCCGTCTTTGCTTACATGAATATTTCCATCATCCGTTCCTACATATAGAAGGCCAAATTTCAACGGACTTTCACTAATGGTACTTAATGTGCCAAATGGAACATCGCCTTGGGCTGGATTGGTAGTAAGGTCAGCACTCATGGTAACCAGACTATCTCCCCTATTCATAGAACGATGAAACTTGTTGGAACCATAATAAAATACGTCTTGGTTATGCTTGCTCAACAAAATGGGTGCCTGCCAGTTAAATCTAAAATTGGGCTCTCCCAAATCATTAGAAGGCTTTACAAACTTTCTATCGCCACCTCCGGTATTACTACGCATGTAATTACCATATTGTGATCCAGTATAAACAGTTTTATTATCCCTTGTGTCTACTTGTACCTGCATTCCATCGCCACCATTGAGGCGTTTATAGGGGTTCTCTCCTGAATCATACCAATCATAGTCTTCTCTAGTAGTACTAGGTGCAAACCAGGTTCCATTATCTTGTAATCCGCCATATACATTATAGGGCTTGGCATTATCAACAGCAATATTATAAAATTGACCAACGGGCGGTGTATTGGCTTTGAACCAATGTGCTCCATCGTCATAACTAATATTGGCGCCACCATCATTACCATTTATGATATGACTATCCTTAGCCGGATTAATCCAAACAACGTGGTGATCAGAATGCACGTGTTCTTTAGAAATATTGGTAAAGGATTTACCACCGTCTTTACTAACCATTACGTTTAAACCGGTAATAAAAACTTTGTCAGGATTAGTGGGGCTAACAAAGATTTTACCAAAATAATAGCCATACGTGCTATAGAAAAAAGAGGGGATACTTTTATCACTGGTCTTTTTCCAAGTCTCTCCGCTATTATCGCTTCTATACACTTCACATCCTAGAATGGGTGTTTCAAATAATGCGGTATTGGCATCAAATAAAAAGTCCCATATACAGGTTGGTTTAAGTTTATCGGTTTTCACTGATTCCTTTAAAACAGCAGCAGTGTATTTAGCAGGAATACCGTTTCTTCTACTGCTAGTAAAAGCGGCTAATTTTTTATCATCTAAAGCTAGAAACTGCTCTTTGGTAAGGTCTTTAAAATCGCGCAGCACATAACGGCTTGAATCTACCACACGTTTGGCTGTATCTGGCTGATGAAATTGATTGTCCAAAACCGCATAAACTATATTGGGTTGCTTGGGAGATACGGCAAGACCAATTCTGCCAACACCATCCCCATTGGGAAACCCACTACCCAATTTTGAAACCAATACCCAATTATTTCCAGCATCGGTACTTTTATAAATACCACTTGTTTTACCACTTTCTTCAAAATTAGAAGCGGTTCTAGTTCTATACCACATAGCCGCATATAATTCATTTGGATTGGCTGGATTCATCTCTAGATCAACTGCTCCAGTTTTATCATCAACTGCCAATACTTGCTGCCAAGTTTTTCCTGCATCTGTTGTCTTGTAAACACCTCTTTCTTTATTGAAAGAAAATAAATGACCCAGCGCTGCTACCCAAACGGTATTGGGATCGGTTGGGTGCAATTGTATTTTACCAATATGATGACTTTCTGGTAAGCCCATCCAATCCCAATGTTTACCATTGTCATTGGATTTATAGACCCCCATCCCTGCGTAAGATGATCTACTGCTATTGACCTCTCCTGTTCCTACCCAAATAGTTCTGGTTTTCCAGTTAACCGCAATATCACCAATGGTTAAAATATCGACACTATCAAAAATGGATTGGAAACTTTGACCATTATTGGTAGTATGCCATAAACCGCCTGATGCATATGCAATATAAAACTCAGTAGGATCAGAGGGATTGGCATCAATATCTACTACCCTTCCACTCATGACACTAGGGCCAATATTGCGGAAACCGTTCTGGTTTACCAGTGATTTCTTTTGAAGTGCTTGTCTTTGTTCCACCACTTTTAACCTTTCTGTTGCTGAAGTAGGTTTCACTTGTGCTTGTCCGCAAATAGCAAACAATAAGCCAACTATAACAGTTGTTTTTCTCATGAGATGCAGAATTTTGGTAAATTGAACGGCTAATTTAATAATAATGCGCTACGGTCTAATACCATTTCTACTTTTAATTTATCATACTGGCATTAGCCAATGTAAAACCTTTAAAATTGCCGCCAATGGCGATACCTTGAATTGTACAGATTTCAATGGATTCAAACAAGGCAAATGGGCAATACATGTAGACCCATTGAGAGGGAATCCAGGTTTTGAGGAAGAAGGAACTTTCAAAAATGATAAAAAGGAAGGGGTTTGGAGAAATTTTAATTTAATGGGCGATATTATGGCAGTGGAAACCTATAGATGGGGGTTAAAAAATGGTAAATGCCAATATTTTACCATTAATGGGATTGAAAGAGAAGAAAATTGGCGGGCAAGTAATCCCAACAAAGCCTATGATACTATTGATGTAGCTGACCCAATAAATCCCAATAAATATGAACGTGTGATTGTAAAAGTAGATGGAACCTCTTTAAAGCATGGAGTTTGGAAATACTATAATCCCATGTATGGAACTGTTACTTATACTGAGAAATGGGTTTTAGATAACTTACAAGGGGACCAACCATTGGATTTGCCCAAAACTGTTGACCATCAGGCTCCAGATTCTTTAAATGGGGATCCCAAAAACACCCTTTCCAAACCTAAACCTAAGGAGGTAGAAGATTTTGAAAAGAAAAACAAAGGGAAAAAGTCAAAAGTCAGGGATGGTAAAACCGGTGGTTGATTTTTTTGAACAAGGCAACCTTTATTATTTGCTCTGCGTATTCGGGCTAAGAAGTATATTTATTGGAACGAAACCTGAACCATACTATTTACTTAAGAAATTTGCCCCAGGAACCTATTAACATCATCAGCCTGATTAAGGGTTGTTGCCAAAACAACCGAATTAGCCAACGGGACTTGTACCAATGGCTGCATGGCTATGCTATGAAGATCAGTTATCGATATATTCAGCAACAAGAAGAAGCCGAAGAATTGGTGAGTGAAGCTTTTGTAAAAATGTTCAAAAATATTTCCCAATTTGATAGTAGCAGACAAAATGACCAGGAAGCTTTATTAAAAGCCTGGTTTAAACGAATATTGGTCAATACTTGTATAGACCATTTACGCAAAACTCAACTAAAAATGGTGAGTTATGACGTGACTCCGGAAACGGAACCGATGATTGAAAAACAAGAAAGCGGCTTGGATAAAATAGCATATCAAGAAATCATTTTGGCAATTAGAAGACTTTCTCCCGTTTACAGAACTGTTTTTAATTTATTTGTTATAGAGGGTTATAGTCATGAAGAAATTGCGGACACTTTAAAAATCAGTGTAGGGGCTTCAAAATCAAACCTGTCTAAAGCCAGGAACAATTTGAGAAAAATCATTTTAGAGAAAAAAGCTTATAAACAGTATGCATAGTTTTGAGGAAGATAATGAATTGGATCATGTAGCCAAAAGGGCTGCCGAGGCATTTGATGCCCCTGGTATGGCCAATTGGGATAAGATGCAATTATTACTGGATAAGGAGATGCCACTTGACAAACCTAAAAAAAGGTTTGTCTGGGTACTGATTCCTACTTTGCTTTTATTGGGAGTTGGTGGAACTTGGTGGTATTCCCATGCTGATCAACAACAGGCGGTCAAAAAATCCATTTCTAACCAAATTCCAAGTGCAATACCAAAACCAGTTGAACAACAAAATATCATAGAACAAAAATCCTCAAGCCCTGAAGAAATTCAAAAAAGCTCTATTAATACAGGGAATCAATCAAAGAATTTATCATCCATTAAATCAGTTCAATCAACTCCAAGTTTATTGAGTCAAATGGGGATAGCTGTGGGTCCAATTGAGCCTATAATAACTAGAGATAATAATCCATCAACTATTAAAAGCAATACTAGTCAAGAACTTCAGGCTTCCAAAAATCCGACTGTTGAATCAGAAAATAAAAGTATTTCAGTCAATACAAATCCTCTTGAGTCAAGTTCAACAGCAACCAATGCAACAAACACCAATGCAAATTTGAAAGAAGAAAAAACTAACCCTATTCTTATAAAAAACAAAAGCAATTCTGAAAAAGGATTCTTTATTGGTCTAACTGCAGGGGTTGATGCAAGTACCGTACACTTCAATTACAAGGATGATTTTGGGTATAATATTGGAGGCATTATAGGATATAGATTTAACCAACATTTCTCTATTAAAACGGGTGGAATTTTTACGCAGAAAAACTACAAAATGAACGGTGTAGATTTTCATCCACCAAAGGGTACATGGGTCAGTAATTTTAAAATGGAAACCGTTACAGGATCTTGCGATATGTGGGACGTACCTTTAATTGGCACTTATCATTTTAAGTATAATGGCAAAGGCAATTATTTTGCTTCTCTTGGTACTTCTTCTTACTTTATGAAGAAAGAAAACTATAGTTATTTGTATTATGTAAATAACCAAACTTATAATAGATCTGCCAGCTATTCTTCAACTGACCAACACTTATTTGCTTTGGTACATATTTCTGGGGGCTTTGAAAAACCAATTGGAAAACACTTAACTGGTATTATTGAACCTTATGCAAAAATTCCAATGAGTGGAGTTGGTTTTGGGAGTATTGAACTAAGTAGTTTTGGCGTGAATTTTTCTTTGACTTATAAGCAACCAAAAAGAAAATAGGTTCGTAACGTGTGATATAAAACCAATCACATGAAAAGAAAAAAATCATTAATTGTATTTGCATTTTTTGTTTTGCTTACAATGATTATTATATCCTCTTGTAGCAAAGGCGGGGATACCACTACTACAACAACAAATCCAAACAACCCAAGCACTGGCGGTACTGGTGGAAGTTCTAATGACTGTGCTACACTTACAGCAGGACAAGCCGGTCCATTATATAGTGCTGTAAAATCATTATTGAGTGCAAATTGTTCCTCTTGCCATACAGGATCTAATAGCACTGGTGGCAAAGACTTGACAACTGATTGCAATATTGTAAGCAGTAAAGATAGAATCAAAGCAAGGGCTGTTGATGGATCTCCAAGTTTTATGCCACAAGGTGGACAATTGAGTGCTGCAGACAAGAAAAAAATAACTGACTGGGTGAATGCAGGTGGCAGGTTCAGCGATTAGGGGCAATTGCTTGAATCGGCCTGTATGCTCATAAAGCGACCCTCTGGGTTGCTTTTTTATTTTAGTCCTTTTGCAAAGAATTGGTGAAAGAACACAAAATGATAATCAATGGATTTATTCCAATAAATAAAATTATGTTCCCCTGGTCTTTCTATGTAATCGTGTGGAATTTTTAGCTTGTTCAGTTTGTCATGCACTGCCCTATTCATAGCCAATACCCTATCTTCCGTTCCACAGTCAATTAGAATAGCCAATGAATCTTTGGGATAGTGTTCAATGGTATTTAATACACTCCAGTCATTCCAATATTGTTTATTAATTGTAGGATCCCCTAACCTTTTTTCTACCCCGTATCCTTGGGTAATTACTGAAACGTGAAGAGCTCCGCTTGTAATACCACAAGCTCCAAAAATATTAGCGTGTCTAAATGATAAAAACATAGCACCATGTCCACCCATGCTCAATCCAGAAATTGCCCTTGCTGTTCTTTTAGCAATTGTAGGATAATGTGCATCTATATATTGGGTTAACTCTTCTGCTACAAATGTCTCGTACTGATAAGAACTATCAATTGGGCTATCAAAATACCAGCTTGTAAATCCACCGTCTGGACAAACAATCATCATGCCATATTGGTCAGCTAAATCCTTAATATGTGGCACTTTCAATAACCAATTATTATAGGCTCCAAATGCTCCATGCAACAAATACAAAACTGGAAATTGTTTTGCATTCACTTTATTAGAATTGGGTTTGATAACAATGGTTTTGATGGATCTTTTCATTTTAGGACTATATACTTCAATGCTATCTACACTTGCAGCATGGCCATAGAAAAAAGTCAAAACAAAAAGACAAAAACCAATAACACGAATTTTCATATAAGTTTGGATTGGATAGTATGATTATTTATCTCAGCAATTGATTAAACTAAAGAGCATTTGCATCAAAATATTTTTTAAACAACAACAATTGAAAGTCAATGCTATTGCTCCAATAAGCCGTATTGTGAGCTCCTGGCCTTTCAATATAGTCATGGTCTATTTTAAGTTTCAACAGCTTTTCATGTAAGGCTTTGTTTACAGGATAAAAGAAATCGTCAACGCCACAATCAAAAATCAATTTTAAAGAATTGTTCTTTAATCCATCAACCATTTCCATCACTGTATTGGCATCCCAAACAGATTTATTGTTGGCATATTCACCCAATGCTTTTTTGATTTCCCAATTATTAGGAAAGGGTCTAAAATCAACTCCCCCACAAATACTTCCCGCTGCGCCAAAAACTGTCTGGTTACGAATAGCCAAATAAAGCCCACCATGACCACCCATACTTAAGCCGGTAATAGCCCTATGTTTTTTATCAGGAATGGTTAAGAAATGTTGATCAACATAAGGAATCAGGTCTTTAATTATAAAGGACTCATATCTTATACTAGAATCAATAGGACTATCAAAATACCAACTATTAGCCCCGTCAGGGCAAACTAGAATCATATTCAGCTCTTCTGCTTTCTGCTGCAATTGAGGCGCGGCTTGGGGCCACTGACGTTGATTGCCACCATATCCATGCAGTAAGTACACGGCAGGAATCAAAATTTTGTTTTTGTTCTTAGGTTGTATTACTACAAATTTGACTTGTTTGTGCAAACTATTACTAAAAAACTGTACAGTGTCAACGGATGCATTGGCCGCAACAGATACCAAGCAAAAAAGGAACAAGCATATTCTAAACAGGCGCATATAATAAAAATTAAAGTCACCTGAAATTAATCAAGTGACTTTAATCAAAAAAATAGATTTATTATAAAATACTAGTTCTTCTTCTCCATGGCTTTTTGCATAGGGTTAATTCCTGTGCTTTGACCACGTCCACCACCCTGTCTTGCCTTAAAGATGGCAAACTTACTTGGTGTAACAGTTTCCATTCCCCAAGTATTGTTATTCTCGTTAATATCAGCGGTTTCACGCATTGGATCCAATTTAATTCCTACAGCTTTTTTATTTGTCAAGAATAATTTGGTCACTTTATTCTCATTCAAGCGCCAAACCTGAGCTGGAATTCTTTCTGTTTGTTTGGTGCCATCTTCAAAACTAAACTCAACAATAATAGGCATTACCAAACCACCCTTGTTGCTAAATGTAATTTCATACAAATTCACATTGGCATATTTAGCTTTAGCTGCATCATCCATTGGTTCTGGTGTAGCATTAGGAAGCGTCACTTTATACTTAGTAGTATCATAAGGCTCAATACCTCTAGCATAACGCCAGTAGAAATCTCTTAAAGTTGTATCAGCATCGGTTAAGAAAATGATGTTTTTATCATTACGATTTCTGATTTTAGAAATATCATCAAATGGATTCAACATAGGCTTGGCCAATGACATCATACCATTGGGACTTGCATTAACAGGAGCACCACCGCCTCTTCCACCTTGGAATCCTGCCTGGGCTGCCATATTTGGGTCATATACACCATGTTTAACGGTATCAATGGCTATATCACAAGGATCAATGCCATAGAACCAACCTCTCCAGAACCAATCTAAGTCTTCAGCACTAGCGTCTTCCATTGTACGGAAAAGGTCAGCAGGTTGAGGATGTTTGAATGCCCATCTGCGTGCATATTCTTTGAAACTATAGTCAAATAGTTCCCTACCCATAATAGTTTCCCTTAAAATATTCAAACCAGTTGCTGGTTTGGTATAAGCGTTAGGACCAAAGTTGACAATATTTTCACTATTGGTCATAATGGGCTCCAATTGATCCTTAGGCAAACGCATATAATCTGCAATGGTATAAGCTGCCCCCTTTCCACGTGAAGGATATTTGTTGTCATATAATTCTTCAGTCAAGTATTCTACAAAAGAATTCAATCCTTCATCCATCCAGCTCCACTGACGCTCGTCACTGTTTACAATCATGGGGAAGAAATTGTGACCAACTTCGTGAATAATCACACCCAACATGCCTTGTTTAGTTGCTTCACTGTAGCTACCGTCTTTTTCTGTTCTACCATTGTTAAAACAGATCATAGGATATTCCATACCATTAGAAGCTTCAATACTTTGAGCAACTGGATAAGGATAAGGAATAGAGAATTTAGAATAAGACTTAATGGTATGTGCTACTACCTTGGTTGAGAACTTACGATACAAACCATAAGCTTCTTTTGGATAACCACTCATACACATGATTTTCTTTCCTTCTACATAAGCTGGCATTGCGTCCCAGATAATTTTTCTTGAAGATGTCCAAGCAAAATCACGAACGTTATCGGCTTTGTACACCCAAGTTTTCTTGGCAGTGCTTTTTTGCTTTTCTGCCTTCTTAGCTTCATCCAGTGTTACAATTTCTACTGGCTCTTTGGCATTCTGGGCCTGAGACCAACGAGTCATTTGTGCTGGAGACAATACTTGTGCATAGTTCTGACACTCTCCTGTAGATAAAATGGTATGGTCTGCTGGAACAGTCATGCTCACATTGAAGTTGCCAAAAGTTAGGGCAAATTCTCCTCTACCAGTAAACTGGTGGTGTTGCCATCCTTGAAAATCACTGTAAACAGCTAGTCTAGGATACCATTGTGCCATGGTAAAGAAATGGTTGCCATCTTCTGGGAAGAATTCGTATCCACCCCTACCACCAACTGTTAAACGGTTAGATATTTTGTAATGCCAGCTAAGATTAAATACAAATTTCTGACCAGGCTTTAATGCAGTTGGCAATTCAACGCGCATCATAGTTTTGTTGATGGTATATTTTAAGTTCTTACCAGTAATATCAGTTAACTTGGTAATAACATCGCCCAAGCCATTGTCTTTACCAGCTTCCATCATTGCATCTGCCTGAGTGGTAGACAATTGCCTACCCATTTGAGATGAATTCTGATAACCAGCATTATTAATACTGCTATGTTCGTTCTCATCTAATTGCAACCAGAGATAGGTTAGAACATCTGGAGAGTTATTGTAATAAGTAACAGTTTCACTACCATTCAAGGTTAAATTGGGTTCATCCAATTCACATTTAATATTGTAGTCTACTCTTTGCTGCCAATACTTTGGTCCGGGTGCACCGCTAGCAGTGCGATATTCATTGGGCGTAGGAAGTATGGTACCCAATTGTTCAAACTTGTTCCCATGGTTGGAACCTGGATTGTTCATGATGTTTTGCGCCTGTGTTACAGATGCAAAAGCCACCATTAAAACAATGAAACCTAATTTTCTCATAATTGTATGGTTTATTGTGGTAATACGTTATGTAATCTATCCAAAGCCATGTTTAATGCAAGTGCAAACACAGCCGCACTTACAAATAAAAGCCATTCCCTTCTATTTACCTTGATTAAACCCACAAAAAGAAAGGAAATAATAAGGATTATTAAAACTATCAAAATTTGACCTAGCTCTAGACCCAAATTAAAAGCTAATAGCTGGGTAAAAATGCCTTGGTCTTTACCCAAAAGACTTTTCAAATAACTGCTAAAACCTAGGCCATGTATTAGACCAAAGAATAGGGCCATAAAATAAATGGGTGGAAACTTGGTTTTGAACACAAATTTCTTGACAAACAAATTGCTGATGGCTGTAATAAGAATAGTAATGGGTATTAAAAATTCAATCCAATTGACAGAATATCTAACAATATTTAGCACACTTAAAGCCAAGGTAATACTATGACCAATGGTAAATGCGGTAACTAAGACCAAGACTTTTTTCCAATCTCCAAATTGATACCTGATGGTCAGGGCTATGATAAAAAGAATATGATCGCTAGTGGTTAGTCCAGCCAATTGAGACCAAAAAGATAATTGCCCGTTCCAATTGGCAATATGTTGAAAACCAGTTTCTAAATACAGTTTAAAATCATTCATAAGCGAGGTTTCAAATTAATCATGACATTTGTAGTGTAAAAAAAAGAATGTTGAATGGTAAATAGTATGTTTCAATGGATTTCTTTGGCAATCATTGCCCTATTACACCCATTTTATGTATCTGTTATAGAAATAAATCATAATACCAAAGAAGCAACAGCAGAAATTAGCATCCGAATTTTTACCCAAGACCTAGAAACTACCCTCCAAAAATATAGTAGCACAAAAGTAGATATAGCGCATCCAACTGACAATGCGGTTTTAGACAAACAAATCAACCAATATATTCAGCAAAAATTGCAATTAAAAATCAATGGTCAGCCTGCCAATATCCATTATTTAGGACATGAAATTCAAATGGAAAGTGTTTGGATTTACGCAGAAGTACCAAAGGTTAGCCAATTAAAAAGGCTAGACGTACAATGTCAATTGTTATTTGATTTTCAAACCCTTCAAAGCAATATATTTCATGTAAAAGCCAAAGGGCAAGAAAAAAGCTATAAACTGGATTATCCTAAAAACAGCACCAGTTTTGAATTTTAATCAACTCCTGGATCTATTCTGCTATTCACCAATACTTTGTCAATTCGGTGATGATCCATGTCTATCACTTCAAATTCAAAGACTTTCCAACTCAAGGTTTCTCCAGTAGTTGGAATTCTTTGTAATTCATGAATTATAAAACCTGCAAGGGTATCAAAGTCTTGGTCACCTTCCATCATCCATTCCGTTTTGTCAAAATGGCTTAAGAAATCATAAAATGGAATTTGTGCGTCTACCAAGAAAGAACCATCGGCCCTTTCTAAAATGTCAAATGATTCGTCTTCTGGTTGAGGAATATCCCCCACAATGGCTTCTAAAATATCATTGAGTGTAATCATACCCAAGATAGAACCATATTCATCTACTATAAAACAATGGTGTATCTTGGTTTTCTTGAATTGTTCCAATACTTGGTAAGCCGTATTGTTTTCAGGAACATACATAGCGGGTTTCATAATTTCCTGAACCCCTGTTTTGTCTGCTACTACAATAAAATCTTTAATGGCAACCACCCCTACTATCCTATCAATTGCTCCATCACAAACAGGATAGACAGAATGCACCACTTCTTGCATGATGGACTTGATTTCAGCAACTGACTTGTTCTGGTCAATCCATACAATATCACTTCTATGGGTCATCAATGAAGTAATATTTCTATCGCCTAAATGAAATACGCGTTCAATAATTTCTTGTTCCGCTTCTTCAATGGCTCCGTGTTCTGTTCCCTCACTAATTATCGCTTTTATTTCTTCTTCTGTTACTTGATTCTCGCTAGTTTTTACATTCATCAATCGCACCAGCAAATTAGATGCTCCCATGAGTAACCAAACAAAGGGATAGGTAATCCAAGAGATAATACTCATAGGCCCAGCCGCTTTTTTGGCTATGCCTTCGGGGTTACTTAAGCCAAGGCGTTTAGGCACTAATTCTCCCAAAACCAAGGATAGAAAAGTGATTACAATCAGAATAATAACCGTAGCAATAGTACCACTATATGGTTTGATGAAATCTATCTGAGAAAGTGTGGCTTGTAATGGTGTTTTAAAACTATCTCCAGAATAAATACCCGTTAAAATTCCAATCAGGGTAATGCCAATTTGCACAGTTGATAAAAAACTATCAGGATGATTTGCCAGCTCCAATGCCTTGGCAGCGTCTTTGTCCCCTTTTTGGGCCTGTGCTTCTAGCCTTGCTTTTCTTGCAGAAACAAGGGCAATTTCGGCCATAGAAAACAAACCATTGACCAAAATCAGTGCTAAAATGATGAATACTTCTGTCATGAGATGGGTCAAATCTAATCAATTGCCAGCAAATCAGGGTTTCCCATCCAAATCAAGGATCACATAATGTGGAACTTCTTGCTCTCTGGTAGCTGGATTTAAAAATTGGGCGGTAAGAATACTTACTGAAAAATTGGGTCCTTTGTGCAATAGTTTTGCGGAAGGAAAAGCCTGCTGAAATAGGGATAGACTATCACTTGAGGTAACAAGTATATCTGAAGAAACAATCTCTTTGCGCTGGAATTTGTGTTGGAAAATGTGTTTGCCGTAAAAATGCATGGCCCTGCTATCGCCTGTGCCATAGAGCACTATTTTATTTTTATCCAAACCAGAATGGTTTATAAAATCCGCTGCTGTATTGCCCATTTGAAATTGCAATAGACGAGGATAAAAATTGGTATTCAAAAATAGGTTTACGGCAATAACGGTATAAACGGCCCCAACTAATATGGATGGAATACCCATAAAAGGTTGATTTCTAAAGATGAGCCACACAAAGAACAACAATCCAAGAATGGCAAGTATGGGAACATATATGGGGATTTCAGGAAAAGGAAAACGCATCAAAACCACAACCGCTATCCACAATACAAAGAACAGAAAAGCATGGATCCATTGAAAGATCTTTCTAAAGGTTTTATATTGATTGGAAAAAAACAATTGATCTAGAAAGACGGCTGTAACAATGGCTGCCAATGGAAATACCACAAAAATATAATGTGGTAATTGCGCTTGACTTCTGGCCAGAATGCAATAAGTAAACACAAATCCACCCGTACTTATCCATTCCTGCTTTTTGTTTAGCCAAAAGCGAGCAGGAACTATTTGCCAAATGGAAACTATCAGACCCGCTAAAAAGAAAAGAATCCAAGGCAAAAAACTCCATAACATGTTTTCCAATAAAAAGCTGAAATAGCTCATCTCATGGTACATGTTTTCTCCTGTATACCTTCCAAAACTCTGTGTCCAATAATAGAATCTTAGTCCAGATTGTATGGGTCTTCCATTGATTAATTTTCCTGGATGCAAATCAAATTGCTGATACAGACCTATACTCATGGGTATCAATAAAATGGCTATGATTGCTAATCCTACCAAGTATTCCCATCGGAACAATTGTTTCCATTCTCTTTTGAGTAAAAAATGGGGCAAAAATGATAGAATAGGAACTATGAGGGCAATAGGACCCTTGGTCATCATACCTCCTGCAATTGCCACAAAAGCCAAAATAAAGTTCAACCATTTACCATCTTGGTACCAAGCACTTAATTGCCAAATACTAAAAATAACCCAGCCCATTAGCATGGTATCCGTTCTAACATCATGGGTAATCAAAAAGAAAGCTTGCGCTGTAGCCAATACCATGGCGCTTAATCGCGCGATATTTTTTCCATACCATTGATTTGCCAAAGCATGTGTGGAATAAACAGCTAAGATTGCAAACAAAAAAGAGGGCAAGCGATAGGCCCAGTCATAAATACCAAAGACCTTCATACTAAGCGCACTCAACCAGAATAACATAGGAGGTTTGTCTAAATAATCCGCCCCCATATCATAAAACCAGATCCAAGATTTACCATCTAATAATTCCCTACTAATAGAAGCATATTGCGACGCATCTATATCCATTAATGGAATGTAAAACATGCCCACTAAACAAGTGAGAAATGCCAATCCCAATACGGAAAAATAAAACCGTTGATTAATCATTTTGGGAGGATTTTGAACTTTCTATATTCCAAATCGGAAACCTTTGTTGATAAACGGTAGCAGTTGCATATCCAATCAAAGTTCCCATTATGCCGCCACAAAATACATCAATTGGATAATGAACCCCTACATATACTTGGGCATACGCTACAGATCCTGCCCAAAAAATAAAAGCCCATTTCCACTTACCAATGACTTGTCCAATTGTCATAAAAATAAAAACTGCAAACGCAAAATGATTGGTAGCATGTGAAGAAGTAAAACTATATCCGGATCCACAATTTGGCAATAATAGCCTAACCATACCCACTAATTCTGGATCATTACAGGGTCGTAATCTTGCAAAGAATGGTTTCATTAAGCTACTGCTTAGCTGATCAGAAATGGCAAATGTGATAATTGCTGTTAGGATCCAAGAAAATGCTTTTGATGGGAAATTAATCGCTACAAACAAAATCAGAAATAGGTATAATGGAAGCCATGTATTGGCTTCTCTCCAAATAGGCAATAAACTATCTAACCATGCATGATTCCATTGTCCATTTACCAAAAGGAATAGTTGCTGATCCCAATCCTTGATCCAATCCCAGGTTTTTTGAAAAAAGCCCATTAATAAAATGCTATCCATTGCCATTTTGTAAAGATAGTGGAAGCTTTTTGTTCCTCGCCCCTAGATGTAATTCCTAAAATTCAGCTCAAGATTTGCAAGATGTAAATTTATTTATATATTTAAGTCATGAAACAAGTTACCCTACTTCTATGCCTATTGATGACCCTATCAGTCTATTCCCAAAAAAGCAGTTTGGTGATTGTTCAACCTGCCAAAGACAGCATTATTATGCCAAACGCACTAAAAGGGCAAAATTTTGGTTTGAAGTATCAATCAAATAATGGTCAAGGTTTTGATGTATACGAATCTGGCGTAGATAGAATGCCTGTATTAGTGCCTGACAAAAACAATATGGCATCATTAGAGATTATCATAACCCAAAATCAACCCAGTTTGCTTCCATTAAGAAAATACCAACCAATATTACCAAACAAGAATCAGGGACTACAATTTCAAAATGACAGTTTGATCATTGCTCCAAAAAAATTCAGAAAACAATAACCTAGTGTAAGGGCATTTTTCTGGCAACCAGAATCAATCTAGGTGAATCTTGTAATTGGTATTTGCCCAATTGATAATCGCCAAACACTTCTAATACCTGCAATCCTTGATAGGATAACATTTCTGTAAAATCGCCCAGCGTAAATTTGGCTACCTTCTCTGTATACAAATGTTTGGGAGATTGATTACTGGCATCAGTAATTTGAATCTGTTTGTAAAAATGAGATTCATCATTCCATTTGCTAATATGAAATTTTACGTCCTCTACTTCTATACTATGTGTGCTTTGCTGATTTTTTTCAGCGTACCTAACATTTAAATAGTCAATTACAAAAATGCCACCAGGTTTAAGACTTTGGGCAATTGTTCTGATAGCGTTATCATGCTCACGTTTGGTTTTAAAATACCCAAAGCTGGTAAAAAAGTTAAACGCATAGTCAAAATAGTTGATCCAAAAAGGCAAACGCATATCGTGCTGGTAAAAATGCAATTGTTCTGACTCATCCAATTTGGCTTCTTGAATAGACTCTTCCGAGAGGTCAATACCAGTTGCTTCAAAGCCCATATCGGCTAGTGCCTTACTATGCCTTCCCTTTCCACATGCCACATCCAACATTTTTGCTTGATCAACAGGTTTGAGGTGAGCAATGAGTAATTGTATAAAATTCAATGCTTCCTGATCATCTCTGTGTTGGTACAACAAATGATAATAATGGGAATTGAACCAATCTTGGAACCAAGTCTTAGGCATACACGGGTTTATGACGCAAAAATAGGCAGGAGAATCAAACAAAAAATTTGAATTATGTTTGCAGCTCTAAAAACAGGTAATGAATGGCATTGATTAAGAGTATTTCAGGAATTAGAGGCACAATTGGTGGCGCACCAGGTGACAATTTGAGTCCTTTAGACGTGGTAAGATTTACAGCTGCCTATGGTAGTTGGTTAAAAGAATCCCTGAATGATGATACCAGTTTGCGAAAAAAAGTAGTGATTGGAAGAGACGGAAGAATTAGCGGAGAATTGGTGCAAAGAATTGTAATCAGTACTTTGAATGCCCTAGGAATAGACGTTGTTGATCTTGGCTTGAGTACCACTCCCACCGTTGAAATGGCTGTGGTTTTTGAAAAAGCAGATGGAGGAATTATTCTTACGGCCAGTCATAATCCCAAAGAATGGAACGCTTTAAAGTTATTAAACAATAAAGGGGAATTTATTAGTGGTGATGAGGGTGCCAAAATTCTTGAAATAGCAGCCGCTGATTTATTTCAATTTGCTGATGTAGATAATCTTGGGTCATATACAACCAATGAAACTGCTTTGGAACAACATATTCAAATGGTGGTTGATTATCCATTGGTAGATATTGCTGCCATTAAAGAAGCAGGCTTTAAAATTGTACTAGACGCAATTAATAGTACAGGAGCAACAGCAGTTCCCCAATTATTAAAAGCTTTAGGGGTTGAAGATATTGTTGTTTTGAATGGTGAAGTGAATGGTCAGTTTGCACACAATCCAGAACCATTACCAGAACATTTGAACCAATTATGCAACGAAGTAAATAAGCAAAAAGCCCATATGGGTATTGCTGTGGATCCTGACGTGGATAGGCTTTGCTTTGTTTGTGAAGACGGTACATTATTTGGAGAAGAATATACCTTGGTTGCTGTAGCTGACTATGTCTTAAAACACCGAAAAGGAAATACGGTAAGTAATTTATCCAGTACAAGGGCCCTAAGAGATGTAACTGAGAAACACGGTGGCCAATATTTTCCAAGCGCTGTAGGGGAAGTGAATGTGGTAAACATGATGAAGCAATCTAATGCTGTGATTGGTGGAGAAGGAAACGGAGGCATTATTGTACCTGATTTACACTATGGAAGGGATGCTTTAATTGGCATTGCATTGTTTTTAACTCATTTGGCACACGAAAAGAAAACAGTGAAGCAATTGCGTAGTAGTTATCCTGACTATTTTATTAGTAAGAATAAAATAGAATTGAATCCAGGTACCGATTTGAAAAAAATCTTTTCCGTTATTGAAAAGAAATATAAAAAACAACCTATCAATACCATTGATGGATTAAAGATTGAATTTGATACAGATTGGGTTCACTTGCGTCCAAGCAATACTGAACCCATCATTCGTATTTATGCAGAAAGCAATTTCCAAACAACCGCTGCAAATATTGCCAAGCGTTTGATGCAGGATATTAATGAAGCACAGTAAAGCTAGACCATGGAAAGAATTTACTTGGATAATGCCGCAACTACCGCACTTGACCCAGCTGTGCTGGATGCGATGATGCCTTTTTTGACTACCAATTTTGGCAACCCATCCTCTATTTACAGTTACGGAAGAGAATGCCGTATGGGTATTGAGAATGCACGTAAAACGGTGGCAAAAATTCTAAATGCGCATCCCGCAGAAATCTTCTTTACTAGTGGCGGAACTGAAAGTAGCAACACGGCCATTACGGCTTCTGTTAGAGATTTGGGTTGCAAGCATATTATCTCTTCGGTGATTGAACACCATGCCACTACCCATACCATTGAGTATTTGCACAAGAACGGTGAAGCAGCTTTGAGTTATGTAAAACTTTTAGATAATGGTCATGTAGATTTAGAAGACCTTGAATTATTACTAAAGGAAAGTGAAGAAAAGTGTTTGGTAACTTTAATGCATGCCAATAATGAAATTGGAAATATCCTAGATATTCATGCAGTAGGAAATCTTTGCAAAGAATATGGCGCTATTTTCCACAGCGATACGGTACAAACAGTTGGTCACTTCCCATTTGATTTGAGAAATACACCTGTACATTTTATTACTGGCGCAGGGCATAAATTTCATGGACCAAAAGGTGTTGGCATGTTATATATCAATGAAAATGTGAAAATACATCCATTGATTAACGGCGGTGCCCAAGAAAGAAATATGCGTGCAGGCACAGAAAATGTGTATGGTATTATTGGCTTTGCCAAAGCATTAGAAATTGCAACAGAAAACTTTGAATCAGACAGCACCTATATACAAGGCCTAAAAGACTATATGGCTGAGGCTTTGCAAAAAGCCATTCCTGAATGCAGTTTTAATGGAGATAGAACAGGCCAATCATTATATGCTGTACTCAGTGTAAGTTTTCCTAAAACTGAAAAAAGTGAAATGATTCTGTTTAATATGGACATCAATCATATTTGTGCTAGTGGTGGAAGTGCTTGTACTTCTGGCGCAGATCAAGGCTCTCATGTCATTAGGGCCATTAATTCAAATCCAAATCAAGTAACCGTAAGGTTCTCATTTTGCAAACACAATACAAAGGAAGAAATTGACCTTGTTGTGGCCAAGCTTCAAGAAATGATATAATCCAACGGCTAATGCTGTTTAAACAACTACTATGAAAAAAATCAAATTGTTACTTGCCTTTTGCAGCATCATTATCATGATGGTAGGATGCAAATCTTCTTCCATGTCTGTGATTGGATTTTGGGCAAAAAAAGACACAGAAGTTTTGGGCAAAAAACGCAGTTTGTTTATCATGGTCTTGGCCCAAGATTTAAACGCTCGAAATGTGCTTGAAACGGATTTAAAAGCGGCAGCAGAAAAAAGAGGATTAAAAACCGTAACAAGTATAGAAGCTTTGGGAGCAATGAATGTGGGAAAGAATTTTCCAGTTGAAGCCATTCTTGCAAAGGTTAAGGAATTAAAATTGGAAACCATTTTTACTGTAGCTGTAAAAGATATTCGTACAGAAAGTCATTATGTTCAAGCATCACAGACTTATTATAATCCAGTAAGCAACTATGGCTATTATGGCAATTTTGGTTCTTATTATGGCAATTATTGGGGATCAGGTCTTGGTATGATGGGACCTGGCGTTGTGATGAGCACGGGCATGTCTAGCTATAACCCTGGCTATACTGTTGAAAAGAAAACCATTTACCTTGAAAGCAACCTCTATGACACCCAAAGTCAGGAATTACTGATGTCTATACAAACCAAAGCCGTTGATCCAGAATCCATTGCCAAAGCCAGTAAAAAATTCACTTCTGAAATGGTCAAAGAACTGGATACAGAAATTAAACTCAGAAAGTAATCTATTTGTCATTTTCTGATGAAACTTATTTTTCAAAGCAGCAAGATTTCCTGCTGCTTTGTCATTTTATAAACAATTGGTATGAAACTAGCTTTTACTTTAATAATTGCTGTTCTAATTAGCCTTTCATGCTTTGCTCAGGATCAGATCATCAAAAAAGATGGTAAAAAAATCAGTTGCAAAATCACAGAAATAGGACTATCAGAGATTAAGTATTATAGCCAAGATAATTTACAAGGCCCTTTGTATAGCATTGGTAAAGAACAAGTGCAAATGATTGTTTATGAAAATGGCAAAAAAGAAATGTTCAATGCCAATGACGATATTAAAAATTTGGACAATTATTCAGGTCAATTAACAAAAGCCATCAAATTCAATTTTCTCTCTCCCTTAATTGGATATTCAGAGTTCAGTTTTGAAAAACAAGTTGCTGTAGGAAAATCCTATGAACTTTCCTTAGGCATCATTGGATTGGGTAAAAACAATCTTCTAGATTATAACTATGTCAGTAGTATTGATGAAAGCAAAAAGAACCAATTTGGGGTATTTGTAAGTGGTGGATATAAATTTAGCAAGCTTCCAGATTTTCTATTTGGGAGAACAAGATTCACGCATATCATGCAGGGTGCTTATATTAAACCTGTTCTTTACCTAGGAACTTATAGTGAAAATAGGGTTTCCTATAAAGCCAGTAGTCAATATGTAATAGAAAAACAACAAGTTAATTTTGGTGCTTTACATTTAGAATTTGGAAAACAATGGGTTTTTAATAATAAAGTTTTGCTAGATGGATTTTGGGGTTTGGGTTATGGATTTGACAACAAACTAGAAAGCAATAGCTATACAAATACTGACGCCACTGCAGCCTATAATTATGCCAATACCAGACTTGGTAACAGTCCTGGACTTTCTTTTTCTTTTGGTGTCAAATTGGGATTATTAATTAAGTAATCTCTTTTCAAGAGAAGCCAGAATCTTTACCTTATTGAGTAAACGGCTTGATTTTCGAATTCCGATATTAGTCTATTATTTTACTAGGAAACATATTTGAGCTTGTACCTTATTTGTAATTTCAAGTATGCAGCAGATACTTGATCTTATTGGCAATACCCCATTGGTTGCGCTAAAACAAATTACCGTAAACCCCAATGTCACTATCTATGCCAAACTAGAGGGGAATAATCCTGGAGGTAGTGTAAAGGACAGGGCTGCTTATGGCATGATTAAAGGCGCCATTGATAGAGGTGAAATTAAAGATGGTATTACATTAATAGAAGCCACCAGTGGCAATACGGGTATTGCACTTGCCATGATTGCTAGTTTATTTAAAGTTCCTATTGAATTAGTAATGCCTGAAGATGCAACTAGAGAGCGGGTTCTAACTATGCAAGCATTTGGCGCTAAAGTGGTTTTAACACCAAAAGAAGGATCCATGGAAGCAGCCATTGACTATGCCAACGAGCAAAAAGCAAAGGGGGGATACCTTATCTTAAATCAATTTGGCAATCAAGATAATCCTGGCATTCATTATGCCAGTACTGGACCAGAAATCTGGAGAGACACCAATCAA
Organism: Chitinophaga pinensis; assembly: GCA_943372225.1. Lineage (GTDB taxonomy): Bacteria > Bacteroidota > Bacteroidia > Chitinophagales > Chitinophagaceae > Sediminibacterium > Sediminibacterium pinensis_L. The sequence continues at coordinate 192,939 of CALRXV020000002.1, read as the reverse complement.
GAAGTCACCCATTTTGTTTCTTCCATGGGTACTACCGGCACCATCATGGGGGTATCTAAATATTTAAAGGAAAAAAATCCCAATATTCAGATTGTGGGATGCCAACCAACGGATGGTTCTAAAATTCCGGGAATTCGAAAATGGCCAGAAGCTTATTTGCCAACCATTTTTGATAAAACAAGAGTTGATAAAATCATAGAAATTGATGAACAAGATGCCAGAAGCATGAGCAAAAGATTGGCCAGAGAGGAAGCCATTTTTAGTGGTATGAGCAGTGGGGGGTGCGTTCATGCTGCCATTGAATTATCAAAAGGATTAACTCAAGGGGTTATTGTTTGTATTATTTGTGATAGGGGTGATAGATATTTGTCTTCTGACTTGTTTGATTAAATGATGAAACAACCAAATAGAGAGCAAAACTATTGATAGTCTTGCTCCTCATCTTCTGCACCAAGATTAAATTGTCCAAGATTCATCATACTTCCTATTAAATCTTTGAACTCAATCTTTCCGTCAATATTTCTTTTGCTGATCATGGAATAAGCTGCTAATCCATGTAACACAAATTCCATTAACAAGGCATTTTCAGATTCACTTGCATGAGGATAGTGTTTTTTTACTATCCCAAATAATCCGTCTACCTGATACAATGCAGCTACCTTAGCTTCATCCTTCATATCTAATAATAGGTCAAGATGTTTGCCACCATCAAACCAACGGATAATTGACTTATATGGATTCTCAGGCTCTTTTTCCTCAGCAGATTTTTTTCCTGTGCCTCGTTTCTTTTTAATTTGATCTGGATTGGGAAAATATTGTACAAACTGGGTTCTAATAGATTTATCCAACAACTGAACCGCAACTTGATAAGGCCCCTCCTGTTCCCCTTCATATACCAATTCTATTTTTCCAGTGATGGCTGGGATAATACCTTGCAAGTCTGAAATCCACACTTGTGTGTGTTTTTCACTATGTATAATAGCTCTTCTTTCTGCTGCGCTAATGGCATTTTCATAGGCTGCAATGGTCAATCTTGCACTGACACCGCTTTTCTTGTCAACATATTCATTGTTCCTAGCTTCAAATGCAATTTGCTCAACCAATCGCTTTAATAAATCGCTAATAGAAACCGTTTCCGTTTGCACGGGCAATAAATTGGCCTCCTGTTCTGTAATAGCCAAAGAAGTTTCAATTGTCTTTGGATAATGCGTTAAGATCTGACTTTCAATCCTATCTTTTAATGGTGTTACAATGCTACCGCGATTGGTATAGTCTTCAGGATTAGCTGTAAATACAAACAAAATATCTAGTGGCATCCTTAATTTAAATCCACGAATTTGAATATCGCCTTCCTGCAAAATATTGAATAGTGCTACTTGAATCCTAGCTTGTAAATCGGGTAATTCATTGATCACAAAAATACCACGATTGCTTCTAGGAATAATGCCATAATGGATCACTTCCTCATCAGAAAAACTCAGTTTCAGATTGGCGGCTTTAATAGGATCAATATCTCCAATTAGGTCAGCCACACTTACATCTGGCGTAGCCAATTTTTCTCCATAGCGCTCATGTCTATTAACCCAATGAATGGGTGTATCATCTCCTAACTTGGCAATCAGGTCACGAGAATATTTACTCAAGGGATTCAAAGGATCATCATTGACTTCTGAACCCGCAATGGTAGGCACCCACTCATCCAGCAATTCCACCATTTGCCTGGCCATTCTGGTCTTAGCCTGGCCTCTAAGGCCTAAATACAAAATATTATGCCTACTAAGTAATGCCCTTTCTGTATCTGGAATTACCGTGTCTTCATAGCCCATGATACCTTCAAAAGGATTTTCTTTTGACTGCATTTTCAAAATCAAGTTTTCCCTGATTTCTTCTTTTACGGTTTTAGAACGGTAACCACTCTTAATCAATTCTCCTAAAGTCTGTATCTGTTGCTTGCTCATGTGTTGCTGTTAATAAACGGTTTTGTTTTTACCACTTTCAAAATCTTTGAACAGAAAAGCACCTAATTTGTCTAAGGATGCAAAAAATGCTTTGCCATTGTTTGTCTCTGTGAACTCCTGAACAAAGCTCTGAAGATAAGGGTCAGAAGCTATCATGAAAGTGGTGATAGGTATTTTCAATTTCTTGCATTGTGCCGCCAGGTTAATACACCTGTTGACTACTTTGCGGTCTAAACCAAAACTATTTTTGTAATACTTTTTTCCAATTTTCAAACAGGTGGGTTTACCATCTGTGATCATGAAAATCTGTTTGTTGGGATTTTTTTGCTTGCGCAACAAGTCCATGGCCAATTCTAAACCCGCTACAGTATTGGTATGATAAGGTCCAACTTGTAAATATGGAAGGTCTTTGATTTCAATACTCCAGGCATCATTTCCAAAAACTACAATATCAAGCGTGTCTTTGGGATAGCGTGTAGTTATGAGTTCACTTAATGCCATGGCCACTTTTTTGGCGGGCGTAATTCTATCCTCTCCATATAAAATCATGGAGTGAGAAATATCAATCATCAAAACTGTAGAAGTCTGTGTTTTGAAATCGGATTCCCGAATCTGCAAATCATCTTCGCGCATAGAAAAACTTTCTACTCCGTGATTGATCTGTGCATTTCTAATGCTTTCTGTAAAATCAATTTGTTCTAAGGAATCTCCAAATTGGAAGGGTCTTGTATCTGGATTTAATTCATCTCCCCTACCCTGTTTATTGGTTTGGTGGCTACCTTGTTTGGCTTTCTTGAGCTTCCCAAAAATCTCTTCTAGGCTTTTTTTACGAATGGTTTGTTCAGACTTACCCGTGATTTTAAAACTTCCATCTTGGGGATTTTCTTTGAGATAGCCATTCTCTTTGAGGTCCTCAATAAAATCGCCCATGCCATAATCCTTATCCGTTAAATGGTACTGTCTGTCTAATTCATTTAGCCAAGAAAGGGCTTCTGTAGCATCTCCATTGGTATGCGTGAGCAATTGCGTAAAAATGTCTAGCAATTGTTCAAACTTGGAGCCTGCACCCTGATTGGGTTGAAATTGAATAAAACGGTGTCCGATCATAATGGGAATCTACAAAAGAATTGGAAACTACTAAAGACTATAACAAGGAATTGATGAATAAGTTCTAAAAAAGATGCCCAGACAATTGTCTAGGCATCTCTACATATTAGGTTTTAATACAACTATTTCTTAGCAGAATCAATTGCCATCATCTTTCCAGGTATTTGAATCCTTGGATTGTAAATGGTTTGAATCTGCTCTAAGCCTTGCAAATAGCTTTCGGCCATTCTTTTTTCATCGGCCATTTGATCAACTTTATCTCCAGTTAGACCATTGTAAAACTTCACTTGTTGTTGTAAGTCTTTTTTCACTGAAGCAGCAACTTTGTTGGCCAATGTGGTATCACCAGCCATTAAACAAGCTTCTAAGAACAATAAAGAGTTCTTATTATGCATATTTCCACGGCTAACCATACCATAAGAGAAGTTCTCATCCAACATCATTTTATCTACCAATTGCAAGGCTTTTTTAGCTTCGTCTTTTCTATTTTTAGCAGAAAGGTCAATGGCTAATTCAGCATACGCATTTCTAATGGTATTTAAATGTCTGCGGTTTTCTTCGTCAAAATAAACTCCTTTAACGTTGGCATTACCAAAGGCAAAATTGTTCAATGCTTTAGACAGCATCCAATCTGTATTCACCCTACTGTTTTGAACAGGCACCAATCGGAAACTCAAACCATCTCTTCTCAAGAATTGGTCAAATCCTAGATCCACTCCAGGATTGGTGAAATAGATAGGACGTTTCCATTTGTTGGCTGCAATAATGTTTAATACCGCTAAATCATTCTTCATCAAAGAACCCTTAGGAATATCAAACCTCATTTCACCAACAATGCTATCAGTAGCATTGGCCACTTTGTTTTTCAATACAAAATCCTTGTCAACTGGAACAGCAAATTTTCTAACGGGGAAACTGTTCAAAGGTTCAGAACCACGACTATTGTCTAATTTGTCTGCGTCATCACTACCTACATAATTCTTCATCACATCATATAGATCATAATAACGGTCTTCTGGAATATTAGGTCTTGGTGAATAAACAATATAGTCACGTTTGCCTGCTTCAATTTGCTCTGGAGACCAGATTACGTCTATGCTATCACTCTGGTTTACTTTATAGCGCAATTGATTAATATACCAATCAATACCCAATAAGCTATAGTTAATAACACGAATATCTGGTCTAATACCTTCTACTTCTTGTGCATACCAAAGCGGATAAGTATCATTATCACCAAAAGAGAATAGAATAGCGTTGGGTGCACAGCTTTCTAGATAATCCTTTGCAAGGTCTCTTGAAAGTACTTTTTGACTACGGTCATGGTCATCCCATTCTTGCTGAGCCATTAAAGTTGGAACTGCAAAGAAACAAAGCACGGTAGCAGCAATAGCAGCTACTTGCTGAGAGAGTTTTGAAGAGAACCAGTCACGCACTTTTAATACTCCAAGACCAATCCAAACGGCAAATGCATAGAAAGATCCTACATAAGCATAGTCACGTTCACGTGGTTGATATCCAGCTTGGTTCAAATAAATCACAATGGCAAAACCAGTGAAGAAAAACATTAAGAAGTTTACCACGCCATCATCGCCACGCTGTTTGAACTGATAAAATAGTCCAATCAAACCAAGGATAAAGGGCAATAAGAACAATTTATTATTTGCTTTATTGTTCTTCATACTATCTGGCATCAAAGATTGATTACCATATAATATATTATCAATAAAAGAAATCCCTGTAATCCAGTTACCATCACGGATATTTCCTAAGAACATACCCTGAACGTCATTTTGTTTACCAGAGAAATTCCACATAAAATAGCGGAAATACATCCAATAAAACTGATAACCAACCAAGAATTTCACGTTATCGGCCTGAGTAGGAGAACGATCATATCCTCCATCTTTTAACCGATTAATATTTAGGAAATAGGCATAGTAGTCAGCATGATTCTGATCATTACTAGCATCCCAAACCCTAGGGAAAACCATTTTATCTTCTGGTTGATATAAATATTTTCTATCAGGTCCAATTTCAATGTATTTGTCACGGGCTTTCTCATATTTCATGGCCCCGTTTTTCACATCTACTGGTTGTGCATTAAACTTTTGACCGTATACCAGAGGAAAATCACCATATTGTTCCCTTCCCAAATAACCTACCAAACTCATGGGATTATCTACGTTGTACATGTCTACTGAGGGATTGGCATTACTCCTAATCATGGTGGTTACATAAGTACTATAACCAATGAGCATAAAGGCCAAAGACCAAAGACTGATGCGCAAATAAGCCCAGTTCTTTTTGGCTGCATAGTTTAAACCATAACCAATTAAAACGGCCAATAAAATAAAGAAAGTAATAAAGCCACTAAAGAAAGGCAGTCCCATTCCGTTTACAAACCAACGATCAAAACTTCCGGCCAGTTTAACCGTATATTGAATAACGCCTACTTGTACAATTCCTGTAATAGCGCAACCAATCACAAAAAAGATATAGATACCACCATAGTGCGCTTTCTGGTCTTTTTTCCAGTTTTCAACCAAGAACAATAGACCAATAGCCGCCAAGGTTCCAAAAATCATTAATCCACCCAATGTAGCATCCATGGTTAGACCACGGTCTTCATTTACTTCGCCGTTGGCAATCACCAAGGCACCTACAAAAGCCAAAGCACCGCCAATGGCGATGATACGTAAAAACCACTTGCGTAAATTGGCGTAATTAAAACTGTCTTTCTTTTTAAAATAGTACACCATTACAATGGCAGGAATAGTCAACAGGTTCAATAAGTGAACCCCAATGGACAAGCCCATCATAAAAAAGATAAAGACAATCCATTTGTCAGCACCCTCTTCTTCAGCGTGGTTCTCCCATTTAAGAATGGCCCAAAATACAATGGCAGTAAAGAAACTAGACAAAGCATATACTTCACCCTCTACAGCACTATACCAAAAAGAATCGGAGAAGGTATATGCCAAAGCACCTACCACACCTGCACCCATAATGGACCAGATTTGGTAACTACTTAAGGTATCGGTAGTCTTAACCATGACAATCTTGCGCGCAAAATGTGTGATGGTCCAAAACAAAAATAAAATAGTAAATCCACTAGCTAGTGCACTCATTACATTCACTGCTTTTGCTGCAGTTAGTGGATTATCACCAAATAACACAATGAATATCCTACCTAAGATGACAAACAAAGGTGCTCCTGGAGGATGCGGAATTTGTAGTTTAAAACAACTACTCACAAACTCACCACAATCCCAGAAGCTTCCACCCGCTTCGGCGGTCATGATGTACACGGTACAGGCTACAAAAGCCACTACCCAACCAACAATGTTATTGATCCGATTAAATTGCATACGGTTTTGGTTTTTTAAGACTGGCAAACATACCTTAATAATCCTAAAATGGAAAAACTGACACCCTCTTTTATGATATTTAAGAAAATCTTAGACCTTGACTTGAAACAAGCTCTTATCATTTGCAACTACAGGCCCATTCTTTACCTAAATCTATACAGGTAACAACGGTTACTTCATCTGCACAAGGGGCAAAAATGATTCTAACCCTTTGCTGGTCATCCGTAATCCCTTCTACCGCATATTTTTTCTGGCAATCAGCCACTTGCAAGGAGCTTTTCTTATAGTTGATGGTCCCATTGAGCAAGATTGCTTCAATTTCTTTTTCGGAAATTTGCCTACAATCCATTCTGCACCTGGCGTGTTTAGAATAATTCATTTTTGCAGGATGCCTATTTAAACCCCTTGGTTCAGCTGCAATAGCCGGTTTGGGGTTGCTTGTCTTTTTGGTTCTAGGTATTTCAGTTGTATCCTTTGTTGGCTGGCGCGATTCTTGACATTTTTTCAGTCCAAAAGAAAGAAGAGCAAGAAAAATAAGTCCAATATAGGGTGCTGCTTTTTTAAAATTCATGATTAAACTGCTTTGGAAGGGCCAATTTACAGCATTTTCACTTTGGCTTGTTATCTTTGCGCCTCTATGGAAAAGAAGCGTTCGGTGGCCTTTCACACCCTTGGGTGCAAATTGAATTTCTCCGAGACCTCCACCCTTTCTAGATTAATGGAAAATGGAGGCTTTGAGAAAAAGGACTTTTTTGAAGACCTGGCCGATGTTTATGTGATCAATACCTGCTCTGTAACAGACAATGCAGACAAAGAATGCCGCCAACTAGTAAGAAGGATTCAGCGAAAATCCCCAGAAAGTTTTGTGGTCATTACGGGTTGTTATGCACAGTTAAAACCAAATGAAATTGCCAGTATTCCAGGAGTTGACTTGGTACTTGGTGCAGGAGAAAAATTTAATATCATTGAACATATTAGTCAATTGACCAAGGGTGATTCCGGTAAAGTCTGTTCCTGTGATATTGAAGAAGTGACTGGTTTCAATGCATCTTTTTCCATGAATGACCGCACCCGATCCTTTTTAAAAGTACAGGATGGATGCGACTATAATTGTTCTTTCTGTACTATCCCCATGGCTAGGGGCAAGAGCCGGAGCGATAATGTGGCCAATGTTGTACGCAATGCCCAGCAATTGGCAGCGGATGGCGTAAAAGAAATTGTTTTAACAGGTGTGAACCTTGGAGATTTTGGCAAGGGGCCTAACGGCGATTTAAAATATGATGAGAACTTTGAAACCTTGATTCGTGCCTTGGATGAGGTAGAGGGTATTGAGCGATATAGAATCTCTTCCATTGAGCCCAATCTGCTCACCAATAGCATTATTGACTGGGTAGCAGAAAGCAAAAAATTCATGCCCCATTTTCATATTCCTTTGCAAAGTGGAAGCAATGAGATTCTAAAGCTGATGCGTAGAAGGTATAAAAGAGAATTGTATCAAGAACGTGTAGAAAGAATTAAAGAACGCATGCCCCATTGTGCCATAGGTGTTGATGTGATTGTGGGTTTCCCTGGAGAAACCAATGCCCATTTTCAGGAGACCTTTGATTTCTTGCATGAACTAGATGTCTCCTATCTGCACGTATTTACTTATTCGGAGAGGGACCATACCAAGGCTTTGGAAATAGAGCCAGTAATACCTATTCATGTGAGAAACGAACGCAATAAAGTATTACGTAATCTATCTTATCAAAAACTTCAATACTTTACGCAGGAGCATTATAAAAGCAATAGAAAAGTCTTGTTTGAGAAGTTTGAAAAAAACGGGATGATGGAAGGCTATACGGACAATTATTTACGCATTATAACTCCCTATAGAGCCGAATGGGCCAACCAAGTAATAGACTGGACCATTCAATAATTAATACATAGGTTCTAGATATTCAGCAGGGAATTCCACTACCATTACTTGGCCCAAGCTTTCAAGTTTGACAAAAATTTTCTTTTTGGTATTCTTTAAAACAGTTCCCTCCTTACCCATGAATACACCATGTTTTACACAAACTTTGGTGGATTCCTCAAACCCTTCTTTGGCAATTAAAGAAACAACGGCTTCTTTTTCAGAGAGATAATGCTTGATCATATTAATTTCCTCATCACGAATAACAGCCGGCTTTCCCATATAATGTACAAAATTGAGAATGCCATCTACATTTAAAACCTTCACCTTGTCAATCAAACTAATGCGAACAAAAATGTAAGATTTAAATAAAGGTTCTTCTACTATTTTCTTTCTATCGCTCCATTGACGTTCAATCCTATTTAATGGGCACCAAGATTCTATTCCTCTTTTAATCAGTACTGAGTCAATTTTCTATTCCCATCTGGGTTTGGTATATAAGGCATACCAATGCTTATCATTCTCCATCTGCCATCAATCGTTTGGTACAAATACAATTATTTCAATACGGTAGCTGCTTGAGGATGAATCAGGCTACTGATCATCTTCACAGTCTCGTCTACATACATATCTGTTTTAATGGATTTCAACCATGCTTGATACCTTTCTCCTTTTACTTTATCTGGATTCTTGTAAAACTTATCATAGTCAACTTTAATCACATCAACTGCCATCTCTTCTTTGATTTTCAACAGGGAATTGTTTTGACTAACCGTTGCTTTAATCTGCTTTTGCATGTCTTTGTATTTTTGCATATTCAGATTAACTGGCATTTCTGCATTCTTGCTCAACCAAGAAAGGTTATCACGTAAAAGATTCAAAGACTTATTTTGAGCAATTTTCTCATTTTCAGTTTTAACAATAGCTGAAAAATCTGCATTATTCCAAGCATTATAAGGCACTTTGGTAATTTCATCCCAAGGCAAAGAAGCGGCATTGTCTTTTTCACGAATCTTGTAAAACTCATACGCATCTGGCAAAACCACATCTGGTGTAACTCCTTTTAATTGTACGGATCCACCATTGATGCGATAATACTTTTGGAAAGTCAATTTTACAGCACCATATTCAGTTCTACCGCTGCTAAAATCAATAGGCTTACCAAATGGAACTGTTTTTTGAACGGTGCCCTTACCATAAGTAGAGCTACTACCAATAATAATTCCTCTTTTATAATCTTGAATGGCCGCAGCAAAAATTTCACTGGCAGAAGCACTAAGTTCATTGACCATTACGGCTAAAGGACCATCATAAATAGCCCCAGCATTCTTGTCATTCAAAGCACTTGACTTTCCTTCTTTGTCCCTTACTTGAACTACAGGACCCTGATTGATAAATAAACCCACCATTTGAACTACTTCATATAAAGAACCGCCTCCATTGTTGCGAATATCTAAGACAATTCCTTTTACATTTTCCGCCTTCAATTTTTCAACTTCTTTAGCAACGTCTTCTGAACAACGGCTTCCATCTTCTCTTTCAAAATCGGCATAGAATTCAGGCAGATAAATGTATCCAATCTTATCAGCTCCATTTTGAATCACAGCTCCTCTAACCAAGGCTTCGTCTAAAGAAACTTCTTCACGAATAATTGAAACTACTTTAATACTACCGTCTAATTTTTTCAAGGTCAATCGCACTTCAGTGCCTTTATTACCCCTGATTAATTTAACCGCGTCTTCAGTTGCAAAACCTGTTACGTCTACGGGTTCTTCTTTACCCTGGGCCACTTTTACAATAACATCATTTGCCACTACTTCTCCCGTTTTCCATGCGGCACCGCCTGTTTGTACACTGGCAATTTTAATACCAGCATCGTCTTCACGCAATTGTGCTCCAATACCATAGAACCTTCTACTCATTTCTTCGTCAAAAGCCCTTTTCTCAATGGGTGGAAAATAATCTGTATGTGGATCCATCAAATTGGTGATGGTATTCAAGAATGCATTGAAGCGTTGGTCTTCATTAAAAGTTCCTTTGATGCGATCATATTTTTTGTCCATGATCTTCATCACTTTCATCCGAGCTTCTCTTTCAAGCGCCGTATCGGCTTTAGCCACAAAATCCTTGGTGTCTTTGTTTTTTTCTCGAACTTCTTGCAAGTCTACATAACGCTCCAAGGTTAAAAATTTCAACAATTTGCGGAATCGGTCTTTGCGTTCTTTCTCGTCTTTGGCAAAATCCATTTTGTCTCCGTCCAAAATGGCTGTTTCCTCTGTAGTAAAGTCAAAGGGTTGAGACAAAATCTCTTTATACATGCCAATTAATTCTGGAATCCGCTTATCAAATACGGTGCTCACAGTTGGCGCAAAAAGAATGGCCGAACCATGGATCTCGTCGTCAATGGTTGTTTCAAACTTTTTAAACTCTTTAATATCTGATTGTAAGAAGAGTATTTTCTCCCCATCAAGGTCATTCAGATATTTTTTATACACTTCCTTAGAAAAAGCATCATTGATTGGTTTGGGACTATAATGTTCCTGTTCTAATAATGACCCTATGGCTGCTATCAGTCTTTGTCTAAGGGTAATATTGATATCGGACTTACCATATTCAATGCCCTTGAAGGCAAAGAACAGGGCAGCAAATAATACTATTGCGGATAACACAATGCCTTTACTACTCTTCATAAATTGCTTAAATTTTTGCATGACTAGTTTCAAAAATAACTGAAAAACCCTTTTAGCCTTTACCTTTTATAGTAATTAACAAAGGTTTTTCCAGAAAGCTTTTAAAAAAAATCAAAAATGGCTTTCAACAAATGCCTAATTACCCTATTTTTGCAATCCTTTGGAAACGGAAGTTCCCAAAAAACCCGGAGGGCGTAGCTCAGTAGGTTAGAGCGACAGTTTGTGGCACTGTAGGTCGTGGGTTCGAGACCCATCGTTCTCCCAAAACCCTATAAGGTTGTACTTATAGGGTTTTATATTATAAGACATGTCTATAGCAATATTATCTATCCCTATTATCTCGGCATTTATTGGTTGGTTCACCAATTGGATTGCCATTAAGATGTTGTTTCATCCCAAGGAACCCAAATATATTCTGGGAATTAAGTTTCATGGAATCTTTCCAAAACGTCAAAAGCAATTTGCTGAAAAACTGGGCAAATTGGTAGCAGAAGAATTATTAAGCTTTGAGGATATTGAAAAAAAGTTATCTGATCCTAAGAACATTGAATTGATGATGCCTTTTGTTGAAGGCCATATTGATCAGTTTTTACGAGTGAAACTGGCAGAGGAAATGCCTATGATCAGTATGTTTATTGGAGATAGAACCATTAATCAGTTAAAAGCCGTGTTTTTAAAGGAATTGGAAACCCTTTTTCCTGAAATGATGGCTAATTATATGGGGAAACTGCAAAGCGAACTGGATCTTGAAAAAATTGTAGTAGAGAAAGTAAGTGGGTTCTCTTCCGATAAATTAGAAGCCATTCTTCAAGGAATTATGAGCAAAGAATTCCGTTTTGTTGAAATCATAGGTGCCGTTTTGGGGTTTATCATTGGTCTTTTACAAGTTTTTATCAGCCTTTTTGCCTAGTCACCGATAAATAACGGGCTTCAACCTATAGTTTCAAAACTTTATCCATTCAAAATTGTCATATTACCGCTCGTGTAATGAAAGGCGTATAGCCATCCTTCTGAGCGACCTTTGCACTGTTCAAATCACATTAAATCCAAACATGAGAAAATTATTAACCCTAATCGTTTTATTAATTTCCTACCAAATTACTCAAGCCCAATTCCCTATGGGGGGTGGTGCTGGCCGTGGCGCTGGTGGCGGACAGAGTATGAATGTAGGTCATTTTTACGGTAAGATTGTAGACAGCAAGACCAATAAAGCAGTAGAAGGCGTTACTGTGCAATTAACTGGTAACAAGTTTGATACCGTTACCAAAAAGATGAAAGAAGCCATTTTATCTACTCAAATTACCCGTGCAAATGGAGAATTCAGCATTGAAAACCTGTCAGTGATGGGCAGTTTCAAACTGAAACTATCTTCTTTAGGATATAAAAGCCTTGAAAAACCCATCAGCTTTGGCCTAAAAATGCCATCTGGACCTCCCACTGCTGCCTCCATGCAACAAATGCTGGGACAAGCTGATAAGGATCTTGGCAATATTAAAATTGAAACAGACGCAACCAATCTAGGTAACGTAACTGTTACATCTACTGCCAAACCCCAATTTGAAATGGGTATTGACCGTAAAGTATTCAATGTAGACAAAAACTTGATGGCTGCAGGTCAAACTGCAACGGAAATCATGAAAAATATCCCTTCTTTGAATGTGGATATTGATGGCAATGTAACCCTGCGTAATGCAAGTCCAACCATTTTTATTGATAACCGCCCAACTACCCTAACCTTAGACCAAATTCCTGCAGATATTATTGACAAAGTAGAGTTGATTACCAACCCTTCTGCTAAATATGATGCTTCTGGTGGTAATGCAGGTATCTTAAACATTGTTTTGAAGAAGAACAAGAAAAATGGATACAATGGTGGTATTAGAGCTGGTATTGACTCTCGTGCCAAAATCAATTTAGGTGGAGATATCAACCTTCGTCAAACAAAAACCAATATCTCATTGAGTGGTAACTACAACCAACGTAAATCTATTTCAGAAGGTATTGCAGACAGAAATAACTTGTTAACAACCCCAAGTTATATTCATCAAACTACGGATGGAATCAACGAGAATCGCTTTAGCTTTTTCCGTGGTAGTATAGACTATTTGGCAAGTAATAGAAGCACATTTACGGTAGGTGCCAACTATGTAACTGGTAAATTTGACAATGACCAAGAGCAGCGCGTTGACAGTACCATTAAAGGAACATTCTCTTCCTATAACTTGATCAAATCTATTAGCAATTCCAAATTTGAAAACTGGGGTACTCAATTGAGTTACAAATACAATTTTCCAAAAAATGGTGAAAATATCTCTGCTGATTTTAATTTGAACAGTAGTAATAATGAGAATACCAATAATATCAATACACAAACCTATAATGTAGACAATAGTATTAAAGGATTGCCTTTGAAGCAAAAAACCATTGGCGGTGGCGATAGTAAGAACTACACCATGCAAGTGGATTATGAAAACGAATTAACCCTTGATTCAAAATTAGAATTTGGTGCTCGTGCTGCTATTCGTGATTTCAAAAACAACAGTGATCAATACAGATTCAGTACTGTTTTGAATGACTATTTCTTGGTGCAATCTATTAGTAGTAAATACAAGTTTAATGACCAAGTTTATGCTGCTTATGCCAACTATGCTTTTAAGGTTAAAAAATGGAGTTACCAATTGGGTTTCCGTATGGAAAGTTCAAACTATACAGGTACCTTATTAAAACAAAATGGTGCTGATTCTGCTAGCTTCTCTGTTAAATATCCATTGAGTTTGTTCCCAAGTGCATTTGTAACCTATAAAGTGGATGACAAGCAAGACTTACAAGTAAATTATTCAAGAAGGGTAAACAGACCAAACTTCTTCCAATTAATGCCTTTCCCAGATTATTCTGACCCACAGAATATCAATATAGGTAATGCCAACCTGAAACCAGAATTCACCAACAGTTTTGAGGTTTCTTACAACAACGCCTATAAGAAAGGGGCTAACTTCTTGGCAACTGCCTACTTTAAATACAGTACTAATTTGATCACACGTTATGTTTATCGTGATAAGAATGGTCTTACCTTAAATGATAGTGCTTATTTTAATACGTATATCAATGCGGATAATAGTATTACCTATGGTTTAGAATTGTCAAACAAAATACCTGTAAATAAATGGTGGGACTTTACTGTGAGTTTTAACCTCTTTAGTTCTAAAATCAATGCAACCGTACCAGGCCAAAGTTTAGATAATGAATTGGTTAGCTGGTTTGCTAAAACAAACAATACGTTCAAATTGGCAAAGGGACTTTCCTTACAATTGAGTGGTGATTATCAGGCAAAGACCATTCTACCTCCAGGAGGTGGTGGTAGTGGTGGCGGTGGCCGCGGTGGAATGGGTGGCGGTATGATGTTTGGAGGTGGTCCTCAGTCAACTGCTCAGGGCTATAATGAACCTAGATATGCCGTAGACTTAGCCATCCGTAAAGAATGGACCTGGAAAAATGGTAAGTCTGGATCACTTAGCTTGAGTATGAATGATATTTTCCGTACACAGTTGTATAAGACCTATTCTGAAAGTATTTACTTTAACCAACTTAGTTCAAGAAGAAGGGATCCACAAATTCTGCGTCTGAATTTCAGTTACCGTTTTGGTAAGTTTGATACTTCATTGTTCAAACGCAAAAACACCAAAGCAGATATGGGTGGGGGAATGGATATGATGCAACAGTAATAAATTAAGTGAGAAGTGAGAAGTGAAGAGTGAAGAGTGAAGAGTGAAGAGTGAAAGATAGTGAAGAGATAAAAGTGAAGAGTGCACAATCATTTGTTAAGCGACTATAATTTTGAATCCCCCCGACTGCTCGGGGGGATTACTTTTTTTAAGGGGTTTGATAAAAAAACCCAAGCACAGCTTAGGTTAAATCATTTATTACGAGCTCTAATCCTTATTCTTAAATTCTCATTCCTCACTTCTCACTTCTCACTTCTCATTCCTCACTTCTCATTTCTCACTTCTCATTCCTCACTTTCTTCCTCCTCTCTTCACTCTTCACTCTTCACTTTTAACTATTCTTCCCCGTTAGCATGGGAACAAAAGAAAATGCTTCAAAAGATTCTTCTTGAATAGATCCATCGGCCATTTTGGTTAATCGCAACATACGTTGTTCTGTGCCTTCATCTAATGGGATGACCATGGAACCACCAGTTTTTAATTGAGCCAGTAATTTTGGAGGAATAAAAGGTGCAGCTGCTGTAATCAATATTTTGTCAAAAGGGGCATAAGTGGGCAGGCCTTCAAAACCATCGCCATAAAAGAATTTGGCACTAAAATATTTGGCCCGAACATAGAATTTACTTTTCTCGTCAAAGAGTTGTTTCTGTCTTTCAATACTAAATACCCTGGCTCCCATTTCAGCCAATACGGCTGACTGATACATACTTCCAGTTCCAATTTCCAACACCTTCTCCATTTTCTTGATCTGCAATAATTGGGATTGATATGCTACCGTATAAGGATGAGAAATGGTCTGATCCGCACCTATATCAAATGCCCGGTTCTCATAGGCTATTTTATCAAATGCGGAGTCTAGAAAAAAATGCCTGGGTATGGCATTCATGGCATCCAAAACATTATTGTCTGTAATGCCTTTTGAACGTAATAAATCTACCAACTGTTTTCTCAAACCCTTGTGTTGGTAGGAATCAACATACTCTCTTTTCATAAGCAAAACGAATATAACACATCCCCTTGGTAGAAGAATTTGATTTGGGGATATGTGAAAAGAAAACTCCTGTGAAAAATTTCTTCACAGGAGTCCAAATTATTATCATTAATGACTAACTCAATTGCATGTCTGCAATAATTCTAGCAATTTTGGCCTCTAATTGGGCAAATTTTGCGTCAAATTCCGCTTTATTGGGCAAATTGGTTTTCACACTAAAATAGAACTTGATTTTAGGTTCTGTTCCAGAAGGTCTTGCAGAAATTTTGCTTCCATCCTCCGTAATAAATTGTAATACATTGCTTTTAGGCAAGTTTATTGGCCAGGTTTCACCAGTGGCTGGATTGGATCCTTTTTGTAATTCATAGTCTAATAACTGTACCACTTTTGAACCATCAATAGTAGCAGGAGGATTATTCCTATAACCATCCATCATATCCGCAATTTCTTTTTGGCCATTCATCCCCTTCTTAGTAATACTGATCAGGGTTTCATAATAGAATCCATATTGCTGATAAAGTTCAATCATCTTATCAAACAAGGTTAACCCTTGATCCTTTGCATAGGCTGCCATTTCACACATCAATGCTACCGCGCTAATGGCGTCTTTGTCACGTACTTGGTCTCCAATCATTAAACCAAAGCTTTCTTCCCCACCAATAATATAATTTTCCTGACCTGCTTTTGCTTTGATCAGCTCAGCTATCCATTTAAATCCTGTGAGTACATTATAGCAGGCTACCCCATAACTTGCAGCTAGGTCATTAATCATTTGTGTAGTAACAATGGTAGTGATCACCATATCATTAGGCTGCGCAATACCTTTTGCCTTTCTGGCTTCCATCATGTAGTTGCAAGCCAAAACAGCTGTTTGGTTTCCATTCATCAGTACCCACTCACCATGGTGATTCTTAACGCCAATAGCTACCCTATCAGCATCTGGATCTGTTCCTAACAAGATATCAGCATCCAATTCCTTGGCCATTTTTAAACCAATTCCCATGGTAGCAGCCTCTTCTGGATTGGGATAAGCAACGGTAGGGAAATTACCATCTGGTGTAGCTTGTTCTTCTACAATGGTAACATTGTTAAACCCAAAAGCTTTTAGTACTTCCGGCACCAAAGTGATACCCGTACCGTGAATAGGAGTATAGACAATTTTCAGGTCTTTTTGTCTGGCAATCACATCTGGATAAACACTCAATCCCTTGACCATATTAATATAGTCGTTATCCATATCCTTGCCTAAAATGCTGATATTGGCATCGCCACCGCTCCATTTTACCTCATCAATACCAGAAACGGCTTCTACTTCTTTGATCACATTCTTGTCATGTGGAGGAACTAACTGACCACCATCATTCCAATAGGCTTTATACCCGTTGTATTCTTTGGGATTATGAGAGGCTGTACAAACCACCCCCCCGTTACAACCTAAGTGACGAATGGCAAAACTCAATTCTGGAGTTGGGCGCAAAGCTTCAAATAAGAATACTTTGATTCCATTGGCAGCAAATACATGGGCTGTAGTTTCAGCAAAAAAGCGGCTATTATTTCTACTATCGTGCGCTATGGCTACTTTAATTTCAGCATCACCATAGGTTTTCTTTAAATAATTGGCAAAACCCTGGGTTGCCATACCAATGGTATATTTATTAATCCTATTGGTACCAACACCCATGATGCCTCTAAGACCTCCGGTTCCAAACTCTAGGTTTCGATAAAAAGAATCAGCTAATTCATCCACATTGTTTGCCTGTAATGCACTAATAGCATCCTTGGTGGCTTGGTCATAATTACCATTGGTCCAGACATTGACCCTTGCTTGTATTGCTGCGTCCATGATTTAAGATTTAATTGAAAGGTAAAACGAATTTACACAATAGAATATTTTACAATTTAACATTCCTTGAGAAGAATTGATTGATAAATAGTAGTGAACCTAATTTTACCCAATATAAGCACCAATAATCTCTCCATTGGAGACCTCTACTTGAATATGGTCTTCTGGTGTTGTGGCTATAGAAAGTCCTACATAATCAGGTTTTACAGGATAGAGTTTGTGCATTCTTTCTACTAATACCAAGGTTTGGATGGTTCTGGGATAGAATTCCATTAAGGGCTTTAATCCATAGAGTAGCGTTTTCCCACTATTGGCAACATCGTCTATCAAAACTATGTTCAGATCATTAAAATTGAGGTTTTCACTCAATATCACTTCTTTTGGCAAGTCTTTATCAAGGCTCACGGTAATATTAATGACTTGATTTTTAACATAGGGCTTTAAAAAAGCAGCAATTTTCTCTGCAATGACTGTTCCACTATTTCTAACTCCAATTAAAATAATATCAGCGTCACTTCCGCTAAGGTTTTCAGCCAATTCCAAAGCCATCCTATGTAATTTCTGGTTGGCGGATTCCAGATTGAGGATATATTTTCTCTCTGACATATACAGGTTTGAATTCCAAAAATAAGCACAATAAAACCATTCCCCAATCCAATTTACAACAGTCCAAAACCGCTATCTTAGCAGTATAACTTTTGCATCATGGCCTTTTTACCACAAATCTTATTTCTGTTCTTGACCCTTGTTTCTGTATGGCTATTTAGTAAAAAAGCCATCGAAATCAAACGCAATATTTTTTTGGGTAAGCCAGAAGATCTAAATAACCATCAACAGAAACGTTGGAAAAACTTGGTCCTTCTAGCATTGGGCCAAAAGAAAATGTTTAAAAATCCATTGGTGGCTGTATTGCATTTAATAGTCTATGCTGGCTTTATCATCATCAATATTGAAGTACTTGAAATAGTCTTAGATGGTCTCTTAGGCACTCATAGATTGTTTCTACCTATTTTGGGAGGCATTTATAGTTGGTTGATTAATGCATTTGAAGTATTGGCATTTTTGGTATTGGTTGCATGCATTATTTTCTTAGTAAGAAGAAATGTGATCAAGCTAAAACGCTTTATTAGCAAGGATTTGAATGGATGGCCTAGGTCTGATGCCAACTATATTTTGATCACAGAGATTGTTTTAATGTCTTTGTTTTTAACCATGAATGCCATTGATCTTGTACTACAATCAAGAGGTTTAGAACATTATCAACCAACCGGATCATTTTGGATTTCAAGCCAAATGGTTTCTTTGTTTCAAGGGTTTAGTTCTGAAGGTTTAGTGATCTTTGAACGCGTTTGCTGGTGGTTGCATATTGCTGGCATTTTTGCATTTTTGAATTACTTACCCTATTCCAAACACTTGCATATTATGCTGGCTTTTCCTAATGCCTATTATGCTAGATTAGAACCACAAGGCAAGATGCACAATATGGTATCGGTTCAAAATGAAGTGTTATACGCCATGCAACCAGAATTGGCACCCACAGATGCAGCTCCTCCAGCCCGTTTTGGTGCCAAAGACGTTTTTGATTTAAGCTGGAAAAACTTATTGGACGCCTATAGTTGTACCGAATGTGGTAGGTGTACATCGGCCTGCCCGGCCAATATAACGGGCAAACAACTTAGTCCTAGAAAAATCATGATGGATACCCGAGACCGTTTAGAAGCGGTGGGCAAAAATATCAATACCAATAAGACATTTGTTGATGATGGAAAATCTTTACTGCATGATTATATTTCTGTAGAGGAACTTAGGGCTTGTACCACTTGTAATGCCTGTGTAGAAGCCTGCCCTGTAAGCATTGCACCTATGGAAATTATTGTAGAATTGAGAAGATCTTTGATCATGGAAGAAAGCAATGCACCACAAGAATGGAATGGCACATTTAGCAATATTGAGAACAATTTTGCTCCTTGGAAATTCTCTCCTGATGACCGTGATCAATGGACTGCGGAAGCTTAGTTTATACAAAGGGATGGTAGACCATTCTATACAATTGCAACAAAGCAGTTATGAGGAAAACTACCCCCATAGCAATGTTTAAGCTCCTATTGCTGGCTTTTATTTTCTGTACCAACCATTTGCCCCCGTGTATATAAACCGCTAACCCAGCAATGGTTCCTGTACCAGCGCCAATTGTGAACAGGTTGAAATCTAAAGAACTAACTGCTAATCTATTTGTTTGAATCATTAAAGAAGTCCAAAGTACCCAGAAAGGAATCTGAACCGGATTCAAGGCGCTCATGGTTAAACCCAAAACAAACCGATTGAGTTTGTTATTTAGCACCAAGGCCTTTGATTCAGACTGTTGTTTTTTTGCACTAATAATGGCCATGATTCCCAAGATTAAAAATAGGAGAACGGTTAACCATCCTAAGCCTAGATAAATTAGCCTGTGCTGAACCACCCAATCCATTCCAGTTAATGCTAAACGCAGATAAACCATTTCTACCAAAGCTACCCCAATAGCAAATTTCCAAGCTTTGGAAATGCCTTCCTGCAATCCAACCTGTGTGGCGGTAAAACTCATATTACCCAAGGGCAATTGCCCTAAAAAACTAACAAGGAATCCGTAAAAGATGGTTAGGACCATCCTCAAATATAAGCCCAATAACCGCAATCTGTTAGCCGAAATATCAGTTTAGTTTTTTTCAAAATTGCATCTTGAGCACAAGAGGAAATTGCAGTACATTCGTATAAACTCTTGATATGAAGGTGCGTACCATGGCAGAAATGATGCAAAGTGGAGAAACCCCAGAAATCCTGTTTTGGGTGGGTTGTGCGGGTAGTTTTGACCAAAGAGCTCAAAAAATCACCAAGGCTTTTGCAAGCATTCTTGATAAAGTAGGAATCAATTTTGCCATTCTTGGTAAGGAAGAAGCTTGTACTGGAGACCCTGCGCGTAGGGCTGGAAATGAATTCTTATTTCAGATGATGGCCTACCAAAATATTCAAATCCTCAATGGATATGGGATTAAGAAAATTGTGACAACATGCCCACACTGTTTTAATACTTTAAAAAACGAGTATCCTGAACTGGGTGGCACTTATGAAGTATTACACCATGCTAGTTTCTTACAACAATTGATTGATGAGGGGAAAATCAAGATCAAAGAAGGTGGAGACTTTAAAGGGAAAAAGATTTCTTATCACGATAGCTGCTATCTAGGCCGTGCCAATAATATTTATGAAGCCCCAAGAAAGGTATTGGAAGCCCTTGACGTGGCATTGGTAGAGATGAAACGCTGTAAAAGCAATGGACTTTGCTGTGGCGCTGGTGGAGCACAAATGTTCAAAGAAGACGAGCCCGGTGAAAAACGCATCAATATTGAAAGAACCGATGAAGCTTTGGCTACAGGCGCTTCTGTTATTGCTGCCGCCTGCCCATTTTGTAATACCATGATGACAGACGGGGTTAAAAACAGGGAACAGGAAAACCAAGTTGCCGTTTTAGATATTGCGGAACTCATTGCAGCATCCATGGAATAATGATTAATTTTGCACTATGAATTTTGATTTTGAACAATATTTACCTGCCGATTTTCATCACAGTTCTAGGGTTTGGATCTACCAATGCAGTAGGTTATTAACTATGTCTGAAGCACTTGCTTTAGAACCCCAATTAGAATCATTTGTAGCTTCTTGGCAAACACATGGCACACCAGTTAAAGGATTTGCTAACTTGTTGTTTGGACAATTCATTGTCATCATGGCTGATGAAACAGCTGCCGGTGTTAGTGGTTGTAGCACAGATAGCTCAGTTAGACTTATTAAACAAATAGAAGAACAATTTAAAATTGACCTCTTCAATAGACAGAATCTTGCTTTTGTTGTAAAGGATAAAATTCAATTATTGCCCCTGGCCCAATTACAGTATGGTTTTGACAATGGCTTTCTTAGCCAAGATACTTTATACTTCAATAATTTGGTTGCTAATAAGGGCGAGATGTTGGAAAAATGGATTATTCCTATTAAAGACAGCTGGCTTTCTGCAAGAATTAAACAATCGGTTTCTTAACCGGCGGAACAGGCGCTTTATTGGATTTCACTTTATTGATAATGTCCTGTTTTTGCTTATCAGTGATGGCTTTTTTCTGAACCAATTTATTGAGTTGATAAGAAAGGGTTAGCCTGAAATTTCTTGTATTGCTACTGCTGAAACTTTCAATATTAAAGTTAGTCCCATAAACAGAAGAAAAATATTGTTGTGCCCTAAATGGATCAGCAATATTGATGCCTACAACCAACCTACGTTCAAAGAATCGGTACATAAAGCCAAGATTCATGGTCAAGTTACTCCTGCTCCTACCCTGCGGATCAGCAAAACTGCTAAACCTAGCAGTACCTTCCATGGTCAATAAACTATTGGGATTATAGGTGTATTGAACCGTTGTATAAAAACTGCCTCCATTTTGATATTTGTACAATTGCTTTTCAGCCTCGGCATATACATTATACGAATAGCCAAGACTACCATTCATTCTAAACCATTTATTAAAAGTGTAACCACCCCAAGCACTTGCTTCATACTCTTTTCTATCAGCAATATTCACATAGGTAATAAAGGTTTTTCCACCACCAGCCAAGGTTCTAAAACTATTGATCACTTGCTTTACAATATTATATCCCAAAGAAGTATTGATATAATACTTACCCTTCATGAGTGAAAAATTCCAGTCAAAATTATCGGCCAAAGTGGGCGATAAAAAAGGATTCCCAAATCTGAGATTATATGGATCACTATAATCAATATTGGGATTCAATTCTCCCAAACCAGGTCTTCTAATGCTGGCGCGATAGACCAAGGCTGTATTCATTGTTCTACTAAATTCTTTGCGCAAAGTAATATTGGGCAAAAGGTTCCAATAACTATTTGAAACATTGGCTGAATTACCTTTTACAAAATCAAAATTGGTTTTGGTCTCTTCTGCTTGAGCTCCAAAAATCAAGTGTACCTGTTTTTCAAAAACAAAACTAAATCCAGCCCTTATAGTAAAAATGCCTTGATTAAAAAAGAAGTCATTACTCAACAAATTATTGGGCACAAATATGGAATCCGTCTTGGATAGAAAACTGGTATTGAGGGTATTATGAAAACGGTTAAACTGATAGCTGGTTCCAGTATTAAAATTTCCCTTTAAGATTTTCAAGGGCTTGTTATAATCCAACCTTAGCGAATAGCCCCTATTATAGGTATTGAAGTATTGATTCTGAGTTGAATCAACACCAGTAGGAACATAGGATCCAGAAAGAAATTGCTGATAATAGTCTTTGTCATTGTCATTTTTTCCATCGCTCCAAGAACCAATAAAGCGAATATACTCCGCTAAACTTTTTTTGCTTTTCAAGGTATAGGAGCCAGAAATATAATGGCTGTAACCATCACCCTGACTTGCATTGGTTCTGGTAGATATTTTATATGTCTCATCAAAGCGATTGATATTGGTAAATTGAGTATGGCTTAAATTGTCAAAATAATTCAGGTTACCCTGATAAGTTAGATTAAATAAATTCTGAGGATTGGTTTGATAATCTCCCTGCAACCTTAGACCTGGTCTAAGGTTTTTATTTTCAAAATTGGTTTCAGTGTTGAACTTATTAGAACTATCAGCATAGAAATTCTGACGTTTGGAATAACTATTTCCAACAAAACTACTTGCCCCCAAACTAATGGTAGAAGCAAAGGAAAAGGTTTTGTTTCTATAGCTTAGATTGGTTGAAAAACTGCCTTCACCCCTAGTTCCTGCACTAAGGATAGACCTTCCAACCCAACCAATTTTTCCCTTCTTAGTTACTATATTGATTACCCCACCTGTTTCCGTTGCGTACTGTGGTGGCGGATTTGTCATGACTTCAATTTTCTCAATACTATTACCCGGAAGACTTTCTAATAAATCTTGTAATTGTTGGGCAGTTAAATCAGTGGGTTTGTCATCAATTAAGATCTTGGGCTCTTTGCCTTTCAACAAAATTTTACCGTTTGGATCATTGCTAATCAAGGGCATATTCTTGAGTAATTCAGCTGTTGTTGCCCCATTACTTAAAGCAGATTCACCTACATTATAAGTGAGTTTTCCATCTTTATTTTCTATTAAAGGTTTTTCAGAATAAATAATCACTTCTCCCAAACTATTGGAAACTTCACTGAGTTTTAAATCTCCCAAATTAAAATCATAGCGCTCTTCTCTAAGATAAATACTATCCATTTTTAAGTTAGCAAAACCCATGGCTGCAACACTTAGTCTAAAATAACCAAGTGGCAATTGCTGAAACTCAAAACTTCCATTCTTATCCGTTAACGCGTTAGCAATTTTAGCAGTATCTCCCATTATTTGTAGAGAAACGGAAGCAAAAGGAACAGCTTTTCCCGTTTTTGATTCCAAGACATTCCCCATGATGATTCCTAAAAATTTTTTTTGCTGTTGCGTTTGCGACAACGCTCCCATTGCAAAAAAAATGAATAAGAAAAATAAATAGGTTCTAGCCATGAAAAAAGGATATTTGCGCTCTGCAAGCTATTTCAAAACCATTGGTTCCTCAAAAAACTGGTACCATCGGTTGAATACACAAAAATAACCCTTATGTACCTAGTTTATGGCATAACCAATTGTAATACGGTAAAAAAAACATTGGATTATTTAAAAACCAATGGAATTCCCTTTGAATATCATGACTATAAGAAAAAAGGACTAAGCCAAGAAAAGCTGCAAGAATGGACCAAACAAAAAGGTTGGGAACCCCTCTTAAATAAAAAGGGTACCACTTGGCGCTCCATGGATATATTACAACAAAAGAAAATCAAAGACATACCTACCGCCATTACTTATTTAATGGCCAATACAAGTGCCATTAAAAGACCCATCATTGAACTTGATGGTAAAATTATTGCCATTGGTTTTGACGAGTCTAGCTATGCCCTATTGTTTCATTAAACTATTTCAGGAATTTATGCAAGGCGTTCTCCAATTCAGCGCCTCTCAAGTTCTTGCCAACAATAGTCCCAGTTGGATCAATTAAAAAATTGGTAGGAATAACGCTTACCCGATACATCATAGCTGGTGATCCTGGCCCATCTTGCGCATCAATTAAATTTGTCCATACCAATTTATCGGCCTTCATGGCCTGGATCCAATTGGCTTTTTCCTTGTCTAAAGACACGCCTAAAATGGCAAAATTTTTGTCTTTAAATTGTGCATAGGCCCTTACCAAATTGGGATTCTCTTGTCTACAAGGACCGCACCAACTAGCCCAAAAATCAACAAGCACATATTTACCCTTAAAGGATGAAAGTGATATTGACTTGCCATTTACATCTTTTTGTGTAAAGTCCATGGCCTTGCTACCAATGGCGCCTATTTTGGACTCCATGATACTACTCTCTATGGCTTTGGCATAAGGACCCGTTTTGGCTAATCCGTTCAAAGGGGCATAATAAGATTCTAGTTCAACAGCACCACCATCATACAAGGGGCTCAATACATATAAAACAAAAGGACTAACAGCAGAACTGGGTTTTGACTTGGCAAAATCGGCTGCGTTTTTAACTACCACAGATTTTGCTGCCGCAAATTCTTGCATTTGACTATTTCTTTTGGCTGGATCTTTTTCTTGGTTAATGGTAGCAGCAAGACTATTTAATTTGTCTTTATAAGGAGTAAACTGCTGTTTAAAAAAAGCATAATCGTCCTGAATGGGTGAACCACTAAAAACCCAACCTGCTACATTATTCAAATTCCCTACTAATGAAACACTGTCATTAAAAATAAAAAGGTCAGTAGCTTCTTTATAGCCATCAAAACCCAGCTGATACACATCAGGCTCTGAGAGCAAGGCTTTTAATTTAAAAGAACCATTTCTAGAAATAACTGAAACGGTTGACTGCGAATTACTACCTGAAATCAGGGTCACTTTGGTACTATCTTTTAAACCTTGAATGTTACCAGAAAGTACAAATTGTTTTTGATTAATTTGACAAAGCCCAAAAACTGGAGCTAAAACCAATAAAAGGAACAGGGATTTCTGCATGTTATTTCGAATGTCGTTGTTTTAAAATGTCTACCACATTGTCTAATTTATATCCTTTAGCATTTAGCAAAATAAGATAATGAAACATGAGGTCAGCCGCTTCATTTAAAAAAAGTTCTTCATTGTTATCCTTTGCTTCAATGACCAATTCAACCGCTTCCTCACCCACTTTCTGTGCCATTTTATTCATGCCTTTTGCAAACAATCTTGCAACATAAGATTCTTCAACAGAAGCTTTTTTGCGCAGGGCGATGATATCTTCCAAGTAATTCAGAAAATTACTGTTGTGGTTTTTTTCCATCCAACAAGTATCTGCACCGGTATGACAAACAGGCCCTTTTGGATGAGCTTTAATCAATAAGGTATCGTTATCACAATCTACTGCGATGGATTTGAGCTCTAAAAAATTACCAGATTCTTCCCCTTTTGTCCAAAGCCTTTGTTTGCTCCTACTATAAAAAGTAACCCTACCCAACTCTTCTGTTTTATGCAGTGCTGCTTCATTCATAAAACCCATCATTAATACCTTGTCTGTATCATAGTCCTGTACAATGGCTGGGACTAATCCGTCTGTATATTTTGAATAATCTATTTTCATAACCTCAATTATAATCTAATTTCAATCCCTTTTTCTTTTAAAAACTGTTTCAATTCAGGAATACCAATTTCCTTAAAATGAAAAATGCTGGCTGCCAATGCAGCGTCTGCTTTGGCAATATTAAATACGTCTTCAAAATGTTCCATACTGCCCCCACCTCCAGAAGCAATAATAGGAACGGGCAAATCCTTGACCAATTGCTCCGTAATCTCTAAGGCAAATCCTTGTTTGGTGCCATCGTGATTCATAGAAGTCAACAGAATTTCACCAGCCCCCAAATCTACGGCTTGTTTTGCCCAATCCCTGCATTTGGTATTGGTTTTAACTCGGCCACCATTGAGATAAACATACCAATCGCCATCGGCTTCCAATTTGGTATCAATGGCCAAAACCACACACTGGCTCCCAAATTCTTTGGCCAATTCCTTGATCAAGTCAGGCCTTTTAAATGCAGATGTATTTACGGAAATTTTGTCTGCTCCGTTTTGCAGGAGTATGTTAACGTCTTCCACACTACTAATACCCCCCCCTACTGTAAATGGAATATTGATATGGTGAGAAATCCGATTCACTAGTTCACTCAATGTTTTTCGCTTCTCATTGGTGGCTGTAATGTCTAAAAAAACCAATTCATCTGCACCCTGACTGGCATAAAATGCACCTAATTCCACAGGGTCACCAGCGTCACGAATATTCTCAAAATTTACCCCCTTTACGGTTCTACCATCACGGATATCTAAACAGGGTATGATTCTTTTTGCAAGCATGTTTTCTTAGTTAACTTAGAAAAAGGTTTTCAATTCATCTAGGGTAATCCTACCCTCATATATGGCTTTTCCAACAATGGCCCCTGAACAACCAATGGCATCAAGGGCATGCAAGTCTTCCATAGAACTTACACCACCACTTGCAATAAAATATGCTTGGGGATAGGTAGTCAGAATTTCTTGATATAATGCTAAGGAAGGTCCTTCCAACTTTCCATCCTTACTTACATCGGTACAGAAAACTTGTTGTACCCCTTTACTTAGATAATCTCCTAGGAAATCAATAATATTTATTTCAGTAGTTTCTAACCACCCAGCTATGGCAATTTTTTTGTCTTTTACATCGGCCCCAAGCAGAAACTTATCTGCTCCATAGGCTTCCAGCCATGATACAAATACATCCGGAGATTTTACAGCTAAACTACCAATGGTTGCATATGCTGCACCCGATTCAAAAACAATAGCCAAATCTTTATCCTGTTTGATACCTCCGCCAAAATCAATGACCAAGCTGGTATTGGCTGCTATGCTTTGCAAAACTTTCCAGTTTTGTACAGTTCCTGCTTTGGCACCATCTAAGTCTACCAAGTGTAGCCTTTTCACACCTGCTGCTTCAAATTCCTTGGCTACTTCTAAAGGATTTTCATTGTAGACGGTTTTTTGTGCATAGTCACCCTGGGTGAGCCTTACACATTTTCCGTCAATGATGTCAATTGCTGGTATAATTTCCATAATAATAAGCTATAAGTCTATAAAATTCCTTAGAATAGTCTCTCCCACTGTAGCGGATTTTTCAGGGTGAAACTGTACCCCATAAAAATTGTTTTTGTGTAATGCAGAACTATATGGAAGCACGTAATCCGTGGTTGCAATACTATGCTCACCAAGGGATGCATAATAACCATGCACAAAATAACAATAGCTATTTTCAGGAATGTTTTTAAATAAAGGTGTTTTCAGTGTATGAATATTATTCCATCCCATTTGCGGCACTTTCAAATGTGTTTGATTTTCTGCCGCGGGTTGAAATCGTTTTACTTTTTCTTCAAAAATGCCCAAACAATCCGTATTGTTTTCTTCGCTGTGGGTACACATTAATTGCATTCCCAAACAAATTCCTAAAACAGGTTGCTCCAAAGATTTGATGAGTTGATCCAAACCTCTTTCACGCAAATACTGCATGGCAGTGCTTGCTTCTCCCACACCAGGAAAAATTACTTTATCAGCCGCTTTAATCAAATCGTGGTCATCCGTGACTAAGGCTTCCATGCCAATTCTTTCTAAGGCATAAAGCACGGATTGAATATTGCCAGCATTGTATTTAACAATTACCAATTTCATCTAATAGTGTTATTGAACCGTTCCCAAAAATTGTTTCACAGTAGCTTTTAAATCATTTGTCCCTTCCATAGCCTGAATAAAAGCAGTACCTATAATGGCTCCGTTAGCGTGTTTACAAGCAGACTGAAAAGTAGACCTGTCTTTGATGCCAAATCCTACCAAAACTGGATTTTTCAAATTCATTGCATGCAATCTTTGTAAATAGGTTTCAACAGCATTAAAGTCCTTGTCTTGTCCAGTAGTAGCTGATGAACTTACGGCATACAAAAACCCGGTACTCAAGTCATCAAGTTTTCTAACCCTTTCTTCTGAGGTCTCTGGTGTTACTAAAAAAACAAAATCCAATCCATTTGCTTTAATGATGGCTCCGTATTCTGTTTCAAACTCATACTCGGGTAAATCAGGAAGTATTAGACCGTCTACACCAACAGCTGCAGCGTTTTTACAGAATTTTTCAAATCCATATTGCAAAACTGGATTCATATACCCCATTAAGATTAATGGAACATTGGAAACCTGTCTAAGCACTTTTAGTTGATCAAATAAAACAGCAATGGTCATGCCATTAGCAAGGGCAATATTGCCGCTTTGCTGAATTACAGGCCCATCTGCTAAGGGATCACTATAAGGCATGCCCAATTCTATGATGTCTACCCCGTTTTCAGTTAATGCTGCAATCATGTCAATGGTACTATTCAATTGGGGGTATCCCGCTGTACAATAGACATTCAATATATTTTTTTGCTTTGAATCAAAAAGCTTTGCTAACCTGCTCATGTTATTTGTTTGAAATACAATTATGATGCGTGTGCATCTAATTCCTGAATATAAGTGGCTAAATCCTTGTCTCCTCTTCCACTCAAACAGAGCACCAC
Organism: Chitinophaga pinensis; assembly: GCA_943372225.1. GTDB lineage: Bacteria > Bacteroidota > Bacteroidia > Chitinophagales > Chitinophagaceae > Sediminibacterium > Sediminibacterium pinensis_L. Next base: position 163,700 of record CALRXV020000002.1, on the reverse strand, counting down.
CCTATCTGTTGGCTTTAGGTTCATCCTACCCAAAACTGCAAATGCATGTGCTGTTTCTAATGCAGGAATAATCCCTTCTGTTTTACTTACATGAAATGCTGCTTCTAATGCTTCTTGGTCAGTGGCACTTAAAAAAGTTCCCCTACCAGAATCAAATAAATTAGCATGCAGTGGACCTACACCAGGGTAGTCTAGTCCAGCCGAGATACTATGGGGTTCTACCACTTGACCATCTTCCGTTTGCATTAACAAACTTTTGCTTCCGTGTAAGATCCCAGGTTTTCCTAGTTGCGTGGTGGCTGCGCTCATTCCACTATTGACACCCATTCCAGCCGCTTCAACTGCTACCAATTGCACAGATAATTCGTCTAGAAAATGATAGAAAGCACCAGCTGCATTAGAACCACCTCCAACACATGCAACAACATGGGTGGGCAATTCCTGACCAGTTTTTTCCTTTAACTGCCAGCGAATCTCTTCACTGATCACGCTTTGAAAACGGGCTACCATATCTGGATAAGGATGTGGCCCAACAACACTTCCAATAATATAATGGGTATCTACCGGATTATTGATCCAGTCACGAATGGCTTCATTGGTAGCGTCTTTAAGAGTTCTGCTTCCACTAATAGCTGGAATTACCTTGGCACCAAGCATACGCATACGAGCCACATTAGGTGCCTGGCGTTCAATGTCTTTCTCACCCATGTACACAATACATTCCATACCTTTTAAAGCACAAACCGTAGCTGTTGCTACACCATGCTGACCAGCCCCAGTTTCTGCAATAATCCTGGTCTTGCCCAATCTTCTGGCTAATAAAATTTGGCCAATGGTATTGTTGATTTTGTGGGCACCTGTATGGCAGAGGTCTTCTCTTTTCAAATAAATAGCCGTATTAAACTCTGCACTCAATCTTTCTGCTAAGAACAGCGGTGTAGGTCTTCCAACATAATCGCGCAGCAAGTGCTGAAACTCTTTTTGAAAAGAGGCTTCATGCATAATGTTTAGGTACTGCGCTTTGAGTTCCTCTACATTCCTATGTAACATTTCGGGAATATAAGCTCCACCAAAACGGCCATAATACCCTTGCTCATTGGGCGCTTGAAAACTTTCATTGTAGGTTACCATCTCTATCCTCCTTTTAATGCCTTTACAAATGTTTGAATTTTGTCCATGTCTTTTAATCCGGGTGCTAATTCAAATTTGCTATTGATATCAACAGCAAATAAGTCTTTGGCAACGCTTTCTTGTTCAAATGCTTTTAATAATTCAACGTCTTCCGGTTGAATACCCCCACTTAAGAAAAAAGGCTTTCTAACATTACCCCCTTTTAAGATATCCCAGTTAAACTTCTTTCCTGTTCCGCCATATCCCGCTCCTTCTGTATCAAAGAGAAACATATCTGCTGCGTCTTGATAATCTTTTGCACGCCATAAAATATCTTCTCCCTCTCTTAATCTAAATGCTTTGACTACCGTTACATAGTTGGCAATCTGTTCACAATACCTTGGGTTTTCGTCCCCGTGCAATTGAACCAAATACAAACCACAGGCGTCTACCAACTGTAACACTTCTTCTACAGGGGTGTTCACAAACACACCCACTTTATTAATATGCTTTCCCTTGAGTTTTTTAAGTTGTTCCTTACTCATATGGGATAAGACATAGCGGGGCGATTTTGGATAGAAGATGAATCCTGCAAATTCAACCCCTAATTCGTCTAATTGGAGCACTTGCTCCGCCTTGGTCATTCCACATACTTTAATACGCATGTTAGCTTGCTTTTAGTTGATTGACAAAATCAGCAAAAGCAATCGAAGGGTTGGCTTCTTTCATGAAATTCTCCCCAATTAGGAAGCCCTTAAAACCGGCTGCCCTCAAAGTTACAATAGTATCCACATTGCTGATACCACTTTCTGCAATGGCGGGTTTATCTGCAGGAATTCTTCCAATTAGATCTAAAGAAGTCTGAATACTTACTTCAAAGGTTTTCAAATTGCGGTTATTCACCCCAACCAAGTCTACTTCATCACAGATATGTCCCAATTCTGTTTCATCATGAATTTCTAATAACACTTCTAAACCAAGCTCATGCGCCAAAGCCGCCAATTGCTTTACTTGATCAACTTCTAAACAAGCTGCAATTAATAAAATCAGGTCTGCTCCCATGGCTTTGGCTTCATATACCTGATAGGGGTCTATCATAAAATCCTTTCTTAACAAGGGAATCTCATGCACCCTTGCAGCCATCAGGTCTTCTGTTCTACCACCAAAAAAATCAGTATCCGTTAATACAGAAACCGCGCTTGCCGCTTGGGCATAGGCACCCGTAACGCTTACCACATCCGCTATGCCATTAATCACACCTTTGGAGGGAGATTGTCTTTTAAATTCAGCAATGATACCTGTTCTACCAGGGTCTGCCAAAAATGCTTTGGTGGAATAAGTAGTCCTTTTAAAATGTGGCATTGCTTGCAATTGCTCCACAGATACCAAGGCCTTTCTTTGCACCAATTCCTCCTTTTTACGGGCAACTATTTTTTCTAAAATATTCATGACTGTAGTGCTATCAATTTTTCTAATGAGGCCAATGCCTTACCTGATTCTAGGCTCTCCACGGCTGCGTGATAAGCAGCATCATAGTTAGCATATTTACCCGTACAATTTAATGCCATAGCTGCATTGGCCAATACAACAGCATTCTGTGCCCAAGTTCCATTTCCTTGAATTATTTTACGGAAAATGGCAGCAGATTCTTCTACGGTATTCCCTCCATAAATATCTGACTGCTCCACCATGCGCTTGCCCAATTCTTCCGGCGTATAAACGCGTTCTCCCAAATTGGTAATCACTTTTGTGTCACTGGTCAAAGAAATCTCATCATAACCATCCAAGCTATGAATAATGGTAAATGCCCTACCTGTTTGCTGTAAGAGATAATTATAAATCCTAGCCATTTCCAAATTATACACTCCTACCAATTGAAAAGCTGGTGAAGCTGGATTAACCATGGGACCTAGCATATTGAAAAAATTACGCAATCCCAAATTCTTTCTAATAGGTGCTACCACTTTCAACGCAGGATGAAATAGTGGCGCGTGCAAGAAACAGATATTGGCTTGTTCTAATTCTTTTAATAATGCCTCATGACTATTCTTATGCTTGTAGCCCAATTGCTCCATGACATTGGAAGAACCACTTATAGAGCTAGCTCCATAGTTACCGTGCTTGGCTACTTTTTGACCAGCACCAGCCACTATAAAACAAGCCAGTGTAGAAATATTGAAACTGTTTTTACCGTCACCGCCGGTACCAACAATATCCATGACTTCATGCCCCTTAGTATCAAACTGAATTCTAAGTTCCATGAGTGCGTCACAAAACCCTTGCAATTCCTCAATGGTAATGCTTCTCATCAAAAAAACGGTAATAAAAGCAGCAATTTCTGTTTCATTAAATTGACCGTTGGAAATTTGAATCAATACCTCTTTAGCCTTTTCTCTGCTTAAGGTTTTGTGTTCAAACAAATATTGTAATAGCTTCTTCATACTATTTTTTTAACCAGTTTTTCAAAATAATAGCACCATCTGGGGTTAGAATACTTTCTGGATGAAACTGCACCCCTTGTACATCAAAGGTTTTGTGTTCCAATGCCATAATGTATCCATGTTCTTCTTTGGCAGTGATTCTTAAATCAGTTGGGAAATTTTGTTGATCCACTACCCAGCTATGATACCTACCCACTATAAATTCATCTGCTAAACCTTCAAACAAACGAGAATGCTTACCCTCATTGGCTATTTGCTGAACAGGGGTTGCAATCCCATGGTATACGGTACTCAAATTGGTCAATGTTCCTCCAAAAGCTTCTCCAATGGCCTGATGACCCAAACATACCCCAAGTATAGATTTAGTAGCAGCGTATTCCTTGATTAAAGGCAATAACAAACCCGCTTCAGAAGGAACCCCTGGACCAGGAGACAATAAAATTTTGTCATAGCCCTTTATTTTTTCCAGAGGCAGTTCATCATTACGGTACACGTCTACCCTATTGCCCGTAATCTGCTCTACCAAATGAACCAGATTGTAGGTGAATGAATCGTAATTATCAAATACTAAAATCTTCATAATGCTATTGCTTCAAATGCTAAATGGCTTCTGCAATCACGATTGCTTTTTTTAGCGCGTTCAATTTGTTGTTTACTTCTTGTAATTCATTTTCCTCAATGCTGGCAGCAACTACTCCCGCACCTGCCTGATACACCAATGTGTTATTACGGCTTAAGAAAGTTCGGATCATAATGGCGTGATTACAGGTACCATTAAATCCAATAAAACCAATACCACCGCCATAATACCCCCTTGCGGTTGGTTCAAAATTATCTATCAATTCCATGGCTTTGAATTTGGGGGCTCCGCTCAAAGTGCCGGCAGGAAAGGTTTTGGCCAATAACTCAAATGGATTTTGTCCTTTTTTCACATTCCCTGTTACCTCGCTCACCAAATGAATTACATGGCTATAATATTGTACCTGTCTATAATGACTGACAACCACGTCTGTACAACAACGGCTCAAGTCATTTCTTGCCAGGTCTACTAACATCACGTGTTCCGCATTTTCCTTAGCATCCTGTAATAATTTTTCAGCCATGGCTTTGTCTGTTGCGTCATCGCCACTTCTTTTAAAAGTGCCAGCAATAGGGTGAACAACAGCTTTGCCATTTTGAATAATCAATTGCGCTTCCGGAGAAGAACCCATTAATTTATAATCGCCATAGTCAAAAAAGAATAGATAAGGAGAAGGGTTAACACTGCGCAAAGCGCGATAGACATTAAATTCATCGCCCGTAAAACCTTGATTAAATCTGCGGCTTAAAACAATCTGAAACACGTCACCTCTATAACAGGATTGAATGCCCTTTTTCACCATTTGCCTATAGTCTTCATCTGTCATATTAGAAGTCTCTGAGCCACTTATACGGAAGGGATACACAGGAACGTCTTTGCTTTTGATCAAAGATTCTACCATTTGTAAATCAGAATCCAATCCAGCTACTTTGTTCTCACACAAAAAGAGCTCGTCTTTAAAATGATTGAACACAATTACATATTGGTATAAACGATAACGCATCAAAGGAATATCCGATGCCGTTTTTTTTGAATCATTAAATTGAATACTCTCAAAAAATTGTACCGCATCAAAACTGGCATAGCCATACAAACCTTGCGCAAAAACAGCTTCCTTTTCTTCACAGGGAAGAACCTCAAAATGCTGCATAAAATCCCATAAAGCATTGGGGGCATCTGCTGTTTGTTTCAAAGCAGCTTTTTCAGGCTTCTGCCCAGGTAATTTAAATTCCATACTACTAGTAGAAGTCAATTCCATACCCGCAATGGCATTGACGCCAATAAAAGAATAACTATTCTCTGCCACATGGTGATCGGTACTTTCTAACAGAATGGTATCCCTAAAACGGTCTCGCAAACGCAAGTAAATTCCTACCGGTGTAAATACATCGGCTAGCATTCTTTTGCTGACTGTTTCCAATTTGATTTTCTTGACTGACATCTGATCTATTTTCTTTTGAATGATCTGTTTAGATTGGGATAAAAAAAAGCCCCGGCAAATTGTCGGGGCTTTGAATTTATTTCAAAAAGTATTGGCTATGCCACTACAATCCCCGTAAAGAGCTTGTATGCCACCACCAATATTTGTTTGTTACTTGATTCATTGCTATGCAAAGATGGTAGAGAATTGCATTTAAACCAAAATTTTCTCTAAAAAAAACAAAACCGCCTTGAACCAACGGCCCAAGGCGGTAACCACTATGAAAAAAATCTTATTTACTATCCGCTGTATATCCGTAAACTACTGGATTTTTACCACCCATGGCGCGTACATAGGCAGACAATTGACCGCGATGGTGGATCATGTCAAAAAAGAAAAACCACATCATACTACTTCTGGGAAGTGTAACAAAGGTTTTACCCTCAATTAATAATTCTACTGTTTCATTTTCCCAAGCTTCAATACTTGTTTTGTTCAGCAAGGCTGTTACCTCATTCCAAAAAATATCCATTTGGTAAGCCGCCATAGCACTATCCATAAAAGCAAATTCCATTGTTTCATCACAGCTATTAAACTGAAGAATGGTTTTAAAATCCACCATATGAGATAACAAATGAGACACAATTTCTCTTGCAGTCCTATTTACAGGATGTGGTTGATATAATAACTTATCTGATGGCAAAGCATCAATCATGGTAACTGTTGCTAATTTCTCATTGTTCCAACAGGCTTTGAAAAAATCTAAATTATTCATGTGGGTCATTTTGTTCTAATAATCCAATTGCTATGCCATGAATACAATACATTGATTATCAACTTGATTTTAACAAATCAATTATCTAATTATTTCCCAAAATTGGAATTTTGAATGAATAATGGGAAAAATCCAGATAAGTTTGAACAAGATTTGTTAGAAGCAAGTGATTAACTCAAATTTGAAAAAAAATACCATGAAGTTTTTGAAGTCTATCTTATTAATTGCCATTGCCTTTAGTTTTAGCACTGTTTCTAAGGCCAGTGCAGGACCAGATGATATTATGGGAATCTGGTTAAATTCAACCGGAAAGGGACATATTCAGATCTTCAAACAGGGTAATGCCTACTTTGGTAAACTGGTTTGGCTTAAAGAACCTAATGACGAAGCTGGAAAACCCAAAACAGACAAAAACAATCCTGATGACAATTTAAAATCCAAACCCATTCTAGGTTTACAAATTTTAAAGGGATTTCAATTTGACAAAGACGAATGGAATGGTGGAAAAATCTATGATCCTCAAAATGGTAAGGAATACAAGTGCTATATGAAAATGAAAGATGCCAATACGCTCTTGGTTAGAGGCTATATTGGCATCTCCTTAGTGGGCAGAACAGAAACCTGGACCCGTATTAAATAAACTTATAAAACACCTTTGGTAGAAGGCAAGTGATTAGAGAATGGATCTCTTTTTACAGCCATGCGAATGGCTTTGGCAAATGCCTTAAAAATGACTTCTATTTTATGGTGTTCATTGTCTCCTTTACAACAAATATTTAGGTTGCATTTGGCACCATCGCTAAAGCTCTTGAAAAAATGGTAGAACATTTCAGTTGGCATTTCTCCAATTTTTTCACGGCTAAAACTAGCGTCCCAAACCAACCAATTTCTACCGCCAAAATCAATTAAAACCTGGGCGGAGGCCTCATCCATGGGTAGGGCAAAACCATAGCGCTCCATACCTCTTTTGTCTGCTAATGCCAAGGCAAAAGCTTCCCCTAAAGCAATACCAGTATCTTCAATGGTATGGTGCTCGTCTATATGTAAATCGCCCTTGGTATGCAAGGTTAAATCCAATTTGCCATGACGCGCAATCTGGTCAAGCATATGGTCAAAAAAGCCCAAGCCTGTTTGAATATTGGCTTTGCCGGATCCATCTAGATTCAACTCCACATGGATCTTGGTTTCATTGGTATTACGCTCATGCACTACTTGCCTAAGCCCCAATTTCAAAAAGCGATAAATTTCTTCCCATTGCAGGGTTTCAAGTGCCACTGTTTCTTTTAAAGCTTCCATACTATCAGCCACTTCTGCCCCACCCAAATTGGGATCCGCATTAAGCCAAATGGCTTTGGCACCAAGGTTCTTGGCCAATTGCACGTCTGTAATCCTGTCTCCAATTACATAGCTATTAGCCAGATCATATTTGCTAGGATCTAAATAGGCCGTTAACATGCCAATTGCTGGTTTGCGCGTAGGTAGATTTTCATGCGGAAAGCTTCTATCAAAATGCGCTGCAGCAAAATGAATCCCTTCATTGGCCAAGGTTTCCATGATAAAATCCTGCACTGGCCAAAAGGTTTTTTCTGGAAAAGAAGCCGTACCCAAACCATCTTGGTTACTCACCATCACCAATTCATAGTCCAGTTCCTTTGCAATTAAACTTAAGTATTGGAATACCGATGGATAAAAACTCAGTTTTGAAAAATCATCAATCTGGTAAGTAGGTGGGGCTTCATTGATAATGGTTCCATCCCTGTCTATAAATAAAATCCTGCGCATGTTATTTCAATTTTGCTCTGACAGCTTTTACTTCAGCAGCGGTGACAGCAGAAGCTTTATTGCTCCAACTGTTTCTAATATATGTAAGCACATCGGCAATTTGTTGGTCTTTTAAATCTGCATGTGCTGCCATATTGTTTGAATAATATTCTCCGTCTATTTCTACCCTATCTGAATAACCCTTTAACACAATGCGAATCAATTTTGCTTTATCGGCTGCAATTACCGCAGATGCTCCATCTAAGGGCGCGTTTAAATGCGGTACTCCACCTCCATCTACTTGATGACAGGCCAAACACCTACTCAGATAAATAGCTTTGCCATTATCCATCACCGATTTGCTAATGGGGCTTTGCGCCCATAGATTGGCAACCAGACATACCAATACCATCATCAAAAATATCCTTATCTTTTTCATCACTATTTTCCGTTGTACATGATTCTATAAATAGTTCCCTTACTGTCATCAGTAACATACAATGAACCATCTGGTCCTTGGGCCAATCCGCAGGGACGGTGTTGCGCACCCCTGGTTCCTGTAACTACTTCCACACCAGCAAATCCATTGGCAAAAATTTCCCATTGTCCAGTTGGTTTACCGTTTTCAAAAGGCACAAATGCTACATAATAACCTTCCTGAGGCAAAGGTGCTCTATTCCAAGAACCATGGAATGCTACAAACGCACCATTCTTATATTTTGCTGGAAATTGATTACCCGTATAGAATAACAGTGCATTAGGCGCCATATGTGCTGGGAACGCAATAGCTGGGTCTTGAAAAGCAGGATCAGTAGATACTTTTTTCCCATCACCACCATATTCTGGAGCAACTATTTTTTGCTTCATTTCAGGGTCATAATAAATATATGGCCATCCTGCATTGCTACCTTCTTTTAAGGCATACATGGTTTCTGCAGGTTTTTCAGCATTGGCTTTTTCATCAAATAAATCTGGGAATAAATCGTGCAACTGATCCCTTCCGTGTTGCATGACAAATAATTGGTTATTCTGTTTGTTCCAATCAAGACCAACTACATTGCGTAGACCAGTGGCAAATTTTTTACCATCGCCGTAGGTTTGATTAGATTTTTCTACGTCAAATTTCCAAATTCCACCAGCAGAATCCAAAATGGGGCAAGGCATCATTCCTTTTGAACCCTTGGCCCTGTCTTTTTCCTGACAAGAATTGGAATAAGCACCAATATTTACATAAATATTTCCCTTACCGTCTAGGGCAATGGATTTTGATTCGTGTTGTTTTCTATTGATTAAACCTGTAATGATTTTTTGGGGAGACATGGGATTTACCAAAGACCCATCGGGGGTTAACATATATCTATACACTTCTTCATCCGAAGATGCATACAACCATTTACCACTGATGGCAATACCTGTTCCGGCAAATTCGCCAAAACTGCCTTTTTCTTCTGCCCTTCCGTCTCCATCATTATCGCGCAGCACCACAATACCTTTTCCATTTACCAAACGGGAAAGCTTTACATAAATGGTTCCTTTATCAGTAATGGCAATATGTCTTGCCCTACCAATACTATCAGCTACTTTTAATGCTCCAAAACCAGCCGGCAGCTTCAAACCAGCATTGTCTGCGTCTGGCATTATGGCTTTACTGGCCAATTTAGTTGAATCGCCAGAAAGGGCAAATAATTGAGAAATAGAAAGGCCAAGGGCCAATAGGCATAGAGAAATGCTTTTACTCATGTTAGTTGTTTTGTGGGTTTGCTTAACTGCTTGCGCGATGAAATTACAAATCAAAACAGAATTATTCAGGTATTGTTTGAGCCGCATACCAATCCTGCATAGCGTCTATCAAATCTGTATTTTCTTTTTCGGTACCAATGGTAATGCGCAAACAGTCTTCACAGAGTTGGACCGAGCTACGATCCCTGACCACAATTCCCTTGGTCAATAAGAATTCATAGATTTTCCTTGCTTCTGCAATTTTGACCAATATAAAATTGGCATCTGAAGGATATACTTTTTCAACAGTTGGCATGGATTCAAAAACTTCTACCAAGGCCTCACGCATGTCTACCAAGATTTTGATCATGTCTTTTACTTGACCCAATTCTTCCATGGCTTTTAATGCCAGTTCCTGGGTCACTTGGTTAATATTATAAGGTGGCTTCACTTTGTCCATCACTTCCAGAATTTCTTTAGAAGCAAAAGCCATTCCCAGTCTTAGACCTGCCAAACCCCAAGCCTTGCTAAAGGTTTGGAGCACTACCAGGTTAGGATAATCCACCAAGTCTTGAATAAAAGACTGCTGTTTTGCAAAATTGATATAGGCTTCATCAATGACCACAATGCCATTAAAATTGTTCAAGACCATTTCAATATCGGCCCTATTCAAGCTATTTCCGGTTGGATTATTGGGTGAGCAGAGCCAAATTAGTTTGGTATTGGCGTCTATTAGGGTTTCTATATGTGCCAGGTTTAGCTGAAAATCAGGCATAAGTGGTGCCCTTTTCAGGGCTATATTATTGATATTGGCACTTACTTCATACATGCCATAAGTAGGAGGGCAAATAATGGCATTATCCTTACCCGGTTCACAGAAGCACCTATACAATAAGTCAATACATTCATCACTACCGTTTCCTAAAAAGATATGTTCAGGGGCAATACCCTTGATCTGACTCAGTGCTTTTTTTACCAATTGTTGGTGTGGATCTGGATAACGGTTATACCATTTTTTTAAGGGTGAACCCAGGCTATTTTCATTGGCGTCAAGAAATACACTGGCTTCCCCGTTAAACTCATCCCTTGCCGATGAATAGGCTTTTAGGGTTTTAATATTCTCTCTAATCAGTTTGTCTAATTGGAACATGATGTATAAGTCAAAATTAAAAAGTCAAAAATCAAAAGATAATTAGCCAATTACAATGCATTCTCTTTTAAATAATTTAAGCGAACATTGACTGCATTAGCATGGGCGTCTAGTCCCTCGGCCATGGCCATTAAAGTAACGGTAGATGCAATGGTCTTTAAACCCGCAGGGCTTAGTTGCTGAAAAGTAATTTTCTTCACAAAGCTGTCTACACTTACCCCACTATAGGCCCTTGCATATCCATTGGTGGGCAGGGTATGATTGGTTCCACTGGCATAATCCCCTACAGACTCGGGTGAATAATGACCCAAGAAAATAGATCCGGCATTGACTACCTGCTCTGCCAATGATTCTGGCTGGGCCGTTGCAATGATCAAATGCTCCGCTGCATAGGCATTTACAAGGGCTAAACCAAGCTCCATATTTTCTATTAAAATACAAGTACTATTATCTAATGATTTGATTGCCAAGTCTTTTCTAGATAATTTATTTAATTGCATTTCTAATTCCTTATCTACAGCATTGGCCAAGTCCAAAGAAGTAGTTACCAACAACACCTGACTATCTGATCCGTGTTCTGCCTGACTTAAGAGATCCGCTGCAACAAAAGCTGGGTTAGCCGTTTGGTCTGCCAATACACAAACCTCACTTGGGCCTGCTGGCATATCAATGGCAATACCTTCTTGCTGCACCAATCGCTTGGCGCATGTCACGTATTGGTTACCTGGCCCAAAGATCTTATTCACTTTAGGAATGGTTTGGGTACCATAAGCCATGGCTCCAATAGCTTGCACACCCCCAATTTTATAGATTTTCTGAATCCCTACCAATTGCGCGGCAAAAAGTATGGCTGGATGCAATCCACCTGTTTTATCAGGAGGCGAACAAAGTATAACTTCTTTACAACCAGCAATTTGAGCGGGTATGCCTAACATTAAAATAGTAGAGAATAAAGGCGCTGAACCTCCTGGAATATAGAGCCCTACTCTTTCAATGCCTACAGATTTTCGCCAACATTTGACACCGGGCATGGTTTCCACCACCACGGGTTCAGATACTTGAGACTGGTGAAACAAGCTAATATTTTGTGCTGCTTGTTCAATGGCCAGCTTTAGATCTGCAGGCAATAATGCAATTGCATTGTCAATCTCAGCCTCAGTTACCAGCTGATCTTCCTTTGACAGGCTAATCCCGTCAAATTGTTGCGTAAACCTCAAAACAGCCGCATCTCCTTCTTGTTGAATCGCTTTCAATACAGATAACACTTTTGTCTCTAAGGCCCTGTCATCCAGTGCTGGTCTTTGTAAAAGTCCTGCCCAGTCTTGAACAGGCGGATTCTTGACTATTCTCATATTATACAATCATTTTTTCAATTGGCACTACCAAGATCCCTTGGGCACCAGCTTCTTTTAATTGTTCAATTATATTCCAGAACTCATTCTCTTTCAAAACACTATGCACACTACTCCATCCCGGCTCTGCCAATGGTAAAACGGTGGGGCTCTTCATACCTGGTAACAAAGAAATAATCTTATCTAAGTTGGTATTGGGTGCATTTAATAAGATGTACTTGTTGTTTTTGGCCTTTTTCACAGCTTGAACCCTAAACAGCAATCTGGCTAGGGTCTGAGATTTCTCTTCTGTTAATTGTAGGTTTTGAATTAAAACTGCCTGGGATTCCAATATGGTTTCCACTTCTTTTAACCCATTCATGAACAGGGTTGAACCACTACTTACAAGGTCACAGATAGCATCGGCTAAGCCAATACCTGGCGCAATCTCTACCGAGCCACTGATCTCATGGATTTCTCCATTTACTTGGTTTTTGTTCAAATACTGTTTTACCAATACCGGATAACTTGTGGCAATTCGTTTATTGTCTAAAAACTGGGGACCAGTATAATCTTCTCCTTTACGTATAGCAATACAGAGTCGGCATTTTCCAAAGCCCAGCTTCTCTCCCACTTTTACCTGCTTGTTTTTCTCATAGACCACATTTTCACCCACAAATCCAATATCGGCCACGCCGTCTTCTACGTATTGGGGAATATCATCATCCCTTAAAAAAAAGACTTCAATGGGAAAATTACTGGCTTCTGCCTTTAATTTATTGACCCCATTACTAATGTCTATTCCACATTCCTTTAAAAGTTTCATGGAATCATCATGGAGTCTACCACTTTTCTGAATGGCCAACCTTAATTTCTGTGTTTCATTCTTGCTTGTTGTCATAACCTCATTTTTTATATCCCACAATGGGTGAAAATAAAAAAGCCTACCCTAGGGTAAGCTTTTCAATGTTTTATATGAACACAAAACACCAACAGCCTACCGCTTGGGTAAGTAATGATGATGGTGGATATGTGTAACTGGCTTCATTGTCCCACAAAATTAATGGGATATTCCATTAAAGGCAAATTTATTTCGAATTTCTGTTGAAGGGATGATAATGACTTAGCTCCATTTGTCAATTGAACTACTATTGAATTTGATTTATAGTTAACTTCCAAACGTAAAAAACAAATAACATGTTTCGATTACTACTTATAGGTCTTGGCCTGTTTTCCCTTTGCCTAACAAGCGCTGCCCAAAAAACCAGAAAATTGGTTTGGAGTGATGAATTCAATTATAAGGGGTTACCTGACCCAAAAAAATGGAACTATGACACCGGTGGACATGGCTGGGGTAACAATGAATTACAATACTATACTTACCAACAACAAAAGAATGCTAGAGTTGAAAATGGTCATTTGATCATTGAAGCTCATAAAGAAAATATAGGTAAGAATACTTATAGTTCTGCAAGATTGGTGACCAAGGGCAAGGGTGATTGGACCTATGGCAAGTTAGAGATCAGGGCAAAAATCCCTGATGGACTAGGCACTTGGCCTGCCATTTGGATGCTGGCTTCTACTACCCCACTCAAATGGCCGGACGATGGTGAAATAGACATTATGGAACATGTGGGATATGACCAAGGTGTTTTACACGGAACCATTCATACTAAGAAATATAACCACATGATTGGAACCCAAAAAGCGGGAATCATTACGGTTAAAGACATAAGCCAAGCATTTCATACTTATCAATTAGAGTGGGATACAGAAACCATTAAAATTGGCATGGACAACAATTATTATTTCACTTATAAAAATGAGCATTCAGATAAAACAGCTTGGCCATTTGACCAACCCTTTCATCTATTACTAAATTTAGCCGTTGGTGGAAACTGGGGTGGTGCAAAAGGCGTTGACGAAAAAGTATTTCCCAAACGGATGGAAATTGATTTTGTAAGAGTCTATCAATAACATATAAAACTTCAACTATGAGCAATACCAAACAATTACTAACTGCCTTATGCTTCCTATTGCTTGGAACAGGGCTGTGGGCGCAGGACGCCATGAGTTATCAAGTTCCGCCAAAAGATATTGCGGACCTTTTATTAGCAAAACCTACTCCGGGTGTAAGCATCAATGGCAATGCCAGTTGGATGCTACTCAGCGAGCGTAATTCTTACCCAACCGTAGAAGAATTGGGCCAACCCGAACTAAGGATTGCTGGCCTTAGGTTGAACCCTAATAATTTCTCACCAAGCAGGGGGTCTTATATCAACAATTTTATCTTGAAAAATATCAAGACCAATCAGGAATTTAAAGTGAGTGGATTACCAGCTAATTTATTAGGCGGATTCCCATCTTGGAACCCTTCTGAAACCAAGATTGCTTTTACCAATACCACTGCTACCGGTGTTGATTTGTATGTAATTGAAGTAGCTACTCAAAAAGCAATTAAAATCAATAAAAAAGCAGTGAATACTGTTTTGGGAAATGCTTTTTCTTGGTTAGATGATAATACCATATTGTATAAAGCAACTACCCAAAGCGCAGCTGCTGCTCCAAAAAAATCCATTACACCTAAGGGACCAACTATTCAACAGAACCTTGGTAAAGCAGCCCCTAGTGCTACATTTCAAGACTTGATCAAGAGCCCTTATGACGAACAATTATTTGAATTCTATGCAACCGCACAATTAATTCAAAATAAAAATGGCGTTGAAACAGCAATTGGTAAACCCGGTCTTCTGGCTTCTTTTATTTTGTCTCCAGATAAAAAATACTTGTTACAAAGAACTATTCGCAAGCCATTTTCTTATTTGGTTACGGCTCAAGGATTTCCATCTACACTTAGCATTACAGACTTAAAGGGAACTACGGTAAAAGTATTGGCAGAACTACCTTCTAGTGAAGGAACACCATCTGGTTATGACAATACCCAAAATGTTCCTCGAGCATTTGACTGGAGAGATGATGAAGCGGCTACAATTACTTGGGCCATGCCTTTAGACTCCGGTTTAATCAAAAACAAAGTGGAATTCCATGATGCAGTTTATGCATTGAATGCTCCATTTACTGGCTCTGCAAAAGAACTGTTCAAAACAAAATTCCGTTATGCAGGAACTAGCTGGGGCGATGCAACGCTTGCTTTGGTGCAAGAAAATTCAAGAACCCGTCAAATGCGTAGGGTTAGCCGCTATAATAGCAGTACCAATAGTTTGGAACTCTTGTTTGAACGCAATCAAACAGATGCCTATAATGACCCAGGCACCCCTGTTACTACCAAGAATGCATTTGGCAGACAAGTGATTCAAACCATAGAAAATGGTAAAAAATTGTTGATGAACAATACCACCGGTTCTTCAGCAAAAGGTGACCTTCCCTTCTTGGCCAAATTTGACCTAAGCAGCAAACAGAATGAAATTATCTGGCGTTGTGCAGAGGGTAGTTATGAATTTGTGGCGGAAGTTTTGGACGCCAATAAATTGGTGTTGATTACCAGAAAGGAATCTCAAAAAGATGTTCCCAATTATTATTTGAAAAACCTGATGCTGCGTATTGCTGACCAGCCTTTGACCAATTTTGCCAACCCCTATCCACAATTGGATGGTGTTACTAAGCAAAAGATCTCTTATAAAAGGTCTGATGGCGTTGATTTGACTGGTGATTTGTATTTACCCAAAGGTTATAATAAAGAAAAAGACGGCTTACTACCTGTTTTAATGTGGGCTTATCCCCGCGAGTTCAATAGTGCAGCAGATGCCGCCCAAGTAAGAGGATCTCAATCTAGGTTTACCACCATTAGTTGGGCTTCTCCCATTTTCTATGTGACCCAAGGATTTGCCGTATTAGACAATGCAGAATTTCCTATTGTGGCTGCCAGTGCAGACAAAAAACCCAATGATAATTTTGTAGCTCAATTACAAATGAATGCTGAAGCTGCTATTAATAAATTAGCAGACCTTGGCGTTGGTGATAGAAAACGTGTGGCTGTTGGCGGACATAGTTATGGCGCCTTCATGACTGCTAATTTGCTAGCACACACTAGCTTGTTTAAAGCAGGTATTGCTCGTAGTGGTGCTTATAACAGAACCCTTACACCGTTTGGATTCCAAAATGAAGACCGTACTTATTGGCAAGCACCTCAGCTCTATTTTGAAATGAGTCCTTTTAGCTATGCCAATAATATCAAGACGCCTATTTTGCTAATTCATGGAGATAGCGATGACAACCCTGGTACATTCCCTATTAATAGTGAGCGTTTGTACAATGCAGTAAAGGGTCATGGTGGAACTGTGAGATTTGTATTCTTACCATATGAAGCACATAGCTATCGTGGCAAGGAAAACTTGTTACACATGCTTTGGGAACAAAACCAATGGCTGGATAAGTATGTGAAGAATGCAAAATAATTAGCTTCAAAAATACATGCCCCAATGGGGACTCAATAAAATCCCGGTTGCTTAGGTAACCGGGATTTTTATTTGAATGCCTTATTGTTCTTTGTTTAATTCTTTAACCTGTAATTCTTTCCAAGGGGTTGTTCCATCTTCTTCCCTTTTAAATTGATATTGTTGACTAGTTCCAATAACAATCTCTGCTGTTGTATAAATCTTATTCCCTTCTAACAAATGCCCACCAATGGTTTTTCCTGTACTATCTGAAACTGAGATATGAATATGTGACCCATTGACTGATAATGTTCCAACCAAACTGACAATTTCAAAATGACCTGTTGCTTTGCTCCCATTGGGCTGATTGGCAAACCGAATATGATAATCAGTTAAACTGCCCACTGCTGTCTGAATCCAAGCTGCTTCTAAATGATTGGCTTGTACAAAACTGTCTAAGGACAATTTAAGATCTTGACCAGGTTTCAATCTAAAAGCATAGGATTTATCTGATGTATTCATGGATTTGGATTGACAGGCCATTACACCAATGACCATAAAAGCCAATAGCGTCCAGCCAATATTTTTGTTTGAGTTCATACCAATAAAGTTAGGGCAATCCACTCTTTTTACTTGTTCTGCTTTATCTTTCCAATCTAAACGAATGCATATGAAAGGGTCATTGTTTATCATGGCGTGCTTATTTTCTGTTCTTGTTTCTGCCCAAGACTATTTTTTATTTGTGGGAACTTATACTTCCGGGGGTAGTAAAGGCATCTATGTTTACCACTATAATAGTAAAACAGGAAAGGCAGACTGGCTTAGTAATACAGACAGTTCAGCCAACCCTTCTTTTTTAACTATTGCACCTAATGGCAAATATGTTTATGCAGTCAATGAAGTGAGTAGAAAGCAAGCAGGGCTGATAAGCGCTTACGCTTTTGACCCCAAAACCGCAAAACTCAAATTCATCAACCAAACCTCTAGCGGAAGTGAAAACCCCTGCCATATTTCTATCAGTAAAAATGGCAAGTGGGTGTTAACTGCCAATTATAGTGGGGGCAGTTTAGCCGCATTACCGGTGAATTCAGACGGTAGTATTGCCCCTTTTACCCAACATATTGTGCATACGGGAAAAGGTAGCAATCCAGCAAGACAAGATATGCCACATGTGCATTCAGTATTCCTTTCACCCGATGAAAAATACTTGCTAACTCCAGATTTAGGAACAGACAAAGTAAATATTTATTCATTTAACCAAACTGCCAAACAACCACTTAGTCCAGCTAAACAGCCCTTTATTGCTATTGAACCAGGAAGTGGACCTAGACATTTGGACTTTTCGCCCAATGGCAAATTTGTGTATGTAACAGAAGAAATGAGCGGAATGGTTTCTGTACATCGCTATCAAAATGGAACCACCCAATTTGTCCAAAGAATTGCCACACACCCCAGCGATTATAAAGGTCAACCAGGCAATGCCGATATTCATATTTCTGCTGATGGAAAATTCCTGTATGCTTCAAATAGAGGAAAGGAAAACAATATTGCTATTTTTAGTGTAGATGCAAATACTGGAAAATTAACCGCATTGGGATATGAATCTACCAGAGGTGAAGGACCCAGGAATTTTACCATTGACCCATCTGGCAATTTCTTATTGGTAGCCAATCAGCTAACTAGTAACGTGGAGTTATTTCACAGAGACCCAAAAACCGGCCTACTAAAACATACAGGCAATAGCTTGCAAATTCCAAATCCAGTTTGTCTGAAATTTTTGAAAAAATAGATTACACGCTTTCTTTTTGGAAAAGGGCAGGGATGGTTTTAAGAATCAAACCAATATCATATAAGAATGAATGGTTTTGTGCGTAGTTATTGTCTAGCATCAAGCGTTCTTCTTCAGACATTTCACCCTTACCCCTTTTCATTACCTGCCATAGACCGGTAATGCCGGCTGGGGCCATAAAACGCAAAGCGTATTTATCAGTGGTGAGTTTCTCGGCTTCATAGAGTGGCAGGGGTCTATTGCCTACTATGCTCATATCGCCAATTAATACATTGACCAATTGGGGCAATTCGTCAATACTGGTATTGCGCAAAATCTTACCTACTTTGGTAACACGAGGATCATCCTTGATTTTAATAAAAGCGGAGTTGGCTGTAGCACGTTTGAATACCGTATATTTTTTTTCACACCAAGAATTGTTATCGGCATAAACCGGCATTTGACATTTTGAGCCCCTAGCTAAACAATCGTCACAAAGTACAGGTGTAGTATCTGATTTTGATTCTACAACTGTTGCACCGGCATTGTATTGGTTTAGATGTTTCAGGTCTTTTAATCGTTGGTCTGCATTTACATACATAGACCTAAACTTGAAGAATTTAAAAATCCGATACCCAGTTCCTACTCTAAGAGAATAGTAAAATACGGGGCCTTTAGATTCCATTCTAACAGCAATAATAACCAATAATAATATGGGAGAAAGTAGGAGTAATACTATAGAAGCAAAACAAATATCAAAAACCCTTTTAATCAATGGAGTTTTATAAGGCTTGTGAATACTGGATTTTTGATGAGTATTCATCCTTTCCCAGTTTTCAATCACAAAATTGACCCTAATGGCTATTTTGCTTGCGTCAAAAGGTGTAACAAAAACATCAGTAACTCCCGCTTTTAAACTAAAGCGTAATAGGTTTTCTTTGGTTGGCCCCGTTAACAAGAAAAAAGGTACCGTAGGGAATTTTTTATGAACTAGGGCTTCCAATAAAGAGATTCCTGAAGCACCCATGATTTCTGATTGGGAAATAATGGCTACTATATTTAATTTTTTACCCAACCATTCGTTACTCAACTCCAATCCATTGGCAAAAAACTGTAAGACAATCCCTTTAAAATCACAGTTTTCTAAGAAATTTTTGTTGGCTTGGTCCGCATTGACCACGGCTATAATTGCTTGCGACATGCTTGGCTAGTTTAGTATTTGCCCATTCTTCTAAGGATGTTCTTAATTCTGGCGTCTAGTTCTCTGGGATTAAAAGGTTTTACCAAATAATCATCCGCTCCAGCTTCTAAACAACGAATCCTAGTATCTGTATCTTCTTTTCCAGAAAGAATGATCAAGGGAATAGAACTAAAGAAGCCACTATTTCTTACCTGATTTAATAATTCCATACCACTCAAACCAGGAATGTTCAAATCTGATAAGATCAAATCAGGCACATTTCCGCTTTGTAAATAATTGAAAGCATCCATTCCATCTGTAAATAAGGTTACAGAAAAATGTTCACTTAGTGTTTGGTTTAAAATAGCTTGAATAAAGGCATCATCTTCTACAACTAATATGTTGGGAAGGGGCATTTTTGACTGAGACATTGTCTTGATTTGAAAAATATTAGATGATTTTCAATTCCTTAATAAATGTACAAAAAAATAGTTATGATGAATCTGTTTTATTTTTTGGCAGAAAGTACCTCAATTTCAAAAACCAAGATTTGATTTGGAGCTATATCCTTACTCCTGGTTCTCATCCCGTAAGCTAATATGGAAGGAATATAGAGTCTGATTTTACCCCCCACTTTGCAAGCCTGTAAACCTAGTTGCCATCCTTTGATTAACCTTTTTAAGGGGAAATTTGCCGGCTTGTCTTTTGTTTGGTCAAATACTAGTCCATCTTTAAACAACCAGCCTTTGTAAAAAATGCTTAGGGTATCTGTTGATTGAACAAATGCTCCAGTTCCTTCCTTCAATATTTTGTAATAAATACCATCAATGCTTCCAGTTGTATCAATGGTTTTTGCTTGAATGGCTTTGTTTAATTGCTCATAATCCTTTGTCATTTGAACCGCACTATCCGCATTTTTGCTCCAATCAATAGTAGGTTTGGTTTGCAAAGATGGACGCGAAAATGTTTGACCATATACTGCAGTTGAGGTTTCAAATCCCCCATTCCATAAGTAAAATTGACCATCTTGCACAGCAGCACCATAGTCAATTCTATCTCCTGCTTTTCCAGTAGCATCATAAGAAAAACTAGCATTGGTTAACTCCAGCCATGTTCCATTCTCCCTTTGAATCCATTGGTTACCAAATTGAGCCATTCTTTTTAATTGACCATTTACTCCTACAAAATTTTCATTAAAGGAATAGAGGTTTCTTAACCATTTTCCATCCTTTGGTGCTTTAAATGCAGCAATTAATTTCCATCGCTGTACATCTGGCAGAAAACAATATCCAGAATAGATAGTAGTATTTGAAGCACTATCAGGTAAGGCGGTTACCAAAAATTTGTATGTCTGACCAGCTTTCCAAGGATAAACCCAATGACTATGCCCACCAGTACCTTCATTACCAAAATCATTGGCAACTACCCCATCGCCCTTGGCTAGTAATTGTACCCGATTACTGTCTGCCACTTTTCCTCTGTCAACCGCTTCGTTACCTGCATCCCAAATGGAAAAAATGATTCTACGTTCTTTTTCACTGTTTACTTGAATACCAAAATATCCTCTAGCAAATCCATTTGACATATAATAACTATGCACATGATCTGCCCCAACTGGAACAGTTAGTTCATTATAAAAAGCAATGACCTTTGTAGTATCTGAAATGGGATATCTCAAATGAACAGAAGCTGCATTTCTACGTTCTTTTGGGTTAAAATGCATGCCCACAGTTGCTGGACCTTTGCAAACAATACTTGCTATTTCAGCAATAGCTTTGCCTGATTTACGCAGACCTTTAATATTGATAACATGAAAGCCAGTATCCTTAACCACCACTGTTCCTAGCTTAACAGAAACAAATTTTGCAGATTTGGGAACGTTCACAATGAATGCCTGTTTGTCAAAAAAGACTTGTAATTGTGCAGCCCCTTCTAAATTTCTTAATTGCATTGAAAGCTCTAGAGAACCCGTTTTTCTGAGATAGAAATGGTATTCTAATTGTTGCTGTAAATTTGTCCAATTGCTCACTCCTTTTTGAAAATCAAATAGCTGGGGACTCCAAGACTCTGCAGGAACCGCATAACCTGTATAAGCAGGAATTTCACGAATATCTTGAGCGTAACTAGAACTAAAAATTAGTATCAATAAAGAGAGTAGCAATTGTTTAAAATACATAGTTTGATCAGGTTTCATCAAACTTACATAAAATAATTACTCTTTAAACAATACATCCCTGAACCAATATCCTGAATTTTTGATTGTTCTTAACTGTGTTAAGAAATCAACATGTATTAATCCAAATCTAGCATGATAGCCTTCTGCCCATTCAAAATTGTCAGTCAATGTCCAAGCAAAATATCCTTTTACATTAACCCCTTCTTGTTTTGCCTTTAATAGGGCTTGCAAATAATCATGATAATATTGAATTCGTTTTTGATCATCAATCACCCCGTTAATCAAATGATCTTGATAAAAAGCACCACCTTCAGTAACAATAATTTCCTTTACAGAACCATATAACCAATACCGCTTCAACATTCTATAAAAGCTATCAGCATTCACTTCCCATCCCATATCAGTATGAGGCACTTTTCTATTTGACGCTTTAACTTCTGATAACCCTAAATAAGGAATAAGTGGATTAGACTTTACGGTTAAACAGAAATAATTTTGAATACCAACAAAGTCAAAATTGAAGGTCATCTGATCTGTATAACGCCATGCTTTATTATGTATTTGCATTTTTTCTAAAAAAGGAAAATGATCATCTTGTGGGTAGCCCCTTCCTAAAGCAGGTTCAATAAATAACCTATTTAGTAATATATCTAATCTATTGACAGCTTGCAGGTCTTCCGTTTTTTGACTATGAGGCATTACCTCGCTGCAGGAAAATGCAGTACCAATATGTGCATGAGAATCATGTGCTCTAATCATTCTGCCTCCTTCTGCTTGACATATGAGCGCATTGTGCACAGCACTATAAAAATCAGGAATAGAAGTTTTACCTGGTGCATGTTTACCCAAAGCATATCCAAGAGAGGTAAAACCCATGGGCTCATTTAAAACAATCCAGTTTTGCACTTTATCCCCAAAATTTGTTAGACATACATGTACAAATTTTAGAAACCATTTTTGCATTTGATGACTAGCCCATCCTGCATTTTTTTGTAACTCTTGGGGCAAATCCCAATGATATAAAGTAACATATGGTGTTAATCCCAAAACATGGCACTCATCTAACAATCTGTGATAAAACAAGATTCCTTCTTTATTAATTTTGCCAATCCCATCGGGTAAAATTCTACTCCAAGAAATAGAAAAGCGAAACACTTTGAATCCAAGCGCTTTTGCCAACAATAAGTCATTTTTATACCTCAAGTAAAATTCAGAAGATGGATATGGCTTTGCCCCAGCTTTAATTTTGCCCTGTCTTCTTGCAAACACATCCCATATTGAAGCCCCTCTTCCGTCCGTAGACGGAGCTCCTTCATTTTGAGCCGCAGAAATGGCTACCCCCCAAAGAAAATCTTCACCAAATTGTTTAGCGTTCAATTGATTATTTTGATTTAGCCTAAAAAACTAAGTTAACCAATGTGAGCAGTTTTCATTGTTAAGTTTAAAATTTAATTAAACGTTTGTTTAATTTCAAAATTTCCCCCAATTTTGTTTCGTATTCAATCAGCATGAGCAACGACAAAAGGGAACATATTATGGAAGTGGCGGTGGAATTATTTGCCATCAATGGTTTTGAAGGAACTTCTATACGCCAATTGGCCCAACGGGCCGATGTAAATATTGCCATGATCAACTATTATTTTGGCAGTAAAGAGAAATTATTTGAAACCATGCTGGAGCATAAAGCTAGCTATATGCGCAACAGAATTGAAGCTGTAGAAGCTGATCAATCTTTAACAGAAATAGAGAAACTGGACCAAATCATAGAAGACTATGTAGCCAGATTTTTGTCTCAACCTGAATTCCACCGTGTTTTGCAACAGGAGCTGTTGGTTTCTCAAAGAGAGGCACTTCACCAAAATGTGATAAGTCTTTTTGCTAAGAATACCCAAAATGTAGTAGCCATTATTGAAAAAGGTATTCGCAAAAAGCAATTTAGAAAAGTGGACCCGCCCTTGGTTTTTTCCTCCATCATTGGCACTATTAACCAAGTCATGCAATCTAGAACCTTGTGTAATATGCTCATGAATAAAGATTCTGACAACAATCCTTATCAAGACCCTCAATTCAAGAAAAGACTGATTCAGCATTTGAAACAAATGATTCACGCGCAACTATTAATAGAAAAAGACATTTAAACCAAGACCATGGAACAAACAAACACAAAAAAGCAAAAAAGCCCCGTAAAATTCATCATTGCAGGCTTGATTTTACTGGTAGCTGGCTATTTTGGTTACCAAAAAATTCATTTTGGATTGACGCATGAGACTACGGACAATGCACAAATTGAAACACAGATTACGCCTGTATTGCCACGCGTTGCTGGTTATGTAAAATCCATAGCGGTAAAGGATTATGACAGCGTTAAAGCAGGAGATCTATTGGTAGAATTGGATGACGCAGAACTGCAACAACAATTACAGGAAATGCAAGCAGATTTTGCCCAAGCTGAAACAGATATAGTGAATGCAAAAGCCGCTTTAAACAATGCTATTGTCTCTTTAAAAGTGAATAAGGGCAATATAGACATCAGTGAATTGAGAAAGAAAAAAGCCCAGGATGACCTGCAAAGGGATCAAAACTTATACAATAGTGAAGTCATTACCCGCAAACAATTAGACGATAGCAAGTTTGCAGTAGAAAATGCTGGAAAAATATTAGATAATAGCAATAATGACCTTTCTGCTGCTCAAAGTAGAATTGCTGTACTGGAATCAAATGTAAAAAAAGCTGAAGCCATTATGGCTGTAAAACAATCTAGGATTAACCAACAACAATTGAAAATCTCCTATACTAAAATCTATGCACCTCAAGGCGGCAAGATTGGCAAGAAAACCATTAGTACGGGTCAATTTGTTCAAGCAGGTACACCTATGTTTTCTATAGTGAATGACAGTACTTATTGGGTGGTGGGTAATTTTAAAGAGAACCAATTATATGCATTGACTCCGGGTAAAAAAGTTGCTCTAAAAATGGATGCTTATCCAGATCTTGACCTAACTGGCACTGTGGCTTCTTTGAGTGAAGCAACAGGTGCAAAATTTGCACTACTACCTCCCGATAATAGCAGTGGAAATTTTGTGAAAGTAACACAACGTGTTCCCGTTAAAATTTGGATTGATGACTTGAACAAACACCGTGAACTATTGCGTGCGGGATTGAGTGTATCCATTGTAGCCCCTACTAAATAATTTTCCTATGGCAGCTCCAAAAGGATTTGCACAAGCCATTATTGTAATTACTACCATTGCCGCAGCGGTAATGGAATTGGTAGATACCTCTATTGTCAATGTGGCTTTAACAGACATGAGCGGTAGCTTGGGTGTTAATATTGAAGACGTAAGCTGGGTTATTACTTCCTACGCTATAGCAAACGTTATCATTATCCCCCTCACCGGTTTCTTGGCTGACTATTTTGGTAGAAAGAATTACTATATAGTTTCTATGATGCTGTTTACCCTGGCCTCCTATATGTGTGGTCAGTCTAATGGATTATTAGAATTGGTGATTTGGCGTTTTATTCAAGGTATTGGCGGAGGTGCATTATTGTCAACATCTCAGTCAATTTTGTTTGACGCATTTGAACCAAAAGACAGAGGCAAAGCAGCTGGATTATTTGGAATGGGTATTGTGCTTGGGCCAACCCTTGGACCAACACTGGGTGGCTATTTAATGGAACATTTTAGTTGGCCGCTCATCTTCTTGGTGAATATTCCCATTGGCATTATTGCCACTACCCTTTCTTTTATTTTTATTGAACAAAAAGAGGGAGAAGGAAAAAACAAAGACAAGATCAATATTGACTATGTAGGTATTGGTTTACTCATGGCTGGTATTAGTTGTCTTCAATTTGTATTAGAAAGGGGCGAAAGTGAGGACTGGTTTAATAGCGAAGCCATTAGAATTTGTTCCATGGTAGCTGCTATGAGTCTTGGATTGTTTATTTGGCAAGAATTAAAAGTAAAACAACCCGCTGTTAATATTCGATTATTGGGAAATAGGAATCTAGGAGTCACCACTATTTTCACTTTTGTTGCTGGTTTTGGATTGTTTACTTCCGTATTTGTATACCCAGTATTGGCTCAGCGTGTATTAGGTTTTACACCTTATGAAACTGGACTAGCCTTACTAGCTCCTACCCTCTTTGGTGTTATAGCCATGCCCATTATGGGAATCATGTTGAGTAAGGGTGTACCGCCTTTACCTTTTATTGCCATAGGTTTTATCATGTTCACGATCTATGCTTTTTTAAATTCAAGGGTTAGTTTAGATATTGGAAAAGGAGACCTGTTTTGGTTATTCGTTATTAGGGCTTTGGGAATAGCTATGAGTCAATTACCCTTAATTAATCAAGCCGTGGCGGGCTTGCATCCAAAAGATTATGCAACGGGAATTGGACTCAATAATATGATTAGGCAATTGGGAGGCGCATTTGGTATTGCAGTAGCCAATAATTATGTGGCCAGGCAATATGCCCAACATAGATCAGACCTGGTAAGCAATATGCAAAATGGAGCAGAACAAGCAAGTGCTATGGCTAATAATATTATGAGCCGTTCCGGCGATATTGCTGCTACAGCCAATGCCAAAGCATTGACCATTATGAATGCTTCGGTAGAAAGACAATCCTATTTTTTGGCTTATTTAGACACATTCAGGTTAATTGGGATTTTCTTTTTATTGGTTCTTCCTCTGATCTTTTTCTTAAGAGTAAAAAAGAAAACACCTGAAGAATTAGCCGCTGCCATGAAAGCCGCATCAGAAGCACATTAATAACAAAACCATCAAATGATTAAAATAAAACTCATGCATAAAATTTTAACTTCCATATTCCTGCTCTTAGCATTCCAATTGGGAACTGAAGCACAGGTTCAGGTAAACTCAGAACTCAAACAACTCATTAACCAATCTTTTGGCTATTTCCCAAAACTAAAAGAAGCGGAGAACTTAATTGTTACTGCAGAAGACAAGATGGAATTAAGCCGTTTGGGTGCCAATCCTTTTGTTGGAGCTAGCGCAGGATACAGCTATTTGGCTCCTGTTTCTAAAGCTACACTTCCCATTAATGGAGGAAGCCAAGAAGTGAAATTCTTTCCCAACCATAACTATAATGCTACGGTTAATGCCAATTATATGTTGGTTGATTTTGGCAGGTTAAAAGCCAATATTGAAAAAGCAAAAACCGATTTGCAATTGGCCAAAGACAATATGGAATTGGTGAAATCCCAACTGGCTAATCAAGTAGCCACCATCTATTATAACCTGGTTTATTTACAAAAAGCCATAAGTATTCAGGACTCTGTTTTGCAATTTTTAGAAGAGAATAAAAAAGTAGTACAGTCCAAAATCAAGGATGGTGAAGCGCTTAAAATTGACTTGCTTAATATTCAAGCAAGTATTGACAATGAAATCAACAGGAAGGCAGATTTACGTAACGGTTTACAAAAACAAATCAACCTATTGAACTATACAACAGGTGCCAATGCTACCAACGGAAATCAATTTGATTTTACCGTTCAAGTAACCAATGCGGCTGCCGCTTTGGATGCATCCATAGGTAATAATTTAGATTTTAAATTGGCCAAAGACAGAATTAATCAAGCCGCTGGAGATATTGCCATCACTAAACTTCAGGATAAACCCTCCATCAACTTGAACGGAGGATTGGGATTTAAAAATGGCTATTTACCAGACATCTACAATTTTCAACTCAATGGCGTTGCAGGTGTTAGTTTGAATGTACCCATCTATACCGGTGGAAGAACCAAACAACAGATCAAGCTGCAAGAAAGAATGGTGCAACAACAGGAGCTGGCTTTGCAATCTTTGAATGCAGGTTATAAAAAAGACATCGCGCAAGCTTTAACAGATATTCAAACCAATATAGAAAGGATTGCCAATACACAGTCTCAAATTGAACAAACCAAATATGCCCAACAACTGGCTGCCATTCGTTTTAAAAATGGCGTGGGTACCAATTTGGAATTGACAAATGCTAGTACCAATGTTCAAAGAGCAGAGCTGAGCCGATTGCAATACCAATACCAGTTATGTCTTTCCAGGCTTGAATTGGCCAAATTAATGGGATACGATTATTGGAAATAAGCCATTACTCGGCTTCAAACCAAATGGGTGACTGGTCTTCAGGGTCTGCATTATAATTGATGAAGAGCTCTTCTCCAGCGGCTATATCATGAATGGCAGTAATGGTCATTAATTCATTCTCAAAATCCATTTGGTAGCTACAATTGGGTTGATAGGAATGGTTATAGATAGAAATATAACCCATACCAAGTGCCCCTAGTTCATGCCCTTCACCCCATTCAAAAATATAATTGTACAATAAAGTCTCTTCTGCTTTCTTTCTGTCTTCCATAGAAAGTACCAATACGGGAGAGATTTCTAGAATGGTTTGGGCTTCAATGGCTTCGGTGGCAAATACGCCCCTGCCCCTTTCTTTAGAGGGAGCTATGGCCAAAATGGGTAAAATCATGAGCGAAAATTAAGCCGAACTGAGTAATTGAACCGGCATTATTTTTTCTTGCCTAAACTCTATTGGCTAAATTGCAGCCATGTCTTTAGAAATGGAACAGCCGGATATAAAGGAAGTCTTTGAGCAATTGATTGCTACAGAAGATAAACTGGCCATTCAGGAATTCTTGAATGATCAGAATATTAGTGATGTGGCAGGTCTGATCAATGATTATCCTGAATACGAATCCCAAATTGTGGCAAATATGGCCATTAATAGGGCAGCATCGGTTTTTAAGATCTTAGATATCTCCCAACAAAAAGACATTGTTAAAGAGCTTCCAACGTCTAAAACTGCAGAGTTATTAAATGAACTCCCTGCCGATGATAGAACAGACTTTTTAGAAGAACTACCCAAGGCGGTCATTCGGGATCTGATTAAATTATTAGACCCAGAAGAAAGAAAGATTACCTTATCACTTTTGGGTTATCCAGAAGATAGCGTTGGAAGGTTGATGACACCTGATTATGTGTATGTTTATGCTCATAATACCGTAGCAGATGTATTTAGAACCATTAGAAAATATGGTAAAAGCTCGGAGACCATTGACGTTATTTATATAATTAATGAACAAGGAGAATTAATAGACGATATTAGAATCAGGGATGTGATCTTAGCCACTCCAGACAAATTAATATCTGATATTCTGGATGGTCGTGTGGTATCTCTTTTGGTAAATGATGACCAAGAACACGCCAACCAAATTTTTAAAATGAATAACCGAGTGGCCCTTCCCGTGGTAGATGACAACAATATTCTTTTGGGAATTGTGACCATTGATGATATGTTGTGGGTGGCCAATGAAGAGTTCAGTGAGGATATGCAAAAAATTGGGGGTACAGAAGCTTTGAATGAACCCTATTTAGACATTCCATTATTAAAATTATTTAGAAAAAGAATTGGCTGGTTGGTTGTTTTGTTTTTGGGAGAAATGTTAACCGCAACCGCCATGGGCTATTTTGAAGACGAGATTGCCAAAGCCGTGGTATTAGCCCTATTTGTGCCCTTGATTATTTCATCTGGTGGTAATAGCGGTTCTCAAGCATCCACACTAATTATTCAGGCAATGGCCGTTGGCGATGTCTATTTGTCTGATTGGTGGCGCGTATTGAGAAGGGAACTACTTAGTGGTTTATTGTTGGGTTCTGTACTTGGTGTCATTGGTTTTATAAGGGTAGCTGTATGGCATAGTGTTGCCCCACAGATCTATGGTGACCATTGGTTCCAAATTGGTGCAACAGTTGGCATTAGCCTAATGGGTGTGGTACTATGGGGTACCCTAACAGGCTCCATGTTGCCCATTGCTTTGAAAAAACTGGGAGCTGACCCTGCAGTATCATCTGCACCATTTGTAGCAACTTTGGTAGACGTAACAGGGTTGATTATTTATTTCAGTGTGGCATTGCTATTTCTGAAAGGTCTTTTGTTGTAACTTGAAATTGAACCCTAAAGCTCCTAGACCTATTCATGAAAAAATTTGGAAAAATTCTACTGGCTATTTTTGCCATCTTTCTTGGCATGTTGTTTTTGATTGCTGTAATTTTCTATAGAAAGGACATACCTGTAGAAAATTTAAAACTGCTTTATGCCAATTCAGCTTCTCAGTTTCTTCCACTGATGGGCATGAATGTACACTATAGAGATGAAGGAAATACCCAGGATAGTATTCCTATAGTTTTAATTCATGGTACATCCTCTTCCCTTCTCACCTGGGACAGCGTGGTAGACCATTTAAAAGACAAGCACCGAATTATTAGAATGGATCTTCCTGCATTTGGATTAACTGGCCCTAATCCAAGCCGGGATTATAGTTTTGATTTTTACAGCCAGTTTGTAGATAGTTTTCTTCAAAAACTACAAGTAAAAAAATGCATTGTTGTAGGCAATTCATTGGGAGGCGGTATTGCATGGCATTATGCATTAGCCAATCCTCAAAAGGTTGCTAAATTGGTATTGGTAGACGCCAGTGGATTTTCAAGTTTGACCAAATCAAAAGGGGCTATTGGATTTAAAATTGCCCAAACCCCTGTGCTGAATCAGATTGTCAAATTTGTAACCCCTAGGTTTTTGGTTAAAAAAAGTTTGGAAGACGTATATGTTGACGATGCTAGAATTAGTGATTCGCTAGTGGATATTTATTTTAAAATGACACTTAGAGAAGGTAATAGGGCTGCTTTGATTGATAGAATGCGCTCAGGCTTTCAAAATGAATCTACAAAGATTGCTGGCATTAAAACACCTACCCTTATCATTTGGGGAGACGGGGATCAACTCATTCCTGTTTCGCATGCTTATCTATTTCAAAAAGCCATTCCTAATAGTCAATTATCCATCTTCAAATCAGTGGGGCATGTTCCTATGGAAGAATCGCCCAAGCAATTCTCTACCATTTTGAACCAATATCTGGATCAACAATAATTGTTTTGATAAGTAGAAACTTGGTGATGCTATTTGCCTAAATAAGCTTTCACCTTTTCATGTACACCTTGGCTCAATGGAACAACAGGCAAACGCAAATGATTTCCAATTAAACCCTGCTCAAACATAAAGGCTTTAACACCTGCAGGATTATTTTCTGTGAACATAATGTCATAAGCATCCATCAATTGGTCGTTGATGTGTTTTGCCGATGCAAAATCACCAATCAAGCAATTTCTGACCATATCTGAAAACGCGTGAGGGAATGCATTTGCAGCCACGCTAATCACACCATCCATTCCACAGGCCAATTGTGGTAGGGCCAAAGCATCGTCTCCACTGACAACAAGAAAATCTGCGGGTTTGTCTCTAAGAATGGTCATACACTGAGCCATATCGCCACCGGCTTCTTTAATACCTCCAATATTGGCCACTTCATGAGCCAGTTTTAAAGTGGTTGCTGCAGACATATTACGGCCTGTTCTCCCTGGAACATTATACAATATCACTGGCTTAGGAGAAGCTTCTGCAATGGCCTTATAATGGAAATACAAGCCTTCTTGAGAGGGTTTATTATAATAAGGCGATGCACTTAAAACCGCAGCCGCTTTATCTAAAGGAAACTTTTGCAAGTCTTGAATAAGTTCATGGGTATTATTACCGCCAATACCTACCACTACTGGTACACGGTCAGCTACCTTATCAAAAGTAAATTGAACAATATCTAATTTTTCTTGCTTGTCTAAAACGGGGGTTTCTCCTGTTGTACCAAGTGTTACCAGGTATTCCACTTTTTCTTCAATCAAATGGTCTATTACTTTTCCCAATGCGTCAAAATCAATCTCAAAATTTGATTTGAATGGGGTAATCACTGCTACTCCGGTACCACGTAAAATATGCTTTAAAGACATGCGATAGTTTTATTTATAGTTGCTTTATTGTTCAATGCTTTCTGTGTTGGTTGTTGGTACGTCTTCCCAAAAACCCATTTGACCATATTTGTCAATTCTTTCATTGACCCTTTGTAAAGGATCTTTGTGTTTAACTTCTTCCAACGCTTTTATGATATAAGATTTCAGAATTTCGGCAGCGGCTGCATAATCCCAATGGGCTCCCCCATCTGGTTCGTGTACAATTTCATCCACCAATCCAAAACCCTTCATATCGGTAGGTGTGAGTTTTAATTGCTCCGCTGCAGTTTCCTTTTTATCCCAGCTACGCCATAAAATAGAGCTACAGCTTTCGGGTGAAATAACCGTATACCAAGTATTTTCCATCATCAAAGTCTTATCTCCTACACCAATTCCCAATGCTCCTCCACTAGCGCCTTCACCAATAATTACAATGATAATAGGAACTTTTAGTCGGATCATTTCATAGATATTTCTAGCAATGGCTTCTCCTTGTCCACGCTCTTCTGCTTCTAATCCTGGAAATGCTCCGGGAGTATCAATTAAACAAATGACTGGTTTGTTGAATTTTTCTGCTAAACGCATTAGTCTAAGCGCCTTTCTATAACCTTCTGGGTTAGCCATTCCAAAATTGCGTAATTGGCGCATTTTGGTATTGATTCCCTTTTGTTGACCAATCATCATCACGGTTTCACCATTTAATTCGGCAAACCCACCAACCATGGCTTTATCATCCTTTACATTCCTATCTCCATGCAATTCCAAAAAATTGGTTGTCATGTTTTGGATGTATTTTAAAGTATAGGGTCTATCTGGATGACGGCTCAATTGCACGCGTTGCCAAGCGGTTAAAGAAGCCGTAATCTCCTTGCGTTTTTCAACAATAGAAGCTTCCAATTGTTCCAATGTAGCACTGTAATCTATCTTGGGATTCTTCTCAGCCAACTTTTTTGTGTCTTCAATTTGCTCGTATATTTCCTTGATAGGATTTTCAAAATCAAGAAATTGTCTATTTGGGTATTGAGGCATAATGTTCAATTCAGGTGGTAAAAATAAGGTTTGAATTTTTTTTTGAAAAGATTTGTTTGTAAAACCTGTTTCCCCTTATCTTTGCCATCCGAAAAATAACCCCCTTAGGGGCATTTTAAGGAAACGGATCGGTAGTTCAGTTGGTTAGAATGCCGCCCTGTCACGGCGGAGGTCGCGGGTTCGAGTCCCGTCCGGTCCGCAAAAGCCACTCATTCGAGTGGCTTTTTGCATTATTCTAGGTGTAAATCGTGGTTTTAATCCCCTACCGAGTACAATTCCATATCATATATTATCAATCTAAAAGGTATCCTTTTAGGTTACCAAACTATGTATTTTCTTTATGGTAACCGAATTACTAGGAAACCTTTTGCCGTAAAGACTTTCATCAAATTCGCGATTACAGATTCAGCTAGGCAAAACACCATTTTTCGGTCACCAAAATCCACTAGAATGAAAATTAATCAAGATCTCTCCGTTTTATTATGGTTACGCAAACAGCGTAAAGATGATTCAGGTAAAGTCCCAGTTTGTGTACGTCTTACCATAAATGGAGTAAGAGCCCAATTTTCATTGGGTATTAAAGTATTGCCATCTCAGTTTAATACAGACAGCGGTTCGGTTAAAGGAAAATCGGAAGAATCAAAAATGATCAATAATCAACTGGATGTGGTAAAAGGGCAATTGCATTTGCACTATAATAAAATGTTAGCCCT
Organism: Chitinophaga pinensis; assembly: GCA_943372225.1. Classification (GTDB taxonomy): domain Bacteria; phylum Bacteroidota; class Bacteroidia; order Chitinophagales; family Chitinophagaceae; genus Sediminibacterium; species Sediminibacterium pinensis_L. Next base: position 130,292 of record CALRXV020000002.1, on the reverse strand, counting down.
TTACAATGTTGTTACTCCTGAAATGATCAAAAACTCTTATCTAGGGAAAGTTCAAGAACAAAAAACATTAGTACAGGCTTTTAAATACCACAATGAACAATTTGAGCAGAAAGTAAAAGCCGGTAACCGGGCCCCAGCATCTTTGGAAAAATTTAAAACCACTTTAGATAAAATAATCGCTTTTCTAAAAGCCGAATTCAATCTTTCTGATATACCACTTCCCAATATCAAACATTCCTTTGCAGAAGATTTTGAGCACTATCTCACTATTAAAGAAAAGCTGCAAAATAACAGTGCTATGAAGCATATCAGAAATACAAAGAAGATCCTCTGGATGTGTGTTCAAAAAGATTGGCTCAATAAAAACCCAATCCAAGAGTTTAGGTGCTCATATCATTCTCCAGATCGGGAAAGACTAATGAAGGATGAACTAGATCGCTTAATCTCAAAGGAAATGCCAATGAAGCGTTTAGAGGAAGTCCGAGATACATATGTTGCCATGTGTTTTACTGGATACGCATATAAAGATGCATCTATTCTTTCTAAAGATCATATTCATATCATGATAGATGGCCAGCGATGGTTTATGAAGAACCGGGTTAAAACAGAGTGTAAGGAAAATGTACCCATTTTCCCCATTGTAGAGGAAATAATTGAACGTTATAAGAATCACCCATACTGTGTTCGATATAATAAAGTATTTCCTATCAACAGCAACCAAAAATTCAATGCTTATTTAAAGGAAGTTGCAGCGATTTGTCAAATTGATAAAAATCTAACAACCCATACAGCCAGGCACACATTTGCAACTACAGTTACACTTAGTAATGGCGTTCCAATTGAAACAGTTAGTGCTTTATTAGGTCACAATTCAATCCGAACCACTCAGATATACGCCAAGATTGTAGCTCAGAAAGTAAGTGATGATATGGGTGCTTTAAAACAAAAATTGCTTTCAGCAAGTATAAACATCCCACAAAGAACTGGTTCATAAATTGTGCGAAAAAGAGAAAAAAATAGTTTTACTAACATATATAGGTTTTGTTGATAATAATGGTCAAATTGCTTGAATACTTTACTTAATTTCGAACCAACACCTATAAATTTAATTTTATACTGTATTTTATTGATATATGAAAAACAAAGAAAATGAATTAGTTAAATATACATTCTCTGGTCATGATTCATTTCAATGTCGCCAACTTTGGCTTAAGAAAGGTTATGACTACATTAAAGCGCGAAAAACATTTAACGATGATGATGCTGTTGTAGAGTTAGGGGTCGGAAAAAATATGGTTGCATCAATTAATTTTTGGATGAAAGCTTTTGGTATTTTATCAAGAGACAATGAACTAACAGAATTTGCAAATTTCATCTTTGATACTGAAAATGGAAAAGATCCTTTCTTAGAAGACGAGGCTACTTTATGGTTGTTACATTATAATTTAGTTACACTTAATTACGCAACTACCTACAACTTAATTTTCAATGATTTAAGAAGAGAAAGAATTGAATTTACGAAAGAGCACTTTATTGGATTTATTCAGCGTAAAGCTGATGAACAAAATATGAATACAATTAACAAAAACACTTTAGCTACTGATTTCGAGGTGCTGACTAAAATGTATTTGCGAAGTACTGCCCAATTAAAAGACAGAGAAGATACATTCTCAGGAATTCTAACTGAACTTAATTTAGTTCAAGAAGAAGTACATAAAAATAGCGATAAACAAAGCACATACATTTCAATACCTACTGATGAAAAAAATGAAATACCTGAAGATGTAATATTATACTGCATTCTTGATAATAATTCATTAGACAAAAGTATAAGCTTATATAACATCGAACAAGACAGGGATAATATTGGCAGTGTATTTGCAATAAATAGAGAAAGTTTAGTTCAAAAAATAGAAAACATAGCTACAAATAATAAGTATAAAAAATATGGAATTGTTTTTAATGACCATGCAGGCATAAAAGAGCTTCAATTTAAAATCAAACCAAATAAATACGAAGTATTGAAAAATTATTATGGCAATTAAATATTCAACATCAATAAATATCATTCGCGATACCAATAGGGATTTAAATTATATCCCAACTCCCAATGCTTTACGGGTAGTAGACCAAATGACGAATGATTTTAAAAAAGGCATTAGATCATTCAATATAATTGGATCATACGGAACAGGGAAGTCAGCATTTTTGTGGGCTTTGCAGCAAAGCGTTATAGGTAATAGAAAATATTTCAATATTAATTTTTTATCAAAACCAAATTATGAATTCCTACAAATAGTTGGCGATTATCATTCTCTTATAGAAACTTTCTCTGAATACTTTGAAATATCAAATAAGAAAAATACAACCGAATTAATATTTACTGAATTATTCAATAAATACCATGATATAAAAGGGCAGAATAAAATTCTTTTAATAGTATTAGACGAATTTGGTAAATTTTTGGAATTTGCATCTAAAAATGAACCAGAAAGGGAATTATATTTTATTCAAAGATTAGCTGAGTTTGCCAATAACCCTAATTTAAATATCGTCTTAATTACAACTGTCCATCAAAATTTTGATGCTTACGCTTTAGGTTTAAACAATTCACAAAAACAAGAGTGGACAAAAGTAAAAGGGCGTTTTAGAGAAATTACATTTAATGAACCTGTAGAACAATTACTTTATTTAGCCTCAGAGAATAAAAAAGAATCCACATCAGTAAAGAAGTATTCAAAAAACATATCTAAGTCTATAGAATTAATTATAGAATCAAAATCATTTAATGTCAATGAGAAATATGTAAAATCAATTGCACAAAAATTATTCCCATTAGATATAATATCAGCTTATGTGCTAACAAAATCACTTCAGAAATACGGACAAAATGAGCGTTCACTTTTTTCATTTTTAGAATCAACTGATCACACAGGTCTTTCACAACATGAAAAAATAAAAAATGGTTTTTATGGCATTCCAGAAGTTTATGAATTTCTAATATTTAATTACTTTGCATTTCTTAATTCTAAATACAATCCAGATTTTTCTGGTTGGAAATCAATAAAAATAGCATTAGAAAAAGCAGAAAGTGCTTTTGATGTAGAATTAAATTCTGCACTTAAAGTCATCAAAATTATCGGCTTACTAAACATTAATTCTCAAGCCGGGGCAAATTTAAGCAAAGAGTTCCTTATCGAGTATTGTGATACTTGTACAGAAATAAAAAAAACTAGCGCTATAATTGATGAACTAATTAAGAAGAAAATAATAATATTTCGCAATTACAACAAACGCTTTGCATTTTTTGAAGGAACCGATCTAGATATTGAAATAGCATTAATTGAAGCAAGTGGCAAGGTGGATGATGTAACAGATGTAGTTACACTATTAAATAAATACTATCAATTACCTCCTATTATTGCAAAAAAAAGTCTTTATTTAACAGGAACTCCTAGATTATTTGAATATAAAATTTCGTCTTCTCCAATTAACGATATTCCATCTGGAGATATTGACGGTTATATAAATTTAGTTTTCAGTGAAAAAAATTTAATCTCTGAAATAAAAGCACATTCATTAGAAAACAAAGAGGCTGTTATTTATTGTTATTACAAAAATTCTAAATCAATTAAAGATTTACTATTCGAAATAGAAAAAACAAAAAAGGTTATTGAAGAAAACTCTGATGATAAAGTCGCTATCAGAGAATTAAATAATATCATTTTGCATCAACAAAACTTACTTACTCATAAAATATTAAATAATTTTTCAACTAACCGTTCAGAGGTTTGCTGGATATATAATGGTGAAATATTAACATTTAAAAACAAGAGAGTTTTCAATAGTAAGCTTTCAGAAATTTGTGATAATGTCTATTTTAAAGCACCTGTTTTAAATAATGAGTTAGTAAATAAACATAAAATTTCTGGTTCAATTCACTCTGCAAAACGAAACTATTTAAAAGCATTAGTCAACAATTGGGATAAGCCACAACTTGATTTCCCAAAAGACAATTTTCCTCCAGAAAAAACCATTTATCTTACTTTACTTGAGAATAATAACATTACACTTTATTCAGACAAGATTATATCAAGTATAAAGCCAAATGGTATAAACAAATTTGATTTACTTTGGGAAGTCTCAATAAGTTTCCTAGATAGTGCTAAAGTATCTAAGCGATCAATAACTGAGTTTATTGATATACTTAGCAAAAGACCATTTAAATTAAAACAGGGCCTTATTGATTTTTGGGTGCCTACATTTCTTTTTATTAAAAGGGATGATTTTGCTTTATTTGACAAAACAAGTTACATTCCAAATATTTCAGAAAATGTATTGGACCTAATAGGAAAAAACCCTGACCATTATGAAATAAAAAGCTTTTCAATTGATGGTGTAAAACTTGATATTTTCAACAGCTATCGTCTCATTATTAATAAAGAATCTAAAGAAAAATTAAGCAACTCTAGTTTTATAGAAACTATTAAACCATTTCTCACTTTCTATAAAGATTTACCAGAATACACCAAAAATACAACTAGGTTATCTGAAGGAGCATCTTCAATAAGAAATGTAATTGCTAATTCTAAAGATCCAGAAAAAACATTTTTTGAAGAATTTCCAAATGCATTAGGCTATTCTATTAATCAAATTCAGAAATCCAATGCTAATCTAAATGAATATATCAAAAAACTGCAGTCAGCAATCAAAGAACTTAGAAGTGCATATGACGAATTACAAAATAGATTTGAATCATATATTGTAAATGAAATCATTGGTCAGGATTTAAACTTTGAAGAATACAAAGAGAATTTGCAAAAACGGTATTCAAATTTGAAAAAACACATGCTTTTGCATAAGCAAAAGGTGTTTGTTCAAAGATTAGATTCGAAAATAGAAGATAAAAAAGCTTGGTTGAACTCAATAGCACAAGCTTTAGTTAATATTCCTCTTGAAAAATTTAAAGATGAAGATGAGTTAATTGTATACGATAATTTAAAATCTATTATTTTAGAATTAGATAATTTAACTGCAATATCTAATTCAAATTTCAAGGAGGAAATAGAAGAAGTATTCGATTTACAAATAAACTCATTTGTTGATGGTCTGAGCAAACAACTAGTCAGATTACCCAAAAACAAGAAAAAAGAAATTAATAAAATCCAAGAATCATTAAAAGATCATCTTTCAGATGACAAATCATTGAATATTGCTGCATTAACATATTTATTAAAAGAAATAATTAATAAATGAAAAAAGTAAGACATGTATTGGGCATTTCTGGGGGAAAAGACAGTGCAGCATTAGCAATTTATATGAAGAATAAATATCCAAATTTAGATATTGAATATTATACTTCAGATACTGGTAAAGAACTAGATGAAACATACGAGCTGATTAAAAATCTAGAAATTTATTTAGGAAAAGAAATCATTAAACTTAATGCAGCAGATAATAGTCCAGAGCTACCATTTGATCATTTCATAAAACTATATGGTGGATACCTGCCTTCATCAAATGCCAGATGGTGTACAAAACAATTGAAACTTGATCCATTTGAAAATTTCGTAGGAACTGACAATGTCATTTCATACGTTGGCATACGAGGAGATGAAGACAGGGATGGCTATATTTCAAAAAAATCAAATGTTCAATCTATTTTCCCATTTAGAAAAAACATTTGGAGTCAAGATGTAGTCGATGATTTTATTGCAAATAAAAATATTGAAGTAATAAAATCTATATTTCAAAATTTAGAAATTACAGATAAAACAAATAGGATCCTAGAAATATTGGATACTAAAATATCACTAAGCTATAATCAAAATCAAAAGGTTATACAGTTATTAGATCTTGGAATAAAAGAATTCAATTATTGTGTATTTGAATATTTAAAGCTTAAAAAGTATCCTTTAAGTAATGAAAATGACTTTGAACTAGTAAACAACGAAGAGACTTTAGTATTGCAAGATATTTTTGATCTATTAAATGGTTCTGGTGTAGGAGTTCCAGCATACTACAAACCCATTGAGTTTGAAGTTAATGGCAAAAAATCAACTTATGCAAGAAGTCGTTCTGGTTGTTTTTTCTGCTTTTACCAACAAAAAATTGAATGGGTTTGGCTTTATGAGCAACATCCACATCTTTTTGCAAAAGCAATGGAATACGAAAAAGATGGTTATACCTGGATTCAAGATGAACCTCTAACGGAATTGATTAAACCTGAAAGGATTATTAAAATTAAAGAGGAATATATTAAACGTAAGGCAAACAAAGAAAGTAAAAATACATCTCCATATCTAACAGATATTCTTGCAGATGCCGAAGAACAAGGTTGTGCAAGTTGTTTTATTTAATAATAAAATAAGAGTAAAAAAATTTAGATAATTTCAGTTAAAACTTGATTTAGGTCATCACCTTGATAATTAATTGCAGCTGAGTATTGAATAACAATTGATTTTAATTCAGATGGCTTAACGAAGGAATTATCATATAAATATATCAATAACAATTTTGTTAATCCTTGTTTACCCATAATCATTTTCTTTTCAAAATCATTCCACACAACTTGTTTCCAAGGTTTTTGATCTAAACTGAAGTTTATTTCAGAAAATCTCTTAAATATTACAGGAAAACTTAACTCTTTCCTTAAATGAATTTCACTAGCAGCTTGGATAAAAGGTAATAAACCAACTGGTCTAAATAATAAATTACCTCCGTTTTGATTATTTCGTAACAATGATGCAGGCTCCAACGAATCATTAGTACTAAATTCTTTTAAACTATTAAAATTATTTAAAAGAGAATCCCAGATATCAAAACAAAATATTTTGAATTGATATAAATCATCTTCACTTGGTCTAAATTTTAAATACTCTTCAATTGGTTTTTTATCTCTTATCGAAATAGGATTATCTTTCTTTTGTATCTTCCTAAACGTTTTAAGAATTTGCAAATTGCAACTATATAAAGTTATAATCGAAGTAAAAGAATTTTTATCCTCAGTTGGTATAGCTTTATTTTTACTTTTAGTAACTTTTTTGAAAGTAAATAAAGAATGTTCTTCTAAAAGATCTCTAGTAATTATCGCAACAGAATCATCTTCATCTAAAGCAATAATATCATCCATTGTTACTGGCTTTGCATATCTATTTAAAGTAGAAAATAGTCTTCTCGTTCTTTTAAGACCTTCAGGATCGTTTTTATGGCCAATAAAAATTACGGAAATTTTAGATTCATTTAAGTCTGGATTTTCAATTATAGCAGCCTTAATTCCTTCAACACGATGTTGACCATCAACAGGGAATATTCTGTGTTTCCCAGGGAAATCCAAAAGACCAAGTTGAAAAGTTTCAAAATCATCCCCATATTTAACATCAATTTCATTCCAATCTGGGTAGTTATCATATACTGCCAGTACTAAGGAATTGAAAAATAATTCTGGTTGATTTAAAATATAATTTTTTATACTTAAATAGTTATTCGTTACACTCCTTTGTATTAATTCATTTAAACTTTCAGAATGATGTAATTCTTGATCAACTTTTGATACATACTCACTAACTTGTTTAAAAGTTAAAGTTGAAATATAATAAGTCCAATTACCAATTTTGGCCCTAATTGCAGGTATTCTCATTATTCAAAAGCTTTAATTGCATCTTTAATTATCGTATCAGGTATTTGATCATTCATTGGAAGCAATAATGAATTTATTAATTCTTTTTCCAGATTAATGACATTGATATTATCATCAAGAGGAAAATATGCAAGATGTAATTCAGGTGCCCAATATTTAAACATTCTAAAAATCTTAGGTCTTTCATCATTTCTTGAAAAATGTTGAAAATATTCCTTAACTCTTTTTTTTAAATTCTGCCCTTCTGTAAGTTGTGCTCTTCCTACATAAAAAGGATATTCGGTAATTCCAGAAATAATTTCACATTTAACATAAAACAAATATAGCCCACCAATATCCCTAGGTATTGTTTCTACTGATATATTAAAATCATCACCCTGGTCATTCAAGTATTTTATTTTAGTCCAATTTATAAAAGCCAAATCAAAATTTTGACTATTATACCTTTCCCAAAGTGGTTTATGTAGAATATAAACTACTTTATTATTATTTAGTTTCTCGCCAAGATCAAATGCTGAAGAATTCATACATTACTATCTAATAAATCAATAAAACAATTTTCATTTTGCATAAAAAAAGCTGGATCAGATTCTCTTTTTGCTCTGATTATATCAAAACCCCCATTTGCATAGTCTTCTAACAAACTTCGTAATTCTGTAATTTTCTTTTCTACCTTGTCTTCTTCCATATTTTCCAATTCATTAAAATTGATATTCGATTTGGATAGGATGGCCATTATTACATAGTCTGTTACATCCTGCGGCTGCCAGGAACGCATTTCAATAAACTTGCTTGTTACAGTACCATATGCTATAGGAAGCTTATAATCTTTTTTTAGGCCTAACAATGCTGCGTAAATATAAATTTCATATCGAGTGGAAAAGTATTTGCCTTGCTTCCATCTATTTTCTTCAGTGCTTGTTCCAGACTTTCCTCCTTGCTCAATAGTGAAATCCAATATCATTTGGAAATATTGATTATCATATTCAGGAGCACGATCTTTTATTCTTTTGAGAAGTTCCATTAGTTTAGTTTTTGTATACTAGTTGACAATGTATTTCTATTACTTCTTGAATTTTCAGCGATTGAAGGCGTAATTAAATAAACTTTACCAAGTTTAATTTCGGGATTAGTAAGCAATTGGTTCCTTAAATCTAAATTTCTATAGAATTCCTTACTCATAATTATACTTTGTCTGTATACTTTGCTGACTGTTTTACAAAATCCAATCGTATAATCTTCTCCAAATACAGACATTGGAGCATCAGTAATTAAAGTATATAAATCCGTATCTCTTGAACCTTGGCGTGCTGAAATAATGGCCATTATAGTAGCAAGTTTAATTAATATTAAATTGCCGGTATTTAATTGCAAAAGTACATTACCATTTTCATCTACTAATTCTGGCATATAATTCTTACCATTACTCAATTCTTTTAATTTAATAATTCCTCGAGAAGACAAATTACCTTGAGTCATTTCAAGATAATGTTTGTTAGCTTCATTCTCTAACATAGCAACAAGCTTGCTAAAAACACGCTTCCGGGTTGATTGAGTAATTTCATTAAATTCTCCTAACACTTTTACTTTATCCTGCAAAAACGCAGGTATTTCACCTACAACAAGTTTTTTTAAATCTTGCTCAATTTTTTTTAAATCTTCTTTCTTTGTTGAAATCGTACTTGAAACTGAACTTTCTTCAATTAAAGATCTTTTAGCCAAATCGTTTTGAGCAGTATATTCGTTTAATAGATTGGTAGCTTGACTGACATTCAAAGAAGCATCAACAATCAATCTATTCTTATCTGCTTCTATCTTTTCTAATTCCTCCGATAATGTCTTTCTTTTTTTATCAAGCTTTCTTAATCTTCGAAATGTAGAAGAAATATCCCCATCAATGTTTTTAACAATGTGACTTAGTCCTAGACCATTTTGATAGAGTTTTTTTAGATCAGAACTGAAATTATGAATAGTAACTTCCTCATCCTCCAAAGTTTTAATTTTCATTTTAGAACGATCTATCAATTCCTTCATTTTTAACCAGGCTTCTGAATCTTTAGGTGCATCTCGGTCGCAAACCAAACATTTTTCGATTGCTAACATATGCTCAACATGAATTGGCTCTGGAACATCAATTGGTAATCTGGTTTGTAACTCAGCCACTAATGCATTTTCAGTATCTAATCGAGCCTGAACTTCTGATTGTTTTTTAAGTTTAACTTGTTCAAAATCAACGTATATCTGACCATATTTTTCAAAAAGGTTTTCAGTCCCTTTTAAAACCCACTTATTAGTAAACATGTATTTATGGAGATTTATTTGCTCCTCATCATATTCAGCTTGAACTTCAATTAGATTTTTTTCTAAGTTTTTACTTATTGCTTCTATTTCTCTAATTTTTTGAGCATCAGATAATTTATTTAATAATAACTCTGATTTTTCTTCTGCAGTCGCTAAATTATCTTTAATCTGAAGATCTTGTTTTTCAAGTGCATGGATTTTTAATATTAAATTTTGTCTTTGCAATTCTAAATCTTCGCTTTTTGATTTATCACCGCTTAAATCTCGTTGCTTTTTATTATATTCTTTATTAACTGACTCATACAGTCCTTCAGATAATTTAATAATCTTATCAAACCTTGTTATGTTTGAAAGGACATTTATAGCTTGAGTTAATGTGTCGGATTTATTAAAATCTATTATCGATTCAACTTGTTCACCCTGAAACCACATGTAAGGTTTAATATTATCAGGTAAAATTGATCTCTTTATGCGACTAATCTGTTCCAAATCTTTTACTTCTTTTGCCTGGAGGAATGACATATCTTTTACCCAAACAATTTCTTCACTATCATAATCTTCAAACATCTTATCTGTCGATTTCCGAATACTATATTTCCTTTCGATAATATAAATACTATCTTTTTCTGTATTATGAAAAGTGAGTATAACAGAAGCAGTAATTATCCCTTCATCCACTTCTGAAATTGCTTTATCCGAAACAATAAGTCGTTTTAAAAGAGTTGTATTCTGAAATTTCTTTTTTGATGTATCAAAACATTCGTTGTACATGACCCAATAAAAAGCATCAAACAACTTTGATTTTCCATAGCCATTGTCACCTATTATCACATTGATACCATCAGTAAAGTCAAATTTATTTAAACCAGAATAACACATGAAGTTATTCAACTCTATACTTTGAAGAATCATAGCTATTTATTTAGTAGAGTGTTTATTTTCTTTTCAGTTACATTAATACTTTCATTATTTAATTCACCCTCAATCGCAATTTTTAATATTTGAATTAAATTAGGTTCTGCCAGAGTGGCCCACTTATATTTACTTGAGTCTCCTTCTGACAAATATTTCTTTTCAATAAATAAATCATCCTCCAAATAAGCTCTTAAAATATCTTCTTTAGTCATTGTTTTTTAATTTATCATAAATAGTATAAATATTTAAATCATAATGTTCGCATATTTCTTTAAACACATTTTCAGTTTCAAATGGATTAATTGAAAGTGAAGAGAAATAAACTACTCTTTCGAGTTCTTTTTCAACCATTTTCTTTTCAACCTTAAATGTTTCTGAATTTTTATCAGATTTCATCAAATCTGGTATAACAACAAGATCATGTATATAGGCAATATCCTTTTGCGGATGTGTTCTTAATATCCTTCCTCGTCTTTGAATGAATTGCCTTGGGTTTCCAGTGCTTGAACAAAAGATTGCGAATTCTGCTCTGGGAATGTCAACCCCCTCATCAAGACATTTCATAGACGCAATAACATCAATCTTGCCTTCACGAAATTGATCTAAGATTTCATCCCTATCCCCCAACCCACTAATAAACTGATTTACTTTAATTGCATTACTTATTTTACCTATTTCACGTGTATATTGGTTTATAATTTTTATTGTTTCATCATCAGAACTTTCATCCTCGTCTATTTCAGGTGTACTTCCTTCAGGGACATATATAAACGAGTATTTTAAATTCCCTTTTTCTTCAAATCTTCTTTTTAAAATTTGAATTGTTAACGGCAACTTATTAACTGCTTTATGGATAATCCTTTTTCTCTTAAGTAAAAGTTTCTGAACAATATCATTACCATCGAAATTCTCAGATTTAGAACTAAAATATTTCGCTAATTTTTTGCTTATTTCAACATAATTTGAAAGTTCCTCAGATGTTAAAGAAACTATATGAGGGTAATAATAATACTTACATAATATTCCTTCTTCAATAGCTCTTTCCATTGAAAATGTATATGTATATGGTACATTATTGTTAAAAAAACTTTCCATTGCAATACTACCTTCTAAATCATAATTTCGTTTAGGAGTTGCAGACAAACCGATTCTTTTTTGAAATAATATTCCAGGCAACTTCTCTAAAACTGAAGGTGACCCAATATTATGTGCTTCATCCGCAATTAAAACAGTATCACTAGGGAATTCTTTTATATACTTATTAAATCTAGTTTTTATAAATGATGCATATGTAGCAATCACTATAAAAGAAATCGGAATTCTTTTAGATGTTGAAATTGTAGTTGCCAACTCACTTTCCCATTGATATTTAGAAGCAACTTTGATAATTTCTTGGTAATTGAACCTTCTCGCCTCCTCTTCCCATTGATTTACTAAAGTAATTGTAGGAACTAGTATTAGCGCATGAAAAATAATGTTAGGTTCTTTTAAAGTTTCTTGTAATAAGCAATTTAAAGAAGTGATTGTTTTACCTGTTCCAGTAGCCATAGCAAAAATACCTTGAAAGCCATTCCCAATCCAGTTATCATAAGCATCCATTTGATATTGCCTTGGACCAGAGGGAAATGGAAATTTAGGTTTTCGAACTATTTCGTCAATATTATTAATTGCTTTTTGAAAAGATTTCTTAACTCCCCTATTTTCTAAAACCTTACTTTTCCTTTGAACAAGTTCCTTTTCTTTAATTACTAATTCGTTGATTGAAGAATTTCCAAACTCGTTTTTAATTGCAATTAATACATCCTCAACATCTAAATAATCTACGATTTCAGATTTACCAGAAAATAAATCTTCAAAATCATTATACTGACGATTAATCATTTTACTAGACCTACTATTTTCCCAACTTAAAAATGCGTCTAATTCTTCGAGATTTTCTAGCAATCCAAAAGCAGTAAAATTGCAAGAGGCTTTAAAAGCAACAGTATTTACTCCATCATAAAATGAACCAGACTTATAATGTGCAATCCCCTTTCCAGACTTTGGCTTAATTATTTTAATCTGAATTTTATTATTGGAAATTAGCCAGGCTAAACATTCAAAAAAGTGTTTGCCATATTCATCTAAGGTATTTTTCAGCTTTGCGATATCCGATAAATCAAAAGTGATATTTCCAATATTTCCATCAATACCTGACTTAATAGCATCTCTATCTTCTTGCGATAGAATATTATTCACAATCATTCGAACATTTCCACCTTTATATAGAAATGTTGCAAATCCTAAAGATAAAACATTTATTGCAGCTGAGCTAAAATAGCCAAGTAGAAGATCAAATTTTATACTATTACATAGTCCGTCAATGTAAAATTGAATTGGTTCAGTTTCACTACTAGTGCGATAAGACCTATCATCCGACCAAATTACCTCCTTAAGCATTGTAATTAATATTCCCTAGAAATTATCATAACCACAAATCATATGCACTGTTACAAATTAAGCTTTTTTAAACTATTAAAGGTGATAAAATTATAAATTACCATAAATAGAATCACAATAGTTGATTATTACTTTTTACTTCCCTAATAGATTGCAATTCAATTAATTAGAAAATTCTATTTTTCCTTAACTTTTTTGATCATTCTTAATAATATTTCTACTACTATATCTTTTGTCGCTTTATCATGTTTATAAAACTTCCCTAATAAACTCTCCCAACTAATATCCTCACGCTTTCCTGCTCTTTTAGTTATAAAATTTTTAGCAATTACCATTGCAATTTTTTTATGAGCAGGATGATTTGGCATACAATTATCAATAAATAGGCACAGTAAAAGACCTAATTGTCCAACACTTAAACTCAATTCATACTTTCCGGGTTCCAGTCTGTCAGAAACTATAGGCGGCATTGAAATAATTGGAAGAATTGATTTTTCATGAAAAACTATTTCTTCAAAAAGCCATTCTGATAACCATTGACTAATATTAGGGCAATCTAAACGATATATAAAATTGGGCCTAGTTTTCAATTGTTTAAATTCTTTAATACGGAATTGCATATAAAGTATTTGATCCTGGACGCTTTCTTTCTTCAATAGCACTTCCGAAATTCTCTTAGAACAATATTGATAAAATACAGGATCATTAAAATTTAAATAGACTAGTTCTTTTTCGAGATCCTCAGGTACACTTAAAACCAAATTAATTACTTCTCTAAAATAAAAGGCCTTACGATATGCAAATGGAGTAAGCCTTTCAATTATTCGATTCTGAAGAATTGATCCAACTAATATACATAGTTCTTTATCCTGTTCATTATAAGGTAATTGTTCAAACTTAATTAATGTGTCGGTCAGTTCAAATTCTAATAAACGTAAATGACTTTCAGCAATGGCAGCATCATGATCAAAATATTGACTGAAAAATTTTTCGATAAACAAAAGCAAAAACTCTAAACAATCTTGTATTTCATTGCAAAAACTTAAGTAGAAATTTGACAAATAGAATCCCACTTTAGGCATTACATTGTCTTTATAAACAATAACCTTATTTGCTAAATAAACCAAACCAGTTTGATGATTCCTTATAAACTTCTCAGCCACCCTATTATCTTCTATACTCGCTACTTCCATCATTAATGCATGACGGATTCGCTCTTTCTCATCCTTAATAAATACTAATTGGGCCAATAAATCAGCCTCATCAGTACTCCAACTAAAAAGATTCTCGATGCTTAAATTGGCCTCTATAAATTGGTCCAATTTATCTAACTCGTATTTCAAGAGTTCCAGTTTTTAAAAAAGAATATGCCAAAAACCGGGGGGGGAGGAAATTAACAAGCTCTTGCAATAAGAGATGCAATGGCAATACCTGGGGATTAGTACTTAAAATAAAAAATTTCTAAATTCACTATTCACATTCAAAAAGTTAATACACCAATAGTGAAATTGAATAATGTGTTAATTTATTACGAAATTGTAATAATTCAAATAGTTATAAAAATATTTTAGAATTTAAACTCGATCTAATAATCCATATCTCTCCAACACCTGCATATAGTGTTCCAACCATCGAAAAGTAAATCCTTCCAGATGTTGCATGTCAACTATTTTAACCTGCAGCATTTCACCAAGATTTTCAAACCCCATCGCCAAAGCGGTATTTTTGAATAGATCACTAGCAGTTAATTCTGTCAAACCCAATTGTAATATGTATTCCGGATCTTGCATTATAAGTTATGCTTTTTTATCATAGTTAAATTAATAAAAAGACCCTAATTAGCAGTATTTTATTAGGGGTTGTTAATAAAAGGGCTCTTAATGACCTTCACTCTATGAGTAAGGCTGTAAAAAAGAAAGCCCCGGTTAAAAAGGAATCAACAACTGATCTCCAAATTCTTGGTGAGCGTATCAAAGCGCTACGCATTGCCAAAGGTTATACCAGTTACGAAACCTTCGCCTACGAACACAATTTCAATAGATCCCAATTTGGACGTTACGAAAATGGAGAAGATCTACGCTACTCCAGTTTACTTAGGGTTATCCGAGCTCTTGGTATTACACCCTCCGAATTCTTTAGTGAAGTTTTCGAATAAATCTGTACAATTCCAATACAAAAACCACTCTTAAGACAAGAGTAATATTGAATTATTTTCGTTGCCTGAAACTATTTTAAAAGTGCAAACTCAATGGTAGCAATGGTCAGACTGGGGTCCTAGGACCCTTAGGACTGTTTTCATATTCCAAAACAAGTTTCATTTGTGCCATACAAAAATCATCCACTATGGCAATTGAAATTCTTACCAAACAAGATCTGGCCATTTTCAAAAACGAACTACTGGCCGAAATAAAACAAATCGTAACCCCTGGCAAACTCGAAAAACAGAAATGGCTCAAATCCTATGAAGTCTGTGAGGCCCTTGGTATCTGCTACGGCACCCTACAAAACCTCCGCATCAACGGCAGTATCTCATACACCAAACTAGGCGGACTGCTTTATTATGACTATGAAGAGATTCAGCAAAACATGGCCAAACTGAAAAAGCAGGTAAAAAAACAACTAGACTAAAATCTTTTTACTCCCTCCCTTCTAAGTAGGCTTAAAATCTACGGGTATGAACTATGTACGTCATCTAAACAAATTCTTCATGCTGATCTATCAAGATGAACGGCTCACTACCTCTCATCTAGGCCTCTATTTTGCCATTTTCCACTATTGGAACCTCAATCATTTTCAAAACCCGTTCTCATTTCCCAGGAAGAATATCATGCAATTGGCCAAAATAGGCTCAAAAAACACTTACCACAAGTGTCTGAAGGATTTACAGCAAATCGGATACATAAAGCAAATTACTGGCTCTGGAATGTACAAAAAACCACAAATTTCAATCGTCAGATTAGACAATTATTCCGAAGAAAAAAACACAAAACAACTCTCCATTTTTTTTGAAGAATACTGTCCCAAAATTGGGACAGACCAACTGCTCGATTCAGAAAAGGACTGTCACGAAAATGGGACACACATTGTACCAATTTTGACCAACCACTGTCCCAATATTGATACCGTACAGGTACCGATTTTGGGACACTATATAAAACAAACATTTAAAACATATAAACGAGAGGAAAAACGCGCGCAAAATTTTGATGAAAAAAATTTAATTATTGAAGAAAAAAAAATGCCCATTCCGGAGGAAGAAAACATGCCCCGCATTGTCCCAAAAATAGGACAGACAACGAACAACTCTCCCCCCAATCAAAAAGCCAACAAAAATCCATTGCTTTCCGAGGTCGAAGAATTATTCCAACAAAGCGGTTATCCTGCAGATGAAGCCAAAAAATTCTTCTACCACTACGAAAGCAATGGTTGGCTAATCGCCGGAAAAACGCCGATGAAAGATTGGATCTCCTCCGCACACAAATGGATTTTAAACAAACCAGCATTCAAAACCACTAAAAAAACGCCACATGACCTCAATACCAACTCAGATAAAAACTATGCAGAGCCATTATGATTATTCTGCCATCTGGGAATTTCTCCAGATCAAAGGCACCAGCATTTATGGCGAAAAGTTCAAATTGCAGGAAGACGATTCCTTGGTAATTCTAAAGCTCCTATCCTACTTCCTGAGCGATGAACCAATTGCGGCGCTGTTAGGGATTGATTTAAATAAAGGAATTATGCTCACAGGGCCAGTAGGATGTGGCAAAACAAGCATTTTGAACCTTATGAGATACTTCTTGCCACCCGAGTACCGATATTCGATAAAACCATGCCGAGAAATCGCGCACGCATATACTGAGGCCGGATATGAAGTCATCCAACGTTACACCCGGCTCTCCTACAATCCTTACACTCAGGATCCACTAACTTTTTGTTTCGATGATCTAGGACTCGAAGAAACTCTGGTCCAGTATTATGGCAACAATTGCAATGCTATGTCTGAGATACTGTTATCCCGTTATGATCAGTATATCCACCATGATATGAAAACGCATATCACCACAAACCTATCAGCCCAGGAAATACAAGATAGTTATGGAGCGAGGGTAAGAAGTCGATGCAGAGAAATGTTTAATTTGATTGCATTTTCAAATAGTTCAACGGATAAAAGATAAAACTAATCAATCCAATGATAAATGTTCAATTGGCTAATTCTCAACCTGTTCTAAACTAATTAGAAATTTAGATATAAAATGAAATCCATAATAGTCAAATATAAAAATGGGAAAGGAGCTTAAAACAGCTACAGTTGAATCTACATTAATGTATTTTTCTAACTGATTTGAAAAAATATCAATTTGAGTAATAGTACTTTCTGGAATTTCAAAAATATTATTCACAATATGATTCATTTTTTTTAAATGAACATCGATTAAAAGAATCCAAATAGATTTATCATATTTACTAAAATGATTTAATACATGATTACATTCTTGACTAACTAAATGTTTGTAACCTATGTTCTCTTTGGCTATTACTTTTAAATCTTTAAAGTCAACTGTGTCCGAATAATGTTTTAATGCTTCAACCATAGGGTAACTAATAAACAGTTTCCCTGAAGATGTTTCTTCATTAAAAAAATTCAACAACTGAACTATTTTTTCATCTTCAGCTTTGGAAGCATGACCATCATAATCAAAAAACAAATATATCTCAGCAAAGTCATTACGATTATAGGCAGAAAGTATTTTATAGTTTTGAGGCACACTTTTTAATAATACAAAAGTATCCAAATCTTCATCCGAAGAAATCTCATTATATAATTGATATATTTCAGCACAATAAGCACACTGAACTACAATGTTATCATTTATAAAAAAATTTGTGAGATTATTAGTAATCTGCTTTTCAGTCTTCTCACCCTCAAAAACAAATAAGATATTAATTGACATTAAATGAGCCTGCTTTATACATTTTTTCAATATTATGAGCTTCTCTCAATTCTTTTGAAGTACTATTTGCTAATGAGCGAATAGCAGTTTTATTCATTAAGAAATAGCAATCTGGTCTTAATAAATCATTTGTGATTATTGAAGTATTATGAGTTGTTAATATAAATTGAACACCTGTTTTCTTTAATTCTTCAACAATCAATGCTGATAATTCGTGATGATAAAAAGCATCAAATTCATCTATGAATAGAAAAGATACTTGAGAATCAATTCTCAATCTCTGCAACCAAAAATAGAAAAGTGTAAGTGCTCTAGTTCCTTGGGATGCAATGCGATAAAATGAAATTGTTTTATCACCAAAATCGAAGGCCAAAATTTCTTGATCAGATTCTTTTTCGATTTTTAATTTACAATCTACACCAGCTTTATTTAAGAAAAGTTCTAAATCAGCAACATTTCCCTTTTCAATAATATCCTTAGCAACACTACTATATCCAACTTCAAGACCTAAATATAAATTACTATCTAAGGATCTAAAAAACAACATTCCATCAACAAAATTGAAAAAATTGTTTAATGCTTCACTTTCAATATTTCCGTCAAGTACTGTATTATTTTTTATGTATTTTAATAAAGACAAATTAGAATTACTTAAATCTGTTTTAAGATTTTCAGCACCTTTAAACCTTACAATAGCTTCTGAACTAATCTGTCTATCAATAGCAGCTAATTCATTCCCATTTATAATGATATTTTCAGCAATAATTGTCTTATTATTTATTTTCTGGTATTTATAAATCACTTTATTCGTATCAAAAATAAACTCATAATGAAAATTTGCCGTTTCCCCACTGTTTATTGCATTTAAGTAAATAGAGTATAAAGATTCTTCAGTTTGATTATCACTTAAATGACCAATAATATCAAAAATTGCAAGACCTAAATTTGACTTACCTACTCCGTTATGACCATAGATTAATGCATTCTTAACAATACCATTTTTAATGCATTCACTATTAAAATTATAACCATTGGTATCCTGTAAATCAAATGTAAATTCTCCATCAAATCCTTTAAAATTCGAAACTGTAAACTTTGTAAGCACGATTTTATAATTTTTGTAAATGTATATACAATGTCCTATTATGCCGTAAAAAAATTACGGCATTATATAATATTTAATTTATAAAATATTATATAATTGATTTTCAATTATATAAACATATAAATAATTTTATTAATTATAATTTAAAATCAATAAATCTAAATTCAAAATCAAGTTTTTTTTATAATTAAGATCCTATATGTATATCAAAATTTAATTTTGTAAGCCCCGCCTATGGTAGCCTTCTACATTACGCAAACCTGAACCAGGTTTTGCTCCATTCCGTCGGCAACCTTCGGCTCCACGCAGCAGCAGCAACTCATTCGCGGAATGTTTAAGCATTGCATTTAACACCGCTTTGCTCATTCGTTGCACCTGCTTTTGCCAACACATTCAACTAATTCATCATTATCAACAAATGAATCGCTGCCTCTTTAAATACAAATTTCATAGTCCACCTACAACAAACCCGGTAAAAAGGTCTCACTCCGTCGTCGTCCGCAAGCAATACGCCAAACCATGGCAGCAGCTACCATAATGTAAATTAAAAGAAGTATAGTAGCAGCTGCCATGCCCTTTGGGTGCTACGTTGTACTACGCAGTTTGTCATAGCGCTTGCAGTTCCTCCTCCTGCGTTCGGGCAGCTCCTGTGTCCTTTTGCCAGCTTTATTCATGCTTCATCGCAGCAGGCAAAAGTCCACCCGCTGCCAACATAAGTTGTGCTCGCCGGCCGCCCCACTTAGGCTGCGTTCATCAAAGCGACTGCTAATGCTCATTCATACTTCATTTCGCAAAGCATCGCTAAGATTCACTTGTGTAGTCCGGCGCCTCCGTAAAGGCTATCGCAAATTTACTATGGCGCCTCCCTACATAGCTAGCATCGCACTATCGTGCTTTACTGCTACCACCTTTGTGGGGGCTCGCGGCGCCGCCTCCGGGCATTCGTTCCTCATGCCCTCCGGCGGCTTCGGCGGCAAGCGCCAAAACCAATAATATTTATTCTAAACAATCATCTTTCCTAACACTATAACATTATTATGTATATTTAATCACCTCCCCAATAATTTTCTGTGCTAGAATGGCAAAAACAATTTTACTGATAGCATGTGTGTCAAAAAAAGGGAATACCCCAGCAAAAGCAAAGGATTTATATATAAGCCAGCTTTTTAAAAGTAGCTGGTTATATGGCAAAGGACTAAAACCAGACAAAATATTTATACTATCGGCCTTATATGGCCTTTTAGATCCAGAACAGATCATTGAACCTTATAACGTTACACTCAGTAATGTGCAAACAAAGAAAAGATCTGCTGATTTAAAAGTTCTTTCAAAAAATGAAAAAATTGCTTGGGGTGTACTTGTTTTAGAACAGCTTTCTCAAGAAACAGATTTGACTAGTGATCATTTTATTGTATTAGCAGGTAAAGAATATATAAAACCAATTCAACCAGGAATAAACCATTTATCAAACCCATTAGAAGGTTTAGGCCTTGGTAAAAGGGTACAATTTCTTAATGACAATTCCTTATGAAGAATATTCCATTAGAATTACTTGCGTTTTTTAATACCCAAAAAAAGTACTCATTCCCCTTTGAGCCTTATAAAAAAGAAATCCCTAAAAATGGGCTCTATGTAATTTTTGAAAATGGTGAGCAATTTAATAACCTGGACCGAATAGTTCGTGTCGGCACTCACACTGGAGAAAACCAATTACATGCTCGTTTGAAACAGCATTTTATTAAGGAAAATAAGAATCGCAGTATTTTTAGAAAAAATATTGGCCGGTGTTATTTGAATAAAACGCATAATCCCTACTTGAAAAATTGGGAACTTGATACTACTTCGAAAATTGACAAGGAACGTAATTTCCAATTAATTGATTTTGAATTGGAGAAGGCATTAGAAAAAGAAATCAGTAATTACATTCAAACAAATTTTACTTTTTCCATATTCAAGGTCGATACAAAAGAAGAAAGATTATTCTGGGAAAGTAAAATTGTTTCAACGCTTGCAAAGGAAGACAAATTCAAACCATCCGATGATTGGTTAGGACATTATTCACCAAAAGATAAAATAAGGGTTAGTGGGCTTTGGCAAGTTAATGAACTATACAACGAAAGTTTAACTGAAAAGGAGTTTGTCGAGTTAATTAATCTCATTACCAACAATAAAAATAGATAAATTGAAAATAGTCAATTGGAATGTTGGACGCCCAAGTAAAACAAAGGCGATTGAAATTGTAAAGAAATTAAATCAAATTGATGCAGACATTCTTGTATTAACGGAAACAAATGAAAAATTGATTTCTTTTGACAACTATTCATCAATATCAACAAAATATATAGAAAATGATTTTGATGGGAAAAATACCATTCTTTATAAAGAAGGGGAAATAAGAACTACCATCTGGACCAAATATCGCATTACAAATTCATACCAAACTAGTGACGAGTATACAAGTGTTTGCGCAGATGTAGAAACTTCATTTGGAACTTTGATGGTATATGGGACGATAATTGGAGTATTCAATGGGTTGAACAAAAGATATCATTCAGATTTAGAAAATCAAATGAATGATTTCGAGCAACTATTTAAAAATAAAAATGTTTGCCTAATTGGCGATTACAACACTTCTTTTTCAGGCCATCCTTATCCGAGTAAAATTGCAAGAAAAAAAATTAAAACTTTTTTAGACATGTTTTGCCTAACAAATTTAACTGGACAAATCAATGACAATGTTTGTCATATTGCAATTAGTTCGAATTATTTAGAAAAGAAGATTCCAACTTCTGAAATATGGAATAAAGATAAAAAACTTAGTGATCATATAGGAATATGTATTTCGATAACATAATTAGTTTTCAACCTTAATAAGTCTTGTTAGCCATACTATTTAAATTGCAAGTTTATATCCCTATTGTAAGATAACAACTTAAACTAAGGTTAGTCACAAAATAGATTTTGATTAATAATAAAATAAATATTTATCAAAACTTAAGATATATAATTATAATTCTTAAATTCATATTCCCTCGATAAGTCACCTCTAAGTGGACATATATGGCAACAAGTTGCAATTTTAGCCAGAATGAGCATATCCTTTTTGAAAAAGAGTCTAAAAACTGTTCATCCTACTTTAAACATCAGAGGGAAATACAGAATTACTTAAATAAATTTCAAGAAGCTCTTTTCAAAAAAGATAAAACTGAAATTTCGAATTTACTGGAGGACTCAGGAGAATTTGATATCCAAAATGAAATCAACGAGACAATTATTGCTGGAAAAGAAACCTTTCTAAAATGGTTTTTACCTATTCTTGATTCTACACAAATTAATTCAATTGAAATCGATCATTGTTTATTCTGTAAAATTGGGAGCCCCGTAGTTTTAATTAATGCTGGAAACTTCCCCAGGAGAATTAAATCACATTCTGAATTTGAAAAATCAGGGTTAATGCTAGAATTTACAGAAGAAAAAATATCAGGAATTACATTTTGTAACACATTTTTAAAAAGAACAAATAAATCTTTATTCGAAATTAATATTGAAAAGATTATAGACTTAAAAAAACAAGGCATTTCACAAAAAGAAGCTTTCAACAAAATACTCGGTTATGATATAAATGATTCAATTTTTTGACACCTAAATAAATTAAATAAATGTTCCATAATCCAAAATTTGATGATTTTGAAAATTTCGAATTTGATTATTATTCTTTTTGTGTTAATACTATAAATTCAAGGGAAATTTATAACTCAAAAATAAATGAACAAGATAATCTATTTGATTTTGATATTATTTTTTCAAAAGTGATATTGTACCTAATAATAAAAAAAGAAAATTCTGATATATACAATGCAATAGCACGTTCAAAAGATTATTCAAAATGGACAAAATCGAACAAGTATGAAAATGTAAGTAATTTTATAGATAAAATAAATAATCAATTTAATGATTTAGAAAATTTTAAAGATGATTTTAACAAACAATTTATTCTAGTTATTAATTTATTATTACTTAGAGAGAGTTATAATGAATCACACTTATTTAAACCCAAACATGATTTAACAAGATTAAAAGATTATGAACGTTTAAAAGAAAGTGTCATCCTGCCTCAAAGATATCTTATAGCTTTAGATTATTTAAAGTCAGAAACATATGATTTAATTAAAATAGACTCAAATATTAAAGATTCTATTATTTTCAGCTTAATCACAATATATAAGAATTATAAAAAAATAAAATCACCAAATGAAATAAATAAATATTTTGATATAGTTAAACTATTTTCTTCGGATTTATATGAAATGCTTACTATTCAAATTTTGTATAAACATTCCCAGGATTTCACTTCTTATAGAAACAATTATCAGAAAAAACTACTTATCAAGATTAAGGGTTTCAATTTATCATTTGATATAAAAAATTGTATTTATTTTTTCTGTTATTATAAAATAAACTCTATTTATTTAAAATTTGATGGTGCACTGAATATAGAAAATAAATTGAAATTAATATCTGAATTACCAGATTCATCAATGTCCAAAATTTCAAAACCCTATATAAATAATTTATTAGCCAAGGTTTATATTATAAGAAAAGAATTTAACCCCTTGAATTTCAAAGCAATGAAAAATAATATTTTAGGCCTAAATGATATAAAATTCGACTATAAAATGAGTTACAAGAAATATTTTGATATAATAAACAGAAAATATTCAGAATCAAAATCATTCACCATTTTAAATGAATTAGTAAAAACAAATTCTGCTTTTATATTTGATTATTGCCAATATTATAAAATTAAATATCGATTGGAAATCATATCACTTAAAGACAAAAATGTATTAAATATAAAAAATTATTTCAAGGCCACAATTAATAAATATTCATATAGTACATGTCAATATCCTACAATTGAAGAATATAATGAAAGTTTAAATGTTGAATTTAAATATACCTTTGATTTGGATTATGAAAAGAGTTTTTATGTTTATTTTTCACCTCATTTGAATAAGATATCGAACAATCAATTATTAACAAAATTAATTGAAGATCCTAGTTTTCTTGTACATCCAAAATATCTATTTGATAAAAATAATAAAATTGATAATATAAAATATTTGGAAGCTTTAAAATCATTATTATTAAAAATTGAAATAATACATGAAACTAATAGAAAGGTTGAGGAAGAAGTAAAAAAGATAGAACGTGATAATTCCCTTGCGAAGTACGATTGGTCTAATGATACATGGGAAGCATTAGGAGGGAGATCATTAGATGATAGATGATTCATTCTAATTTATTTTCAAAATTAATATTTGAAATTTTTCTTGTTTTTTAGAGAAATGAGAAAACAAAAAAAGTGTTTTATCATTTACAAAGCCTTAAAATCTACTTTTCCCAAAAATCTTTTATTTAATAAATTGAATATCCTAATATTTGAGTTCAAATCTATTCCATTTGAAACTTTAGTTTGAGGTTTTGAATAAAGCTAATATTTTATTCATAATAGCTAAATGAGCTATCCAATACTAATTGTAACTCTCTTTAACAAAAATTGTTACAAATTCCAACCACAGAAATAAATACTTTTTAACGTATCTATACATTTGCATGTTTAAAAAATTGAATTCCGCAAAAATAGTGGCCTAACTCAGCATCCATTATAGCTGGGCCTTTTCAAAGCCCGGCAGCCAAAAGACTACGGCATAAAGACAATTGCAAAATCACAACCTTTTTACACAACCCCGCATTTATTCCGTTTCCTTTTGGCTTGGTGCTGCGGCCACTGTACAAGGCTTCTAAATTTTTAAACATGCAAAAAATGTCTCGCATCCTCAAAAAAAAAGCCATCAGCTTTCGTCATTGGTCTTTGTACACAAAAATTACTCGTCGGAAAACACACACAACCTACCATTGGCAACATCGCAATGCCTGTTATGCAGTTAAACATCTGGCTAGTCCTAAAGCAACTGGGCATTATAAGCATATCCGCTTAGGTTCTGGTAAGTTTAATCTTCAGCAACTCCCTTTTTAGGGGGTTGCAAATAAAAAAGGGACCACTCAGGTCCCCTTCTCTTGCTTGCTCCATTGCTTTCGTAGTTTCAGGATCAATAGCTTCATTAACAAACTCACACTAAAACTTACGATCGCTCCTATTGCAGCCAGAACTATTGTTTTTACCAAATCTTCATTGTGGATATTTACCGCCACAGTTAAAATGGTCCCTCCAATGGTTCCAGCCTTGGTACCGGTATTTTCCATCTTAACCTCCTTCCTTTTTAGGTGTTTCTAAACTGTCCTTAGCCGTGGTGAACTGACTTACCGCGCCAATTACACTGCCAGCTACCACAATATATCCAGCCACCGTCACTACCGCAGCCGGCAGTGTAATTGGCGCGGTTATGATTGCCGTTCCAATAGCAGCCAATGCCAATCCAATATTTCTAAGCCGTTTAAAGAAACTAGGTGTGGGCGATGTGACCCTTTGCACTATTTTCATCTTGATCAGATTTTATTGTTAGAAATACTTTTTCATTTAGCTCAAGGATTGGATATATCCAGTCTTTCAGTTTATTAAATACCATTCTGGAATCTATTCCCCTTCCCTGGCCAGTTAAAGTGGTTACTGGAGCAATGCAGCCCTTCAATTCTTTCAAAGCATCATTCGCGGGATGTATCAAAATCAGGTCCCGATTTGGCACCTCACAAACCAATAAATGCCATTTCTTTGAATCACTCCATCGCTTTAAAAGTTCATATCGTCCCTCCGGAATGCAGGAGATTCCATGTTGGTTATTCAACCAGGGTAGCTCAATCGTATGACAGAGTCCTAACCCATCACTTAGCAGATTTCCATTCGTTCCTTCGGGATAATATGTTCTAATCAATTCCAGTTCCACTTTTTGAATTTTACTTTTTAAGTAAAAAAGCCTCCATTTATGGAGGCCTTACTTACTAAACACCACCATCCACATTCACAATAGCCAGGCTATTAAATGCTCCGTTTTTAAGAGAGTATTTAACCCCATTCACTTCTTGGAAAAACTCCACTCCCAAAACAATGAACAATGGATGCGTGCTGTTTACAGGCACATTGCAACTCAAACTCAATACAGCAGTAGCTACATTATCAAGAGGCAATTCAGCACTGCTAGCCATATCCACGGCATACTTTTCATTTTCAAAATCAACATCTGCTCCTGCAGCATTGATTTTGTAATGAGTGGCACCAGCAGGCGCATTGATCATGTTTGCTGGGATATATGGCGGAATATCCACCTTCAAAACTCCAGTCACACGATTAATGGTTGAATCAAATGGAGCATACATGCTCCCACTCAATTTTCCAGCGATGTTGAACTCGAAGCCCAACAAAATCATCGCTTCCCCATCAATTACATTCCGCTGACCTCTTGTGTTCACCTGGTCTTCTTTGATCACTTTCAGCATCTCAGTAACCAAGCGACTAGTTACCCTGCTATCACTTGCATTAATTAACAATGCACGAAATGCTGTTCTTAAAACCTTACCGGCAGAACCGGCCTTACCAAATTCAGCGCCATTTTCGCGGGTCCTCTGAAAATTTGGATCTGTAGCGATTCTAGTCGCATCCAAATTTCCTTTCTCCCTAGCCAAATAGCCATCTTGGCGACTCTTATAGAAGGTAATACCACCCATGGTTCCCTCTACTTTCAAAATCCCACTTTGCTTTGCCATGTTTGAAACATTTAATTATTAATAATTCCTGTTCAACGGCACAGGTTATAAAGCCGTTTATCTTTAAAATTCATACTGCGCCAGATCCAGGGTGGAATAGCAGCAGCACAACTCCATAATCCAATATTGTTTAATCTGGCTTTTGCTTCAATAAATCTCAGCTTTGGTTTAAAAGCCAACATCGTTGGTGCATACCAAGCCCATCCCCTTCTGAGTAAAAGATTATCTAGAGAAATATGATTTACAGAAATTGAGCAGAGCGCTCGATTATATTTATCAAAACCCACAATATTAACCTGGCAATACTTTCCAAGAATTAAATTCGAAACCGAATCCCGGACATTCAATCCAAAAGGTTGATTCTTCTCTGGAGCATCCACATTCACCAATCTGCAGTGATAAGAAACAGTATTCAGCATCACCACATAGGTGTCTCCATCAATTACTCTCAGAATCTTACCATCAGGAAAAGACTGACAAACGGCATCAAATAGTATCAATGTAAATGCAAAGAGTAAAAGCGATTTCATAATTGTGTAAATTGATTCTAACACAAGACTAGAATCAAACAACACAAAAACAAAAGATCAAGGCCATCAAGGCCAATTTGACCAAAAATGCAACAAATGCCACCAACCAGAATGGTGATTTATGCAAAAGATGTACAAAAAATCACTGGCTGTTCGGGCCGTACGGCCCGCAGGCTTCTCCAACGAATCCGCGAAAAGATCGGCAAATCAAAATTAGAGTTTGTAACTATTGAAGAGTTTTGTAATTATACTCATTTCAAAGAGCAACAAATACTCAGGTTTATTCAATAGGAAAAGCATAGATAAAGCATATCAAAAGCATTAATTGGTATACCCTACATATAAATGTCTTTATAGTAGGAATATAATAATTGTTTAAATTCAAAAATATTCAAATTAATAGTGGACAATTAAATCACCATTTTAAGAATCATTTTTTTAAATGAATTACACAAAGCTCTTTTGAGATAGATGACTTTGATTAAGAGTTTGAAACAAAATGAAAATAAAAGTTTCAAACTTTGAACGTTTAATGGTTTTCAGTAAAGAGTTCTGCGGGTAATTTTATTATTTTTTCTCCTTCACAGTATGGATAGGAGCAAATCTTTGATTTGTTGCAACTACCGTTCCATACAAAATCAACGGTCCCGGATACAAGTATGCCAATTACTTTGCCCGTATATTTTTCAAATACTGGTGAGCCTGAATTCCCTTGGAATGCATCAAGCGATGAAAAAAAATAATTTTGAGTTGAATTGGGTAATATACCTGCATTGACTGATGCTTTTTGAGGAAGTCCCGATGGAAATCCAATCATATATATTTCTGTTTTAGTGGGAAATGAGGCATCGGTAAAAACTGCAAGGACAGGCCTTTCGGATTTCCTCGACAGCCTAGCAATCGCTATATCCCTTGTGGGATCTATTGAAATAATCGAATCAGGGAAATAAACATCTCTGGAGTGGATAAAGGTTGTATGGGCACCTGTCGCATTTACCAGCTCATAACCAAATACAAATGCATAATCCTTTATATTTCCTTCTAATGCATGAGCAGCTGTTGCAAATGAATTTTCGGAAATCAAAAATCCAGTCGCTTCACCCGACACAGGTTGATCTTTAAAGGGCTCATTGGGGCAAAGCTTAAATTTTTGTTCAAGGGACATTGCAGTGTTTAGAATGTATATACTATCGTCCACCAGTTCGATGTCCTGCCTGCGCATAATTAAACCTACAGATTTTGCATTGGTAATTATTTTGTACTGCCAGTCAATTAATGGATTCAGGTTTCTGATCTCTATCCTGCTGTCAAACTGTGTGGGACCATGCAACATATTTTTTTTGACAAAGGTACTTGCAGTTTCCAATTCACTCTCGCCCTCATAAACTGCGGGGGCAAAATCAAGTACCATCTTTGATTTTTGAATTTCATATTTCACATGAGATTCTGATTCGATTAATCCACTTTTATTTCGTGCTAATGTGTCTTTAAGTTCATACAGATTTATCCTGTTTATTTCATCAACACTTCTCTTGTCATTAAAAAACATTAAATTCTTAATGGCGTAACCTCTCAGGCTATCATACCTTCCTATGCTGATTTTTACCAGGGAATCGCTTGCGCTTTTTCTTGATTCTTGCCCCAAGGAAAAAAGAGCGTTCAACAAAAACAAAAAAAGGCAGAAAGGTTTTGTTACCATACTTATCTCGGTTTGGTAAACAGGTTAAAAAGAGGAATATCCAGAACAAATCCAACACCTATCCTGATTGATTCAAATGATCTGCTTTCGCCATTGGGATTGCCCGAAGCATCCAATAATATCTCTTTCAGATCCGGTCCGTATTGTATTCCAATGTTTACAGACATTGGAGATTTCCTAAATCCGTGAGTATAATATATCCCTGGAGAAAAAATATTCTTAAAAGTAAAGTCGGGTAATGTATTGGTAGTTGATGAATTGTCAAGTCTTAATCTTGTTAGAGCGCCGATATCTATTATAGGAACAAATATGCCATCGGAAACACCCCTTACCTTATGATCCCCCCAGCTAAAGCTTAACCCTACTGGTGCTGTAAAACCAATACTAAATGCAGATTCGTGCTTTTGTGAACCGGTCGGCCAGCTAATTTCATTACCCAGAAGTATACCTGGATATGCATTTAGTGCAACATTAAAAACAACTTTTCGTTTAATACTATAGCTACCAGAAGGAAGAGCAAAAGAATTGATTGACTTTTCAATATCTTCTGCATTTTGTGAAATGGCGAGATCATTAACAAAATGTACCAATTGGATTACCGAAGGGTTAATGGAAGGATTTAGTCTCTGTGGAAGGTAAGTCATGTATCTTGTTATAACCGAGCTAAGTGATTCACGATATTTTTTAAGCTCCTTACTTTCTATTTTATTCCCTTCAATAAAATAATTGGTAAATATTTCTTGTGAATAATACTCTAGAAGAGTCAGGAAATTGTCAATTTCAGGCTGTTGGAAAATTTGAACACTATTAACTGGAGGAGGAGCTGGAATGGTAATTTTGATTAGAGTTGAACTGATATTACTTTTTAAAATTTCGTAAGGCAATCCGGAATAGTAAGAGATGATAAATTTTCTTAGCTCAGGATAAGAAACAGAAAATAAATCATAAATGCCTTGTCTTCCATTCCCATTATCTAGATTTCCTCCTTTTGTAATTGTCTCGCACATCGTGCGAATTTTCCTTAATGCGTTTAATAAGTTTGCATCAGTAGAATATTTGGAAAAATAAAAATATTCCATTTTACCAAGCTCAGCTCCTATTATTTTAAATGTAGTATACTGCTCTCCGGTAATCTCCTCTTGATCCTTGCTTAAGATTTTAATAAAAGAATACCATGATTTAGTGATATCGGAATAAGAAATATTAAAAAGGTTTGATATTGACTCAGATAAGCCTAAATCTGGCGACTGTTTATTGAATAGTTGCTCGGATATTTCAAGGGTCTTTATAAGTGCAATTGCATACTTTTTTTCTACAAGGTCCCTTGTTAATTCATTTGTAGATCGAGCAATATTAAAATAAGGTTTTGAACTTGTTAAACGCGTATAGGGATGATAAGGATGATCAGTAGTACCATATTTTAATTCTGCAAAATGGTTCACCATTATGTCAGAGGCTTCAGTAATCTTTTCAGAAAGTCCAATAATGTTATCCACGAAAGGATAAATCAAATCTACTCCTACGGCTTTTCCAGCTTTTTTTGCCTTTCGTATATCAGAAGCGGTTGTAAATACCTTCTCTGCACTTTTTACACAAATATTCAAAAGATCATTAAAGATTTTTTTTGTTTCAGTTACCTCTACCGTCCACACATCATTAGGGTCTACTTTAACTATTTTCCCTAACTCTTCATCCAATTTTAATAAGTCATTGCCTACATAAAATTCTATATGATAATATTTTTTATTCTGCTGATGAAGTAACCCTACAAATAAAAAAAAGAAGTTATTCTCTGAAGCATATTTTTGAATAATATCAATTCCGCTAATCCTTGGTTCCCCATTTTCTAAAATTATAAGGCTATGGGCAACCATGCTTGAAAGAAACAGCATATTAGCTAGGTTATGCTTTGTTGTGTCTGACTCTAATTTCCATTTGCCAAGATTTCGGCTGCCCTCCATAAAATTGAAATAATCAATGGGGTACTTTGCTTTAGAAAGGTTAGGAATGGTTTCTATTGCCTCAAAGGCAAAATCCAATTCTGGATAACGGGCAATTAGGTTTTGGATTTTGGGTGTATATTTTAATCCTGAAGCATTTTCCAAAATATGCTTAAGGTCATCTTCAATATATTGTTTTATCTCATTTGGGAAACTTGTGATTTTTTCTGGCGCAAACCCTTTTAAATACCTCGTCGTTTGAGGAAGAATTACTTTAAATTCAGCGAGAGGATCATCTATACCTGGATTATTTAGCCATAACTTAACCCTGTCTATGACAAAAACTGTAATTTCCTCTTTGATTCTCTTTGCTAAAAATCTCGCCAAGCCATCCATATAAGTTTCAAAGCTAAGATCTCCACCGATTAAAGGAAGGCTTTTAGTAACACTACCAGAAGTGTTGGTTATGGCATATGTGTCATTTTTTTGATTGTTAAGAGCAGTATATTTATTGATAAATTGACAAATAAAGTAATCAATAAATTTATTAAAACTATCTGCATATTCTTTTTTTATATTTTTTAGTTCGCTCAAATCCGCATCATAAAATCCCTTAACTATCTCATGTTTCTGCTTTGCAATATTTGTATCCAATTCTTTCAAAACTTCTGAAGCTCTTTTTAATTCATCACTACCCGGTTTAGCTGGTGATTGAGAAACAAAATAAGCTCTTTGTTTAACCATTGCGTCCAATTCGGTTCTTTTAGAATTAGCAGGGGAGTAATCCACAGGATGATCTTGAAGCTTTTTGAGGCTGGATGGCATAAGGTAAGATTTGAAAATGGCAATGACAGTGGTCCTGTCTCTAACTATTTCATCTTCTCTCAGTTCGGGGTCAATAGTTTTATAATCTTTATTTAAGAGTTCTAGAAGTTGGGTGGTCTGGCCTAACACTGGCGCGTCTTTTTGTGCGTTAACTATGTTTGAACACAAAAGGGTGAATATAAAGGCAATAAGTGCCCTATTAATTAAAATCATACGAGGCTTTTAAAGAGGAATACAATTAGGGAGGGGGAATTCTAAAATAACAAGACAATTTCATATTAACAAGGATTCTTAAAAAAAAACGAAAATCTTCACTTTTACAAAAATATTTGCAGGTATTAATAATCATGAGTAAGTTTAAACTCCCCATTTTTCTGCAATTATTGTAATCGAAATTTCCTAGAATGAAAAAAATAGCTGTAATAATTATGGGTGGTATTTGGAGTATTTCCTTTGCCCAAAGTTCCTATAGTCTGGAACAATTTTCGCCTAAAATAAGTATCCAGGATGGCGCTAATTGCTATGCTTTTGCATCGGTATATGTAGCCCTATCCACACAAAGAAGCTATTTGAATAGTGTAACCCCAGATTCTTCTACAAGTTACTCTTTTGGTTTTGTTGATGGGATCATTAAATACTATGGAATTAAAAACATAAGAAGAAGAGCACAAGAACTTTATGGCGGGAATCTGTACGATTATGGCAATCTTGATTATGCCCTTTTTGTTCTTGCTACCTATGGAACAGTTTATTTTAATAAATTCCCATACACATCAGCAAAAATGATTAAAAGGCATTTTAAACCTTTTTTACTTACCGAACCTGTTGACTGCAAAATTTCCAGGCCCAAGGAATTAATAACGCCTGCAGATTATGGAATGGATTTACAAAATTTTCAGCGGGTAAAAGAGGCTATAATAAGCGGCAAACCTGTTATCTGTGCCATTCGTCAAACTGCAAATAAAGGGTTTTGCACAGAAAACTTCACTGAATTATTTACAACTGATTATCCCCCTAAAAGCAATCATATTGTGACAATTCTGGGATACGATGAAACGGCAAAAACGTTTGTTGTGAAAAATAACTATGAAAAGGGTTGTACATTTTCAATTGATTCGCACAAATTCTTACAAGCCCTTTCCTGGGCATATGTTTTGAATTTAAATTAGACTAGTTGTATTTCAAATTTTAAAACCTTCAGTAGTATAATGATTGAAACGAAATCCATATTAAACATATCATTTGACAAGCTTAATCAGAGCTAAACAGGATTTTCCTTTCAGGACATACCGCCAGACTGCTCCTCCAACGAATTCGTAAAAAGAACAGAAAATCAAAATCTGAGTTTATTACAATCATCTGCCGCAAATAATAAATCGAGAAATTACTTTGAGTAGTTCATACTAACCTTTTATTGTTAATGAAATCATCCAAAATATTTATCTGCCAGTAAATTGCTGAAGAATAAACAGAACCTCTGCACCATGCATCCCCAGCAATCTGAATTCTCTTTCAATTCGGAATTCAATAATTTTGATAAGCCTACTGTCCATGCCAATTACTAAATTTTGTAAAACAGAACTGACACATTGAGTTCGACTAGCCTTAGTTATAAATGAGCTTACATATAGATCCTTAATAAATACGATTACCTCTTGTATATGTCTTGAATCAGGATTCCAGTTAAATCTCAGGTTCTCGAGACAAATGGAGAATTTGTTGAGCTGACCCGAAAGCATTTTAAAAAATTCATCTTTTAAGACTGCGGATGTAATATAAATTCCAACATAGTTTTTAGAAAGTAAAAAATCAGTATAGTCTTTCTGCCTGTCGAGGTATAATTTTCTTAGAAAGCAGATAGGACTTATTGCGGTCTCACGTGTAACACCAAAATGCTTTAGGTACATTATATCGTCTGTAAGTATTATATGTGCGCCTCTGTCAATCAGTAAACGGTTATCAAGATAAAGATTGAAATATGTATCTCTTTGCAATTCTCCTTTTACTTCAGTAATAAAATTGAGACGTTCCGGAATATCTACAACTTCACAATGTGATTCTAGCCAGCTAATTAATCCTTGAAAGGTTTCCAATCTTCTATTTTTGAATTGGTCGTCATAGAAATGCGGAGTAACAGAATCCATGGTAACTGACAATGTCATATTGTATTGTGACACTTTGGTTTGTTCAAGTTCTTCAACTAGATGCTGACGTAAAAAAGGTGAGACTACAAATACGGCAGGGAATATAAAACCACATTCTTTATCAAGTAAATGAAACAAACAAAGACTGGTCACATCCAAAATGCACTTCACATCATCAGGTACTACTAATGGTCCAATTGCAGGTGATAATGCCTTAAAGGGTCTTCCATTATTGTGAGTCAAAAGAAAATATGCATCCACAAGGTTTTTGCGAAAAACGTCTTTGACAATCTCGCCGAAACAAGTCTGGCCCTTATAATATTTCTCATATTCTACCTGCAAACGTTCCTTTTCAAGCGTACCCTCTGTACCAAATACATCCTGGAAAGATGCATTGATTTCCTCGATTGAATCTCCCTTCAAGTCAAAGCTCCTGAATGACATACTCGATAATGGATCTTTAGTATCTTGCAATATTTCTTCAAATAAAGCAAGGTATTTATCCATAATTCTTACAACTTTCACTACTTCAATAGTTGTAGCAAACGATCTTGTTACAGAAAATGTTTCACCACTTTTCTTTCCTAAGAATAATGAATAGGGATGCTTTTCTTTATTAACATTTGTAATAGACAGAAATTTTATTTCTCTATTAACCTCATACTTAATGAAGGTATCTTCAGCTACCTCTTCAAATTGTTTCATCAGGTCAACTGGATAATGATGAGATAGAGCAAGGTACGCCTGTCTTACCTGGATATTGGATTTGTCAATTGCATACCGGTAAAGAAGATCAAGTGTCTCCTGAAATAATTCAGCACGGATAAAAACATTAGCGATTGAGATTACCAGCTGTTCATCTTTAAAATGAAAAGCAGCCGCCAAAGGTGCGTATTTTTTTATTTCATCAATTTGTACTATAGCATTTAGGCAGTAAAACAAACGGCTTACAAAGAATTCTGAATCGGGGAATAAATCTGCTCCTTTCTTTGCAATCTTTCCTGCATCACGTAAGTTACCCTGCAACTGAACAAGTTCTTGTTCCATTTTCAAAAGCTGTTTGTCAATTTCAAATTGTTCACGGTGCTTTCTCAAGAGATCCAGCAGTTTTACTTTTTCCCCTTCTATTTGAAAAAGTATCTTGCAATAGAGGATATAAGCTTCAGAAAAATGGTTCGTATCAAGAAACTCCTCAATGTATACCTTAGCCTCTATCAATCTATCTGTCATTACCAAAGCAATGGCAATATGAAAGCTTGTTCTTTCATCTTGTGGATCAACTAAAGCTTTAGCCTGATTGATCATTTGTGTAATTTGCTTTTTTGTAAAATCTCCTCTTTTAAGTACTAGGTAGATGAAAGTAGTTAAGATAAGTCGGTAAGCTTCATATTCATAAGGAGTATTGTTAGCAAAGGCAACAATTTGATCAAGATATGATTCATTTAAACTAATTCCATTGACGCGCACAAAATGTATAAAATTAAAAAAAACATTTCCATCAATCAGTTTCTGGAATCGTAGATATTCGATAAAATATTCAGTTTGTTTATCTCGGTCACCCAATACAGCATAGGTACCTGCCATCATTAATGAAAATAATTCAGTCTTTGGCCCCTGCAGCCCAACAACAATTGCTTTCTGAAAATTTTCTTTTCCATCAAGGGTGTTAAATGCTTGCATCATTCTGATAAAAACATCCGACTCCATGTGGTGCTTTTCCATTACTTGAAATATTCTTTCCATTTCAAGCAAATCCTTCTTTTCTTCAAATAGAATATATCGGCAGCAATGATATTGGAACTCGAAATATCTATACCCCTGTTCAATCTCCGTTGCTTTCAATTTTTCAGCACATATTTCTAGAATTTTATATGCATAAATAAAATCTTTATCTTCTTTTGCCTCAGGATAGTAAAGCGCAGGTGACAACATTTTATTTCTTGCAAAAAAAGAGTTTAATAGAAGAACAGCTACTAGATGTTGATAGTGAAGATTTCTGAACGTTATCTCAGGTATTTTAGTATGATCAATGTCAAGTGTTAAAGAATATAATTCAAAATCTTCTATTGTACCAAGCATGTTTTTATATAAAAGCCACCTGTAAAGGCTAACCTTAAATGGATTTTTATTTCTTACTGTCTTAGGAACTGTAGGTAGTATTGTAACAATGTCCTCACCAGCAGCAAAACACTTTATAGCCCAGGCCGTAATATTGTATTCATCCTTTGCCAATATTTCATCAGCCAAACTAACAGCTTTTTCATGCTCATTAAGAGAAAAATATGACATTGCTGCATTTGCCTTGTTTTCCAGATTTATAGGCAGAAGGCTAAATACTTTAATAAGAAGTTTGGCTTGGCTTTCCTTTACATCCATACTATAAAAAAGATCGTGAGCATCGGCTT
Organism: Chitinophaga pinensis; assembly: GCA_943372225.1. Classification (GTDB taxonomy): domain Bacteria; phylum Bacteroidota; class Bacteroidia; order Chitinophagales; family Chitinophagaceae; genus Sediminibacterium; species Sediminibacterium pinensis_L. The sequence continues at coordinate 93,673 of CALRXV020000002.1, read as the reverse complement.
GCAATCTGTATAATCTACCGAACAATCTTGGTATATCAATACCTTGATTTTTAATTCTTTCTTCTAGGCTTTCAAGGCGCTGCTCTGCTGTTTTAGCTTTAAATTCTTTTAAATCGTTTACAATTTCATCAAGTTGCTTGTTCCACTCTTCCATCAATTGAGATGAAACATTAGTTGTACTGATTTCATACCTGATTAATTTCATATTCTCCAATACTTCATCCCGAAATGAACGCAACGTTTCACTAATATTAAATACTTCTTCCTTATAATTAATGTCAATATTTAGTTTTGAAAGATTGGTAGACTGCTTGATGTCAGCGTCGAAAATTTCATAAAATCGATTAATATCATTTGGTGAGGGCGGAATAATTCTTTTATCCTCTTCTAGCTTTTGCCTGACCTTTTCTTTATTAAATTGTTTGGTAAATCTGAATTGAAGAAATTCGTCTAATAGAGTCTGAGATTTATAAAAGGGAATTCGATCAATTTCAGTGATAGGAAACTGTTTATCGTATTTTTTAATCACATTTTGAATAAGTTCATACAGCTCTTGAGTGTATAAATCATTTTCGTTCTTGACTATTTTTTCAAAACCCCACTGAGCAAGCTTGCTGGCGGCACTTTTTGCTACACTCATTATTTTAACTTCAAAGCCTGTCATATTTACTCTTTATCTAAAAGTAATCAATATATTAAATTAAACATTACTATATTATGCTGAAGAAACATAAATAATTAGGAGGTAAGCTAAAATATTATATCAAAGTTTGAAAAATCATAAAAATGCTTCATATACTTTACAAAATCGAGCAAATGTTTTTTTAGAGTATAAGAACTCATAAAAATGGAGGGAAATACATTTTTTTTCTTAGCAGAAATCCTAAATATTATAAAAAAAATACCTGGTAATGCAATCAGAAATGATTTACGAAGAAAACTCGCCAGATTTCGAAACGCTAATAAATAAATTGAGCATCTTGAATAACTTATTCAACAATCAATCAGATAGGGTGCCGGTTAAATAATTTTCGAAAAAAATACAGTTTGATTCAATTTGACTAATTTTATCATGTCTAACTGATATCCAAATTCAGCGAATTGGGCAAGTTCTTTACTATTATATGAAAAGGTATCCAAATCGGTAACCATCGATTTATATATAATGAAAAAACGCACTTAATAAGGCTTTTAGCGGCTAGGTTCGAGTCCCGTCCGGTCCGCAAAAGCCACTCAATTGAGTGGCTTTTTGCATTTTATCAGGTTGTACCAAAAATGCTCAATGATTGACCCAATCAATAGCTCCCTTTCCATAGTTTTTGAGACTTTGAATCACTTTATTATTGGGAACATTGATTCGTTTCACGAGTTCTGAGGGAAATATCAGCACTTCTCCAGCATCATGTCTAGGTGCATCGGCAATAAATACCGTACTCAGACCTGCTTTCTCTTCTACCAGAAAACCAATTTTCCAGGCATCCCCATCTTTGACCACAACTGGCTTTAATGCGGTAGCTTCGGATTCACCAACGGTGTCTGCTGCAATAGATTTCAACAATAAATATCCAGGAATGTATACAAACAGCGTGTCTTCTAGACGTCCCATTTGTTGTTTTACTTTTTTGGACCGGATTAATAAACCTGCAAAAAAGCAAATAAAGACCAAAAGGATTACTGCAAGAATCATACTGCCATCTAAACCCAATAATCTATCTGGGAGCAGATTAGCCAATGGCCCTGAAATTTTAACCATGATCTGATGTGCTTTTCCTAACATCATGATGACTAGCACTACGGGTAACAAAAAAAGTATTCCACCGCTAATTGTTGCGCGTAAAAATTTGGTAAATGATTTCATGGCTAAATATTTAATTATGAATGCTTTGTATTCAAAATACAATGAAATTCTAAATTGTTTACCAAGTTTTCCAAAAAAATCAGATGTTAGAAATTTTCTATATACTACCTACTAAGGAGTATTTATGGGCCAGATACCTTAGCCCATGAAGAATTGGTTATTTTTAAAGCTGTTGAAACAATTTCAGATTATATTATTCCTTGTAGTAAATGCCCTTTTTTGCAATGCCCAATTGCAGGTAAACTATAATGGCACCAACATCAAAGATTTGGTTTCTGGTTTAAGCTATACCATGGTTTCCTCTGTTAACATGAGTGAATCTCAAATCAATACTTTGAATGATGCTGAATGGCATTTAGTAAAAGGTTCCAATCTCAAATTGAATAGACTTTCACAAACATTGGTTTTGAAAATACCCATTAACCAAATTTTAAAGCATGGCGATTTTGATTACCTAAATATTAATAACCCACATGTAAATTTTTTGAAGTGTTGGATTGTTTTAAAGGGACAAACACTTAAGTCATTTGCTTTAACTGGCGACAATCTCCCTTTTAATTCAAGAAGCATTCCAGTAACTAATTTTGTCTTTCCCATAAAAGGTGTTGATTTTTCAGGAGCAGACTTATTCATACTTGCAGACAAGCGGTTTACCAGTTTAAGCATGCCCATAGATTTCAAAACTAAAGAAGCCTATGCTAATGCTTTGCAAATACAAAACTTAGTCTGGGGAACCTTAATTGGTATATTTTTCTTTATTTTCTTGCTCAATCTATTTTTGGCTTCCCTACTCAATCTAAAACTATTTTTATGGTATGCCATTTTAGAAGCCAGTATGATTATTTATTTATTGGCTGATAGTGGATTATCTTATATGTTGTTTTACCCAAATATCCCTAGGTTAAATGACCTTGTAAGACCATTCTCACTTGCTTTTGGTATTGTTCCTTTAATTATGTTTTTCAATTTATTAATGGATCTTAAAAACAAATTACCCAAATTATTAGCCTTTAATAAGTTGGTCTTAGTTTGCTATATCCCACTTTATATAATAGCCATTATTTCTGCATCTAGCGGAGATTTTGCTATTCAAGGTCTTTGGTTACAAATTAATAAAGTCTTAGGTCCATTATTGCTTTTGACATTATTAATTGAAGCAGCCTATTGCTACTATAGCAATATTAGATACAGCATCTTTGCGTTAATTTCATATATAGGATCTACGGCATTCTTTGTCACTTATAGTTTGCATCAAAATGAAATAATTGCAGATAACTTTTTTAATTCAAAATCAAATTATTGGGGACTAATCTGGGAATTAATAGTCATGTCTATTGCGCTTAGTTTTAGGTACAAATATTTTCAAACACAAACTGAAAATCTTGCTAGAAAAAATAGTCTTCAACAAGAACAACTATTCTCAGGTACTGTGGCTTTTCAGGAAAAGGAGATGCAAAGATTCTCTTCTCTATTACATGATTCCATTGGAGCTAATTTAGGTTTATTAAGATTAGAAGCGGACCATATGCTACTTACAGAAAATGGAAGAGCGCAGCTGGCGAATCATATTACTCAATTAGGTAATGAAGTCAGGATCATGAGCCACAGACTATCTCCCATACTTTTAGAAGAAAAGGGATTGGTTAGCGCCATTGAAGAAACAGTTGAAAGAATTAAACGGTCTGGCACTATTGATATTCAATTTGAGTGGATTGGAAATAAGGAAAAAATCAATACACAATATGCCATTTTGATTTATAGAATTACCCAAGAATTACTGCAAAACCTCATCAAACATAGTGAAGCCAATAGTGCATTCCTTCAAATTATGGTAGAGGATAAATTGGTGTCTATCTATTTAGAAGATGATGGAATTGGCTTTAATCTGAATGAGCCATTGGCTGGTGTTGGCTTAAAAAGTATTGAAAAGTTAACTGAATTGTTGAATGGAAGATTTAAAATAAACAGTACTTCTGGCGAAGGCTTTAGTATTTCTGTAGAATTTAATTGGAGCTCCCATGAAAAAATATAATATTGGACTAGTTGATGACCATTTACTTTTTGCAGAAGGTATTGGTAATATGCTATTAAGTAAACCAGAATTACATATTTCATTTATTACTAGTTCCATAACAGAAATGTTTGACCTATTAAAGCATAAAAGCCTAGATATCTTATTGCTTGACATTAATATGCCCCCCTTTAATGGAAGGGATTTAATTCCTAGGTTAAAAACGGAGTATCCAAAAATGAAAATCATGATTCTTACCATGTACCAACCCATGGATATTGGTCTTGATATCAAAAATTTTGAGGGAGATGCTTATGTGTTAAAAATCTCTGGAAAGCAAATTCTGGAAGAAGCATTTAGCCATTTAATAAATAAGCAAAATTATATAGACCCCAATATTATTATACCATCAGCTAACGCTGTAATAAGCAAACAAAAAATTAAATTAACAAAACGAGAAATAGAGATTGTTAGATTGATTGTATCAGGAAAAACTACCAAAGAAATAGCTCAGGAATTATATTTGAGCGAACTCACCATTAAAACCCATAGAAAAAACATTAGTGAGAAAATGGATTCCAAAGGTCTTGCAGACCTTATAGCAAAAACAAAAAATCTAATACAATAAACAGTTTTATTTTTTAGGAGCACGTTTTTTGGGCTTTCCATATTTGGCTTGCATTTTATCCTTATATCTTACTTTCTGATTGGTTCTTAAATTCTTGGCAGATTTCTCATGAAAAGCAGGACCAGCATTTTCATCCTTTTTAGGAAGCTTGGGAATAAATACCCTAACATTGGATTTGGGCAATTCGTCCTCCGTTAGTTCTGTTGAAATATCTAGGTTATCAGGAAGTTCTTGCATAGGAATTTCATACTGCATCAATGCTTGAATGGCCATTTGAGCGGGCAAATCTTTTTCAGTGATAAAACTAATAGCAACCCCTTTTTTGTCTGCTCTTCCAGTTCTTCCAATTCTATGAATATAGTGCTCAGGTACTTCGGGCATATCAAAATTGATTACATGGGTCACTTCTGCAATATCTATTCCCCTTGCAACAATATCTGTAGCTATGATAAATCGATATGCCCCTTCTTTAAACTGTTTCACCGTGTTAAAACGGTGATTCTGTTCTTTATTAGAGTGAATGACTCCTGCCATTTCTGGAAAATGAGGATCCAATCTTTCAAATAACTGGTCTGCTAACTTCTTGGTGGCGGTAAAAATGAGCACTTTGCTCATGGTCTCATCCTGAGCCAGTAATAATTCTAACAGGTTTACCTTGGTATTAAAATTGGGAACTAAAAAAGCTGTTTGTTGAATATTATCTAAAGGTGTTCCTGTTGGTGCCGCTTCTACTTTTACTGGCTCATTAAAAAAAGTATCCATTAAAACCTCTACGTCTTCTGTTATGGTTGCAGAAAAAAGTAGGTTTTGCCTTTTGGCTGGCAAAAGATCAATGATATTTTTTAATTGGGTTCTAAAACCAAGGTTAAGCATTTCATCCATTTCATCTACCACCAATTTCTTAATGGTACGCAGCTTAAAAGCACCCGCCATGGCTAGATCAAATAACCTACCTGGCGTTGCAACTATTACATCGGCCCCGCCTTCTAGTGCCAAAACCTGGGTTTTGATATTCACTCCACCATATACACCCACAACAGTTACACCCATAAATGCTGTCAACATTTTTACGTTTTCTACCACTTGGGTTACCAATTCTCTTGTAGGAACCAAGATGAGAATTTGTGGGTCTTTATCTTTATTGAACTTCCATAACCTAAGCAAAGGCAGTAAATAAGCAAATGTCTTACCTGTTCCTGTTTGCGCAATGCCACATACGTCTTTTCCAGACATAGCCACGGCAAAAACCCGTTCTTGAATTGTGGTTGGTTGCGTATAGCCTAGGTTGTCTAAGGCTCTCAATAAAGGGGAATTCAGGTTCAGTTGGTCAAATCGCATATTGCATCAATAAGCCCCAAAACTAGGTTATTATTCCCGGATAGGTAATTACCCAAGATCTTGTTCCAACAATACATTATTCCATCAACAGAGAAGTTGGTATGGCAAAAATGGTAAACATTCTTAAATGGTGGGCATCATCAACATTGATTATCTTGTACTTTGACCCTGTTGGAACTATCACCAAATCAGCTTCTGCCACTTCATAAAGTATACTACCAACTTGAATTCGCCCAATTCCAGATGCTACTTTAATGATCAGGTCTGAATCATTATTTGATAACAATTCTGTTGAATCACCAATTTTTAAAACTAGTAAGTTCAACTGTAGGTTTACCGCTTTAAATAAAACAGTTTGACCCTCTTTTTGGTCATTATGTTCTTGGATATTTGTTTTGAACCCTTTCATAAAGATGCTATTAATCTAATTGCATTAATTGTTCAAAAAGGGCAATTTCTTCTGGAGAAAGATTTTGAGGAATGTTTACTTGAAAACTTACATAAAGGTCACCCATCTCTTTTTCTCTTTTGTAAGCGGGAATCCCCTTAGCTTTTAACCGAATTCTTTCTCCATTCTGGGTACCAGCCCTGATTTTTACTTTTACTTTCCCATTTAAGGTATCAATGGTAGTATCTCCACCTAGGACAGCTTTGTATAACCCAATATTGGTTTGGCAATACAGATCATTCCCTTTGCGTTCAAAGCCAGGCAAATCTTTAACTTCAAAACTGATGATTAAATCCCCATCGGCCCCGCCATTAATGCCCTTGGCTCCATAGCCCTTTAACTTTAAAACTTGATCATTTGCAATTCCGGCAGGAATGGTTACCCTAATTTGTTTGCCATTTACCGTAATGGTTTCCTTCTTAGATGCTAAAATATCTTTAAGCCCCAACTGCATAGTAGCTTGTAGGTCTTGCCCCCTTCTTGACGCATTTGTTCTACCTTGATGAGACCCAAACATAGATTCAAAAAAACTAGAAAAGTCTGATGTATCATCATTGGAAAATGCTTGATTCCCACCTCTTGATTCATGACTTTTCCGTTCCTGCTCATAGGCCTCGCCATGCTCCCAGTCCTTGCCAAAGCGATCATATTTTTGTCGCTTTACAGGATCACTCAACACTTCATTAGCTTCATTAATAGATTGAAATTTGGATTGGGCATTTTTGTCTGTAGGATTCAGATCAGGGTGGAGTTTTCTTGCAAGTTTACGGTATGCTTTTTTTACTTCCGCTTCTGATGCCGTTTTATCTAAGCCCAAAACAGTATAATAATCAATAAAGGCCATAACGCTAAATTCCATCATTCTAATTCCGGAATCATGATAGATTAAAGAAGAAAACTTGTAAGATTTACAGGTTAGGCCAATAAAAGTTATGCGTATAGCAAAAAAAAGCACTCCTTACAAGGGTAAAGAATGCTGATTTCAATCTTGAAAAAAAGTACTAACCAGTAATTGTTAAAGTATTACCTGAAACAGCTACACTATATTGCTTAAGGGCTCTTGGTGCTGGACCTGCGGTTACAGCCCCCGATGTGTTAAATACTGAACCATGGGCATTACAAACAAACCTTGTTCCTTGTGCATCATAATTGATGGCCACACCCTCATGGGTACATGCTTGTTGCACGGCGGTAAATGAACCAGCGGTATTGCCAGAAGCAAGCCTTGCAACCATTACACCTGATTGCGCTAAAGAACTACCAACCGTTGTTAGATTGGCATTTAAATCAATACTAAAATTCACCCCTGTTGGGGCTGCAGTGCTTGAATCTCCCGATTTACTACAGGCTCCCATACAAACTGCACAAGCTGCTAATACAGGTGCTGATAGTGTTCCTAAAAAGTCTCTTCTTTCCATTTGTTTCTAAGTTTTGATAATCAATGCTTTACTTACTCCTTTTCAAGATACTAAACCTTTTCTCACTTGCTGCCTGATAGCTTTATTTTAACATAATGTTACTCAAAAATCTTTTTGTCTGTAAGCCCCTTCCATTGGTCGGTTCTAAATGGCGTTGCTGGGAAACCCGCTTTATTAAACAAGTTGGCATCAATTGGGGCATCGGTCCAACCATATCTTACGGCAATAGGTTTTTTAACCGCATTGCTCCATACAAACACCTGATCCCCTTCTATAACAGCTTGTGCAAAATGAAACTGTTTATCCTCACCTGCAATTTCAAAACCTTTTAAATAACCATAGACATCTTTTGCAACCAAGCCTCCATTTATATGATGGAAACTAAGCATGGCTTTGTCTGCTTTGAATAAAACATTTTTAAACACCGGGCCTGAATAAGGTATATCCATTCCATAGTTTTTTGCAAGTGCAATAGCTGCTAATCTGGTTCCAACATCAGATTTATTCTTTGGATGGATATTATCTGGATTTCCAATATCCGTGGTAACTGCCATGCCTGTATTGGGCAATTCTAATGCCATTAACTGCGCTTCTCTTAACTCAGCCCATTCACTACCTAGATTACTATTTTGAAATTTTCCAAAACTGGATAATTGAACAAAATAAAAAGGGAAGTCATTTTTCCATTGCTTTCTCCATGAATTAATTAATAATGGGAAACTAGACCTGTATTGAAATGCCCTTCCTGCATTTGATTCTCCCTGATACCACAAAACACCTTTGATGGCAAATGGAATCAAGGGATGAATCATCCCATTGTAAATTACAGAACCTGCATTATTCTGAGAATGTACATAATGCCATGGCAGATTAAAATCTGGCATCATTCGCCAACCATCTCCTGCTAGAGAAATTGGTTCATAATCAAATTTCAAATACAATTTGGAGCCCTCTCCATAAAAGCCATTCCCAAACCAAGCGGGATCTTTTTGCATTGCTTGATGTAATAGAAGGATGTTCTTACCAGTTTTCCAAGTACCAGCAGGAATAGGAATTAACCTATCAGCCCTACCCTCTCCTTTTTTAAACAATTTCCCATTCAAATACAATTTAAAAGCACCATCATTTTCTCCCAATGAAAGTGTGGAAGCCTTTCTTTGCTCCACAGCATTTACATCTATCACTCTTTGCATAAATCCAGCTCCTCTAAATGCCCAAATACCTTGCCAATCCCATTGACTTGGAGGAGCATATTTTAACCAACTTTGAAACTGTGTACTATCTGTTGTTAAAATATCTGCTAATGAGGTACTAGGCAATTTGCCAGTCTTTTGAGACAAGGATTTTTTTAATTGCGCTAACAACATCGTATCCGCCCTGTCCCAATTATTTGGATAGCTACTAGCATAATTACTTAATTGAATGGATCCCTTCATAGCATCTTGACTAATCCATCCTTCAATTTGTGAACCACCCCAACTGGCATTAACCAAACCAATAGTTACGTGTAATTTTTGCCATAGTGCTTTGGCAAAAAAATACCCTACTGCTGTAAAGTCACCAAGATTATCAGCCTGAGCCAATTCCCAATTACCATTAGTCAAATCTTGATTAGGCTTTAGAGAAACCTCTCTTGGCACATAAAACTGCCTAATAGCAGGGAGGGTATCTAATGCTCTTTCTTCTCTGAATTTAAATGCATCTTTTAATGTCCAATCCATATTTGATTGACCAGAACAAAGCCAAACCTCCCCCACCATGATATCTGAAAAATCTAGTTGTTGCCGATCTGAAGCAACAGTCATTTGAAAAGGGCCACCTGCCTGCATCATAGGAAAAATGACTTTCCATTGCCCCTTTTCATCTACAATGGCTTTCTGGATAGATTGGTTCAAACGAACGGTCACCGCTTTACCAATAGGACCAGAACCCCATACTGGTATTTCTCTGCCCCGCTGCAGTACCATATGATGGTTAAAAATTTTAGCAACTGATAATTGGGAGAAGCAGGATTGGCTAATTGATAAAAAAAGGAAGATGACTAATAGACGAAACATGGTAATTCTTTAGTCCAATTTAATCCAAAAACAATCAAATAATCAAATTCAATTTTCAAATGAAATAGGGCTTTTCATCTTCCAAATAGTTCCATTCAAATGGTTATTACTTTTTTTAATAATGCCATTTAATTCTAATTCTTTTAATAACTGTTCAGATTGGGTCATCCCCAAATCGCTTAAAAATGAAAACTCCATGGTTGTTAAAGTTGGATACAAATTAAACAGTCCATTGTAGTCCTTTGATATATGTTTTTTAGTAGCATTTGGAATAAAATTCAAAACCATATTCTCAAAAGTTTCATATTCCTGAAACCCTTTCAGAACTGATGAATTATTGAATTTGTCAGTGAAAATAAAAGTTGGCAATACTGATATAGACAATTCTTCTGCCAAAGACAAATCTGCTTGGAACAATTCAGGTGCTCGTCCACTCATATCACGTAAAAACTTGGAAGCATCCAATCCTGCTTCATAGGCTGCATTGTACAATAGTTTTACGTCTACAATATTTTGATTGTCTACAAACAGCATTTCATTAATCCTCCTTAGGAAAATAATAGCTTTATCTGTATCCTGTAATTGAGCTGCTTTAAATGCTATTGAAGGTGGATAAGAGGATGTTAAAGGATGTTCTAACCATATACCATGATTAATGGGCATATCGTTAATTTCTGCTGCCTTTTGCCAATAGGCAGCAGCATCTTCTGGTTTAGAAATAGAGCCACGTTTGTAATTATCCCAAGAAGGTAATAACCCACCCATACAGTATTCTATTTCTAGATAATCTCCATATTCCAGTTTTAATTTTCTAAGCTGTGGCTGGATAAGCCAACATGTTGAACAAACGGGATCAGTAAAATACAACAAATGCACTTTTTTAAACTTAGGCGCTAGTTTGTTATTGGATGCTTTATGGGTTATTAAGGGTACTTTAATCTCATCTAAAGATTCTTCTGTACTTGATAAAAATGTGTTTTTTATTTGTCTTCCCAATAATGTGTGTTCTTCCACTGACTTTGCCCTTTGTTCATAAAATGCCTTAAATGCATCCTCATAATGATCATGTTGCATTAATAAATCCATTAATACTTTAGCATCAATCAAGGCATTTGTTGTTCCTGCACTTGTAAAGGGTAAAGCCAAATGGGCAGCATCTCCAATTAAAACAATATTGTTAGAATGAAAGGAGTCTAGCAAATCAAAATCAGTGGTATTCCACACGTAACTGTTTGAAAAATCATTGTGGTGCAATATATTCTGTACCTCATCAGGAAAATGAACCAATAATTTTTGACAGATTTGAAACAAGGATTGAGGTTCCTTTTCTTTTTGTTCCATTAATCTTATATCATATTGCATAAACCATACAATTTCAACATCAGATGTTGGAATATAGCCAAATGACAAACCTTTTGAAATCTCTTTGTATTTTACAAAAACACCTTTCTTTTGGATAAATCCATCGGGCATTTTTGTTACACCTATAATCTCTTTTACTTCCACAGGGCTATACTTTGTTTTCCCAAAAACTGACTGTCTTACTTGAGACAAAGAGCCGTCTGCGCCAACAAAAATATCGCCATATTCCTTGTCTCCGTTTTGGAAAACAACAGCAACTGCTTTTCCAGATTCATAGAGAAAATGTGAAAACACCCTTCCCTTAATCACTTTTTCATTAGGGAGTTGTAGGTATAAAAACTTTACCAATTCACTTCTTCGGATACATTGCCAAGGCTCCAGTTTTTGATATTTCAATTCATTGCCATCGATAGATTTTAGCAAAAAAGTATCTATTAATTTTCCAGGCAACTCTAAAGGAGCATCCAAATTATTTAACAATTGCAATATTGACACACCGTCTGAATGCATTAAAAATGCATTCCCAAGTAAGGGCATTTCTTGTTCACGTTCATTGACAATTACTTGGTAACCTTTTTTATGGAGTAAAATAGCCAGCGTCATACCAGCAATTCCTCCACCAATGATTACTACTTTCATAGCAATAAATTGATGGTATGATTAATTCGTTCTAATGCTTCAGATACTATTTCATGTGAAGTTGCAAAACTAATTCTGATATGCCCCTCCGCACCTTTTCCAAACCATTTAGTCAATCCTGGCACTACTGCTACTTTACCAACTTCAAAGAGTTGTTTGTGCAAAAAAGCTGTTTCTAATCCTGTTTCTTTAATATTGACAAATGCTAAATAACAACCTTGGGGAGAATAGCAAGAAAATCCATTGATGGCATTTAAACCATTAATAGCAAGAATTTTAACTGAATGCAAATGTTCTACAAAAGCTCTTAACCAATATTCAGATTGATTCAATGCCGCTGTTGCAGCAACTTGAGAAAGCACATTGCTCCCATGAATAGTTGATTCATGAAAGCTAGCTTCATAGATACGCTGATATTGTTTGGTGTCAAATGTTGCAATTACACCCATTCTTAAACCTGCTAACCCATGTGATTTGCTAAATCCAGTCACAATAATGGTTCTTTCTCTGATTTTTATGTCAAGAGAAGCAATGCTAACAAACTCAAAGGGTTTAAATGTGATTTCACTCCAAATTTCATCAGAAAGAATGGTCAAATTATGTTCAATAGCAAATTCACCAATTGCTTGTAGTTCAGACCTCGTAAATACTTTTCCAATTGGATTTAGTGGGTTGCACAAACAAAGCATTTTGGTTCTTGGACTAATCAATGACTTTAGACTTGCAACATCAAAACTTGCTGATGGATCTATGGAAATTGGAAAAGACTTTGCAACTGCACCATTTTTCTCTATGGCATATCTAAAAAGAAAATCAACAGGATCAAACACTATAGCTTCATCTCCCTTTTCTAATTGTGCTCTACATACAACATCAATTCCAAAAGCAGCAGAATCTACAGGAAGAATATAAGCTGCACTTGCAGGAATATTTCTTTTCTCATTAAAATAACAGGCCATAGCTTCTTTGAAAAAGGGCTGACCTTCTGCAGAACCATAGGAGAAATAACGGTCTTTGGAATATTTAATAATAGATTCTGCTATTTCTGGGGCACATGGATAGTCTGGATCCGCAGCAGTTAATGGAATAACACCATCAGGAACCGCTGCCCACCTAAGATTGTAGGCGTTTTTTTGTAAAATATCTAGATTAATCTGATCAATTGAAAACACCCATTCTCATTTTAATTGAATGGTGAAATTCTACTATCTGTTACGCAATCAATAGAAATAAAACGTCATTAATTAGCAATGATTCGTCAATGGCTTTTTTTGAAATTAGTTAGAAATACAGCAGCAATAATCATAGCAGCAGCCAACATTTTTGAATAATTGATTTGTTCTTCAAAAATCAGCACTGAGGCAATGGTTGCAAAAAATGGTTGCGTGTAAATAAAAGACCCTGTTACGCTAGCTCCTAGTTTCTTGATCCCAAAATTCATTAATTGATAGGCTAAAAATGTAGCGCCAACTACTACATAAATTAAACAGACCCAGTTTGTTACACTAAATAAATGCCACTGAATGTTTAGCGTTGCGTTCCAACCCAAGGGCACACTAATAAAAGCCCCAAAAAGAAAAATCCATTGCAGAATATGTGTAGCAGAATATTTAGCCATTAAGGGTTTGACCAAAATAATATAGCTGGAATAACTTACAGCTCCCAATATGATAAAAAGATCACCCAAACTTTGATCTTCACTTGAATGAGCCGATAAGTCTCTTGAAAAGACCAAAACAGCACCTCCGGAAATCCCCAAACATAGTCCTAGAATTTTAAATAAATTCCATTTTTCCTTTAAGAACCAAGCTGCTAAAAGGCTAATAGTAATGGGGGTAGTCAAAACTAATAGAGACGCATGTATAGGGCTGGTCAAAGACATGCCTTTTATAGAAAAAGTTTGATTAAACGTAATTCCTGCTATGCCACAAAATAGTAATCTCCAATAATCATTCTTTTTAAATCCAGTTTTAATAGGATTTAGCAAATACATAAGCCAAAAAAGAATGCATACTGCACCTACACGAATAGCCGTTAACGCAATTGCAGGCATCAAAACTGGACTAATCTGCTTTACGGCTATCACACTAGTTCCAAAGAAAAAATTACCAAACAATACGGCTAATCTTGCTCTATTTTGCTCACCCATACCCATCAATTGAAAGAGGGGAAAACCATTGGAATTCCCCTCCTAAAAGAATTAAAATTGCTTAATATTTGAATGGCTTACCATTGGCCAATACTTCCTGTGTTTTTTCGTCAAATGTCACTTTCTCACCAGTCCTGCAAGCCGCATTTGCCATAATGGTAGCAATACTATGATTATAACCAGCTTCCACAGGGGCATTGGGTTGTTTTCTACTTCTGATACATTCCATCCAATTTTTAATGTGTGCAGTTGTTAAAACGTCTCCACCTGTATTTGCCCCTGCTTCTACCTTAATCATTTCAGACAAACTCAGCTCAGGTAATAGATTAGGCTGCATTTTCATAGCAGCAGCCATATTTGCTCTTAACCCACCTTTGGGTGAAACCTTATTGGTAATTAAATTCAGTTCACCACCATTGGAATAATATAGTTCACTCGGATTTTCGTCTCCATTGTGCATTCTAGACATAAATACCACCTGAAATCCTGTAGAAGGGTCATTGATAGGACCATAATCAAATACGGCTGTAATGGTATCCCAGTTCTTTCTACCATCTTTCCATTGATAGATTCCACCATTGGATACAACTGACCTAGGATGTGCAAGTCCACTGAACCAATTCACTGTATCAATTTGATGGCTCATCCATTGACCAGGCAATCCTGAAGAATAGGGCCAGAATAACCTAAATTCTAGGTATTTTCTTGGATCAAAATTTTCATAAGGTCTATTCATCAAATACCTTTTCCAATCCAAGTCAGATTCTTTACACTGTGCTACCAAATCTGCTCTCCTCCATCTTCCAGGTTGATTCACATTCCAAGTAAGTTCTACCATGGTTATTGGCCCAAACTTTCCAGATTGAATATAATCAGCAGCCGCTGTATAATTAGGACCACTTCTACGCTGTGACCCTATTTGTACAATACTTTTAGAAGCTTTTACAGCTTTTAATGCTGCGCGATTGTCTTCCATGGTCTCGGCAAAAGGTTTTTCACAGTAAACATCGCAACCAGCTTTTACTGCTTCAATAGTATGTAGTGCGTGCTGAAAATCTGCGGTACTAATAAATACAGCATCAACAGACTTGCTAGCATACATTTCCTCATTATTCCTATAACCTACTACATCATGACCCATTTTATCTTTAAGGTAGGCCGCCCCATCTTCTCTACGTTTTTTCCAGATATCAGAAACCCCAACAATATCAAAATTCATTTCTTTATAAAACTTCATAAAGGGAGGTAAATGAGAACTCCTATGTCTGTCTGAAAATCCAACCACACCAACTCTAACTCGGTCATTGGCTCCAAGAATATTGGCATAACTTTTAGCGCTCAATCCCATTGTTCCAATATAGGTTCCGGCTGCCGCTTTTGCTGTTTGTTTGAGGAAACTCCTCCTTGAATTAGACATGTTTAAGGTTTTATGCTGTTAAACCAGATTTGTGTTATTGCTATAAGTTAAAATATTCTTTGGCGTTAAAATAACAGATGTTTTTTAAGATCTCACCCATCCATGCTTCATCATTGGGTAGTAATCCTTTATCCATTTCATCCCCAAACAGATTGCATAAGGTTCTTCTAAAATACTCATGTCTTGGAAAAGATAAGAAACTTCTACTATCTGTTATCATTCCAATGAATGTACTAATCAAACCCATATTTGAAAGGGCATTCATTTGCTTTTCCATACCGTCTTTCTGATCCATAAACCACCACCCAGAACCAAATTGAATCTTTCCTTTTTCAGAACCGTCATTGAAATTCCCTAACATGGTAGCAAACACTTCATTGTCAGAAGGATTGATATTGTAGAGAATAGTTTTGCAAAGCTGATTTCCCTTATCAAGATTGTCTAGAAATCTTGATAGATTTATAGCTTGTGGAAAATCTCCAATACTGTCAAATCCACTATTGGCACCTAACATTTTCTTTAGTCGGCTATTATTATCTCTTATTGGTCCCAGATGAAATTGTTGCACCCATCCTTTTTGATGGTACATTTTACACAGTTCTAAAATTACAAAGCCCATAAAGTTTTCAGGTGCTGAATACGGAATTGACCTTTGCTTTAGAAATCCCTCAAACTCCATTTCCATGGTAAGAGACAATTCAGTTAATCTAGGCATTTGTTCAAAGCCATGGTCTGATACCCTACATCCATGAGCATGAAAATAATCCACCCTATTTTGCAAAGCCTCCAATAAAGTGGGAATATCCTTTATTTTAATACCAGAGGCATTTTCCAAAAGACCTAAATAATGAAAAAAGTCTGTTGGTTTATCTATAAACAAGATCTTATCAGGTCTAAAAGAAGGGGCTATTTTTATAGAAAATTGTCCTTGTGCTAAATGTTGATGGTGTTCTAATGTATCCCAGGGCTCATCAGTTGTTCCTACATATTCCACTTTAAATCTTTTCAACAAAGACCTAGTGGTATATTCAGGCAATTGTAATAATTCATTACATTTTTGATAAATTTTTGGACCAGTAGCTTCATTTAAATATTCCTCAATGCCAAACACATTTTTAAGTTCCATGTGGGTCCAATGAAACAAAGGATTTCTTACTGTTTGTGGCACTACCCTTGCCCAATGATGAAACTTCAATTCATCAGTAGCTGAACCTGTAATAAATTCTTCATTCACGCCAAGGGTTCTCTGGGCTCGCCATTTATAATGATCACCCTTTAGCCAAATTTCTGTAAGGTTAGCAAACTGTTTATTACTTGCAATTTCATCTGGGGGAAGATGGCAGTGGTAATCAATAATGGGTAAATTTTTCACGTAATCGTGATACAAATTCTTGGCATGTTTTCCTTGCAACAGAAAATCATCCGTCAGAAAATAACTGCTCATCTTTTGTCTTTTAAAAATTAGACTCCACCAAATACGGTGAACCCTCCGTCAACGCCTATTTGCATGCCAGTAACAAATTTGGACGCATCGCTTAATAGGAAAACCAATGCTCCAACCAATTCTTCTGGATTACCAAATCTTTTAAATGGGGTATTTTGTATGACCAATTTACCTCTAGTAGTATAGGAACCGTCTGGCTCCGTTAACAAGGTTCTATTTTGTTCAGTTAAAAAGAAACCAGGCATAATGGCATTCATCCTAATCAGGTCACCGTGCCTATTAGCCATTTCAACAGCAAACCATTGATTGTAACAATCAACAGCTGCTTTACCCATACTATATCCTAACACTTTTGTTATTACTTGTTTGGAGCTAACGGAAGAAATATTAACAATACTTCCTCCACCATTTTTGACCATCACTGCTCCAAAAACCTGAGTTGGAATAATTGTTCCAAAAAGATTTAGTTCCATTACCCTTTTCATACCCTCTAAATTCATAGAGAATATATCAGCATCGGGCTGTACAACACCTTCTGGCATATTTCCACCAGCACCATTTACTAACCCGTCAATGGTTCCAAATTTTGAAACAATCAGATCTCTTGCTTTAATCAAATCAGCTTCTACCAAAACATCAGCAACTATTGCCAATGCTTGACCACCGTTGGCTATTACTTCATTAGCTCTGGCTTCTGCAACAAGGGCATTTCTTCCCAGAATAATTGGAATTCCTCCAGCTTGAGCGATGGCTTTTACAAATGAACCGCCTAAAATTCCGGTACCACCTGTTACAACAATTACTTTGTTTAATAAGGAAAATTGATTGGCAGAACTCATGTTGAAGATTTCTACAAAATTGGCTTAATACTATTAGAACCAATCTGTTTTGAATAAAATAATTTACGAAAACGATGTAACAATTTTTATTGAGGAATTAGTTCAATCCTAGCAATATTTTTAATGGGGACTGATAGTTCTTTCCCTTTGACTTGAAAAATTAAAGCATTATTTCTTTGCTCTTGTATAACACCTTTTACAATAATTTTTTCATCCATTCCAAACACAGTAATGGGTGTTTTCTGTTTTATAAAGTAGGTATATGCAGATTCTTCATGTACATCAACTTGGGCTAAACGCGGAGAACCACTATCTTTTTTGGTATTAATAAGAATCACCCCTGCCGCACCTTGGGCGCCATAAGAAGTTGCAGAAGCCGCATCTTTTAAAACAGAAATACTCTCAACATCTTGAGCATTGATATTTCCAATATCCCCAGAATAAATAGTACCATCTAAAACAAATAATGGGGGTTTTTGATTATTCAAACTACCAATACCACGAATAACTACAGAGCCACCTGTTCTGTTAGCGGTTGTTTTGACTTCCAATCCAGGTACTTCTCTGAGCATTTCAAAAATTGACCTGTAGGTTCCTTGAATAGCAGGATTTGCTTTTGCTTGTGCATATATATTATTAGAACCAATTACTAAAAGCAACAAAAAATAAAAAGCAGTTTTCATGTTAGATTCCTCACTTGTTTTTGGAAGCCAGTTTTTGAGCCTGAGTTGTAGTATAATATTTAGCCAACATATTGGGAATCTCCCATGAAGGCATATTCTTATTTGCTAGATATCCCAAGTATTTTTCAGTGACTCTTGCAAAGTGTGATTCATGCCCTTCCTTATAAGAATCTGGTATCATCACTTCCCAGCCTTTCTCATTCTTTTTTAAGGAAAGTCCTTTAAAATCTTTTGCAAGAATTACCATGGCAGCTTCAGCAGCCCCAGGACTACCACCTTCAATATAAAGGGTTGGTTTAAATGCCTGTTCGGCTCCTTGTCTAATAATCAAATTGGCTTTGGTACCACGCATGATGGAATAATGTGTATCTCCAGTTCCTTCAGGAGCTTTATAATTCCAAATCACTGAAACCTTAGCGTGAACACCATTAATAGTATAATTGATTTCACCATTACACAGAACATTAATATCCTTATTAGCATCGGTATATTTTGCAAGATATCCTGGCAGTTCATTTAATTTGGTTACTTCTTTAAATTGAGCAGCACTAATAGGTGTGGACCAACTTTTTGCAGTTGTTAATTGAATGTCTTTTTTATAGTCAATCACTTTATTAGGAAAACACTCCCACTGAACCAAGTCAACCAAATGAGTGGTTACATCAACAATACCTTCACCTTCTTGAGCAACATCAAAAAACCAACCTGGTCTTGTCAAAACAGATCCTGATACATATTTGTAAAAATGGTGTACGCTTTCCTTAGTAACAGCAGGTTCTGCAAGTGTTCCTTTTTGCAAAGTCCCAAACAGCCCCTGATCCATGGATAAAGCTCTCTGGAGTATGGTGGTAATTTCATAACGTTCTGTCATGATATCATACAACAATAACTTTTTCTTTTGAGCTAATTCAAAAGCAGATTTCAACTTCAAAAACCCTTTTTCATCAATGGCCATAGGCTTATCTGCAAAAACATTTAAACCTGACTGGATAGACCGAAGAATGTAATCTGTTTTCAATTGGTTATTTCCAGCTAATACTACCACATTCCCTTTTTTTTCAGACAGCATTTTTTGAAGATAATCATCCCCTTCATAAACAGACTCCTTCCAAGCTGTAGCTCCCGTACTGGCTGAATTGTAGCCTTTGATCTTATCCAAATGCAGATTCAAATCTGTTCCCTTTTTAGCATAAACAAAAACCGTAGGGTCTACTTGAGGATACATAGATTTCTGAACCAATGCAGCATGAAAATGCCCTGGGTCCAAGGTTATTAATTTTACAGCTTGTTGTGCATGTAATTGCAATCCCAATATGGACATACCCATCCAACTAACAATTTTACTTTTCATATTTTTCCAAAATCTTTAAACCAGTTGTTTATTACACTCCTTTTAACATTCTTTACTCCTTCTTCCACTCTTCACTTTTATCTCTTCACTCTTATCTCTTCACTCTTCACTCTTCACTCCTCACTCCTCACTCCTCACTTCTCACTTCTCACTTCTCACTTTCCTCCCCCTCTCTTCACTCTTCACTTTTATCTTTTATCTCTTATCTTAATCAAGCCCCTTCATTTCATAAGGAAAACGGTGCGGTCTATTTAACATTGAATTGGCCTCATCATCATTAATAAAACGCTCATTCATTGGATCCCAATGTAGTGTACGTTTAACTTTCATCACCGTATGATGCAATAGGCAGGTTGAACATGAACGATGCCCAACTTCTACTGGTGAAATTGGTTGTAATCTAGAACGCATACAATCCAACCAATTACCGTGTTGTTCATCACTTTTATAAAGATTAATTTCATTTGGGCCAATCACGGAAGTAATAATTTTATCATTACTTGCAGAAAGTGCTTTTGCATTTGCCGTATTAACTGCAGGCTCATTAGCGCTTGCTTTATAATTACCACGAGTAACAAAAATCCAACCCTCTGTTCCTTCAAACTTGATTCCGTTAGGTAATTCATTGCTAATAATCATTCTAACACCATTAGCGTAAAGACCCTCTGTTGTAAACAAACCATGCACATTCCATAACCCCTTGGTTGGAAAATCGGCTTTGCCTGATATTTCAATAGGACCAGTATATTCTGTATCCATACCCCAGTGTGCGCAATCAACATGGTGTGCACCCCATCCTGTAATCATACCTGCTCCAAATTGTTCACAACGCAACCAACCTGGACGGCTATAATCATTTTGTGGATGCACCCTTTTCTCTGTATAATAAACATAGGGAGTTGATCCCAACCAAGCATCGTAATTAAAATTTGATGGGATGGGCATTTCTGGCTCTTCCTCTCCGCCTGGGTCTCCTGGGAGTCCAACATATACTTTTTTCAATGTTCCAATTCTACCGTTTCTCACCAACTCAGCAGCATATCTAAATTGGGGCGTAGACCTTTGTTGACTTCCTATTTGGAGTATTCTTCCAGTTCTATGAACAGCATTACTCAAGGCCCTTCCTTCAGCAATAGTTAATGAAGCTGGTTTTTGTAAGTACACATCTTTACCTGCTTCTACAGCATGTATGCCTAAATAAGCATGAGAATGATCAGGTGTACTAATCAATACACCATCAATTTCTTTATTCAATAGCAACTCTCTATGATCGGAATACATAGTTACACCATCATAAGGTTTTCCTTGCTTCTTACTATAATAATCGTTTACATATTTTTTTCCATCGGCCAAGCGCTTACCATCAACATCACAGACAGCCATGATTCTGGCATTATCATATTTTAGGGTTTCAGCCATATCATGGTCTCTGGAAATTCTTCCAACTCCAATAGCTGCTATATTTAAGCGATTACTGGGTGCATTTTTTCCAAAAACAGATGCGGGAACTATGGTTGGAAATCCTGTCATAGCAAGTGTTGTAGCTACGCTGCCTTTGATTCCAGTTTTCATAAAATCCCTACGATTGAATGATTTTTTTTCTGACATATTTTTTATTTTAAAGGATCATCTTTTGAAATTGATTTTGCATTTGCATAATTCAGGCCCTTGTATTTAGAAGCCATATATCGCAACCCTTGTAACAAATGGTTTTGATATACTGGTTCGGAATATGACTCTTTGCTATGGCCAAGGGTAGTAATCCACACATGACCACCTTCAAAATCTTGGTACCAAACAGCTGGATAATAATTGGCATAAGAACCTGCATTTTTATCAATGGTTTCTTTCTGATCTGGCTGCAGACTACTTAGTTCATGGGCCATCAAAACTTTGATACCTGGATACAACTCCTTTCCAAAATAACACTCATCCTCTCTTTCCCATCTCATAGGAACCCCTTCCATAGAAGGATGTTTTGGATCCATATTCTTAATGGCAAATTTTTGAAACTTAGCATGCCAAGAAAAAGTTTCTCCTATCATCATTTTGAACCATTTCCAATTCCGCTCTGTTCCAGTTACGGAATGTACTCCTACAAATCCGCCACCAGCTTCAATATATCGCCTAAAGGCAACCCGTTGGTCATCTGTATCAAATACATCATTATTAGTACTAGTAAAAACCAAGAATTGGTATTTTTTCAAATTGGACTCAGTAAAAACGGCAGGATCATCAGAAACTTCCACTTTAAATTGGTTGTCTTTGGCCAAAGTTTGAATACTGGCTACAGCTGAAGCTATATTATCGTGTACAAAACCTTTCCCATTCTTGGTATATACCAAAATTTGAATACCTTTTAGAGGGTCTGGTTTTCTAGAAATTTTCGCAAAAACTGGCGAAAAAAACGACAATAATAATAGAAAAGCCAAAAAATGGCGATTAAAGGAATTTCTCTTCATGGAAAGCAAGTTTTGGGACAATCTAATTTACGTTTGATGCCCAATCTTCGATGATTTATTTTCGAAAACGTTATCGTAAATATTTTCGATGTTTTTTTTAACAAAGGTTTATGCAAACGATTTCTGATTTAATTTGACATCACATTAATAACACGAAAACTGCTTAATCGATTGCTGTTGTAGTGCTTATTAGTTTAACCAAACAACAATTGCCAAATGAAAAAAAAACCAAAACTCCTAACAGGAGGGCGAGGATTACTGCGATATGCAGTGATTGGTGCGCTTTCCCTGTCTGCCCTTGTACCTGAAGTACAGGCAAGATCAACCAACAATGCGGGTTTTACTAAAAATCTACCGCCCATCAGTGTTACCGGTAAGGTTACTGATTCAAAAAACAATCCACTTGAGGGGGTTTCTGTAGTTATCAAAGGAACTACTCGTGGAGCAAACACTGATGCACAAGGTGTTTTCAAGTTGAGCAATGTTCCCGATAACGGAACCTTGGTATTTAGCTTTACTGGATTTGCTAACAAAGAAGTATCCGTAAAAAGCAATTCAACTATCAACGTTACTATGTCTGAACAGGTTTCAGGCTTAAATGACGTGGTTGTTGTTGGTTATGGTACTAGAACCAAGAAAGACTTAACTGGTGCTGTAGCACAGGTAAAAGCTACTCAATTAGAAAACGAAAATCCAAGATCTGTTCAAGATATGTTGCGTGGTAACGCTCCAGGTCTAGATGTAGGGTTTGACGCAAGTAACAAAGGTTCCAATGCCAGTTTGCAAATTCGTGGTAAAGGTACCCTTACTGCCAGCTCTAGCCCATTGATTGTATTGGATGGAGTTATCTACCCTGGAGGTATGGAAGACATCAATCCAAATGATATCAATACCATTGACATCTTAAAAGACGCAAGTTCTGCAGCAGTATTTGGTGCAAGATCTGCCAATGGTGTTATCTTAATTACTACCAAAAAAGGTAAAACAGGAAAACCTATTATTGCTGTAAATAGTAATATTGGTCTAAACAGACTTTCTAACAAACCCCATTTGTTGGATGCCAATGAATTCCTTACTTGGCGCCAAGATGTTAGATGGGCCATGGTTGGATTTGATAGTACCTCTAAACCTGGTATTCAATATAGATTCTGGAATCCATCTACCCTGCCTTCCTCTATTTCTGTAGCTCAGTGGTTGGCTTTGGATGGATCTGGCGGAGACCCAACAGTAGCTTGGTTAAACCGTTTGAGTTTAAGACCAGTTGAAGTTGCCAATTACCAAGCAGGTCAAACCATTGATTGGGAAAAGAAAATCTACAATCAAAGTGCTATGCAACAGGATCATACCATTAGCATTGCACAAAGAAAAGAAGATTTAAACTATTATTTTTCAGTTGGATATCTTGAATCTCAGGGTATTACTGTAGGTGATAAATATAAAACCTTCCGTACCCGTTTTAGTCTGGAATCTAATATTGCCAAATACTTGACAGTAGGAACCAGTATTCAGTTTGCTGAAAGAGACGAGAGTTCTGTATTGGTGAACTTTGGTGATATGATTAGAACAAGCCCTTATGGCTCATGGTATGCTGCTGACGGTGTTACGTTAAGGGCTTCACCAAATGATGATCCAGGTAATAATGCCCATCCTTTTTTAGCAAAAGAATATACTGATAGGATGTACAAATACGATAACCTATTTGGTCAAATCTATGCCAAAGGCAAATTACCATACGGTTTCTCTTATTCTGTAACCTTCTCTCCTAGATATGAAACCTTGCGTGAGTATAACCACCAATCTGCGCTTAACCCAACTATTGCAACAAGAAAAGGGATAGTAGACAGAAGAAATCAAACGGTTTATTCATGGAACTTGGATAATCAGTTGAACTGGGCTGGTAAATTTGGCAAACACAGCATTGAAGCTACTTTCTTAGCCAATGCGGAAAAATTCCAGTCATGGAATACCAATATTCGTGCAGAGAATTTTGCTCCAAATGACAATCTAAGCTTTAATAGTCTTCAGTCTGCAACACTACCCATTATCGCTACTTCTGATGACCAGTATGAAACTGGTGATGCATTAATGGCTAGGGTAAACTATAACTACAATCAGCGTTACTTCTTAACACTTACTGCCAGAAGAGACGGATATTCTGCCTTTGGTCAGCAAAATCCAAGAGCTACTTTCCCTTCTGCTGCGGTTAGCTGGGTAATTAGTGAAGAGGGTTTTATGAAGCATACATCAAAATGGTTGGATTACGCCAAAATTCGCATGTCATATGGTGAAAATGGTAACCGCTCTATTGGTAGGTATGCAGCTTTATCAAACCTTGCATCTGGAACCTATACCTATATCACTGGTGGAGGTGCTCCTTACAGCGTAGGTTTTGTTCAGGCAAGTAACCTTTCAAACCCAGGACTTAAATGGGAAAGAAACTCATCCATTAACTTAGGTTTGGATTATAGCATTGTCAAAGGAAAAGTTTCTGGATCTATTGACTGGTATACTAGAACAACCAAGGATTTGTTGGTTAACAGAACCCTACCTACTGTAACTGGTTTCACTAGCATCTTAGCTAACTTGGGTGAAGTACAGAATAAGGGTATGGAATTTAGTGTTAATACCACCAATATCAAGAATAAAAACTTTGAATGGAGGACTTCACTTTCATTCTGGTGGAACGTAAATAAGATTATTCACCTTTATGGTCCAACCCCTGATTATGATGCAACTGGTAAACAAATAGGAACTTCAGAAAAAGATGATATAGGAAACGGTTGGTTTATTGGTAAAAATATCAATACCATTTTTGACTATACCATTACTGGCGTTTGGCAGCAAGCTGATGCTGTTGAAGCAAAAAAATATGGTTACAAACCTGGTGATTTTAGATTACAAGACACCAATGGTGATGGCAAATACACCATTGCTGATAAAGAATTTCAAGGTAACACTACTCCTGACTTCTCTTGGAACTTGAGAAACGAATTCAAAATTTTCAAGAATTTTGATTTCTCTTTCAGTTTGTATTCTAGAATTGGACAGCAAAGCCAATTTAATGAAGCCAAAAATGTGGATTTATTTTATGATCGTTCACAATTTTATCAACGTCCTTATTGGACCCCTTCAAATCCAATTAATGACTATGCGGCCATGATGTCAAATGCCGGTGGACCAGTTTCTTGGAATGTATTTAGAAAGTCAACTTTTGTAAGACTTAATAATATCAGCTTGGGTTATAATCTACCTACTGAAATTGCACATAAATGGAAACTGGATGGTTTGAAAGCCTATATGAACGTGGTGAATGCTGCGGTATTCTCACAATGGAACTATTTTGATCCAGAAAACAAAGGACCTACGCCATACACCATCAATTTTGGACTTAACCTGACTTTATAAGATAACCCAACACAAAAACAGAAGACATGAATTATAATAAAATTAAATTAGCCCTTCTGCTATCAGTTGTTGTTATCAGTACAACAACACTGACTAGCTGTAACAAGGATTGGCTCAAACCCAAACCCTTATCCATTTATTCTCCAGAAAACACCTTGGTAGACATATCAGGATTCAATGCTGCATTGGCCGCCTGTAACCGTAATCTTAGGACAGAATGGTATGGAGATGGAGCGCCAATTATTACAGAACAAATATTCTCAGAGGTTTCTGTAGATGGTACCAATGATAAAACGGGACCAGCTCAAAACCTAGACCTTCAGATTACCCCAGACGCCAACCTGAACTCCGCGGATTTCAACCGTATTGGCTGGTACTGGAATCAGGAATATGTAGGTGTAAGAATGGCTAACACCATTATCTCTCGTTTACCAGCAGCTACTGCCATTTCTGATGCAGACAAGAATATTTTGCTGGGTAAAGCATATTTCTACAGGGCTTATGATTACTATCGTTTAACCAATCAGTTTGGCGATGTACCCTGCCCTACCAAGGAAGTAACTTCTGCAAAAGTTGATTTTACTACTGTTAAAAGAGAAGTGATTTTAGCTCAAATGAAAGCAGATTTGGAATTTGCGGTTAAATTTGTTCCTATGACCTCAGATAGAGGTGATGTTAACCGCGGCGCTTGTTTTCACTTGTTAACAAAAATCAACCTAGCGCTTGGTTTGTTTGATGACGCCATTGCTTCTGCAACAGCAGTAATCAATGCAGGTCCATACAAGCTAATGACAAGCCGTTTTGGTGTGGATGCTGGTAATCCTAGCAGAAATGTAACATGGGATTTGCATCGCCCAGATAACAAATCAGCAGCTGCCAATACAGAAGGAATATTTTTGGTAACAAGTAGGTTGGGAACTGCCAGTGCATTTATTAGCTCTATGCTAGATGGTGGTACCGGTGGTACTCCTGGCATGAGAATCATGCGTCAAGTTGCACCTGGGGTTTCAATTGGTACTACCATTTTCACACCAGCAGGAAGAAACGGTATGTCAGCTTCTGGTGGTGTTGAAATTGATATCATGAATTTGTATGGTCGTGGTATTGGTAGAGCAAGAAACACCTCTTATAGCTATTGGGAAATTTGGGATGATCCTAATGACTTACGTCATGACTCAACTTCAGGCAACTGGCTATATCCAGAAAACTTACGTTATAATAACCCTGCTCTAAAAGGTGTTGATACCGCTTATGGTTTGCGCCTAAGATTAACAGATCCTAAGCAAGGCAACAAAATGCTTTGTGAAGATACTTTGCGTAGATGGTATCCTTGGCCTCATTACAAAGTATATGTTCCGGATACAGAAAACATACCTATGCAAGGTGGTCAATCCGATTGGTATGTATTCCGTTTAGCGGAAACCTATTTATTGCGTGCTGAAGCCTATCTCTGGAAAGGAGACGCTGCAAGTGCTGCTGCTGATATTAATGCAGTAAGAACTAGGGCAAAATGTGCTCCATATACTGCAGCTCAAGTAGACTTTAATTCATTGCTTAATGAGCGTGCAAGAGAATTATATTGGGAAGAACCTCGTAAGACTGAGTTAACCAGAATGGCATATATATTTGCCAAAACAGGTAAATCTTACAACGGTAAAACATATACCCTTGCTAATTTCTCTACCTCTAATTTCATGGTAGATCGCATATTGGAAAAGAATATTTTCTATAAAAACAACTATGTAACTATTCGTGGAGACCAGTTCCGTATTAGCCAATACCATGTGTTATGGCCTATTCCACAAAGTGCTATTCTAGCCAACTCTGATGGAAGAATTAACCAAAACATTGGATATAGTGGTTCTGCGAGCAATGTACCTGCAAGCGACAAGATCATTGACTAATTTCAATTTTCCTAGTTGAATAAGAGATGCCACACCAAAAAGTGTGGCATCCTTTTTTTGAAGACCTTTCTGAACTAAATTGTGATACCAAATACATAACCATGAATCTTATTTCAAAAAAATTCTTATCCCCTATTTTGATTTTATTGGTAGGAGGAACCATCCAAGCTCAAAACAACAATCAACCCAATCCGGAATTGGTTAAGACTTTTGATAAAGCTTTAGCGGGAGCAGCTAGCCAATACAAATATTTAAAAAGTATTACTCCTACCGATGTAATGCCCAAAACATTCTATGCCACTAAAAAATTAGAAACCAGCAAAACCAGTTGGTGGACCAGTGGATTTTATCCAGGTTCTTTATTTTATTTATACCAAGCAACCAAAGACACGGCTTTATACAATGAAGCAAAAACTCGTTTACAAATACTTGAAAAAGAACAATTCAATAAAGGAACACATGACTTAGGATTTATGATGTTTTGCAGTTTTGGCAATGCCAATGCTATTCAACATGATAAAAAATATGATGAGATCTTGATGAATAGTGCCAAGTCTTTGTCTACTAGATTCAATCCTACTGTAGGTTGTATCAAATCTTGGGATCATGGCACTTGGAAATTTCCAGTGATTATTGACAACATGATGAATTTGGAATTACTCTTTTGGGCCACCAAATATTCAGGAGATAGTAGTTATTATAAAATTGCTGTAACACATGCCAATACCACCATGAAGAACCATTATCGCAATGATTTTAGTTCTTTCCACGTGATTGATTATAATCCTGATAACGGCACTGTTCACGAAAAGAAAACTGCACAAGGCTACGCCGATGCTTCTGCTTGGGCAAGAGGTCAGGCATGGGGGCTTTATGGATATACAGTTATGTATCGGGCCACCAAAGACAAAAAATATTTGACTCAAGCCAATAAAATTGCACATTTTATCATTGACCACCCAAGACTTCCTGCAGATAAGATTCCTTATTGGGACTATGACACCCCAGATATTCCTGCAACTTACAGAGATGCTTCTGCTGGGTCAATTGCAGCATCCGCTTTACTAGAATTGAGCAAATATGCAGATGCAAAAAATAGTAGCCTCTATTTTAAAACAGCAGAAAAAATTCTGAGCGCATTATCTACCCCTACCTACACGGCTAAGCCTAGTGAAAATGGTGGTTTTATTTTAAAACACAGTGTAGGTCATTGGCCCGCAAACTCTGAAGTTGATGTGCCATTAACTTATGCGGATTACTATTATATAGAAGGAATGATGCGTTACAAAGCAATGCTTAATAAATAGCAGTTAACTGATTCATGAAAATTGTCTTACCAATTTGTTGCTTAGTATTGTTACTTCTTGTTAATGATGCAAACTGTCAACCCAATAAGCCAGTAATGCCCAAAAACATGGATTTATATCTCTTGATTGGTCAATCCAATATGGCAGGCAGGGGTAATATTGAACCAGCTTATGCTATTCAAGGAAATGAACAGATTTGGATGTTAACCAAACAGGGTGAATGGTTAGCAGCCAAACATCCTTTGCATTTTGACAAACCCAATATGGTAGGTGTTGGACCGGGTCTTGCTTTTGGATTAGATATGTTGCAAAATGGGGATCATCCAATTGGCTTAATTCCATGCGCCGTGGGTGGAAGTGCTATTAGCAGTTGGCAAGCTGGTGGCTTTGATGCTGCAACCAATACCCATCCTTTTGACGATGCTGTTTTGCAACTGAAAATAGCTTTAGGCGCAGGTCAATTAAAAGGGATTATTTGGCACCAAGGTGAAGCAGATAGTTCACCTGAAAAAAGAAAAGATTATTTAGCTAAACTAGCTGCCATGATTCATTCATGGAGAATTATGGTGAATAATCCCAACCTTCCATTTGTAGCTGGTGAAATAGGTGCATTTAATGAACTGCACCAAGCTTTTAATATTGAATTAAATAAGTTGCCTAGCTTGGTATCTAGAACCGCCGTAGCATCCTCAAAAGGATTAATTGACAAAGGTGACCATTTACATTTTGATGCAGCCTCAGCCACCGAATTAGGCAAAAGATTTGCTGTTAAAATGAAAGAATTGCAGGAACATTAAAAATTTATTAGATGAAATCTTTGATAGCAATGGAACAGACCTGGAGATGGTTTGGGCCAAATGATCCGGTCAGTCTTCAAGACGTAAAACAAACTGGCGCTACTGGTGTAGTTTCGGCCTTACACCATGTACCTCATGGGGAGATTTGGGAATTGGACCAAATATTGGAAAGAAAAGCCATTATTGAAAAAATGGGGCTAACCTGGTCCGTTGTTGAAAGTATTACGGTGCATGAATCTATTAAAACTAGAACTGGTGCTTACAAAGACTATATTGAAAAATATAAGACATCTATTAGAAATGTAGCAAAATCTGGGATTCCGGTCATTACTTACAATTTTATGCCAGTCAATGATTGGACAAGAACTTCTTTGAATCATCCCATGGAAGATGGTTCTCTTGCTTTGTATTTTGATTGGATTGACCTAGCTGTTTTTGATATCCATATTTTAAAAAGACCAGCAGCAGAAACTACCTATCCAGAAAATATTGTGTTTGCTGCGGAGCAGCGATTTAAAAACTATACCCCAGAACAATTAGAAGCCATTGCGGGGGTGGTCATGTTTGGAATTCCTGGAGAAGCCAAAACCACTACCGGTATGATGTTAGAAAAGTTGGCCACTTATACGCATATAGATCATGCAGCACTGCAAGACAATCTTTGTCATTTTCTTTCTGAAATCAGTCCTGTAGCAGAGGAATGTGGCGTTAAATTAGCTATTCACCCTGATGATCCCCCCTTTCCTATTTTAGGCTTGCCAAGAATTATGAGCAAGCTAGAAGACATGGAGCATATTATAAGAAAAGTGCCCAATCCTGCCAATGGCATTTGTTTTTGTACCGGTTCCTTAGGTGCATCTGAAAAAAATGACTTGCCCAATATGGTCAAAGCCTTGGGAAATCGTATTCATTTTGTGCATTTGCGCAATACCAAAAGAGATGAAGCTGGTAACTTTTTTGAAGCGGATCATTTAGGTGGCGATACCGATATGTATGCTGTAATGAAAGAAATTTTAAAAATTCAACAAGATTATCAGGTTTCGCTTCCATTTAGACCGGATCATGGACATCAAATGTTGGATGATTTGAAGAAAGTAACCAATCCTGGCTATTCTGCCATTGGGCGATTGCGCGGATTGGCAGAATTGCGGGGATTAGAACTGGGAATTTTGCGTTCCTTAGCAGAACAGCTATAGCATCATTTTCATTAATTTTTCGATGTTTTTTATTGGAGAATTTCGAAAATTTTATCGTACTATTTTCGTAGCTTGTACCCTTTAACTAATTGCTCTGTCATGTCTAAAGTGAACCTAAAAGATCTAGCCAAAGAACTAAAGGTATCGGTTTCAACTGTATCAAAAGCCCTGAAAAGTAGCCATGAAATCAGTGCCGAAACCAAAAAAAGGGTTCTAGAATTAGCTCAGAAAATGGGCTATAATCCCAACCCTTATGCTGGTTTTTTAAGACATCATAAAAGCAAGACCATTGCCATAATTGCACCTGAATTAACCAATAATTTCTTTATTCAAGCCATTAGTGGAGCAGAATCAGTGGCACAAGAAAAGGATTATCACTTACTCATCTATATCACCAACGATGATTATCAAAAAGAAGAAAGCATTGTCAAACATTTACAAAATGGACGTGTAGATGGCGTTATCATTTCCTTAGCTAGCACAACTAGAGGATACCAACACTTAAACGACCTAATTCATTCTGGAATTCCCATTGTTTTTTTTGATAGAATTTGTCATGAAATTGAGACCGCTAAAATTACCACCGATGACTTTGCCAGTGGATTCAATGCCACCAATCATTTAATTGAAAACGGCTGTAAAGACATAGCTTATCTATCCATTTCAGAAAATCTTTCTATAGATAACAAACGCAAACAGGGTTATTTAGAAGCATTGATGAAACACGATATTCCTTTTGATCCTAGTAGAATTGTACAATGTAACACAGACGAAAAATCCAATTTCAAAAAAATCAAACAGCTTTTACAGCAAGAAAAAAGACCTGACGGAGTTTTTGCATCCATAGAAAAATTGGCTTTAAATACCTATTATGCTTGCAAGGAATTAGACTTAAACATTCCAAAAGATTTAAAAGTGATATGTTTTGCCAATCTAAGAACAGCACCATTACTAAATCCTTCCCTCACTACTATTACCCAACCAGCATTTGAAATGGGCAAACAAGCAGCAACCATTCTTTTTAAAAATTTAGACAAAAAAAGAACCCTGATTACTAATGAGAATATTGTTCTAAAGTCTGAGTTGAATAAAAGAGAATCAACGCATGTTAATTAGAATGCATATATTTTTTCCATCCCATTTTTAGATAGCTTTTGCTGATTTATTGCTTTCCCAAACCAGACTCTAGATATAACTAATTTAGGTAATACTAATTTTCTCCAACCGTCCTGTACTGTAAGGGTCAATCCATGCTACAACATTAATATTTTGCCGTTTAAACATTAAAAAATATTTCTATAAAACTGACATTAGTCATTTTTATAAAGATTAAAAAGGGTGAAACTTTGATACAGAAAAACAAGATTTTAGAACCATAAATTTTTTTGTATGAACAGTGATCAAAAACCTCAAAGCAATGAACCAAGCAATGTATTACCAGAATTAAAAGCATGGGTAAATAATATTGCAGGACAGTGCAATGCCAAGAGTATCCATTGGTGTGATGGATCTAAACAGGAGTACGAAGGCTTGTGTGAATTATTAGTTAGAAAAGGAACTTTTCAAAAATTGAATCCCGAAAAAAGACCTAATTCTTATGCCTGTTTTTCAGACCCGAGTGATGTTGCCAGGGTTGAAGACAAAACCTTTATTTGTAGCCGTTTAAAAGACGATGCTGGCCCTACCAATAACTGGATGGAACCAAAAGCCATGAAGCAAATTCTAAATTCACTAATGGAAGACGCCATGTTAGGAAGAACGCTTTATGTGATTCCTTTTTGTATGGGTCCAGTTGGATCTCCTTTTTCAAGATATGGTGTTCAAATAACCGATTCAGAATACGTGGTGGTGAATATGTATATCATGACCAGAATGGGTGAAAAAATTTATCCCTTTATTAAAAGAGGAGAATATGTAAAATGTATTCATACTGTTGGTGCTCCTTTAAACTCTGATCAGGGAGATGCCAAATGGCCCAACAACCCAACAACCAAATATATTTCACACTTTCCAGAAGAGCGTTTGATCATTTCTTATGGTAGTGGATATGGTGGTAATGCTTTGATGGGCAAGAAATGTTTTGCCCTTAGAATTGCCTCAGTAATGGGAAAAGAAGAAGGATGGCTTGCTGAACATATGCTCATACTTGGAGTGGAATCTCCCAACAAACAAAAAACCTATATCGCGGCAGCATTTCCTAGTGCTTGTGGTAAAACCAATTTCTCTATGATGATTCCTGCCAAAGGCGTGGATGACTGGAAAGTAACAACAGTAGGTGATGATATAGCATGGATACACAAAGGAGAAAATGGACAATTATATGCCATTAATCCAGAAGCGGGATATTTTGGAGTTGCACCAGGAACTAATTACCACACCAATCCCAATGCCATGGAAAGCATCAAGGCAAATACCATCTTCACCAATGTTGCAATAACTGCGGATAAAGATGTTTGGTGGGAAGGCATGACCAAAGAAGTACCAGATGGATTAACCGATTGGCATGGACAACCCTATGATAAAACAAGTGGAAAGCCAGCCGCACATCCGAATAGCCGATTTACCGCACCCGCTTATCAAAACCCTGCTATTGATGCAGAGTGGGATAACAAACAAGGTGTACCTGTTGAAGCATTTGTTTTTGGTGGAAGAAGAAGTACCGCTGTGCCACTAGTTTGTCAATCATTTAACTGGAATTTTGGGGTATATACCGCAGCTACAATGGGAAGCGAAACTACCGCAGCAGCTTTTGGTGAAATTGGAAAAGTAAGAAGAGACCCATTTGCTATGCTTCCATTTATGGGCTATCATATGGGTGACTATGTAAACCATTGGCTACAATTTGGTAGAGACCTTCCAAATGCACCAAGAATCTTTAGTGTTAACTGGTTTAGAAAAGATGAAAATGGCAAATTCTTATGGCCAGGATTTGGGGAGAATATGCGTGTACTTAAATGGATTGTACAAAGGGTACATGGCAATGCTGGAGCTGTTGAATCTCCCATAGGTTGGATGCCAAGGTTTGAAGACATGGACTGGACTGGTATTGAAGGATTCTCAAAAGAAGATTTTGCAAAAATTATGACAGTAGACAGAGAGCCTTGGAAACAAGAGTTAATGGGTCATGAAGAACTTTTTGCAAAATTATATGACAAACTTCCCAAAGAGTTCTACTTTATGCGTGAGTTACTATTGAGTGCATTATGGAGGTCTCCAGAACACTGGCAACTGGAAGCGGAACATATTTGATTCCAGAAGGAACGGTGTATGACGCCGTTCCTTTTTTTATCTCTTAAATTTGTGTGATATGAATTGGTTTATAGCATTATTTACTGAACAATCCGTGGCTCAGGCCGCTATTATCTATGCCTTGGTAATTGCATTGGGGATTCTGATGGGTAAATTCAAAATTTTCGGAATTTCATTTGGTATTACTTGGGTACTTTTTATTGGCTTAATTGTCTCTTATTTAGGTATCAGTGTTAATAAGGAAACGGAACATTTTTTAAAAGAATTTGGGTTAATTATTTTTGTTTACGCCATTGGGCTTCAAGTAGGACCCGGCTTTTTTGCATCCCTCAAAAAAACTGCCTTGGCCAATAATGCCATTGCAGCTACAGTGGTATTATTAGGCGTAATTATCACTATCCTTTTTTTCTACCTATCCAATAATCATATTGCAATTATGGCAGGGGTTATGAGTGGTGCCGTAACCAATACACCTGGACTTGCCGCAGCACAGGCTGCTGTAAAAGACCTACACATTTCTGGTGTAGACAATGGTACCATTACTTTGGCCTATGCAGTTGCATATCCATTTGCAGTTGTTGGAATCATTTTATCATTGGTACTATTGAAAAAAATATTGGGAATAGATATTGAGAAAGAAAAAGAATTGCACAGAAAATTGAATTTTATCCAATCCAATAGACCCATTAACGTTCATATTAAACTAGAGAACAAACAATTAGTTGGTCAGCCGTTGCGGAATATTTTCAAAATGCTCAACGAACCTGTTATTATTTCTAGAATGTTACATCAAGGTCAAGTGATTACTCCTACGCCTGATCTAGTCTTGGCAGAAGATGATGTAATGCAATTTGTGGCAACCAAAAAATTGATGGAGAAAGTTAAACTATTAGTTGGATCAGAAATTGACATGAATCTTAGGACTATTCCAACCAGTAATTTAATCTCTAGATTTATTGTTGTTACCAGAAAAGAAGTAACCCACAAGCGTTTGGGAAATATCATGGAATTGCAACACGAGGCACTGACCATTTCTAGGATAAAACGCGCTGGTATTGAAATGGTAGCCCATGGGAATGTATTGCTACAATTAGGCGATACTATTACTGTTGTTGGTACAGAAGAGAGTGTGAATGAATTTACCAGCATAGTAGGTAATTCTTTAAAAAGATTAGAGGCACCAGATTTGGGCCCAATTTTTATAGGCATTGTTTTTGGAATCATATTAGGCAGTATTCCATTTCATATACCCAATATTCCCGTTTCCGTTAAAATAGGAATGGCTGGTGGCCCCCTAATTGTGGCATTGTTTCTGAGTAGGTTTGGGAATTCATTGTACCTAAATAATTATACAACCAATAGTGCCAACCTGATGATTAGAGAATTGGGGATTGCCCTTTTCCTAGCCAGTGTAGGATTAAGTAGTGGTCATAATCTAGCTGGCGCATTTGCTGATGGTAGTGGATATAGGTGGATTGGCATGGGCATTGCCATTACCATGATTCCACTTTTATTGGTTGGATTATTTGCAAAAAAATTCTTGAAGAAAACCTATTTTGAAATTTGTGGCTTATTAGCAGGCGCTTGTACAGATCCTCCCGCACTAGCATTTGCACTAAAGATGGCTGGCAATGATATTCCATCGGCTACCTATGCAACAGTATACCCGTTGACCATGATTATGAGAATTCTTGCGGCGCAATTATTGATTCTGTTTTTTGCCTAAGGGTTAATAAAACCAATTCCATGAAAACCTTTTATAAGGGATTACTATGTATGTCTGTATCCCTCCTATTCTTGAATAACATACCCTCCCACTGTCTTGCACAGACAAAAACGGTGAATAATCTTTCTCAAAGCTGGACTAGCTTGAATAGTACTATCAGATTCAGCAAACACTGGGGCTTAGTAGCCGATGCGCACTTGAGAAGAACCAATTTTCTAGCAGATCCCAACTTTTATTTTTTACGAACCGGTGTTCAATATTGGGTAAATGACCATTTTAGTCTTACTGCTGGAATAGGAAGAATGTGGTTAGCCCCAACAACCGCCAACTGGGAACATTTTGCTGTAGAAAATAGACTTTATCAACAAGCTTTATTAACCAGCAAGTTGGGAAGCATTGGAATGCTGCAAAGAATTAGAAATGAGCAACGATGGGTTGAGAAAATTGTCAATGACCAATTTACCGGCGCCTATAAATTCAGCAATAGGATCAGGTATTTGTTGGCATTTAATATTCCTATTTTAAAAAATCCCAATTATCCTTCTCTGAGTTTGTCTGATGAATTGATGATTCAATTTGGTAAAGAAATAGTCTATAATACTTTTGATCAAAACAGGTTATTTCTGGGTATTAGACAGCCCCTCTCAAAAACACTGAACTTTGACTTTGGTTATATGCTTACTTACCAACAAAAAGCTAGTGGATACCAGTATGATAGAATCCATACCCTACGTTGTTTCTTTTATTATGCTCCAGATCTAAGAAAAAAGAAAACTTAAATAGATTGCTCCTGCAAGCTTCTTCGGATGCCTAATTCTACCCCACGTATTTCTGCCAATCCTCTTAATCTGCCAATGGCGGAATATCCTGGATTGGTTTTCTTTTTTAAGTCATCCAACATTTGATGGCCATGGTCTGGTCTTACTGGAATAGAACAATTTCTAGCTTGCATAGCAAGAACCAATTCTTTGATCACTGCATACATGTCTACATCTCCTTCCAAATGGTTGTCTTCATAAAAATCTCCCCATTCATTTCTGCGGGTACTACGTAAATGAATAAAGTTAATCCTATCAGCAAATTGCTTTACCATGGCTGGCAAATCATTATCAGGTCTAACCCCAAATGAACCCGTACAAAAACAAAGGCCATTATTAGCAGAAGGCACTGCGTCAATTAAAGCCTGAAAATCTGATGCAGTACTCAATACCCTTGGCAATCCTAGGATGGGATAAGGAGGGTCATCGGGGTGAATCACCATTTTCACTCCTGCCTCATCCGCAGAAGGCATTATGGACTTAAGAAAATAAATGAGATTATTTCTCAACTGACTTGCATCTATTCCTTGGTAGGTATCTAGTGTTTGTTGAAATTGTTCCAGCGTAAAACTTTCTTCACTACCTGGTAAACCCGCGATTATATTTCTTTGTAACAACAAGCGCTCATCTACACTCATTTGTTCAAACCGGTCAAAAGCTCTTTGTTTTTCTGTTGCAGTATAGTCTGCATCGGAGCCAGCCCTTTTTAATAAACATAGATCAAAAGCCATAAAAGCAGCTTTCTCAAATCTGAGTGCTTTAGAACCATCTGCAACAGTAAATGCTAGATCAGTCCTAGTCCAGTCTAATACTGGCATAAAATTATAGGTCACTATGTGAATACCGCATGCACCTAGGTTTTTGATGGATACCGTATAATTTTTGATGTATTGCTCAAAATCACCCGTTTGGGTTTTAATGGCTTCATGAACAGGAACGCTTTCTACTACGGACCAAGTTAAACCAGCAGCTTCAATCAGCTCTTTACGCTCTAGAATGGCTTCTTTTGTCCAAATAGCACCATTGGGTAAGTGGTGTAAAGCAGTTACAACTCCCGTGCAGCCTGCTTGTTTAATATCTTGCAAACTAACGGGATCATTGGGTCCAAACCAGCGCATGGTTTGAATCATGGAAGGATAAATTGATGCTGTTGACATGTACTAACAATTCAGGTTCAGAAAGCTGCAAACCTAAACAGAATGCATGACTCTATGGTTGTTAATAGCATATAAAAAATCAAAATCAACTAAATCGATTTCGATTAAGACTAGTGCCCCCATTTTTTATTTCCGAAACTAAAACCAGCAGTAATGGAAGGACCATTATATCCCCAACCAATATGTGCCTTATTGCTGTTTACATTGGCATCTACCTTAAAATTAAATCCAGTATAACCTAAAGAAAGATCCAAATGCTTGGTGGCTTTGAACATTAAAACAGCGTTATATCCAACAATTTCTCCACTAACATTACCAGTGGTAATGGTTAAATAGTTAAACTCTCCGTTTAAAGCCAAACGTTTACTCAAGGATACTCCTCCCCAAACTCCCAAATCTGGTAATGGGGCAGTAAAGTTGAAGTTTTGATTAGAAGTTAGGGAACCTGCACCTGTGGTGATTCCCATTCCAATATTTGTTTGAAGGGTATGGGTACCAATTAAAAAGCCTAATTCAGCTTTAGGTTTTGCCAAAACAGCATATCCCCAAGAAGCTCTATAAATGGTTGTATTAAAAAAGCTACTAACATTGGCAGAGACATTATAAGTATTGTCACCAAATTGAATAGTTCTTTCTAATTTTTTAGTAGAAGACCTATTAAATTGTAAATAGCTAAAATCAAATCTAGATCTTCTAGAAATGCGCCATTGAAAATTGGCCATAAAGGTTCCAATTTGCTTATTAAAACCAAGATCTTTCTCAAAATCTATATCAGTTCCTACACCCCCAATGGTAGCACCAACTTTAATATCGGTATTATTAACTGCATTCATATACCCTGCACTAAGCCTAAATCTTTCAACAAACCATGGAGCTAGTTTCTGATTTTTCCATTTAATACTATCAGAGACAGGAGCCGATTGTCCTTTTGCCAAATTGCAAGCAAAAATTACCACAAAAAGAATGCATAGTTTTCTCATAACCAGTTTTTGTAAAATTTGAAGATCCTAATCAGAAATCTACTTAGTTGACAGCTAAAATAGTCATTGAAGCCTAAAAATACGGGAAATAGCAATATAGAATTGACTTATATGATGTATTTTTAAATATAAAACAGCCCTTTTTTGTTGAAAATTCAAAACTCATTTAGTTTTATTTTTCAATCAAGTGCCAACTAAATCATTGATAATGATACCATCAAAAAGAACCTACATGTTTAGATTAAACCTTTCTAACTTGAAACTATCAAGCAAATTGGTACTTTCGTTGCTGTTTTTAACCTTGTCCAATGGCCTATTGCTTGCTCAATTGGGAAAAGGACAACCCAAGACAGGTAACAAAACAGCAACACAAAAATCCCAACCTTCTTTAAATAAGCCAAAGGGTTCTCAACCTTCTATAAATTCTAAAGCAACAAATAGCGGATTAAATAATCAATTAAACGCTGGAAACAAAACCAACAACTCCGGAAATACAATCAGTAACTCAGGAAACAAAACCAATAATATTGGTTCAGGAAATAAAAATACCAGTATTGGATCAGGGAATAATAGTAATAATACTACCAATAATACCAATATCAAAACTGGTAATAAAGTAAATATTGACAACAGTAAGAACACCAATGTCAATATTAATGTAAACAATAGTACCCATATCAATAATGGCTACCCTAGAAATAGTTATAAACCCTATGTACGCCCTCCCTACTATTATGGAGGGGTGAATTATTATTGTCATTTTGGCTATTCTTACCACCCTTATAAACCCTTTTATTGGGGACCTGTATGGCATCCATGGGGTTTCTTTATTACAGCTATGGCGGCAACTGCTATTATTGTATCTGTTGAAAACCAACAATACCATTATGACCAAGGTGTCTATTATGTAGCTTCTAATGGGGGTTATACCGTAGTTCAAGCACCTGTTGGGGCAACCATTACAACACTTCCTCCGAATACGCAAACGGTGGTAGTGAATGAAACAGTGAACAACTACTATTATGGAGGAACTTATTATGAAAAATCTGAAAAAGGGTATACCGTAGTGCCTCCAACTGCAGGAACTATAGTAGAGAACTTACCAGAGGGAGCCAAAGAAGAAAAAGTGGGAAACCAGGTCTATATGAAATTGGGAGATGTTTATTATCAACCAATAAAAAAAGATGGGAAAAATATGTATGAAGTGGTACAAGTAGAAAAAGATGGTTCAAAATAAAAGTTGCTATAATTTCAAATGATTTTCAAACTAATTCTTTTTTAATATCCATTCATAAATTAAAACAACATGAAAACCCTGATTCAGAAGTACGCCTTAGGCATGGCAGTTTTATTATTTGCAGCTTCATGCGGACCAACTTTAAAAGTCTCTACTGACTTTGATAAAAACGCTGTCTTTAGTAATTATAAAACATTTAGTGTTTATAATTTAAAAACTACCGGTAGTGTAAGTCAATTAAATGCTGATAGAATTGTAAATGCCATAAAGGCTGAATTAACTAGCAAAGGATTTCAAGAAGCTGGTAGCAATGCAGACTTAATTATCAATGCAGTAACCGTATTAAAAGACAAACAATCCGTTTCTTCTTCTACCAATTACTATGGATATGGTGGTATATATAGACCATATAGTTATTGGGGTGGTGGTATGGGAGTTGGTTCAACCACTGTAAGTACTTATAACTATAAGGATGGTTCTTTAGTTATTGATATAGTTGACAACAAAACCCAGAAAATGGTTTGGCAAGGAACTGGTAATTCAGAAATTGATAAAGCTCCAAAAGATCCAGATGCAGCTATAAAATCTGCTGTAACAAAGATCTTGGCAAATTTCCCACCAGACAGCAAAAAATAACCAAATATTTTTTTAATAGAAATTTACAAAAGGTTGGAACAAAAGTTCCAACCTTTTGTTTTTCATACCACCTAACAAATATTCAGCTCCTTCTAATTTCAATTATTATTGAATTTCAAATCCAAATTAATGATCAGACCATTATTAGGCATTGTTTTAATTCTTTGCAGCTTTAATTCTCCTGCACAAGTGAATAGCATTGATACAATTCCATTTTCCCTAGAAAATAAATTATTGGTTTTTAAAGCAAGCATTAATGATGTCATTGTTAATTTTGCTTTTGATACAGGAGCTACCCTAGGATTGTCTAATTCATCCATACAATCAACAACAGGTTTAATTGTAAAAAATGGCTCCCAAACTATTACGGATGCCAATTTAAAAAAAATAAAAATCAATAATACTGTTATTAGAAAGATGAAAATTGGGACTCATTTAATAGAAAATATTAAAGGGGCAATTTATGACATGGAATTTTTAACCTGTCACCAATTTTATCTTTTGGGTATGGATGTGATTGGCAAATTGAATTGGAAGATTGATTTTAATCAACAGTTGCTATTTGTTTCAAAAATACCTTTCCCAATAAATAATACAAATATTGAAATACCTGTGTCAAATAGTACACATAGACCTAAAACTAACTTAACCATTAACGGAATAAACTATCCAAATTGTTTAATTGATTTGGGATATACAGGCTCAATTGAAATACCTGAAAATTCAGATTTAAATATGCTGCACCAACAATTGATTGGTTCTGGAAAAACCTCAATTGCTTTAAATTCCAATATGTCAGTCACTGGATTGGGAAAGGCAGACACCGTAAAAACCATTCTACTTGACCAGTTTAAAATAGGAGCTTCAAATTTCTCAAATACAAACTGTGCAGTTTATGAAAAAACAGATTTTAAAATAGGAATAGGCTTTTTTTCAAGCCAAACAACTTCATTTATTTTAAACCATACTGAGGGGAAATATTATATAGAACCTAATAATGTTCCAGAAACAAATCCATTGTCTCTTGATGCAAGGGTTTCTTATCAGGATGGGAAATTAGTTATTACATCACTCAACCTAAATAAAAACAGTTCAACTCAATTGTTATCAATAGGAGAAATCATCAAATCCATTGACGGAAAGAAAGCCTCAGAATTTAATGATAATTGTCAATTTCTATTAGAATATTATCTAACTAAAAAACCTACTATTCAAATAGAAAAGTTAGACGGAACTTTTGTGATGATAAAAAGATCAGCACTATTATAATTATTTGTTATTGAATTTGGAAAGTTGTTTTTCTAGTAAGTCTATAACAATCATTGATTCAAATTTCAGCTCTTGAAACAATGTGTTAACTAAGTTGTCTTGAAATAAATCCATACCACTAAATTTACTGGCAATGGCGCTCATTTGAGAAAGACTGGCTGTTAGTGATGTTCCTTTGAGTTTATGAATAGCAGATTTAATGGTGCTGATGTCCTTTTCAGCTATTGCCTGCTCAATGGCAACTATTGACTTTTTAATTTCTAAAATGGTCAAACAAAGGAATTGCTGAATTAGCATATCATCAGCCCCCATATATTTTCGAATTTGTTCTAAATCCAAATGAAGCGATGCTTCTTTTTCTTTACTAGCAGCTGTTTCAATGTTAATGGGGACATTAGATTTTAACCAACGCTTAAATATGGATACTAAGGTTTCTTCAACAAAAGGTTTTGAAACAAAATCATTCATGCCAGCAGCTTCGCACTTTTCCTTCTCCCCTTTTACTATGCCTGCCGTTAATGCAATGATTGGTATTGAAGTGCTTCCTGGCAACATCCTAATTTGCTGAGTTGCTTCGTATCCATTGAGAATGGGCATTTGAATATCCATCAGCACTAAATCTGGTAATGATTTTTTACAAATCTCTACTGCTTCATTACCATTCATTGCTTCAATAATAGTGGCATTGGGAACAATTCTTTCAACAACTGTTTTTGCCAAAAGCATATTAATCTCTCCATCCTCAGCAATCAAAATGGTTATTACATCTTGAAAAACAATTGTTTGCACTTCTGCTTCAACTACCACAGTTTCTTTTTGGGTAATCATGGATAATGCTTGGTACAATTCCTGCATTTTCACCGGTTTCACTAACCTGATATTTACCCCAAGATTCTTACTTAAATCTATTACAGATGCTTGATCGGCTGAGCTTGACAATAAAAGCACAGGAATATTACTTGCCTGGAGTGCTTGATCAAGTTTAATTTTTTGAATGGTTTCTAATCCATCTAATTCTGGCATATGATAGTCCATTAAAATGGCATCAAATTTTGCGCCTGAATACAATGTTTGAATGGCTTCCATCCCACTACTTGCTTCTTTTACAAGGATTCCTTTCAAATGAAGCATTTCTTTTAGAATGGTTCTGTTGTTCTTATTATCATCAACAACCAATACTTTTTTAATCATTCCCACTTCTTCCAAGGGCATCTTACCAGTAAGATCAGTTTTCAATTTGATACTAAAATAAAAACGTGAACCCTTACCCAATTCACTCTCCACTTTTAACTTGCTATCCATCAAACCCAAAATTTTGTTACTGATGGTCAGACCTAATCCTGTTCCACCATATTTCTTGGTAACTGAATTGTCAGCTTGAGAGAACGCTTCAAAAATCTTCTCAAGTTTTTCAGGTTTGATTCCTATACCTGTATCCCTAACTTCAAAATTAAACAACGACTCTCCATTTTCATTTTCCCCAGCACAAGTAACTTTCAACTCTATCTCTCCGGTTTCTGTAAATTTTGCAGCATTACTCAAAAGGTTAAACAATACTTGTTTTAACCTCACAGAATCTGTAAATACCCATTGGGGTAAAGATGGAGAAAGATTCAACAGCATTTCCAGATCTTTATTTTTAATCTGAAAGCTTATAATGTCTACTGCTTGACTGGCAAGTTCAAATAAATCACATTTTTCATATTCCAACTCTAATTTTCCAGCTTCAATTTTAGAAAAATCTAAAATGTCATTGATAATTCCCAATAGCGCATTTGCTGATTGGTGAACAATTCCTAAATATTGTTTTTGAGTTTCATCTAAATGTGTTCTCAGAATTAAATCAGTGAATCCAATCACACCATTTAAAGGTGTTCTAATTTCATGGCTCATATTTGCCAAGAACTCTGATTTGGCAATATTGGCTTCTTCTGCTTCTTTTTTTGAAAGTTTCAATGC
Source organism: Chitinophaga pinensis (assembly GCA_943372225.1). Classification (GTDB taxonomy): domain Bacteria; phylum Bacteroidota; class Bacteroidia; order Chitinophagales; family Chitinophagaceae; genus Sediminibacterium; species Sediminibacterium pinensis_L. The sequence goes on along the minus strand of CALRXV020000002.1, from coordinate 49,929 downwards.
CTCTCTTTGTTGGCAGTTTTCTGTTATATCTTCAATTACAGAATAAACTTGGTATTCACCCTCTAAATTTTGAAACTTAATTCCATTCAGTAACACATTAACAGGATGGCCATCTTTGTGAATATAAATTTTTTCGTATGGGCCATATCTTCCTACCCTTTCTAATGACTCCCTATGAAAAGCTTCCTGTTCATCAAATGAAGCTGGGGTAACATCCCAATGACTTAGTTGCCTATATTCAGTTTCTGTGTAACCAATCATTTGGTAAAGCGCCGCATTTCCATCAATGAATTTACCGTCAGAATGCCTATTTATAGCAATCCCTACAGGGGAATTATCAAAGAATGCCCTAAACTTATTTTCACTGATTCTTAATTCTGCTTCTTGCTTTTTTTCATGGGTAATATCTCTAGCAATGGCAAAAAGATCCCCACTTACAAGATCTGGAGTGGCAACCCATTGAAGCACTTTATAATCACCATTAATAGTTTTAAACCTATGAACAAAATTAATGGTAGTCACACCACTCGCTAACTTTTTAATTTCTTTCTGGGTAGAAAATACATCTTCTGGGTGGATTAGGTCAAAGAAAGATTTTGAAAGCAATTGCTGTTCTTCCCAACCAAAAATTCTAGTAAAAGAGGGGTTTACTTTTTTGAACATTCCGTCTAAACCCGCAATACATATAAGATCTTTAGCAACATGGAACAACTTTTCAAAATTGGCCATTTCTGCTTTCTGTCGGCGTTCTACAATTAATTTTACTACGTTTTCCCCCAATAATTGTAAGCCCCTTTTTTGCTTGTCATTTAAGGCTTTGGGAGTTGCATCAATGACACATAAAGTTCCCAATGCAAATCCATCTGGGTCTACCAATGGATAGCCAGCATAAAATCGGATATTCGGGTTTCCAGTTACTAATGCATTATTTTTAAACCTATCATCCTTTGTAGCATCTTCAATTTCAAATATCTGCTGATCCATAATGGCATGAGCACAAAATGCCAACTCTCTTGGCGTTTCTGAAGCATCAAGACCTTGTTTTGATTTGAACCATTGACGATTTTCGTCAATTAAAGACACTAATGAAATGGGGGTGTCACAAATTAAGGAAGCTAATTCAGTAAACTTATCAAATTCTTCTTCTGATATGGTATCCAATAACTGGTAATGGCGCAATGCATTCAGTCTTGCCTTTTCATTATCAGGGATTGGATAAGTCATACATAAATTTAATCATTTATTTGTATCCACTACTCGATAATCTTAACAACTCTAGTAAGTTTTCCGTTTGAATTCATTCCCTCTAAAACAACCTGCAATTTTTTGCTACTATCATTGTTATAAAATTCAACTTTAACCCTAGGGCTACGTTTATTGGTTAACAAATATGGATTCCAAAACAAAGTAGTTCGGCTATCCACGTCAAAATTTCCAGTTGGTTTATCATAATTGGGATTGAAAAACTCTTTGAAAACTGAATAGCCGCCTAAAACTGCATTTTCCATGCCTTTGTTATTGGCTTGATTAGCTCTACCTGTTTTACCTTTCTTGGTATAAATGGCAATAGCTCCTCCACCGCCACCACCAGGGCTCCCAAAAAATGGAGGTCTAAATACTTTGATAAAAGCTATATCTGGCACATTTAAGTTTTGAACCATATCTATAGACATTTTCATTTCATTCAAAAACAAATCTGGTGTGGCCCCTCTCCAACTCACTTGGGCATTGGCTCCGGAACCCGTAATCATCAATCCTGCAACCTTTCCTTGAAGATAAGTGAGTACATCAATTGCTCCCATGGAACTAAGATCTGAGGATAAATCAAAGGAATAACCATCGCCTCCGGAAAACAATCCAGATGCATATTTTTCTTCTAATTGTTGAATGGGAGATTTGGTTTTGGCTTTAACAATTACCTCTTGCAAAGTAGCAGATTCCATTTGCCTTCGTAATTTTTCCTGTTCTGACAAATAGTAATTCAATTGTACTCTTGCCATACTATCACTCCAGCCTGCTTGGGAACCACTGAGGGAAAAAGCAATTTTCTTAAACTCTTGATATATAAGGCCATTTTGAATTTTCACCTGCGTTTGTTCAGTAAGCTTGGGGTTATTATTAAAACTATAGAATACCCTTACAGTATCATAAAACATGATGCCTGTTTGTTCAAAACTACCATCCTTTGCTACGGGTAGAAATAATAATTTTGAACTACTGTCTTTACCTGAAATGACTAAATTCAATTGAAGTTCCTTTGTATTAGCCAATGCTTGATTCCCATACACTTTTCCTGTTAATTTTAGAAAATCAGTTTCTCTAGGATAGTTCCATTTAGGAAAATCACCTTTGATTAATTTTTCCCAATCAAAACGTCTCCAACCATTTGTCATCATCACTAAATCTAAATGGGCAGCTACACTATCAGCGTCAGAAGAAAAATAATATGCAGGGTTATTTACTTTGCCCTTAATATCTGAACTCAATAACAGATCAGAATAAATAGATTGCTGTTCAGGTAGCACAATAGAAGCATCTGTAACAGACATAGACATATTGGTAGATGCCGTGTCAGAAACCATGATTTCAATTACATTTTTCCCTCGCTTTTTTAGGTCAATGATAGGAATACTCATTTTAGCATTGAATTCATGGAGTCTATTATTAACAAAAACAATTCTTTCCGCTACGGGTTTCCAGTCTTCTGTAAACAATGAAAACTGAACAATTCCAGTTGGCAATTCATCAATTGGAAGGGCTGCTTTTTGAATTAATTTTTCCTCCCCTTTAAAATCAACCGTATAAATTAATTGTTGGTGCTGGTGTACCAACAATTTAAACTTCTTGAAATCAGCGGGCACATCCTGTGTTCTTTCTATTTGAGCATAGGCTTTTTCATAGTCTGTTGTTATTTTTAAAACTACCCCCTGAGTTTTAGGGGAAGCAATGAGGGTGCTTCCTTTTTGACCCAATTCATCGGTCCAATTCAATTGATATTTTTCACCTGCAATTGGTTTGATATTGAAAACACCCATACCATCATGCACAGCTTTGATGGTATCCAAAACCTTGTTTTTATCATTGACCAGAAATCCTCTAATCAGAACCGGTGTTCCAAATTGATTAGTAGCTTTAAATGCTACGCGATTAGTAACGCCTTGAACCAAATTCCCAGATTCAGGAAAAAGGTCTACCCTTGACTTTAAAACAATTTTTTGAGTTGGCCCCAATGGTTTACCGGAATTAATAGGAATATTTTTCTCAAAAACAAAGGCGGAGTCATCATTTAACATCCATCTGGTAAAAGCTTTTACATGAATAAAATCGCCTTTATAATTTGCTGGTATATCAAAACTGCCTTTTGCTGTTGACTGAAAAAGCGGGGCTGCTGTTTGTTTAATTAAACTACCACTTGTATCAAACCAAGCTACATACATGTTTTTACTCATCTCACTTGGAAGAGACGCCATCTGCAAATAGACTTTGTAAAAAATAGTTTCTTCCTTATTATAAATGGTTCTATCAAAATGGATATGCACTTTTTCTTTGGGAAACTGCTCATCATAAACAGCCATTAATGAATCTACCTGTTGGGCTTTTACAGTTAGATGGAAAAATATCCCTGAAAGGGCAGCTAAAACAGTTAGAAGAATCTTTTTCATGCTTTGCTAAATTAAAGAATTCCCATACATCATCTTGTTAAACAAAAACAAATCAGAACTTAAATAGGCACCCTAACAGTAAAAAAATGCAGCTTAAACCTATGTAGTTTGAAAATAAAAACGCCCCAAATTGGGGCGTTTCAAATAGTTCTAACAGAAATTATTCTGCGGCGGCAGCCAAGGGATTCCTTCGGGTTGGAATCACTGTCTGTTCGTCATCACTCAAATACACCCAGAAATCATATAGTGCAAATATATCACCTGGAATTTTGGGAGTGTTTGGTTCCGCATTGCGTTCATAGGATCCCAACAAATCCCCGGCAACGCGCAATTCTTTCAATTTTTGTTCGTGTGTCAGTTCTTTGAAACTTTCGATAGTCATAAACAGGTTTGCTTTATTCGGGTGCAATCTAATAAGAAAAATACAATTTATTGTCAGATTCCTCCATTTCTAACCGCATGGTCCACCGCCCTAGCTGTTAAAGCCATATAAGTTAGGGAGGGATTCTGGGTAGAAGTAGATGTCATACAAGCTCCATCAGTTACATACACATTTTTACATGCATGGAGTTGATTGAATTCATTGAGTAAGGAGGTTTTGGGATCTTTTCCCATTCTAACTCCTCCCATTTCATGAATATCAAGGCCAGGTGCCTGTTTGGAATCAGATGTTTTGATGTTGGTAAAACCAGCTTTCTGGAACATGTCTGTCATTTGTTCTAGGTAATCCTTAACCATTTTTTCATCATTTTCATCATATCCAACATTTATATTCAGTTGGGGAATCCCCCATTCATCTTTTAAACTTGAATGCAAACTCACTTGATTAGTGGCTTTGGGAATGGTTTCTCCCATCATATGAGACCCAACTTGCCATGGTCCTAATTCTTTTTCGGTCAAATGCTGTTTCAAAGCCACCCCTAGGCCTTCTGTATTTCTTTTGACAGTTCTATAAGAAGAGAATCCTGCAGCATAGCCTCTTAAAAAGTCCGTTTCTTGCTTCTCAACATTCCTAAATCTTGGTAAATAGGCGCTCGTGTGTGACCTTCCATCAGTAGTACTCTCTAAATGGCCTTCATGAGTAGCATTAATTCTAGCCCTATAATTATGAAAAGCCAAGAATTTCCCAAGCAAACCATTATCATTACCCAAACCCTGTGGAAACCTTGAAGAAGTGGAGTTTAACAAGATTATATTAGTATTTAAAGCACCCGCATTTACAAAAATCACTTTTGCATAGTATTCTACCATTTCTTTGGAGTTGCTATCAATAACCCTAACTCCAGTAGCCTTTCCTTTTTGTTCATCATAGATAATGGAATGCACTACAGAGAAAGGTCTGAGTGTCATTTTCCCTGTTTTAGCAGCCCAAGGAATGGTTGAGGAATTGCTATTGAAATAACCACCAAATGGGCAGCCACGCTGGCAAAGATTTCTTTTTTGACATTGTCCCCTACCCTGCTCTAAATGAAGGGCTGTGGGCTCAGTTAAATGAGCACATCTGCCATAAATCAAATGCCTATTTTGATAATTTTTCTGGAGTATTTCTTTAAAATAGTGATCAACGCAGGTTAGTTCCAATGCTGGCAAGAATTCCCCATCTGGCAAAATGCTTAACCCATCTTTGTTTCCAGAAATACCTACAAATTTTTCTACATGGCTGTACCATGCCGCTAAATCCTTGTATCTGATGGGCCAATCCACTGCAAAACCATCTCTGGCGGGCCCCTCAAAATCAAAATCGCTCCAGCGTTGGGTTTGTCTTGCCCACATGATTGATTTGCCTCCTACTTGGTATCCTCTAATCCAATCAAATGGCTGCTCTTGTTGATAGGGATGGTCCTGGTCTTTGACAAAAAAATGCGCTGCATCTTCTTTGAATGCATAACAACGGCTGATGATAGGGTTGGCTTGGGTAATCTCTAGTGGCATTTGCCCCCTATGTTCAAATTCCCAAGGCAGTTTATTGGTAGTGGGATAGTCTTTTAAATGCTGTACATCTCTACCTCGCTCTAAAACAAGGGTATTCCATCCCTTTTCTGTAAACTCTTTTGCAGCCCACCCCCCACTCATTCCAGAGCCAATAACAATAGCGTCAAAGCTTCTTTTTTCATTGTTAGATTTAGAATTATCTGCCATTTAAGATTTTTTTTGGGGTTCATTTGAAACGGGTACACATCCATGGAATCTGGAAGGAATTTGTTCATACACCTGTACTTTTGTCAAGAAAAATTCCGACCCGGTATATGCTTGAATCAAGCGCTGTTTGGCCTTTGTATAAAATATCACCACTGGATCTTCGCTATCCTTTTTTAGTTCTAACTGTTCCAAAAAAGCCAATCTTTCGGAAGCTACCGCATTACTAAAAAAATGATTGTTTTGCTTTTGAAATGCTGCTGAAAAATTATTCAATCCCTTTAAAAACTTTTCTTGATCTTCCTTTGGAGTACAATCATCCAACATTTTCCAAACAAAAAGGTCTGCGTGTACATCCAATGCACCTGCAGTATCAGTTTTGGGAATAAGGGTATCCGCAAATGCTGCAAAAATCATTTCCTGATCAGCACTAACTGAAATATGTTTCAATTTTAATCCCTTGTTCTGTGGCAATAGTAAGCATGAAGGAATCAAGGCTGATCCTGCAGAAACAAATAAAATTTGCTTCAAAACTTGTCTTCTTGAAATAGGCATATATGGCGTATGTCTTTAAAAATACGCAGCAAAATGACAGAAAACATCAACCGTTGATATAAAATTAGGATTGGGTAAAAAATGTCAAACTAAAATTGGCTCCACACAACGGTCAATAGCTGTAAGTAATACTTCAACTAAAGATGCAGTAGCTTCAGACTTATCTTTTAAAATAGTTCTACTACTGAAAATATTGTTTGGAAAATACTGGACAAAATAGCTGGAGTAGGATTCAAATTCCCAATAAACTACCGTACCCCTTAATTGTCCTGTAATTTTCTTACCCTTGAATTCGGTTTGAACAGGAATGGAAAAGAATTGCATCTCTCTGAATTTTAAACAAATGTATATTGAGTAATCAGCTGTTTTTGTAGTAGAATTACCAAAAGCTTACCGTAAAATCACCGATTTTTTATCGTGATTTTCACGGACTTATATGATATTGGCCAATAATTGCATTTTTTAATCATTAGGAATGAATTACTTGGATTGTCTAACTTTAGGATTCAATTTAATATCATGAAAAAATATACTGCTTCTCGATTATCTGAAGGCAATAGGCTTTTCCCATGTGAAATTTTAATGGATGACTTAGCTGTAACACTAAAGCTTCCTGGATTTTTGAATGGAAAAGAAACCACGATTCCTATGAACAGGATAAGCTCTGTAGATATTGAAACCCCGCTGGTTGGCTATTCTACTATCATAATAGAAACAACTGGAGAAGGCGCTATAAGGGCACATGGTTTTACAAAGTCAGAAGTTTCGGAGATGAAAACTAGCTTACTTTCAAAAATTCTAAAAAATTAAGACAATTAGTCTTTCAGAAAATCAAAATGCTGTCCCTTAAACCTTTTGTCAGAAAATAATTTTGAAAGATTTTTGAAAGAATCAAAAGGAGCTTTGGCTATAAATAGATTTACCATCCAAGGCGGGATTCCCCCTCCTGGATCAATTTTGATTTGGTAGTCTATAGTAATCTTATTGTCAGGTAAGGGCTGAACCAGCCAAGTAGCTTGTGAAACAGGTACTCTTTGTTTTCCCTCTTTAATTGGTAAAATGTTATCGATGGTATTGGCATGAATAGTCAACAATTTGGTAATTGGGTTTTGACTCATGCTAAGATCAATAACCATATCTCTATTACTCATTGGCCAAGGCAAGGCAGCTTCTGCATAATAATAAATCCTAGAGCTTGATAATTGCTTCACCAAATTCGCATGTTTGGTAGCAATTACCCATTCTGGCTGTAATTGGGGTTGCATTAAAATGGCTACTAATTGGGAAAGATTTGCTTGAAATTCACACACTACCCTAATGGATTTAAACTTAGAATCTTCCAATTTGCCTGTGTAAACAGCAATCCCGTCTTTCTGTTTCTTTAAATTCCATTCAACTTGTGCAGATAAACTAAGGCAGAAAGAACAGGCACAAATAAAACTGAAAAAGGCAATTGTATAAAATCTGGAGAAATAGCTCATTGGTTCTAAGTTAAGACTAATGACTGAAGTTAAAAACAGAATTTGGTTGATTTAACGTATTAGATGAATAACAAAATATATAATTTAAGAAAATGATGATTAACTTAAGACTCTTGGGGCCCACCAAACCATGTATTCTATGTTACTTAAAAAGTCTACTTTACAATTACTCCGATTTCCCTTTTCCTTTTTTTTAATGCCAGTCTATTGGTTTGCACTAAGTTTTACACAAACCATAAACTGGCCTAAAGCAATTATAGTTTTCTTATTGTTACACATATTATTATATCCTGCCTCAAATGGATATAATAGTTATATGGATAGAGATAAAGAAAGTATTGGCGGAATTGAAAAACCAATGGAGCCAAGCTATGAATTATATTTAACTAGCGTTTTCATGGATCTTCTGGGATTATTACTTGCTTTTATTGTTAGTATGGAGTTTGGATTAGGATACTTATGCTATATTTTATTTTCTCGATTATACTCATGGAGGAAAATTAGATTAAAACAATATCCCATTATTGGTTACCTAACGGTGATATTAAACCAAGGTGCACTTGTATTTTATCTAGTTTTTCAAGCATGTAGTCAAGAACAATCTATATCAGTACCAATAGACTTATTAATTGCATCAAGTCTTTTAATTGGTGGATTTTACCCCATTACGCAAATTTATCAACACAAACAAGACCAAGAAGATGGTGTTAAAACCATTTCTATTTTACTAGGTAAAAATGGAACATTTATTTTTTGTATGACTTTATATATATTGGCATTTGGAATTTTGTTTTGGCATTTTAGTCAGCAGGGAGATTTAAATCAATTTTATCTTTTGCAACTCTTTTTTTTACCAGTTGTAATATATTTTCTGTATTGGTTTTTCAAAGTTTGGAAGAATCCAGATGAAGCTGGTTTTAAACAAACTATGTTAATGAATTGGCTAGCAAGTAGCTGTACCAATGCAGCATTTATCACCTTATTAATATTCAAAAATTTTGGCTGAAATAATTTCAATAGGTACTGCAGTTCCCAAACATTGTCATAGTCAGCAAGATATTCTTGCTGTTATGCAAGAAATTTATCAATTAGATGCTGTTGAGAAAAGAAAACTTTCATTCTTATATAGTCAGAGTGGTATTGCACAAAGACATTCGGTGATTCCAGATTTTGGTCTACCTAAAGATCAATGGACATTTGTACCTACTGATCCTGAAAAAGACTTTCCAGATATAGACCATAGAATGTCAATCTATCAATCTCATGCTATAACGCTATGTTTAGAAGCAATAGAAAACTGCTTACAGAATCAATGTAAAAATGAAGCAATCACACATTTAATTACTGTTAGTTGTACAGGCATGAGTGCTCCAGGTTTAGACTTAGAAATTATGGAAGCATTGAAATTAAGCCCTAACTTATTTAGAACTTCTATCAACTTCATGGGCTGTTATGCCGCTATACATGGATTAAAACTTGCCAAACTTATTTGTGACACAACACCCGAAGCACAAGTATTATTGGTCTGTCTTGAACTATGTACCCTTCACTTACAAAAAGAATATAGCATAGACAATGCGTCTAGTAGTTTATTATTTGCAGATGGATGCGCTGCAGTTTTAATCAACAATCAATCCCAATCCAATAGTTTAACAATCAAGGGGTTTCATTCCCATGTTGCTAGTCAAGGAAAATTGGATATGGCTTGGAACATTAGTAAAAAAGGCTTTTTGATGCGTTTAAGTAGCTATGTACCTCAGTTAATTGAGTCAGATATAAAAGCACTATTACAAACAGCTCTGAAAAAAAATGGTTTAGACAATCAAGCAGTTACTCATTGGTGCATACATCCTGGTGGAAAGAAAATTGTAGACCTTATTCAAAAGGAATTAGCATTAACCCAAGCGGATACCGTTGATGCAAGAAACATTTTACATCAATATGGCAATATGTCTGCCCCAACCATTTTATTTGTACTAAAGTCCATTATGGATAAAGGCATTAAAGAAAATGCGTTGGTCTTTGGTGTGGCATTTGGACCTGGGTTAACTATGGAAACATTTTTATTAGAGAACAAATCAATCCGTTAAGAGCATGCCTAATCTATCCCAAAGAAGTTTGGAAAAGGAATTGCTAGATGGAGATGGTATTCCTTTTGAGGAAATTGCTTTAAATATGCAGGAGCTCAATACCATCAATACCCTTCTTGGTGGTCATGCAATAAGTTTAACAGGATTTAAAACACTGATAAAAGACAGAAAAAAAATTAGTGTTTGCGAAATAGGATGCGGAGGTGGAGACAATTTATTAGTAATATTAAATTATTGTCAAAAAAAAGGGATAGAAGTTTCACTGATAGGGATTGACATAAATCAGGAATGTATCCATTTTGCCAAATCCAATATTAAACTTAACCAACAGACTCAATTCATATGCAGTGATTTTAGATTGGTTGAATTTGAAGAAAAGCCTGACATTATTTTCTCAAGCTTATTTTGTCACCATTTCACCCAATCAGATTTGGTTCTTCAATTAAAATGGATGAAAGAGCATAGTCAATTAGGTTTTTTTATCAATGACCTACAACGTCATTGGTTAGCCTACTATTCCATCAAATGTTTAACCCTTATTTTTTCAAAATCAAGATTGGTTAAAAATGATGCTGCCATTAGCGTAGCTAGAGGATTTCATAGATCAGAATGGAATTCATTATTTGAATTGGCCAATTTAAAAGCTATAACCATTGATTGGAAATGGGCCTTTAGATATTTAATTATTTACAAACAGGATTAATGACTAATCAAGCATCTCAATATGATTTAGCCATTATTGGAGGAGGACTTGCTGGGCTTTGTTTGGCAATCCAATCGGCCAATGCTGGATATCAAACAATATTATTTGAAAAAGAGAACTATCCCTATCACAAGGTTTGCGGTGAATATATTAGTAAAGAATCGGAGCCATTTTTAAATGCTTTGGGTTTACCAATTAGAGATTGGAAACTTCCTTCTATTAATCAATTAGAAATTTCAGCTCCCAATGGTAAATTGCATTCATTTCATTTACCCTTGGGTGGTTTTGGTGTAAGTAGGTATTTTTTAGATGACCAATTATACCAATTAGCAGTTCAAAAAGGGGTAACCATTTACACAGACACAAAAGTTCAAAACCTACAATTTAAGGATACCCATTTTGAAATAGAAACTGATAAAAGACAATTTACAGCAACTATTGCAGCCGGAAGCTTTGGCAAGAAAAGTAATCTTGACATTCGTTTAAATAGACCATTTGTCAGGAATAAGCCAAGTAATTGGAATAATTTTATTGGCGTTAAATATCATATTCAGTACCCACATCCTGAAAACCTAATTGCCTTGCATAATTTCAAAGATGGGTATTGTGGTATTTCTCAAATTGAAGCTGGAAAATCCTGTCTTTGTTATATGACTACTGCAGCAAATCTGCAACAAAACGGTAATAGTATTGAACAATTAGAAACATCAGTACTTTGGAAAAATCCCAAACTTAAAACCATATTTCAAGAAGCAGAAATGCTTTATGAAAGGCCTTTGACCATATCACAAATAAGTTTTCAACAGAAAAAAAGAGTAGAAAACCACTTACTATTTATTGGAGATGCCGCTGGCATGATACCTCCTCTTTGCGGCAATGGCATGAGTATGGCCATGCATGGTAGCAAATTAGCTTTTGAAAACATTCAACAATATTTTCAGGTACACAAGAACAGGAATTTATTGGAATCAAATTATGAACAGCAATGGAGCCAACAATTCTCAATGCGTATTCAAACAGGTAAACTAGTTCAACGCTTTTTTGGGAATGAAAGTTTAACTGGCTTTTTCCTAAATACCATGAGTCTTCTTCCAAGTTTAAGCAAAACTGTTATTGAAGCAACACATGGAAGAACCTTTTAATTCAACCTTTGCAACATTTCTATACACATTCTAGTATTATGGTAAGGACATTTCCAAAATCCCGCTTTATCTTCTTGAATCATTTTAGAATAGTCTGGATTTACTCCCCAAAACCATTCACCTTTTTCAAGATCAAGTAAATGTTCTTTAATAAAGCTCCAACTATCAAAAACGGTTTCAATATTATCTGGATGACCATTCAATTGCCAAGCATTCATCCAACCAACCATTGCTTCAGCTTGTTGCCACCAATGTCTTTCCTTATTCCAAACTGTTTGATCAATATTTGATTCATTCATCAAACTTCCATCACTGTGCAATCCTTTTCTAGCAGCATCGGCAATTGACAAAACCACTTGCTTAGTTGATAAAAGTTCAATTTCATCTTCTACCAATTTAGCCGCTTCCCAAATTAACCAACTGGCTTCAATATCATGACCATAAGAAATGCTATCTGACTCTAATATCCAATCTTCAGAAAAGAATAGATGTAAATGCCCTTGGGGCGAGATAAATGATTGTTTAAAAATCTTCAATAGTACAACAATACTGATTTTTAATTTTTTATTTGGCCAGATCTTAAACAAATTGGAATAGGCTTCTAAAACATGTAAATGCGTATTCATTGTTTTAGGGGAATCTTGATCTTTATTACTCAATTTGGGTGATTCTAAAACCGCCCATCCTTGGGTAAAAGCTTCAAAATATCCTCCATTAACTTTATCAAGTGATTTTGCTTCTAACAATTCATATAATTCTTTTGCCAATACCAAAGCTTCTTTAGATTCAAAAGCCAAATGATATTCTGACAAAGCATATATACAAAATGCAATGCCATAAACTTGATTTTTAGTATCCAATGGTTTTCCACTTGCTTCAACAGCCCAAAACATACCACCAAATGTTTTGTCATAGAAATAGGTACATAGATATTTAAAAGCCCTTTGTGCCATTTGCAAATACTGGGCTTGTTTGGTTTGTTGATAACCAACAGAAAAAGCATACAAAATTCTAGCATTCAACACCAAACCCTTTGGAGCAGTTTCATCCACAATACCAAGGTGATTAATCTTTCCATAAAAGCCACCTTGGTCTAAGTCTACTGTATGCTCTTTCCAATAATCCAGAATTCTAATTAATTCAATAGATAAAGCTGATTGCAATTCAGATAACCTATTTTCCATGATAACCTATTGAAGCATTTTTATTTATAATATTAAGTACGTTTGCTACTGTAGTACTAGACCTTAATCCATCTGCAGCATTATTGACAACATAATCCAATAACTGATCAATTGAGGTAACAGCTACATGTAGTCTAGTATCAGAAGATGCATAATAAATAAACACTGTACCATCATCGTCTAAAATCCATCCATTACTAAATGCAACATTAGAAACATCACCAACCCGCTCCTCTCCTTCTGGTGCAATAAAATAACCAGCTGGTTTGTAGATTACCTTGGTCAAGTCTTCTAAATCTGTCAAGAAAAGGTATAAAACATAACGTAATCCGGCAGCTGTATTTCTAACGCCATGTGCTAAATGTAACCAGCCTTTAGCTGTCTTTATAGGTGCAGGTCCTGCTCCATTTTTAGACTCATAAACCGTATGGTATTGTTTTTTGTCTAAAATAACCTCTTCCTCTACTATTGCAGGGCAAATTGACTCACTCAATCCAAACCCAATTCCTCCTCCAGTGCCAGCTTCAATAAAACTATCCTGAGGCCTTGTATAAAAAGCATATTTGCCTTGAACAAATTCAGGATGTAATACTACATTTCTTTGTTGAGCAGATTTTGTAACCAAATCTGGCAATCTTTCCCATTGAATTAAGTCTTTGGTTCTAGCTATCCCACATTGAGCAATTGCGGCACTTTGATCACCGGGTAATGCAGCTGGGTCTCTTCTTTCTGTACAAAATAATCCATAAATCCAACCATCTTCATGTTCAACCAAACGGATGTCATAAATATTGGTATCAGGATCATTAGTTTCTGGCATGACTATGGGTTTATCCCAAAATCTGAATCCATCAATTCCATTATCACTTTCTGCTACTGCAAAAAAGGATTTTCTATCAATCCCTTCTATCCGAGGAACAACAATATATTTGTCCTTCCACTTAATGGCACCTGCATTTAATACGGCATTAATTCCAAATCTTTCCATGAGGAAAGGATTGGCTTTTTCATCAAAATCATATTTCCAATGTAGTGGAATATGTTCCGCTGTTAAAACAGGGTTCTGATAGCGTTGATAACAGCCATTCCCCAATCCAGCAGGATGATTTACTTTAGCAAGCAAAGCCTCTTGCTGATGTATCAATGATTCTTTTCTTTGGTTGAAAATTGGATTCATGTGACAGTGATAATTATAATTGTATAGGATTAATCTTCCAGTTTATTCCACCATGTTCTTTTTAGTATTAAGGCAATCACAGCCAATACTAATAGACATACCCAAAGTGGTTGATGCATTCCCAAAACAAAATACATGGGAACTATGGTCAAGCACAATTGTGCTATAATACCAAGTATTACATTAAACATGTCTAACTTAAATCGATTATTGGGAATAAAATTGGGGTCCTTTGCCATTACAGCTTCTTTAATTGGCTTCCAAAAACCCCATGGCCTTACCGTTTTATAAAATGATTCTAATGTATCATTATCTGTTGGAGGGGCTGAAAAAGTTCCTATGATAGAACCTGCTATTGAAATTAAAAACAACCATGGCCAATTATATAAAGGCAACCCATCAAATATATATGGGAAAACCAATGCAGCAGCAATACCACTCATCATACCCCAGAAAAAACCACTGGCATTAAAGCGCCACCAATACCATTTAAGTACATTGGATGCAATATATCCCCCATACAATGCACCTACAATCCATTGCAAAACGGTATTTACATTCTTTGCATAGAAACCAAGAATAATACCAATGGCAACAACCACAAGACCAACTAAATAATTCAAAGAAATCAATTGTTTACTACTTGCTTTTGGATTAATATATTTTAAGTAGATATCGTTCATAATATAAGCTTGGGCAGCATTTAATGTGCCGGAAAATGTTCCCATAAATGCTCCTAAAAGTCCAGTTAACACCAAACCTAATACTCCAATTGGCAGAAAATTATTGATGGCCCCTGGTAATATTTTTTCAAAGTCTGTTCCATTCGGTGAACTAAGGTCTAGTTGTTGAAAATGCAATAAGGCCAAAACCGTTAACCCAATAATCATGGTATATCTGATGGGTAACAAAATGATGGAAACAAAACCACTCATTTTAGAAGCCTCTTTTGGAGAACGAGTAGATAAGATTTTTTGCATATCATAATTAGGAGCTGGACCAGCCAAACTTGCAAAAACCCCTTTGAATAACATCATCATAAAAAATACTCCAAACAAACCAAAACCATCCTGTTCTATTTTTTTATTGGCATCCGGTACAAGATTGGACCAGTCTAAGTCTAATTTCCAATTGAAAAAAGGATTTAACCATCCCTCCGGCACTTTCAATTCACCATTTTTCAAATGTTCCATGGCAATTACCCCAATACAAATACAAGCTACAGACATGATCAAGTACTTAATAAAATCCCCCAATACAATACTGTGCATTCCCCCAAGAATAGAATAGAACATGGCAAAAAGAGTAAAAACTATTCCATAAAAATGTGGAACAAAATCTGCAGAAATAGTAAATGGTATATAGTCACTTACGGCAGACCATGGCACAAAAATTTCAATGAATTTACCTAGCCCAACAAAACCATAAGCCAAAAATCCAAAGCAGCCTAACAATGCAAAAGCCACAGTTACATTATGTGCCGCTTTTACTGACTTTCCTGAAACGCCAAAACGGGTACCTAACCATTCTGCCCCAGTAGTAGCATTAGACCTTCTTAACCACTTACTTTGGAACATCATTAAAAACACTTGATTGAACACTGGCCAAAGCCAAGGAATCCAAATACTTTTCATACCGTAAACAAAACATAGTGCCACCATCCACATAGTGCCACTAATATCAAACATATCGGATGCGTCACTCATGCCCAACATATACCATGGCAAGGATTTCCCCCCCATTAAATAATGCTGTTGGTTAAGTCTCGCTTTTTTTCTAAGAAACCAACCAATGAGTACCATAGTTACTAAATAAGCAACTATGATGGCAATATCTAGGAATGCTAACTTCATAAGGTTGTTGAATATTAGTTATAGAATATTAGTGGTTGAAATTATTTTTCGTAGAGTTTTAAAGCTTCAGCCCCCTTTTGAAATAAGAACTTTCCGGAAAAAAACATTTTCAAGAAGTCGGGTTCTGAACTGTGAGTAGGAACAGGTAAAAAATGCGTATCTGAAGGCGCAAATTCTCTTGGCGCTTTACCAGTAACCAATCCACCATCCCGCCAAACTAACACATACGATACTCTATGCTGGCCAATAGCTTTTAAAAGGCATTCTGTCCACCATTTTGAATATGGTATTTTTTCATAACCAGTTTCAGCCCAAGCCGGTATTTTGTTGTTTTCTGTTGCCATTGACTCTAATAGTCCCAGTTGCAGATCAATATTTTTGACAAAGCTGCTGTCCTTTGAAGCATCTCCGTATTGATAATCATCAAAGCTTAAAATATCAATCAAATCATTTCCTGGGTACCTTTCCATATATGCTTCTTTAGTCTTAAATCCAGACGTATTATAAGCATATAGCAAATGGTGCAATTGTTTGGTATCACGCAAATAAGTGATGGTCATGCGCATCAATTGTTTGTATTCTTCGGCAGTGCATCTATCTTGCCCCCACCAAAACCAATTACCAGTTAATTCATGAAAAGGTCTAAATATAACAGGAACCAATTCTCCCGATGGCGTTTTTAAACTATTCAAAAAAACAGCTACTTTATCAACCCAAGAAAGGTATAAACTGTGTTTGGATCCCCCAGGTAAAATCTCTTTGACCACAGCTTTTGAATCATCCCAAGCAGATTTGCCATTAACAGGATTTCTCAAATGCCAACTAATGGTAATAACACCTCCTTTTTGGAATCCTTCTAGAATATATTCTCGCATTCTTTTAAAAGAGACACTGTCAAGATTATAGGTTGCATCTAATTCAAGATGTCCTAATTCCCATCCATATACTGCGGGATATTCGCCAACAAGATCTTTCAAATTGCTCCTGTTCTTATCCCCAAACCAGTTGATTCCATAGGCTAGATCGTCTTGATGACCAAAAAGAACACCTTTATCAAGATGCTTTTTTAGGTTTCTACACAGGTTCACAGTAGCAGGGCTTGCCTTCTTATCAGCGGGCAAATCATTTTGTGCCATTAAAATGGAATAGAAGGGTAAGATGGACAAGCATAGTGAATAAAAAAGCTGTTTCATGCATTGCAGTTGATAACGATATATTTATCCTTCCGCTGCTAGGCTTCTTTGGGCAAACATTCGTTGATTATCAAATATCCAAAGAAGCAGAATGTAGTTTTAATACTTTTTTATCTGTTTAAAATAGTATTTAAACTAACTGCCTTATTTACGCTTGGCTTTTTCCCATAACACTGATTGATTGGAAAACATGTATCGTTTAATCCCAGCCAGAACTGCAAAATTCATCATGCAAAAATAATAGGGTATAAAGAATACCTTGATTTTAATAGACCTAGACTGCATAACCCATCCCAACAATGCAAAACCATAAAACATAGTTTGCAGTGCTAATAATATTTGATATTTCCAATCCCCCTCAGCATAAAGAACTATTACCCAATTCAAAATAAAAGAGAGCACCATTAAAAATGGGGTAATAGTCCATCGCAAAACTCGGTGGCTTAAATATTGAAAGGTTAATATGGGTATTTTAAATGGATTTAATAAACTGGTTAGCCTCACAATAGACTGAATTCCACCAGCCGCAATTCTAATTTTCCTTTTGAGCTCTTCTTTTGTATTGGCAGAAGCTGATTCTGTTGCAAAAGCATCTGGTTCATAAATAATCCGATACCCTTTTTCAGCAATACGCATAGAAATCATAAAATCATCAACTATAGAATCCGGCTCAACTGGAACATATAAATCAGTTCTTACACTAAACAATTCACCCGCAGCTCCCACAACAGAATACAATTCAGAGTCCCAAGCTTTTAATTTAGATTCATATTTCCAGTAAAAACCCTCTCCAGCAGTTGCGTCTCCGCTATTATCAATTTGTACCCTTTTTTCACCAGCAATAGCACCAACATCAGCAAACTGATAATGTCTACAAATATTTATTAATGCCAAACTGTTCAACATAGTATTTGCATCTGTAAAAACAGCTACTTGGGTATCTACTTCTTTCATTGCCCTATGAACGGCCACAATCTTACCAGATCTACCTTCTTGGTGCATTAATTTGATTGCAGGATATTTTGCAATTATTGCAGGGGTTTCATCTGTAGAACCATCTGTTACAAAAATATATTTAACTTTTCCTGCTGGATAATCCAGAGATAATGTATTAATGACTTTATCCTCAATACAGTAAGCTTCATTATAAGCCGCAACAATTACAGTAACAGTTGGAAAATCATAATCCGGATTCATGACTGGCTTCTTTTTAAAAAGCCTGACAATTTTCACCAACACAAACAATACTATTCCATATCCAGCATAGGTATAAAACACAATGAATAAGCTTATCCAAAAAATTGTTTGCATCATAGCATCCGTTTTAAATATTTATTCTTTAAATCAATAAATTTGATAACCCAGATCCGGACTATCTATTCCGTGATTGATGTTCCACCAAATAGCTCTAAACAAAATAGGGATAAATTGATATTGTCCTTCTTTTATATAGGTGATTATATTTCTGGGAGTGACTAAAAACAGGAAGTGAAAATAAAACACTAGTTTCTGAAAGGGGCTGGCATTTCTCCTAATAAATAAAATGCGATTCCGGTTCATGAAAAATTCTTTTAAAGCACTTTTTTGACCAACTGAAACGGATTCTTTATGATAAATCAATGCCCCCATTTCTAATCTAATTTCAAAACCAGCTCTTTTGATTCTAGCTCCCCAATCCAATTCTTCATAGTACAAAAAATAGTTTTCTGCCATTAGCCCTGCTTTGTTGATAGCTTCTCTGGTAATCATCATTGCAGCCCCATGGCCAAACCCCGTAAATCCAGTTAAATGATCAAATTGGCCCATATCTTTTTCAAACTGCCCAATACAAGCGTTTCTAGCAGTAAAATAATTCATCTCTGTATAACCGGCATATTGCAAAGTATCGGGCTCTTGAAAATACCTGATTTTAGGAGAAATCATACCAGTTAGAGGATGCTTGGCAATTGCATCAACCAAGGTTTGAATTAACCCTACAGTGAACTCTGTATCGTTATTAACAAAAAAAAGTAAATCGCCTTTGGCATGTTTAACACCTAAATTATTTCCACCTGCAAAACCCAAATTAATTTGAGATCGAATAAATTGTACATCTGGATATTTAACTGTCCAAGCTGGAACAGGATTTTGCTTACTGCCATTATCTACCACAATAATCTCAAAATTTGGATACTCATTAGTTCTATAAAAAGCATCCAGAAATTCATCCGTTACGTGACTATGATTAAAATTTACCGTAATAATGGAAACAAGTTTCATAACTTTTATTTGAACGTTCAAGCAGGCTTCCAAGCTAATAATTCTTGGTCAATCCAATCAAGTACATTGGCATCCGTTTCCTGATTAAATTTTCTTGCAAACAGTTTTCCGGAATCTGCCATTGAATTCTTATCATCCATAGTTAGTGTTTTGGGACTTGCTCCTCCTTTAGACCAATCAATATACCTCATATTGTCATTGATCATTTGAGATTTAAAAGGAGAAGCAAATAAAATGGTTTGAAACACAATTTCATCAGGCGCCCAAGTCAATTTAAAAAAACGAACAAACTCAGGATGCTCGTTGATGTATTGAAGAATATATCTTAGATGCTCCATATTAATGCTAAACCATTGAGAACGGCCAACTGCAATCAAATTCCCAGGCATTTTTCTTTTGGGAAGCAGTTTACGGAAAATTTTTTCCAATTTGAATTTGCCTGCGAATGAGAAATTGGTAAAATGATAGTATTCTACCCTTGGAATTGCTTCCTTCCATTCAGTTGCAATATCCAATGTATGCATAAAAGCCTTTTCCTTATTAGCAGCAAAAAAATCAATGATTTCCTGATTGGATTTAAGTGGATAATCTTGACCACTAATTAAATGAACAAAATTATAGGTAATACCTGTAGAAGCAATTTGTTTAAAACCATTCACAGTTGCTTGTACAATACTATATGCCCCCCAAGCTACTTTTACCCTTTCCTTTATGAAAAACAAATAGGGTCTTTGTTTCAGAAATTCAAATTGAGTAAAATCAGCCTTTTTATCAATATGAATATAGATATCTACTCCAGGAAAAGCCAAGCGGTCTACTAACCTTTCCAATTGTTTGGGATTGGCATGGGCTAATATTAAATAGGCTGTATTCACGTAAGCTATTTCTTTTCTTTATTTATAATGGCTTGATCAATTAATGCAACACTGTTTTCCCAGGTATGCCCAGCCGCAAATGCTCTTCTTTGATTTGCCAATTCAGGGCTATTGGTTTCCAATGCTTTAGCTATGCAATCAACATAGGATTGTTGGTCTTCAGCAAGGTAGCAATGTTCTTTAAATATACGCATAGCTTCTGTTTTAGTTGCTACAACTGGTTTGCCAACCGCCAAATATTCATCAATTTTTCTAGGATAATTGCCAATAGTAACTTGGTTTACAATTTGAGGGTTGATACAAACATCAAAAGCTTGAATATATTGTGGTAGTTCAGATGGATCTTTTGATCCAATAAAAAACACATTTTTACACTGGTGTAAACTGCTAGATTTAAATACATCATCTTCTGGACCTACTAATACCAAATTCCATTCTGGTTTGGAAACAGAAATATGCATTAAGACATCGATATCCAATCGAATACTTTGCAATGCGCCTACATACCCAACAATGGGCGATGGAATTGCTAGCATATCAGTTGGCTTGGGTAGTCCTGCTGTTTGCATAAACAAATCCAGTTCACAACCTTGGCCAACATAGAAAGACTGGGGATTATACTGTTTACAATAGTCTGCTAGATAGGTTGAATTAGCAACACAGATATCTGATTTGGTAATCAATTCAGGCTCTGATTTTTCACCGTGTTTTTTCCAATAATCTACGGCTAGCATAAAATCCCTAGAATAATAGAGACTTGTGGCTGGATGCAACATTTCTTTTAAATGGAAAGACCTAAACATATCGTTGTCGTTAAACAAGATAATATTTTCAAACCCTAGATGTTGAATTGCTTTTTGAATTGATTGAGCAAATAATTGGTTATTTCTTTTGTTTAACCATTCAAATAACCCTTGAAAAGGAATCCAATTGATGGATTCAATCATCACATCAGGATATAGGTTCCATAAATTATCTTGAATTTGAATCAACCCATTTTTAGATCCATGAATCACCTCCAATCTAGTTTGGATTTTAGGATCAGTTTTAGATTGATACAAAGTTTTTCTATCTAAAGGCGCATTAACATAAAGCACCCGATTATACTTGCTCCATTCAATAGCAATATTTTTACAATTGCTTCCAATGGAAACATCCCATGGTTGTTGGCCAACAACCACTATATCTCTGCCTTTTATCCTTTCATTATGTTGCATCCGCTATTTGATTTTGCTCATCATCCAGCCTTTTGGTAATCACAACCAACGCTACTGTAAGGAAAAATAACACATTAGAGGGATATTGCACAAAAGCCTCTTGGGGAAAATTCCCAATATTCCATGCAAATATGACCAATAATAAAGCTAGCGTTAGCGCTTTTAACTTGGGATCTCTAATGCTATAATAATTATTTATCCCAGTTTTAAGAATGACAAATATCATTATACAGAAAATCGCTAACCCAATAGGGCCAAGTTCTACTGTTACTCTTACATAGCCACTATCTGGTGGAAAATGCGCCAAATAAGAACCTGGTGCATACTTTTGACCAAAATATTCGGTTGCCCCAAGACCTCCTCCAATGGGGTGAGCATAAATAAATGGTTTAATTCTAGCCTGATTTCTTTTACGTACCATATAGGAAGCATCCTCATTTGGCCTGAAGGCCGATTGAAAACGCAAAATGTTTTGGTTTGAAGAAGGCATAAAAATCAAGAATACTACAAATAACAACCCCAAACCGGTGAATATCATCACCTGTTTATTAAACTTTAAAATGGCATAAAGCATTAAGGCAATGGGTACCAGCGGAAATGCTCCTCTTGTACCAGAGAACAACATAGCATTTAAAAAAAACAATGCCATGAAGCCAAGAATCAATTTTTTATAGAATTTAAAAGGACCAGAAATTAAACCCATACACAACAAACTAGCCATAGCCATATTGTAAGCAAAAGTTACAGGGTCAGACATCATAGAAAATTTTCTCCAATGTCCAGCTAGAAATAATAATTGCGCAATATTTGGATCAGAATGAAGATAACGTTCTTCAAATTCAAAAAAACCAATATACTCTTGCTTGAAAGCATAACAAGCATTAATTAAAGAGACAATTAGCCACCATTTAACAATGATGATTAGAAATTTTCTAGTCCTAACATGCAAAAGAAATACAAAAAAATAAAGGGCCACCAATGCAACAGTTCTTAATGCACCCAACCATGATAATCTTGATGCAGCTGCAGGGTTAACCACTTCAAATATGTTGTACCCAACCCAAACTAAAATAACCGTGCTGATAGGATTTTTCAATACTTCCCATTCCTTTTTCTTTTTCATGTGAATGAAAATGCCCAAGATGAAAAGTCCCATAAATCCATCCATTACCGTACCTAATGGGGCATTGATTCCATAACGAATCAAGAGCATCATGATATAGGCATAGTTCAAGTAAACCATGATACCAAACTGAGGAATCACAATCAAAAAATAAACAATAGGGACTCCAACCATTAAAGCAATGGCCATAATTCCTGGTGTCATCCCCCCATTTGTTACCATTATTGCAATACCTGTAGCAGCAATTGATAAGAAAAAAATACCCTGCCAACCATTTAGTTTTTCAATAACCAATTTTTGCTTCAATTGATAAAGAAACAATTTGAATCCAGTGGCAGGTACGTTAGAATTAATATGTATTTTAAAGTCTTCCAAAATTAAGGTGCAAGCATCTTATAAAAAATAGCCAACTCAACTACCAGGGATAAAGCAATGGCGGCTTTTCTGGTTAATTCAACCATTTTAGCATCGCGCTGCGCTTTCAAATCAGCATCATAGGTTTCAGTAGGATCTATTCTCATAATGTCTATTTTATTTCATTTATTTCCTTGTCATGATAATGTTGGGTGGCTACTGATAGCTCATTAGCCTTTCTAACCTTCATCAAAGACAATACTTGATAAAAAATAAACTTAGGAATTCCCCAAAGGGATTTATAAATGCGTTTATCAGTTTTAGACATTAATAATGAAAAAAGGAATCCGACAACAAAAAGAAAGAATCCAACTATCCAATATAAGGTTTGCATTGGATCAATTAGCAAATCAACTAAGGCAAACAAAAAAGATAGAATCAGAAATATGAATAAAGGAGGCCTCAAAAGAACCAATCCAAATAACAGTCTATTCCAATCAAATTTTATAAGTCCATTGCCAATCATTCCAAATCCAAATCTGAAATATCGGAACCAAGTATTAATCCAACGGGCTCTTTGTTTAACCAATTGATCAGATTTAGATGTCTTCTCATCATATACAATGGCTTTCTCCGAAAACGCAATACGCTCTCCCCTATTTACAATTTCCTTTTGCAAAATTTTATCAAATCCTGCACCAGTAATGTCTTGATGTTCTAAGCAGTCTCTATATAATTGAGTGGTGAAAGCCATACCTGATCCTGCTAATGTTGCAGAAGAACCTGCTTGAAAAAGAACTTTGCCATCATAAAAATGGTAATAGATATCCCTAGCTGCGTCCAGACAGGCGTACATAGTATCCATATTTTTAGCGTCCCTAACACCTTGTACTGCTTTGAATCTAGCATCAAAATAAGGATTCAGTTGATCAAGATAATCAGGTTCAACTAAGTTATCGCTATCTATAATTGTTAATCTGTCGTGTGCTCTTTTAAACCGATTAATGGCATAAAAATGTGAACGAGTATTACTAGACAATGTTTCTTCTGGTCTTAATACAATTACCCTAGGATCTTCAAAATGAAGTTGACTCACGTCACATTTATCTGCAACAATGTATACCAAAAAATGCTTGTAGTGCAATTGCAAAATAGATGCAATGACTGGTCCAAGGGTATGCGTTTGCTCGTAAGCAGTTACAATTATTGCATAGTCCGGATTAGATATTGTTGCAGGTTTTCTTAAACCCTTCTTTTTAAACAATGAAATTAGATATATAACTAAGGGTAACACCAGATTATAGCCAACCAATAGTTGAATGGCTATCCAAGATCCGCTGATCAAATCTAAGCCCATTGCATTTCAATGTTTTTTGAGAAAATGGTTTTTGGAGCCTTTGTGGGTTTAACAGGTTTTTCGTTATCTTCTTTATTCAAAATCCAACCAATGAATTTGTTATTCAAACTCTTTAAATAAAGTACGTCTTGCTTGTTTTTAAAGCTGATAGTGTGCCCAGATTCATAAACAGTAACAATTTTTTCTGAAAACTTAACCCACTCTTTTGACTTATTAAACCTAGAGAGTCCTGGAGCATCAATAATAATAACGTCAAAAGTTTCTTTTAGCAAATCCATTTTTGATTGAATATTGTCTGAAAGACTAATTTCTAATAAACTAGTATCCCCACCGTTATTTCCCATGACTATGATTTCACCAGGAGGTCTAAAATTAGGCAATGCCTGTTCATCATTAAAAAAAGCTTCTAACATCATCTGAGGTTCTACCATTCTTGAAATAGAATTGTTTTCAAAATTTCCATCAATTAATAAAACCTTCTTTCGAACCATCAAAAAGGCAAAAGCAAGACTCATTGAAATGAGTGTTTTACCTTCACTTGAACCAAGACTATTGAGCATTAAAACTTTAGCACCAGACATTTCATTTTCAATCTCAAATCTGGTAGAACGTAGCATTTCTTTGAAATTCCTCAATTTGAAATTGTCGTCAAATTGATTGTTCCATAATTTCTTTAATTCAATTACGGATCCACTTAATAAAGGAATTAAGCCCAATACTGGCAAATTAGTTTGGTTGGCCAATTCCTTGGTTGCAATAATGGACTCGTCTAAATAAAAGAGTATGAATAATACGAACAAAATCAACACTTCTGTTACCATTCCGGCAACAATTACCAATATTAGTTTTTTGGAAGGACTTGGGGCTCCCGGAACACCACTTTCAATCTGTCTTAAAGAAATTGACAGACTTGATTCCATACTTGATCTGTTATATCTAGATTGAGCATCTAAATATTCCTTACTAGCAACGTCAATAGCACTTTCATAGTTTTGAATCACTGCTTCGTGTGGAACCAAAAGGTCAAATTTTTGATTTAATCTTTCTAATTCAGTCTTTAAACTATTCAAGCTGAATTTGGCAATATCCAAATCTAATTCCAACCTAGCTTTTTGATTTACCAAATTTTCTTTTGCTGCTAATGGATTGGTAATGTATTTGTCAGTAGATATTTGAATTTGCTGTGAAACAACCCTACGAGCGGAATCTAATTTCAATTTAATTTTTTCATCATAATTGCTCTTGATATAGTCATCGGAGAGATTCATGATATATTGCTTTGTTCCAGCAATTTGTTGATTAATAGACACCATGGTGCTTTCAACATATTTTCTTTCTATAGGGCTAAATTTGTCATTGATTCCCTGTAAAGCACCACCAAAAGCAATTACATCCTTTTCAGCCACCTGTCTTCTGGTTTCAAAATCTGCTAATTGACCGTAAAGGCTTTTTGCTTGTTCTGCTAGATTTAAGACGCGATTTTGAATTTTATAATTCTTCAGCAAGTTTTTCAATCGTTGCATTTCCGCCTCTTTTTGCCTCATCACCGTATCAAGGAAATTGACGGATTTCAACTTGTTATTCTTGACAAAATCAGCATAATAATTGATAAACTCCTGAGCTAATGAGTTTACAACAAAAGCACTCAGGTTCGCATTCTCTGATTCAAAGTAAATGTCAATAAAATCACTGTTATTGGGCCGGTAACTTTTTAAATTTTTGTCTAATCCATCATAATCATAACCCATTGAGGAAATTAACTTAATCATGCCTGCCTCATCACTATTGAAAGAAGACAATGGCTCTCTCATGGCATAATGCTTTCTAATTACCTTAATGGCATTTCTTTTGGCTTCTGGAACCACTTCTTTCATGAGCTTACTAGGCTCTCTAAATGGAACAGAATCCTCTAAATCATGTAAAATCAATTTGTATGAGACCTGATCATAGACTTTTTTCAATTTGGTCATTTCTAACAAATTGCTAAAATCTAGGTTCACCTTACTTTCTTGAAAGGCATCAGCTGCCAAGACTTGTTGAGATTGGTCAACCAAACCCGTTGCCATCCTTGCATGAGAGGGATAAGTATTGGGCAAATTTCTTACTAGGAAATAAGTTAATATAAACACGAAAATCGGCAATCCAATTAGGATCCACTTCCGCTTGATTAATAATTTGATAAATCTTGCAAGCTCCATTATTGTATCTCCGATAATTTTTTTCCAACGATTGTTTCCAAACTGCTTTTAGCCAACAAATAATTGGCTTCGGCATCAATTACACCTTTTCTGTTGTCCGACTCATAGATCACCCCCTTTGTAAAGGTCTCAAAAGTCACTTCTCCTTTTTCAAACTTGTACCTAGTTTCTTTTACAATGCTTTCAGCCTCCAGGGCAATCCTACTTTGAATTTTCAAATGAATTCCTGCTTGCACATATCTCAAATACCTAGTTTTAACATCAGCGGCCATTAACATGTCAAAGTCCATTTGACTGAGTTTGGCAATTTCATACTCTACTTTTGTAGATTTAATGATATAGGGCTTTTGAAGCAAAGCCGCAATATTGACAAAAAAACCTACTTGAAAACCAGCTAGTGTTGGTTGGTTTAAAGAAGCCGCCCCACCATTTGGGCTATAGTTAAGTGTGACTGAGAAAAAATTGAACCATTCTAACTGTGATTTCTTTACAGCTATACTAGCAATTTCCAATTTTTTTTTGGCAATTTTTACTTGAGGATAATATTTTCTTGCTGTATCAATCAGTTTTTCCAAATAGGAATAATTTACCTCTGGCATCATGGATTCTTGAGCAGATACATGCTTGGGGAGGCTAAAACAAATCACAAGGACCAATAAGGCTATCCTTTTGAATGGCCTAATCTGATCTTTCATCCTATTAATCATCCCCATAATCTTCTCAGTTTGATAACGATTTTAGCTTTCCAAGTTTTATCCTATTAACAATTTTCAATTTTTTAAAGGATAGACTTGCCGCATCCTAAAGATACCACTTAAGAACATTGGTTCATCCTTTAGATAGATTTGTTTTATCAACATCAAATCCCCTTATAAACAATTAGTTATGAATTAAGTGGATATTATTTTTATTGCAATTGGTAAAAAATTAACTTTAGAGTTGAATATCTAAACATGTCATTAAAAGATACCATCAAGAACAACCCAAAATTAAAAAATTTAGTTCATTGGATGCTAGTTCCTGCCGGTGAAGCAAGGCCAAGAATCTGGGTCAAGCTATTGGTCAATCCTTTTATACACAAAAGGGCGGCTGGATCAACCATAAGATGGAATACAAGAATGGACGTTCTACCATTTAACCAATTTCAGATTGGAGAAAATAGTACTATTGAAGACTTTAGTACTGTAAACAATGGTGTTGGGGATGTAATCATTGGAAACAACTCTTTAATAGGAATGGGTAATACCATCATAGGTCCAATTCAAATTGGGAACAATGTGATTTTTGCTCAAAATATTGTAGCCAGTGCCTTGAATCATGAGTATAGAGATCCAGATCTGCCCATTCAAGCACAACCCATTCTAAAGGCACCTATAATTGTTGAGGATGACTGTTGGATTGCCGCAAATGCGGTTATTACGGCTGGAGTAAGAATTGGAAAACATAGTGTAATTGCGGCTGGAGCCGTTGTAACAAAAGACATCCCTCCCTATAGTGTGGCCGTAGGAAATCCAGCAAAAGTTTTAAAGCAGTACAATTTTGAAACAAAAAATTGGGAAAGGGTTTAAACTATCTACTACACATTTTCCTTTTGGAACAGGGCTGGGATAGTTCTAAGAATCAACATAATATCATTGAAGAGGCTATGGTTCTTTGCATATATATTGTCTAACAGTAATCTTTCTTCTTCAGACATTTTACCATGACCACGCTTTTCAACCTGCCATAATCCAGTAATTCCTGCAGGAGCCATAAAACGCAAAGCATACTTGTCTGTAGTTAGTTTTTCAGCTTCGTACAATGGCAGAGGTCGGTTTCCAACAATACTCATATCCCCAATGATCACATTCCATAATTGGGGCAATTCATCAATAGAGGTTTTTCTAATAAACTTACCAATCCTAGTCATCCTAGGGTCATTCTTAATTTTAATAAAAGTAGATTCACCACTGTTTTTACGCATAGAAACATATTCTTTCTCGCACATGAGCAGTGTGTCTGAGTATATAGGATATTGACACTTGGTACCAGCATTCTTGCATTCCTCACAAAGAAATTCATAGTTGAATGTTTGACTACCTGTTTTGGATTTACGTTTACCCGCATCATATTGATTCAAATGCTTAAGGTCTTTTAAGCGTTTGTCTGCATCAAAATACATGGAACGGAACTTATAAAACTTAAAAATATGGTAGCCTGTTCCTACTCTTAGCGCATAATAAAAAATAGGGCCACTAGACTCCAATCTTATTAGGATCATTATCAACAATAAAAATGGGGACAACAGTAACAAGGCTAAACCCGCAAAAAATATGTCAAAAAGCCTTTTTACCAAGGGGGTTTTATACGTGAAATGTTCTGTAGTTTTTCTTTCAACTGATTTGTGAAGTATGTCCCAATTACCCATCACAAAATTTACCCTTGTTTCAAGGTTTTCTAATTTAAAGGGCATTCTAAAAACCTCCGCCACACCTCCTTGCAACGCTATTTTGGCAATTTTTTCATTGAGGTTATTACATATAATGAAAAAAGGAATTTTTATATGCTTTTTTTGAACCAATGTTTCTAGTAATGATACGCCAGAAGGTGACATCACTTCACTCTGTGATATAATGGCATCTAGACTCCAATCACTTTCTTCCCATCGATCAATCAAATCAATTCCATTTTTAAAGGAAATCAATCTACGACCACCCAATTGGCAATGCTGTAACATGCTTGTTACTTCTGCATCACAATTGATCAGAGCTATAACTGATTGTCCAGGAATTAGTGGCTCGTGGGAATAAGACATAGGGTTTTAAAATAGGTTTCCAGTTCTTCTTAAGATAACCCTTATACGGGCTTCTAATTCTTTTGGATTAAATGGTTTTACAACAAAATCATCCGCACCTGCGTCAAGACACTTTACAATCATTTCAGAGCTTTCCTCTCCTGAAAGCACCATGATGGGAATAGAATTAAAGAAATCGCTTGCCTTTATTTGTTTGATAAGTTCTAAGCCACCCAATTTTGGTGTATTCAAATCAGTCACAATTAAATCTGGAACATTTCCATCTTGTAAAAACGAAAGCGCTTCCATCCCATCGCTGAAAACATTGACAGAAAAATAATTGCTGAAATATTTCTTAAGAATGGATTGCATGAATTTGTCATCTTCAACAATGACCATCTTTAGGGGGTTGGTTTCAGATGCTGCCATATAAATAATAGATCCGGTTTTTGTTACCTTTCATAGAATCTTCCCCTTTAAAAGGCATTCGGGGGAAATTAGAAAATGTTACAATACAAACTTGAGAATTAAAAAGTCCCTTATTTAATATAAACATTAATCTTTATTTAATTAGAAAAGTTTAATTTCTAACAAAATATAAGTAAAAATAATAAACAATTGTCATTTAATTAAATCAAATTGGCTGTTGTCAAAGCAAAAATATACCCTCATTTTTTCTAACTTCGTAAGAATGCCTCAAATATTAAACTGCCATTTTCTAAATTAGCTGTATGAGACCTATTGCAATTCCACCATATATTTCTTCTAAATATTATATAAATGAATCACCTGAAAAAACTTGCAACGATATCAAAGCAGCCTACCAGCATTTACAAAAAGGCCCAATTCAAGTATCAGTAGTAATTCCCGCTTATAATGAAGAAAACAATATTTTAAGAACCCTGAGCTCCTTGGCCTATAATCAATCAAAATGGTCAGTAGAAATTATTGTTGTCAATAATAATTCAAAAGATAGAACAAAAGAGCTAGTAGAAGCTGCTGGAGTAACTTGTATCCTAGAAACTGTTCAAAGAATTTCAGCTGCAAGAAATGCTGGTTTGAGCGCCGCTAATGGGAAATATATACTTACTGCAGATGCAGATACTATTTATCCGGAAAACTGGATAGACCTAATGATTGCCCCTATGGAATCGCAAAATGACATCGCAATTTGCTATGGCAGATTTGCACATATTCCAACTGCCAATACTCCTAGACTTGTTTATTTTTTCTATGAATGTATAGCTGATATTAGCAGATGGTTTAACAAAACCTTTCGTGAGGAAGCAGTGAATGTATATGGCTTTAATTCCTGCTTTAGAAAAGCAGATGGATTAGCAGTAGATGGCTTTAATTTTCCAGCAGGTGCTGGTGAAGATGGATGGTTTGCGCTCAAACTCAGAGAAAAAGGATTTGGCAAACTGTTCCAAGTGACACATCCAATGGCCTTGGTATGGACTACAGATAGAAGAATGCAAAAAGATGGAGGGCTTTTTATAGGAATTATTAAAAGGCTGAAAAAGATGTTAGGATTCTCCCAAGAATTAAGAACCGACCTTTAAATGGATTCCCTAAATTGTATTTAATACGGTTTAACCCGTATGCAAGTCTATGAAAGCGGTTATTTGTGAACAATTTGGATTGCCAGAATCATTGGTTTTAAAAGAGATTCCATCTCCTGATTTTGGTGAAAATCAAGTATTAATCAGCGTAGTTACTGCCGCAGTGAATTTTCCTGATGCATTAATTATTCAAAACAAATACCAATTTAAACCTACGCTACCCTTTGCACCCGGAGGAGAAATAGCTGGACGCGTTATGGCTGTAGGCAAAAATGTTACTCATATTCAACCTGGAGATCGTGTGGTTGCACTTTGTGGATGGGGAGGTTTTGCAGAGCAAGTAGCTGTAAATGCAAATCGAGTATTTAAAATTCCAGATACAATCAACTGGCAAATTGCTGCGTCAACTTTGTACAATTATGGCACTTCTTATCATGCATTGAAAGATAGAGGGCAACTTCAACCTGGCCAAACAATTTTAGTTCTTGGTGCGGCTGGTGGTGTTGGGTTAGCCGCAGTAGAACTTGCAAAAAAAATGGGGGCAATAGTAATAGCTGCTGCTTCTAACCAAGAGAAACTAGACATCTGCTTAAAAAAAGGAGCTGATTATACCATTAATTACAGCACAGAAGACCTCAAAGAAACAATAAAAAAAATCACATCTGAAAATGGTGTTGACCTTGTATATGATCCAGTTGGTGGTGCGTTGGCAGAACCCGCTTTAAGATCTCTATCATGGAAAGGAAGATATCTTGTTGTTGGATTTGCGTCAGGCAATATTCCATCACTCCCATTCAATTTAGCATTATTAAAAGGGGCTTCAATAGTAGGGGTATTTTGGGGTGCATTTACAGAGAAAGAACCCGCACTAAGTATTCAAAATTTGGGTGAACTGGTTCAAATGATTTCGCGGGGCGATATTCAACAAGAGATTTATAAAGTATATCCTTTAAATGCTGCTCCCCAAGCAATAAGAGATTTGATGGATAGAAAAGTAATGGGTAAAGCCATTATACAAGTAACCGAAGAAATAGTCACACCCCCCATTGCTGCATTTGATCAACCAATTGACAAAGAAATCTCAATGCAATCATTACCGGTTGTTGAACTACCAGTTAGATTTCTAAATAAATCTGCCATTTTAAAGGCAATTGGAACTTCATTAGGAACAAGCAGTTGGCTTAGTGTAGATCAAGCAATGATCACTGATTTTGCCAATGCTACTCTAGACAAACAATGGGTACATATAGATCCCCAAAAAGCCACAAATTATTTACCTGATGGCAAAACTATTGCACATGGATATTTGAGTATGTCTTTGGTCTCTCAATTCCTATATCAAATGATTCACATAGAGGAAGTGAATTCATTTTTAAACTATGGCATTAACAAGGCAAGATTTATTAATCCAGTTCAATGTGGTGATCAAATTAGATTACACGCAAGTATTTCACAGGCTGAATTACAAGATAATGGCTCACTCAAAATATTTATCAATTGCAACATGGAAATTAAAGGAAAAAACAAACCCGCCTATGTTGCAGAAATCATCAGTATGATCTTTTAAAACTATATTATGGCCAACTACACCAACATGGAACTGCTCCGTTTTTTGCTGTTTCAAGTACATCCTGTGCAAACCCTTTTTCAATATGAAAGATATGCCCATTTAGATGCTGAGCAAGCTTGGATGATTGTAGAGTCAGCCAAGTTATTGGCTGATCAAGAAATGTTCCCTTATTTAAAAGCCATGGACGAAAGTCCTGCTCAATATGATGGTAATGGAGCTGTAATTACGCATCCACAAATTAAGCGAATCATTCGTTTAGCAGCAGACCAAAGTTGGATTGGTGGCGCAGCTAAGTTTGAACATGGAGGCATGCAATTACCTGAAATGATTTTTAATGCTGGCCAGCATATTTTCCAAGCAGCAAACAATAGTGTTCAGGGGTATCTTGGTCTTTCAACTGGATCTGCGGACTTGATTACTAGTTTTGGTAGCGCAGAACAAATTGCAACTTATGTTCCCAAAATTTATCAAGGTGAATGGCAAGGTACCATGGCATTAACGGAGCCACAGGCAGGAAGTTCCCTTTCTGATATTATTACCATTGCTAAGCCAGTTAATGAGGAGTATTATTTAGTAAAAGGACAGAAAATATTTATTTCAGGCGGTCAACACCAAGGGGCAGAAAATTTTGTTCACCTTACCCTAGCTAGAATTGAAGGAGCACCAGCTGGCGTAAAAGGAATTTCTCTATTTATCATCCCTAAATTCAGACCAGAAGCTGATGGAAGTTTGGTTTACAATGATGTGTATTGTGCGGGTGATTTTCAAAAAATGGGGCAAAAGGGCTACTCAACTACCCATCTTAGTTTTGGGGACAATGACAATTGTAGGGCTTATTTAGTGGGAGAACCACATCAAGGTCTCAAGTACATGTTTCAAATGATGAATGGTGCAAGAATTAGTGTGGGCCAATGTGCTGCTTCTGTGGCAATGGCAGCCTATCAAGCATCATTGCAATACTGCAAGGAGCGGCCTCAAGGCAGGGTACCTAGTGAAAAAGATCCTTTAAAAGCTCCCACCCTAATTATACATCATGCCGATGTTCAAAGAATGTTATTGACACAAAAAGCCATTACAGAGGGATCACTTTCCTTGGCAATGGAATGCAACCGTTTATATGATTTAGTTCATGCAACCCAAGGAGAAGAAAAGGCAAATTATCTTTTACTATTAGAAATTTTAACCCCAATTGTAAAAACATATGCCTCAGAACAAGGCAGCCGATCTGCTGCTTTGGCAATACAAACTTTAGGAGGGTATGGATTCACAACTGATTTCCCAGTACAACAGTTATACCGAGATTTAAAAATCATGTCTCTTTATGAAGGAACAACAGGTATTCAATCATTAGACTTATTAGGTAGAAAAGCTACCATGCAAAACGGAAAAGCACTTACTTTATTACTTACCGAAATACAAGAAACTATTGCTTTATCCAACCAAGATGCTGATTTGAAACCTTATGGAATTCAATTAAATGAATACATGCAAAACTTGGGTAAAGTGCTTCAACATTTATTAGGATATCTGCAAAAATCTAACCCAGATCGCTTTTTAGCAGATGCAACTGTATTCATGGAAATGGCAGGGTTGATAGTCATTGGATGGCAATGGTTAAAAATGGCGGTTAAGGCTAAATCTTTAATTCAAACAGAAAATCCTAACAAAGCCACTTTAGATTTCTAT
Source organism: Chitinophaga pinensis (assembly GCA_943372225.1). GTDB lineage: Bacteria > Bacteroidota > Bacteroidia > Chitinophagales > Chitinophagaceae > Sediminibacterium > Sediminibacterium pinensis_L. The sequence goes on along the minus strand of CALRXV020000002.1, from coordinate 15,779 downwards.
AAAGGGAAAATACACACAATGGAATTCTATTTCAAATATGAAATACCACATGTTGAAGCTTGTGCTCAAACTTTAATGAATGAAAAAACATTAACTAATTTAACAGCATTAGACTGCTTTTAAGTTAATTTATTTAGGAAACTCTGTGCGAAGTTGAATTAATACTTTATCCATAGTTTCACAAGTAATAGCCACTAGCTTTTTCATTTCAGTGTCTGGAATAGATTCATTATTACGTGATCTAGTTTCCAATTCTCTAATGATGGTCTTCAATGAATGTATTCCCATACCTTCAATGGAGGGCTTCATCCTATGCGCTAATTTTGATAAAGCGTCCCAATCTTCTTTTTCAGTATGCTCTTTTAATTTAACAATATCATTGGGTAACTGGTCTAGAAAAAGAGCTACCATTTTACCAATGAAATCTGGGTTACCCTTTCCAATTTGTCTAACCATTGTTAAATCATATAATTGAACATCAAGAAATTGATTGGCAATTAAAGGGGTATCCTCTTCAACCAAAATTCTAGGACCTGTCTTTACTACTTCTACTTTAGTTGTTGAAGCATGTGAATTAGCTGGCAAAAACTTACTTAGAACAGAATACAATTTCTCTTCTGTATAGGGTTTAGTAATATAATCGTTCATGCCAGCTTGAAAATAGAGATGGTTATCTCCTTTTAAAGCATTTGCCGTTAGTGCAATGATGGGAATATTAGCCAACTTAGTGTTAGGCAGTTTTCTAATAATTTCAGTTGCTTCAATGCCATCCATTTCTGGCATTTGAATATCCATTAGAATTAAATCAAAATGCTGATTCTGAGCCATTTCTACAGCAATTCTACCATTGGCTGCAACAGCAACCTCCATTCCCCAAGACTCTAATATTTGCCTGGCAATAAATTGGTTTAACTCAACATCTTCTGCAATCAATATGCGTTTTTCCCCAATCAGACTATAATCTTCTGGAGCAAGGTCTTCTTGAGCCAACATATCTTTTGTACCAATCTTATAGGGAAGACTAAAATGAAAAACAGTGCCTTCGCCAAACTTGCTTTCTACACTTATAGAACCACCCTGCATTTCAATTAGGTTCTTACAAATTGATAATCCTAAACCAGTACCTCCAAATTTTCTAGTGGTATCTGAAGAAGCCTGAACAAATGGCTCAAAAATAGTATCCAATTTAGAAGCATCAATCCCAATTCCCGTATCTTGTAAAGTGAAATCAACCACTATTTTTTCTTCATCCCTCATAGATGAAAATATATTAACCGTTACCTTTCCTCTTGGGGTAAATTTAATAGCATTATTCAACAGGTTGTTTAAAATTTGAATAAGCCTATAAGGATCTCCAACTAAAATTAGCGATTCTTCTAATTGAGAAAAATAGTTTAATTGAATCCCCTTTTCTTCCGCTTTATACTGAAATGATTGAATAGAGGAATTGAGTTTGTCTGCAAATCTGAATGGAATTTGTTCAAATTCAAATTTTCCAGAAGTGATTTTTTCAATATCCAATACATCATTAACAATCACCAATAAATTGTTAGCAGATTCTTTAATCAGCTTAAGATAATTTTTTTGAGCATCCCCCATTTCAGTTTTGGCCAAAAGATTTGCAACTCCTAGGATTCCATTCATAGGAGTCCTGATTTCATGACTCATATTGGCCAAGAAAATCTCTTTTGCTTTTGAAACATTTTCGGTTATCTGCTTTGCCAATAACAGCTCGTTCTCTGCATGAATTCTTTCAGTAATATCTTGTGAAAATCCAATCACATAGGGCTCTACACCATCTTCTTCAACTAGATAGTTTTGGTATAACAAAAATAATTTTTTCCCGTTTTTATGCAATGCCCTAAATACACCTTTAGATTTCCCTTCTTTCATTACCACATCTAGGTAATGAGTTCGGAAATTTTCGTTCTCTTTTTCTGGTATAAAAGACATAAGTGGCCTTCCAATCAATTCTTCAGCTGTATAGCCCAATGTTTCGCAAATGGAAGGATTTACACTTAACAGTATCCCATTCTGATCATGAGTACAAATTAACGCTTGGCTATAATTGAATAAGTCTCTATATCGCTTTTCATTAATCCTAACCTGATCTTCAATTCTTTTTCTATCAGTAACGTTAACTCCATACCCAATTACCATTTCTACGTCTCCAACGCTATTAATTACTGGATACATATTTCTAAAATGGAACTCTTTGTTACCATTAGAGCCTGTTAAAGTTTCTTCCCATGCAACTAATTTCTTAGACTGCATTACTTGGTTAAATATCTTTCTCCTTCCTTCAACTATTGAGAAGGGCTTATTTTTTAACTCACAATAATCCTCATCTTTTTTACCAATCATCCATTGCCTTAACTCATTGTCTTTTATAGCAACGGGATTGATAAACAAATACCTGTGTTCATGATCAAAAACAGCAATATCAGATGGGATATTATTTAATACCTGCTCATAGAACCTACGTTGTTGTTCTAATCTTTCCTGAGCCAGTTTCTTTTCAGTAATGTCTATTATTAAACCTGTAAAAATCCTATTCCCATTGGCATCTTCATATGAAAATGAGGATGATGCAGAATGCCAAACTATTCCTCTTTCTGGGACAATTAATCTTCCTTCAAAACTGAAAGGTTCATTGGAAGATTTAGTGTGATTAATTGCCTCTAATAATCTACTAAAGTCATCAGGGTGTATACTTTTATTGAAATCAAGAAATTCCTCTACAGTTAATCCTAATACTTTTTCAATGGTTTTGCCTATAAATTTAAACCCACTTTCGCCGTTTTCATAAAATACATATTCATACAAAACCCCAGGCATATTGTCAGAAAGTGAACGCAATTGTTTTTCACTTTGTTCCAAAGAAAGTTCTACCAATTTTAAATCAGTAATATCTGTATGGGTACCAATGATTGTCTTGGGAATACCAAATGAGGTCTTTGAAATTAACATCCCCCTATCCAGTACCCAAATATAGTTCCCGTCTTTTTTCTTAATCCTGTATTCTGTCTTATGATGGCTTATTAAACCTTCTCCATATTTATGATCATATTCTTTTATAACGTGATAATCATCTGGATGCAAAATTGCCTTCCAAACATCATCCATATTATCCAATTCCTGCTTTGAATAGCCTAATAGTTTCTCATAGAGTTCAGAAAAAAAAGATTTATTATTTTCAAAATCATGTTCCCAAACACCAGCTCCAGCTCCTTCTAAAGCAAATCTCCACCTGTCTTCTGCTTTTCTAATCTTTTCAACTGCAACCTTTTTTTCAGTAATATCCTCCTGTAATATAAAATAATGAATCACTTGTGCATTCTCATCAACAATAGGCTGACCATTCACTTTGGCCCAATAAGGTTTACCTTTTTGGGTATAATTCAAAATCTCACACTCAAAAAAACTATTCTCTTTTAATTTTGTCTCAATAAACTGAAGCGTCTGAGGGTTGGTCTCTTTACCATTTAATAAAGAATCTAGTGACTTTCCAATACAGTCTTCTAAATGGTAACCATTCATTTGTTGAAAAGCCCGGTTAACCCACTGAATCTTTCCAGAATTATCTAAAATAATTCCCGCGTTGACAGTTTCTTCAGCAATAATGGCAAAATGTCTAAAATCATTTCTTTCTTTAGTTATTTGATGCATTAAAACCTTACTGTCTTCTTCTGCCATCTCTTTGGCGTGCAACACATGCAATAAATCTAAAGAAGCATCATGCTTGGCAAAATCATTTTGAACTATTGATTGACCAGCTACTTCTTCTAAATTTTTGAACCAAGGTGACCCAACAAATATCAAATGCCTATTTTCTTCTAAAAATTCAAATTGTCCTCTTAGAATAACAAGCCCATGCTCGGTTTTCATTTCTAAAAAGAACATTTCATCTTCACTTGTCTTCAATGCTTCAAATGCAATACTTGAGTTCTTGGGTCTTTTTACTAAAAAATATTCATCAAATTGCAAACCCAACTCAAAGAGCCGCATTTTTTTTAATGAATCACCCAATTCAATTATTTGCATGTCTTCATTAAGAAGAAAAAAGAATGGGAATAACCTATTCCACTGTTTAATATTTAGATGAATACTTTGCAAAAAAGATATTTTAAAATCAAATCCAACTTATTTCAAAAATTTCAAACTCAAACCCCTGATCCCTACTTTGCAATAATTCTATGGTGGCTTCTGTTTTAAAATAAGTTGCAAGCCCATATAATAGTCCCCTCATAAACTCTTGCAATCCAGGCCTTTTAGAATAATAATGAACATTATAGTGATGATCTGATAATTTCTCAACTTTAAATTCTGGAGGAGATAATTTAGGATACATTAATTGAACCCTATCATGAAAACTTGGAAGTCCTATTAAAAATGCTTCCAAATTTGCCCCTCCGGTCTTTAACATAGAGCCATATCTAAGGTGACAAGTGTGTAGGATCCACCACTTGCCAAATTCTATAAGTACATCTCCAATTGAAATACCAACTACCTCTGCTACAGTAGATGCAAGTTTATAAGTAATGGCATCATTATAAGCCTCATTACTTAAAAAAATCTGTTTTTCAAATCCACTTTTGACAAGAATTTCTTCCCATATTGGCGCACCAAACTTATCAATGACCAATTCTTCTATAGATTTATTGATGATTCCGTACATAGTTAAATTTACTTTTGTTTGAGTTCACCATTTTGAATCATTCTATAAATAGTTGACTTTCCAACGTCTAACTTTTTTGCCACCATCAACACATCATTATCATATTTCTCCATAAAATGTTTGATGATTTTCAGTTCATATTCTCTCAAAGTATTCTCTTCCGCTAATAAAGAAGAAACGCCACCCATTATTTCAACATTCAAGTCTTTTTCTTCAATAGTTGTACCGTCTGACATTACAGCCGCAAGTTCAATTAATGATTTTAATTCCCTTACATTTCCAGGAAAAGCATATGATCTTAATTTTTGAAAAGCTTCAGGACTAATTTGTTTTACCTCAATCTTATTGTCTTTGCAAAATTCATTTAGAAAATGCTTAGCTAAAACAAGTATATCATTACCCCTTTCTCTTAAGGGAGGCATTTCAATGGGCAATCCCAATAACCTATAATATAGATCCTCCCTAAATTTTTTTTCTTTTACATCTTCTAATAAGTTTCTGTGTGTTGCTACAATAACCCTTACATCAATTGCCGTAATTGCATTACCTCCTATTCTAGTAATCTCCCTTTCCTGCAATACACGCAATAATTTAGCCTGTAACATGGCATCCATTTCTCCAATCTCATCTAAAAAAATAGTTCCTTTGTGCGCCTCTTCAAATTTTCCAATTCGTTTTTCAACTGCCCCAGTAAATGCACCTTTTTCATGACCAAATAATTCAGTTTCCAATAAATCACGTGGAATAGCAGCTACATTAATGGCAACAAATGGGAATTTTTGTCTATTAGAATGATAATGAATGGCTTTGGCTACCATTTCTTTACCAGTTCCAGTTTCACCTGTTATAGAAACAGTTATATTGGTTAGAGTGGCTTTTTGAATGAGACCAAACACTTTTTTAATGGGGTCACTCTGTCCAATAATGGAGTTAGAAAAATCGTAATTCTTTTTTAGTTCACTTTTAAGCGTTGCTACCTCTTTTCTGAGGTCTTTTATTTCACGTAACCGAACCAACAAATTCCATAATCTATCATTCGTGTCCTCGTCCTTTACAATATAATCAAAAGCTCCTGTTTTCAATAAATTAACAGCTGTAGCAATGTCTTCTTGACCAGAAATGATAATCACTTCAGTTTCAGGACTAATTTCTTTAATCTTTTTAAGCACTTGACTACCGTCCATTTCTGACAAAGAATAATCAAGTGTCACCACATCGGGTGAATCATACATAGCTTTTAGAAAATCTTTTTCATTTTCAAATTTGGTAACTTGATAATCTGGATTCATGGAAAGATGGTGCTCAAGCATAGCCCCATACCAACGATCATCTTCTAGAATAAATATTTTCAACCCATTTACAGGTTTCATAAAAAAGCATTTAAGTATCCAAGCGTTCAATTCCGGAAGTAAATTGATAATCTAAATTACAAACTGTTTCATTATTGGAAAATTTTTATTTTTTAGACAATATGTAGCATTTTCCATAATTGGGAATGAATTTCCAATTTTAACAAAGCTGATCAGTTGCGAAAATATAAAATATTGATTATCAATTTTTTAGAATATTTTTTGAATTTGGTACAAAATTTGTTGCCATATATCTTTCCAAAAAAATTAAGCAGTAAAGTTTCCACATCTTCACAACAGTGAACCCTTACAGCAATTCAAATAACTACCTTTACTCCAAACGTAAACGTATTCTATATGTTAAAAGTGGGTGTTTTTGGAGTGGGGCATTTAGGTAAATTCCATTTAAATAATTGGAAAGAGATTGAGGGAGTAAAATTGATTGGATTTTTTGACCCCAATAATGAAAATGCCGCTCAAGTAATTGAACAATATGGCCTTAAGCGATTCATGGATGAAGAGAAGCTGATGGATGCATGTGATATTATTGATGTAATAACCCCAACAGATCATCATTTTAACATTTGCATGCAAGCCATAAGAAAAGGCAAACATGTATTTGTAGAAAAGCCCTTGGCCCATACCATTCAAGAAGGTAGAGATATTGTGAATATGGTCCGAGAAGCAAATATAAAAATGCAGGTTGGACATGTGGAAAGGTTTAATCCGGCTTTTTTGGCTTTAAAAGACATGACGCTGAACCCCATGTTTATAGAAGTTCATAGGTTAGCCCAATTTAATCCAAGGGGAACAGAAGTAAGCGTAATTCTTGACTTAATGATTCACGATATTGATATCATTTTAAGCCTTGTCAAGAGTGATGTAAAGCATATTTCTGCAAGCGGAGTAGCAGTTATGACAGATACGCCAGATATAGCAAATGTTCGAATAGAATTCAACAATGGATGCGTAGCTAATTTGACAAGTAGTAGAATTAGCATGAAAAAAATGCGAAAAATCCGGCTATTCCAACCAAATTCTTATATCGGTATTGACTTTTTGGAAAAGAAAGCAGAAATCATCAAACTCAAACAGCCAGAAGATACAAATGTATTTTCTTTTGACATTGATACCCACAATGGCAAGAAGACTATCGCCATAGCAAATCCAGTGATTGAACCACAAAATGCCATTAAATTAGAATTAGAATCATTTGTGAATGCCATTTTAACCAATACCCCAACCGTAGTTAGTGAATTAGACGGATTCCTAGCAATGGAAGTAGCCCATCAGATTTTAGAAAAAATCAATAGTACCAGCATTCTGGTGTAATTAGATGCAAGTTCAGTTTAAAAACAGCTTGCTATATGCATTCTCAGATGTAGTTTTTAGTGCTATTGCATTAATTTCTTATGCCTCATTATTTTCTTACCTTCCATTCAAGTCAGAAAATAATTGGATAACATTTAGCAATCCATTATTGACTATTTCATTGATTGCATTGGGATGGCTATTTTTTTTCCTTTTATTGGGCAGTTACCAAATCTCAATCTATAGAAAATCAAGGCTCAACGAATTAACAGCAACCCTGATTCAAACAGCCATTGGCGTTAGTTTAATGGTAGCACTAAATGTAATAGAAACTGGACCCCAGACCTGGCTAGGTTATATACTAATCCAGTTTTTTTCTGTTTTTTTGGGTAGAGCCCTTTTATTGGAAAAAGCAAAACAGGACATTATTCATCATAAATTTTTTTTTAATACCCTGATAATCGGAAATAATCCAACGGCAATGGGTTGCTATAATGAATTAATCAAAAATTTCCATTATTTAGGTTTAAAACCAATTGGTTTTCTTCAAACTCCTGAGGATACAAAAAATAATGGATTAGGAAAATATATTGATTGCCTAGGCTACACCAATGACTTGATTAAAGTGATAGATGCAAATAAAATTGACCAAGTAATTATAGTACTAGAAAAAAAACAATATCAATTAGCGGAATCCCTTATCAACCAACTGATTGAAAAACCGGTTGATATAAAATTGGCGCCTAGTATGATAGATATTCTTTCAGGCTCTGTTAAAACAAACAATGTTTTTGGAGCTACTTTAATTGATTTACAAACCAATCTCCTTCCATTTTGGCAACAAAATATTAAAAGGGTTTTTGACTTAGTCTTTGCATTGATCAACTTAATCATACTTTGTCCCTTACTGTTATTAATTGCAGTAGTTACAAAAATTGGATCTAAAGGCCCAGTTTTCTATTCTCAAGAAAGGGTTGGGTTAAAGGGGAAACCATTTACAATTGTTAAGTTTAGAAGTATGGAAACTGATGCAGAAAAAAATGGACCTGCACTTTCTGCAGACTTTGATCCAAGAATTACAAAATGGGGAAGATTTCTTAGAAAGTGGAGATTAGACGAACTTCCACAACTTTGGAATATTCTAAAAGGAGACATGAGTTTTATTGGACCAAGACCGGAAAGAAGAATTTATATTGACCAGATTTTACAAGTTGCACCTTACTATAGGTACCTTCTGAAAGTAAAGCCAGGACTAAGTTCCTGGGGAATGGTACAATTTGGATATGCTTCTACAGTAGCTGAAATGATTGAAAGAATGAAATATGATCTTGTATACATTGAGAACCTTTCATTATTCTTAGATTTTAAAATAATGATGCATACATTACGTATTATCTTGTCTGGAAAAGGCAAATAATAGTTTTGACTTATTTTAATAAAATATGCAAGTACCCATCAATTTATACAATAGTCAAAAAATTGACATTGAAAAATGGAATGATTGCATTGCAAAAAATGCTAATGGACTAATCTATGCACAATACCAATATCTCAGCTTCTTAACAAAGAATTGGTCTGCCATTATCATTGATAATTATGAAGCAGTGATGCCTCTCCCATGGAATTCCAAATGGGGAATCAAATACTATCAAGCTATTCCTTTTATTCAGCAATTGGGTTTAATTGGCAATATTGACCAACGCCTAATTCCAATTGTTTTAAAGATGATTATTGAATTCGCCAAATATGGCGATATATTTTTCAATTTCAGCAACAAGGAATTAGTTAACACAATTAGAACAGATGCAAAAACCAACCTTGTCTTGGATTTAAATCAAGATTATACTAACATATCAAAGCAATATCATAAAGACCTGATTCATAACTTAGAAAAAGCAAAAAAACACCATCCTATTTATGTAGAAAATTCCAATTATTTAGATACCCTACAAATATACAAACATCAATACGGCAACAGGTTTCATTGGATAAGTGAATCAGATTTTCAACAATTGTCTAAAGCGCTCTCTTTTTATCAGTCTAAACAACAATGTTTGGTGAGAACACTAATTGACCAAACAACCGAAGAATTATTGGCATCAGCCATCCTACTCAAAGATAAAAAGCGGTTATACCTTTTAATCAATGCTATAACACCTAGGGGTAGGCAACAATCTTCCAATCATTTATTGATTGATAAAATTATTGATGAATTTTCAGGAACAGATTTGTTGTTGGATTTTGAAGGGTCTGAAATTACAGGGGTCAAGGATTTTTATATGAATTATAATCCTCTGGTACAACCATATTTTCATTATCATCACAACCAATTACGCTGGCCACTTAAATTATTAAAAAGATAGTCATTATTATTTGTGTTGACCATACAACCATTCAATCATTGGCTGATCTACATAAGCACCTAGCCATGAAAAATGTCCTACTGTTGGATACATGGTTAATCCAGGATTTGCTCCAGCCTTAAATAATGCCCCTGCCATATTCATAGACAATTGTGGATTTACGGCACCATCTTGTGCGCCATGAAACATCCAAATGGGAATTTTAGAAAAGCTACCCACTTTACTTGTATCACCACCTCCACATACTGGTATGGCAGCCGCAAATAGTTCTGGTGCCCTAGAAATGGCATCAAAAACCCCAAACCCTCCCATTGACAATCCAGTAATATAAACCCTATTAGGATCTACTGGTAGTTTTTGAATAGCATTTTTAATTAGGCCTAGCAAGAGCTCCATAGGTTTACTTGGATTAGGAAGTAATTGAATCTCACTACTATTTGCCTCTCTTTTAAAATTAGACCACTGTTGCCCTTCAGGACATTGAGGAGCAATCACAATGGAAGGGTGTTGAAACATAAATTGATCAGTAGCAAACTGCATTGCGCCCCATTTTAGCTGCGCCTCATTATCCTTTCCCCTTTCGCCAGAACCATGTAAAAAGATAACCAAAGGGTATTTTGCCTTAGGATTGGCATCTGGAAACAATTGACGATACAACAAAGTATCCCCGTTGGCATTTCCAAATTTCCCGAAACCAAACCTATTGGATTGTGCAAATAAATTGCTAATGCAAGATCCAAACATCAAAATGCTTAGAATAAATAAAAAGTAGGATTTTCTCATGGCGCGGCAAATAAAAAAAGGTTTCATGAAAATTACATGAAACCTTTTAAAAAAGCAAAAATCAATTACTAGCGCATCATTTCAAAAACCTGTTTTTGAATGAGCAAGAATTCTTTTTCTAATAATCCTATAGCCCCCTCTTTAACTGGAGATAAAGGTTCAAAAGAAGTAGCAATTTCCATATACAAATCGCTTACTTTTCTTCTATATTTTAATTCATCATAAAAAATAGTTTGGCGTTTTAATTCCAAAATTTCATGACGCATGCTATCCAATTTTGCTGTCTTTTTAACTTGATCTGCAGACGGATTGGCTATTTTCTGCCAGCCCACCAATGTTTTATCTAAACTATCAACTAATACTGCCAAATTCTCATGCAATTGAAACATTCTTGTACTTTGATTATGCAATCTAGCCACATTGGCTGCAGAAAAGCCTTTGGCGTCATTGGGCAAAATATTGATTAACTGTTCATAAGATTTGCCATCTACTTTCATCACAACTTTATACTTGCCGGTAGGTACTTTGGGGCCATATACACCAGAATAAAATACCATTGACTGAGCTATAAAACCGCCTTTTGCCACTTTTGGTGGATTACTAGACAAAGGCCAATAAACCTTATTCAAACCCTTGTTATTGGAGCCATTCAGATCTTTGATTTTTTTGCCTGATGCATCATAAATTTCAAATTTGACAATATCATTACTTTTTTGCTTTAAGTAATAATTGAATGATGGCATCAAAGTTTTACCTGCTTCAGTCCATCCTCCAATATTGCTGCCTGTAGAAGGTAGCTGTGGAGCAAAATCGTAGGGAAAATCGGCTGGCTTAAAAAACAAATGATCTTTCTCAATATCGTTTTTAGCAAGATCTCTTAATGGTTGCAAATCATCAATGACATAAATACCTCTACCATGAGACGCAATAACCAAATCTCCGGTCTTGGGATGAACCTTAATATCACGTACTAAATTATACCATGGCATGCCTTGGTATTTACTACGCATAAATGATTTTCCAGCATCTAAAGAGATAAACAATCCTGTTTCTGTACCTACAAACAAGAGGTTTTCATTTTGTAAATCTTCTCTTACCACATGCGCAAAACCACTGAATTCAGTGGAATTTATTCTTTTCCATGTATTTCCTCCGTCAGAACTCATAGCGATATAAGTTTGATGATCTCCATACATATGGTTATCAAAACTTGCATAGATGCGTTTGGGATTAATCTTAGAAATTTCAATACTACTTACCCAAGTTCCTTTGGGAATTCCGGCTTTCCACACTTCAGTAGCTTTGTTATTCCAAGTCTTTCCACCATCATTTGTAAGCTGTAAATTACCATCGTCAGTACCTACCCAAATTTGCATTTCATTATTTGGGTTTTGAGTAATGGTAAATATGGTACAATGGTTTTCGGCACTAGTGTTATCTCCTGTAATTCCCCCACTCTCCTCTGATTTTTGTTTAGCCTTGTCATTGGTTGTAAGGTCTGGTGAAATTTTTGTCCAACTCCTTCCTTCATCTTTAGACAGGTAGAGGTATTGATTGGCCATATACAAATTGAAAACAGGTTTTCCATTGGCCGTTTTTTTGGCAGATGCTCCTGTAACAATTGGTGTATTCCAATTGAAACGGTGTTCTTCATCACCGGCTTGCTTTTGTGGTTTTATGGAACTAGCCAATCCTGTAATTAAATCAATTCTATTGGCATTGCCACCTTGAGATTCAGCAAATACAATTTTAGGATTCAAAGGACTAGGTTGTACCCAGAATCCATCTCCACCGTTTAAATCAAACCAATTGGCACTGCTTACGCCTCCTGCTGAAGAGTTAGCTGCCATCCAAGAACCATTGTCTTGTAAGCCTCCGTAAACATGATAAACAGGTTCATTATCCATGCTTACATGATAAAACTGACCAACGGGAAGATTATTCAAAAACTGCCAAGAAACGCCTTTATTTTGACTAATATAAACACCTCCATCTGTTCCCAAATACATTTGATCTGTATTGGCTGGATTAATCCAAAGTGCGTGATGGTCTGCATGGGGTGCAACTCCACCAATAATGGTATTGGACCAAGAATAACCTCCATCTTTAGAGTAGGCAAAATCAAATGCGGGTCTATAAACACGCTTAGGATCTTTGGGATCAAAGACCAAGCTGCTAAAGTAGAAAGGTCTAGCTGTAATATTTTCGGTGGTTGCTAATTTTTCCCAACTACTACCCTCGTCTTTTGACAAATATAGTCCCGGAACTTTTGCTTCCACAATGGCCAAAACCTCAGCAGGCTTGGAAGGATTAATACTCAAAACTATTCTTCCCAAATTACCCTCAGGTAAGCCTTTGGTAATTTTGGTCCATGTTTCTCCACCATCTGTAGATTTAAACATGGCACTTCCCGGACCACCAGATTCAAATGCATAAGGCTTTCTTCTAAACTGCCAAAAACTGGCTAACATTATTTTGGAATTAGTTGGATCAATGGCTATATCTGCACAACCTGTTTCATCATTTACATACAATGATTTTTTCCAAGTCTTACCTGCATCGGTTGACTTATACAAACCACGATGTGTACTAGTACTCCAAAGTGGACCTGGCGCTGCCACGTATAGAATTTTGCTATCAGTAGGATCAATTAAAATTTTACTGATATGCTCGGTACTATCTAGACCAATTTTCTGCCAATTGGCTCCACCATCAGTTGTTTTAAATAACCCGTCTCCAATAGAAACGCTATTGCGCATATTGCTCTCACCAGTTCCTGCGTAAACGGTTCTAGGATTGTTTTTGTCAATGGCAATAGCTCCAATACTTTGGTTATACTTATCAAATACGGGTGAAAAAGAGACACCCCCATTTTGGCTTTTCCAAATACCACCGCCAGCAGTACCTACATAAAGGTTTAGCTGATCACTTGTCACTATTCCTTCAATAGCAGTAATTCTTCCACTCATTGTAGAAGGACCTAAGGCTCTTGCCGATAAGGTTTGGAAATAAGAAGAATTTAAATTGGTTTGACCAAAAGCAGTTAACACAAACAAGAAAGAACAGTAGCCTACGGCGATTAATTTTTTCATCTGTATGATATTAAAAAAGCTTACCCATCCTAGGACGGGTAAGCCTTATAAGAAAAATGAGATTAATTATTGGTAAACAACTTCTCGTCAATGGTTGGATTCACAGTTACTTTTTTTGTAGCCATGATCATTTGTCCTTGGTCAACTTTAAATGGAACTTTAATTCCGCCATCTATGGTTTGGTAATCCAAACTTTTAACAGCCATTTTAATTTCTTGACCTTGTTGCTTTACAACGCTTTCTTGCTTATAGACAAGAAAAGTTTTGGTATCTATAAAATAAGTGGATTCATTCTTATTCTTGGTAGTCAACTTAATTTTGAAATATTCATTGCCGTCTTCTTCATCTTTACCCAAAGATTCAATGGTAGAACCTTTTTCTTTGTAATCAATAAATGGACTTTGAATATCCAAATCATCCACTTTGGTTTTTAACTCATCTTCATCAACGGGTTGCAAAGTTGCTTTTCCCGCCATTGGGTTTTGGCTCCATCCCTTTGTAGGGGTGGTTATTTCAATGAAAACATTTCCTTGAAACTCACCTTGCATTCTACTACCCTTCATATGAACGGCATTCACAGTATAAGGAATTTCAAGACCCTGCACCTGAATGGCACCTTCCACTTTCATAGACTGTACTTTTTTCCAGTTGTCTTTGCCACCAATGGCAGCAATGTATTTGTCTACAATTTCGTCAGCCGTTTGAGCTTTAGCGCTGATAGATGAACCAATCAAAGTGGCCACCATTAGAATAGGAATAAATAGTTTTTTCATAAGTTTTTGTTTAATTCAATTTCAGTATAGGTAATATACCCAACGATATTATTACAGCTAACGCAAAAAAAAGTTGGCTTTGTTAAGAATGGCTTTAAATTGTTAGGATTGGTAACTGAGAACGGTTGGTGGTTAGAAAGTTTCACCAATATTGAGATAATAAGTCTGGTATCCTTTACTAAAAGCATAGTCCAGCACAATATTGGTTCTTGAAAACTTATTCAATTTCAGCCTGATTCCTCCACCAGCAGCTGCATTCCATCTAGCAAAATTGCTGGTTTTAAAATCAGAGAAAGAAGAAATATTGGCAAACAAAACAAAGCCCAATAAGCCATTCTTGGTAATATCGCGTCTATACTCACTTTCAAAATACCAGTGCTTGTCACTCCTATATCTACCTTGATAAAAGCCCCTAGAGGTTCTTGCATAAGGATCCCAAGCGGTACTTGGCAAATCCAAATAGGGAATATACTCCCCATTGACACGCCAATGATATGCCCAAAAAGCCAATACATTTTGCATGCTTTTAGAAAAAGAATAATATTTCCTTACATCAAAAATCCATTGATTCCAGCTACCTGTCTTATTTAAAAAAGATGGATTGGTTCTAAAACTGGCCGAAATAAACATCCCCCTCAAAGGATTATTGGTAAATTTTCTTGAATCATATTGAAGGGTTAGATTATACCCAGTAGAATAACTAGTTGGGCTCAAGGTATCATAATAGGGTTTTAGGGACTCAAAAAAGCTTTGATTAGGGTCTGCCCTTATGGAAGAGTGGTGATCAAAATTCACCCCAAATCCAGCAAACAAATTGGGAGCAATTTTTTTTAGGGCTGTTTCATAAAATCTAAAATAGTTATAGTTAATAAGGGTTCCGTTTTCATCAGGAGTATTACTTCCTAATCCCCAGGATTTTTGAGGGTAAATTAGAAATCGAAGATCACCCAGCAAATTCCAAGAATTTCCATTTAACCAGATATTAGATCTCAACGGAAATACATACCTACCCTGAAAATTGGTATAGGGTGTAAAATATAATTCTGAAAGGGTGGTTTTTTTTCTATCTCCCATGTAAAAGGAGATATTGGTAGACGTAACTAAGGCAGATCCTCCACCTGGCACACCTGTAGTAGAGGGTAAAAGGGAATAATATACCCTTCTATCTGAAATCCCCTTTCTACGCTGATTGTATTTGACCGTATCCTTAATAAAGATGGGTTTCAAATAGTCAACAATATCCTTTTGATTAATTAAAGTATCAGCGTTGGTAAAAACAGGCTTTTTCTGAGCAAAAACAAAATTGTTTGTACTTAGCAACAACAAGGCAATTATGACAAATTTTGATAGAAATCTTCTTATAGGAAACCTGTTCATATTTCCAATTAAAGATAGATGTATTGTTCTTCCTTGGCATTCATCATTACCAG
>CALRXV020000001.1:0-504795 GCA_943372225.1 Chitinophaga pinensis | reverse complement strand
GCTGGGACTGGAGCTGACTAAAGTTACAAAAGATTGGAATATGTTTTACTGCTTGGAATGGAACTGAACGGCTTGGAACTACTGATTAGATTTGTGATGGGCTGAGAACTAGTACTGAAGTACCAATTGCTACAATGCTCTGTTGTGCGTTCGCTTTTTTATCAACCTTTTCCTACAAACCTTGTATTTAAATAAACTTCACATATAATTACTAATGCAATAAAATATAGGGAACGAATTAATGATTTTACCATTTTATTTTTATCCGCTTTAAATATTGCAGTTAAAATAAAGTATACTACAAAGGAGGAAAGAAAAGCCATTATAAAATTATAAATAGCAAATTGTATAATACTTAATTGATAATAAATATACGTACTACCATTTAGTCCTGATCTTTGTTCAAGAGTTGCAACTAAACTCCAAACGTTTGTAAAAAAAATTAGTCCACAAATAAACAACACTATACAGGCAAAAAAATAATGGTAAAGTTTAGGTTTGGATTCCATCATCAATTAAACATTAAAGTGACGCACAACGCCCCACGCATTGAAGCAGTTGGGTAGTGAATTTACCGCTGCAGGGACTGGAGCTGAATAAAGTTACAAAAGATTGGAATATGTATTGCTGCTTAGAAAGGAATCGAACCGCTTGGAACTACTGATTGGATATGTTAAGTTCTGGGAGCTTGTACTGAAGTACCAATTGCTACAATGCAATGTTGTGCGATAAGGCTATTGACTTTTTAGAGTAGAGAGTTTAAATAATAGATGTGGCAAGAAGGAATCTTTAATTAACCAAACTATTGAATAGTCTATTCCGAAATATTCATGTACAATTCTATTTTGAAATCCACGAATTCTATACCAGTCAATATCTAAATGTTGTTCTTTAAAATCCTCTGGTATTCTGTTTACGGCTTCTCCTATTATTTCAAAATTTCGAACTACAGCATCTACGGTTTTACTATCATTAGTGAATTCTTCAAAAGAAAGCCCTTCAGTATAAATAAGTATTTTCTGACCTGCCTCGATTATATCTTCTATTAAGAGGGAGATATTTCTACTAGACATAAATAATTTGGCTTTCTATCTCTTTAAAATGCTTGGCTTTAATACCATTTTTAGAAACAAGATCTACTTTTCTTTTAATTACGGACTCCAAATATTCTGCAAGATCAATGAATTCAATGCCAATAGGTTTTGAGAAATCAACAATTATGTCAACATCACTAGTAATAGGCGAAAAATCATCACGAATGACTGAACCAAATAATCCAATAGAGCTAACAAAATACTTATTTGTAAGCTCTGGCTTTATTTTTAGTAAAGAATCAATTATTGGTTGAGAAGCGTTCATATGGCTAAGTTACATGTTTTTTGCCTTTTCGCACAACGCTTAAAAGTACGCATAACCCCTCACATCAAAAATAACTTCAATGGGATTTTTCTGAGTCAATTCTGATTTGTTTTGGTAACGGGTATCTGCAGAGATGGTGGAGATATTGAAAAAGCGCGGGGTGGGGGTGTGAAGTGAGATATTAAGAAAACGCGGGATTGAGAAGGGTGGGTAGTGGGTAAATGAGGGAGAAGATGTATGGGGTAGTTGACTTTTATTATTATTATTCCCATTTTAGGCGGTCTAGGGGGCTTTGAATATTGCCCAGGCTTTTGATGCTTACATGGGTGTAGCGCATGGTGGTGCGGATACTATTGTGGCCCAAGAGTTCTTGTATGTAGCGAAGGTCGGTGCCGGCTTCCATTAAGTGGGTGGCATAGCTGTGGCGGAGCATGTGGATGCTGCCTTTTTTTTGAATACCCGCGGCTAGTTTGGCGTCCTGAATTATTTGTTGGGTACTGCGCACGCTATAGGGGCCTCCATTGGGGTTTTCAAAAAGATAGACTTTGGGTTTATAGGCCAAATGATATTCACGCAACGTAATTAAGAGTATTTGTGAGAGTGGAACCATACGGTCTTTCTTTCCCTTAGCGCCGCGTATATGAATCATCATGCGTTTGCTATCTATATCCGTAATTTTCAAACCCACAATTTCACTCACACGTAATCCGCCTGCATAACCAGTCATGAGTATGCACTTGTGTTTGAGGTTAGGCATTTTGCTTATCATGTCTACCACTTCTGATTCGGCCAAAATGCTCGGTAATTGATAAGGTTTCTTGGGTCTTGGCAGGTCATAAAATTCGGTGGCTCTTTCCAATACTTTTTCAAAATAGAATTTAATGGCATTGACGGTGGTATGTATTTTGGTTTCGGAACAACCTTGTTTTTCCAAGAGCCATAGCAGATAACTCAAGACCTGGGGTTTGGTCAAATTACTCACTGATTCTTTGCCTAAGAGTCGCAAGAGTAAATGGAATTCTGTACAATAATTCCGAATGGTATTGGGGCTATATCCTTTTAAGATCAATAGGTCTTTGAACTGCGCATAGGCCTGTAGGTTGGCCATCTCTAAAGGAAATTCCAGCATCAGTTTGGCAGTTGCACCCGAGAGTTTTTCTTGGGTAGGTGCAACCAAGGTTTTGCGCTGCTCCAAATATTGTTTTAATTCATCGGTATCCAATTGAGACTTGCCCTCAAATGCTTTTTTGGCTGCCTCATATGCTGCGCGATGGCAGGGCAAATACCAACAATTTTGGTCATGTGTCCACCTAACTCCGTGTAGACTTTTGGCAATGGTTTCCAGAACCGTATTTTTCTTGAAAACCATTCCCATACATTCCATCCCCCTGTGAAAAAAGGGTCGTAATAATATCAGCGGTAAGCTGGATCTTGTAAGGGAGTCATTGCTCATGGCAATTATTTTCGCTTACAAGATCCAAGAAATGCTGCAGCAATAAGTGCCTCTAAAATCTTTTCGGCATCAAATTATTTTAGTAAAAAATTTTAGTACTAAAGCACCTCGATTGAAACTGTTAAGCAATGGATACCACTGTTAGGACTGGAGCTTAATAACTATATATAAGATTATAATATTTACTGCTGCCTGTAAATGAATTGAACAACTTGGAACTTCTGATTGGATTTGTACTGAGCTGAGGAATAGTTGTGAAGTAATAATTGCTGCAATATACTATTGGTGGTTATCTTTTTTTTATTTATCTAATTTAATTCCATAAAACCCCGAAGCACATCCAAAAAAGTAAGAGCTATAATTTGTTATTAATCCTGTTTGCGCAAAAGTATCTGCAGCCTTTTTTGCATTTTCAAATTTGTTGGTATAAAGCCAAAGCATTTTATACTCTTCTGGGTTACCAAGTAAAAGTTGGCCTAAAATTGGAATTATTTTCCCGAGATAAAATTTATACAGTAATCTTAAAAATTTATTCTCAGGTTTAGAAACTTCAATAAATGAAAATTGACCTCCTTGTTTTAAAATACGTTTTGTTTCAAAAGCCAAAACCTGCAACTGTTCATCATTAAAAGTTTTAAGCCCAAAAGCACAAGTCACATAGTCATAATGGTTATTGGGCAGTTGGTTATTCAATACATCTTGTTCTAGAATTGTTATTTCATTATTGAATTTTAATTCGCTTTTTTCTTTTGCATATTTCAACATTCCAATGGAGAAGTCAAGAACAGTCAATTTTGAATTTGGTAATTTCTTTTTTGTAGCATTCCAAGTTTCGCCCATTCCTGTAAGTAAATCAATTATTTCAACTTTATTATTTGTTGTTTTGAAGTTTTCCAAAAATTGCCTACGCCACCGAATAGAAAACCCAAAAGATGTTATAAAATTCATTCGCTCATATGAACTACTCATTTTATTGAAAAGTTCTTTTACATATGCAGGTTTGTAAATATTATTCTCCATTTAAAACAATTTCAGTGTCGAGTTTATTTCAAATGCCAGTTCACTTCTCACTTCTCACTTCTCACTCTTCACTTTCTTCCTCCTCTCTTCACTCTTATCTATTATCTCTTCACTTTCATCTACCACCCAATCCCATAGTCCTCACCATTGTTAGAACTTCCACCCCAAAGACTGCCATGTTTCCAGTCAAAATAAATGGCGTTGATTGGGCCGCTAGTGCGGTCTCCCAGCGTAATTTGATAACCCATTTTTTTCAAATTGGTTTTGAGTTCTTCTGAGGCATTGCGGGGCAAGAGAATATTTCCGGCGCGGGGTATGCGGTCTGATAATTTGCTTCCACCTAGGGAGAGCCAGAGTTGGTTGGTATTAAAATTAGCGGCTTCGGTGGCTTGTTGTACCGTCATGCCAAACTCAACCATGTTCAAGAAAAATTGCAGTAGGTTTTGATCCTGTGTATCGCCACCCTGCACACCAAAACACAAAAAGGGTTTGCCATCTTTTAATGCCAAACTTGGGGTAAGCGTTACGCGTGGTCGCTTGCCTGGTTCCACCACATTAAAGGGGTCAATAGTGCTATCCAACACAAAGCTTTGCATTCTTTGACTCATGCCTAAGCCTGTTCTTCCTGCTACTGTTGCTGGCAGCCATCCCCCGCTAGGGGTAATAGAAACTACCCAACCCGATGTGTCTGCCGCTTCTACCGTTGTGGTTCCGCGCCATAGCCTGTCTTGATATGCTTCTTCGGAACTAGCAAAAGGATAACTGTTTGACTTGGGTGAAAGCATGGCCAAATCAGAAACATTATTTTGTTGCAAATAAGTTTGATCATGTTTGGGTATAGCTGATCCCTGTTGCAAACTGGTGTCTGTTAGTGCAGCCCTTTTTTTCAACAAACTCAAATAGGGGTTGGTCTTTCCCTCATAAGGATAAGGATCTCCAGGTGCTGCAAATGCATTGTTCTTATCAGGATTGATTTGGCTGGCCCTATGTCTAGCGTATTCCTTACTCAACAATCCCTGCATGGGTTCTGATGGTGGAAAATAGGGGTCTCCATAGTAAAAATCCCTATCGGCATAAGTCATATTCATGGTCTGATACAGGGTATGAATATAACGCGTGCTATTATAGCCCATAGACTTGAGGTCTATATTTTCCAGCATATTCAAACTCTGCAAGAGCATGGGTCCTTGGGTCCACTGCGATAGTTTGTATACTTCAATACCTTTGTAATTCACGTGCAAAGGTTCTTCTACACGGGGCTTCCATTTGGCCAGGTCTTCTAGTGTAATCAGACCACCTTGTTCCTGTGCACCACGTACAAATTCTTTGGCAATATCTCCTTTGTAAAAACGGTCATAAGCCGCCATAATAGCTTCTTTGCGGCTCTTTTTATTTTTAAGTGCGGCGGCTTCTGCTTCTACTAATTTGGTTAGGGTAGCCAGCAAATCTTTTTGTACAAAAATTTCGCCTGCTTCTGGCGCTTCTCTTTTTTCTCCTGGGTGTGTTAGAAAAATGGCTTTGGAATAGGGCCATGTTTTAATCATGTCTTTTCCGCGCTCCATACTATTGGCGGTTTGTGCATCAATAGGATATCCCGCTGCCAATTGCATAGCAGGTAGCAATACCTGTTTCAAACTCATGGTTCCAAACTCACTCAGCATATAACAGAGACCGCCAACGGTGCCTGGTGTGGTGGCGGCTAATGGCCCATATTCTGGTGGAAAAGCATATCCCTTACTTTTGAAAAATTCCACTGTGGCTCCAGTGGGTGCTACACCCATGGCATTGATAGCAATCACTTTCTTGGTCTTTGGATTATAGATCAGGGCCTGTGTTTCTCCACCCCAACTCAATACATCCCACATGGTGCATGTGGCACCTAGCATGGCGCATGCAGCGTCTACCGCATTACCTCCTTGTTGAAAAATCTGAGAACCAGCTGTGGCTGCCAAGGGTTTACCCGTAATAGCCATCCAGTTTTTACCATGCAGTGGTGGTTTCTGTGTTTGTTGAGCTTGTGTAGACACCAATAGTAGGCAACATGCCAATAAGCCAAAGCCGTATTTCATAAGCGTAGTTTAGTAGTTACCAAATTACGCAGAAATTTTTATTGATAAGCTTCAATGGTTTGAATAGTTCCATCGGCATTGTATTTGAGCTCCGTCACTTTTATATTGCGCAAATGGGTTTTGCCTGATAGTTGGGTATCGTGATAAAATAAATACCATTTGTCCTTGATCTGTACAATAGAATGGTGATTGGTCCATCCTTGCACAGGTTTGAGCAAAATGCCTTGATAGGTAAATGGCCCTAGGGGACTATCGCCAGTGGCATAACATATATTATGTGTGTCACCAGTGGAATAAGAGAAATAATATTTGCCCTTGTACTGGTGCATCCATGCGGCTTCAAAAAAGCGTTTGTCATTATTTGATTCTAAAAAGGGCTTGCCGTTCTTGTCTAGGATCTGCAAATCCTTGGCGGGGCTTTTAAATGATTTCATATCGGCAGTTAACTCTGCCACCCTTGGTAAAATGGCCGTTTCATTGGGCTTGCGCAATGCCGCTGTTGGGTCATGTTTACCCTCATTCCAGTGTTGTAATTGTCCACCCCAAATACCCCCAAAATACAGATAGGCTTTGCCACTGGGGTCTTGAAAAACGCAAGGGTCAATACTATAAGAACCCACAATGGGTAAGGGTTCTGGCTTAAATGGCCCAGTGGGGCTTTTAGAAGTAGCTACCCCAATTCTAAAAATGTCTTGCTTGTCTTTGATGGGAAAATAGAGATAATAAGTTCCGTTTTTATAAGCCGCATCAGGCGCCCATAATTGTCTGCCCGCCCAAGGAATATCTTTTTTATCCAATGCCACACCATGGTCGGTGACTTTACCACCAATAGAATCCATACTCAACACATGGTAGTCTCGCATGTCAAAATGATCACCCAAATCATTCTCTTTTATTCCTGCTTCCACATCATGCGATGGATAAATATAAATTCTTCCATTAAACACATGTGCCGATGGATCAGCTGTGAAAATATGCGATACCAAGGGTTGAGAAATGGGTTGCTTTTTTTGTGCAAAGCTTATTGCTGTTAAGCTACAGGCTAGACTGCAAAGGACTATTTTTTCTAACATGTTATTGGTTTTAATTGCTTCCCCCATTGCCTGGTGCAAATGGGAATCTGAGTGATTGATAATATTTTAAATCATGGTCTGGTTGTTCGTATCCTGCGGGTAGTGGCATTTTGGAGAAAGTGCCAAAATAGAGCAAACAAGCATTGCGCCACCAAATGGCTTCCTGTTCTTGCACCAACAATAATTGCTGCATTTGTTCAAATCTTTCCTCGTCTACCAAGGATTTTTGTGCCGCCCATATTTTCTGTGTTTGTCTAACAGCTTCAACACCTGCATAATAATTGGCACAGAGTTCCTCCCATAAAGTCTTGCCTGATTTCATTTTAAAATTCCATGCTACATGATGAAACCACAATAAATATTGCTCTGGGCAAGTCTTGGGGTCTTCATAGATTTTTCTAATTTCTGGCGCCCATTGTTCCAGTGCGTTGCTACCCTTGCTGCTTCTCTCAAAACCAATGCCAGCGCTATCCGCGCGATGGTAATAGACAGGATTCCAATCGGCCCGGCCCAAACGGTCTGACCAGGGTGATGGTCCATAATGGTGTCCGTCTCCCATAATATGGTGCAGCCCCAAGGGTGTCATATATTGTACCAATACTTTTCTTGAATCCATCATTATTTGTTTGGTCTTTGCTACAAATTGTGAATCAGTATTCCAACTCATTTTGATCCAATCTTCTGCAATCCTATCCGTATTCTGTGAGGGATTCCAAGCCAGTCTTCCATAAGCATACCAATTAGCCTGCGCAAAGGGATGGCCTGTCCAATTTCTATCGTCTCCAATATTGGCTACACCCGCCATACCATTCAAGGCAAAATTTCCTAATGAACCATTGACCACTTTGGCAACGGTGGATCCCGCTCCATTGGCATAAGTATCTGCATCCAATACTTCAGTCATGAGTGGAGCTTCATATACCAAGTGAGTGGCTTGTCCTAAATATTCCTGTGTTAGCTGAAACTCCATCATCAAAGGCGTTTTGGGCATGGCACCAAAGAGTGGATGAAAGGGTTCTCTTGGTTGAAAATCCAAGGGGCCATTTTTTACTTGAACAATTACATTTGGTTTGAACTGTCCGTCAAAGGGTTTGAATTCTAAATACGCTTGTTTGGTTCTATCAACCGGTGTTTCATTGCTATAAACAAATGCTCTCCAAATCACAATACCACCATGTGGTGCTAATGCATCGCCCAGCATATTGGCGCCGTCTGCATGCGTGCGCCCGTAATTCTGAGGACCTGGTTGTCCTTCTGAATTGGCTTTAACCACAAAGCCTCCAAAGTCTGGTATGTATTGGTATACTTCATCCGCCTTTTGTTTCCACCAAGCTATTACCGCAGGGTCTAGTGGATCTGCTGTTTTTAATTTACCCAATTCAATGGGAGAACTAAACTTAACTGAGAGAAAGGTTTTGATCCCATATTTTCTAAAAACATTGGCCAGTGCCGCTACTTTAATCAAATAATCTTTGCTCAACATCAGTGAATTGGCATTCACATTATTTACTACTGTTCCATTAATTCCTATAGAGGCATTGGCCCTGGCATAGTCTATATAACGCTGGTCTATATAGCCGGGCAAGAGATGCCATTTGAAAATGCTAAAACCCGCGTAACCCCTTTCTACCGTGCGGTTCAGGTTATCCCAATGATCCAACATACGTAGTTGCATAGCGGGATTACTCACCATGACCATCTTGCCAAAATATTGATGGGTTTGCAATTCTTGTAATAATTTAAAACTGCCATAGAGCGCGCCAACATCTGTTTTAGCTGCCACCACTAAACAGGGTTTCCCTTCAATGGTTAGACTTACAATCAGATAACCTTCTTTACCCAATCGAGGCATTTCTGATAACTGTAAATTGGCAATGAATTTGGAAGATTCCACTGAGCCAACAATCACCGAATTGTTTTGAATACTGTTTACTTGGTTCATGGGTTTTCCAAGCAAGCCCCCAAGACCCATGGTCAATTCCTTTTGGGCCGATTGTAGTATGGGACTATTCCCGTCTACCCAAAGATGTTGCATCATTTTTTGATAATGGTTGAGTAGGCTTGGATTACTGATTTTATCATATCGTAACCATAATCTATAACCATCTTCTGCTTTTGCAGTGATTACTTGTGTCAAACAAAAAACAACAAAGGGTAGAATTAATTTTCTCATAAGCTTGCTTCAAAAATCGTCTTCCCAAGATACTAGAAATGTGGCTAATAGTTTTCTGGCATGGAACCTGTTTTTTTGCTATTTTGTACTATTATAATTGCACGGCCTTTTTTGGATTGATTCAAAACCAATGTTTACCATCATGCAAGATTCTAACAGCAACAAAAGCAACAGCAGAAGAAAATTTCTGCGCAATGCAGCAGCCATCGCCGCAGGCATTAGTATTGTTCCGCGTCACGTTTTGGGGCGAGGTTTTATTCCGCCCAGTGACCAAATTACCAAGGGCATTATTGGTGTTGGGGGCATGGGCCGTGGTCATATTCCCTATGCAGGTACCAGGGTGGTAGCTGTTTGTGATGTAGATAGCAAACACTTGTTGCAAGCCGCACAAATGGTGGGTGGTAATATCAAAACCTTTCATGACCACAGAGAATTAATTGCGCTTCCTGAAGTAGATATTGTACATATTGCTACTCCGCCTCATTGGCATGGGATCATGGCCATTGACGCAGCCAAAGCGGGTAAAGATATTTGGTGTGAGAAACCCATGACCCGCACCATTGGTGAGGGTAAGCGCGTGGTAGAAGCCATTCGCCAATACGGGAACATGTTTCGTTTAAATACATGGTTCCGTTTTGAAGACAATTTTTACGGGATGAATACTACCGTTAAACCCATTAAAAAATTAGTTGAATCTGGGATGTTGGGTTGGCCGCTTACGGTAACTGTGAGCAAGACCACGGGTTTTGACTGGAAATTTTATTGGGTAGGTAAAACCCAATTAGAAACACAAGCCGTTCCTGCTGAATTGGATTATGACCGTTGGCTAGGACCCGCTCCCTATAAGCCTTATAATGCACACAGAACCCACCAAACCTTCCGTGGTTATTGGGATTATGACGGTGGTGGCTTGGGCGATATGGGTCAGCACTATATTGACCCCATTCAATACTTTTTGGGCAAGGATGATACCAGTCCTGTAAAAGTAGAAGTGGATGCGGAACAACAACACCCAGATGCTTGTGGTACTTTTAGAAAAATCACCTACACTTATGCCGATGGTTGTAAAATTATCTTAGATGGTGAAGCCAAGGATCCCAACACAGCTTATATAGAAGGACCTAATGGTAAACTCTTTAATGGTTTTAAATCTACCATTCCCAACCTTAAAGAAAAATTGGCACTGTTGCCTGATCCTACACCACAGGTAACGGACTTTTTGGAATCGGTGAAATACCGCAAACCCTTTGCCCTCAATGAATCTAATGGCTTCCGTTCTTGCACCATTATCAATATGGGTAAGATTGCCTTGCAATTAGGAAGAACTCTGGAATTTGATCCGGTAAAGCAGGAATTTATCAATGATGCCGAAGCCAATAGTATGATCAATCCTGCCATGCGTTATCCTTGGACCCTTTAATTATCAACTGAATTCTATGCGTACATTATTAATAGCTCCCCTCTTATTTTGCTGCTTGTTGGTGCAGGCACAAAAGCAAACCGTTGCTCAAACCATTGCTGTATTTCCTTTTCAACATGTAGCCGATGCTGCCCCAGCTTTGCAAACCATGCAACAGTGGAAACCCGCTCAGTGGAAGGATTTTTTTGTCATGCTTGATACTGACTCTTTAAAATTGAAACCCAGTTATGCCTTGCATGCTTATGTGAATACGGCTAGTCTGAATGCAGAATTGCGTAAAAAAACTGCCCTGAATTTGTCTGCTGGTTTGACTCAAGTAAAAGGGTTCTATGCAAAAGACTTTTTGATTCAGCGTCTTGGTTTGCTGGGCGATGACGCAGGCATTAAAGTGCTAGAATCCTATTTGCAAGACAACGAATACGCAGGTGTGGCTGCTAGATCATTGGTGGGTATTCATTCTGATGCCGCTACTGCAGCTTTGAAAAAAGCCTTGACAACCGCTGCTTCTCCCATTAAAGAACAATTGCAATCTGCACTGAACCATCAACCTGTTAATGCGCTTGCATCATTACCTGTTGTAAATGCTTATGAGAAAAGCAGTCTTGCACAATTACAACAAGCTATGGCAGCTACTTCAGATTTGCCAACTAAAAGAAATATTCTCAATGCTGCTTCCAGAATCAATGACGCAGCAAGCTATCAATACATTAGTCAGTTTTTAGCGGATCATGATTTGCGTGGAGATGCGGCTAATGCTTTGGCCAGATTGGCCTTGGGTAATAACAGTATTCGCGGAGCCAAAGTGAGCAGCAGTTTAGAAAAAGCATTTCCTTTTTTAAATGGGGTAGACAGTGCCATTCTTTCTAGAAAACTAATTGAAGCTGATTTGGTAAAACCCGCAGGCAATATCGCCATTGGCGTGATTACTAGTGCAGAGAAACAAGCAGGTTTTAAAGTTTTGTTTGACGGAACCAATACCAATCAATGGACTGGCAATACTGCTGGTTATTTGGTAGAAGACGGAGCCTTGGTGGTACACCCAGAAATCAAGGGTGGTAATTTGTATACCAAGGATGAGTTTGACAATTTTGTGTATCGTTTTGAATTCTTACTCACGCCAGGTGCTAATAACGGCATAGGTATTCGTGCACCGCTTGAAGGTGATGCGGCTTATGTGGGTATGGAAATTCAAGTATTGGACAATGAAGCAGACAAATACAAGGCTTTGGAAAAATACCAATACCATGGTTCTGTTTATGGAGTTATTCCAGCAAAACGTGGCTATTTAAAAGCAACAGGACAGTGGAATACTGAAGAAATTAGCATCAAGGGTTCTGCCATAAAAGTCACACTCAATGGCGTGGTAATTTTAGAAGGCGATATAGCTGAAGCTTCCAAGAATGGTACCATTGATCACAAAGAACATCCTGGTTTAGCAAGAACAACTGGTCATATTGGTTTCTTAGGTCATGGCGATGTTGTGAAATTTAGGAATATGCGCATCAAGCCTTTGTAGTGTAGTTGAATGACTATTTGTTGTTCAAACTCTGATACTTTCTAATATACATATTGCAAAAACCAATAGTTTGTATTATATTGTATAGTACTGAACTGCTTTACTATGTTTAAAGCATCCCCTAAATCGCTTGTCTTTTTGGCATTTATCATAATGCTGGGGATTTTCATTGGATTTTATGCATGGTTGAGTTTTGATTTAAAAGAAAATTTGATTCATTCCCGCAATGAAAGAATGGTCTTAAACAATCTTGCTTGTTTAGATAAACTCAATTCAGCCATTACCCAAATTGAAAGGAATCAACGCCCATACGTAATTCAAAAAAAAGCTGCCACTATTCAGGAAATAGTAAAAAGTTATAGTACGGCTTTTGATGCTATTGCCATGTTGAAAAAAAACTGCGGCAACCAGTTTTTAAGCTGTTCCGATATTGATTCGTTAGATTCTTTGTTGCTTATAAAAGAGTCCATTTCTAAAAAAGTAATTTTCCAAAGTGCCAACAACCAACCTGATAGCGCCATTCAATTGCTTAGTTCTGCAAAAGACAGTTCCTTGGTGAATGGTTTTATAAGCAAGTACAATAGTTTATTTAAAAGTCAAAAAGACCAACTTTTAACTGTTCAAAACCTGCACCAACAACAAATAGTAAATGCCAACAGGGAATTAATTTTTATTGCCATTCTTACCATCTGTTTTTTTGGATTTAGCATGTGGTGGTTATTACAGCAGATTACCCAAAAAGACAATTTATTAGAAGAGAACAAGTCCTATATAGACATTATACAAAAGAATACGGATGCTATTAAACAGTTGCAAGAGCAAGAACATTTAATGGCAGAGTCACTTAAGCAAAACAATGAATTACTTGAAGGTCAGGTTGATGATCAGACAAAACTCATTACAGATGTATTTGAAAGAATTAAGCAAGTATATATTGGTACTGATAGCAATTTAAATATTGTATATGCCAATGGAAGATTAGACGATGTATTTGGAGTTGATGCAAAAGAAATACTAGGAAAACCTATCAATAATTTTCTTTTTAAATTGGCTGGTGATGCTTTGGCTAATCTTTTAATAGATGGTAGGCCTTTGGTTGGCAAGTCTAATCTTGAATTTATTCATCCTCAAAATGGGAAATGGTACGACGCTAGTATTTATTATGCAGATAATGGCGTTTCCATGATTATCAGAAATATTGACAAGTATAAATTAGATGAATTAGCATTAAATAAATCAAGGCAGATGTATGAGTTCATTAGTAAGGCTAATGAAATTATACTTCATGCTAAAAGTGCCGATGACTTATTTTCTCAAATATGTGAACTTTCTGTAACCAACAAAGACATTCTTTTTACTTGGATTGGTCTTCCTGATGAGATTTCAAAACTAATAAAGCCATTAATGTGGTCTGGACATGGTGCGGATTACTTAACTGTCATCAAAAATATAAGTATCACTGACTCACCTTCAGGTAGGGGACCTTCTGGAAAAGCCATTCGTGAAGGCATTCATTATTATTGTAATGACATTGCGCAAGATCCTGCAATGGAAATCTGGCGTGAAGCTGCTTTATCTAGGGGGTTTAAATCTTCTATAGCTTTGCCCATTAAAACAAATGGTCATGTTGTAGCACTATTAACAATGTATGCTTCCTCTGCTTATTATTTTACCAATGAGCAGATTGGTTTACTCTTAAATGTATCTGAGAACATTAGTTTTGCTTTACAAGCATTTCATATAGAAGGTCAAAGAAAGAAAACAGAAAACCAATTATTAAAATTATCCCAAGCCATAGAACAAAGTTCTGCTTCCGTTGTGATTACTGATTTGGATGGAAAAATTGAATATGTTAACCCTGCTTTTACCAATTTAACAGGCTATAATTTTGAAGAAACCATTGGGCAAAATCCTAGAATCCTGAAAACGGGCAAGACTTCTGACTTTGAATACATGCAACTTTGGCAAAGCTTAATAGTCAAAAAACCTTGGCATGGAGAATTTTGTAACAAAAAGAAAAACGGAGAATTGTATTGGGAATATGCCGTGATTTCTCCTATACTTAATCAAAATGGGGAAGTAACTAATTATGTAGCGGTAAAAGAGAATATTACAGAACGCAAAAGATTGGAAGAAGAGCAGCAAAAAATGACAGTTGATCTTTTGCAAAGAAACAAAGACTTGGAACAGTTCTCTTATATGCTCTCTCACAATATTAGGGGTCCCTTGACCAATATTTTGGGTTTGATAGCTGCAGTAAAGAATGGGCTAATTAAAATTGAAGATGAGTTGATTTTAGAGGGAATATCTAAATCGGCCTATTCAATGGATCAAGTAATCAAAGACGTTACAGAAATCTTGCAGGTTAGGAAATTTAGTGTAGAGTCAAAAGAAGAACTAGACTTGAATAAATTATTTGAAAACGTCAAAAATAATCTGATTAACCTCATCACAGAAAGAGAAGCTATTATTGATGTTGATTTTTCTAAGGTCAATCATTTATTCAGTATTAAAACATATCTAGAGAATATATTTTACCAGCTTTTGTTGAATGGGTTAAAATTTTCAAAACCTGGGCAAGTTCCCAAAATTAGCATTTCAACTGAGCAAGATCAGGATTTTTGTTTGATTCACTTTAGAGATGAAGGCATTGGTATTGACCTTAAGAAACATAGTGAACACCTATTTAGATTGTATAAAAAACTCAATTTTGATATAGAGGGAAGAGGGGTAGGGTTGTTTATGGTAAAAACTCAATTAGAATTTATGGGGGGAGAAATACAAGTATATAGTGAGCCCGGTTATTGGACAGAATTTCTAATAAGACTTCCCTTAAAACAAAAGGAATCAGTTTAGGCAATTTTGTATTTACTAATATTGAAATCGTAAATTACCATCATGAAAAGTTCTATTTTTGTCATCTGCTGTATAGCATTTTGCTCCTTCTTGCCCTTCACAGATGGAAAACCATTTGTAAATGAAAATTTTAGATTTGCTGCTGTGCAATTGAAAAATATGTTGGTAGATGCTGACAAGAGTCCCAATATTTTTCCTAAAACAATTGATGCCAATGGTCAATTAAAGTCTACCAATTTATACGACTGGACTACAGGATTCTTTCCAGGAAATTTGTGGTTGGCAGCTGAATCTTTACAAGACAAAGCATTGGAAGCAAAAGCTATTGAGTGGACAAATCGCTTAGAACCTTTGCAATATTTTACCCAACACCATGACCTAGGATTCATGATGTATTGCAGTTATGGAAATGCCTATCGCCTTACAGGCAACAAAGCCTACCGTGATATTCTGATTCAATCAGCCAAATCTCTTTGTACCCGTTTTAATAAAACTGCTGGTAGTATAAAGTCTTGGAACAAATTTGTGTCTTGGCATGGCAATAAAACCTATGAATTTCCAGTAATCATAGACAATATGATGAACCTGGAGTTATTGTTTTTTGCTAGCAAACAAACCGGAGATCCTGTATACAAACAGATTGCCATCAAGCACGCAGAAACAACCATGAAAAATCAAATCAGGAAGGACTATAGTTCCTTTCATGTTGTTTGTTACGACACCCTCACTGGAAAAGTAGAAGGCAGAGAAACAGCTCAGGGCTATGCCGATAATTCCACTTGGTCAAGGGGTCAAGCATGGGGTATTTATGGTTTTACCATGGTTTATCGTGAAACAAAAGCCCCAAGATTTTTAAAAACTGCCATGGGTATGGCCGATTGGTTTTTAAATGCTAAAACCCTACCCAAAGACAAAGTTCCTTATTGGGATTTTAATATGGGTGATACGGCCTATCATCCAGGTAAAAATTCTCATGCCATTCAGCATCTTCAACCATATAGAGATGCTTCTGCCGCCGCTATTACAGCTTCTGCCTTATTTGAACTAGCCAACTATGCTGGCCCTAAGTCTAAATGGTATCAGACCCAAGCTATTGCCATTCTAGAATCATTGGCTAGTCCAGCTTATAGGGCTACCGAAGGCTCTGATGCCAATTTCTTACTCAAACATAGTGTGGGAAGTATTGCGCATGGTGTAGAAATAGACGTGCCATTAATCTACGCGGATTATTATTTTTTAGAGGCTTTACAGCGCTATCAGAAAATATTGGTTAAATAGTTTCGTTTCATTTACAACTTGATTGTAAACTAAATACTATGCGTGTTAAAATAATATGTTTATTCAGCACCGTATTTACTGTGTTAACTGTTTTTGCTCAGTTACCTCAAGCTGGCTCCGGAAAAATATATAGGATTGATAGTTTTCCCTCAAAGTTTGTAACAGCCCGCAATGTAGATGTATGGGTGCCAGATGGTTATTCCACCAGTAAAACCTATGCCGTTTTGTATATGCATGATGGGCAAATGCTATATGACAGTACCACCACCTGGAACAAAAAAGCTTGGGATGTAGATGATATGGCTACCAAACTCATGAAGCAAGGAAGGGTCAAAGACTTTATTGTAGTTGGTGTTTGGAATGGGGGGCCTACAAGACATCCAGACTATTTTCCACAGAAACCTTACCAGTCCTTAACCAAAGCACAGCAAGATTGGGTGGTAAAAGATTTGCAAAATGCTGGAAGAACAAAAGAAGTATTTCAACCCGTATCTGACAACTACCTAAAATTTTTGGTGACCGAGTTAAAGCCCTTTATAGACAAGCAATACGCTACTAAGAAAGACAGACAAAATACGTTTATTGCTGGCAGTAGTATGGGAGGTTTAATTTCTATGTATGCTATTTGCGAATACCCCCAAGTATTTGGAGGAGCAGCCTGTTTGTCAACCCATTGGCCTGGTGTTTTTTCTATGAATAATAATCCTGTAACGGATGCTTTTTTGAGCTATTTAAAAATACATTTACCTGATCCCAAAACCCACTTGCTTTACTTTGACCATGGTACGGCTACATTAGATGCTATGTATCCGGCTTTGCAAAAAAAAGCGGATGAGATTATTTTGGGAAAGGGTTATGGGCCTAATAATTTCTTGTCAAAAGTATTTCCTGGTGAGGATCATTCTGAAACCGCTTGGTCAAAAAGATTGCAATTGCCAATTGAGTTTTTATTAGGAGATCCATTAGCAATTAATTACGCTGCTAAGTATGTTAATGAAGGATACCAATTGGTTTGGTCCGATGAGTTTAACAAAGATGGCAGACCAGACAGTGCCAATTGGGATTATGAGCATGGCTTTGTACGCAACCAAGAATTACAATGGTACCAACCAGAAAATGCCTATTGCAAAGACGGTTTACTAGTAATTGAAATTAGAAAAGAAGATAGAAAGAACCCCATGTTTGAAGAAAACTCAGGAGCGTGGAATAAACAAAGAAAAACCATCCAATACAGTTCTGCTAGTCTGTTCTCCAAGAACAAACAGTCTTGGCAGTATGGACGTTTTGAATTGCGGGCTAAACTGGATATCAATGCTGGATTATGGCCTGCTTGGTGGACACTTGGTATTGAAAAGTCTTGGCCATTTAATGGCGAAATAGACATCATGGAATATTATAGTGGTTTGTTATTGGCCAATATTGCCTGTGGTAGTAAAGACGGAAAACCAGCATGGTTTAGCAAAACCTATTCTACCGATTCATTAGGTGGACAAGCTTGGGCTTCAAAATTTCATGTATGGCGCATGGATTGGAATGAAAAACAAATTATCCTTTACTGTGATAACCAGATCTTAAATAAAGTGCCAGTCTCGTCTCTACAAAACAAAGATGGTAGTGGGTTTGAGCCTTTTAAACAACCCCATTATATGCTTATCAATCTGGCATTGGGTGGAAATAATGGAGGCAAACCCAATGAATCAGTGTACAATAATCGCTATGAAGTAGACTGGGTCAGGGTCTATCAGTTAAAATAATTAGTAGCTTCATAGTTCAATTAATAAGATGAATCAAAGGCCATATCTACAACAACTACTTCTTGTTGCTTGTTTCTTTTTTGTGCTAAACCTGAACGCACAAACCAGTTACCAGTTAGAGCAGAATCTGCATTATTATCCAGCTGCTGTGGAACAGAAAGATGCCTATATCGCATCGCAATGCAAATTGGATTTGTATTATCCAAAGGGTCAAACCAAGTTCACTACCATTGTCTGGTTTCATGGAGGTGGTTTAACCGCAGGGAGTAAAGAAATTCCAAAAGCCTTAATGGAAAAAGGATATGCTGTGATTGGTGTTGGTTATAGACTATCGCCAAAGGCAACTGTTCCTGCCATTATTGAAGATGCAGCAGCTGCCATGGCATGGATCTTTCAGCATATTGGGGAATATGGAGGAGACCCAGACAAACTTATCCTTACTGGGCATTCTGCTGGGGGATATTTGGGCATGATGGTTACTTTGGATAAATCATACTTGGCTAAGTATCAAATAGACGCCAATAGAATAGCTGCGCTGATTCCTTTTAGTGGGCAAGCAATCTCACATTTCACCTATCGCAAAGAACAGGGCATGAGTGCTTTACAACCCACTATTGATAAATACGCGCCACTCTTTTTTGTAAGAGCAGATGCACCTCCAATGATCCTCATTACCGGTGATAGAGAATTGGAATTGTATGGACGATATGAAGAGAACGCATATTTAAAAAGAATGATGCAATTGATTGGTCATAAAAAAACCAGTTTATATGAATTGGATGGTTTTGACCACGGTGGCATGCCTGAGCCAGCTTTTCCACTGTTATTGCGTTTAATAAAAACTGGCTTAAACAAAGACGCAAAATAACAGTAGCGTTAAACTAGTTAAACAATGATGATTTGCATCTATACTTTTATTGTTTAGCTTCCTTGGCCCTGCTGTCACTAATTTGTAAATAGGGGTCTGCGGGAAACCAAGAATCATGCAAAGGATATACATGGTATTGTTTGGCTTCTCTTTCAAATATCGCCCTTAGGGCTTTTAATTTTTCCGGATACTTTTTTGACAAATCATGTAATTCATTAAAGTCCTTATCCATATGGTAGAGTTCCCAAGTATCTGTTTTGTAGGATGTTCCTAAGGGATGATATGCGGCCGCCTTCCAACCATCTACATAAATAGCCCTAGATGCACCTGTTTCAAAATATTGAACAAGGTGTTTGCTTTTAGCTTTTTCATTGTTTAAAGTATGCGCAAAGCTGTTTCCCTCCAATGCTGCTTGCTTATAGCCATTTATTTTGGCTGGAACCTTTACTTTACTAAGCTCTATCAAGGTAGGCCAGATATCTATCAAATGCGTGTATTGGGTTCTTATACCCCCCTTTTCTTGAATATATTTAGGGGCGTATACAATTAAAGGATTATGGGTGCCGCCCTCTGCGTTTGCATCTCCCTTCCATTGTTTAAAAGGAGCATTGCTGGCCTGTGTCCACCCTAGGGGGATGTCTCCTTTAAAATCTATTCTACCAATCTTGTCAATATTTTTAAATGCTGCTTGAATCTTTTCTGCCCTTGATGCTTTTTCCATGCCTTCAGGAACCCCAGGAATATCAGCCGTATACTTGGTTGCGCCATTGTCTCCAACTATCACTAGAACAATGCTGTTGTCTAATTGACCAATCGATCGTATGTATTGTATAACCCTACCAAATTCTGCATCGGCTTGTGATAGAAACCCTGCGTGTGCTTCCATTGCCCTAGCATAGATTTGTTGTTCTTCCTTGGTTAAACTTGACCAAGCTGGAATCCTGTCATTTCTTTTGGGAAGGGCCACGTATTCGGGCACAACACCTAACTGTTTTTGTCTAGCCAAAACGGTTTCTCTATACTGATCCCAACCCATATCAAACTTACCCTTGTATTTGTCAATCCACGCTTTGTCTACCTGCATGGGTGAATGAACTGTTCCTGGAGCTAGATATAGGAAAAAAGGCTTGCCCGGGGCGGCTTTTTGTTGTTGTTCTAAGTAATGAATGGCTTTGTCAGCCAATACCGTATTTAAATGTTTATGTTCCGCCGTATCAATAGGAGCTCTTGTAATTCCTTCCCAAAGGACTGGGTAATACTGGTCCGTGGCCGATTCTAAAAAGCCAAAGAACCTATCAAAGCCCCTACCAGTAGGCCACCTATTAAAAGGTCCGGCGGCACTACGGTCAGACATTGGTGTTAAATGCCACTTACCCAATAAATAACTATTGTACCCATTTTCTCGGAGTACTTCACCCATGGTAGCTTTTTCAAAAGGCATAATGGCATCATAACCCTGAGCGTCAAAAGCGGTTTCTGTAAAATGCCCCATATTTACAGAATGATGGTTTCTTCCTGTAAGCAATGCGGCTCTAGATGCTGCGCACAATCCTGTAGTATGAAAATTGGTATAGCGCAGTCCATTCTTGGCTAATTTGTCCATCACAGGGGTTTCTGCTAATCCCCCAAAGACCCCCGCTGTACTAAATCCAACATCATCTAACATAACTATCACAATATTGGGAGCACCAGATGGCGCTTTTGGCAAATGATAACTGCGATAATTTTTTGTACTAGTATCGTATTGTTGAGGATCTGAAGCGTACTGTTTTGCAGGACTATATTGTGCCTGAATGCTGTGATAAGCCATCAACAAAGAACAGAGTATGAGTAAGCTGGTGGGCATTTTTTTCATAAGCCAAATTGATAGAATAAATATAATGCTGATTTTCAGACAGGTTAGTATGAAACCAGGTCTATTTTGTTCCATGGAATAATAATTCATTATTAAACTCGTTTAGGAATGAATTACCAATCAGACAGGGTGGTAGGAATTGCTATGCAAAAAACCAAGCTTTACCTACAACTTGAATAGTTTAATTGACAAATATTTGCATCATCAATCCCCCTAACTGTGATGAATTTCAATATAATGTTGGCCTTAGCTTTATTAATCTCTTCCTGTTCAAGATCGGTAGAGCCGGAAGCAATTTCTACTGTTGTTAGAACGCCAATTGTTGCTCCTCCCATTACAGATACTGTTTATGTGGGAGATGGAAGCTCTAACTTAACCATCAAGGGAAATTATAAATCTGGTACCCTCATTATTGTAAAACCAGGGTTCTACAATCAAGGAGGTGGAATTACCCTGGAACAATTGAGCAATGTAACAGTTCAGTTATCTGGAGTAGTACTTGACGGTTTGAGTCAAACCAAGGACGGTTTTTACAATGTCTTATTCCTCAATAAACTGAACAACGTTTTAATATTTGGTGGAACAACTCAGAACAATGGCTATCGCATGATGTACATTAGTGGGCAGTGTAAGAATGTCATTTTTTCCAGCCACAATTTTATCAACAATAATGAAGGAGTCTTCTTTAACGCAGGTATAAAGTGGGATGGAACAGATGCAACTTTGGGGTTACAAAATTTTGCCATTCGAGATTGTAATTTTTTCAATTGCGGCAATTCCATTATTGGTACTTCTATGGATCAGAACACAGGCACTGTAACAGACCTGGTTAAGAATTTTGAAATTTCTGGTTGTAAATGGAGGGGTGGAAACCCTGGAACAGCCATGTATTTTCCAGCGGTAGATAGTGCCATGGTCTTTAATAATACTATTGATAGCCTAAACATGAATCTGACCAATGATAACAGAATTTTTCTTTTTGTTGGTACTGCAGAGTTCTTTAATAATACCGCTAATATCTACCAAGGACATGTTGCTGGATTATGGTCTGTAAGTTTTGGAACAAAACCCAAGACCTCTCATTTTTATAAAAATACTTGTAATGGTTCTTTAAAATATTCTGCTTTTGAATTTCAAGAGTTTGCCATCTTTAATATTCCCGGCAAGACTACCTATGGTGATTTAGAAGTGGTAAGCAATACTTGTACTAATTTAAATACCCAAAAACATATTGGATTTGATGCTAATTTTATTGACAACTATGAATTTGGCATCATGGGTGGTAAAGTTTCAGTAAAAAACAATGTGGGTAGGAATTTTTATGCAGCCCCTCTACCAGGCGTGTTTTGGAATTTAGCTAAGCCTTCTGTTGTTAGTGGAAACTCCTATCAATAATAGTGCTGATTAAACTTTGACGATTTCTTTTTATGCTTCTTGAAGCAAAATGCGCTAAACTTATTTATATTTGAACTAGTAACCATTTCTTGGTTGCTCGTTTTGTAATCCCCAACATTTAACTAGGTCAAATTAGACTGGACGCTTTAAACTGTCCATTTTAATCCGGTATTGAACGGCGCTTAACCCCTTTGTCTTTTAATTCTGAATTGGACTGCTAGCCAGCCCTATTATTCATTTGTTCAAACAAGGAGTTATGAAAAAGTCCATCCTATTATTACTGCCCATCATCTTATTGGCAGCTTGTCAAAAAACTATTGAAACAACCGTTGTAGAACCAGTATCAGACAATATTGTCAGAGAATCAACAGCGCTTAGAAACAAAACAGTGAATGTAGGTGATGGAAGTTCCAATTTGACCATTTCTGGCAATTATGCTAGTGGTACCAACATTATTGTTAAACCGGGTACTTACAATCAGGGTGGTGGCATTACTATTAAAAACCTATCTAATGTTACTATTCAATTAGCTGGTGTAATTCTAGATGGCATTAATCAAACCCAGCCAGGTTTTTACAATGTACTCCAATTAGAAAATTTAAAAAATGTAACCATTAAAGGAGGAACTACTCAGAATTGTGGTTACAGACAACTTTATCTGTCTAATAACATAGATGGTTTAGTTGTAACAGGTCATGTGTTTAAAAACAATGCAGAAGGAATTTTCACTTCCGGCGGAACGGTTTGGGATGGAACTGATGCTACAGTTCCTTTTAAAAATATTGCGTTTAGAAGTTGCAGTTTTATCAATTGTGGTAGTTCCAGTATTGGCGGTGGGGTAAATAATAATACTGTAACAGACTTGGTAAGAAATTTTGAAATTTCAGGCTGTACCATTTCTGACGCCAATCCTGGATCAGCATTTTATTTTCCTGCAATTGACAATGCATTAGTTTTTAGAAATACGCTTGCAAGAATCAATTTGGGATTGACCAATGATAATCGCATTTTTCTGTTCACAGGTACGGCTGAATTTTACGGAAATAAAATCACCCAATACCAAGGTCATCTTGCGGCAACTTGGGCGGTTAGTTTTGGATCAGTTAAAAAGACCTCTCATTTTTACAACAACAATTGTAATGGGTCTTTAAAATATTCCGCATTTGAATTTCAAGAATTTGAAAGACTGAATATTCCCGGAAAAACTACTGTTAGTGATTTAGTGGTCTCTGGTAATACCTGTGCCAATTTAAATACAGAACGCCACGATGAATTTGCAGCCAATTTTATAGATAATTATGAATATGGCTTAATGGGTGGTCATGTAAGTTTACTCAATAATAAAGGAAGCAATTTTTACCCAGTACCAGCTCCAAATGTGTTTTGGAATTTGGCAAAACCAGCTATCGTAAGCGGGAATACGTATAGATAAATGAGTACTAAATTTTGATTTATTTTGATGAACCTTTGGTGACTACCTTCATCAGAGGTTCATTTTCTTTAACTCAGTTACTGCAAAATCACATGCCCTAGCAGTCAATGCCATATAGGTTAGGGATGGATTCTGACAACCAGAAGAAGCCATGCAAGCACCGTCTGTAATAAAGACGTTTTTGGCTTCGTGTAATTGGTTGTGTTCGTTTAAAACAGATGTTTTTGGATCCTTTCCCATTCTAGCAGTTCCCATTTCATGAACAGCTGATCCTGGAGGATTTCTATAATCCATGATGCTAACATTTTTCATCCCAGCTGCTTCTAACATTTCTACAGCCGTTTTAATACCATCTTGGCGCATGGCATTTTCATTGTCACCATATTCTAATGAGATATGCAAAATGGGAAGACCCCACTGGTCTTTTTTATCCTTATCAAAACTGATTCCATTTTTTTCATTGGGTAGGGTTTCTCCATAAGTGCCAAGCACCATTTCCCAAGGCCCTGGTGTGCTAATACTTTCTTTGAATCCAACCCCAAAATCATCTGATCCCATTTTTTCATTCCACCCTAATCTTTGTCCCGCACCTTGGTAACCAAAGCCACGTACATAATCTGTTCGCATGGAATCAGGACCTAGATTTCTAAATCTTGGAACATATATGCCAAAAGCCCTTCTGCCCTGATAGTAGTTGTCTTTTAATCCGGGGTGTTCTCCTTTTGCACCTGAAAAAGTAAAATGATCCATGAGGTTTTTACCCACTTGTCCGCTAGCATTTCCAATTCCATTGGGATGATCCTTGGTTACAGATCTTAGTAGAATTGCTGCAGTATTAATGGTAGATGCATTCAAGAAAATGATCTTAGAAAAATATTCTTTGGTCTGTTTGGTTTCAGCATCTATGACAGTTACGCCAGTTACTTTGCTTTTCTTGGCATCCCAAATTAAACTAACCACAACCGCATTTGGAATAATGGTTAGGTTCCCTGTAAGTGCTGCTGCCGGAAGTGTTGCGGCATTGCTACTAAAATAACCACTAAAGGGGCAACCTCTTTCACAAAGGTTTCTAGATTGACAAGGTCCTCTTCCATTCCATCCTCTTGATAGATTGGCCACCCTTGCAATGGTGACTATTCTGTCTTTGTATCTAGCTTTTGTTTTTTGAGCAAAATCTGCTTCAACGCAATTCAAATCAAAGGGTGGTAGAAACTTTCCATCGGGCAGCTGTGGTAAACCTTCTAGATTGCCACTCACACCAATATATTGTTCTACATAGTCATACCAAGGTGCAATGTCTTTATACCTAATGGGCCAGTCTACACCATGCCCATCTTTGGCATTGGCTTCAAAGTCTAAATCGCTCCAGCGATAACATTGCCTACCCCAGGTTAGTGATCTGCCCCCAACCTGATAACCTCTTACCCAATTAAAGGGTGTGTCCTGTATATAAGGGTGTTGGCTATCGTTGACAAAAAAATGTTTGCTGGCTTGGTTGTACACCCTGCTTTGAATTGGACTCTCTGCAACATCTGACATAGGATTGGCCAAATGATACTTGAACTCCCAGGGGTCCATACTGGCTGTTTTATAATCCTTGATATGCTCTACCATGGGTCCGCGCTCCAAGACCAATGTTTTTAATCCTTTTTCACAAAGTTCTTTTG
Source organism: Chitinophaga pinensis (assembly GCA_943372225.1). GTDB lineage: Bacteria > Bacteroidota > Bacteroidia > Chitinophagales > Chitinophagaceae > Sediminibacterium > Sediminibacterium pinensis_L. Next base: position 479,607 of record CALRXV020000001.1, on the reverse strand, counting down.
CGGCCCAACCGCCACTGATTCCAGAGCCAACTACAATAGCATCATATTCTTGCATAGAACAGCTTTTTAGGATTTATTTGGTAGCCCAAGATTTTTGCCCCTTGGTTAAAGTAGTACATCCAATATAGGGTCCAGGTACTGGCAAATAAGCAAGCCCTTGGGTGGCACCCAACTGAGAAGTACAATATCCTGTAACCGTATATTCTTTGAGTGTGGTAAAAAATGATTTGCCCAAAAATTTGTTTTGAGCTTTTCCAATAATGCCATTATAAGGTTTGCCCTTTTCTTGAAAATGTTTCATAACAACAACCTGTTCTTCTACAGAGCAGGTTTCATAAGACTTGTTGTATTTGTCTTGCGTGTATTGAACCAATTCTTTTAATCCATCCAAAAATTTATTCTGGGTTTTCCTATCGGTACAGTCTTTGATCATATCTATCAAGTACTGACCTACCCCAGCTTCTTTGGCACCAGGCGTATCTGTTTTGGGAATAATTGTTTCAGCTAAAGCCGATAATAAATTGAGCTTACCAGTTAGATATTCAAGATCTGGGGTATGGTTTAATTGATACCATTTAAGACCTCCCCATGAAGCCGCAGCTCCTCCTCCAGCTAATAAGATTAGACCTAAAGCTTTCCTTCTTTTCATAATTAACTAATTAAAGGGGAATATTGGTTTAAAGATATTAATAAAAAATCTAAAACCATCCTTAGAAACGCTTTTTACCAGTCACAAGATGAATTGGTTTCTACGTTCCAGAAAATACCGGTTTTAAAATTGCTGCAAACGAAAGTATAGATCATGGCTGCAGATTCTTCTGTTGAAAACCTACCCTTTGTATTGTCTCCAGAGATATTGGTTCTCACCCAACCTGGATGAAGGGTAGCAATTTGGAATTCACTTGCATACCTATTGGTCAGTATTTTGGTATACATATTTAAAGCGGTCTTAGACATTCTATAAGCCACAGAATCTGTTCCAACACATTGTTCAATAGAACCCATCTTTGAAGAGACATTAATTAATTTTGCATTAGTTGCTAGATGCTTAATCATGGCTTCTGTAAAGAATACTTGACCTTTTACATTCACATCAAAGGTTTGGTCAAAACTCTTTTCTTCTGGAAAACTAGTTCCTAAGTCTGGTCCAATACCGGCGTTATTGATTAAAATACCAAACTTAGTTTCCTTACTGGATATTTGGGCTTCAAATGCTTTGATACTTTCCATTTGGGTAAGATCAAGAGATATTGCTTCAAATGAAGGATGATAGATCTCTATATTACCAGAACGACTGGTTCCGATAACTTGATAACCTTGCGCAAGAAATAATTCTGCTAAAGCCTTTCCAATTCCTTGACTGGCGCCGGTGATGAGTACGTTTTTATTTTGCATTGTGGTAAATATAAAACTGTTTATTCATTCAGCATGTTGCGCCAAATAAAGATAGGTTCATTGTTTTTCAATGAGCCCATTAGCGGTAACTTATCTGTCCAGTTTTTTAACTAAGTTTGACAATGATAACCCCTAATGTATGATGAAAAGAATCTTTTCCCTTTTGGCATTTTTGCCATTGATGACCCTAGCCCAATCTCCCAAAACCGCATCTAAATCCCTTCCCCTGATTGAAACTGTTACCAGTGATACCATCAAAGGAAAATACCAGGAAACTGTATTTGCTTATGATGGCCTCAAAAGGTTGATTCGTATTGTCAATAGAATTGGTTATTTGCAAAAATCCAACAATCCTTCATCAGAACGTTGGGTTATAGATACAACTGCCATACAAAAATTTGGATATGTTTTAGACCAAAGAGTACCCAAGTATAAAAAAAATACCAGCTATGAATCAAACGGTATAGGATCAAAATGGGTTAAGAGCACTGAAACTTACTATTATAAATATGAGCATGGAAAAAGGGTAAAGGATAGTGTGGTAGAAGAACAAATAAGTGAAGGGAAAATAGTTAAGAATAGTTTCATTACCACTTATGAACAAACTGATTCAACACTAAAAAGGCTAACTGATTTTTCTAATAGAAATGGCTCAAATTTTTATCTAGATTTTTTAGAGTTTCATGAAAATGTTACAGCAGAAGAAATTGGTTATCATGAAGGAAACCATGGAGGAGAGACTACAAATTATACTTATACCAAATTTGATGATAAAATCAATCCCTTTGCTCAATTGAATATTGCACCCATGCTTACTAACGAGAAAATCAGTTTTTCTTTTGAGAGCAAAGAGTTAATTAATCTAAATTTTGGTTTTGATAGGGATGGTACAAATATCAATTGGCATTTGTATAATCAAAATAATCAATTACAAAGTACCATCAAAAGAGATGATACAAGCTCTCCATTTAGAGATATCAACAGTTTTAGATATACGTATAATCAAAACAATCTACCTGTTTATTGTACCATCTATATTAAAAAAATAACTTCTGGATATCAGAGTACTGAATTTAGTAGTGGTTTATTAAAGCATTTTACATTCAGGTATAAAAAATAAGCTTCTAAGTTCCATTTCAATTCTAAATAGTTATCATGAAAAAAATAGCAATCTTTTTCTTATTATTTCCGGTGTACCTATTTGCACAAAAAAATACCAATTTTCCAATGATTGAAACTGTAACTGGAGATACCATTTCAGGAAAATACAATGATATTGTATGGAATTATGACAACTTGAATAGGGTTGTATCCATGGTTAATAGAAATTGTTTTCTACCAAAAACTATTTCAAACCCATCTGGAAAATTATTGATAGATACCATACAGGTACAATTTTTTGAATATAAGGGCAATCAGTTGCAACCCTTTTTAAGAAAAGTAGCTATCTATGGTTATACCAGAATAGAATATGATAATAGCAATAGTAATACAGAACCCTTGGAATATAAAGCAGGTAGAGCAGAATTGAAAATGATATGGCTTGACAGTGTATTTCATTATTATTTCTATCAAAATAATCAAAGGGTAAGAGATAGTGTTATTTATCATACACCAAAATGTTGCAAGGAGAATGAGATTGAAGTAACGGAAAAACAAGTAAGAATAAAACATACTAATAGTACTATAGAATCAGAGTTTTTTGATAAAGAAATCAAGAAAGCAACAGACAATGTAATTAATAAAGACAGTATAGTCTATCGGAATAATATCAGTAATGTTTTATCTTATAGTAAGGATGAATATTTCAGTACTTCTTTAACTTGTACCTTTTCAAAATTCGATAGTGCAATCAATCCATTTCATCATTTGAATATTTCTTCCAGTCTTAGGGAAGGTAAAATTTCATTTGACAAGATTGAGCTCAACAATATTTCAAATGATTTTTATTTAGAGGATGCTATATTTCAATGGTATTATATCAATGAAAATAATCCTTTAGCATTTGAAATAAAGAGAGGTAAATCAGATTTGCCTTTTAAGGATAAAATGCTTTTGACATATGCCTATAATGAATTCAAATTGCCGGTTACTTGTAATGCGCTAATTACAAAGTATTTTTCTAACGGAGAGTTTGCGGGTAAGTATCAAAAGAAATTTACGTTTAGGTATAAAGACTAATAAATAATTTGAATTTTCTTGAAATGTTTGGGTATCTTAAAAATTATTAAAACTTCTACAAGAAAATCATGAAATTTTCTCTGGCATATATCACCCCACTGATTGTATTGTTTTCATTGTACACTGAAAATTATGGAGCTTATACGGCAGTTTTTATATTATTTGTGATGATTCCTTTGATTGAACTATTCACCAAGGGTTCCACTGACAATTTATCTAAAATTGAAGAGGAATTAGCAAAAGAGAACAAAGTCTATGATTGGATGCTTTATGGTCTTGTGCCATTACAATATTTGATCTTGATTTATTTTTTGATTCAGGTTAGTAATGAAAGCCTGTCAGTTTCCTATAAAATTGGTGCAACAACAGCTTATGGTATGGCCTGTGGTATTTTAGGTATTAATGCTGCTCATGAATTGGGTCATAGGCCAACAAAGTATGAGCAGTTGATGAGTAAGCTTTTATTACTGTCTACCCTTTACATGCATTTTTTTATAGAGCACAATCGGGGTCATCACAAAAATGTTTCTACTGATCTTGATCCTGCATCTAGTAGGTATGGAGAAACAGTGTATGCTTTTTATGGAAGAACCCTACTGGGTAGTTATCGTTCAGCTTGGCATTTAGAAAAGGAAAGACTAAAAAAGAAACAACTTACATTTTGGAGTTGGAAGAATGAAATGTTGGTGTATCAATTTTTGCAATTGATTTTAATTGTTTCTATTGGAATGATTTTTGGCCTTAAGACCCTATTATTTTTTCTGGTAGGTGCTTTTATTGGTATTTTATTATTGGAAACCGTTAACTATATAGAACACTATGGACTAAGAAGAAAAATGAATGGCAATACTTACGAACGTACCATGCCCATTCATTCTTGGAATTCTAATCATCCATTGGGAAGGCTAATTTTATTAGAGCTTTCTAGGCACTCTGATCATCATTATATGGCTAGTAGAAAGTATCAAATATTGAGACATTTTGATGAAAGTCCACAAATGCCTACTGGATATCCGGGAATGTTGTTGCTTTCATTAGTGCCACCACTTTGGTTTAAAGTAATGCACAAAAAAATTAATGGCTATAAGCATTCAGAAATGGGTGTGGAGTTGGGGTAATGTTTTTAATTCTAGCATTACTTAATTAGTCAAATAAAAATCATTATAAAATTGAAAACATTATTAACCATTACAGCTTTTATAGAAGGAGCTACTGGTTTGGCTTTGTTAATTGTACCTTCTTTGGTTGCTTCCTCTTTACTAGGCACTACCCTGATAGAACCAACCGCCATCATAGTTGCCAAACTTGCCGGGATAGCCCTTGTTACCATTGGTATAGCCTGCTGGCTTTCAAGAAATGAAGCACAGTCTAAAGTCATGGTAAAAGCAATGCTTGGGTACAATTTCTTATCATTATCTCTACTAGTCTATTCAACACTAGTTGGAAAAATCGCTGGACAGGGCTTGTGGCCAGCTGTATTGCTTCATTTGATTTTGCTAGTTTGGTGTTTTTCTTGTTTAAGGAAGACGGTAAAATAAAAAGGAACGCCAACTCCATGATTGTATTTAGAAAATCGAGACAAATTCCTTAGTAAAAACCCAGAACTGGTTTTAGAAAAATATATATTTATAACTGGTTTAATTATATAAAAATTCTATCTAAATGTGTAGAAATCATCTATCCGGTTTTGTGCTTTTTGGTCTTTTGTTAGCTAGTTATGGTTGCAACAGTAATCAAACAATTAAAGACGCCATCGGCAATGCCAAAAGTTCAAAAAGCGGTTCTGCTAAGGTTGTTGAATCTGCCTATCCTGATAAAGTTTTATGGGGTGATACCCACTTGCATACTTCTTTGTCGGCAGATGCAGGAGCATCGGGTACAACAGTGGGTCCTGAAGACGCAGTCCGTTTTGCCATGGGTGAAGAAATTAAAAGTAATTCAGGCCAAATGGCCAAACTACACCGTCCATTAGATTGGTTCTGTGTTACAGATCATTCAGATGTTATGGGTCTGATTCCTGGTATTGTTAAAGGTCATCCTAAACTCATGAAGGACCCTATTATTAAAAAATGGCATGACGATATTACTTCAGGTGATCCAAAAAGAGCCAATAAAGCAGCGTTGGATATGGTCAATAGGCAATCTACCAATACCCTACCTGCTGCTGCAATGGATCCCAAATTTGCGCAAACAGTTTGGGAAAAAAATAATGAGATAATGGAGAAATATTATAAGCCTGGCAACTTTACTACTTTCATTGCGTACGAATGGACAAGCAATTATGGAGGTGGTAATAACCTGCACAGGAATATAATCTATAGGGGAAATGCTAAAGAAGCCAATAAAGTCTTACCCTACACTACTTTTCAATCAGATGATCCAGAAAATCTTTGGAAATGGATGGAAGCCTATGAGAAAAAAACAGGTGGTAAATTACTGGCAATCCCTCACAACGGCAATCTGAGTAATGGTCTCATGTTTGCTCAAACAACATTGTCAGGTAAACCACTGACAAAAGAATATGCGGCTGAAAGACAAAAATGGGAAATTCTTTATGAGGTAACACAGGTAAAAGGTACCAGTGAAGCACATCCATCCTTATCTCCTACAGATGAGTTTGCCAACTTTGAAATTTGGGATAAGGGCAATTTGATTTTGCAACCTAAAAAGCCAGGAGATATAAATACTGAATATATCCGCGATGCTTTAAAAAACGGGTTGAAATTAGAACAAGAATTGGGGGTTAACCCTTTCAAATATGGAATGGCAGGTGGCACCGATGATCATACTGGTATTACCTCAACCGAAGAAGATAATTTCTTTGGAAAGTTTAAAACCTCTGAACCAAGTAATAAAAGATGGTCTGAAAACGCCATGAATTTTGATGGTAGAACCATGAAGGGTTGGGAATTGGGTGCTGCTGGATGGACAGGGGTATGGGCCACTTCTAACACGCGCGAAGCTATCTGGGATGCCATGAAACGTAAGGAAACTTATGCCAGTACAGGGCCACGTATTACAGTTCGTTTTTTCGGTGGATTTGATTTTGCCGCTTCTGATCTTAGTAAAGCAAATTGGGTAGAAGCTGCTTATGGTAAAGGTGTGCCAATGGGTGGAGACCTTACTGCATCAGCAAATAGTAAAGCGCCAAGCTTTGTAGTGATGGCTGCCAAAGACCCTATGGGTGCCAACCTAGACAGGGTTCAAATCATTAAAGGCTGGGTAGATGCAAAGGGAAACAAACAGGAAAAAGTTTATAATGTGGTTTGGGGCGATGCTGATAAAAGAAAATTGGATGCCAAAGGAAAATTACCTGCGGTGGGAAATACGGTAAACCTTGAAAAAGCAACTGTTGATAATAGCATTGGAGATCCAGAATTGAGTACGGTTTGGACGGATCCTGATTTTAATGCAGCAGTTCCCGCTTTCTATTATGTAAGGGTATTAGAAATTCCTACACCTAGATGGACCGCATTTGATGCAGTTAAGTTTAAAATAAAAATGACAGCAAATGTACCAATGACATTACAGGAAAGGGCTTATACATCTCCTATTTGGTACACACCCAAAAACTAAGTAGTTGAATAGTACATTTAAAAAAATCATCAGAGAACCACTACTGCATTTTCTGTTGATAGGCGCTTTTATTTTTGGATTGTATTATATCAATAATCCGGAAACAAATTCCAAGCAAACCATTGTCATAGACGATGATTTGGTGAATCGAATTGGCAATCTTTTTGAAAAACAGTGGGGTAGGCAACCAAATGACTCAGAATGGACAAGCTTAATTGATAACGAAATCAGAGAAGAAGTTTATTATAGACAGGCTTTGAAAATGAACCTTGATCACAATGATGAGCTTATTCGAAGAAGAATGAACCAGAAGCTAGACTTTATCAGCAGTGATCTTGTTCAAATGAAAGAACCAGCTGATTCGTCACTACAAACCTATTATCTTAAACACAAAAGCAAATATTTACAGCAGGACAGCTATACTTTTTCGCATATTTACTTCAATGCAGATAAAAGGGAACATGCAAAAGCGGATGCTTTGGCCTTGCTACCCACACTCCCAACAACTGACAATAACCTATCTGCATTAACCAAATTGGGAGATCCATTTGCCTTTGCTTATCATACCAATGATGCGCCTGCAAAAGAAATTGATGCACAAATGGGTGAGGGATTTGCTGCTGCTTTAGCCAAATTACCTGTTGGTAAATGGACTGGCCCAGTATTATCTGGTTTTGGTGCCCACCTGATTTTTATCAATGCAGTAAAACCCGCTACGGAACCCGATTTTGCTTCTATAAAAGAGCAATTGCTAAATGATTATCGATACGATTTTCAGCAACAGTTTAATCAAAAAGTGTATGAAGATTTTAAGAAAGAATATACGCTGAAACTAACTATATCGAATGGTCTACTGCAGCAACAATTATCAGACAAATTAATGATAAGAAATGCGCAGTAAGGTTTTTACATTTCTTTTATGGTTGTTTTTTTCTGTTCTTGCAAATAAGGTGAATGCACATGAGGTAAGGCCGGCCTTATTGCAAATAAAACAAACAGGTAGTAGTACTTATGACGTTTTATGGAAAATACCTAGGAAGGGTGATATGTTACCGGTAATCAAGCCCATTTTTCCTTCCTGGTTTACCATTTTGCAAAAAGACAAAGGTATTGAAGCTGGTTCAGGGGCACTGTTTACTATGAAAGCAAATTCCACCAAAGACATTCATGGAATGAACATCAGTGTTAGTGGTATTCAGGAATCCTTGATAGATGTGTTGGTCTATATTGAATTCAGTAATGGAGAAAAATATTCTTTATTGTTACAGCCAACTAAAACAATAGCTACTATCCCTTATGAATCATCTTATGCCAGCACCATTAGTACCTATTTTAAACTAGGTGTTGAGCATATCTTATTTGGGTTTGATCATTTGTTATTTGTATTAGCCCTATTATTAATTACAACGGGTACTAGAAAACTCGTCACAACAGTTACGGCTTTTACCATTGCACATAGTATCACGCTGTCTCTATCGGCATTAAATTTTGCTGGATTACCTGCACCACCTGTGGAAGCTGTGATTGCATTAAGTATTTTGTTTTTGGCTGTTGAATTGGTGCATCATTATCAGGGTAAAAAAGTCATGAGTGCTACTTATCCTTGGTTGGTGGCATTTGTATTTGGTCTATTACATGGTTTTGGTTTTGCTAGTGCATTAGCCAATATTGGATTGCCGCAAAAAGGGATTCCATTGGCACTTGGATTTTTTAATGTGGGGGTGGAAGCGGGGCAGTTATTATTTATAGGGGTAGTGTTATTGATAATAGCTGGGATACAGCAATTGAAATTTAAAAGAGCCAAATGGCAACCCTACCTGATACCATATGCCATTGGTTCAGTAGCTGCTTTTTGGGTCATTGAAAGGGTTTGGGGGATGTTGGGGTGAGGGTAACAGGAGCTATTTTTATCCATGTAGATTCTGCGAATGATTGCGCATGAAATTTGTTACTAATGATCTTTTGCTCTAAACAATTCTTTTTCTAATTCATCAATTGTTTCAATCTCATATTCATCATAGACAACCTTACTATGATGTATTTCTTCTTTAGTTGCCGTTAATTCTAATTTTCTCCAACCCATTAAAACATATTCAGCTCTTCTTCTGAGCGGTTTACCAACTGAGTGTAGCCCAAGATAACCACTTTCCCATTTATGAAATAAACCTCTCCTATGTTCGGCCTTATATTCCAAATCCCCATTTATTTTCTTTTCTACCCTAATCCTATAATTAATCTTATTTCTTCTATAGTAATAGAAAAGAAAAGAGGATATAAGTACCGACGCTACTATAAGATAATCATACTGTATTAAAAATGCAATGATGTCCATATAAATTATTTTTAAAATGCAGTGGTGAGACCAATTTTTTGTATCATCACACTGAACATTTTAAATGAGATTTAGTTGCTATTATGTTGAACTACTCCTTCATTATAGAAGTGTTCAATTTATGATTTCTTTTTTAAAAAAAACATCTAAGATTTTCTGAGATCTTTTGATTCTCAGTGATGATGATAAGAGCCAAGATTGCCTGACCTCGCTGGCATATAAGAGATTAAAATTAGAACGCCAAGATTGCCTGCCTTTGGCAGTCTTCTTCCCGTATTGAACTTACTCAAAGCCCCTCAGCAATCTGCGATTGTCTCTGTGAGGGTCTCGCCCAAGATTGCCTGACCTCGCTGGCTCGGTCAGTCTTCTTCCCGTATTGAACTTACTCAAAGCCCCTCAGCAATCTGCGATTGCTGGGGGTTTATTTTTGCTCATCGGCTTACCCAAGCGAGCTTGGGACGCCTCTTCGCAAAAATAAACCCCGGCACTCTGTGCCAGGGCTTTGTGGTCTCGCCAAGTCCGCCTTATTCTTAATGATTCTGTTAGATTTTGTCTTGTTTTTGCAGCGTACCTAGGTGCGCTGTATTGATTTTCGGCCTGTCTCGAAAAAATATTTAATAATTCGAAAAAAATGTTTGAGCATTGTATTCAACTATAATAACAACTGTAAATAATTAAAAATCAATTAATTATAATAAAATTAATAATAGTTAATAATAAAAATATAACCATGATTCCAGAACCTAGATTTTACCTTAAAGACCAAAAATCAAAAGAGCCTACACTCATTTATTTAGACGTTAGGTATACCAGTTTACACGGAGTCGAACGCTTCACTTTGACCACAGGAGAGAAGATTCGTCCCGAAGAATGGAACCTAATCACTCAAAGAGCAATTGTAAACAAGCAATTACAGAAAAACAGTAGCCTCAATTTTTGGCTTGAAAAAATGGTTAACACCTTCAAATCTGAATTTAGAAACTTTCAAATTGATGGGATTATTCCAACTGCTGGCATGTTAAAAGAAAAGGTCAATGGAATACTAAATATTTTACCAAAGCCGGCAATTGAACCCCTCAAACAGAAATTAGAGCTATTTCCTTTTATTGAGCAATTTATCAAAGATTGTATTCCAATTAGAAAAGAAGCAACTATAAAAACCTATTGGGGCACATTCAGAAAGATGCAACAATTCGCAGAGATAAGTGGGGTCAAAAGTTTTGAATATGATGACATCACACTAGAGTGGCGGAGTCAATTCATCAAATTTTTGCAGTCAAAAGGGGTCAGTCGCAATACTGAAGGCAAGCACATCAAGACAGTAAAAGTGTTTATGAATGAAGCGACAGAAAGAAACTTGAATACAAACCTAGCTTTTAGGAGTAAAGGTTTTCAGAAACCAATTGAGGAAATTCATAAGATTTTCCTCACCATGGAAAAGATTACCAAGCTGGCTAATCTTGACTTATCAGATGATAGCCTGCAAGATATCATAAGGGATTATTTCATAATTAGCTGCCTTACGGCACTTCGGTATTCTGATGTTGTCAGGATTCAGAAAGAAAATATTAAGGATGGCTTTATTGAAATAAAAACAGTAAAGACTGGCCAAGAGGTAGTTATTCCAATCTCGCCATTAGTAAAAAATATCTTGATCAAATATAATTATGAACTACCAAAAGCACCATGCAATCAGGTCTTTAACCGTTACCTGAAAGAAATTGGTAAGAAGGCAGAATTAGACGAACCAATTTTGGTGACAAGAACAATTGGTGGCATAAAGAAGACCGAAGTAAAGAGAGAGTATGAGCTATTAAGTTCACATGTAGGTAGACGTAGTCTTATTAGTAATTGCATTTTAGAAGGTATCAATACATCTAGCTTAATGGTATTAAGTGCCCATAAGTCATTGCGGTCATTCCAGAGTTATGTAAGGATAAGCCAGCAGCAAAATGCAGAGGCTCTGACCAAGTATGCGATCTTTTCCTAAAAATATTTTCGGAAAAGATGGAAAGTTTTTAAATTCTTAGCACTTTGCTTCGACAAGTTTTTAATATTTCAAAATTGTAGAATCATGAGCCTTGGACTAACAACACAATGCTTGTGGCAAAATCGGAAAAAAAACAAATGGCGCAAGCCAATTTTTAAAACATTTAAACCGATTTTATGTCACAAACATTTATCGAAATTCACAACATTGATGTGCTAAGACAGTATATCAAGGAGGCCGTTAAGGAAGCAGTAATCAGCATGATTCCATTGCCTGTAGAAAAGGCAGACAATCCGCTGTTAACCAAAAAAGAGGCAGCTAAGTACCTAGGTATCTCAATTGTAACGATGTCCAAGTATGTAAAAGAAGGACAAGTAAAGGCAGTTACAATCTCAGGTAGCCGCCAAAGATTTTGGAAAGATGATCTGGATAAGTCAGTAAAGGCTATGCGATGCTATCGCTGATAGATTTTATCTCACATCTCAGCTTTTAAAGTGCCACTCAAACAAGAGTGGCACTTTCTTTATAGGGATGAAATAATTAGTAAACAGCAACATATAATTGATCTGCAAATTAGTCACTGAAATATGGACTACATAGTATATTAGAATAAGCCGATATTATTACCATTTTTGTCAGTAAAATAGTGTGTAAAATTTTCCTTTTTTACACCAATTTTGTCAGTATTTGTTAATAATATTTTTATAAAAACTATTATTTGTTGTTCAAATAATAAGCTGCAAATTTTGCCGATTTATTTACAACGGTATATAAATTGATCCTACTAGCATATCACATAAGTATTTAATTCAATTGCTCTCAAATAAATTCCGAAAAGTTGAATTTAAAAATGAGTTGAATTAATAGCCTAAAAAAAATTGTTATGCAAGTCAGATTAATTCGGATCACATCTCTAGTAGAGATTGTCGAAATGATTGAATGGGCAACTGAAATTGCTTTACAAAAAAATTTTTCAAATCATTCATCAATTCCTTAAAAATTAAAATATCTATTAAATTAAATCTGCATACTTGATATATCAGGTATAGGAATTTAATTGCTGCGTTTGATATTTTTTAATATAAATAATTAAATAATGATTACAGAAAATTTACAAACAGAAATTTCAACTAGTTGCTCAATACCAGAACAACTAACGTTAGATCTTTACACAGGTTATTTTAAAAACCTAGAAGAATTTAGTTCTTACCCAATAAAGTACATTCCAAATAGGAATAATACTATTGAATTTATGATCTCCTTAATACGGATAAATACGAGGGATCATGGTGAATTTACAATTCAAAATGCAAAGCAGTGGCTTCAAAAATTAGGAACTCTTTGCAAAAAAACTGGTGTAGATAAAGAATATGTAAAGAAAAATATTCGTGAAATTTTCAAACCACGCTGTTTCAATGATGATTTTACCCAAGACATGCGTCAAAAAGAATTGCTAATTGATAATGTAATAATAGGCTTTGAGGATAAACAAATTGAGGAAATTCCAGAAGAAGAGGTGGAGGTAGAATTATTTTACACTCCAATATTTGAAAGGAATATGTCATCTAAACTACCTCCGTTCATAAAAGATATTCTCACCCTGTTCCCTCTAGACAGAGAATGCGATGCAGTTCTTATTGCTTTACTTACTCTACTAAGCAGCAGTTTCCCAAAAATTAAAGGGGTATATGATAGTCGTCTATATAGTATGAACATCTTTGCCTTTATTTCTGCGCCCGCAGCAGCCGGTAAGGGAGTCATCTGTTGGATCGAGAAGTGTGCCGAAGCAATTCAAGATGAAATGCAATTGCAATACAATCTTGCTCTGCAAGAATACGAGTCATTAGATGAAGAGGCCAAAAAAAATGCTACTAAGCCGGAATTAAAAAAGTTTATACTTCCAGCAGATACTAGTAACGCCAAGTTTACCCAGAGTTTGAGTATCAATAAGGAGTTTGGACTGATGCTTGATACCGAAGCCGATACCTTAGCTACTGCAAACGCTTCTAAACATGGTAATTTTTCAGACATTCTTAGAAAGACGTTCCAAAATGAAGCTATTAGACGTGAACGTAAAACCGAAAACGAGTACACTTCTATTAAAGCACCAGCACTTTCAATTTTAGTAACTGGAACGCCAAAACAAATTAACAACCTTGTTCATGATGTTGAAAATGGACTTAATTCTAGGTTTATCCATTACAGTTATCTGCCTAAAAAGGGTTGGAAGAACGTTTTTGAAGAAAGCAGAGATTTGTCAGTCATATTTAAGAGTGTTAGCCTTGATTTGGCATTAATGACACGTCCTTTTTTACAGGATTATGATCCTGGTAATGATGACTATATACTATTTGAATTAACAAAACAGCAGCAATCTCATTTTAACGCGATTTGTGAAAAAATAGTAACCAGACTCGAAAATATCTATGGCGATGATATAAGAGGGTCTGCATATAGATTAGGTCTTATTTTTTTTAGAATTTGCATGATTCTTTCAGCCGCAAGGCAAGCTAAAAATACTCCTTTAATTTTTAAGTTAGTTTGTACAGATGATGATTTTGAATGTGCTGCCTCAATCATTAATACACTCTCTTATCATACAGCTAAAATATTTACAGATCTTAAAGCGTGTAAAAAGATTAAGGGCAACAAGCACATCAAGGAGCTTTATTTAGAAAAACTACCAGACGAATTTAATAGAGAAGAAGCAATGCAAGTTGCTGGATTAATGTCCATTAATCCCAAAACGGCTGAAAATTACTTAACTAAGGCTATTCAATTATCGTTATTAACCAGAGTGAAACATAATCATTATAAAAAAACAAGCGATTAAAATGAAGTACTAAATATGATGTGCCTTAGAACTGGGGAGGAAATTTTTAAATTTCCTAGATCCTAAGAGTTCTATTTTAGGATCTTCTATTCATAAGTATTGGGGTGGTTATATCCACCCCATATTTTTCAATTAAAATAAATTAAAATGAACAAGCAAAATGGATTTTACTTAGACATTAAATATGCTGCAAATATTCTCGACTTAAAGTTCCTTAATTGGCCCATGGGCAAGAATATATTATTTGAACATCTCCGCAAATTGCAGATTCTTCAAGATGGGAAGGAAAGGAATAAACCTTATCCCCATTATTACAGTATGAAGTATTTTGAAACAATTATTGTCGAAAAGAACAATAAGACCTTTAGAAAAACTGTTATCACTGATAAAGGTTTGAATTGGTTAAAAAATGTGCAAAGACCAATTATAGAACTAAATGAAAGAGAATATTGGAAAGAAAAATATCCAAAAGACTATACCAAATTATTAGAAGAGGAAATTAAAATCGCTTTATAAAGTCATTATAGGCACTATACTGTTTTCAATGATTCGGCAGCGAATTCGCTGCCTGTAGTTTTATAATTGGCTTAGGGGGTTGTAGTGGCCACTATGGCCATTAATAGGGAGTAGCTCGGCTTTCTATTATTATTTGACAGTAATGCTATTCTAAACAACTATAAAAAAAAAGAATTCTTGGAAGGCCAAATTCCTCTTCGCAGCTTTGAAGAAAATTCCTTTTTTGAAAATAAATAACGTTACTATAAAATTATTAGAACAAATTTTAGATACCACTTACCCAAATAGAGTAAGTAAAAATTTGAGACGGTTAGTATTTGCTTATTTGGAAACATGTCATACCAATTTACCAACCGATTTTGATGAAATGTTGTTTGATTTGGATCAACTATTTATCTTACTAGATATTATTCAGGACTGTAAATCAAATCAGTGATAAATCCTAATGTAAGATTTCCTTGAAAGGAAGTTTAGGATTTGGGAAATCCAAGAATTTTACTATCCTAATTTTATGACCAACGAAATTGATGAACAATTTGAAATAATATCTGGTAAGATTAATTTTGTGGGTTCTCTATTTATGAATTCAAAAGCTATTATGCAGAGATATATTCAAATTGTAGATAATCATAACAAAGAACGATGGTTAACCTTATATGATTATTTAGTTGAAATACCATATTACTTACCAGCTAATAAGACTCTTCAATTCAAAGTATATCGTAGTGAGATTCACAATTCAAGAATGAGTAAACGTTGGATTAATGTGATAGATATTTATTTGGTTGAATAATTAGATTGGCCAAAACCGCTACTTTTTAAGCTTAAAATCTAGAAGTGAAGATAATTCGATTTTTAAAGCTTCTGAAATGACATACAAAGTAGAAATTGTTGGATTCGTTTCCCCTCTTTCAATTCTACCGATTTGTGACAATGGAATATCTGCTTCAACAGCCAAATCCTCTTGAGAAATATCTTGTTCTAAACGCAATTGTCGGATACGTTCCCCAACCGCTTTTATCAACATTTTGTTCTTTACATTAATCACAAGCCCAAATTGGGCTAATTGTATATTTTGAACAGACGCATATATGCGTTATTTTTATATCCCCTCCTTTATTCCAGCTAAAATTTTAATGTATGACTCGGTATTTTGTTTCTAAACCAATAAAGAGTAAGGGGATAGCAGCAATCCTAGTATTTTTATTTTGGCCAGTTGGACTATTTTATTCATCAGTAATTGGCGGACTGGTTATGAGTTTTATAATTGGGCCACTCGTCCTATTAACAATGGACACTCCATTTATTTATTTATTACTACCTATCTATTTCTTCACTTGCCTTATTTGGGCACTTATAGCAGTATCCAATTATAATAGAAAATTAATAATTGAGGTAGAGAGTAGAAATCAATTAATTCAAGAACTGCCAACGGAAACATCAGTTGACGAGGATATTTTAAATGCTAAAAATGAAATAAATAAGCACTTAGAAATAATACAGAACTTATATGATCAAAAGATAATTTCAGTAGATGTATTTGACAGCCAAAAGGAAGATCTTCAAAAAAAGATTGCACTACTTACCTCTAATGAGAAAAAACAGCCATTGTCTGCCGATTCTAAATATGAGTATCAAGAAATATATGAAGAAAAGAAATCTAATAAATGGCTGTGGATTTTGACCGTACTTTTAATATTATCATGGCTATTTCTTTTATATGATACAAAGACAAACAACTTCAATTTTGACAAATTAAAAAATGTAATTTCATTTCATTCTAAAGATAAGGAGGCAATTAAAGATCAAATAGAGAAAACCTATTTTGGGATATTAAACAGCGAATACAACAGTCAATCAACCCAAGGTATTTGGCATGAAGGAGTACCATTTTATAATCTAAACATGAAAGATGCTTTTTTTATGGCAGATCTCGCGTTATTGAATTTAGATGGATCTCGTTTGAAATTGGATCCCAAAAATATTGAAGTATATGAATTTCTGGATGATGCTACAGCAAAAGTTAAATATGATTTGATTATGAATTGGGGCGAAAGAAACGGCACTCTAAAAATTGATATGATTGTAAAAAAGATAGGTGGTTTTTGGAAACTTGATGGAGAAAAAATTCTTGGTTCATTTCAAGAGACTACGGATGAGAAAAAGGGGAGGAAAGAGGAAAAAGAACTCGCAGTTCAGGAAGATGATTATAAAATCAGCAGTGACGATTTAAATAATCCAAAGAATATTGCTTGGAAAATTATTTCAGCAAAAGAAAAATCAGATGAAAACTCTAACAAAGTAGATAATCAATATTTTCTTTTTGTTGGCAAAAGAGTTTATTTAATAAAAAATGGTGGAGTAGAAAAGTTGTGGCATTTTACCAAGAAATATTTTTCTGACGAATATTTAATACATGAGACTAAGGAGGGGGATGAGTTTAGTCAATTTGGAAATATCATAATTACATCTCCAAATAATTATTCAATTGAATATGAAGGGTATGATGTTCCTATAAAAGAGGTGGAAATTGATAAATTATTTATCAGATAAAATCAATACAGGCCACTATATGCAATATTGATTTCTTAAGTAATTTCATCGCCGTTCAACCGCCAGGCAACTATGCGCGCCATAATAATCTATATTGGCAAATAAAAGGGAGATATTCGAACCTTTTGAGGTACTTATAAGGAAAAAAATAATTAATTCTATTGGCTAACTATTTAAAGTTAATGTTAGTCGCCGTTAAATTCTTGGCGGATAAAAGAATAATTGCCAAGGCTTTCCCAATTTGTCATTGAATAAATGCCTTCTAATTGAATTCTACCATGACGATTTGCAACATCTTGCTCTAAATTTCCTGAAATATTTACCCTCGAATTATTTGTTGAATAAACAGAAACTTGTTTTCCCTCATGTTTCCCAGAAACATAATATTCATCGTCTGTTAATGTCAATTGTGTTGCAAAAGAGTAGTTTGGAAGCTTTGTGTATTGCTCAATATTCTCGATGTCAGCCCAATAGTCAAACATTCCTAAATTCTGTGCCCCTCTTTTCTTTCCTGAACCATCACGAACAAATTTTCTGAAGCACTTCAATTCAATCGGGAAGTATTTTTTATTAATTCCCATGCTATGAAAAATAACAATGTCAATAAGACGTCTATTTGGATTCCTATTGATTTCTACTGGGATTTCTAAAAGCACCTTAATTGTTTCGTTCTTTTGAAATTCAAAAATTGGGATAAGCGTTTGGATTGTTTGTGCTAATTGAAGCTGCATCATTTTCTCATTTTCAGGATCAAAGAGATTTGAGGCAACTTTATTCTTAAAGCTCTCCCAACTTATATTTATTATTTGCTTGATTTTTGATTCTGTTTCCATTAAATGATACTTATTTCTAGTAGTAGAGTCAATTGGGAAATATTATCTTATAGAATACTATTTTTTATAAAATTTATTTCAGAATATTAACTAAAAATATTAACGTTTTACCTGATGTTTGATCGAATAATAAAGTTCCTTGGTTGATTTAAGTCCAGATTGCCAAACAAGGTTTTTTTGAAATAAATTATCCCATAGCCGGTAGGCCAATGTTGCAATACCCCACATAGGATCCATAGGTTCTGGATTAACTACACTAATAATTGCATCAATTCTTTCATCTACATCAGGATATCTATCTTCTCTAGTTGTACTTTTAAAGAATAACAAGCTGCATAACCCTATTAAAATACCTATTCGTTTTTCAGTCGCATTTATTGAATTTATTCCATCAAAAACAAGTCGAAATGCTCTAGCATCAGCTTCCTTTTCCATTTGTATACTCAATTCTGATTTATTAAGATTTGAATCAATTCTAGCATCATGCTCCAATTCGATATGAGCAAATTCATGCGCTAAAATGAAGTTCATTGCAACTAAATATAAGCTATTAACTTTAGGTATTAGCTCTTCATATTTTTCATCATAATATTCAGGATTAGGAAGTAGTTCTTTATTCCATTCTGAATATTTCTTTATTAATGAAATAGCATATTCCCATAAGTGATAGGCGTCTTGTATTTTCTCTTGATCCATTACTTCTTCCTGATTGCTGAAGTAGTAATTTCGTGAGCTCTTTACATTTACTTCTTCATATAAAACAGTCAAACTAAATGCAATGCACCACACATATGAAAGAAAGGCCTCCTGAATAAATATTTTTTTAAATAAAGCGTATGGGCTTTTTATTGATCCTTCTTCTATCAAATAGCTAATCCCTGGATCTAGATTTAATTGAGAGATAATCCTCTGGCTAAGTTCCAAAAAAGCAGGATTCATGTTTTCGAAAGAATAAATAACATTATGCTGTAAAACACGAACAGGCATAATTCCAATGTGAGTCTTTACATATTTATTGATCATAAATATAACATTATTGGATAGTTGAGAATACCATAAATTATTTCTTCAATATTTTATTGATTTAAGTTTTGAAATATCATTTCGTTTGTAAGATTTAATAAATAAGTCAACGGATTTAATAAAAGTCTTTGATGTTGTAGTGGTTGTTTTCTTGCATGTTGTCGATTATTCCTTACACGTAAAAGTAAAACATATAGAGCCAGAATCTTAATATTAATATCATTTGAACGTAAGTCTAATATAAGTTGCAAATCAGCTTGAAGATCATGAATTCCGTTTCTATTGAAAGTAATATGAAATGTTTCATTCTCAATTAATATTGCAAAATTTTCAATATTATTTTCGAAATTATTAGCCTCCAAAGAATTTAAAATATTCTGTACACCTAAATATTGAATTGTTAGTATGGTAGCTTTTTTACTATCTTGATTACTGAATGAGTTATCAAAAACATCTCCTCTGTTTTTTAACGCTATTGGGATTTCATCATAAAGTCTATTGAAAATAACATATGCAGTGTCGAATCGGTAAAAAACATCATTCAATTCATCTCCTGTAATACTATCTAAGTGAGCTTTAGTTGTCATGAAAAAAGCTCGAGATTCTTGTGAAAGCATAACTTAATTTAAAAATTATTTTTAATGTTGGTTCATAGACATTGAAAGTTTAAGAGGTTATTTATAATAAGCATCCTCCCAAGCTCCTATTTTAAGCAATTTATATTTAAGCCTAAAAAATATTTTAACATCTAAATTAATAATTCTAAAATCAATAGGATTATTTGCTTAGTTCAATTGATAAAGTAAAAAAATATTAAAAAGATGTAGTATTTATATCTAAATTAAAAAGTCAAAGTGATATTAGAGTTGAAATAATTATTTATCAAATAGAGTATTTTGATTCAAATTATCTGTCTTTAATTTTTTCGAGCTTCCACCCAATTCACCTTTTAAAAACTCTTTCTCGATTGATGTATCAACTCTAATTGGATTTTTTGAGGTATGCATTTTAGAAATTGATGATTCTCCAAACTCATTTTTATCAATTGAAACCAATTGATCTCTTCGAAGTATTTTATTTGAAAGTAGAATTGTATTATGAGTAGTAAAGATCATTTGAGATTCAAGTGTGTTTATTTTTTCATCATTATATATTTTAATGATTAATTGAAATAAAAGAGGATGCAATTTCGAATCAATTTCATCAATTAAAATAAGTAATCCTTCTTTTATGGCATAAGATAAATAAGCTGCCAAGATTAGATATTTTATTGTTCCAGAAGATTCTGATTTTAATAATTCAAACGAAATACTATCTACAATTTTTGTGCAATCCTTATTATAAATATTGTGTTTAGTATAAATTTCAAAATTTTGTATTTCATAAGCATACAGCAAATTCAAAATATGTTTTTCGATAGACAATTTGTTTTTAGTAAGGCTATCAATTTTTTCTATAATAGTTGTAAAACCTAAATCGGCCTTTTCAATAAATTTATTAATTGTTGGTCTATATTTTGATTGCGAAAGGAATATAATTGCTTTATTTAAATAGTCTTCTGATGTAATGTCTGATATTATAATATTGCCCTTGAACCATTTTCCAATTTCATCTACCCTAAGTATGGAATCCTGAAATAATAAAACAGATAATAATAATTGATGCTTTTTGGTAAACGCAAATAGCTGATCAATTTTATTTGAATTTTCTTTATTCCAATTCTTACTAATCTTTATTTCTTTTTCTTCTCTATGAAAAAGATAATTCTCCCTAACTTTTGGTTCAGAGTAATACAACCACTCTGATACAACTTTTTCAGTTGTTAGAGAAAAGCCATATCGATATTTTGTGTTACGTAAAAAAAATATTACTTCAAATGTGGTAGGTTCATTATGAGAAGCGACATTAAGTCTAAAATTATCAAGTTTAATTGTTTCTTCAGATTTGCCAAATGCAAAAGAAGTGAAAATGAAATCCTGAAAAAATTTATAAGATTTTAAAAAATTACTTTTTCCATTTGAATTGTGGCCATAAATACCGATTGATTTTAAAAGTCTTGCATCTATATCAAATAGATAAGGAACATGTAAATGTCCCTTCTGCTCTTTTAATGGATCAGGTATGAACTCTAAAGTTTGTTTATTTCGAAATGACAAATAATTCGAAACAGAAAATGACTGGAGCATTATTTCTTGCGTTCAGGTCGTGAAATTAGTGAAATTATCTAATTATCCACACTCTGAGGATAATTATATTTTTCATAAGTCAGAAAAAAGTGAAAAAATCAATAAATTTGAATTCGGAAACTTCATTTTATTAATTCAAGTGTAAAATTATAACAAAATGGCAACAAATCCTCCAAAAGACAATAGTAGAAAAGGAGCAGTAAAAGATCGTTCACAAGTTTTAAATCCAAAATCGGGCTTGTGGACTAAACGAGATTCTGATACTGGTCAATTCCTTGATGTAAAAACATCAAGCCACAAACCATTTAAAGGGGTTAAAAAGGAAAAATAACACTTTGCATTAGATAATAAATTTTGAATATGAAAGGAAAGGTGAGTTTTATAGTTGGTTTAATTGGGTTAATATTTTGGTTCTTTTTAAAAGATATTGGATGGAAAAGTTCTATTTCCAAGATCTCTTTTGGTTTAATTGTGGCCTCATTCATTGAATTCTTCATATTTATTTTTGAAAACAAAAAACATTGGAATCTTTTTAAAACAAAATTTTATAAGACATCAAGACCAGTTAGGGTTACAGTTGCATACCTTTTTCGGATTGAAATAAATGGGAGATATGTCCTAATAAAAAGGCATAAAAAAGATAGAATCGGATTTCAACCGATTGGTGGGGCATTTAAATATTTTAAGGAAGAGAATAGGGAGCTTTTTGATAAGCTTGGTATAGAGCCATGTGACTATGTTCCTCGTGATGAAGATACTAATCAAGATTTGCGAATTAGAATAAATAAAAGAAAAAATCTTATTGAATTTTTGAAATGGTTTGAGAGTCGAAAAAATAGAGAAATTGATCCTTGGCGTGAATTCTTTGAGGAACTAATTGAGCCTGGTCTATTGCCATCTGATTTATTTAATCATGTAAAATATAATTATATAGGTAAACATACTGAAGGAATTATTGAATCTCCAGTTTTCCCTATTGATGAATTTAGGTATGCAGAAATTTATGAATTAAGGCCTGAAACAGACAGTCAAAAGGCGGCTATTTCAAATCTCATAAACTATGATGATCAAATTATTTTTGCAAGTCCTGATGAAATAAGAAATGGTTCTACTTTAAAAGGTGAAATAATACTCCCCCATTCATATAAAATCCTACCAAAATGATGATAATAGATAATGTAGCGGCACAAATTGATGATTTGCTAGATAAAATGGCAGAAGAAGTGCAATTGGACGACACACGTCATGCTAGAATGAAAAGCAGTTACGAAGCAATTAAGAATTGGATTGAAAGTGATGAATTATTTTTTAAACCATATAGCTTCGAACTCTATCCACATGGCTCTGTACGAATACTCACAACGGTAAAACCGATTAGTAAAGAAGAGTTTGATTTAGATATTGCAATACACTTTAAAAGTAACATGCAACATTCGCCTCAAAAAATTTACAATGAATTAAAACGAAGGATTAGTGAAAATGATCGTTACATTAAAATGATGGAATTAAAAAATCGATGCATACGAATTAATTATGCTGGAGATTTCCACATTGATATTTTACCGGGAATTCAGGAAAACCCATTTGATAATAATAAAATGAGAGTACCGGATCGTGAACTAGGTTCTTGGGTTAGCAGCAACCCTAGAGGATATGCTAATTGGTTTATAGAAAAATCAAATTTGGTTAGTGAAAAATTCTCTGCTAAAGCTGCTTTGAGAGCTGAAAAATTGCCCATTGATAACTTTAAAATTAAAAAGCCACTTCAAAGGGCAGTTCAATTAATAAAACGCTATCGAGATGTTTATTTCCAGAATGATGATACTTATAAAACTTCAAGTATTATTCTTACAACTATGGCAGGGCAATTTTATCAAGGAGAGGAAAGTATTTTCAAAGCTATAGATAATATTATTACAACTATTAATAATAAAATCGATCAACCTTATGGTAGATTGAAAATTACAAATCCAGTAAATCAAGATGAAGACTTTACTGATAAATGGGATAAGGAACCAGAATATTATGATGGTTTTAAAAAGTTTGTAAAACATTTATATTCTGAATGGCAAAAACTAAAAATACAGAATGGTGTTTTAGAAGAAGGAGTGGTTATGAAAGGATTGTTTGGAGACGAAGTATTTAGAAAAGCTCAATTTAATCAAACAGTATTGATTGATCAGTTAAGAAATGCAAAAACTTTAGGAGTTTCTAGAGAATCCGGAAGTTTAACATCTGCAAGTTTAATAGGTGCAACCGCAATAAAAAATAATACCTTTTACGGAAATTAATGGTTAAAAGTCATAAAATAAGAAATAAGACATTAGTTGAACAATTGATATGCATGAAGAGTAAATATCCTCAATTCAAGACTTATTTTACCTCGCATAGTAGTATTCGAGTAATAGGTCAATTAATGCCAACTTCGAGAAGTGCTTTGTATACCTTTAAACTAGATTTTAATTTATCAGGAAGACCTAAAATAAAAATCACATCTCCGAAACTTCAAATTAATAGTAAAGGTGAAAGTATACCTCATTTATATTTAGATAATAGTCTTTGTTTGTATCATCCAAAATATTACGAATTCAGAGGTGCAGATTTAATATGTGATACTATAATTCCATGGATTTCCTTGTGGCTTTACTATTATGAAGTTTGGCATCTTACTGATAAATGGCTGGGTGGAGGTGAACATCCTCAATTTAATTAAAATTTTACTTGAGATTTAATGGGAGTCATAAATTAAATGGATCATTATTGAATCGGGTAAATTGAATTTGAAGATTTATTAAATCAATAGTACTAGCACATATAAAAATTCAATTTATTAAAATTTAAATATAAAATTTGAAGAAAAGTAATGGTATATTATTAAAATATTCTAATTGAAAACATGCGGCTCGATATCTATTTTTATCTATTAATCTTTAATTATTTGATATTTTATTTAATCTTCAAAAGAAATCTTCTCTGTCAACCAATTATTTAATTTGTTTAAAAAAATGGATTCATCTTCTGTTACTTTTGCTCTTCCTGGGTGAGAAACTTTATTCCTAATTTCATTAAGACGGTCAAACCATTTTAATTGGTTTTCTTTGCCAGATTTAATTTCTGGATCGGAATAATATTCCTTATACAATTCCCATTTAGCTTCAATTATTTTTTTATAATCCAATAAATAAACAAAGTTTTCTTTAGGTTCTTCGCCTCCTTTTTCTTCACTTGAAAAAGCAGCTTTTGTTCTAATTTGTTGTGGTACTCCATCTCTCCACCAGCGATCATTTAATTCTATTTTTAATGTATGAAATACATGCTCCCTTATTAATAGTTCTAAATATTCTGTAATAGATTTTGATTTTTCATTAAATTCTCCAGAATTATCTACCAGCCATTTTTCTAAACCTACTGGATTGAATTGAGTAATAACATCATGTATTTTCTTTTGAAATTCTCTAACTAAATTTTCAATACCCCCACCTGAGGCACTTATTGACTTAATTTGTTTAATTTTTTGATTATCTAGGGTTGAAATATAATTTAAAATAATGTCTAGATATAGATATACTTTTTGTAAAATAGTATCTACACTTGCATTTACTGGATTGAATTTTTCATTATCAATAATATGATCAATAATATTATCTGTTAATCGAATGATTATAAGAACTCCAATATTAGTAGATATAAAACCACCTTCGCTATTACCTAATCCCCATTGAATACTGATACTATTTTCAACATATTCGAATAATGTTTTAAAAAATAAATAGCTTTTATCAAGCATTTTATTATAGCCATCTGATTTTGGGTCAACATACAAATGACCAAGGGAAACAATTTTAGATTTTTGAAATTTTGGAAAGTAGTTTGATTTATTAAATGCATATGATAAAATGTAGTCTAAACTGATACAAGTTATTTCTGTCTTTGAATTTTCTCCAATTATAATTCTCTTATATAATGGCGAATTATCTTTTTCACCAAGACGTTGAAGCAATTTTGATTTTACAGAAGTTAATGCATCCTTAGGTTTGTCAGAGTTCCAAAGAAGATCTGCAACTATTGTTATTAACAAATTTTTTGTAACAGGCTTTTGCTTACTGTTAATTTGAACAAATAACTCTACTTGTTTTTCTGGAGGCAAATTTTCAAATGCTACTACTGGAATGGAATTTTTAAATTTCCAAATACTATTAGCATAACCATATAATCTGTGTTGTCCATCAATGATAAATGCTGAGTGATATTTTTTAGGTAGATGAAGAACAACTGGGGAAGCTACTTTGCTATCATGTGAAGACTTTAGTTGGTCATAATATAGAGGTTCCTCTTTATCAGTTGATATGTTTACAATGATAGAGTTGGGGAAAAAACCAGGATTCTCATCATTATCTAGAAAGGCTTCTATTTCTTTTAACCTTCCCTTTGTAACCATCCTTTGATAGCCATCGTTCTCACTATTTGTCTCAGTCCTATGTAATATGTAACCGATTTTTAAAATTTTTTCTGGTTCAAGTGAAAATGAAAAGTATGTATATCCTCCCATTTCGCCTCTTATAGCTGGCACTCTATTTTCAAGTTGAGGGATTTCTTGATTCTTAAAAAGTCTTCCTAATAGTTGATATTTACTTGCTAAACCTAGACGATCATTCAATTGTTCATAATAATTAATATCATCTTGATTAAAATGTTCGATCTGCTCGGCCTTTAATCTTTCTCTATCATTATCTGA
Organism: Chitinophaga pinensis; assembly: GCA_943372225.1. Lineage (GTDB taxonomy): Bacteria > Bacteroidota > Bacteroidia > Chitinophagales > Chitinophagaceae > Sediminibacterium > Sediminibacterium pinensis_L. The sequence goes on along the minus strand of CALRXV020000001.1, from coordinate 453,454 downwards.
AAGTATAATATTGTTAGTTGCTAGTATAAATTTTACTTTCCTTTTTTCATTTAAAAATAGTTTTTGAATAAACTGATATGAGCCTCTTTTTACAGTTATAAAATCATTTATAATTAGTTGTAAACTTCTCTTTTTTATTTCTTCAGCACTTTTACACTCAATAATAATTACTGTCTCTTTATCACAAGCAAAAACATCTAATTGCCTGCCTGGTATACTTTCTTTTTCTGTATAAATTAACTTCAACGAAGTTTCTCCATTCATAAAAGTAAAGCCCATTTTTGCAAAACATGACCATACTCTATCTTCAAAGCCTTTATCGTGAGACTTTGCTTTTCGAATTACTATTGTTTCCTTATTTTCTTTTATAGGAGACCATCCATTTGCAAGATATTCGTCATAGAGCGCTTTTCTAATAGTCTGTTGATTATAAGATTTACTTCTATTTTTCAACGCATTTTTAATATCGCCATCTTGGATCAGGTTACTTTTAAATATTTCAATTTGTTCTTCCATATAATTTAAATATACAAATATTAAATGTTAATAGTATATAAAAAGTCTCTTTTTTCTCCCTAAATCCTCTTCGTACCTTTGCCTAGGTAAAACTACTAAAGATGATTTTTACCGACTACTCCAAGGTTCAAAACCTCATCCTTGCATATCCAGAAAGGTTTTCAAACGAATACGAATCCCTTACACTTTTCTACGATGCATTAATTGATATTATTCCAAATGATATCCAACTCTGGATTATATCTAATAACAATGTTACTTGTCAGAAACTAGATAATCGCTATCGATATAAAACAGTTAATACAATTGGAATAAAAAATTGGGATGAAATCTGGCTAAGAGATTGTATTGGGATAAATACAACTACAGATGAACTAATTAAGCCCTATTATCATCCTCAATATTGTACCCAATCAAGAGATAGTAGTTATTTCGAACATCTGAATAAACAATCTAGGATAATAGTCAAAGAGTGCTTGAAAAAGAAGATAATTTATATGCCGCTATATCTTGATGGCGGCAATTTTATTAATAATACTTCTACAGTATTTTTAACAAATAAAATATTAGATGACAATCGTGAATTATCTAAATCTGAAGTGGTACACATTCTTCAAGATTTTACTGGACTAAGGCCTGAAATAATTGAAAGGAGTAAAAGCGACAATGTTGGTCATACAGATGGGATAATTAATTTCTTATCAGAAAATATGGTATTACTTTCTAATTATCCTTCACTCCCCTTTCTTAAACCTGATATTGATTTACTTTATGATGTAAGAAAGAAATTGGAAGAAGAGAAATTAGATGTAGTTGATTTTTATGATCGTCCAGTTGATGAAATCGTTCCTTGTGAGTGCTATCGCAAAACCAAGAAAGCTTGTATTTATTCTGCAAGGGGTAATTATATAAATTTCTTGAGATTAAATAATACAATTATCCTACCTGAATACACTTTACCTACAGTTAAAGAATCCCGTTACTATAATATGCGTAATGCTGAAATATTGCATGAATTGGGATTCAATGTAAAAACTATAAACTGTGATCAACTTTCCAAAATGGGAGGCTCATTACATTGCTTGAGCTATACATTTTAGCGAAAAAGATTCTTAAATTCTCACTAGAACTTATTGAAAAACAAATTTCTTAATTCTAAATCTCATGAAGAATTTAATAAACCCTCTATTGTTAGTTATATTCAACCATAACGACAACCAGATACAAAAAAAGAAAAAGATGCCGGTAAAATCGGCATCTTCTCGAAAAAGTTGTGGTCTCGCCAAGAATCGAACTTGGATCTAGTGTTTAGGAAACACCTATTCTATCCATTGAACTACGAAACCATGTAAAAATTTTCATTTTACAGGCGGCAAAAATAGTAGTTTATTGCTTTAAAGCGAATGCATTTTTAAAAAAGCAAGCGGAATGGCTTATTTTAGGTCTTCAATCTTGCACATGAAACAAATCTTGCTTGCTGCCAGTATCCTCTTGATTTCTGGCCTATTCATTGGCGTAAATGCCCAAAATGCTAAACCTCGTATTACCATTGACCACGTGGCTTTGTATGTGGTGGATCTGGAAAAAGAAGCGGGTTTTTATAGAGACGTACTTCAGTTTGATACCCTGGCCGAGCCTTTCCATGATGGAAAGCACGCTTGGTTCACCATTGGTCCAGGTATAGCCATGCATATTATTCAGGGTGCGGAAAAGCCCAAGGAATACTTTAAGAATAACCATATCTGTATGAGTGTGCCTTCCATTGAAGCGTTTACCAAGCGCTTGAAAAGCCTCAAAATTGGGTTTGAAGACAAAGAGGGTGTTCAAGGTGCCATTACCAATAGGGTAGATGGTGTACACCAGATCTGGCTCAAGGATCCAGAAGGATATTGGATTGAAGTGAACGATGCTAAGCATGGATAAGCCCCAATTCCATTATCTTTGCCCACTTTCAAATAAGACGGACTATGAAATTCTATAATATTATTATCAAATACCGCTTCTGGTTGAGCATCTTAGTGGTATTGATTGGGGTGGCTTTAAACCTTACCGGTACTGGTTTTTGGCCCACATTCCCCATTTACTTCTTGGCGCTGATTGGTTTTGCCAGTCATTTCTTTATTGGACCTATGCGCTTAATTCAGGGTCCAATGGAAGCGGGTGATATTGAAGAAGTAGAACGCATTTTGGCCAGCATCTGGTTCCCAGCATTGTTGTACAAACCCGTTAGGTCTACCTACTACACCATCTTGGGAAATTTGGCCATGATGAAGCAGGATTTTGATAGCGCTGAAAAGCACTTGAAAATGAGTTCTTCCTTGGGTTCTCCCATGCCAGAAGCAGATGGTGCCAACAAATTGCAGTTGGGTATGATGTCTATGCAAAAAGGAGACTTGAAGCAAGGTGAAACCTATATCCGTGCTGCTATTCGTGCAGGAATTCCTGATAAAGAAAGTGAGGCAGTTGCTTATTTAAGTATGTGTCAGATCTTTATGAACAAAAGAGAGTTCCGTGCAGCCAAAGACTTTTTCCGTAGGGCAAAAGCTTGCAAACCCAAGACCCAACAGGTGTTGGATCAGTTAAAAGAAATTGAAAAATACATTTCCCGTGTACCGGGATAGTAGCAATATGATTCCTTGAAAATCCCGGCATGCCGGGATTTTTTTTGCCCAAGCCATAGAATCTTTCCTTTATGTGACTAAACGCACTTTCAAATTCAAAAGCAATTGGTTAATTTGTACAAATCAACAACCCTAAAACCGATTGCATGAAAAAGAACATGGGCAACACAGACAGAATTCTTAGAATTATTGTAGCAGCCATTTTTGCTGCACTGTATTTTACAGGAACAGTAGAAGGTACTGTTGGAATTGTTTTACTAGTATTAGGTGGCGTTTTCTTAGCAACATCTGCCATTAGTTTTTGTCCCCTTTATACTCTGGTTGGGCTCAACACTTGCCCTACTAAAAAATAGCAAAAGCCCCGTCTAATCAACGGGGCTTTTCATTTATATTTTTTGGAGAAAGATCACTGTAAGGCTTGGTATACCTGCACTTTGAACTTCTCATTGATATCGCCATGGCTAGATGGATACATTTGTAAAACAAATTGTGCCACTATTTTTTCGCGTGGGTCTATCCAGTAGGTAGAGCTAAACATACCACCCCAAAAAAAGCTATCCATTGACACATAGCTTTGACCATAATTTGAAGCTGTTACTAGTTCAAATCCAAGACCAAATTTTACATCTTTTTGAGGGCTTCTAGATAGGTTGCCAATTTGATTGGTGGTCATCAAACGCAGACTGGCTTTGCTAATAATATGTTTGCCATTGTAGTCGCCACCATTGAGTAGCATCTGCATGAACTTGGCATAATCCAATGCTGTAGATGCTAATCCACCACCTCCAGAATAAAATGTTCCTCCAACCGTATTGGGATAATCTCTATCAAACTGTCCATTGATCCTGATGACATCAGGCATGGGGATGGCATGTTTAACATTATCTTCTGTATGCAACATGGCTAGTCTTCCCTGCTTCTCTTTTGGCAAATAGAAATAAGTATCACTCATGCCAATGGGATCAAAAATATATTTCTTGAAATAAGCGTCTAGACTCATACCACTTACTACTTCAATTAAATAACCTAGCAAATCGGTATTCAATCCATAGGTCCATTTTTCACCAGGTTGATGCAAGAGTGGAAGTTTGGCAAGGGCTAACATGTTTGTAGAAAGTGTCATGCCTGCTTGCACGCCAATGCCGCCCACCACGCCAGCTTTGGCATAAATAGCCGTGGTAACAGGGTCTCCAATTTGCGCATAGCCAATGCCCGATGTGTGGGTTAATAATTCTCGGATGCTGATTTCTTTTTTGGCAGGGATACTGGTAAAACTGCTGTCTTCTTTGTTGAATTTTTCTAGCACCCTGGGTTTTCTAAAAGCAGGAATGTATTTGCTAATGGGATCGTCCAATAAGATTTGTCCATTCTCCACTAACTGCATTACAGCCACAGAAGTAATGGCTTTTGTTTGGGAGGCAATTCTAAAAATGGCATCCTTGGTCATGGGTTTTCCAGCAGCTTTGTTGTCAAATCCCAAACCCTTGTGATAAACAATCTGACCATTTCTGGCCACTAGACCAATGGCACCATTGATCCAGCCACTGTCTATATATTGTTGTACAATTTTGTCAATCTTGGCCAATCGCTCAGCGGAAAAACCATTTTTTTCCGGGAGTCCAGGAACTAGGCCTTGGGCCGATAGACTAGACTGAAATAGGATTCCAAAACAAAACAGAAATAATAAGCGGGAACAAAATTGCATGGCATTCAAGATTTGAATACCCAATTTCAAGAAGATTTAAGGGAAAACCAATTTTATTTAACCAACAGTCTTTCTATGACCAAGGGAAAATGTTGGTGCTCAAGACCATGGATCTTATGAGCTAGGCTGTCTGCGTCATCGCCTTGGTGAATGCTACAAGTGGCTTGAAAAATGGTAGCCCCCTCGTCATAATGTTCATTCACATAATGAATGGTAATGCCCGATTCTTTTTCTCCAGCGGCAATCACGGCTTCATGAACTTTGGCGCCATACATGCCTTTTCCCCCATATTTGGGAAGTAGGGCTGGATGAATATTAATTATTTGGTTGGGATAGGCTGCAATCAGGGTTTGGGGTATTTTCCATAAAAAACCCGCCAAAACCACAAAACTCACGGCTTTTTCAAGCAATTCTGGACAATAACCATCGCCTTTGGCAAAACGGTCTTTCTCTATTAATAAGGTTGGAATGCCATTTTCATCAGCTATTTTTAAGACTCCCGCATCAGGTTTATTACAAACAATCAATACTACCTTAATAGTGGGGTGGTTTTTAAAATGGGCAATAATTTTGGCTGCATTGGATCCAGCACCAGAAGCAAAAATGGCCAGATTTTGCATTTTTTTGGGCAAAATACCCAGTTTTTGGAGCAATTTCTGCTCATATTTCCAGAAAAAGGCCCATTGTCCTAATAAAGCGCCATAGCCCAATAAAAGCCCTTGATAGCCTATTAATAACATACCAACTCTGAGCAATAACTTCCAAAGCCAGAAACTATCGGGCCCCAGCCCTAACCATGCTGCTACATAACGGGTTATGAAGGCCGTGGTGGTACCAGTTAATCCAAAAACAATGAAAATGATCCAGAATTGACGGGTACTGACCCCCCATTTCTCCTGCAGGCGTTTAAACATATTTCAAAAGTGGGATAAAATTTTGACTAATCTTTTACCGTAGAACAAATAACCCCGTTTCAACAAAATCGTTTACAATTCTATGACATGATTTGGGCCCTTTGTTCCACAATCCTCTGAAACGCAAGCCAGTCCTTACTAAATTTTTTTTTTAAACCTTTAGTTTTTGTCATGTTCGTGACATATTTTTGCACCCGTTCACGGATATTTTTCCACACCTAGAACCACAGTTTGTGAATATGATATCTTTTAGATGTATGCCCAAAACACTGCTATTAAGCACTTTACTATTTCTGGGTTCTTTTTTTGCGGGCTCGGTAGCCGCGCAGGACGGGAAAACATTGTTTAGTACCAATTGTGCCTCTTGTCACGCTGTTCATAAGAAGTTGACTGGTCCCGCCCTTGCAGGTGTTGAAGACCGTTGGCCTGACAGAACCAAGTTGAATGCTTGGATTAAGAACAGTGCAGCCTTTCTGAAAACCGGAGATGTTTACGCCAATAACCTGTACAATGAGTACAATAAGACTGCCATGAACTTGTTTCCTGGTTTGTCTGACAAGGATATTGACGCCATTCTAGGTTATATTAAGTCTGTTCCTGCTCCTGGTTCTGAAAAACCTGCTGCTGGCGCTGCCGCTCCAGTTGAAGAAGGTGACAACACTTTATTGTTTGGAATCCTTACTTTGATTTTGGCCGTTGTTGCCTTGATCTTATTACAGGTGAACAGCAACTTGAAAAAATTGTCAGATGAGCGCATTGGTGAACCAGAAACTACTCCTATTCCTTTCTTGAGGAATAAGCGCAACATTGCTTTTATTGCAGTATTGCTCTTTATAGTTGGTGGTTATTTAACTACCAAAGGTGCTATGGGATTGGGTAGAAGCCAAGACTATCAACCAGAACAACCAATTTATTACTCTCATAAAGTTCACGCCGGTGTTAACCAGATTAACTGTCTGTATTGCCACGGTGGTGCACAAGAAGGAAAGCATTCTAATATTCCAAGTGTGAATGTCTGCATGAACTGCCACCAAGCTATTAATGAGTATAAGGGTGAAAAGCTCTATACAGAAGCCGGTGTAGAAGTAGACGGTACCAAGGAAATTCAGAAGTTATATAAGTATGCTGGTTTTGAATCTGGCAAACCTTATGACGCTACAAAATCTAAACCTATTGAATGGGTAAGGATTCACAACCTTCCTGATCACGTGTATTTTAACCACTCACAGCACGTAAAAGCTGGTCAAGTTCAGTGTCAAACTTGTCATGGTGAAATCAACAAGATGGATGAAGTAAAGCAGTTTGCTGACCTCAGCATGGGCTGGTGCATCAACTGTCACCGTGAAACCAAGGTTCAGTTTAAAGACAACGGGTTCTACAGCATTTACGAAAAATACCATCAAGACCTGAAGTCTGGTAAGATGGATAGCACCAAAGGTGTTACTGTAGAAGCTATTGGTGGAACAGAATGTCAAAAATGTCACTATTAATCTAGGATAATTGCATACCACTCAGGTGGTATGTTTTTGTACAATATAACAGGAGCAGGGGTTGCGCGCAAACAACCCATAGCTATCAACCAACATATTATGGAGCAAAAAAAGATCTGGCAAAGTTTTGGTGAGCTGAATCAGTCTGAAGCTTATAACAAAGACGTCAAAGACGAATTCAAAGAAGAATTACCCTTTGTTGCTGATGAAAGCAAAAGCTTCTTAGAAGCCAAAGCCCCAAGAAGGGATTTCTTGAAATACTTGGGATTTAGCACAGCCGCTGCAGCCGCAGCCGCTAGTTGCGAAATGCCTGTAAAAAAGTCTATCCCCTTTGCTAACAGACCTGAAGACGTAGTGCCTGGTGTTTCTAAATACTATGCTACCACTTATGTTCAGGACGGAGACGTTGTAAGCGTTGTTGCCAAAGTACGCGATGGTAGACCCATCAAGTTAGAAGGTAATGACCTTAGCCATGTAACAGAAGGTGGTACTTCTGCTCGTGTACAAGCAGCTGTATTAGATTTATACGATACTGCTCGTTTGCGTTACCCAACTATTGATGGTAAAGAAGTTACTTTCGAAGCCGCTGACAAGTCTATTGCTGATGCATTGACTGGTTTGAATGGTTCAGTTGTTGTTCTAACTAGCACCATCACTTCACCTAGCACCAAGGAAACCATTGCGCAATTCTTGGCAAAATATCCTGGTAGCCGCCACGTAACTTATGACGCTGTTTCCTATAGCGGTATGTTGCTGGCCAACGAATTAACTTACGGCAAGAAAGCCCTTCCATCTTACCATTTTGACAATGCTAAAGCTATTGTAAGCTTGGGTGCTGATTTCTTGGGTACTTGGTTGAGCCCTGTAGAATTTGCCAAACAATATTCTAAAGGCAAAAAGATCAACGAGAAGAATCCAGAAATGAGCAAGCACATTCATTTTGAAAGTGTAGCAAGTTTAACTGGTGCTAATGCTGATGAAAAATACTTACACCGTCCTTCTGAAACAGCTGCCATTGCTGCTGCTTTATTGAGTGCAGTAAATGGTGCTGGCGTTACAGGTATCAGCAATCCTAAATTGAAAGCTGGTATTGAAAAAGCTGCTAAAGCCCTTTCAGAAAACAAAGGTGCTGCACTAGTTGTAAGTGGCAGCAATGATGTAAATGTTCAAGTGATTGTAAATGCTATCAACGAAGCAGTTGGTGCTGGTGGCAAAACCATTAACTGGGCAGTGACTTCTAACTATCGCGCTGGTGTTGATGCCGATTTTGCAAAATTGGTAGAAGACATGAACGCAGGTACAGTTGGCGCTTTATTGATTTCTGGAGCCAATCCTTCTTATACCTGGTTTGACGCTGATAAATTTAATGCTGGTCTTAAAAAAGTAAAAGCAAGTATTTCTTTCAATACTAAGGAAGATGAAACTAGCGTGCTTTGTAAATATGTATTGCCTGACAATCATTTCTTGGAAAGCTGGGGCGATGCCGAAGCTAAGACAGGCTATTTCTCTTTGATTCAACCTACTATTTATCCGCTGTTCAAAACACGTCAGTGGCAAGATAGCTTGTTGAAGTGGAGTGGATCTAGTGTAGATTATCTGGCTTTTGTAAAAAATTATTGGTCTGTAAAAGTTGGTGGTGAAACCGGATGGGATAAAGCCCTTCAAGATGGTGTCATCAACCCAGCTACTGCTCCTGCTGTGAGTGGTGCTCCTTTTAACGGTGCTGCTGTTGCTGCTGCTGTTGCCGCTGCAACATCTGCTAAGAAAGGGGGTGAATTGGAATTGGTATTGTATGAAAAAGTGGGTATTGGTGCTGGTCAAGGTGCTTCTAACCCATGGTTACAAGAATTACCAGATCCTGTTACTAGGGCCACTTGGGACAATTACGTAATTGTTTCTCCAGCATTAGCTAAAACCTTGTTGAACATTGATTTGAACAACGGTGGTCAAGCAGATGCATATGAAGTAAATCCTCCAAAACCAGTTGTAAAAGTAACCGTAAACGGAAAGTCTCTAGAACTACCTGCTTTGATTATTCCAGGTACACAAGAAAACACCATAGGTATTGCGGTTGGTTATGGTAGAAGCGAAAAAATTGGTAAAGCTGCAGCAGGTGTAGGTAAGAACGCATTCATCTTTGCAGGTTTAAGCGGATCTACTGTAAGCCTTTCTAATAGCGCTGTAAAAGTAGAAGCAACCAAAGAAAAATATCCAGTAGCCCTTACTCAAACACATAGCCGTTACGATACTGCTCAAGGTAATCGTACGGAAGTGATGAAGGAACTGACCCTTGCAGAATACAAAGCACATCCTACAGAAATCAGAGAAGAGCGTGAAGCTGAACTGAAACCTTATGGTGGCTTAGAGAAATTTGAAGGTCAAGGTACTATCTATCCAGTTTATGACCGTCCAGGTATTAAATGGGGTATGAGTGTAGACTTAAACTCTTGTAACGGTTGCGGTGCTTGCGTAGTAGCTTGTAACGCTGAAAATAACGTTTCAGTAGTAGGTAAACCAGAAGTACTGCGTGGACACGAAATGCATTGGTTGCGTATTGACCGCTATTTCAGCGGAGATATGGACAATCCAAATGTGGTGTTCCAACCAATGATGTGTCAACACTGTGACAACGCTCCTTGTGAAAACGTTTGTCCAGTAGCAGCAACCAACCATAGCAGTGAAGGTTTGAACCAAATGACTTATAACCGTTGTATTGGTACAAGATATTGCGCCAACAACTGTCCTTATAAAGTACGTAGGTTTAACTGGGCTGATTACACCGGAGCTGATAGCTTCCCTGATAACCAAGAAGGTGTTGTTAATGACGTAGTATTGAATATGAACGATGATTTAACCCGCATGGTGTTGAATCCAGACGTGACTGTTCGTTCTCGTGGTGTCATTGAAAAATGTTCTTTCTGCGTTCAACGTTTACAAGAAGGTAAATTGACAGCTAAGAAGTCTAGTCGTCCTTTGGAAGACAGTGACTTGAAAGTGGCTTGTCAGCAGGCTTGTCCTACACACGCCATTACTTTTGGTAACGCTAACAACAAAGAAAGTGCTATTTCAAAAGTGCGCGTTGAAAATCCAAACCGTCAGTTCTATGTATTGGAGCAATTGCACGTATTGCCAGGTGTAACTTACCTAGCTAAAGTGCGCAATGCCGATGAAGAGCACGAAGGAAAGGAAAAGCACGAAGCGGCTCCTGAAAAGAAAGAAGCAGAAGCAAAGCATGAAGCTGCGCACTAATTGTGATAAATAGAAAAGCTGATAAATAATATAACTTGGTTAGCCCCGGTTAACCAATTAAATACCAAGACCAGATGCATTTAAAGTACGAATCACAGCTTAGGGAACCATTGGTGTATGGAGATAAGAACTATCACCAGGTAACAGAAGATATTGTACGCCCTATTGAAGCCAAGCCTACCCGTTTGTGGTATATTGGATTCTATATTGCGGTGTGCTTATTGTTGTTTGGGGTTTACGCCATCTACCGAGACGTTACTTATGGTATTGGCCAGTGGAACCTAAACAAAACAGTGGGTTGGGGTTGGGATATTACCAACTTCGTTTGGTGGGTTGGTATCGGTCACGCCGGTACACTAATCTCTGCCATCCTCTTGCTATTCCGTCAGGGATGGAGAACGGGTGTAAACCGTGCGGCTGAAGCCATGACCATCTTTGCGGTAATGTGCGCAGGTCAGTTTCCAATCTGGCACATGGGTAGGGTATGGATGGCTTTCTTTGTACTGCCTTATCCTAACTCTCGCGGACCATTGTGGGTGAACTTTAACTCACCATTGCTTTGGGACGTATTTGCCATCTCTACTTATTTTACTGTTTCCTTGTTGTTCTGGTACAGTGGTTTGATTCCAGATTTTGCAACCGTACGTGATCGTGCATTTACCAAATTGCGCAAGCGTTTGTATGGTGTTGCTTCTTTTGGTTGGACTGGTTCTACCAAACACTGGCAGCGTCACGAGTCCTTGTCATTGGTGTTAGCAGGTTTGAGTACACCACTGGTATTGTCTGTACACACTATTGTATCTTTTGACTTTGCTACTTCCGTTATTCCAGGATGGCATACTACCATCTTCCCTCCATACTTTGTTGCCGGTGCTATCTTCTCTGGTTTTGCCATGGTGCAAACCCTGATGGTAATCATTCGCAAAGTATTTGGCATGGAAGACTATATTACCATGGGTCACATTGAAGCCATGAACAAAGTAATTGTACTAACTGGTTCAATTGTGGGTGTTGCCTACTTAACCGAGTTGTTCATGGGTTGGTATAGCCAAAACAAATACGAAGGATACACATTCTGGTATAGCCGTGCTTATTTGTTCAGCCCTTATGGTTGGAGCTACTGGGGTATGATGGCTTGTAACGTATTGAGCCCTCAGATCTTCTGGTTCCGCAAAATGCGCAGAAACTTATTTGTTACTTTCTTCATGAGTATCATTGTGAATATTGGTATGTGGTTTGAGCGTTTTGTAATCATTGTTACTTCTCTGTATCGTGACTACTTACCATCTAGCTGGTCTGTATACTATAGCCCAACTATCTGGGAGATTGGTTTCTACGCTGGTACTTTTGGATTGTTCTTTACTTGCTTCTTCCTATTTGCTAAATACTTCCCTGTAATTGCCATTGCTGAAATCAAGTATGTCTTGAAAACAACTGGTGAAGGCTACAAGGGTAGGATGGATACAATTGAAGGAGAAAACTTGGAATCATTTGTGCACGAACACGCACACTAATATAAACTAACTATGGCAAAAAAGAAATTCGTAGTAGGCTGTTTTGATGACGAAGCCGTCTTGTTTCCTGCAGTGAAGAAAGTTCGCACAGCGGGTTATAAGATCCACGATGTGTACACACCTTTTGCTGTGCACGGATTGGATCATGCAATGGGTCTTCGTGAAACCAGTTTGCATACTGCAGGTTTTATCTACGGTATCACAGGTACCACTACTGCATTAAGTTGTATTAGCTGGATATTTACCAAAGACTGGCCTTTGAATATTGGTGGTAAGCCACACTTTGCTTTACCAGCATGGGTACCCATTACTTTTGAGTTAACGGTATTGTTTGCTGCAGTAGGAATGGTGTTGACTTTTTGCTACCTCTGTCAACTAGCACCTTTTGTGAAAAAACACCATTTTCATGCTCGTGCTACTGATGACCTATTTGTTATGGTCATTGAATGCACAGAAAAAACCAATGCAGAAGACCTGAAAGGATTCCTTGCATCTCATGGTGCCATTGAAACCGATATCCAAGTAGCTGAAGAAGGCTGGTGGTTAGGTCACTATGACAAAGACGAAATGAGATTTGAAGCCAAACAAACTGTAGCTGCATAACACTTGAATTGAAAAAGATGAATAAATTAACCATCATTGCCATTTTGTCTACTGCTGCTGTAATCATCAGCTGTAGCGATGTGAAACGCAAGCCCGGATCTGTTTATGTGCCAGATATGGCTTATAGCCGTGCATATGAAACTTTTGCAGATCACAGCAATCTTGCAGAACAGGGTATTAACTACAACAACAGACCTGTTTTAGGAACTGTTGCTCGTGGAGAAGAAATGCCTTTTCATATTGCAAAAGATGCTCCTGGAGATACTACCAATTACACTGCTTCTAAATTGGTGAAAAACCCAATTGAATCATTGAATGATAAAGAATACAAAGAAGCAGAACGTCTTTACCTAATCAACTGTGGTATCTGTCATGGTGCTAAATTGAATGGTAACGGTCCTTTGTACAAAGATGGTAATGGTCCATATGCTGCAAAACCTGCTACTTTGGTAGGAGATGCTAAATATGAAAACATGCCTGATGGTCAGATGTTCTACTCAGTTGCCTATGGTAAAAACTTGATGGGTTCTTACGCATCACAGTTAAGCCGCAAGCAACGTTGGGAAGTGATCAAGTATATTAAAATGAATCAAGCAAAAGGCAAAGCTGCCGCCGCTCCTGCACCTGCACCAGCACCTGTAGCTGACACCACTGCTAAGAAATAATTGAAAAGTCTTTTCAATTAATGAAAAGATAAAGTACTAACTGATATAAAAGAGTAACGATGGCATCTATCAGAACGCAATTTGAGATACCCGGAAAAATGAAAACCTGGTCACTGGGTTTGATTGGCGTTGGGTTGGTTGCTTTGATCTTTGGTTTAGTAACCAAGGGTTTTAGCAGCGACGAACACGAGCAAGTGCATTTTTGGGGAACATTGATGTACAACACCATTTTCTGGACCCTGGTATGTAATGCCAGTATGTTTTTCATTTGTGTTACTACCCTAGCAATGGGTGGCTGGCAACAGTCATTCCGCAGGATTCCAGAAGCCATTTCAACACTGGTTCCAATTTTTGGTTCCATCACTTTTGCGGTGTTGTTGTATGTGGTTTTGAGTGACAAGCACCATATCTACCATTGGTTAGATACAGAAGCAGTTGCAAAAGACCCTATCCTTACTGGTAAGTCTGGTTTCTTGAATGCCAAGTTCTTTATCTTCTGGACCACATTAACCATTGGTTTTTGGAGTTTCTTAGGTTGGAGAATGCGTCAGTTGAGCAATGAAGCTGACCAAGCCCCAATGGATGCAGAAACTGGAGCCAAATTCATCTTCAGAAATACCGTAAGAGCTGCTTTGTTTACTGTTTGGTTTGCATTAACAGTAGGTTCTACCGTTCCTTGGTTATGGATGATGAGTATTGATGCACACTGGTATTCTACCATGTATAGCTGGTATACATTTGCTAGTTCTTTTGTTTCTGGTATGTCTTTGATTGCCCTTTGGTTAATCTACATGAAGAACAAAGGTTATATGGAATTGACCAACCAAGAGCATTTGCATGACGTGGGTAAGTTCATGTTTGCCTTCTCTATCTTCTGGACCTATCTTTGGTTTAGCCAGTACATGCTAATCTGGTACGCCAATATCCCTGAAGAAACCGTTTATTTCAAACACCGTGTTCAAGGACCTTATAAAGGAATTTTCTTCCTAAACTTAATCATCAACTTCCTTTGTCCTTTGTTGATTTTGATGAAGCGTGCTGCTAAGCGTAACTATACCTTGGTTACTTTCATGGCAGTCTTAATCATCTTTGGTCACTGGATTGATTTTTACCAAATGGTCATGGGCTCATTGTCTAAAGAGCACGTAACCTTGGGTTGGTTGGATTTTGGTATCCTGGCTTTCTTTGTAGGTATGATGATCTTCTTTGTAGGAAGAGCTTTAGCCAGCAAGCCATTGATTCCAAAGTACCATCCTTTCATCAAAGAAAGTGTGATTCACCAGGTTTAATATATTTAATGGTTGCAGTGCAACCAAGTTGAAAAGAATTTGTTTTAAATAGTAGTATCATCTATCAGAAAATATTGATCGCATTATGACCATGTTATTAACCATCGCAGTAATCGTACTGGTATTCGTAGTGATCTTCCAGATTGCCAAAGCAAGCGAATACGTATCCCTGCTTAAAGGAGAAGAAGCCAGTCGCAAGCAAAACAACAAGATCAACGGATTTTTGATGGTTGTATTCTTGGTTTTGGGACTGATTGGTGTATGGTATTGCAACAGTGTCCTATTTGATAAAACCTTGTTGGCGCATGACGCGTCCAGCGTTGAAGGTGCAAGGGTGGATTCTATGCTTTGGCTTACACTAGCTGTAACAGGAGTTGTATTTATTGGAACCCAAATTGTATTGTTTTGGTTTGCTTATAAATACCAAGAAGACGAAAAGAGAAAAGTATATTTCTTTTCACATAGCAACACATTAGAAGCTATCTGGACCATTATCCCAGCTATTGCTTTAACTGTATTGGTGGTGATTGGACTTCGTAACTGGTTTTTGTTTACAGGAGAACCTCCTAAGAATGCCATGGTAGTAGAAGTTACCGGAAAGCAATTTGGATGGATTTTCCGTTATCCAGGAAAAGACGGTGCTTTTGGTAAAAAATACTATAAGAATATTGACGCTGCCTCAAATACATTGGGTCTACTTTGGGATGACAAACTGGGTCAAGATGACTTGGTTACTGAACAAACCATGTACATTGTAAAAGGCAAACCCGTTAAATTGATCATTGGTTCTAGAGATGTGATTCATGACGTAGGTTTGAGCCATTTCCGTATGAAAATGGACGCTGTACCAGGTATTCCTACCACTTTGTGGTTTACTCCAAAGTATACAACTGCTGAAATGAAAGAAATTACGGGTAATCCTAATTTCCAATATGAAATCAGTTGCGACCAAATGTGTGGAAACGGTCACTATTCTATGAAAGGTGTTATTGAGGTAGTTTCTCAAGAAGACTATGACCTTTGGATAGCCAAACAGAATCCGTATTATTTTGCGGCATTCCCTGAAAAAGATCCAGCTGCAGCAAAACCTGCAACCGCAGCTACTGCTGATTCTAGCAAAACTGCTAAACCAGCAGAAGTAAAGACCGTAGCAAAAATGTAATTAAACCCACAACCCTTTTCGAATGGGGTTGTTACTATATCGTAAGTAGCAATTATAAAGAAACCAAGTATGAGTAACGAAGCTGTTCTGCACGCACATTCTGATGTAGCAACTCATGATGCACATGGCGATCATTCACATGAGCACCAACATCATGACACCTTTATCACCAAGTATGTGTTTAGCCAGGATCACAAAATGATTGCCAAACAGTTCTTGATCACCGGTATGGTTTGGGCCGTATTGGGAGGTCTGATGAGCGTTTTGTTCCGTTTGCAATTGGGTTATCCCGATGCAACCTTTCCTTGGCTAGAAAGCATTTTGGGTAAATGGGCCAAAGGTGGTCATATTACTCCTGAAGCTTATTATGCCTTGGTTACTACACACGGTACCGTATTGGTATTCTTTGTATTGACTGCAGGTTTGAGCGGAACTTTTGCCAACTTCTTAATTCCATTGCAAATTGGCGCAAGGGATATGGCTTCTCCTTTCATGAATATGTTGAGCTATTGGTTCTTCTTTGCTGCCAGCATTGTGATGTTATCCTCTATGTTTGTTGAAACCGGTCCTTTTAGTGGTGGTTGGACAGCTTATCCTCCATTGAGTGCTTTGGGCGATGCTTCTCCAGGTTCTAAAACTGGTATGGATCTTTGGATAGTTTCCATGGCATTGTTTGTAGTATCATCTTTATTGGGTGGTTTGAACTATATCGCTACCGTATTGAACATGCGTACCAAAGGAATGAGTATGACTCGTTTGCCTTTGACTATTTGGGCTTTGTTCTTTACTGCAGTATTAGGTGTATTGTCTTTCCCAGTATTGTTGTCTGGTTTTATCTTGTTGATTTTTGACCGCAACTTTGGAACCAGTTTCTACTTATCAGATATCTTTATCAATGGTGTTGGTGCTTTACCTAATGAAGGTGGTAGCGCTATCCTGTTCCAGCACTTGTTCTGGTTCTTGGGTCACCCTGAAGTATATATCATCTTGTTACCTGCCATGGGTATGGTATCAGAAATTCTTTCTGTAAACTCTCGCAAACCCATCTTTGGTTATATGGCCATGATTGGTTCATTGTTTGCAATTGCCATCTTAGCATTCTTGGTATGGGCGCACCATATGTTTGTAACCGGATTGAATCCTTTCTTAGGATCTGTATTCGTGTTGTTGACTTTGTTAATTGCCGTTCCATCTGCTATTAAAGTATTTAACTGGTTAACCACATTGTGGAGAGGAAATATTCGCTTTACCCCAGGTATGTTATTTGCCATTGGTTTTGTGAGCTTATTTATCTCTGGAGGTTTAACTGGTATCTGGTTGGGTAACTCTGCATTAGATATTCACTTGCACGATACTTATTTTGTAATTGCCCACTTCCACATTGTAATGGGTGTTGCATCTATGTTTGGAATGTTTGCTGGTATCTACCACTGGTTCCCTAAAATGTATGGTCGCCATTTGAATAATACGCTTGGTTACATGCACTTCTGGATTACCATCGCTGGTGCGTACATGATCTTCTGGCCAATGCACTACGAAGGTTTGGCTGGTATGCCTCGCCGTTATTATGACTATAGCATCTGGGAAAGTTTTAAGCAATTCCAAGACTTGAACAGGTTTATCAGCTTGGTAGCCATGATTGTATTTGCTTCTCAATTCTTATTCTTGTTCAACTTCTTCTATAGCATTTTCAAGGGTAGAAAATTAACCAATCCAAATCCTTGGGGAGCTAATACCTTGGAGTGGACTACACCTATTCATCCTGGTCACGGTAACTGGGTGGGAGAAATTCCAGAAGTACACCGTTGGGCTTATGACTATGGTAAAGACGGCAAAGAATTTATTCAGCAAACCACACCGGTGGGAGCTGATGAGAGCCATCACTAAAATATCACCGGTCTCTTTTTGAGACATCCGGTATCAGATAGTTGAAATGCTCCCGGTAAATCGGGGTGCTCCCTTTAACAAGGCGCATCTCAATCAATCGGGAGCATTTTTTTTAAAAATGATCATCAGTAAGGAATTGAGAAAAGGAGATGCAGTTCTGATAATCTAAATAAACAATGACCATAACAGAAAACAATAGTTCCACCAGTTTTTCCATAGCCAGCAAAGTGAAGGATTATTTCCAGCTGATTAAGTTCTCATTGAGCTTTATGGTGGTTTTCTCTTGCGTGATCTGTTATCTCTTGGCACCCAAGATTGTGATCTTTGACTGGTGGATGATTCTGATTCTTTTTGTTGCGGGTATGTTGGTAACAGGTAGTGCCAATGCCATTAACCAAGCAGTAGAAAAAGACACAGATGCACAAATGAAACGCACAGGGACTAGACCAGTAGCTAGTGGCAGAATGTCTCAACAGGAGGCTTATATTTTTGCCTTTGTAGCTGGTTTGGTAGGATGCTGGATGATGTGGTATTTTTTCAACCTCTCATCCGCATTGCTCTCTGCATTTAGTTTGTTCCTCTATGCTTTTATTTACACACCGCTCAAGAAAATCAATAGTATTGCTGTATTGGTAGGCGCTTTTCCTGGAGCATTCCCCTGCTTAATTGGATGGGTAGCCGGAAACGACGATTTTGCCGCAGGCGGATGGATTCTATTTGGAATTCAATTCCTTTGGCAATTCCCCCATTTCTGGGCAATAGCTTGGGTAGCGCATAGTGATTATAGTAGGGTGGGTTTCAAGTTACTTCCCACAGACAAGGGACCCACAAAATTCACAGCTTTACAAGCAGTGATGTATTCGGTTTTGATGATTCCGGTTGGCATTTTGCCCCATTATTTTGGATTAACCGGACAAGTGAGTATGTATATTGTCATTGTCTGCAACCTTTTTATGGTAGTGCAGAGTTTGAGACTATACCAAGGAATGGATGTAAAATCGGCCCGCAGGGTCATGTTTAGTAGTTATATCTATCTGCCCATAGTGTTACTAGCGCTATTAGCAGACAAAGTACATGGATAGAATAAATAGAATAAAATAATAAGACCGTGATGACAACAACAATTCCTAATAAGGAGCCACAAAGAATCCACCCCCACAAGTTTGCTATGTGGGTGGCCATGGGTAGCATTGTGATGATGTTCGCCGGTATGACCAGTGCTTATATTGTAAAAAAGAACCAGAGTAGTTGGTTGCAGTTTGACCTGCCCCTGATTTTCTGGTATTCCACTGGCGTGATTTTGGCTAGTAGCGTAACCATGTATTTGGCTTCAAAAGCCATGAAGGCCAGAGAAATGAGCCGATACAGAACACTGATTACCATTACTGCTGGTCTAGGCCTTGTATTTTTGGTAATGCAATACCTAGGTTTCAAAGATTTGGAAGCAAGGGATATTGCCATGATTGGTCCAAAGAGCAATTCTGCGGTGTCTTTTTTGTTTGTGATTACCGTGTTGCATATGTTACACGTATTGGGAGGAGTGATTGCGCTGGTTACCCTTTTTGCCAAGGCTTTTAGGTCTACGGTAAAAAACTACAGTTCAGTGCCTGTTGAAGTGGTAGAAACTTACTGGCACTTTGTGGATGCATTATGGATTTACTTGTTTTTGTTTTATAACTGGATTGGATAGTTTAAGAAAAAGTTGGGATTTATTCCTTATTTTTCAACGCCAGCCAATATTTTTGTACCGAAATTTTTGAGCAAACATGTCAACTACAACAACTGCAACAACACCCAAGCTTTGGAGCGGAGGTAAAAGCCCCTTCAACGTAGAGTATGGTAAATTGATGATGTGGTATTTCCTTATGAGTGATGCTTTCACTTTTGGGGCTTTCCTGATCTCTTACGGTACCATTCGTTTTTCAACTAATGGATGGCCTGACCCCAACGTGGTATTCAAAAGTTTTCCTTTTGCACCCGAAGGAGTTAATGCACCCTTGGTGTTTGTAAGTATCATGACATTTATCTTGATCATTAGTTCTGTAACCATGGTATTGGCAGTGAAAGCTGGTCAGAACATGGATAAAAAAGGTGTAACAACCAACTTGATCTGGACCATTATTGGTGGTATTGCATTCTTGAGCTGTCAGGCTTGGGAGTGGACTCACTTGCATCATGAAGGTGCATGGTGGGGTATGAATCCATTCTTAAATGCTGATGGAACTGCTTCTTCTACCAACTTCACCAATTATTTCTTTACCATTACTGGATTCCACGGATTCCACGTATTCTCTGGTGTAATCATCAATATAGTTATGTTGATCATGACCCTGACTGATAAATTTGAACAGCGTGGTCATTACTTGATGATTGAGAAAGCTGGTTTGTACTGGCACTTTGTAGACCTGGTTTGGGTATTCGTATTCACCTGTTTCTACTTAATCTAAGTCAACCGAATTTATAAAATACAAGAACTAATTTATATGTCACATACAGCTGAACACGAAGTACACCATGACGGTGGAACCAAAGAAATTGTAAAAGTAACCGTTATCCTTTCTGTACTTACTGTAGTAGAATTGATTCTGGGTTTCTGGATGATGGGTATGACAGGCGAAGGATTACGTTTGGCCGTTAAAGGTTCGATTGTAATCTTAATGTTGGCTAAAGCCTTCTACATTGTTGCTTATTTTATGCACTTGAAACATGAGTTGAAGAACTTGATCATGACCATTGTAGTTCCTTTGGCCCTATTTATCTGGTTTATCACGGCTTTCTTAACCGATGGTAACTCATTTAGGAACCTGCGTAATACCTATGATCCACATTTCAAGGAGCAAAGCACCATTAAAGTAGAGAAAAAAGAAGCTCCTAAACACGAAGAAAAACACGACGAAAAGCACGATACCAAACATGAAGGTTATTTGGATGAACCAAGAACCACTCATTAATTTATAAAGAATAGACAAATCAGCCATCCCAGTTAACGGGATGGCTTTTTTATTGGTTATTTTTGCAACATGAATAAGAAAGCCATACTGGGTTTAATGGTAGCATTACTAGTGCCGGTACTTTGTTACTTAGCACTTAAAGTTTTAAGTGATAGGGCTGTTGATATGCCTAGAAAGTATCTGCTAGATACGGTAGTAACCCGTATAGAAAAGGGTAAAGAAATTACAGATAGTATTTGGCATAAAACAGCCAATATTCATTTGCAAAATCAATTGGGTGATTCAGTTGGTCTGTTTGACAAAACAGGAAAGATTATTGTGGCTGATTTCTTTTTTACCAGTTGTGGTAGCATCTGCCCCAAGCTGACCCACAATATGTCTAAAATGCAACAATCCTTTATTACGGGTGGCAATGTGCGCAATAAGATAGATACAAGCATAGTACAGTTTATTTCATTTACAGTTGACCCCGAACGCGATTCTGTTGCAACTTTGAAAAACTATGCAGATAGATTTGGTGTAAACCATGACAACTGGTGGATGCTAACGGGTAACCGAGATTCTATTTACAAATTTGCTTTTGAAGAATTAAAAGTTGACAAGTTTAGTGAGGAACCCATTTCACCTGATTTTGTTCATACCAGCCGATTTGTACTCATAGACAAAGACCACTTTGTACGAGGATATTACAATGGCTTAGACAGTCTTTCCATGGGCAAACTGGCCAGAGATATTGGACTGCTCATGTTGGAAAAAGACAAGAAAAAAAAGAGCACGGTTTTCATGCAAATCATTGACCTGAGCTGGCTCTGGTTAATCATTGTTTTGGCTGTAACCTTCTTCATGTTCTATTTAAGAGGTAGGAGAAAAATCAACGGATAAAATAAGTCAAAATTCAAAATTCAAAAGTCAAAATAGATATTTGAATAAGAAAATATAAAAGAAAAACGGGGAACAAATTTTTAAGCCCATTGTTACTATTACAAATAAAAAAAGTTCATGTTACAAGCTTCTATTTCTAAAAATGACAAAAAAGCCTTTTGGCTTATCGGAATATTTTCAGTTGTTGTATTCTTAGCAGTAAGTGTTTTGACAAAGATCAAACTCAATGTAGACCTAGGTTTTGATGTACACATATTTGCTGCATTCAATGCATTTGTAAATGCAACTATTGCAGTTTTATTAGTTGCAGCTTTAGTGGCTGTTAAAAATGGCAAATACTTATTGCACAAGCAGATCATGATGGCAGCATTGGTTTTATCTATTCTTTTCTTGGTATCTTATATTGCGCATCACTTATTAGCAGGAGAAGCAAAGTTTGGAGACGCTGACCATGATGGAATTGTAACTGATGCAGAAAAAGCAGCAGTGGGTGGTATGAGAACTATTTATTTTATCATACTCATTACCCATATTATTTTAGCCGCTATTATTCTTCCTTTTATTTTATTTACAGCCTATAGGGCTTTAACCGCTGAATTTCCTTTGCATAAAAAACTAGCAAAAATTACCTGGCCACTCTGGTTCTATGTAGCAGTTACAGGGCCTATTGTGTACTGGATGATCAAGCCTTTTTATAGCTAGTCAAGATTTTTAATCTAAAGAGAGTTCAACACTTGGGTCCCAGTATTTTGTTTTAAAGTCTTGGATAATATCTTCTTTGACAAAGATTTTTTCTTTGGCCAATAATTCTTCCATTAAGGTAGGTGTTGCAAAATGGGCTTTGCCACTTAACATGCCGTTGCGATTAACTACCCTATGTGCTGGTACTTTTGGCCTAATGTTGTGCGCCCCATTCATGGCCCAACCCACCATTCTTGCACTCATTCTTGTCCCTAGGTATGCTGCAATGGCACCATAGCTGGTAACCCTACCTTTTGGAATCAACCTCACTACATCGTATACCTGTTCAAAAAAACTGGCGTCTTTTCTACCACTGGGTAGAATAGCTTTTGGCTTTTCAACTGTAATTGCCTTGAGTGAATTATTGGGTTTGGAAGATTTGGCCATAAGCCAATTTACGCTTTTTCTCTTTGAAGTAATTGAGAGCGCTTGGGTTCTGGTACTGATTCAAACTCATAGGGGCAATGTCTACATCCGTGTCCACAACAGTGACCCTTATTAATATGGTAGTGTTCGGTGAAAACTAGGTTGCCGTTTTCATCGTAATAAAAATCAAGGTTCTCAATCAAGTTCTCGCTCACTAATCAATTGTTTTAAAACGGCATCTTTTTCCTTTGGCAATTCCTTGTCTAACTGAAAACAGAGATAATGAATCCGATTGCTTTGGGCAATATCTAAACCCTCGTAATGGGTCTTGATTAATAAATCCTGTTTTACGCTTGGTTGGGCATGCACGTTGTCCGAATCTTCTAACACCGTAAGTTCAAATAAGTTCAAAACGGTTTTTGTAAACTGATATAGGTCTGGGCTATCGGTTTTTAGGTGTACCAACCCGCCTTCTACCAATACTTGTTGGTAAAGTCTTAAATAGCGGGGGTAGGTGAGTCTTTTTTTGGCTCTAGAAAACCTCAGTTGTGGATCAGGAAAAGTAATCCAGATCTCTGATACTTCACCAGAGGCATAATAATCTGTGATCTTGTCAATATGAGAGCGTACAAATGCTACATTGGTTAAACCATCGTCAAGGGCTGTTTTGGCACCACGCCAAATCCTATTACCCTTCAGATCCATACCTATAAAATTCCTATTAGGATAAAGCCTACCCAAACCCACTGCGTATTCACCCTTGCCACAGGCTAATTCTAGTGTTAAACTACCATCATTTTTGAAATAGTCCTTCCATTTACCCTGCATGTCTTGAGGATACTCGTGCACATTGGAGAATTGTTTAATGGCTTCAAAGCGGATCAATTTTTTCTGTCCCATAGCCGCAAAACTAAAGCAATTCAGGCTTGTGGTAAAATGCTTGTATTTACCACAAGCGCCAGCAAAATACCCTGTCTAGGGTATAGTCAGTTTTTGTTCACCCCATAATTTCATGGCTTCAAAATGCTATTATGTATATCATTGGACACAAATCCATTTCATTGGCAAAAGAAATGGTACAGGATAAATGCCCCAATTGCGCAAGTAATCATAGTGTAGAAATGGAAGTGTTTCAGAAATATGTGCACTTCTTTTATATTCCTTATTTACCCGCTGGTAAAACCGGTGTGAGTTATTGCAGCGATTGTAAACAGGTCATGGTTGACAAAGACATGCCAGCTAATTTGAAAGAAGCCTATCAGCAATTAAAAGCCAAGACCAAGATTCCTATTTGGATGTTCTCGGGTTTGGTTTTGATGATCTTATTAATTGTGTATCAATTAAACAATGAACAACGAGCGCAAAAAGCTTTGGCAACTCAAACGGATCAAGTAGTAGCTGGAGATGTATTAGAATTAAAATTGGCCAAAGATAATTTTACCCTTTACAAAGTTTATCGCGTTAACGCAGATTCGATTCTTCTTCAAGCCAATGAATACCAATCCACTACTATAGCGGGTTTGAAAGATATTAAAGACTCTTTATATGCTACCAATCTTAGGTATATTACCAAACCCGAGTTGAAAAAAATGGCGTTGGATGGCGGTTTGGTTGGGATAGAATAACCGTAAAAAAATCCCGAAAGCAAACTATCGGGATTTTTTTATGGAACTATAACAAGGATTATAACCCGGCTGTTTTTTGATTGTTCCAATCCATTTTCCAAGCATTTAACAAGACCCTCAAATCAGCGGTTTGCTTTTTAGGTGTAATGTTATAATACTCAGTGCTATTGACACCACTATTCATGGGATCATAAGATTTTACACTGTTTCTCAATACAGTAGGTTCGTTAGATTTTGAATTCACTATAGAAACTGAGTTGTTATCGGTGTATTTGTAATATTCTTTGAAAACAATAGGATTTTGAATCTCATTCAATTTGCATTCAAATAGGGTTTTTCCTTCTTTGTCTAGTACCAACATTTTTGCTGGCAAATCATAATTCAATTCTACTTCATGTCCTTGAGCATTGCTTGTGACAACTGCTGTAGTATTTTTTTCTGCAATGATTTGAGGCTTTGCCACCAAGACCTGAACGGTAAAGTCAGGATTCTTTTGATTCAACTCCTTATTGGCTAATTCCGGGAAAATATTCAGTACTTCTTTTTTAATACCCGGGTTTCTATCTGTTTCTTGTTTGTCTTGCCAAACCAAGGCAATATTATAGCTCTTGGCTTCAGACAATTGTTGTTTGGTGGCAGTTAAAGCGGATCGGCTGTTTTGGGCAAATGCTCCAACTACACAAAAAAGCATGGCACTAAAGAGTAATTGTTTTTTCATGGCGATTGTTTATAAAAGCAAACCAAATATAATGCCAAAAACGGCTAATGAAAAGGCATTTTGACAAGCGGCTAGTTTGCATCATGGTGCGGGATGGTTGTTTGTTGAATTAGGATATATTCGGTAATAATTGCTGCTAATATGAATTCCAAAAGAATTGCTATTTATGTTTTGTGCTATATTTTAACTAGTCAAAACGGATATTCTCAAACAAATGCAAGTATTCAAACTACACCATCTAGGAAAACCATTGAACTACCTAATCATAGAGCCAAAGAAATTCCAATAGGTAAATACCAAGCTTCATGGGAGTCCTTAAAAAATTACCAAACACCAGACTGGTATTTAGACGCCAAGTTTGGGATTTTTCTGCACTGGGGTTTGTACAGTGTTCCCGCCCATGCAAGTGAATGGTATCCACGTCATATGTATAGCAATGCTGGCGTTAATAAATGGCACACGGAGCATTTTGGACCTGTTGACAGCTTTGGCTACAAGGACTTTATTCCACTTTTTAAAGCCGAAAAATGGGATCCAGATGCATGGGCAGATTTGTTTCAAAAAGCAGGTGCCAAGTATATCATTCCAACTGCTGAACACCACGATGGTTTTGCTATGTATGAGAGTGAACTAACCAAATGGGATTCAAAAGACATGGGCCCCAAACGGGATCTCATGGGAGAGCTTTCAATAGCTGTTCGTAAAAAAGGAATCAAGTTTGGCGTCTCCAACCACAGAATTGAAAACTGGGATTTTATGTATCCCCAATTAAAAATCAAAACAGACTTATTTGATACTGCCTATGCAGATTTTTATGGACCACCCCAACCTCCCCCCAAAAAATCAAGTAGTCTAGCGGGTGAAGTCATAGAAAATGAATCAGATATTTCTTTGCCCTCTGTTGCTTTTCAAGAAGAATGGTTACGTAGGTGTCAAGAGCTAATTGATAAATACAGAATAGACATCATGTATTTTGACAATGGCATCAATACCCGCAAATTAGATTCTATTAAACTACGTTTTGCCGCATACTATTTTAATAAGTCTGCACAATGGAATAAACAAGTAGTCATCAATACCAAGAGCGATGCTTACTTAGCCGCATCTGTACGTGATTTTGAAAGACAAGGTAGAGCACCCAAAGAAATCACATCCTATTACTGGCAGGTTGATGATCCCATTGGAGAAAAGTTTGGCTATGTAGAAGGGATGAAACTACAGGGCAGTGCGGGCATCATTAGAAAGCTCATTGAAAATGTGAGTAAGAATGGAAGTTTAGTTTTAAACATATCGCCCCGCGGCGATGGCACCATTCCTGATGAGCAACAAAAGACCTTATTAGAAATTGGGGAATGGCTTAAGATTAATGGAGACGCCATTTACGGTACAAGGGCTTGGGATGTTTATGGAGAAGGCATGACAGTTGATTCTGCACAAAGTCCCAATGCAAAAAAAATTGGCTATAGCCCAGCAGATTTTCGTTTTACCAAAAAAGGTAAAAATCTACTTTATGCTATTGAAATGGCTTTTCCTAAAACAGGTTCAATACTAATCAAGTCTTTATCGAGTACTAATCAAAGCATAGGAAAAATTAAATCGGTGAAACTTTTGGGTTCTGAGGAAGTATTGGTATGGCAACAATTACAAGAGGGATTAGAAATTCAATTGCCTCAGAAATTTCCAACTACGGCAGCAGCGGCCTATAGAATAGAATTTTAAAGACTAAATGAATTGATACTATTAAAAGCATGTTCAATTGCCAACACTGGCTTAAATTGTGCTATAAGCACGTCATTTATGAAATTAATGGGTACAGTTTTTAATAGGATGGTTTTGGTATTGGGTATCTGCAGCATTGCTTTTACGCTTCCTGCACAAACAAACACAACAATCACTTCTACGGGACAACAAGACCGTGAATATTGGGTAAATACCTTGTATAAAATTGTGAATCCTGTTGTGAAAAATATGGCAGCAGGTACCCTCAAAAAAAACCTGCCCTTAGAAAAAGGACCGGGCTATAGTTTGAACGTTTCAAAAGTGACTTATATGGAAGCCGTGGGTAGAACCATGGTGGGAATAGCACCTTGGTTGGCATTGCCAGAAGATAATAGTGCGGAAGGTATTTTGCGCAAACAAGTCTTGGCAGATCTATTGAAAGGCTTACCCAATGTGGTGAATCCAGCACATCCAGATTATTTGAATTTTACTACCGAACAACAACCCATAGTAGACGCGGCATTTATTGCACAAGCATTTCTAAGAGCACCCGCGCAGTTATGGCAACCGCTTGATACCATTACCAAACAACGGTTTATTGCCGAGTTTCAATCTTTGAGAACAAGAAAACCAAGCTATAGTAATTGGCTATTGTTTTCAGGAATCACAGAAGCATTTCTTTTAAAAATTGGCCAGCAGGCCGATCCTTTTAGAATGGATATGGCGTATAGGAAAATGAAAGAATGGTATGTTGGCGATGGCTATTACAAAGACGGTGAAAAATTTGCCATGGACTACTACAATAGTTTTGTAATTCAAGGCATGATGGTAGACATGACGGCTATTATGGCAGAACGCAGAATGATACCAGTTGCAGATACTGATGAAGCATTGAAAAGAATGATTCGCTACGCGGAATTACAAGAGCGTATGATTTCTCCTGAAGGAACTTATCCTATCATTGGTAGATCACTCACTTATAGAATTGGAGCTTTTCAAGCACTGGCACAAATTTCTCTAATGGAAAAATTACCCAAAGCAGTTTTGCCTGCACAAGTGCGATGTGCTATGACCAAAATAATGAATAACCAATTTGAAGCGCCTGGCACTTTTGATAAGGATGGCTGGTTACAATTGGGTTTTGCTGGGCACCAACCAGAGATAGCAGATACTTATACTTCTACCGGAAGTTTGTATCTGTGTACAACAGGATTTCTTGCATTGGGATTAGCTTCGAGCAATCCATTCTGGTCTGCGCCAGCCGCTGATTGGACAGCCAAGAAAGCATGGAGTGGACAGGCTACAAAGAAAGATTATCACGTAGATTATTGATTGCAACAAGAGCATTCACATATTGAAATCAGACATATGAAATTCATTTTCTTCTGCCTTTTGTTTTGTTTTATCGGCCTACATTCATTGCTGCAAGCTCAAGGAATTTTGTTTAATCAAAGCCACGAGAATGGCATTTATCATAGTGGCGATAGGGCTAGGGTAGTAATAAGCATCAAAGACAAATCAACACAGGTAGTTACGCTCAAGATTCAACAGAATTTTAGCAGCTATACCACAGAACAGAAAAATTATTCGGGTGATTCCTTGGTCATTTTTGATCAAGTGGTTAAAGAGCCAATCACCCTTGTTTGGGAAGCAAGAACAAAAACAGATTCAGGGTGGATTGGACTCATTGTGAACCCTGAATCTTATCAGCCAGGCACAAAAAGACCAGCAGATTTGGAGTCATTTTGGAACAAACAGAAAGCAGCATTGCGCGCGCTGCCAGTGAAAGTATCCTCCGTTGAAGAACCCAATTCAGACCCAAGCTACCAGTGTTGGAATACAGAAATCAATTGCACATCGGCGAAGCCTGTAAGGGGTTATTTTGCTAAGCCTTCTAAAGCAGCAAAGAAGTCATTACCTATTGTCATCTATTTTCATGCTGCTGGTGTGAATGGAGATTGGTGTAGGTCCAAACCAGAAATTGCTTTGCGTTATGCACGCATGGGTAAAGGCGCATTGGTTTTTGACTTGAACGCACACGGCATGTTGAATGCGCAGCCTCAAAGCTATTATGATAGTTTGGACAAGGGTGAATTAAATAGGTATGCGCAAATAGGCATCACCAATAAAAATGAATCCTATTTTCTTGGCATGTACCAACGCTTGCTCAGAACCATTGATTATATGGCCAGTTTACCTGAGTGGGATGGTAAAAGAATCTTAGTCATTGGAGAGAGTCAAGGTGGTGGTCAGTCATTAGTTGCTGCGGGGCTAGACAAACGGGTTACAGCTGCCGTGGTTACTGTTCCTGCTATGTGTGATTGGGGTGGAACCTTGGTAGGTAGAAAAGGCTCCTGGCCCTATTTGTTTGAGACCAAGATAAATCCCGCCATCTTAGAAGCCAACCTGCCCTATTTTGACGCCGCACATTTGCTTAAAAATTCAAAAGCAACCATTGTAGCAGAAATTGGATTGATAGACCAAACCTGCCCATCTTCCGCGCTTTATGCTGCACTCAATCAAACCAAAGGAAGGAACATCATAGTTACTGCACCTTATCGCGCGCACCATTTTACGCAATTGGCATATAAGGGCATTTGGGAGGCACAAGTGAACAAAGTGAAACAGGATTTTGTATCGGACTATTTGAAGTAGTTCTAAAGGAAGGGTATCATCTTTGTTTTAGAGTAGAATGTTTTAAAAAATGTATATTACATGATTGAAAAAATCAATCGTCATAGTATTATTACTATTATTTGCGGCTTCCAATCTATTGATGCCATATGCAAATTTTGACGATACCCGTTCCCTACAAATTGTTTACAATAGTTTTTTGGCTAGTGATGCAGACATGAATGTGATGGAGTTTGTGGGTGAAAAATTATTGGGTTTGGGTTTTGAAGTCGATGAAGATGATGATGATGTAGAGATTCCCGCAAAATCAAATCAACCAATCAATACAGGAGCATTGATACAAATACATAGTGGAGCCATGTATCAACAACCTCAGTTTGTATATACAGCTCTGGCAATTCCTGTAGTTATCACAATTATCCCTTTAATAAACGCAGGTGTTCCATCTGCTGAATTTCATCCTGCTATATTTCATCCTCCAACAATAGCGGCTGCATAATCTACTATTTTCTGCTTTCAAAAAAGCAGCTATCATTCTATTTAATTTATCGATTAAAAATATTATATGAAACGTATTTTCATGATACTAATGCTATGTATGGGCTTGATAGCCACTATATACGCTCAAAAAAGTAAAGTAACTCCAGCTGCTGAAAAAGCATTCACCCAAAAATTCCCTACCGCTAAAGAAGTAAAATGGGAAATGGAAGCGAAAGATGAATATGAAGCCAGTTTTGTAATGGACGGGAAAAAAGGCTCCGCTAATTTTTCTGGGAAAGGCGATTGGATGGAAACTGAAATGACCATACCGCAATCAAAAACACCAAATTCAGTTTTGGATGGTTTCAACAAAGCTTTTGCTGGTGCAACCATTAAAGAAGTATATAAGATTGAGTCTAAAGAAGGCAAGAACTATTTTGAAATTGAATATAGTTTAAAGGGTAAAAGCAAAGAGGCCAAGTTAGATCCAACAGGGAAAATAATGTAAATCCACCATCTGCCAATTATGCAGTCAACTAGGCCTTTTTTTAATTTAGGTGAGGCTGTATAATTGGTAGTATTTTAAATAATTTTCAATGAAATTTCTATTATTAAACATATTGTTTTTCGCAAGTATGATTGCGAGTGCACAAACCATTAAAGGCAACATTAAAGATGCAGGAACTGGTAAAGGAATAGGAGGAGCTTCTGTTGTAAATGTTGCAACCAAAAAAGGAGTTCAAGCCGATTCGTTGGGCAACTTTGTGATAAATGGTTCTGGTAAATTGCAATTAGCGTTTTCCGCAACTGGTTATGCCAATTTAGATACACTAATTGTTGCCAATACAGATAACAATCTTCAAATCTTATTAATGGCTGCAGAAGAAGATTTAGATGAAGTTGTAATTGTATCATCTTCCAGAACCAATTCACGAATAGAAGACTTGCCTACCAAAGTAGAGGTATTGGGTTCGGAAGAAGTTCATGAAGAAAATGGTATTAAACCGGGCAATATTGCCAGCTTATTGGGAGATATTGCAGGTATTCAAATTCAGCAAACCAATGCAGCCACAGGAAATGCCGATATGCGTATACAGGGATTACAAGGAAAATACACGCAAATTCTTAGGGACGGAATGCCTCTGTTTGGTGGCTATTCAGGTAGTTTTAGCATTCTCCAAATACCCCCTTTAGACTTGCAACAAATTGAATTGGTAAAAGGTGCAGCTTCTACATTGTATGGCGGCGGCGCTATTGCAGGAATGTTGAATTTAATTTCTAAAAAACCTAAATTAGGCAAACCAGAAGCAAGTCTTACTTTGAACCGGTCTACATTATTAGAAAATAATGCCAACTTATTTTTCTCAGGACGAAACAAAAAAACAGGCTATACATTTTTTGCCGGTGGAACATTACAAGACCCTGTAGATGTAAATAAAGATGGGTTCTCCGATGTGCCATCTGTTAAGTCGGTATTTATTCATCCCCGATTCTTTTTGTATGGTTCAGAAACATCTACAGTAGTGTTGGGTTATACCTTGAATTATGAAGATAGGAATGGCGGTGATATGCAAGCTTTGAATAAATCTTCTAACGCTTCCAAAGCTTTTTTTATTCAGAATAAAAGTTGGCGCAATACGGCTGATATAGTTTGGGAGAAAAAACTAAAAGGCAATGCTCAACTTACTACTAAAGCAAGTACCAGTTTTTTTAGTAGAGATGTTTTAACCAATGCTTTTGGAATGAGTGGAAAACAACTGATCTGGTATACTGAAATGGCTTATTCCAATAAAACAGAAAACCATAATTATGTGATGGGGATTAATTTCAATGGAGATCAGTTCACTAAAAAAGTACCCGATAGTACCTTATTACAAAACGAGAAAAATAATACTATTGGTTTTTTTGCACAAGATGACTGGAAGTTTCATCCCAATTTCACCTTACAATCGGGCTTACGTGTAGACGTACACAATAATTATGGTACATTTTTTTTACCTAGGTTATCGCTCATGTACAAAGCAAATCAAAAAATAACCATGCGCATTGGTGGTGGACTTGGCTACAAAACGCCAACCTTGTTCAATTCTGAGATAGATGAAAGACAATACAGATATATTGCGGGCTATAAAGTGGGCACAACAGCGGAGAAATCCTATGGAGCAAACTTTGATGTAAACTATAAAACAAATGTTGATGGTTGGAATCTTACTTTCAATCAGACATTTTTCTATAATAGAATTGATAAGCCAATCTTATTAGAAACTTTGCCAACCCTCTTGCCAACGCCAGTTTATATGTTTGTGAATCAAACGCAACCTTTAGAAACAGCAGGATTTGAAACCTATATTGCTGCTCACAAAGATGCTTTAGAGTTGTATTTGGGATATGTGTATACCAATGCTAAAAGAAAATACAATCCAAGTCAACCAAATTTGCCCTTAATTGCTCGTAATAAATTGGCCACTGTAATTGCTTATGAATTCAGTAAAAAGTTCAGAGCTGGAGTAGAAGCAGCATATACGGGCAAACAGTATTTAGACAATGGCCAAACCACAACTCCTTATGTTTTTGCTGCTGTGATGATGCGTTATAATATTGGTAAAACATCTATTGTATTGAATTGTGAAAATTTGTTTGACTACAGACAGAATAAAAACAATCAAGTAGTATTTCCTCCACTGAATAATCCAAGCTTCCCAGAAATTTGGGCACCATTGGATGGCAGGGTGGTAAACATGTCTGTATTTTTTAAATTGTATTAACCATTAATAATCATTTCAAATTTTATTGTATGAAAAAAATTATCCTTCCCATTTGCCTGCTAATAATAGCATTCGCAACCCATGTTTCAGCACAATCAGGTTACCAATTAGTAAAGACATTTCATATTGCCAGTATGGGTGGATGGGATTATCCATCGGTTGATGCCAACTCCAATAAATTGTATTTATCTCACGGAGGGCAAGTCAATATTTTAGATAAAACTACAGGAGATTCCATTGGAGTGATCTCTAATACCACAGGTGTGCACGGCATTGCCTTTGTACCCTCTTTGGGAAAGGGATATACCAGTAATGGCAGAACTAATAATGTCACTGTGTTCGATTTAAAAACAGGGAATACCATTGGAACAGTTGCAGTGGGCAAGAACCCAGACTGGATTATGTATGATCCATTCTCTAAAAAAATTGTAACCAGCAATCACAGCGGAGGAGATCTTTCTTTAATAGACGTAAATACTGATCAAGTGGTAGCAACAATTTCAGTGGGAGGCACCAAATTAGAAACAGTGGTAACTGATGAAGCCGGTAAATTATTTGTGAACTTAGAAGATAAAAATCAAATTGCTGAAGTTGATATTGCAAAAAGCGCGGTAACAAATATCTGGGAATTAGCACCTTCAGAATCTCCTACTGGTTTAGCGATAGATATTAAAACAAAACGTTTGTTTTCTACCTGTGAAAAAACCTTAGTGGTGATGGATGCAACAAATGGAAAAATTGTAGCTACTGTGCCAATTGGAGAAGGTTGTGATGGAGCTGCATTTGATCCAGCTTCAAAATTAATTTTCACTTCTAATGGATCTGGTTCTGTTTCTATTGTGAAAGCAATTTCTTCCAATGAATATAAATTGGTTGAAACTATTCAAACAAAAAGGGGAGCAAGAACTATTTCATTAGATACTAAAACCCATATGATTTATTTGCCCACTGCCGATTACGAACCTATTCCAGGGGATGCACCTAAAGGTACAAGGGCTAAAATGATTCCAGGGTCATTTCAGGTTTTGGTATTAGCTCCTAACAAAAAGTAGAAAAACTATTTGTTCAAAATATGTTATAGTGTAAGTGCCCTTATTACTTCTCAATAGTAAGGGCACTTATTCATGTTAAATATGAATTATGATAAAAAATTGTAGATCATGAAATATTTTAAAGCAGTGTTTAAGTTACAACTGATATTTTTATTTTTAGCTGCTGCATTTGTTGTTCATGCACAATCCGATGACAGTATCATTCACTTTATTTTCACGTCTGATGTGCATTTTGGTTTACATAAAGACCATTTTAGAAATAATGAAACTGTTCCTGCATTGGAAGTAAATAAAGCAATGGTTCAGGTTATGAACCAGTTGTCTACATTGCATTTGCCAAATGATAATGGGGTACTGCAAAATAGAAAGGTTAAGGGAATTGACGCATTAATCATTACTGGAGACATTGCCAATAGAATGGAGGGAGGAATACAATCTGCAACCGAATCATGGAAGCAGTTTAAAACTATTTTTATTGATTCTTTACACTTAAAAAACCAAAATGGGATTAATACAAATTTATGGGTTATGCCAGGCAATCATGATATGAGCAATGCAATTGGTTTTCATCGGCCCATGAGCCCCCAAAAAGATCCTGGATCCATGATTGGTATTTACAACTTAATGTTTCCTGATGAACCCGTTAAAACTTTTGATAGCACCTTACATAGAATTCATTACTCAAAAGATCTTAATGGCATACATTTTATTTTTTTAAGTCTGTTTCCTGATTCTGCAGAACGGGTTTGGATGGAAAAAGATTTGAAAAAAGTCAAAACAGAAACACCTGTTTTATTATTTGCACATTCTATACCGAATGTTGAACCCCGTTTTTTTGAAAATCCAAATGGAATGCATGATATTAATGAAGAAGACAAATTTGAAAATTTGGTTCCTGAAAGGTACAAGGACGGCAAAGATGTAAAGGGTGAAACTACTCTTGAGCAGAAAGGCTTTGTAGCGTTTTTAAAAAAACATGCTAATATTAAGGTTTACTTTCACGGACATGAAAATTGGACAGAATATTATCAATATAAAGGTCCAGAAAATAATGTCAATCTTACTTGTATTAGAACGGATAGTCCAATGAAAGGAAGGATTTCATCAAAGGATGAAACGCAACTTGCATTTGAATTGGTGTCAATCAATACAAATTTAAATATGCTAACTGTAAGAGAAATCTTATGGAACTCAAATAAAAACTCCACCAATTTTAATTGGGGTAAAAGCTTCAATATCTCTTTGAGATAAGATCTATTAATTTAAAAGAGTAAAATTTGATTTTGAAATGTCTCTTTGGAATTTCCATTGTCTTTTTTCCAAAGTACCAAATAGCTTAATCTCACTTGATACAAACAAAAAAGCCGCAACTATCTGCAAGAGTTGCGGCTTTTTAAAGCTGTAGGGGGAGGGATCGAACCTCCACGAAGTAGTTAGCTATAGCACAAAGTTCAGTGGTCGACCCTGGTCGCCTCTTGCGAAGCGGCTCTATGCTACGTTTGTCCTATGATCTTCACCCCCGAGACAAGAGGGCATGTCTGCCAAAAGTTTCATCACCCCACAGTATATAAGATCTTTCCCTTGGTTGGGAGAACAAATATACAGCCGTTCATCACAATTTTGCAAACATTTTAAAGAAATTTTAAAAAGTATAGAAAATGTTCAATAAATTGCCATATATTATAGATAATATTCAAAATAAATTGATTTATGTCCGTAAAATTGAATTTAGATAAATTGGATTTGCAGATTATTCAGGAAATGATGGGCGATGCCGAAATTTCCTATGCAGACCTAGGCAAAAAGCTTTTTGTCTCTGGTGGTACCATTCACGTTAGGATCAAAAAATTGGAGGAATCCGGTATTGTGAAAGGTAAGAAATTATCAATTGATTTAAAGGCTTTGGGCTACGATGTTATTGCTTTTATTGGAATTTATTTAGAAAAAAGCTCTTTATATGACAGTGTAGCCAAGGAATTGAAGAAAATACCTCAAATAGTAAGATTAAATTATACAACTGGAAACTATAGCATGTTTGCAGAAATTGTTTGTAAAGACATTCAGCAATTGCGCTTTGTTTTACACGATGAGTTGCAGAAAATTAAAGGAATTGAACGTACAGAAACCTTTATTTCCCTAGACGAGAGTCTTACCCGCAATGTTGTGGTAGCTCCATAAACTAGTTTTGAAAAGCAGATAAGTAGCTTAGATACAGCTTTTCAGCAACCTATAACTGCTCTAGTGAAGCAGTTCTAAAACTTAAATTTGTATTTTCACCAGATGCCAACAAACTCAAACGCAGCTACGCCAAAATTCAACCTGCAAAAAACGACTCAATTGCTCCAGAACAAATGGAAGCAGTTGGCAGGATTTGTAGTTATAGCCCTTTTGGTTACTACCATTACCCTTTTTATTGTGCCCAAATACTATAGATCCTTTGCCATTTTAGTTCCAGCAAATCCGGCGCTGGCCGATAAGGCAAGACTCTTTAATACCAATATTGAAGGTCTCTATTCTTATTTTGGAACTGGAGATGACTTAGATAGATTATTTGGGATTGCCAGTATGGATACCGTATACAAACAATTGGTAGATAGTTTTCAATTGGTGGATTATTATAAATTAACCAATTCTGATCAGGGTATCAATAGAAGAAAAGCAGTATTGGAATTAAGAGAGGACCTGACTTTTCAAAAAACGGATTTAGGGCAATTAAAAGTATTTGCTTGGACAAAGGAGAAAGAACTCTCAGCTAAAATTGTGAATCGCTTAGTAGAAATTGTGCAGCAAACAGAAGCCGCAATTTGGAAAGAAAATTATCGCAATTCTCTAGCAAAACTCAAATCCAATATTGCTAGTATGGAAGCGGAATATAAAACCCTTGCCAATGCTACTGGTCTTTCTGAAGCAGAAACTAAATTGAACCAGAACAAACTTCAAAATATCTTAGAGCAAATGAATAGTTATCAAAAAGCGGCCAATGAATTTCAATTGGCCATTGATAACAATGCTCCCGCCCTCTATGTATTAGAAAAAGCGGTACCGGCTGCCAAGTCAGAGAAACCCAATAAATGGGAGTTCTTGTTAGCCGCATTGATTGCTAGTTCCCTTTTTGGATTAATGGGTCTTTTGGTCTATCACAGAGAAGAGGCTTTTTAATGACCAGCATCTTTTCATACAAGCCCAAACTCATTGCTAGCTTGGTTTTTATGGCATCCCTGGTCCTGGCCATTGTGCTTAGAGAACCCTTAGTTTTAGCATTTCCCTTTGCTTGGTTATTCATACCATTGGTCTTTGATTATTGTGTAAACAGAACAGAGCAATTATTTTGGTTTTTAATAGTTCTAATCCCATTTTCAACGGAATTGCAAGTAACAAGTTCTTTGGGTTTAGATTTTCCAGATGAACCACTTATGTTGCTATTAACAGGAATAGCAATTTTGAAATTCTTGCACCAACCTGCGGCCTTCCCAAAATATTTAAAAACAGCACCACTTTTTTTTCTGGTAGTCTTAATAATGGGTTGGAGTTTTTTAAGTGCCTCCTATGCTGACTATCCCATGTTGGGTTATAAGTTTTTTTTAGCTAGAATCTGGTATATCATTCCCTTTGTGATACTACCACAAATTCTATTAGATAGCCAAGAACGGATTAGCAAAATGGCCATCTATTTGTTGGTTCCCATGTTTTTTTTGGCTTTTCAAACCTTGGTTAGGCATAGTTATTATGGGTTCTCTTTTGAACTAGTAAAGAAAACCATTTTCCCTTTTTTTAGAAACCACGTGAACTATTCAGCCATGTTGGTTTGTCTATTACCGGTAGCTTGGGTCATGTATCAATTAACGCCTCAGGAAAACACCAATAAAATTTGGATCAAACGTGGTTTGATTCTTGGTGCCATTGCCTTGGTCTTTGCTTATTCAAGGGGAGCATGGTTGGCACTTTTAGTAGGGGTAGCCATCAATTATGTGATTCAAAAAAAATGGATGAAGCAGGTGCTGATGGGGGCAGTTGTTCTATTGGTGGTTATCACTGGCTGGTTGGTTACAGATTACCATTATATGCGCTTTGCGCCAGATCATGACCGCACCATTTTTCATACCGATATTAAAGAACATTTAGCCGCAACTGTTGCTTTGAAAGATGTTTCTAACGCAGAGCGGTTTTATAGATGGGTAGCTGGGTTTAATATGTTTGTAGAAAGACCTATTACAGGTTTTGGTCCCAATAGTTTTTATAATCAATACAAGTCTTATACTGTTAATAGGTTTCAAACCTGGGTCAGTGATAATCCAGAACATAGCACCGTGCACAATTATTTCTTGCTCACTTTGTGTGAACAGGGGATTGTTGGTTTGATTCTTTTTTCTGCCCTCTATTTTGGTATGTTACTCAAAGCCCAATCTTTATACCACCAATTCCAAAACCAATTTTTCAGTCAAGTGGCATTATGTATTGGTCTTGTGCTCTCCATGTTGGGTGTGGTCAATTTTATGAGTGACATGATTGAAACGGATAAATTGGGTAGTCTTTTTTGGCTGAGTTTAGGAATCTTGTTAGTCTTAGACCAGAAACTCAAAGAAGAACGTAAGCTGATTGCTTAGTTCATTTTTAACAAACCCCTTACTCACCTTTCTTAAGAGCGTATTCACCGATTTAAATATTTGCTCAGGCAACGAACTTGGCATTAAAGAGTATCTTAAAATAAGGAAAGCAAGTTTTAATAAATCAAGATTAAACCTTGTTTATATTCCCAAGTCTCAATATTATAAACCAAATCAAATCACTATGAAATCCTTTTTGCTTTTTCCGTTTATGCTTATTGCAATGATTGGTTTGATGGTCTACGCTTGGTGGCCTGAAAGCAGACAAGCGCATTAGCTAACAGTTTACCCCCAATGAACTGTGCAGTTTTTATTTTGTATTTCTTCCCTTCCATTGGTAATTGCCAAATTTTCCTAACCAACCGGCAATCACCGTGTAACAGATATGCACTGGCTGCATAATTGGGAAATAAAAGAGTTGTGCAGTTTGGCCAAAGAACCTGCTCACAGGATAGAGAAAAAACAATTCCACCCCGGTTTTGAAAAAGAGTAAATAAAAGAATTGACCAAGTGTTCCTTGGAAAAATCCCAGGATAAACAATAGTATGAGACTCAGATTTACCAAATACACCAAGAGTAATACCCAGAATATGCTCTTGTCTTGGTAATGAGTTGCCTTACTGGCCCAGCGAATTCTTTGATTGATAAACTGTTTCCAATTGGGCATGGGTAAAGTGCTAACAATGGCTCCCTGATGATAAAGAAATCCCAGTTTTCCGGGAAATGCGTTTCTCATCTTTTGCATCAGTAACATATCATCGCCGGAGGCAATCTGATCAATTCCTGCAAATTGCCCCACTTCATAAAAAGCTTTTTTCTGATAAGCTAGATTGGCCCCATTGCACATGGAATGTGCTCCTGCGCCTACTGCAGCGGCGGTAATGCCTTGCAAACTCATAAAGTCTAGAAGTTGAAAAATAGAGATAAAGCTACCCGTATGCTGAAACTGTACTGGGGCAGCTACAAATACAACGCCAGTTTCCTGAATATAGGCGTCAAATAAGGCCAACCAGTTTTCTGTTACTACGCAATCTGCATCGGTGGTAATGATCCAGTCACCGGTTGTTTGGGAAATGGCTAATTCAATGGCCTTTTTCTTATAAGCATTTAAACTAGCCCCAAGATGGTCTGCCAAGTTGATTAGTTTCAACTGTGGATGATTTTCTTGCATTGCTTTAACTACTGCTGCTGTTTCATCGGTTGAATGGTCATTGACTACAATAATTTCATATAAATGGCTTGGATAATGGTTGGCCAGAATAGACTTTAAACAGGCGCCAATATTGTCCTGCTCATCCCTAGCTGGAATAACAATACTAAAACGGGTAATGGCTTCTTTAGTATTGGCGGGTTTAAAAGGTTCCAGCATCAAAAACCAGCGTCTATAGAGCAGGATCAATAATCCATATGCAGCCAATAAACCAACACTGATATAAAAAACCGTTTGAAGCATCAACAAAGAAACGGCTATTTCTGCAAAACGGTTCAATGCAGCAGAATCTGCGAAAGCCATCAATTAGCTAAGTCAAGCTTGTCAGGGCTTCTTCCATTTTAAATGTCTACAGAAAATTAACAGTAAAATACTTGGTATTCTAGCTTAAACTCACGTACTTTGATTTAGTTGCATAACTAACTATATGCCAAACAACCATTTCAAAAGAGGAGAATTATATAGCGTCATCAATGGCATGGCATCTACTGCCGTGGCTAGAAGACTTCAGAAGAATTTTAGACAGGCAGGATTAGAAATCACTATTGAACAATGGAGTGTTTTGTACCATTTGTGGAAGGAAGATTGTTTGAGCCAACAGGAGCTGTGCAATAGAACTTTTAGAGACAAACCTAGTATTACCCGCTTGATTGACAATTTAGAAAAGCAATCCTTGGTTAAAAGAATGCCTTCTAAAACAGATAGACGGATTAACCTGGTTTGTTTAACAGAATCCGCGAAGAACTTACAACAGCTCACTATTGATCTTGCTAACCAAACCATGAGTGAAGCCTTGGTTGGTGTGAAAAAAGAAGATATTGATATTGTAAAAGATGTTTTTCAAAGAGTGTACGACAACCTAACATAATAATTGCCATAACAAAAACAAACATTTCTTCCATGGAAACCAACAACAAAACAGCCTTAAAAGGCGGCGAATGGATTATCAAAGAAAGTAATCCAATGGATACTTTTATCCCGGAAGACTTTAATGAAGAACAACAAATGGTCATGGACATGTGCCAACAGTTCCTGACCACAGAAATCATTCCCATCATTGATAGGATTGAAAAATTAGAACCAGGTTTAATGCCATCGCTGGTACAGAAAGCTGGTGAACAAGGATTGCTCTCTACTTCATTCCCCGAACAATACGGCGGATTGGGTAAAGACTTTATCACTTCTACTATTGTGAATGAAGGTCTAGGTGGTGGCTATTCTTTTTCTGTGGCCATTGCAGCACATACTGGAATTGGTTCTTTGCCCATTTTGTATTTTGGAACCGATGCTCAGAAAGAAAAATATATTCCAAAATTAGCCAGTGGTGAGTGGAAGGGTGCTTATGGTTTAACAGAACCCAATAGTGGCTCTGATGCCCTTGGCGCTAAGAGTACCGCCAAACTGAGCGATGACGGAAAACACTATATTCTGAATGGTCAAAAATGCTGGATCACCAATGGTGGTTTTGCAGATGTATATACTGTCTTTGCAAAAATTGACGGTGACAAATTCACTGGATTTATTGTAGAGCGTGGTATGGAAGGCTTTACACAGGGTCCAGAAGAACATAAGATGGGGATCAAAGGATCTTCTACCGTTCAATTGTATTTCCAAGATTGTAAAGTGCCAGTTGAAAATGTATTGGGTGAAATTGGCAAGGGCCATATCATAGCATTCAATATCTTAAACATTGGTCGTTTAAAATTATGTGCTGCAACACTTGGTGGTGCCAAACACGCTTTGAATACCACCGTTGAATACGCTATTGCGCGTGAACAATTCAAGATTTCTATTTCTAGATTTGGTGCTATTAAATACAAGTTAGCAGAAATGGCTACCCGTTTATGGGTTTGCGAATCTGCCTTG
The DNA here is from genome assembly GCA_943372225.1 of Chitinophaga pinensis. GTDB lineage: Bacteria > Bacteroidota > Bacteroidia > Chitinophagales > Chitinophagaceae > Sediminibacterium > Sediminibacterium pinensis_L. Next base: position 412,226 of record CALRXV020000001.1, on the reverse strand, counting down.
TATCGTACATCAAAATGGATTGATGATAATGAGCACGAAGCAGAAGCCAGTGGTAAATCCTTTGCAGAATCTTTATTGGGTGCGGCAGAAGAATTTGCCATTGAGTGTGCCATCTTAAAAGTATTTGGTAGCGAGACTTTAGATTATGTAGTAGATGAAGGCGTACAAGTTCACGGTGGCAATGGCTTTAGTGATGAGTATGCTATCTCTAGAGCCTATCGCGATAGCAGGATTAACCGTATCTATGAAGGCACAAATGAAATCAACCGTCTCTTGACCGTAGACATGGTGCTTAAGCGTGCTATGAAGGGTAAGCTTGATTTGATGGGACCAGCTATGGCGGTTCAAAAAGAACTCATGAGCATCCCTGATTTTAACAGCGATGATGATGCACCATTTGCAAAAGAGCGCAAGTATATTAACAACTTTAAGAAAGCCATTTTAATGGTAGCTGGTGCTGCGGTTCAAAAACTGATGATGAGTCTTGACAAAGAGCAAGAGATTCTGATGAATATTGCCGATATGAGCATTGAAGTATTCCATGCTGAATCTGCTTTATTGCGCGTGATGAAACTGACCCAAACCAAGGGTGAGCAGGCCGCCAATATTCAAGCTGATATGATGCATGTTTATCTCTATGACGCTGCGGATAGGATCAATAAAGCCGGTAAAGACGCTTTAAATAGCTTTGCCGATGGCGATGAACTTAGAATGATGCATATTGGACTAAAAAGGTTCACCAAAGTAGAACCCTTTAACAGCAAAGACGCCAGACGCAGGATTGCTGATAAAATGATTGCAGACGGTGGTTATAAGTTCTAAGAAATAAATTTGGGAGTAATTAAATTATTTCTCTAAATTTAACCTTTCGATAATCTTACGATTGCTTGCTCAGTATAAGGCCTTAGTATCACAAGTACTAAGGCCTTTACTTTTTAGGTCTAAAAACTATATCGGTTTCGTAAAATTAAATGGGCAATTTGTAAGGGCTACTAGATAAAAATCGCAAATTCACAGTACGGAAATGCTTTTTCGACTAACCATTCTTCAAGTTTAAATCATTGATTGCCATGTCTTCTCGTAGGAACTTCCTTCAAAAAACCGTGTTGGGTTTGGCTGGATCGGCCATAGTACCCGTATTGGGCAAAGCAGCCATTGGGTCTGAAACAAGCCCTGCATCTGCTGCTCATGAACCTTTAAATATTGGCGTAGCAGGTTACACATTTGTCAAATTCAATGTGGAGCAGTCCATTGCCATGATGAAAAGAATTGGGGTAACCAATCTTTCATTAAAGGAATTTCACCTGCCTTTAAACAGCACGGATGAGAAAATTGCCGAGGTTTTGGGCAAATTCAAAGCCGCAGGAATTAATATTTATGCGGTTGGTGTGATTTACATGAAAACCAAGGAAGCAGTTGACCAAGCTTTTCAATACGCTAAAAAAGTAGGGGTAGACTTAATTGTAGGGGTACCCAATTATGACCTGATTGAATATTCAGAAACCCAGGTAAAAGCTACCGGTATTAAATTGGCCATTCACAACCATGGTCCTGAAGACAAATTATATCCAGCTCCCAAAGACGTGTATGATAGAATCAAAAACATGGATCCAAGAATGGGAATGTGCATAGACGTGGGTCATGCAGTGCGTGCCGGAACTGCGCCTGAAAAAGCCATCAAAGATTATAAAGACCGTTTGTTTGACTTGCATATCAAAGACGTTACTATAGCTGCCAAAGACGGTAAAGCCGTTGAAATGGGTAGGGGAGTGATCAATTATCCAGCTGTTGTACAGGCATTGTACAAAGTAAAGTTCACTGGTATGTGTAGCATTGAATTTGAGAAAGACATGGGTGATCCAATGCCAGGCATTGCAGAATCCATTGGTTATTTCCGTGGTATTGTAGCTGCGGAACGCAACTAAGTGTTTTCGTTTAGTTTGATACAACAGGTTTAAGTAGCAGGGGGCATGGTAACATGCCCTTTTTTTTTATCTTCAGGTTATGAGAACAATTCTTACACTTCTGTTCACCATAAGTATTTGCTTAGTTCAGGCCCAAAAAACCAAACCCAGTTTTTGGTTGGCCAAAACAACGGGCAAGTTGCCTTCTCTTTCTTATGGCCTTGGCGAAGACCGATTAGGGGGCACCAAGATTGGCTATATAGACACCAATGTTTTATTGAAAGTGATAGATAGTACCAAGGATCTCTATGCCGTACAATTATCTAAATACCATAGTGCTTATATTGATAAATCTTATCTAAAACCAGATTCTACCACCAAGTTAAAACCCTTTTATCTCACGGGTTCTTTTTTGGCCAAAGGCGATACTTTATATGATGTAGTGCAGATTAGAATGGAAGAAAACCTGCCTTATAAAAGCTGGATGGAAATTGAACCGTCTAGAATTATGATAGACCTCTATGGTGTTCAAACCAATACCAATTGGATTACCCAACTCAAAACACTTAAAGAGGTCAAGAATCTTTATTACAATCAGGTAGAGGATGATGTTGTGCGCGTAACCATTGAACTCAAACACCAACAACACTGGGGTTATTCCATTGGTTATAAGGGAAAGAGTTTGGTGGTACAAGTAAGAAGACAACCCGTTTTGCCAGATCTTAAAAAAATGGTTATTGCCATTGACGCAGGTCATGGTGGTAATAATTCTGGTGCTGAAAGCAGCAAATACCATGTGGTTGAAAAAGAAGCCACATTGCTTTTTGCAAAAGCCCTAGAAAAGAATTTGAAAAAACTGGGTGTCAAAAAAGTGCTGATGACCCGAAACAATGATACCAGTTTTGACATGAAAGATCGGGTATTATTTGTACAACAACAGAACCCTGATTTTCTAATTAGTTTACACCTGAATTCATCTGCTAATAGTGCTGTTAAAGGTGTAAGTACTTATTACAAGCATATAGGTTTTAGACCCTTATCTGAAGCCTTGCTCAAACAAATGCTGACCTTGAAATTGGAAGAGTTTGGTAACGTAGGTAATTTCAATTTCACTCTCAATGCCCCAACCGATTTTCCCAATGTCTTATTAGAGATTGCTTTTCTAAGCAATCCAGAAGACGAGAAAAAAATCATGGATCCCAAGTTTAAATTAGACGTTGCTAAAAAAGTAACACTTGGAATCCAAGATTGGATAAAAACCCTTCACTAGATTAATGACTGATAAATCTTTCAAAGAATTCCATGGTGCGTAGCATCTGGTCAATTCTTTGACGGTTATTACCTGTTCTGGTTAATTCATGGGTGCCTCCTGGATGACGCACATATTCTACCGTGCGTCCCATTACTTTCAAACTCTTGTACAGCATTTCACTTTGAATCACGCCTGTGCGCAAATCATTCTCTCCATGAAAAATGATAAAGGGGGTATGAATATCTGCTACATAATTAATGGGCGATTCTCTTTCAATATTGGGTTTGGCCGCAGCTTCCCAAGGATAACCGCCAAAATAATTGGGCACCAATCTCCAGGCGTTACCCTCTCCAAAAAAAGTACCTAAATCATAAACGCCTCTTTGCGCGCAGGCTGCTTTAAAACGTTGGTCATGACTAATGATCCAAGCCACCAAATAACCTGCATAAGAACCACCCGTTACGGCTAGTTTAGAACTATCAATAAATCCAAGCGCCACGGCTTTGTCTAGATAGGTTAACACGTCATAAGTAGGTCCCTTGCCCCAATCATTCAAATTGGCTTTTAAGAATTCTGCACCATAGCCACCGGAACCTCTGGGATTACCATAAACCACCACATAACCCTTGGATGCATAGTACTGAAACTCATGCCACATGCTGGATTCACCGGGTCCCCACATAGCGGTAGGTCCTCCATGAATGTCTAGAATAGCGGGATATTTTTTTCCAGCTTCATAGCCGTAGGGTTTCATTACCCAATATTCTACGGTTAATCCTTTCTCATTTTTGAAACTGTATTTTTCTGGATAGCTTAAAGATTTATTTGCCAACCAACCATCGTTAAAATGGCTGATGCATTTGGCGTTTTTCATATTGGCATCTGAAGTATATAATTCAGAAGGATTGGCCACTTCTACCTTACTAAATACCAGTTGGTTATTGCGCAAATCAAAACTGCTAATGCCCGCATTAAAATCACTCAAAGCTTCCGCTTTTTTGCTTTTGATATTCATGCGGTACAAGGGTTGTCCGCCATTTGATTGTGCAGTAAAATACAACCACTGTTCATCGGCGCTCCATACCAATCCACCCTTGTTGCGATCAAAGGGTAGTATACTAATGTCTTTGGTTGAACCACTCAAAGGCATTACTGCCAATTGTGGAACATCTACAAAACCAGTTAGTCCAAACTGAAAAGCCAGCCATTTTCCAGAGGGAGAAATTTTGGCGCTATTATAAATTTTACCTTTTTCTCCAAGCAACAATTGTAGGTTGCTACCATCGGCGTTAGCCAAATAAATAGCGCTTTCCAAAGACCTGTCTGGGTGTTCGGTGCTGTCTATATCTGCCACCAAAATCAGTTGTTTTCCATCTGGTGTATAGTCTGCAGCTTGATACCTGTAAAAACCATGTGTTAGTGCCGTTACCTGATTACCATTGTTCACTGATACGCTAAAAAAATGGTTGAAAGATAGTTCTGGTGAAGTGGTGCTCTCTTCTTGAAAATTGAGTTTATTAAAAACCTTGGCTTTTTTGTCATTGGCATTTTGTTCCAAATAAGCCCTAATCTCTTCTAAACTTCCGTCTGGGTCTGCTTTGGCTGAACTGATTTTTAGTTGATCATTGGTTGGAAATCCGGGTTTTTCAAAAGGCCATTTTGGAATGGTTTTACCTGGATTGAGTTCATTGTCTTTTAGTAAATCCTTGAGAGGAATGGATGTTGAGAACAAAATCTTGGCTCCATCGGGGCTCCACTTAGGATTGCCCGCACCATATTTGTACTTGGTCAATTGTTGGGCTTCGCCACCGTCTAAGGATAGCAAAAAAATCTGGGGCTTTCCATCGGCCACGCGTACAAATGCCAACTGTTTACCATCGGGGCTCCAAGCTGGTTGGCTGGCATTTTCCTTGGCTGTCAGGCCTTTAGGATTGGCATTGCCATCTGAGACATAGATTTGATTGCTGTATTTGTATTCCCATTTCAGGTCTCCATCGGGTTCAATCTGGTTGACTACAAAAGCTGTTTTGCTCCCGTCTGGGCTTAAACTTACACCCTGAACCTGCTTGATTTGCAACATATCGGTCACTTTAATGGGGTCCTTTCCCTTTTGGGCCATCAAATGCTGAGCTACTAGGAGGAATAACAAAAAGGCAGTCTTTTTCATTTGTTCAATTTGAGTCTTCAAAATACAAATTATTGGCCAAGACGCGTAGTCAGACGTATTTTTGGGGTCTAAATCAGCAATTATGAGTGAAATGGTAAATGAATTCAATGATTATAGGCAAAAAATGAATGAAGTAATCCTGAGCAAGGATAATTTGGTCATGAAACGCCTATGGAACTTAGATACCAATACCTATGAAGCAGGTGCATTGGACAAAAAAACCAAGGAATTATTGGGGCTGGTCTCCAGTATGGTTTTGCGTTGCGATGATTGCATCAAATACCATCTGGGTAAGAGTTTTGAGCTAGGCGTAACCACAGCTGAATTGTACGAGGTTTTTGCCGTAGCCAATATTGTGGGTGGTACTATTGTGATTCCACATACCCGCAGGGCTGCCGAATATTGGGAAGAATTGATAAAAGGATAGGGATTTTAAGGATTAGTCCCATTTTTTGGGTTAATCCTAGGCTAGAATATCCTAACTTTAACCCCATTATTTACATTCTTTTGAATTGTCGTATAAAAAATTAGTACATGAGTGAAACTGCAACAGCTGCTCCCTTACTGACAGCTAAGGATTTTGCCACCGACCAAGAAGTGCGTTGGTGCCCAGGATGTGGTGATTATTCCATTTTGGCCCAGGTTCAAAAAGTAATGCCCACTATTGGTGTTGCCAAAGAAGATATTGTCATTATCAGCGGGATTGGTTGTAGTAGCCGTTTCCCCTACTATATGAATGTTTATGGTATGCACAGCATCCACGGTAGGGCTACTGCCATTGCCAGTGGATTAAAAGCTAGCCGTCCTGAATTGAGTGTGTGGATTGTTTCTGGAGACGGTGATAGCATGAGTATTGGTGGTAACCATACCATTCACATGTTGCGTAGAAATTTAGACGTGAATCTGTTGGTCTTCAATAACCAAATCTATGGTTTAACCAAGGGTCAATATTCACCTACTTCTGAAACCAACAAAGTAACCAAGTCAACACCTTTTGGATCTATTGACCATCCATTTAATCCTTTGGCTTTAGCCATGGGTGCAGATGCTAGCTTTATTGGAAGAAGTATGGATCGTGATCCAAAGCACTTGCAATACATGTTAACCCGTGCCAATGCACATAAAGGAACTTCTTTCTTAGAAATCTATCAGAACTGTAACATCTTTAACGATGGTGCATTTGAAGTATTCACTGAAAAAGGAACCAAACAAGATCAGGGATTATACCTAGAACATGGCAAACCCTTGGTTTATGGTGCCAACAAACAATTTGGTATTAAACTAGATGGTTTAAAACCAGTTGTGGTTGATTTGGCAGAAGGAGGTTCTACTGATGATCTTTGGATTCATGATGAGAAGGACTTTTACAAAGCACAAATTTTGGTGCGCATGTTTGATGATCCTAATCAAAGTGGCGGGCATTTTCCACGTCCATTTGGTGTGTTCTATGAAACTGAAAGGGCTTGTTATGAAGACCAAATGGCTATGCAAATTGAAGAAATCATTACTTCAAAAGGTAAAGGTGATTTAGACAAATTGATTCGTGGTAAAGAGGTTTGGGAAATTCAATAAACCTGTAACTGTTTATAGTAACCCTCGCTAGTAGCGGGGGTTCTTTTTTTATCAAATGGTCACAATATCATTTCTAATAGCGTATAATACCAAACCTATACGCGTAGAGACTTGCAATTTTTGAAACAGCGTATCGCGATAGCCGTCAATGGTTCTTGGACTTAAATACATTTCATCTGCAATCTGTTTGTAAGAGAGGTCGCTGCAGATTCTTTTTAGAAACTCTGTCTCTCTTTCTGTGATTTCAATTTTTTTACGCAGGTTATCTTCGTCTTCATCTAGTTGATGGTTCATGGAATGAACAATATTAGAACACATAATATCATTCAGATAAATACCTTTATCTACCAAGCTATCCAATGCCCTTTTTAATTCCATGGGCTCTGAATCTTTAAGAATATAACCCTTGGCACCGTTTTTCAGCATTTTGATAATTGACTTTTCATCATTAAGCATGCTCAATGCCAATACTTTTACCGATGGATAATGAGTATAAATCCATCTAGCTGTTTCATATCCATTCATTTCAGGCATGGTAATATCTAGCAGAATAATTGAGGGTAGGTTTAGTGGAGACAACATCTTTGTTAACTCCTTGCCATTATTGGCTTCAAAAATAATCTTGTATTCTTGAAAGCTATTTATAATCACTGCTAGTCCCCTCCTGAATAGCAGATGATCGTCTACTAATGCAATCTTGATCATTGTTTCAACATTAAGGTTGAGAATGTGCAGGAGTCCATTCTTGGGAGGGTTTTTAAAGAGTAGACCCCTGATAACTCTAATATCTAACAAGTATTTTACATTTCCGATGATGTTTTAACTGAAAAATTACCGTTAAAACACCGTTTAAAATTCGGTGATTTTCACTTTGCTAGAATAGAATACCCGCCCTATTTTTACAATCGAAAACTGCAGTTGGCAATTACCAATACACCTTTCTAGGTAAACAGTTTCATTGGGGGTTACAAACCGAAAAGAGGTAGTTCGCTACCTCTTTTTTATTGCCTCTCAGGGAATAGGTTTAACTTTATCTAAGAATCTAGTACTATGTTACTGCAAGTTCACCCGGTTAATCCCAATCCCAGATATCTTAAAATGATTGTTGACTGTCTTCAATCAGGTGGTATTATCATTTATCCTACTGATACCATATATGGATTGGGTTGTGATATTACCCAACATAAGGCCATTGAAAGGATTGCTAAAATCAAACAGGTAGACCCATCCAAAGCTCAATTAAGTTTTGTTTGTTATGATTTAAGTGACTTAAGTAAGTACACCAAAAGTATTGGCACACCCTTGTATAGGATGCTCAAAAATCATTTGCCAGGGGCTTATACTTTTATTCTTCCTGCTAGTAAGGAGGTTCCTAAACTACTTCAAAGTAAAAAAAGCACTATTGGTTTGAGAATCCCCAATAATCAAATAGCAAGAACCATTGTTCAGGAACTAGGACACCCTATCCTGTCTGCATCATTGCCTGGTGTAATGGTAGAGGAGTACACAGATCCTGAGCTGATTTATGAAAATTTTAAAAATCAAGTTGATATAGTAGTTGATGGTGGCATTGGAGGCATGATTCCCTCTACCATTGTTGATTGCACCAAGGAGCCTTACGAGCTAATTAGAGAAGGTGCAGGGGCTTGGGAAGAGTGATTCCTGTACTAAGCATCTACCAATTCATTTATCCTTTTTCAAATCTACTGTATGTTCATCCAATGCTATTCCTTAGATTTAAGGATGCTTTTTCGCGTAATATTTTTCTGTTCCCTATTCTCTTTAATTCTGGGCTATCATGCCCAAGCGCAAACCCCATCACTCATACACTTTGATGTTGGGTCCGGATTACCCAGCAATGAAGTATTTGATTTAAAAATTGATAGTAAGGGTTTTTTATGGGTGGGTACTTCAGAAGGTTTAGTTAGGTATGATGGAAATAGTTTTTTATTATTAAACAACCCCAAATCAAGGGGTAATGCAGTTACTGGCATCTTGGAAGACAAGTCAGGAACCATTTGGTTTCATAATTTTAATGGTCAAATTTTTCATACTAGTAGTGATTCGGTTGTAAGATTCTTACCATGGGAACCCTACTATAAAAATCAATTAACAGAATTTACTTTTGACCAACAAGGCCGATTGGTGGTCAACAATAACTTAAATCATATTTATAGATTTAATCTTCCAAAAAATACGGTTACCAAATTATTAGAAGCCAGCTCTGTGAAAGAAGCCATTGCAACCATGCACGATGGGTCTGTCATATTTAGCCAAGTAGACAAGGGCTCTATTTTTGAGTTAGGAGAACAATCCATCAAGAAAATTCCATTTATTGGCCTCAATGGTCAATACCTCAAAGAGCTTAGATTATTGAATCAGGTTAAATTCTTCCCTTCTTTTAATAATAAACAGACCATTGCATTTCAAAGAAGAAATCCCACAGATTTAAAACCCTATTTGTTTTCTTATCAAGCTCATACAATGCGTGTGCATCCTGTAACAGCTTGGTTACAAGAAAGAAAATTATTTCCGCTTTCTGCCTATGATGACGATGAGGGAAACCTGTTTGTTGGAACAGAGAATGGGCTAATTTGGTTCCAACTCCAAGGTGGGAGATATGTGTTGATGAATCATTTTCTCCAATCAGAAGCCATTGCTGCTATTTGCAAAGGGAAAGAAGGCGGATACTGGATTGCCACTTTAAAGAACGGGGTCTATCAAATTCCTAATTTACAATTGTATGCTTCCAATGGTTTTGAAATGGGGCTAAAAACAGAAGGGGTTAGTCATTTAGCTATTGATAGAAAACATGGGATTATTTATGGGGCATCTTTAGCCGGTGAATTGTTTGAATATCGCCACCAATTTGCCAAACAGAAAATCTTTCAACAACAATATGAAAGAAATATCCAAGCAATTGAATTTGATACCGCTTCTAATGAATTGTATTTTTCAAAACTTACTACAGAAAAATTAAAACCACAGACAGGAAAATTTACAGAAATTAATTTTGCCACTTCTGCTAAAGATTATTTATTTAGAAAAGACGGCGTAATATTTTATTCAGGAGGATTGTTGATAGCGTCTTTTCCTCAAAACAGGAAAGACCTTTTTGACAAGGTTGTAAAAGAGTTCCAATTAGACGTTAGTGTTATGGTAAATGAAACTGGCGCAGGATTTTATAATTTGAACTTATACCAACAGCGAAACAAGGGATTGTGGTACCAAGAAAAAGAACATAGGCTTTGGGTTGGATTTGTAGATGGATTACAATATCATCAAAATGGCGTATGGGTAAAATTGAAAGACCCATTAAAAGGAGAACCTTTAAGTGCGCATCTTTTTACTGAATTGCCAGATGGAACAATTTGCATAGCAACCATTGATCAGGGTGTATACTTTTTTAAAAATGGAAAGTTTACCAAGCATTTAACTGTAAGGGATGGCCTCATTAATAACAAATTGAAGGGCTTGACTAGTGATCAACACCATATTTGGATGGTCATGCCCAATGGCGCACAGGGCTATGAATTGGCAACTGGAAAACTGACCAAAATAGTCATTGCACGTGACCTTCCCAAACAAGAGATATTTGACGTAGAGATTTTGAAGGACACTATCTACTTGGCAACATCAAAAGGTATTCTCTATTTTCCAAAATCTATTCATACAGCCAATATTGTGAAACCTTATGCTGCAATTAGTGGCTTAATGGCAGATGGTAAAAAATATGCGCTTGAAAATAAAATAGAACTACCCTCCTCTACTAACAATATTACTTTAACCCTATTAGGTGCGGCTCTAAAAAGTGGGGGCAATTTCCAATATCAATACCGATTGTTGGGAACAGATAGTAGCTGGGTAAGTTTAAAAGCTTCTGAGAACCTAGTCCGTTTTACCTCTTTGCCTTCCGGTAAATATACATTTGAATCAAGGGTGCTTAATGAAGACGGCATAATTAGCAAATCAATAGCTTCTATCCAATTTAGTATTGATGAATTTTGGTGGAAAAAATGGTGGTTTATCCTAATCATGTTATTGGCAGTAATTGGAGCGGGCATTTATTTTTTCATGTTACGTATTCGTGTCTTAGAGCGGAAGAACCAAGAGGAATCTGAAAAAGTAAGGGTATTGGAACAAATGAGAAATTCCCAACTGAGTGCCCTGAAGGCACAGATGAACCCCCATTTTATGTTTAATGCCCTTAATTCAATTCAGGAAATTATCTTGATGAACAATAAGCGTGAGGCCAATATGTATTTGGGCAAGTTTGCTGATCTGATGCGTATTACCCTTGATCAAAGTAATAAAAACGCTATTTCACTGGAAGATGAACTAAAATCGCTCCTGCTATATTTAGAATTGGAAGCATTAAGATTTGAAACCCATTTTCAATATAAGATAGATGTGGATGACAATGTTTTTACCCCCGATGTGCTTATTCCTGCCATGTTAATCCAGCCTTATGTAGAAAATGCCATTAAGCATGGGCTATTGCATAAACAGGGAGAAAAACAATTAATGATCCAGTTTAAGTTAGAAAATGAGGAAACCCTGCTTTGTATGATCACCGATAATGGTATTGGAAGAAAAAGATCGGCCGAAATTAACCAGTTACGAGCCCGAAAACATACCAGTTTTGCTACGGGAGCCACTTTGAGGCGTTTGGAACTGCTGAATTATGGAAATGAGCAGCGGATTACAGTAAATTTTGAAGATTTAAAAGACGAAAGAGGTCAGGATTCGGGCACAAAAGTGCTTTTAGTCATCCCAATTGTGGTCTAAATTACGGTTCACAAACTTATAACGACCTTTTACAAACTTGTGCTTTTTTGTAATAAAGCTTCTCCCTACTTTCACGTCAGTTTCAATAACCGGGGGGGAATTGAAATCCTAAAGCCTCTGAGCAATCGGAGGCTTTATTTTTACAAAGAAGCTTGGATCCCATATTTTTAGGCAAATGTTGAAAGCAATTATAGTAGACGATGAGGCAAAAGCAAGAAGAATCTTAGAAAGCTTCTTGGTAGATTATTGCCCTCAGGTTCAAATAATGGCACTCACAGAAGACATACCAACGGCCGTTAAAGCCATTCAAAAATTCAAACCAGATATTGTATTTCTTGATATAGAAATGCCCGGCTATAATGGGTTTCAGTTATTAGAATTCTTTGAAGAGATAGATTTTGAGATCATCTTTACCACCGCTTATAGTGAGTTTGCTTTAAAAGCTTTTCAAGTAAGTGCCATTGATTATTTACTAAAGCCCATTCAAATAGACCAACTGACAGCCGCGGTTCAGAAAGTAGAAAAAATTCACGGGAACTCACTTATTCGCCAACGTTTGCAAACCTTGCAAAGCAATTTAGAAGAATATAAAATCAAGAAAGTAGTAGTGCCTTTGAGCGAGGGCAGTATGTTTGTAGAGTTAAAAGACATACTCTATCTAAAAGCGGAGGGGAGTTATTGCAATATCTTTTTTAAGGATGGTAGTAAAGTGGTGGTGAGTAAAACTGTCAAAGACTATGAAGACCAATTAACTCCTGAAGAAGGTTTTTTTAGAATCCACCGTTCCTATCTGGTGAATAGCACTTATATCACCAATTTTGCTTCAGACTATTATGAGGTTACCTTGCTTAATCAAGCCGTTCTAAATGTTTCTAGAGACCGGAGGGTAGAATTTATGCAATACATGAAAAACAGACCCTTGGCCGTTTAAATTAGATTGGGTCAACTATAGTATTGGGCAAAATATTAAAACTCTTTCTATGGTGTTCGCAAAGACCATGAATGGCAATGGCATCTCGATGGTCCTTGGTTCCATATCCCTTGTTTTTGCGCCAATGATACACGGGGTATTCCAAGTGTAAATTTTCCATATAGCTGTCGCGATGTGTTTTGGCCAGAATACTGGCAGCGGCAATGCTAGCAAATTTACCATCGCCCTTTATAATGCAATGGTGTGGAATGCCAAAATAGGGGCTAAACCTATTACCATCAATTAACAACAAACCAGGCTTTTCTTTGAGGGCTTCAATGGCTTTGTGCATGGCCAGAAATGAAGCTTTTAAAATATTGATGCTGTCAATTTCTTCCGCTTCTACCCTTGCTACTGCCCAAGCCAAGGCATTTGCTTCAATAATGGGTCTTAACAAATTCCTATTTTTTTCTGTTACCTGTTTGCTATCGTTCAACAAAGGATGGCGAAAGTTTTTAGGAAGTATTACAGCAGCTGCAAAAACAGGTCCTGCATAGCAACCCCTTCCGGCTTCATCGCAACCGGCTTCCAGTAATTTTTTCTGAAAATGAGCAGCTAACATGGACTAAATTTCCCAATTAGGAAGCAGACCATCAAATTCAATTAACAAAAAGGCAAACCCATTGTTATATTCTTAGATTTGCACTAGCTAGTTATGTAATTATGGAATCAAACAATAGATCCAATAAACTGGTGGCCACTTGGCTTTTGATAGGAGTAGCCATGACCATTGTTCAGATAGCCCTTGGAGGCATTACCCGCTTAACAGGTAGCGGTTTGTCCATTACCCAATGGGATGTGGTTACGGGGTCTTTACCGCCCATGAATGATAGCCAGTGGATGGCAGAGTTTGACAAGTATCGCCAAACGCCACAGTTTCAATTACTCAATTTTGATTTTACACTTAAGGATTTCAAATTCATTTTTTTCTGGGAATGGTTTCACCGATTATGGGCCAGAACCATTGGACTCGTATTTGCCTTTGGTTTTATTTGGTTCTTAGTTAAAAAACATTTTCAAAAAGATATGATCAAACCCTTGGTCTATTTGTTTTTGCTGGGTGCCCTGCAAGGTGGAATAGGATGGATCATGGTAGCAAGTGGTTTAACTGGAGACGCAGTTTATGTAAAACCAACCCGCTTGTCCTTACATTTTCTGTTTGCTATTGGACTGCTTTGTTATACTTATTGGTTTGCGCTGTCTTTGCTCATTCAGCCATCGGCCATTAGTTATCAACCCAAAACTCGAAAATGGAATCTAATATTGATCTTATTAGTGATTCTACAACTGGGTTATGGAGCACTGATGGCGGGTCATAAAGCGGCTAATATTGCAGCCACTTGGCCAACCATTAATGGACAATGGATCCCCAATAATTTAATCAATGACAGTTTTTTACTCAATGCCATAGACAATAAAATCTTTATTCATTTTGTACACCGTGGCTTAGCTTATTTGATTCTCCTATTAGTAATTATTTGGACCTTCCAATTATTCAAAACCAGTGGTTCTAAAGCCTATCAGATGATCAGACCAATACCCTCTGTATTAGTATTATTGCAAGTGGTATTGGGCATTCTCACTGTCTTATCCAGTTCCGGAATTATTTCAGGACATTGGGGCTTTTTTGAGTGGATGGCAGAACTACATCAATTAGTTGGTATGATGCTGCTTTTGTCATTGGTTACAACTTTGTACTTGATTAGGGCTAGGAAAACAAATTAAATTGCTTTCATGAAAAAATACCTGGTAGGAATATGGTTTTCTTTGCCAGTGCAATTGTGCTTATTGCATTTTAGGAAATATCAGGTACTCCTGTTGTTCTGGTATATTCTTTTTGCAACGGTTACAGGCCATTTTATGGCCACTTTTGGGGCTTCAAGTTTGTATCTAGCACCAGAATATTTAGACGCTGTAACTCCCCTTAGTACTGCCATTGTTGGTTTTGCCATTGGAGTGTTTATTATGGGTTGGAATATCACCACCTTTATTTTGCATAGCAAGAATTTCAAATTCCTTGCAACAACCGCTCAGCCTTTTTTAAAATATTGTATTAATAATGCCATAATTCCTTTATTCTTTCTATTGGTTTATGCCATTAGTGCAATTACATATGCCACAAAAAAAGAGTTTCTTCCAACTGCAGAAATCCTTTTGTTGATGGGTGGATTTATGGCTGGATTAGTATTGTCTTTTGCCATTGCATTCCTTTACTTTTTTGGGGCAGACAAGACCATCTATTATACCATGTCTTCAAATATTAGAACTGCCAATCAACGGTATGATCATTTGCCTGCTTCTAAGAAATTGCCAAAAGAACAAAAAGAGTTTAGGGTGGATTGGTTTTTGACTGCAAAATTTCAATTGCGAAAACCAAGAGAAGTAAGGCATTATAGCCAAGATTTTTTGGATAGCATTTTCAAGCGACACCATTTTGCTGCGGTATTAGCCATTTTATTGGCTTTTCTATTTTTGATTTTTGTTGGGACTATTTCTGATACAAGATTATTTCAACTCCCGGCTGCGGCTAGTATTACTATTCTCTTTACCATCTTAATTGCTGTGGTAGCAGGTATTACTTTGTTTTTAAGTTCTTGGAGTATTCCAGTTGTGGTCTTATTGTATTTGTTGTTAAACTGGTTATACCAAGAAGAGATTCTGGATCCTAGAAACAAGGCTTATGGCTTAAATTATCAGAACAAAACGGAGCGACCTAGTTACAGTAGAGACTTTATCAAGGCCATGGGTGCTGATAGCAATATTGCCAAAGACAAGGCAATCATGTTGGCCATTCTGGAGAAATGGAAAGCCAAACAAGTTCATTCAAAACCTGTCTTGTATTTGATTAATACGAGTGGTGGAGGAACTAGGAGTGCTAGTTTTACCATGAACACAATGCAAGAATTAGATAGTCTATTTGCAGGTAGTTTGATGAAGGAAACATTTTTGATTAACGGAGCATCCGGAGGTTTATTGGGAGCGGCTTATTTTAGAGAATTGTACTTACAAAAAACACTAGGAAAACCTATTAATCTACAAGACAAAAAATGGCTTGACAATATTTCTAAGGATTTATTGAATCCTTTATTCTCTTCTTATGTTGCAAGAGATATTATGGGGCCAGTACAAAAATTTGAAGTGAATGGCTATTCCTATACCAAAGACAGGGGATATGCTTTTGAACAAAAACTTAACCAAAATACAGAAGGCGTTTTAGACAAGTCTATTAAGGATTATCAAGCACCAGAAGCAAGTGCAAGTATCCCAACCTTGTTTTTTAATTCGGTGATCAGCAGAGATGGTAGAAAAATGATTATCAGCACCAACCCGGTTCGTTATTTGATGAAGGCTGTTGTAGACAGCACTAGGATTACTCCTTCAGATCCGGATGCCGTTGATTTTCAATCCATGTTTGCAAAACAAGATGCAGCAAATATTCAGCTCTTGTCTGCTCTAAGAATGAATGCCACATTCCCCTATGTCTTGCCCAATGTTTGGTTACCCACCAATCCCATTATTGATGTCATGGATGCTGGTCTAAGAGATAATTTTGGACAAGAAACAGCCATGCGTTTTTTGGATCATTTTCAAGACTGGATCAAGGCCAATACCAGTGCAGTAGTATTAATACAAATTAGAGACAGGAGCTTGAGTGATTGGGACAAACCTTATGAAAGCAAAAGCTTTCTTGACCTCTTAACCAAGCCATTTCTATTGTTGCAAAACAACTGGTATAAATTACAAGACTATTACCAATATGATCAATTGGCCTATTTGCAGAAAATTTTTGGGAATCAGTTTCACCGCATTTGTTTTCAATATGTACCCGAAAAAAAAGAAGCAGCAGCGGCTTTAAGTTTTCACCTGACTTCTTTAGAAAAAAGAGATATCCAGCAGGCTTTAAAAAATTCCAGCAATCAATTGGAATTAAAAAAATTGGAATCCATTAGAAAGATGCCCGTTAAGGCTGAATCAACTGGAAGCAACTAGGAATGATTTTTATCTGAAACTCTGCAGCAGTTTCAAAGGGTTCTCCATCTATATGAAAAGGGGCATATTTTGGATTACGAATACTCAGTGCATTAGTCTGAAAATAAAGCACATTGTTTTTACCCATATTCTCTACTAGGTCCATCAATTTATTATTGCCCCTGATTTGTTTTAAAACGGCAAAAGGCATTTTGACTTTGTTCATTTTCTGCACTACCACCACGTCTAATAAACCATCATTGAGATTGGCTTTAGGAGCAATGGTTACATTATTGCCAAATTGATTTCCATTGGCAATACTGATAAAATAAGCATCCGTGAAAAAACTAAAATTTTCCAATACTATTTCAAATTGATAGGGCTGGGCCTTGAAATAGTTGATCAAACTTTGCTGGGTATAGGTCATCAAACCCCTACTTGCTTTGGTTGAAAAATCATGGGCTACTTGTGCATCAAATCCCATACCGCTGAGCATGCAGGAAAATTGATTATTGATGGTAAATGCGTCAACTGGTTTTGCTTCGCCTTTTAAAATTAAGGAAATGGCATCCTGTGGTTTTTTGGGTATTCCAGCGGCTAAGGCTAAACCATTGCCTGATCCCAAAGGAATGATTCCAAAACGAACGGGTTGGTCACGCAAGGCATTTACTACTTGGTTTACGGTACCATCCCCACCAATCATCACAATATCTGTAATACCATCTCTAGCAATACGGTCTACTACGTCATCATAATTTCCATGGGCATTGGTAAACAAGAATTCAAAATCAAGATCCTTGCCTTGCAATTCTGCATGGATGAACTTGAGTAAATCGTCCTTTTTAGTGTTGCCGGAAATAGGATTTACCAGAAAACTAATCTTTCTGTTCATGAGAGTTTTATAAGATTCAACTATCCGTCAGGCTACCATTTAATCAAGGCAGATGCCCAGGTAAATCCGCTACCAAATGCAGCAAGACAAACTAGGTCTCCTTCTTTTACCAAACCTTTTTCCCAAGCTTCACAAAGTGCAATTGGTACAGAAGCCGCTGTGGTATTGCCGTATTTCATGATATTGTTGAACACTTGATCATCCCTGAGTTGTAATTTCTGTTGTACAAATTGACTAATCCTTAGATTGGCCTGATGTGGAATGAGCATATTCAAATCAGCAGGGCTATATCCATTCTTGGTAAGTGCTTCTACAATTACTTCTGGAAATTTTACTATGGCTTTTTTGAAAACAGATGGGCCATCCATAAAGGGGAATAATTGTGCTTTGTCAATCATGTTATGACTCATGAAGGTTTCTCCAATCACTGCTTCATCAAAATCAGCCACAGGTTGTTCCATCCAATGATTGGCGTGCGAACCAGGATTGTATTGTGCTAAAATTTCTGCACTTCCCCCATCACTATGCAAATGCGTACTTAAAACACCTTGTCCTTCTTTGGTGGTTGGTTGTAATACTACTGCACCAGCACCATCTCCAAAAATCACAGATACATTTCTTCCTCTGGTACTAAAGTCAAGACCCATGCTATGTTTCTCAGAACCTACCACAAGTATGTTTTGATACATACCAGAACGGATAAATTGATCTGCTACGCTTAGGGCATATAAAAATCCACTACACTGATTTCGAACGTCTAGTGCACCTACTTCATTCATCTTCAATGCCCTTTGTAACAATACACCACAACCAGGAAAATAATAGTCAGGTGATAATGTTGCAAAAACTATAAAGTCAATATCCTGTGCTGTTATACCAGCTCTTTCAATGGCAATTTTGGCTGCTTCAACCCCCATGGTGGTGGTGGTTTCTTCTGTTCTATGAGCAAACCTGCGTTCCTTGATTCCAGTACGTTCCTGGATCCAGGCATCATCGGTTTCCATAAATTGTTTGAGGTCATCATTGGTAACAACCTTCTCAGGAACATACATTCCTATCCCGGCAATTTTACTAAGTGGCATGGCAATCTTTTTAGTTAGAACAAAACGAAGATAAGTGAATTTAAAATCTGCAAAATGCCATTATTTAAGCGGCTTTAACTGCATAATTTCTGTTAAAAAAAGTCGAGTTTCCTTTTCTACACCCGCAACATCCTTAGAGACTATCGGCGAAGCCAGAACATGGTTGCCGGTTAATGGCATAGCAACTGCCCTTTTTAATGCAGGTTTGGTACCCAATTGCGCAAACATGTCTTTTGTAGCACTTACTTTTACAACAGGGTCCTGTTCTTGTTCGTTTTTATAATAATAAAGGGTTAGTACTGGCTGATGAATGCTTTTGAAAGTGTTTTCATTCATTTTGGTTTCTAAGAGTTCCTCCAAATTAGCCACCGCTTCTAACCGGTACTTGGTATTCCAGTATTTGGCATAACTGCTATCTCCGGCAATAATATTGTAATTGGAGCCTTTGACCATTCTAGCTATTTGAACACCCCAAGGATTATTAAGCAACCAAGCATTGGGATCATTAATTGCAATATTGGGTGAATACAATATTAATCCCCCAACTTCTGGATAAGCGGCTGCTAATTGCAAGGCCAAAGTTCCTCCGGTTGAAGTTCCCATCAAGATCACAGTATCGCCCAATTGGCGGCCAATAGCATAAGCTTGTTTGGCAGTTTCCCAAAGATTGTCTGATGTCATATTTATCAGGGCATCTGCAGTATCAATGCCGTGTTCAGACAATCTGGCTAAATACAAATTGCATCCAAATTCTTTGGCAATATTCCTATGAGCAGGATCTCCCTCCATCCAACTAGCACTAAAGCCGTGTAAATACACAATGGCGTAGGGCGTTTTCTTTTTGGTACTATCGGCCCATATAATCTTGGCTTCATTATCTTTTTTAACAGCGTGCTTAGCCTCTTCTTGACTAATATATTGTTCCAGTGCTGCGGCAGTTGTTGGAACAGTTGGTAAAACCTGATTATAAATAGGCTTGCTTGGATGTGGCCCTACAAAATAGACTACTACTAATACCAATACAATGCCTAGGATAATTTTGACAGATCGCATGTGTTTGTTTTTTTTATTTTCTACACCACCAAGCCCAAATCATAAAAATGGGTTGAAAAACCAATAGTCTTAACCATGTTGCCCATTCAGGAATACATGGTTGTCCAGTTAAACAGCCCTTCATTTGTATATGATAAATATGTGCTGGGATAAAAGCAATTAATAGTAGTATAATACCAATGGCGGCTTTTGACCTAAGCGATGGTACTAATAATAATAATGCTAATCCAATCTCGGCAACACCAGAAGCCAGGTTAATAAAACTATGCCATGGTAGATAGGGCGGAATCATGCCATCATAAAACTCAGGATTCATAAAATGATTGGCACCTGCAAACAGATAGAATGCTACCAGCAGCCAAAAAGCAATCTTTTTGAGCATAGATTTATTGTTAGTGGTTAACGAATGAACAAATTAGCTGAATTTATTGAACCTGCCATGACTATAGCTTGATTTGATAAATTGAGTATATTGGTAGCTGCAAAACTGCCATATGAGTAATTCTAAACGATTTCTTTCTCTAGATGTGTTCAGGGGTATGACCATCTGTTTGATGATTATTGTAAACACCCCGGGTGGTGACCCTACGTTTGCCCCCTTACAGCACGCGTCATGGCATGGTTTTACTCCAACCGATTTGGTCTTCCCTTCTTTCTTATTTGCAGTGGGTAATGCCATGAGTTTTGTAATGCCTAGGTGGGAGGGAATGGCAGAGTCTGTAATTCTTGGCAAAATGTTCAAACGTACTGCACTAATATTTTTGTTGGGTTTTTTAATGTATTGGTTTCCCTTTGTACAGATGGATGGAGCTGGTCATTTGATGTTAAAACCTTTTTCAGATACCAGGATTCTAGGGGTTTTACAAAGAATTGGGCTTTGCTATGGCATAGCTGCTTTAATGATACATTTTCTAAAATCTAAGTTTTCTTTATTTATTAGTGTTGGCTTTTTATTGGTTTATTGGGCAATTTGTTTTTGGTATGGAGAGCCTTCTGACCCTTTAAGTATTACTGGAAACGCTGGGCAGAAACTTGACCTCTGGTTATTTGGTGAATCACATTTATATCATGGTGAGGGCATTGCTTTTGACCCTGAGGGATTGTTGAGTACCATGCCTGCAGTGGCCAATGTGGTAGGAGGCTTTTTGGTGGGTGAGTTTGTACAGAAAAAAGGCAAGGAATATGAAGGATTAGCCAAATTATTAATGGTTGGTGCGC
The DNA here is from genome assembly GCA_943372225.1 of Chitinophaga pinensis. Lineage (GTDB taxonomy): Bacteria > Bacteroidota > Bacteroidia > Chitinophagales > Chitinophagaceae > Sediminibacterium > Sediminibacterium pinensis_L. The sequence goes on along the minus strand of CALRXV020000001.1, from coordinate 391,359 downwards.
TGTTATTATTCTTAGCATATTGTTGGAATATGAGCTTCCCCATTAACAAAAAACTATGGACTTCTAGCTTTGTTTTGATTACTGTAGGACTGGATTGTGTGATTTTGGCAGCCATTATCTACCTGATTGAGTTCAAAAAAAGGACTAAGTATGCCTATTTCTTTGAAGTATTTGGTAAAAATCCTCTTTTTGTATATCTGCTATCAGAAATCTTGGTGATTCTCCTGTATTTAACCCCTGCCGGCGATAATTCTAACTTATTCAGCTGGTTATATAGCAATATTTTTAGTCATGTTGGTGATTATTGGGGTTCTTTGGCCTTTGCAGTCTCATATATGCTGCTCTGTTGGAGCGTTGGTTGGGTCTTAGACAAGCGTAAAATCTATGTAAGAGTCTAGCAGAAAGCTGTTAAGTTTTAGGTTGCCCATTGCCCCTCGGGACTAAAGCCGTACCTTTGCAGCCTTAAAAATTTACATGGAAATAAGAAACATTGCCATTATCGCCCACGTGGATCATGGCAAAACCACACTGGTAGACCGCATTTTGCAAACTACCAAGGTATTCCGCGACAATCAGGATACCGGAGAATTGATCATGGATAGCAACGATCTTGAAAGAGAACGTGGTATCACCATCTTCAGTAAGAATGCAGCCGTTACCTATAACGGAGTTAAGATAAATGTGATTGACACTCCCGGCCACAGTGACTTTGGCGGTGAAGTAGAACGCGTTTTGAAAATGGCCGATGGTGTAATCCTCTTGGTGGATGCCTTTGAAGGACCCATGCCACAAACTCGCTTTGTATTACAGAAAGCCTTGCACCTGAACCTACACCCGATTGTGGTGATCAACAAAGTAGATAAAGAAAACTGTCGTCCTGATGAAGTGCACGATGCCGTTTTTGAACTCTTCTTTAACTTAGACGCAACTGAAGAACAATTGAATTTCCCTACATTTTATGGTAGTGGAAAGAACGGTTGGTTTAATGATAGCCTAACAAAAACAGAAGATATTCTTCCTTTGATGGATGGTATTATCAAGCACGTTCCAGCTCCTAAAGTAAATGAAGGAACATTGCAATTGCAGATTACTTCTTTGGATTACTCTTCTTTCCTTGGCCGTATTGCCATTGGTAAAGTAACTAGAGGTTCTATTAAAGAAGGACAAAGCATTGCTTTGGTTGCTGCTGATGGTACTTTCAAAAGAAATAAAGTAAAAGAACTATACGTATTTGAAGGAATGGGTAAACGCAAAGTAGCAGAAGTTCTTTCTGGTGATTTGTGTGCAGTTGTTGGATTGGAAGACTTTAATATTGGTGATACCATTGCAGATATTGAGAATCCAGAAGGATTGCCAGTTATTAGCGTGGATGAACCTACTATGAGTATGACTTTCAGCATTAACAACTCTCCTTTCTTTGGTAAAGACGGAAAGTTTGTTACATCTCGTCACTTGCGTGATCGTTTGATGAAAGAAACTGAAAAGAACTTGGCATTGCGTGTAGAAGATACAGACAGTGCTGATAGCTTCTTGGTATTTGGCCGCGGTATCTTGCACTTGGGTATCTTGGTTGAAACCATGCGCAGAGAAGGATATGAATTAACCGTAGGTAATCCACAGGTATTGGTTAAAACCATTGATGGTAAGAAACACGAGCCTTATGAAAATTTGGTAGTAGACGTACCTGCAGAATTCAGTGGTAAAGTAATTGATCTAGTAACCCAACGTAAGGGTGAAATGCAGATCATGGAAAGCAAGGGTCAAATGCAACACTTGGAGTTTGAAATTCCTTCAAGAGGTTTGATTGGTCTGCGTTCTCAAATGTTAACCAACACTGCTGGTGAAGCTGTAATGGCGCACCGCTTTATTGAATACAAACCTTGGAAAGGACCAATTCCTGGAAGAAATAACGGAGTATTGATTTCTAAATTCCAAGGAACAACCACTGCTTATTCTATTGATAAATTACAAGATCGTGGCGCATTCTTTATTGAGCCAGGTGAAGAGGTTTATGTAGGACAAGTAATTGCGGAACATATTAAGCCAGGTGATCTGAACGTAAACGCCGTGGAAATGAAGAAGCTGACCAACCACCGTGCAAGCGGTAGTGATGACAGTGTTCGTATTACTCCAAAATTGCAATTCACTTTGGAAGAGTGCATGGAATATATTCAACAAGATGAGTGTATTGAAGTAACTCCAAAAATCATCCGTATGCGTAAAGTAATCCTGAATGAAGAAGACAGGAAGAAAAGCTCTAAGAGCATGCAGAGTGAAGCGGTTGGATAGTTTTGATTTTCAATGCTTGCTAGATATTCAAGGCCCCGAATTTTCGGGGCTTTTTTATGCCTTAAAAATCCCTTAATATTACATTCCCATAAACCTTAGAACCACCAATGAAAAATCAAATCCTAATACTTGCAACAGCCTTATTCATGTTGTGCAGCGTTTCCTGCAAAAAGTCCAATGATTCATCAAACTCCAACTTACGTTTTATAAACCTATCTCCTAACTCGGGTGCCATGGATTTGTATTTGAATAGCGCTTTGGTAGTAGGAAATGTAACTTATCCTGGTCCTTCTGGATATCAGTCTATTAATGCAGCATCTTCATCATTATCTGTTAATCAGGCATCCACTACCAATATTTTATTAGCAGGCAATATTGCTTTGACCGCCAATAATCATTATTCAGCTATAGTGTATGATTCAGTAGCCATTTTAAAAGGTGATATTTTTCAAGACGATAGGACTGATCCACCAGCAGGAAAAGCTTTTGTACGCTTTTTCAATTATGTAAGTGGAACACCTTCTTTAGACATTATCAAAGCAGGAAATACTTCTAATAAATTATTTACCAGTAGAACCTATTTAGATCATAAAAACACGGGTTCTTATATTTCTTATACTGCTATTGATCCTGGACCATTTAGTGTTTCAGCTGTAGTAGCTGGAACCAATGTTTTGATTACTCAGTTGCCAAGTTTTGATGCAACAGCTGGAAAATCTTACACCTTGGTTTTGCGTGGATTTAATAAGGGCACCGGTAACCAAGCGGTATTACTTAGTCCAATTCAAGATAAATAAAAGCTTGGCTTTGGCCCATAGGCAATGAGATAATTTATTCAATACTATCAACAGAAAACCCCGCACCATAATTGATGCGGGGTTTTTCTCTTATACTACTACTTACTAATTAGTTCTTTTTAACGCTTACCTCAGCAACTACACGGGTAATTACTTTTACGTCAAAGATCTCTTTGAACAATCCTTTTTCAGATTGGATTAAGAAAGTCAATTTGCTAACGTCAGGGTTACCTGGGAACATGAATTTTTTGTCAAAATTCTTTTCGTTGTAACGCTCTTGGAACAAGGTTTCTCCGTTTTCGTCAAGTACAAATACTTTAAAGTTTGCACCAGTTTCGTTATTGTATTTAACGTTGAAAAACAAGTTTTCAGAGGCAGAGCCTACAAATTTAACTTCTGCTTTTTTGCCTGTAGGATCAATATCCCAAGACTTGTTATTTACTGTGGTTGCGTTTGCAGAAAGAATCAATAATGCGGCAACAAGGTTACCCAAAAAAAATCTTTTTGCGATGGTGTTCAATGTTTGGTTTTTCATGATGTTGTAATTTTTCAATTAATAAATTTGTGACGATAAAAAATCTTGATGGCACAAGCAGTCGTCAAATACAACAAGCAATTTTCTTAGATGGTGAAGCCTAGCTTCGAAGCGTGTAATTCAGCGAGATTGACCGGCATTTTAAGATGTACATCCTCGGTCGCTGTTACAACAATTAATACCCAGATGAAAGAAAGGTAACCCCGAAAAAATAAATAACCCCTGTTATTCAAATGTTAACAGGGGTTAATCTATTGTAAATCAACTAGTTAATTAGTCAATTATTTTTGTGGTTTATTCAAAGTATCCCAAAGTAAGTCTTTCAATTCGGTGAGCCCTTTATTGGTAATAGATGAAATAAAGACAATGGGAATGCCTTTAGGTAATTCTTTAATTATTTCTTTTTTTAGCTCTTCATCCAGCATATCAGACTTACTAACTGCTATCACAAAATCTTTTTGTAAAAGCTCTGGATTGTATTCTAGCAATTCGTTTCTTAAAATCTCAAATTCTTTTCTGTGATCATCACTATCTGCCGGAATCAAAAATAGGAGTGCAGAGTTTCGTTCAATATGACGCAGAAAACGATGACCCAAACCCTTACCTTCTGCAGCTCCTTCAATAATTCCTGGTAAGTCTGCAATGCAAAAAGATTTGTTATCTCTATATTCAACCATGCCCAATTGCGGAACCAATGTGGTAAATGCGTAGTTGGCTATTTTAGGTTTTGCTGCAGTAAGAACTGATAATAGTGTAGACTTTCCAGCATTGGGGAAACCCACCAAACCCACGTCTGCCAATACTTTCAGCTCTAGGTTCTTCCATCCTTCTACACCGGGTTCACCAGGTTGTGCGTGATCAGGAACTTGGTTGGTAGGGGTAGCAAAATTACTATTACCCAATCCACCTCTTCCGCCTTTTAACCAAATAATTTCTTGTCCGTCTTCAAGAATCTCTGCTTCAATCTCTCCGGTTTCTTCATCTCTAGCAACAGTTCCTAGTGGAACTTCAATGATAATATCTTCCCCATCCTTACCCGTACAATTGTTCTTGCTGCCACGTTCTCCGTTTTCAGCTAATACGTTTTTAAAGTAACGTAAGTGCAAAAGGGTCCACAGATTGCTATTGCCCTTAAGAATAATATGCGCACCGCGTCCACCATCGCCCCCATCCGGACCACCCATGGCAGTTAACTTGTTGCGCATCAAGTGTGATGCACCAGGTCCGCCATGACCAGAACGGGCAAAAATGCGGATATAGTCTATAAAATTGTTTTTCTCTGACACTATTTGATAATTATGGCTAAAAGCCGGTTGACGGCAAAGTTACGTCAATCTTTTTTGGCAGCGTGTTACTGGGCTTTTTTGACCAGTAAAAGAATATTTTAAAATAGTAGCCCCATTTATTTTTAACCTTTTATCAATGATTATATTTGAAACGGATTTTTTAAAAGCATTTTATGAAACAAATTTTAATGGCAGTTTCTTTGATTTTAGTATTTAGTACCCAGAGCCATTCTCAGGTTCCTGACTCTTTTGCCTATAGAAAGAATGCTATTAGATTAGAAATTACATCTGCCTTACTATATAGAAATGCATTTGTATTTTCTTATGAAAGAATGATCAAAAAAAATCAATCACTGGTTCTCACAGCTGGATACCAAGAATTATCTGGGTTAAGTGGCTTTGCTGATAGTGTAAAAGCCATTAGTAAAGGAACTAATTCTGGCTATAAATTTGGTGCTGAATACCGTTTTTATATGGCAAAAGAGAATAAATATGCCAGTCCACATGGATTATATATTGGCCCATATATATCCCATACTGGTTTTAATAATGCAACAAATGTGACTGTTAAAACCAACGGACTTATTGAAAATGGAACCGTAAACTCTAACATTCGTATCTGGAATGTTGGATTTGAAATGGGCTATCAATTTGCCCTGAGTAATAGATGGAATTTAGATATGGTTTTTGCTGGTCCTTCCATTTCTAGTTACGATATCGCTACTAAATTAAATGGTAATTTTTCTTTTGATCCAAGCAGTATTCAAAATCAAACCTTTCAAAATTTACTGAGTAAATTTCCAGGGTTGAAAACCTTTTTTGAAAGTGAAACGGTTGGTAAATCGGGTAGGCTAAATAAATGGGGTGCCGGTTTTAGGTACCAAATCAATATTGCATATAGGTTTGGCAAGAAAAAATAGGACCTATTTTCTAGTAGTTAAAATGCAACTTGGGTATCTGGTGCTGAATCAATACTTGAAACACTATTTATTTTTCAAGTTAGCCCATGTAGTGTAGAGTGTTTCTTGCTTAGGTCTATTAGTAGGTAGGGTTCTTAATGGTTCACAGGGTTCCCAATGTTGCCGCATTTCTTCTGGAAGGGTTTGATATAATTGTGTTCCCATTTTTTTCCAATCCAACATCTCATCTGTAACATCCTTGATTTTTTTTGCAGGATTACCCACTATTAAGCTGCGCAATGCAAATACTTCTCCTGCTTTGATAAAGCTTAATGCTCCAACAATACAGCCTTCACCCAAGACCACTTCATCCATAATTACAGCATTCATACCAATCATACAATCTCTTCCAATATTGGCACCATGAATAATGGCACCGTGACCAATATGTGCGTTTTCTTCTAATCTAACGGTAGTGCCTGGAAACATATGAATGGTACAATTCTCTTGCACATTGCAACCGTTTTCAATGACTATGCCTCCCCAGTCTCCACGTATGGCTGCACCTGGTCCTATATAAACATTTTGGCCAATGATTACATTGCCCGTTACTGAGGCTTGAGGGTGTACAAAAGCCGATTCATGTACTACAGGTATAAAACCTTTAAATGAATAAATCATTAGAGAATGGTTTTTCCAGTTCTAAAACAAGTGCCTTTGAATATGGCTACCACTACTTGGTTTTGATTACTGATACTAATTTGATAAAGCCCTGTTGAACGGCCATTATGAACTTCAGTAGCAATAGCTTCTAATCTATCTCCTACATGCACTGGTTTTAGAAAATTGATGCTTGTATCTAATGCCACTGAAAGATTGTTGCGATTATTACAAGCAAAGGCAAATGCAGAGTCTGCCAAAGAGAAGGCAATTCCTCCATGCACTATTCCTAATCCATTAATCATTTCTGTTCTAACAGTCATAGCAATCTTGCTATATCCTTCTTTGATTTCTAAGATCTCAATGCCCAACCACTGGCTAAACAAATCCTTTTCAAATACTTTTTCTGCTACTATTTTGGCTGATGGGTTTTGGTCCATATTTATTCTCCTTTGAATTGGGGCAAACGTTTTTCTAAAAATGCGGCAACCCCTTCTTTAAAGTCTGCTGTTGCAGCTGCTTTTTGTTGATAATCGTCTTCAAGTTGTAACTGTTCTTCCATATTGTTACTATAAGACTGATTCAAAGCATGTTTAATATAGGCCAGTGCTTTGGTAGGCATTGCTGCTAATTGATTGGCTAGACTTATGGTTTCTCCTTCAAAATTTTCATTGTCAAATACTTTGTAAATCATGCCCATTTGAAATGCTTCTTGGGCACTTACTTTATCACCCAACATCATGAGAGCGGAGGCACGTTGCAAACCAATAAGTCTGGGTAAGGTATAAGTTCCACCGCTGTCTGGAATCAAACCAATTTTAGAAAATGCCTGAATAAAGGAGGCAGAAGCCGTTGCTACCACTATATCACAGGCCAATGCTATATTGGCACCTGCGCCCGCAGCTACACCATTTACGGCAGCTACAACGGGTTTAGGAATATTTCTAATTTTCTTGATAATGGGATTAAAATGTTCGCTCAAAATCTTGTCCATACCCGGACCATTCGGGTCAATTACCTCTGCTAAGTCTTGGCCGGAACAAAATCCTTTTCCAATACCTGTAATCAAAATGCATCGCACTTCTTTTAAAGATGCCGACTCGTCTAAATAGTGCTGCAAAAGCAGGGCCATTTCTCTGTTAAAGGAATTGAGTTTGTCTGGTCTATTGAATTGAATTTTTGCAATTCCGTTGTCAATATGAAAAATAATGGAAGACATAGGGCTTAATTGAAGTGAACAATTGGTCTATTTAAATATACTAATCCTTTACTGGATTTTAATGGCATTTGAAATAATCAAAGGGCTCTAGACAATCCTTACATTGAAACAAAGCCTTGCAAGCAGTGCTGCCAAATTCAGAAACTAGTTTGGTATTAGTAGCACCACAGTTTGGACAAGCAATTTCTAAGTCTTCTAAGTAAACCTGATTAAAATTGGTGGCTACTGGAGGCGCTATGCCATATGCTTGAAGTTTCTGCTTTCCATCCTCACTCATCCAATCCGTTGTCCAAGCGGGCGATAGTATTTGTTGAATGTTTACTTGATGAAAACCGGCTTCTGCTAATGCCATTCTAATTTGAGCACCAATCATATCCATAGCAGGGCAGCCAGTATAAGTGGGTGTAATGGTTAGTTCCACCATATTAGACGATTCATTAAAAGCTACGCCTCTTATAATCCCTAAGTCAATAATACTCAAAACTGGAATCTCAGGATCACAGACTGTTTCTAGTATGTTCCAAATGCTTTTTTCTTTGTCTATGACTAAGGATCTTTCCATGTTTGCTAGTTTACCATTCCAGTCCTGGATAGGCCCTTTGTAAAAACTGCATTTCTGCTAATAGGTATCCCAAGTGTTCAGTATGTATACCTTTTTTTCCGCCTGATTGCATCCAATCATTTGTAGGATGAACAAGGTTGGCTTCTGCTAAAACGGCTGCAATTTTTGCTTCCCAAGCAGCTTTGATATAAGTGCTTTGGGAACCAATCAATGCTTGTTCATAATCACAGGGTTCCAGCATTTCCCCAGTATAACTCCAAAGCAATTCCAAAGCTTGCAACATTCTTCCATGACTTTCTGCTGTACCTTCTCCTAATCGCACTACCCAGTCTGCACTCCATCTTAAATGGTAGGTGATTTCTTTGATGCTTTTATCTGCAATGGCTTTTAATTGCCCAGTAGCCATTTGTTGTAATTCTTGGTAAAGGAAGAATTGATAACTGCCCATCAAGAAATTGCGCAAAACAGTTTGGCCCCAATCTCCATTGGGTAGTTCTACTAACAAACAATTTTTAAATTCAGCTACATCTCTTAGATAGGCCAATTGGTCTTCTGTAGTGGGAATACCCGTTTTCTCGGTAATGAGTAATGCGGCATATTGGTATAAGTTTCTTGCTTGTCCCAATTGATCCAGCGCAATATTTGTTAGCGCAATGTCTTGTTCCAAAATAGGTCCATGCCCGCACCATTGACTATTTCTATGAGATAGAATCAAGGCATTGTCGGCTAAATGTAATAGGTATTGAATTTGTTGATCTTCCTTGATCAAATTGCTAATGGATTGCTGTAACATAAGTGATTTTGTGGGTGGAATTACATGTGTTTGAGCGAATCTGGCAAATCATAAAAACTAGGATGCCTATAAATTTTGTCATTGGCAGGTTCAAAAAATTCAGCAGCTGCATCTGGGTCGCTGGCGTGAATATGCTTGCTTTCAACTACCCAAATACTCATTCCTTCATTGCGTCTAGTATATACATCTCTGGCATTTTCCAAAGCCATGGTAGCATCTGCTGCGTGTAAGCTTCCTGCGTGTTTGTGATCCAAGCCTTGTTTGCTACGAATAAATACTTCCCATAGTGGCCATTCTTTTTGTTGGTCTTGGTTACTAGCTTGTTCTAAACCACCGGCATGGCCATCGCCATAGTCTCCGTATAAATATTTCTGAATCAGTAGTTTCATGATTGCTGGGTTTCTTTGTTGAGTAAATTGACCGTTGCTTTTTTAGTGGCTTGTTTAGCTGCATATGCAGAAGCGGCTTCTCTTACCCAAGCGCCATCGGCCCAAGCCTTTTTACGCGCTTCTAAACGTTCTTTATTACAGGGTCCGTTACCTTGAATTACTTGTTTGAATTCGTTCCAATTGATAGCACCATAATCATAGTGTTTGGTTTGCTCATTCCATTTTAAATCTGGATCTGGTAGCACCATGCCTAACAATTTAATTTGCTCTGCAATCATGTCTACAAATTTCTGACGCAGTTCATCATTGGTGAATCGCTTGATCTTCCATTGCATGCTCAATTTTGAATTAGGACTCTCATCATCCTTGGGTCCAAACATCATCAGGCTTGGCCACCACCATCTATTAATAGCATCCTGACACATTTGACGTTGCACTTCTGAGCCCTTGCTCAGTTGTAGTAAGCATTCAAAGCCCTGACGCTGGTGAAAACTTTCTTCTTTGCAAACACGCACCATGGCCCTAGCATAGGGTCCAAAACTAGTACGGCAAAGTGGTATCTGATTCAATATGGCTGCTCCATCTACCAGCCAACCAATGGCTCCCATATCTGCCCAGCTAAGGGTTGGGTAATTAAAAATGGAAGAGTATTTGGCCTTACCACTATGCAATTGTTCATACATTTCATCTCTAGAAATACCCAAGGTTTCAGCTGCAGAATAGAGGTATAATCCATGCCCTGCTTCGTCTTGTACTTTGGCTAATAAAATTGCTTTTCGCCTAAGGCTTGGGGCCCGGGTAATCCAATTTCCTTCTGGCAACATGCCAATGATTTCACTATGGGCATGCTGACTAATTTGTCTAATCAGTGTTTGCCTATATTTTTCTGGCATCCAATCCCTTGGTTCAATCTTTTGTTCTTGATCAATTCTAAGTTGGAATTGTTCTTGAAGATGGTTGGTACTTTGATCCATAGATGACAAATCTAGATAAAATAAGGCAATGCTAACAAATGTTAGCGTTAAAATATTTGTCCTAAAACGAAGTCTATTTCTAAAGGCAATTGGCTTTGTTTTATCTTTCCTGAATGAAGATTAAAAACATTAGACATGGCCTAGCAGTTTTTGTTTTTCTATGCTCTAACCTTTTTGTTTTAGCACAGGATGCGCCTTTTTACAAAGAGATTCAGGCTTTTAAACAAAAAGACAGTATTAGTTTTCCAGCAAAAGGTCAAATTCTACTGGTAGGTAGTTCTTCCTTTACAAAGTGGACCGATGCTCAGTCTTATTTTCCAGAACACCCCTTGATCAATCGGGGATTTGGTGGATCTTCTTTGCCAGACATGATTAGATATGTGAATGATGTGGTTATTGCGTATGCTCCTAAACAAGTCATTATCTATTGTGGTGAAAATGATATTGCCGCATCTGATACCGTAAAAGCAACGCTGGTATTGGAACGATTTAAAACCTTGTTTGAATTAATTAGGGAGTCCTTGCCCAAGACCTCCGTTTGGTTTATATCTATTAAGCCATCGCCCAGCAGGTGGAAATTTGAACCCGTGATTCTGGAAGCCAATGCATTGATAAAAGCTTTCTTGAAAAAGCAAAAACACACTGGCTATATTGACATTCACCAAGACATGTTATTAGCCGATGGTTCTGTTGACGGCAGCTTGTTTGTAGCTGATAAATTGCATATGAATCCAAAGGGATATGCCATTTGGCAAAAGAAGATGGCTCCTAAATTGAAATAGAATTATTTACTATCAAAATCTACCACCAATTTGGCTGACCTTGGGTGCGATTGACAAGTAAGAATAAAGCCTCTGTCAATTTCATCCGGTTCCAAACCATAGACCACATCCATATCTACTTCTCCTTCCAGTAATCTGGCTTTGCAGGTACAGCAAACTCCTGATTTGCATGAGAAAGGAAGGTCTGCACCTTGTGCCATGGCGGCTTCTAAAATACTTGGTCCATTTGCGGCTAATGGAAAGTCAAATGCAATCCCATCTAGAATTACTTGAACATCACTAGTGGGTCCATCACTGCTTAGCTGCTTAGTAGTTTCCAATTTGGCACTAGATTTTTGCGCAGTAGTAAATAATTCAAAATGGATTTTTTTAGAATCAACTTTTTGTGCTTCTAATGCCGCTCTAATGCTTGCTACCATTGCTTCTGGTCCGCATAGGTAAAAAGCTGCTATCTGATTTAGATGTAAATGATGTTTGATGAGTTGTTCCAATTTAACTTGGTCAATTCTGCCAAAATTTAAATCTGCGTCTGTTTTCTCTCTAGATAGAATATGAATTACGCTAAAGCGATGTAGGAATTTGTCTTTAAGCGCTTCTAACGCTTCTTTGAAAATAATGGACTTGCGATTGCGGTTACCATAGATTAAAGTAAAGCTACTATTGGGCTCCTGAACAAGTACTGTTTTGATAATTGAAATGATGGGTGTAATGCCACTACCCGCTGCAAAAGCTGTATAATGATTTGCTGCAAGTGCATCTGGTATATGTTTGAATTTTCCCAAGGGAGCTGCCAATTCTACCTGCTCACCTACTTGTAATTTATCATTGATATAATTACTGCAAACCCCATTTGGCAATCGTTTTACGGCAATACTAAATTCTCTGTCTGTAGGACTACTACAAATGGAGTAGGATCGGGTTTGCAATTGACCATCTACCTGAATTCTAATATTGATGTATTGACCAGCAGTAAATTGAAAATCTGCTGCTATATTTTCTGGGATTTCAAAAGAAACAACTACCGCATCAGCAGTTGCAATTCTAATGTCATTAACCTTAATTGGATAAAATCTCATGTAGGGGATAGGTTTTATCGGTTTACCAAACCTCCTACTAAAATAGAAATCATGTTTTCTTCCAATTCTTCTGCACTAATTTTTTGAACAGACCTATGCCAGCTCTCAATACCACTAATGGCGTGTAACATAATCAATACCGCGGTAGGTGCATCAATTGATTTGATTTCTTTTTGTTTAATTCCAGTTTCAATAATAGAAGCAAATCGCTTGCGATAAATTCTGCGTTGATTTTGAAAATTGGACAAATAAGGATCACTCAAATGCTTCCATTCTCTATCACTCACATATACTTCTTCATAGTGGTGAATCATTTCATTAATATGAAAACGAAGCAATTTTTCTATTTTTTCAATGGAGCTGGTTTTTTCCAATTCCACTTCGTCTATTTTATGCAAGAACCTATTGGCTACACTAAAGCAGAGCTCGTGTAACAATTCTGTCTTTGACTTGATATGGTTATACAAGCTTGCTGCTTCTACACCTACTGCTTCTGCAAGATCACGCATGCTTGCTGCCTTGAAACCCTTTTCCCTGAATAGGGTGGCAGCTTTTGTAACAATTACTTCCTTTCTGGTAAGGTTGTTATCGGTTTTTATTCTGGCCATGCTGCAAAGATAACATACTAACGTATGTTAGGGATAAATTATGGCAAAATTTCTCTACATGTTAGTTTGCAACTTGGATTGGCCTGGTATTTTGTCTTTAAAATGCTGATAAAATAGGTTAATTGGCAGCATTTAACCCTGTTTTGCCCCAAAAGCCCTAGTTTCGCACACCGAAAACAAACCTCAAATCATGTCTTTAGTAGTAGTTGGATCCATGGCTTTTGATGCCATTGAAACTCCCTTTGGGAAAAGTGATAAAATCATTGGTGGTGCAGGTACCTATATAGCCTGGTGCGCCAGCAATTTTACCCCTATCAAACAAATTTCTGTAGTAGGTGGTGATTTCCCAGAATCTGAATTGGCTGCTTTAACTGCTAGAGGCGTTGATTTAGAAGGTGTTCAAATTAAGAAAGACGAGAAAACTTTCTTCTGGAGTGGCAAGTATCATATGGACATGAATACCCGTGATACCCTTGACACCCAATTGAATGTATTGGAAAATTTTCAACCCGTTGTTCCGGATTCTTTTCAGGATTGTGAATTTTTGATGTTGGGTAACTTGGTTCCTGCTGTACAAAGAAGTGTGATTGAGCAGTTGAAAAACAGACCCAAGTTGATCATCATGGATACCATGAATTTCTGGATGGAAATTGCCATGGAAGAATTGAAAAAAACCATTGCAATGGTTGATCTACTCATGGTAAACGATAGTGAAGCCAGACAATTGAGTGGTGAATATTCCTTGGTAAAAGCTGCCAAGACCATTATGGAAATGGGTCCCAAATATTTGATTATTAAGAAAGGAGAACACGGTGCTTTGTTATTTCATGGTGAAAAAGTGTTCTTTGCCCCAGCCCTTCCATTAGAAGAAGTATTTGATCCAACAGGTGCAGGTGATACTTTTGCTGGTGGCTTTATTGGACACTTGGCTAAGACAAAAGACATTTCTTTTGAGAACATGAAAACTGCCATCATAGTGGGTTCCGCCATGGCTTCTTTCTGTGTAGAGAAATTTGGAACACAGCGCTTGCGCGAAATTAATAAGGCAGATATTGACGCAAGATTGGCAGAATTTGTGCAATTGGTGAACTTTGATATTGACCTAGTTTAAGTAATTTGTCAAAATATTTTTGGCATTACTAATCAATCACAATAATTTTACCACATCATGATGACATTGAAACATACAAAACGTACAAAGAAACCTCTCTAACGGGAAGGTAACTCTGCGTTGTGTATGATAGATATAACTAGAGGCCTTCCCAAATGGGAGGGCCTTTTTTATTTAAACCATTTATTAATTTCTTTAAAAACCCCAAAAGGGGTGGAGGGTAAAAAATGAAAGTAGCCGTAGTAGGAGCCACCGGCTTAGTTGGCACTAAAATGTTGCAGGTTTTGGCAGAACGTAATTTTCCGGTAACTGAAATTGTTCCGGTAGCATCTGAAAGGTCCGTTGGTAAGGAAGTTGTCTTTAAGGGCAAGTCTTACAAAGTTGTGAGCATGGATGACGGGATTGCAGCCAAACCAGCCGTGGCTATTTTCTCTGCAGGTGGTGGTACCTCACTAGAATGGGCACCCAAATTTGCAGCTGCAGGCATTCGTGTGATTGATAATTCTTCAGCATGGCGTATGGACCCTACTAAGAAATTAGTAGTGCCAGAAGTAAATGCTGAAGTGTTAACTGCAGATGACTTTATCATTGCTAATCCCAATTGCTCTACTATTCAAATGGTGGTGGCTTTACAACCCTTACACCAGAAATATAAAATCAAACGTGTAGTAGTAAGTACGTATCAAAGCGTTACTGGTACTGGTAAAAAAGCGGTTGACCAATTGTTCAATGAGCGCAAAGGAATTGAAGGAGAAATGGCTTACAAATACCAGATTGACTTAAACGTGATTCCTCAGATTGATGTGTTCTTAGAAAATGGATATACCAAGGAAGAAATGAAAATGGTGAAGGAAACCAATAAGATCATGCAAGATGATAGTATTAAGGTAACTGCCACTACCGTTCGTATTCCCGTAGTTGGTGGACATAGCGAAAGCGTGAACGTAGAATTTGAAAATGAATTTGACTTGGCCGATGTCAAAGCGCTTTTGTCAACTGCACCTGGTGTGGTGGTACAAAATGATGATGCTACTCAGTTTTATCCTATGCCATTATGGGCACATGAGAAAGACGAAGTATTTGTGGGTCGTTTACGCAGAGATGAAACTCAGGACAAGACTTTGAATATGTGGATTGTGAGCGATAACCTTAGAAAAGGTGCAGCAACCAATGCCGTTCAAATTGCGGAATACTTATTGAGCAAAGGATTATTATAAAAAAATGTTTGTGTGTTTTTTGAGGCCACTTGATGTTCAAGTGGCCTCTTTTATTGGGTTAATCATTGCTTGAGTGATTCTTTGCTACCTTTAAGAAAAGCAAGATCATGTCTACCGAAAAAGTATTGGATACAGTCCTTGGTCAAACCTTGTTTGATCTAGCAGCTGCCAAGCAATGCTTCCAACCCAGAGTGGCCAATTCTCACAAGGGTAGCCATGGTCATGCATTATTGCTAGCAGGAAATACTGGAAAAATGGGAGCGGCCATTATTGCCGCTAAAGCCTGTTTGCGCGCAGGTGCCGGATTGCTAACCGTAGGGGTTCCAGAACATACACAAGCCTTGATTCATATAGCTTTGCCGGAGGCGATGGTGATTGACAGAGAACAAGATCCTTTGATTTATCAGCAATATCAAAGTATTGGCATTGGTCCAGGAATGGGAGTAGACAGTGTTGCTGTGAATCAATTAACTACATTATTAGAATCAGGTTATCAGCAAATAGTCTTGGATGCAGATGCACTCAATATTTTGTCTGCGCATCCTTTACTAATGCAGTTGGTTCCCAAACAAGCCATATTCACACCGCATCCAAAAGAGTTTGACCGATTGTTTGGGCAATTTGAGAATGATGAACAAAGAAGAGAAAAAGCGCTAACAGTATCAAAAGCAAATGGATGGGTAATTCTTCTTAAAGGGCACCAAAGTTTTGTTGCCGCTGATGGTATAGGAACCTTAAATACAACAGGCAATGCGGGTCTAGCCAAAGGAGGTTCTGGGGATTGTTTAACCGGCATTATTACTGCATTATTAGCACAGGGATATTTACCAGCAACAGCTACTCGACTAGGAGTGTTCTTGCATGGCTTGGCTGCAGATCTTTCTCTAGAAAATCAGTCTATGGAATCTATGCTAATTACCGATACAATTGAATCCTTGGGTAAAGCTTTTAAGCAGCTTGCAACTTAATCGCTTTTGTGCTAATCTTCTACTGCTCTATTTAAAAATGCAATCAAGGGTTGCAATGCTTCAAATGCTTTGGCAATGGTTTTCACCAATTGTTTTTCTGTAAGTTCTTTGTCTGCAATAGGTGCTACTGCAATCCAACTTTTCAATTTCAAATATTCTATTGCTGGGTTATCTTTCTCATATCCTTTTGGTTCTCTGACCAAGGCCATTCCTTCTGACCTATCCAAGTCTCCATACTGTTGTTTGAAATTTTTATGCTTCAATACTTTTTGGAACTCTGGCCAGTTATAGTCAATTTCTTGTCTAATTTTTTTCATCTTATCAGGCTCTGCCATATACAATCCGCCTCCTACAAAACTCTTGCCTCCTGGTTCAAAATGAAAATAATATCCTGCAGTTAAAGCCTTTTTACCGCCGCTATTAATACTGGCACCCATATTGGTTTTATAGGGTGCTTTGTTTTTACTGAATCTAACGTCTCTATTGATTCTGAACACACATTCTTTGGCACTTAAATGCGCAATGGATGGGTCTTTCTTGGATGTTTCCTTGATTACATCATTCACCAATGCCGCAAAATCTGCCTTACAGTCTTCGTAAGCTTTTCGGTTTTTATCAAACCATTCTTTGCTATTGTTTTTTTCTAATTGTTTTAGAAATTGTATAGAGCTATTGGCTAACATGCTTATTGATTTTGTTCAATTAAATTAAGAAATTCATCTTCAGATAAAATGCGGATACTTCCTATTTTTTTGGCTTTTTCTAATTTGCTTCCTGCGTCTTCACCTACCACCAAGTAATTAAGTTTACTACTCACACCAGACAGTAATTTTCCTCCATTATCTTCTACCATTTGTTCTGCATCTGATCTTTTTAACCTAGTAAGTGTACCAGTAAATAAAAAGGTTTGACCACCCAAACTGTCTTTGCCTGTGCTTTCTTTTTTGGTGTTCTTAATTTGAAGACCCAATTCCTCCAACTCATGCAGCATCTGCATATTCTGCTCATTCTGGAAAAACTGGTGAATGCTTTTTGCCACTTTCACACCAACGTCTTCTAAGCCCAATAATGCCACTTCATCCATGCTATGAAAATCATAAACCTGTTCAACGGCATTGGCTAATGTTTTAGCAGTAGTTTCTCCAACAAAACGAATCCCCAATCCATAGATCAAACGATGCAATGTTTGTTGTTTAGAAGCTTCAATAGCGGCTTGTAAATTATCAATGCTTTTCTTACCAAATCCTTCCAATTTTGAAACAGCATCAAAGGATAATTTATAAATACCGGGAATGTCTTTGAGTAATCCTAATTCATAGAATTTACGCACATTGGCTTCTCCAAAACTTTTGATATCCATGGCATCCTTGCTCACAAAATGGATCATGCGTTCTACTACTTGGGCTTCACATTCAATATTAATGCATCGCCATACGGCTTCTGTTTCTTCTTTGAATAATTGGCTTTTACATACAGGACATTCTTTTGGAAATTGAATACCAATTTCTACTCCGGTTCTTAATTCTGTTAATGATTTAACTATCTGTGGAATCACATCGCCTGCGCGTTCAATCAGCACCTGGTCTCCCAGTTTCAAATCTTTCTCTCGAATATATTCTTCATTGTGCATGGAGATACTTGAAACAGTTACACCCGCTAAGTATACAGGATCCAATTTGGCAACAGGTGTTACTGCACCAGTTCTACCTACCTGAAATTCTACTCCTCTTAAATAGGTGGTAGCCTGTCTTGCTTTGAATTTAAACGCAATGGCCCAACGCGGGTGATGAGACGTCATACCCAATTGTTCCTGTTGGGCCAGACTATTCACTTTCACCACCATGCCATCAATTTCATAGTCTAGATTGTCTCTAACTGATTCAAATTCCAAACAATAATCAATAACACCCTGTATGCCTTCAGAAATTCTTTTCTCTTTCTGTGGACTTTTGAAACCAAGGTCCCATAAGAGTTGTAAGGATCCTGCGTGAGTACTCAATTCAGCAACTGGATCTCCATTAATAGACTGGTAATAACTTACATGATAAAGAAATGCATCTAAATTTCGGTTGCCTACTTCTTTGGGGTCTTTCATGCGTAAACTTCCACTGGCGGCATTTCTTGGGTTGGCCAAAGGTGCTAAACCTTGTGCGGTTAATTGTTCATTGTATCGGTGAAATGAATTTTTACTCATGATCACTTCACCCCTGATTTCTATTTGTTGAATACCGTAATCAGAAAATTTAGCCTTGAGAGGAATGGATCTGATTTGTTTGATATTATTGGTGATGTCTTCACCAGCAACCCCATCGCCCCGCGTAACTGCTCTTACCAATAGATCATTTTCATAAATCAAAGAGATACTGGCCCCATCAAATTTGGGCTCAATGCAATAAGTAATCTTATCCGTTTCACTCAGTTCTCTTGCTTTTCGGTCAAAATCATTGAGGTCATCCGCGTTATAGCTATTGTCTAAACTTAACATAGGCACTAAATGCGCCACAGTTTGAAAGCCTTGGTTCAAGCTGCTTCCCACCCGTTGGGTAGGAGAGTCCTTTGTTATCCAGTCTGGATAGGTTTTCTCAATGGCTTCTAATTGTTTGTATAGCTGATCGTATTCCGTATCTGAAATCAATGGATCATTCAATACATAATACCGATATTCATGAAAACGTAAGACCTCTTTTAACAGGTTCAACTGAAAAATATCGGTCATTCCGGAAAAGGGCTGGGCTAAAAATGCTTTGCCTGCAGCTTGTAAAGATTGTGTTTCAGTAGTGGAATACATGCATTTGGATTGGGCATTAAAGTTAGGGGCTGAATAGCTTTTAAACAGAACTACTATGTAAAATTTACACATTATTCCAAAAAATTGTACCTTCCGCAACCGATTGCAAAAAGCCCCTGGTTTTTTCAAAATTTGAGCCATGAAAAAGCATGTCACTGTAGCACCACATGAAGAGCATTTAATAAAGGACGCAAAAGCCTTGGTGCAGGCATATCCCAGCGTTCCATTAACTGTGGACTGTGTAATTTTTGGATTTGAGGAAAATAAACTCAAAGTACTTGTTATTAAGAGTGACTTGGAGTATTATAAAAATCATTATTCCTTATTGGGAGACATAGTTAAAGACAATGAGGAGTTGGATGAAGCCGCCTATAGAATCTTGAAAGAAAGAACAGGAATGAATGACGTGTTCTTAGACCAAGTGCGCACTTTTAGCCATCCTAACCGCCACCCAGGTGGTAGGGTTATCACCGTAGCTTATTGTTCCTTGCTTAATATTAACCACCACCAGTTAAAAATTCATGACAATGACCTTAACTGGCATAGTTTGCCAACACTTGGCGATATGGCTTTTGACCACAAAGAAATTGTGGATCAGTGCTATGGTTGGTTGCAAAAAAGGATTCAAGAACACCCACTTGGTTTTAATTTATTGCCTGAAAAGTTCTCTTTGAGGGAATTACAGAACCTCTACGAAGCCATTTTGGCCGTAAGTCTTGACAGGAGGAACTTCCGTAAGAAATTTGCCAGTATGGACCTACTCATTGACATTGATGAGATGGAACAAGACGTTCCACATAGGCCAGGTAAGTTGTACAAATTCAATTTTGAAAAATACGAAAAGAGCAAAAGAAAGTGGATTGGGATTGATTTTTAGGGATTTTAACCCAAAAATGCCCATTTAAGACCATTTCTACCCAAAAACGCTGCAAGAAACAATGACAAAAAATATTAATTTTTTTATGTGTAAAAAATACACAACTTTGCAATAATGTGTTAATTTCACACATTAATAACGCAAACGATTGCTGTTATCCAGTGATTAATGCAAACGATTGCAACTTCAACGCCTATATGAAAAGACTTGGTTTAATACTAGTGTTTTTCTCTCTTGCATTCAGCAGTGCTGCGCAACTGTTGACAAGTCTTCCTGATTTCATTCAGGAATCATCTTCTACTATAGAGATTACTGCAGATGCAAATTTTGGTAATAAGGGTATTAAAGATTATGCCACTACTTCTGATGTTTATGTACATATTGGATGCATTACCAGTTTAAGTGCAAGTAGTACGGATTGGAAATATTCCAAATTCACTTGGGGTACTACAACAGCAGCAGCGCAGGCCAGTTATCTTGGAAATAACAAATGGAAATTTACCATTACTGGTGGATTGCGTAGCTTTTTTGGTATGTCTAATGCTAGTGAGAAAATTTTGAAAATTGCCATTCTTTTCCGCTCAGGTTCAGGTTCTATAAAATTGGCTAACGCCGATGGTTCTGATATGTATGTTCCCGTTTATGAAGCAGGAAATAATATTAGAATTACTGATCCATTTAAGCAACCATTGTATACACCAGCTGCAGAGCCCATTAATAAAACAGTTGGACAAACCATTGCCGTCACTGCTAAGAGCAGTTCAACTGCTGATTTGAAATTGTATTTTAATGGAACCCAGGTTGCTTCTCAAACAGGAGCTACTACTATAAGTAATACGCCAACTATCACAGCTAGTGGTAATCAAGTAGTCATTGCGGAGTCAGTGATTGGGAGTAGTACGGTTAGGGATACTATTAATTTTTTTGTTGCCAATACCACCGTTGTTGCACCATTACCTGCTGGTGTAAAACAGGGAATCAATTATGAGTCTGGAGATACCTCAGTAACCTTGGTTTTATACGCGCCTTTAAAAACAAGGGTAACGGTTGTAGGAGATTTTAATAACTGGACAGAAGATAGTAAATATCAAATGAATCAAACCCCTGACGGTAATAACTATTGGGTAAGGATTACAGGTTTAACAAAGGGAGTAGAATACGCGTATCAATATATTGTAGATGGTAGTTTAAAAATTGCCGATTACAACACAGAGAAAATTTTGGATCCTTTTAATGATCCATTTATTACTACTAATACTTATCCCAATCTCAAAGCCTACCCCACTGGAAAGACAACAGGTATTGTGAGCATAATGCAAACTGGTAAAACTGCCTATAATTGGCAGGTAGCTAATTTTAAAAGACCAGACAAACGCAACTTGGTGATTTATGAAATGTTGGTACGTGATTTTGTGGCCACTCAGAATTTCCAAACCGTAAAAGATACCCTTAGCTATTTAAAAAGACTGGGTGTTAATGCCATTGAAGTAATGCCTTTTAATGAGTTTGAAGGGAATAATAGTTGGGGTTATAATCCTAGTTATTATTTTGCTCCTGATAAGGCTTATGGCAATGAAACTGTCTTACGCCAATTCATTGATGAGTGTCACAAACAAGGCATTGCAGTAATTATGGATATGGTGCTGAATCATTCTTTTGGTCAGTCTCCCATGGTACAATTGTATTGGGATGCTGCCAATAACAGACCAGCCAGCAATAGTCCTTGGTTTAATCCAGTTGCTAAACATCCATTCAATGTTGGTTATGATTTTAACCACGAGTCTCAGGCTACCAAAGATTTTACTGATAGGGTTATGGAGCACTGGATGACCCAGTACAAAATAGATGGTTTCCGTTGGGATTTGTCTAAAGGATTTACACAAGTTGATAATTTGAATAATGTAAATGCCTGGAGTAATTATGATGGTTCAAGGGTGGCTATTTGGAAAAGGATTTATGACAAATTGCAAACCATATCTACAGATGCATATTGCATACTAGAACATTTTGCCGCCAACCAAGAAGAGATTGAATTGTCTAATTATGGTATGCTATTATGGGGTAATGCCAATTACCAATTTAACCAATCTACTATGGGCTATAGTAGCGGATCTGATTTTCAAAACGCCATTTTCAATAGTAGTGCCAAGGGTTGGTCTAAACCACATTTAGTGGGTTATATGGAAAGCCATGATGAAGAAAGATTGAATTACAAAAACATCAATTTTGGAAATTCTTCTGGAGCTTATAATACCAAGGACCCAGGAACTGCATTAAAAAGAAATGAAATGGCCACTGCTTTTTGGGCCATGATTCCTGGTCCAAAAATGATCTGGCAATTTGGTGAGTTAGGCTATGATTTTTCTATTAATACCTGTAGTGATGGTGTAACTGTTGATGCCAATAATTGCAGATTGAGTACCAAGCCAATCAAATGGGATTATTATAATGTAACTGGTAGAAGGGCATTGTTTGAAGTGTATAAGCAATTATTAGCACTGAAGAAAACGCCTAATTATTTTACCACATTTACAACTAGTAATGTGACTTATGATTTAGGTGGAAATACCAAATGGTTGAAGTTGGTAACAGACAGTTTGAATGTATTGGTGGTTGGTAATTTTGATGTTGTAGCCAATACGGTAAATGTGGCTTTCCCTAATGCTGGAACTTGGTACAGTTATTTAACTGGCACTAGTAGAACAGCAACGGGTGCTACAGAGACTTTGAATCTTCAGCCCGGAGAATATTATGTTTATACCAATAAAGACGTACGCAATACGGTTTCAACTGCCTTGTTTACACCTAGCATTCCTGCAATAGATCTGTCTTTAAGAATATTACCCAACCCAGTAAAAGAGCAAGCTATTGTTAGTTACAATTTACCTGAAAGCGGTAAAGTGTCATTACAGTTATTGGGTATGAATGGAGCTAGACTTGGAAGTCTGTTTCAAGGTTTTCAATCAAAAGGTAACCATACGGCACCTATTAATACTGTTACAAATTCATTTAAACAATATGCACCAGGTGTTTATTTGTTACAGTTGACTATTAATGGGAAACAACAAACCACAAAATTTATCATAACACATTAAGATATGAATCAATTTTTCAAACATATTGAATGGTTTCCTGCACCTGGTTGAGTGCGAAACCAGTTTCAATTTAAACTGCCAAATGACCATTATTATTTCAAAAAACCAAGATTTATGAACATTAAACGATTGCTATTTGTCTTTGCTACGGCAATGCTGGCATTTGTAATGCCTGCTCTGGCTCAAGACAAAGTAGTTACCGGTAAGGTAACTGACTCAAAAGACGGTACGCCACTTGTTGGTGCAACCGTACTGGTTAAAGGAACAACCATTGGTATGTCTACCGATGCTACTGGTTCCTTCTCTTTCAAAGTTCCTGCTTCTGCAACTACATTGGTGATTAGCTCAGTAAGCTATAGCGCTAAAGAAGTAGCTATTGGAACTGGAAACCTATCTGTGCAATTAGATCAAGCCAACTCTGCTTTGAATGAAGTAGTTGTTATTGGATATGGTTCTGCACGTAAGAAAGATCTAACAGGTTCTGTGGTTAGTATCTCTGCCAAGGAATTCAACAAAGGAGCAATTACTACTCCTGAACAATTGATTGCTGGTAAAGCTGCTGGTGTACAGATTACTTCTAATGGTGGTGCACCAGGTGCAGGTAGTACAATCCGTATTCGCGGAGGTGCTTCTCTAAACGCTAGTAATGATCCGTTGATTGTAGTAGATGGAGTTCCATTGAGCAACAATGGAATTAGTGGTCAAGCCAATCCATTGTCTTTGATCAACCCTAATGATATTGAAAACTTTACCATTTTAAAAGACGCTTCTGCCACCGCTATTTATGGTGCTAGGGGTTCAAATGGTGTTATCTTGATTACCACTAAGAAAGGTGCAAAGGGTACTCCTAAATTTACTTTCAGCTCACAATTGGCCATTCAAACACCTACCAAACAGGTAGATGTAATGAATGCTGATCAGTTTAAAGCCTTGGTAAACAAAAATGGTAATGCAGCTCAGATAGCTTTGTTGGGAACTGCTAATACCAACTGGCAAGACCAAATTTATCAAACGGCTATTGGTACAGATAACAACTTTGGTGTTTCTGGTGCCATTAAGAATATTCCTTACCGCGTTTCTTTGGGTTATTTGAACCAGGACGGTATTTTAAAGTCTGGTAACCTAGAAAGAACCAGTTTGGCTATTAACTTAAGTCCTAAGTTCTTTAATGACCATCTTTCAGTTAACCTGAGTGTTTTGGGAACTTCAAGCAAATCAAAATTTGCTAATGAAGGCGCCATTGGTGCAGCTGTAACATTTGATCCTACCAAACCAGTTACTTCTGGTAACAATCGTTTTGGTGGATACTGGGAATGGCTTGATCCAACTTCTATTAGTGGTTTAAAAGGTCTTTCTCCAAAGAACCCATTGGGTATTTTGTTGCAGAATGACAACCGTAGTAAAGTACAACGCAGTGTAGGTAGTGCGCAAATTGATTATAAACTGCATTTCTTGCCTGACTTACATGTGAAAATGAATGCTAGCTATGATATCTCTCATAGTGAAGGAACCGTGAAAGTGACTGATAGTGCTGCTTCTTCTTACAAACGTTTCCAAGACGCAGCTGGTGTATACAAAAGTGGTGTGAATAACAATTACAAACAAGATGTGTCAAACACTTTCTTGCAATTGTATCTGAACTATGTGAAGAATTTCAAATCAATTGATAGTCGTTTAGACATCATGGGTGGTTATGAATACAATAACTATTTGACCACTAACTATAACTACGCTGACTATAGTTCTGACGGTACAAAACGTCCTAACTCAGATCCTAACTTTGCATTTGACAAACCCGAGAATACCATTCTTTCTTGGTTTGGTAGGATGAACTTTACCATTCAGGACAGGTACATCATTACCGCTACTTTCCGTAGAGATGGATCTTCTAGGTTTAGCCCTAGCAACCGTTGGGGTAACTTCCCTTCTGCAGCATTTGCTTGGAAAATGAAGCAAGAAGATTTCTTGAAAGATGTTGACGTAATTTCTGATTTGAAATTCCGTATTGGTTATGGTATCACTGGTCAACAAGACGGTATTGGTAACTATGACTATATTACCAATTACTTCAAGAGTGAAACAACTGCTCAGTATCCCTTTGGAAGTACTTACTATCAAATGTATCGCCCAGCGGGCTACTATGCCAACAGAAAATGGGAACAAACTGCTTCCTTTAACGTGGCATTGGATTATGGTTTATTCAACAACAGGGTAACCGGTTCAATTGAATACTATAATAGAAAAACAACTGACTTGTTAAACTTGATTACCCAACCAGCTGGTACCAACTTCTCTAATCAGATTGTTGCCAACGTTGGTGATATGGAAAACAAGGGTGTGGAATTTAGTTTGAATGCTACTCCAGTAAGAACCAAGAATTTGGTTTGGGATTTTGGATTCAACATTACTTATAACCAAAACACCATTACCAAGTTGACTATCTCTGAAGATCCTAACTATCCTGGTAACTTGTATGGTGGAATTTCTGGTGGTACTGGTAATAGTATCTTGATTAACTCAGTAGGTTTCCCTAGAGGTTCTTTCTATGCATATCAGCAAGTTTATGACAAAGCTGGTAACCCAATTGATAACTTGTTTGCAGACAGAAACCGTGATGGTTTGGTGAGTGACAAAGACCTGTATCGTTATAAGAACCCAGATCCAAAAGTATTCTTAGGTCTAAATTCTAATATCACTTACAATAAGTGGAATGCAGGATTTGTGATGAGAGCTCATTTGGATAACTACTTATATAATAACGTTGCTTCTAGTACCGGAACCATTCGTAACGTGTTAAATCCTTTGAACTTCTTGAGCAATGGTTCAACTGATGTTTTGGCTACTAATTTTAGCGGAAATGGTTCTCAATACTATTTGTCTGACTATTATATCCAAAATGCTTCTTTCTTAAGAATGGATAATATTTATGTGGGTTATAATTTTGGAAAAATATTTCATGACAAAGCCAACCTTCGTCTTGGAGCCAACGTACAGAACGTGTTTGTGATTACCAAATACAAGGGTACTGATCCTGAAATCAATGGTGGAATTGACAACAATTTCTATCCAAGACCAAGGACCTATGCTTTGAGCCTGAACCTTGATTTCTAATATCCATGCAAATACAAACAATTAAAAAATTCTTTATGAAACATAATTTTTTCAAAAAACTAATGGTGATAGGCTTTGCGGCGGGCACCCTGGTTTCCTGCACTAAAAAGCTGGACCTGACCCCCACCAATGGTACTACTTCTGCAATTGTTTATAGTACTCCATTGGGCTATACACAGGCTATGGCCAAAGTGTATGGTAGTTTTGCTTTAACTGGTAATACTGGTCCTGCTGGTAATGGAGACGTACAAGGTATTGACGAAGGTACTTCTGATTTCTTCCGTCTTTATTGGAAGGCTCAGGAATTAAGTACTGACGAAGCCGTAGTTGCTTGGGGTGACCCAGGTATCCAGGATTTCCACAAAATGAACTGGACTTCAGACAACCCCATGTTAAAGGGATTGTACTATCGTTCTTATTACCAAATCACTTTGTGTAATGACTTTATTAACCAAGCATCTGATGCCAACCTTTCTGCAAGAGGAATCTCTGGTGCTGATGCTGATAAAATCAAAAAATTCCGTGCAGAAGCTAGGTTCCTGAGAGCTTACCAATATTCAGTTTTGATGGATTTATTTGGACCAGTTCCAATGGCAACTGAAAAAGATCCTTTGGGTAGTTTTCTTCCACCTCAGGCAAAACGTTCAGAAGTATTTAGCTATGTAGAATCTGAATTAAAAGCCATTGAAACAGAATTAGTAGACGCAAAAGCCAATGAATATGGTCGTGCTGATAAAGCTGCTGCTTGGTCTTTACTATCAAGAATTTATTTGAATGCTGCAGTTTTTACTGGCACTCCTAAATTCACAGAAGCTGCTACATATGCTAAAAAAGTAATTGATGCAGGTTATACCCTAGTTGCAAATTATCCTTGGTTAATGCGCGCTGATAACGATTTAAATACCAATGAGTTTATTTTCAGCATCAGATATGATGGTTTGAAAACACAGGGTTATGGTGGTACAACTTTTATGTGCCATGCTTCTCTGGGAGGTTCTCAAAATGCGGGTGACTACGGTTTGGATTTTTCTTGGGGCGGTATCCGCACTACTAAAAACTTACCAGCTTTGTTCCCTGATGTTACAGGTGCAAAAGATAAGCGTGCACAGTTTTATACAGCAGGACAAAACTTAGAAATCAATGATCTGACTTCATTTACTGATGGATATGCGATTACCAAATTCATCAATAAAACAAGGGCAGGTGCCAATGGATCAAACCAAACATTTGCTGATATTGATATGCCTTTGTTCCGTTTAGGTGAAGCTTATCTAAACTATGCTGAAGCTGTGTTAAGGGGTTCTACAGTTGGCGATAAAGCAACTGCCATTTCCTATATCAACAACTTACGTGTGCGTGCTTATGGTAACACAACTGGTAATGTTTCAGATATTGATTTGAACTTTATTTTAGATGAAAGAGCAAGAGAATTGTACTGGGAAGGATTCCGTAGAACTGACCTAGTTCGTTTTGGAAGATTTGTAGAGAGCAGTTATCTCTGGCCTTGGAAAGGTGGTGTAAAAGACGGAACTTCAGTTGGTGATTTCCGTAAATTATATCCAATACCTTCTTCCGATGTTTCTTCTAACGTGAACTTGAAACAAAACCCAGGTTATTAATATAACAACTAACAAAAACTATAAATCATAAATTATGAAAACATTACTCTCAAAGCTGTTTTTCATATGCGCAACAGCCACTATGTTTGTTGCTTGTAAAAAAGACGAAGCAAGGGAATCTTTTCTGGGTGGTAAGGAGCCTGTCTTAACCTCAACTGCTACCACAAGCATTCCATTGGCTTTTGTTGACAAGGATAAGAACGCAGTTACTTTTAATTGGACCAATCCAAATTATCAGTTTGCTTCTGGTGTAAGTTCACAAGACGTTACTTACACTTTGGAGATAGATGTAACAGGAAATAATTTTACTGGAGCAGGAAAACAAACTGTATCTATTTCAAAGGATCTTTCTGTATCATTTACTCAGACTGTATTCAATGATTATTTGTTAAACCAATTGCAATTAGTACCTGGAGTTTCTAAGAGTATTGATGTACGTGTTACTGCTTCATTATCTTCAGTGGTTTCTAAATTGGTTTCCAATACCATGAAGTTCAATGTAACGCCTTATGCCATTCCTCCTAAAGTAACTCCTCCCACTTCTGGTGAATTGTATATTACTGGTAGTGCTTTGGCAAGTGATTGGACAAATAGTCCTCCAACAACACAGAAGTTTACCAAAGTATCTGCTACTCTGTTTGAATTAACAGTTGCTCTAAAAGGTGGGAATTCCTATACCTTCTTGTCTACTTTTGGATCTTGGAATGACAAATACAGTATTGCAATCAAGAATAATCCTGATGCAGTAAATGGTGGTGACTTCCAGTGGCAGGGTGAAGACATTTTGGCGCCGGCAGCTAGCGGAACCTACAAAATCTCTGTAGACTTCCAAAGGGGTAAATTCACAGTAACCAAACAATAATGTTCCAGCCCCAATCAATAAACCAATAAAAAAAAGATCATGAAAAAAATATTCAAACTACTTTTTGTTGCGGCTAGCATCATCGTTCTTGGTGCTTCTTGCGAGAAGGTTGGAACATTGCCGGTGTATGCACCTGCAGCGGGTGGTGCGGTGTTAACAGCATCAACGCCAACTATTGCAGCTATTCCAGCCGATTCCAATAAAACGGGTATTGTGTTTACCTGGACTAGACCTTCTTATTCAGTAGATAGTAGCAACCAGAAATTCATTATTGAAATGTCTCCTTCTACCAGCAGTTTTGGTACAAAGGCCAGCAAAACAATTGTGACTTCTTTGACTACCTCATTTACTAACAAAGACATCAATTTGATTGCTCGTTCTTGGGGTTTTGAATTCAACAAAACCTATGACGTAGACGTGCGTATCATTTCTTCTTTCTTGAACAACAATGAGCAATTGGCTTCTAATGTTGTTAAGTTGAAAGTAACCCCTTATGTAGTTCCTCCTAAAGTAACCCTTCCTAGTTCTAAGGAATTATACTTAGTAGGTAGCGCAACTGCTGGTGGATGGGGTAACCCAGTTCCAGACAGGGCACAGAAATTCAATCGTTTGGATTCTGTTACTTACCAAGGAACTTTCTACTTGAATGGAAATGGAGAATACTTAATGCTTCCTGTAAATGGAGATTGGAGTAATAAATATTCTGTAGCCAATAATAGCGTTGCTGGTTTAAATGCAGGTGGTGCTTTTGGTTATAACTTAAGTAGCAATTTCCCTGGTCCAGCTAAATCTGGTACTTATACTATTACTGCAGATTTCCAGAACGGATTGTTCACTGTAGTTAAAGTAAGCGAATACGGTTTGTTATGGATTCCTGGTGATTATCAAGGTTGGAATCCAGCAACTGCGCCTCAATTGGGTTCTCCTAAGGCTGATGGTGTATTTGAAGGATATATCAATTTCCCAGCAGGTGGAACATTTGAATTCAAAATGAATAAGACTCCTGATTGGAGCAATTCATTGGGTGATGCAGGAAGCGGTGGTTTGAGTGGTAGCGGTGGCAACCTAAAAGTACCTGGTGCTGGATACTACAAAATCAACGCCAATACGGTTACCAACAAATGGTCAGCTACTAAAACTACTTGGGGATTAATTGGAAGTTTTGCTCCAAGCAATTGGGGTTCTGATGTGAACATGACTTATGATGCAGGATCTAATTCTTGGTCTGGCGTTATTACACTTACCGCTACAGACGAGTTCAAATTCAGGGCCAATGGTGCTTGGGATCTGAACTATGGCGATAAGGGTGCTGACGGTAGTCTAGAAGAAGGTGGCGATAACATTAAAGGTTATCCTGCAGGAAAATACAAAGTGACTTTGTTCCTGAACAATACCAATTACTATACTTACAAAGTGGAAAAACAATAGTCTTTCCCAACCATTTTTTAAAAGGCGCCCCGAAAAGGGCGCCTTTTTTTATAACCCACTGTAAGCCAGTTTGACCATTAAGTTTTAAACATTGCTTACATTGCATTGAAACCACGATTATGCTTTACTCGATGACAGGTTACGGAAGGTCTGAACAGACCGTTAATGGCAAGACTTTTTTGGTAGAAGTCCGCTCTTTAAACGGAAAACAGTTTGACCTCCGATTGAATATTCCCTCTTTATTAAAACCCTTTGAATTTGATGTTCGCAATATCTTGAGTGAGGGTCTTATGAGGGGTAGTGTTGAATGCATTATTACACTCAAACAGAATGGTGCCAGCAAACCGGTAACCATTAATACAGACTTAGCAAAAGCCTATTATCAACCAGTGGCAGAATTGGCAGCTGAATTGAATCTTGCCACTGGCGATATTCTCAGTACCATTTTAAAACTACCAGACGTAATTACACCCTCTACAGAAATGCTTAGTGATGAGGAATGGAAGGGGTTTGAATCCGTGCTAAGAGAAGCTATTAAACAATTGAATGACCACCGCAAGGATGAGGGCAAATCATTGGAAGCAGACCTACTATTGCGTTTACAGAATATTGAAACCCAACAAGCTAAAATTGTAGAATTGGAGCCTTTGCGTAGACAAAGAATTAGAGAAGGTTTGCTCAAAGTCTTGGAAGAGAATGTGGGTAAGGAAAATTATGACCCCAATAGATTGGAGCAGGAATTGATTTATTATATAGAGAAAATTGACATTAGTGAAGAACAGGTAAGACTAAATAATCATTGTAAATATTTCCGAGACATATTGCAAGAAAAAGAACCCAGTAAGGGCAAAAAACTCTCTTTTATTTTGCAAGAGTTTGGTAGAGAAATCAACACTACAGGTTCCAAAGCCTATGACGCCGTGATGCAGAAATGTGTGATCTTAATGAAAGATGAACTAGAAAAGGCCAAGGAACAGATCTTGAACGTTTTGTGATGGCTTTTGCAATTCAGCTATTTATCTTTGAAAAAATGATTCCGGTGAGAAAATGCTTGATAGTACTAATGGGACTGGTTTTTCTGGGGGCTTGCCGCCCAATGGATCTTTATGAGAAAACCGTATTTTTTCCCAAACATGAATGGGATAGCAAGAATCAACCCAGCTTTAATTTTGAGGTACAAGACAGTTTATCCTATTATCATATTTATGTGGTGATCCGCCATCTAGACGCCTATCATTATAACAATCTTTGGCTGAACGTACAAACAAAGGGGCCAGGTATGCAACCCATTTCTCAGAAACTAAACCTGACTTTGGCCAATAATACCACAGGTTGGTTGGGCTCTGGTATGGATGATGTATTTGACCATCGCATAAGAATTACCACAGCACCTATCCGCTTTAAAAAAGGGGTATATCAATTTACCCTGCAACAAATTATGCGAGAAGATCCATTGCCCTATGTCTTAAATGCGGGGATCAGGATTGAAAAAGCCAAATCATGACGGGTACACAGAAACGGAAATTGGCAACGGTTACCGTGGTCTATTGGTTCCTGCTTTCTTATATGGTAGCTGCATTGCTCTGGTGGTTTATAGCTTTGGAAAAGCAGAACCAACTCATTACTAGTATTCGACTAAGTGAAATCAAAAAAGACGATCCAAGCTATACTGAAAAAGCAGCTTTTATAGAAGCTGGGTCAAATCGAAAAACATTTCAATACATTGGAGAAGGTAGCACTTTCTTGGTTCTAATTTTAGTGGGTGCTGTATTTGTGTTTAGGGCTACTCGCAGACAAATTAGGGGTGCCCAACAGCAACAGAATTTTATGATGGCGGTTACGCATGAATTAAAAACCCCCATCGCGGTAGCACAATTAAATTTAGAAACCTTACAGAAAAGACAATTGGATGAGGACAAGCGCCAAAAACTTATTTCCAATACCCTACAAGAAGCCAATAGATTAAATACCCTGTGTAATAATATTTTGTTTGCTGCCCAATTAGAAGCAGGGGTGCATACGCAAAACAAACAGGAAATTCATTTGAGTGATTTGGTGGAGGGATGTATTGATAATTTTAAAACCCGCTATCCTCAAAGAATTATAGAAGAAGCCATTCAAGCTTCCATTTTTTTGCATGGAGAGGGTCTGTTGTTGCAAATGTTGATCAATAACCTAATTGAAAACGCCCTTAAATATTCGCCCAAAGACCAGCCCATTAAAGTTAGTCTTATAGCCACAGCAGATACCATTCAGTGTGAAGTGGCTGATCTAGGAAAAGGGGTGGAAGACGCAGAAAAGCAACGGATCTTCAACAAGTTCTATAGAATTGGCAATGAGAATACCAGAAAGGCCAAGGGAACTGGTTTGGGTTTGTATCTCTGCAAGAAAATTGCCGAAAGCCATAATGCCTACATTTCTGTGACAGACAATCAGCCACAGGGCTGTATTTTTACCGTCTCATTCAAAAACGCCTAAGCACCCATGAGTACCGATTCAAAAGCCAATATTCTTTTGGCAGAAGACGAGGAAAACCTACACGAAGCCCTCAAGTTAAATCTGGAGATGGAAGGTTATACCGTTACTTCTGCTTTTGACGGAAATGAAGCCTTGAAAGCTATTGGGAATGAGTATTTTGATTTGATTATCATGGATATTATGATGCCTGAAGTAGACGGCATTAGTGTGCTAGAAACCATTAGGGTCAATGCCAATGAAGTACCAGTTTTAATTCTGAGTGCTAAAAATAGTAGTGCCGATAGGGTATTGGGTTTAAAAAAAGGGGCGGATGATTATTTGACCAAGCCTTTTAACTTAGAAGAACTCTTGTTGCGAGTATCAAAACTGATAGAGAAAAATCAAAAAATACAGGTCAAAGAAAGCATTGGAGACCATTATGAATTTGGTCAAAATAATATTGATTTTAAGGCACAAACAGCTATCAATTTCAACCAACAAAACATTGAGTTAAGCAAGAAAGAAGTGATGCTGCTGAAGCTACTAATTGAAAACAAGGGCGAAGTGGTTACCCGAGAGAAAATTCTACAAGTAGTCTGGGGTTATAATGTGTATCCCACTACCAGAACCATTGACAATTTTATCCTGAATTTTAGAAAATATTTTGAACAGGATAGCCGTAATCCCAAGCATTTTCATTCAGTAAGGGGAGTTGGCTACAAATACACAGTTTAAGGGTTGGACAAATGCAATAAAGGCCTATTCTGAGCGTTTGATGAGTTTGAAATAGTCATTATGTCGCTCCAAACAGAATCCATCATAGATTTTCTTGATCCCATTAATATTGCCATGATTTCCAATGACGAGGGGTTCAAGGACTCCCAACTTGGAAAGCATATTGCTGTTTTTGAAGAGGAATTTCCAGATATTTCTCAGGCAGATTTTGTGATTGTGGGCTGTGGAGAAATGCGCGGAGCTGGAGTAGGTTTAACCAGTACCAATGCACCCGATGCCATTAGGGCAGAATATTACAAACTCTTTCATTGGCATACCCAGGTAAACGTAGCCGATATTGGCAACGTAAAATCAGGCGCCACCCTAGAAGACACTTATGCTGCTTTAAGAACGGTTGTGGCTGAGCTCATGGACCAGAAAAAGAAAGTAGTCATCCTGGGTGGTTCTCATGATATTACCACGGCTCAATACCAGGCCTATGGTAGTAGAGAACGCATCATTGATGTGGCCTGTGTAGACGCCAGGATTGATTTAGATATGGATTCCGTTTTACCCGCCGATAATTTTCTAGTAGAATTGCTAACAGGCATGCCCAATTACCTGAAACACTATAGCCATATAGGTTTCCAGAGTTATTTTATGCATCCTGATATGTTAGAAACCATTGACAAATTAGGATTTGATTGTTATAGGGTAGGTAAAGTAAAAGAGCGTATAGAAGAAATGGAACCCGCTATCAGAAATAGTGAACTCTTTAGTTTTGATATAGCAGCTATTCAACACGCACATGCTCCAGCTAATAGACTAACGCCAAACGGATTTAACGGTGAAGAAGCTTGTACCCTTATGCAGTATGCTGGCATGAGTAATAACTGTGATAGCATTGGCATCTATGGATATATAGCAGAGCATGACGAACACGCACTTACTGCCAAACAAATCTCTCATATGCTTTGGTACCTGATGGATGGGATTCACAAGGGCAAGGAAGAAGCCAGTTTGGATAATAAATCAGCGTTTAATGAATTCACCATGGCTTTTGCAGAAGTGGAAACCACTTTCTTACAAAGCAAACGCACGGGAAGGTGGTGGATGCAATTGCAGGATGGCAAGTACGTGGCTTGTAGTCATTTTGACTATATCATTGCATCAAACAATGAAATTCCAGAACGTTGGTTCCGAGCAGTAGAACGAAGCTAGTTTTCCCTTCTTTTTACCTAGATTCGAGTCAGAAATCAAGCGTATGAAAATTCTGTCTGGTATTGGCATTGGTATAGCAACACTTTTCCTATTTTCTTGTAAAACGGCAAAACAATCTCCGCAAAACACTGCTCTAAAAACCATGAGCCCCATGGATAGTTTGTTGCAAAGCAATGACCTAGCTGGTGCACATGTTGGTATTGCAGTTTATGATCCAACGGCCAAGAACTATCTCTATCAACACCAATCAGATAAATATTTTATACCTGCTAGTAATACCAAGATTGTAAGCTGTTATGTAGCCATGAAATACTTGGGCGATAGTTTGGTGGGTCTTAGATATGTAGACAAGGGTAATGGTACAGTTGAAATTGAACCCAGTGGTGACCCCAGTTTTCTACACCCAGATTTCCCCAATCAACCCGTATTTGATTTTTTAAAAAAACAAAAGAACATCTTACTTACACACCAGAATTGGAAGGCAAAGGGTTGGGGTATGGGCTGGTCTTGGGACGATTATGAAAGTGATTATATGGCTCAACGTAGCTTGATGCCTATTTATGGGAATTTGGTACAATTCAAAAAAGCAACAAAGCCAACAGCATCTCCTGCTTATTTTCAGCAATTGCTCAATATAGACCCGAATATTAACGGGGCTAATTATACTATTCGAAGAACCATTGGGGCCAATCAGTTTTCCGCCATTCCTGCTAAAACTGCTTTTACAGGAGATGATATCCCGTTTTATACTGATGACAAAGACATTTTGCCACAATTGCTGCGCGATACTTTAAAAACAGTGGTCACCCCAGTTGATTTTAAAGTAGATCGCTGGCCCGATGTTGTCAAGATTTATTCTCAACCTATTGACTCTATGTTAAAGATCATGATGCATAGATCAGATAACTTTTTTGCAGAGCAATGTTTGTTAATGGCGGGTAATGAACTCTTGGCAGAGATGAATACCGCCAAATTAATTGATACCGTTTTAAAGACAAGTTTAAAAGACCTGCCACAAAAACCAAAATGGGTAGATGGAAGTGGATTAAGCAGGTACAACTTATTTAGCCCAGAAGATTTTATCATGGTCCTTGACAAACTGCGCAATGAATTTGCATGGAATAGGATCAGTAATATTTTTGCTTCTGGTGGTAATGGAACACTTGGTAGTTATTACAAAAATAGCCCGGGAAAAATCTATGCCAAAACAGGAACACTAAGCAATAATGTAGCATTGAGTGGTTACCTGATAACACAAAAGGGTAAGACCTTACTATTCTCCGTACTAGTGAGTAATCATACAGGAAATGTTGGTACTATTCGCAGAAGCGTAGAACAGTTTTTAAACAATGTCATGGCCAATCAATAATTATCTGCCAAACATTCTGTCTAAATAATCTTCCTTGAATTCTAAATAAGTAGGACTACCCGTTGGCGTTACATTAGGACTGCCGCAACCAAACAAGTCTTCAATTAAGACCATCATTTCTTTTTGAGACAAGGATTGACCCGCTTTAATAGCCTGTTGTCTAGACATACAGCGTACTAGTTTTTCACGCTTGCTAAACTTTACTTCTGCATTAAAATGTTTGAATTGTTCAATCAATAATTCAATGGCATTTTTTTCATTGCCAGGTAAAATATCGGCAGGAATTCCTTGAATCACAATTTGATTGTCATCGGTAGTCTCTAGTTGGTATCCAATAGCCAACAAATCTGGCATGAGGTCTTGTAATAATGCTGCATCAGCAGGTGCTAGTTCTAATACTACTGGAAACAGACTTTGTTGGGTGGCCATTTTTTGTCCATGAGCAGCTAGGCTATAGCGTTCATATAAAACGCGTTCGTGCGCCAATTGTTGGTGCACTAATAAGAAGCCACTATTGGTAGACGCAATAATATAAGTATTGTGTAATTGCAATAATACAGAATCAGGAATTACCTCAATAGACCTGGTCTTGGGTGTATGCAATAATTGTTGAACAGGGTCTTGGGTATTGGCTTCGCTTGATTTTGTTTGGTCATCACCTGCACTATAAAAACTCTTCCAGTGTTTGAGTTCAGTTCCTGCTTGGTGAGAAGACTCAATAAAATGTGCCTGATTTTTTTGCGTAAAAGATTTGAAAAGATTGGAACCTGCAACCGCGTCTTTTTTATCCGTGGTAAATGGTTTGCTTACCGCGTCTAAGTTTTGAATATCTGCGTTTAAGGTAAAATCCAAAGAAGGTGCAATACTAAATTGTGCCAAAGCATGTTTTACAGCTGCTTGTACAAAAGCATAAATAATTTTTTCGTCTTCAAACTTGATCTCCTGTTTAGTTGGATGTACGTTAATATCTACCTGCGATGGATCCAAGTCAATATAAAGAACATAACTAGGAAAACTATCTTTTGCAATCATGCCTTCAAAAGCCGTGTTCACAGCGTGATTCAAATAAGCACTCTTGATAAATCTATTATTGACAAAAAAATACTGGTCACCCCTGGTCTTGCGCGCCGTATCGGGCTTGCCCACAAAACCATAAATATTCATATAGTCGGTTTCCTCATTTACACTGACTAATTTGGCATTATAAGAGGAACCCAAGATTTGAACAATTCTTTGTTTTAAAGAACCCGCTTCTAAATGGAATACTTCCTGACCATTGCTGGTAAGAGAAAAGAAAATATCGGGGAAGGCCATGGCCACCCTTATAAATTCATCCATGATATGCCGCATTTCTGCAGCATTGCTTTTTAGAAAATTTCTTCTAGCAGGCACATTAAAGAAGAGGTTCTTCATGCTGATGCTGGTACCTGTTTGAAAAGAACAGCTTTCTTGTTTTACAACCCTGCTATTTTCTATTTCTACAAAACTAGCTAGCTCGTCTTCCGCCCTTTTGGTTTTGAGTTCTACCTGTGCAACCGCCGCAATAGATGCCAAAGCCTCACCACGGAATCCCATGGTTTTAATCCGGAACAAGTCATCTATATGTTGAATTTTGCTGGTAGCGTGTCTTTCAAAAGCCATTTTAGCATCGGCAGCACTCATGCCCTTACCATTATCTATGACTTGTACCAAGGCCTTACCCGCGTCACTCACCAAGAGTTTGATTTTGGTAGCCCCAGCGTCAACTGCATTTTCCAAGAGTTCTTTTACGGCACTAGCTGGTCGCTGAATTACTTCACCAGCGGCTATCTGGTTGGCTATATTGTCAGGTAATAAATGGATGATATCCCCCACGCACACTAATTTTTATAAAGTTTGTAAAAATAGCATTCTTGGGCCATCTGCACGGCCTTGTTACACTAAATTTGCCCTTTAAATAATTGATATGGTATTAAGTGCAGATATTCAGAAGTTGGAACGCAGTTTTGTTCCAGCAGATTTTAAAGTAACTACTTGGGAATTACTAGAGCCTTTTTTCAAAAATCTAGCTGATCGTTCCTTGAATTCAAGAGAAGACCTAGAACAGTGGATGAAAGATATGAGTGAGGTAGAAGCTGTGGTCAGTGAAGACGCTTGCTGGAGACAGATTAAAATGACCTGCGATACCACCGACAAGGCATTGGAAGAGGCATTTACCTATTTCTGCATGGAGATCCAACCCAAATTGCAACCCTATGCAGACCTGCTGAATAAGAAATTAGTGAATTCAGCTTTTACCAAAGAATTGGACCAGGACAAGTATTTTACTTATCTGCGTTCCGTGAAAAAAAGTATTGACTTATTCCGTGAAGCTAATATTCCACTGCAAGCAGAACTGAGTGTATTGCAACAACAATATGGTGCTATAGCTGGTAAAATGACCATTGAAGTTGGTGGTCAGGAATATACTCTGCAGCAAGCTGGTAAATTTTTAGAAAGCCATGATAGGGCTTTAAGAGAAGAAGTGTATAGGAAAATTCAGGAGCGTCGTTTACAAGACAAGGATGCCATGAATGAACTCTATAGTAACCTGATTGGCAAGAGAGATCAAGTAGCCAAGAATGCTGGTTTTGCCAATTATAGAGACTACAAATTTGTAGAACTAGGCCGCTTTGATTATAGCAAAGAAGATTGTTATCAGTTTCACGAAGCTGTAAAGTTGCATGTCTTGCCATTGATTGAAAAAATCTATGCTCGCAAAAAAGCCAAACTGCAATTAGACAAATTATATCCGTGGGATACTGAAGCAGAACCAGCAGGTATACAACCTTTGAAACCTTTTACTAATGGAAAGGATTTGTATGAAAAATCGGTGAAGTGTTTTGAAACCATGAATCCCTTTTTTGCCAACTGTCTGCGCAAAATGGATGAACTCAATCATTTTGATTTGGAAAGTAGAAAGGGCAAGGCCCCGGGGGGATATAATTGCCCTCTCACTGAATCTGGCGCGCCTTTTATTTTTATGAATGCAGCAGGGCAGATGAGCGATGTTACTACCATGGTACACGAGGGTGGACACGCAATTCATTCTTTCTTATCACATAATCTAGAACTCTCTGCCTTCAAGGAATATCCTATGGAGATTGCAGAAGTAGCTAGTATGGCTATGGAGTTATTTAGCATGAATCATTGGGAAGCATTTTTTGATAATGAGGAAGACCTGAATCGTGCTAAAGAACACCAATTAGAAAGAACCATTACCATTTTTCCTTGGATTGCTATCATTGATAAATTCCAACACTGGGTTTATGAACACCCACAGCACAGTGTAGAAGAAAGAACAAGTACTTGGATGTCTATTTTGCAAGAATTTTCTACCAAGAGTATTGACTTTACAGGCTTAGAAAAATACCGTGAAATTGCTTGGCAGCGCCAGTTACACTTATTTGAAGTACCGTTCTATTATATTGAATACGGCATTGCGCAGTTAGGTGCTATTGGTCTTTGGATGCAGTACCAAGCAAATCCACAACAGGCTTTGGAAAATTATATTCAAGCTTTGAGTTTGGGTGGTACTAAAACACTTCCTGAATTGTACAAAGCGGCAGGTTTGAAATTTGACCTATCGCCAAATCATATTAAAACTTTGATGGAGTTTACGGCTGCGGAAATGGACAAAATATAGGAAAGTGAAGAGTGAAGAGTTAAGAGTGAAGAATGCAGGATAATTTTCTTAGCATTTTAAATTTGGAAAGTTTATAAAAAATAAAATGCCGCTCGAGAAATCTGAGCGGCATTTTTTATGTTTTATCCTTCCGTTGGCGGTGAGGCCGGTGGAGGGTTTTGAGGTCCTTGTTGTTGTGGAGGTCTTGGTCCACGAGGTCCTTGTTGTCCCTGTTGTG
Source organism: Chitinophaga pinensis (assembly GCA_943372225.1). Classification (GTDB taxonomy): domain Bacteria; phylum Bacteroidota; class Bacteroidia; order Chitinophagales; family Chitinophagaceae; genus Sediminibacterium; species Sediminibacterium pinensis_L. The sequence goes on along the minus strand of CALRXV020000001.1, from coordinate 351,772 downwards.
GACCACGATTTTGTTGATCCCTTGGAGGTCCTTGTGGTCTTGGTCCGCGAGGTCCTTGTTGCCCCTGTTGTGGTCCTCTATTTTGTTGCGGTCCACGGGGTCCTTGCCCTTGTTGCGGTCCACGGTTTTCTTGCGGAGGTCTTTGACCCTGTTGTTGCTGTGGTCCCCTAGGCCCTCCTTGTTGTGGCCCTCTATTTTGCTGAGGTCCACGAGGTCCCTGACCCTGTTGTTGTGGCCCACGATTACCATCTCTATTACCATCGCGCGGCCCGCGCTGATCCCTATTCTCAGGTCTGCGGTCATTGCCACGGTCTTGATCCCTTCTTCTACGGTCATTTCTTTCCAAACTCTTCAAACTAATCTGACCAACCACGTCTACAAATGCGGGTTCTACTTCTTTGGCTTTGCCGCTCACTACTTCTACCGCCTGCAATTCGTCTACCTTGGTACCAGCTTGGTTAAGGCGTTTAATTTCTTTCACGCGCTGAATGGTCAAAGGAAAGTGTTTGCTATTATTAGGTAGGATATACCACATCAGGTTTTTGAAAATATCTTTTTTGATCAATTGGGCAGTTCCCATAACGGTATCCAATTGGTCTGCATAGTCTGGGAATTGCTGCAAAGCGTCTAGATATGTATCTAACTCATAGTTCAGACAGCATTTTAAACGGCCACACTGACCGCTTAATTTGGTCTGATTAATTGATAGGTTCTGATACCTGGCAGCAGTAGTATTCACGCTTTTAAAATCATTCAACCAAGTGCTGCAGCAAAGTTCTCTTCCGCAACTTCCAATGCCTCCTACTTTGGCGGCTTCCTGACGGATGCCTATCTGGCGCATTTCTACTTTTAGTTTAAAATCGCCAGCAAAGATTTTGATCAGTTCACGAAAATCTACGCGATCGTCCGCGGTATAGAAGAATGTTCCTTTTTTACCATCGGCCTGCACTTCTATCTCACTTAATTTCATTTGCAGATTCAAGGTACGTGCAACGGCACGGCTTCTTGAAAGCATTTCCTGTTCACGGGCCTTGCTAATCTTGAAGGTTTCAATATCTCTGTCTGAACTTTTGCGCAGAATCTTTTTCATTTCTGGGCTAAACTCGTCTACCGATTTTTTCTTCATCTGTAAACGCACCAGCTCACCAGTCAGGCTTACTTCACCCACGTCAAATCCACCCACACCTTCCACGGTTACATAATCGCCCTTTTCAAAATATTGCAGGGTATTATTTCTAAAATAGTCCTTACGGCTACCGTTTTTGAAACTTACTTCCACCACTTTGCAAGAACTTTCAGGGTCACTGAAAGGAAGATTTAACAACCAGTCATGCACATTCAAACGGTTACAACCGCCAGTGCTACATCCTCCATTGCTCTTACACCCATTTGGTGTGCCTGTTCCACATGATCCACATCCCATATACTGAGTAATAATAGGTTAATAAATTAGTGGAAAGGTTGGCTGGGAACTTTGGGATACATTGGTTCAATAACGCATTTTTCAACGCGTTGTATTGGAATATGTTGAGATGAACCTGAATCCTTTGGTTTTTCAAACCCGCTTACCTTCTTGCTGAAAATTTTTCCAGCCCCACTCACACGCTGACCTGCACAGTGATGCCACTGCCAAATCCTAACTTTCCAAAATTAGGGTTTTGTTCTGAATGATGTGATAGAGTTTAATGGTCAGTGCCTGGAAGAGCATTTTGGCGTGCGCATTCCTTTCTACATAGTAACTGGCCCGGTCCAATTCCTCAATTAAGGCTTGTTGCTGGCTAACCGATGCAATTTTATTAAGCCGCTGGGCAAAATCCTTCTCTTTTTCCGGTAATTGGGCAAAATCCGGCCCCAAAATCTTGATTCGGATGCTTTGGGCCAGTAAATGGTTAAAATATCGGAGAAACTGTTTTTGCTTTTCACGTCCTAATTTGGCCACTTCTTCTACAAATTTGGCCTGGGCAACGGGTCCGCCCTTGAGCGTGGCGTTTAACCATTCCCTGAGCAGGCTCTGCCAGTCTTCGTCTGCGTGCTGTAACAATTGCAAGGCTTCTCTATAATTCCCTCCGGCGATGGCCGCTATTTGTGCCGCCGTTTCTGCAGGAGCTTTGGCCCGCTCCATCAAGGCATTTTCAATGTCTTTGTCTTCTAATAGGGGAATTTTAACCAATTGACACCTACTCAATATAGTAGGTAGAATTTGCTCCTCTGTTTCAGCCACCAAGATAAATAAGGTATTGGCTGGGGGTTCTTCTATGAGTTTTAAGAGCTTATTACCCTCTTTTTTCAGGTATTCGGGCATCCAAAGAACCAAAACCTTAAAAGTACTTTCAAAGCTTTTCAGGCTCAGTTTGTGGATGATTTCATTGCATTCATCTGAACTTATATTTCCTTGTTTGTTTTCTGCACCAATAAACTGAAGCCAGTCATAGACATTGCCATAGGGATATTGCTGAATAAACTCTCTCCATTCAGTGATGAAATTGGCGCTTAGTTGTTTGTCCCCCGATTTTTTAGAAATAACCGGAAAGCTAAAATGGAGGTCTGGGTGCAATAGCTGTGCAGCCCTAGCATAAGCCGGTTGCTGGTCTATTTGATCAGGATGAATATAGGATGGGGTGGGTTCCAAAGCGGTTTGACCACCAAATAAATCTTCCACCACAGGAGAAGGGGCTGGAATACTCACCACGTACTGAGCAAAAGCTAGAGCAAGAGCCAAGGCACCTGAACCTTCCTTACCCAAGAAGAGTAGGGCATGGCTCAAACGGTTCTGCTCTACCATTTCTGCCAAATGTTGTTTTAAATCTTGCTGACCTATAATCTCCTTGAATAACATCTGTCCTGATTGGCTTGAAAGGTACAAAATAAAAGAAGCTGCCCGGAAAGAGCAACTTCTTTTATACAGTATGATAGTAACCTGCTTATTTTAGGTATTTGGTAATTTCTTCGCTGTCAGGAGTTACTTTACTTGGGAAGTAAGCAATCATTTTGCCATTCTCGTCCAATAAAAATTTATTGAAATTCCAAGCAATAGTAGCGTCTAAAACGCCATTTTCAGATTTGGTCGTTAACCATTTGTAAATTGGGGCCATATCTTCACCTTTCACGCTGATCTTGCTTGCTAAAGGAAATTTTACACCAAATCGGGCTTTGCAGAATTCTTGAATTTCACCATCAGTTCCTGGTTCTTGAGCATTAAAATTGTTGGCAGGGAATCCTACTATCACCAATTTGTCTTTGTATTGCTCGTATACTTTTTCTAAAGCCTCATATTGGGGAGTATAACCGCATTTTGAAGCAGTATTGACCACCAAGATTTTTTTGCCCTTGAATTTAGAGAAGTCAATAGTGCCTCCCTCTATGGATTTTACTTTAAAGCTGTGAATGGTTCCGCCATCACCTGGCATGGTAAAAGCGCTTAAAATGCTTACAATAGCAATGGTTAATAGATATTTCATGAGTGTTGTTTTGTACAAGAAACAACTTTTTGAGGAAATAGTTGCATTTTTTAGATAAATGGGCCATTATAAGGTGTAAGCCGCCGTTGCAATGCTCAAAGAATCGGGTTTTCCCTGAAGAAGGGCAGAACCACAGGCTTCTAAAGTTGCTCCAGTGGTTGCCACATCGTCTATTAATAAGACCCTTTTTCCTTGAATAGCTTGCCAGTTGGCTAATTTAAAAACGCCCTGCATTTTTTGCCATCTATCAACCCGATTGCTTACGGTTTGAGACTGGGAAAATCCTGTTCTGATTACTGCATCCAAAACCATTGTTTTTGGCCAAACAGATTGTATGCCTTCTGCAATTAATGCAGCTTGATTATAACCCCTAATTCTTAATTTGTTGGGATGCAATGGAAGAGGAATAAGAAGATCTATTTCTTGAAACCTGGATGACTTGGCTAATTGATACCCTAACAACCTTCCTAAGAATAAACCTACTTCTTTGTGCTGTTTGTATTTTAAACAAACTAGTAATTGGTGTATGATACTTTCTCTGGAAAAATAAAATGCAGCGGTTGCAGATGCAATAGGGCTTCTTCCGTAAAAACTTTTTTCTAAAGGATTGCCTTCTTGGTTTTCAAAATTGGTGCGGGGTAATAATCTGCTACATGCAAAGCAAAGTATTTCTTTTCTATGTTCTAGAACAGCATTGCATCCCATACAACAATGTGGAAAAAGCAAGTGGGCAATTCCATGAAAGCTATCTTCTATTAATTGATGCATTCAAAAAAATACAACAATTAATCATAGCATCAAAGCAACTAAAATAATTGTTGGTATACTTCATCAACCCTTGAAAGTGCAATTACTTGTATGCCATGATTTTTTGGCTGAAAACTTTTTTTATTATACCTAGAAACAATGATTTTTTCAAAACCCAATTTTTCGGCTTCTGCAATTCTTTGTTCTATTCTATTCACGGCTCTAATTTCTCCATTCAATCCAACTTCACCAGCAAAGCAAATATGACTAGGAAGAGGAACGTCTTCATAAGAAGAAAGCAATGCGCAGATAACTGCTAAGTCAATACTTGGGTCTTCTACTTTTATACCGCCAGCAATATTTACAAATACGTCTTTCATGCCAAATTGAAAACCGCCTCTTTTCTCTAGTACTGCTAATAGTAATTGTAATCTTCTTAAATCAAAACCTGTTACTGTTCTCTGTGGTGTGCCATATACGCTCTGTGTTACCAAGGCTTGCACTTCAATTAACAAAGGGCGCATCCCTTCTAAAGTAGCAGCAATAGCAGAGCCACTTAATTGTTCTTCTCTTTGTGCAATCAAAATTTCTGAAGGATTAGAAACAATGCGCATTCCCTCTCCTGTCATTTCATAAATGCCCAATTCAGCCGTGCTGCCAAAACGGTTTTTGAGGGTTCTTAAAATCCGATAAGCATAATGTCTATCGCCTTCAAATTGTAAAACTGTATCTACCAAATGTTCTAAGACTTTTGGTCCAGCAATGGTTCCATCTTTGGTTATATGACCAATCAGAAAAACTGGGGTTCCAGTTTCTTTTGCAAAGCGTTGAAATTCCCCAGCGCATTCTCTAATCTGAGAAACAGAACCAGCAGAAGAATCAATTAAATTTGATTGTAGTGTTTGAATAGAATCTACAATCACCATCTGTGGTTTTAATTTTTTTATTTCCTGAAAAATGGTAGCTGTTGAAGTTTCAGTAAGTAAATAAAATTGCTCATTGTTAATATTCAATCTATCAGCGCGCATTTTTATTTGTTGCTCACTTTCTTCACCACTGATATAGAGTACCGATGCTTGCTTCATTAACAATCCAATCTGTAAAAACAAAGTACTTTTTCCAATACCTGGTTCACCTGCTACAAGAATAATACTACCAGGTACAATTCCTCCTCCTAGAACCCTGTTTAATTCAGAGTCCATGGAATCAATTCTTTTTTCTTCCTTACTAATAACTTGATTAAGTGCAATGGTTTTCACCGCTCTCTTGTCATTGTGATAAGAGTCCCATTCTATTTCTTTTTGACTCCCCTTGTCAATAATTTCTTCTACTAATGTGTTCCATTCATTACAACTTGGACACTTACCCAACCATTTGGCTGATTCATAACCGCAATTGCTACAGAAAAACGCTTTTTTAATCTTGCTCATTGCTGTAAAGGTAGGTGCTGAAACGAGTTAAATGGGGGATCTAGCTGTTGAGAAACTGAAAAGATTTCAGGTGTTTTTGAAAGGTAAAAGGGTCAACATTGCTGCTGACCCTTTTTACTTACTAACCCATTAAATTCTTCCACTAAATTACAATAATGGGTCAGATGGCAAAATAATTTTTTGGTTAACAACTACTAATCGGAGGCTTTAAAATGCTTAAAAAAGCATCAGACTGACCTAAAGCATGGGTTCTGAGCAGGATAAAGTATATAAAAAAATAAACATACATTAATATGAATTTTTGATCTGCGTCATCAATGTTCAAACAGCAATAATTTAATCTGGACAAAGACCAAAAAAAGCTGGCTAAAATATTATTATTTATTTAATATGTTAAAATCAAGTAATGGATATGATAAAAAAATCAAATAAAGGCTTAAAAAAACACTGAAAAATGACTTGAATATTAAATTGACCTTAAAAAAACCTTAAAAAGGTTAACGAAATCTAAATGATGAGCAGCTTTTTCGTTATTTGTGCGGTCATCAGAATTGACAAAAGGTTAACAAACCCAAAAAAGACAACATGAGAAAAAAACTGCTACTCAGTTTTTGCGCATGGATCTTTGCATTAATTGCAGGTCTTGCACAAACAACTACTGTTACTGGTAAGGTAACAGATGACAAAGGAAAACCCATTGAAGGGGCTGCCGTAGTTGAGAAAAAAAGCAAAGGTGGTACTGCCACTGACGCTAACGGCGTTTTCAAATTAACAGTAAAACCAGGTGCCGTTTTGGTAATCTCTGGAACTGGATTTGAAAAAAGAGAAGTTGCTGCTTCTGAAGCTAGTAACGTTTCTTTGAAAACCGCAGATGAGAACCTAAGTGAAGTGGTAGTAACCGCCTTGGGTATCAAGCGTGAAAAGAAAGCCTTAGGATACGCTGTATCTTCTGTAGGTAAAAAAGACTTGGAATTACGTCCAGAAGGTGACCTTGCTCGTGTTTTGAGCGGTAAAGCACCTGGTGTGAATATTGGTGCAACCAGCGGTTTGTCTGGTTCTGGTACCAACATTGTAATTCGTGGTGTAAACACCATTAGTGGTAACTCACAACCTTTGTTTGTAGTAGATGGTGTTCCATTTGATGGAAGTACCAATACCCAATCAAACTTCGTGTATGGTAACCAATCTCCTTCTCGTTTCTTGGATCTTGATCCAAACAACATTGAAAGTGTTGACGTATTGAAAGGTTTGAGTGCAACTACTATGTATGGTGAGTTGGGTAGAAACGGTGTAATCTTGGTAACTACCAAAAATGGTGCTACTCAGAAAGCTCGTAAGAAAACTGAAATCACTGTATCTCAGTCATTGTTCAACAACTCTGTAGCTAACTTACCTGAATATAACGAAAGTTATGGTGGTGGTTTTGACTTGAGCTTGGGTCTAGCTTTCTTCTCAAACTGGGGAGCTAAATTTACCAATCCAGCAGCTACTGTGCCTCACCCTTATGATCGTGCAGCGTTAAGATCAGCTTTCCCTGAATTTGTAGGAAAAACCTATGAGTACAAGTATTACAATAGCGTACCTAACTTCTTTAGAACTGGTACTGTTAGCAATACTTCTGTAAACGTTGCTGGTACAACTGGTATTGTAAACTATAATGCCAACTTTGGTTATTTAGATGACCAAGGATTTATTTACGGAAACGGATTAACCAGAAATACTTTTGGTTTGGGTGGTAGTGCTAAACTAACCAACAAAGTAACCGTAAGTGGTACTTTTAACTATGTAAATTCGGATCAAAAATCTCCTCCTACTTCAACCAGTTTTGGTTCTAGTGCAACTGCTACTTCAGTTTTTGGAGACGTGATGTATACACCAACTGCAGTTGATTTGATGGGTCTACCTTGGGAAAACCCAATTACCAAAGGACACGTGTACTATCGTGCAGGTAATGATATTCAAAACCCAATCTGGACCACACGCAATGCTTTTACACAAAATAAAGTAAACCGTGCTTATGGTAACATGCAAATCCGTTATGAAGTGTTAAAGGGATTGAACCTGAGCTATCGCGTAGGTTTTGATAACTATTCTGAATTCCAAATGTATGCTCAGAACAAAGGTGGACAACAGTATGCTACTGGTATCTACCGTACTTCTGCTGGCAACAACAATATCTGGGACCACACTGTGTTGGCATCTTACAAAACAGATATCACCAGCAGCTGGGACTTGAATGTGGATGCAGGTGTTAACTCAAGAGAAAACACTTATGCTCAAACAGGTACTTTGAGCAGAGACCAATTGGTGTTTGGTTTGTTGGATCATACCAACTTTATCACACACGATATTGTTTCTGAATCAGGTTCTGATTTGGACTATAAAGTAAAATCTCAATCTATTGGAGCATTTGCTTCTGCTACTTTTGGATACAACCAATACTTGTATTTGAACTTGGGTGGACGTAATAGCTGGACTTCTACTTTGGAAAAAGCTAACCGTAGCATTTTCTACCCAAGTACCAGCGTATCTTTTATTCCTACACAAGCTATTCCAGCTTTACAGAATAATAAATACATCAACTACTTAAAACTACGTGTTGGTTATTCAACTTCTGCAGGTTTCCCTGGTGCATATGAAACAAGACCTGTATTAGGAATTGCAACCCGTACTTTCTTAGACAGAGCTAGTACACCTGTAAACTTGAACGCTATTAGCGGAACTTTGCCTAACCCAGATTTAAAGCCTGAGTTACAAACTGAGTTTGAAGCCGGTATTGATGGTAAATTCTTGAAAAACCGTTTGACTTTAGATTTGACTTTGTACAATAGGATTTCTAAAAATCAATTGTTGAACAGAGATTTGGATCCTTCATCTGGATATTCTTCTATCAAAATCAATGCTGGACAAGTTTCCAACAAAGGTATTGAAATGGGTCTAGGATATACATTTGTACAAACCAAAGATTGGAACTGGAAAGTAGACGCCTTGTGGACCCTTAACAGAAGCATGGTTTCTGATATTCCTTCTGACTTAAAAGAAATCGTATATGCAGGTTATACCACTTTGGGTAACTTTGCTATCAACGGTCAACCTTTGGGTGTAATCAAAGGATACTATTGGGAGCGTGAAGCAAAAACTGGTCAGCGTATTGTAAGTGCAACTGGTGACTATGTTTCTTCACAGAACATTGGTATCATTGGAGATCCAACTCCTAAATACAAAATGACAGGTATCTCTAACTTGTCTTACAAAGGATTAAGCTTCCGCATGCAGTGGGAATATACTTGTGGTGGAGACATGTACTCTTCTACAACTCGTTCTCTAATTGCTCGTGGTGTTACAAAAGATACAGAATTTGACCGTGCTGCTCCTTACTTGTTACCAGGTGTTGATGCAAACGGTAATCCTAACAGGGTTCAGACTTCTGCTACTCAAGCATTCTTTAACAATGGATTTGGACCAGATGAGTCTGGTATCTATGATGCTACTTTAATCCGTTTAAGAGAATTGTCTTTGGCTTATAGCCTGCCTGAAAAGTTATTGGCTAAAACACCATTTGGTGGTGTGTCATTCACATTGTCTGGAACCAATCTCTGGTACAATGCTCCTAACTTCCCTAAATATGCCAACTTTGATCCTGAAACCAACGGTTTGGGTGTAAGTAATGGTAGAGGCTTGGAGTTTATTACTGGACCTTCTTCACGCAGAATTGGTGCAAGCTTGAGAATTACCTTCTAATAACAACTTAATATTTAGTAATATGAGATATTCGAAATTTTTTATCTGCCTAGCATTACTTGCTACCACTTTGGGAGCTTGTAATAAAAAACTAGACAGCTTATTGGATAACCCCAATTCGCCGTCTCCATCCACAGCAGACGTGGACCTTTCTTTGAACCAGATTCAGTTGGCATTTAGGGGTTTTTATGGAAATGCATCTACTTTGGGTGCGGAACTTTCTAGACAACAATCTTGGTTTGGACCTATCTATGCCAACGGTTATAGCCCCGGAACTTTTGATGGTTTGTGGAGTTCTGCTTACTCAAGCATTTTTGTAAATGCTGACGCGATGATTCCTGTAGCCCAGACACAAAAGAAGTTTATTCAGTCTGGTATCGCAAAAGTGTTAAAAGCTTATACCTTGGGTACCTTGGTTGATCAGTTTGGAGATATTCCTTATACTGAAGCCGTTCAAGGTGCTGCCAATACCAATCCAAAAATTGACAAAGGCGCAGATGTATATGCAAAAGCCTTGGCTATCTTGGATGACGCTATTGCTGATTTCAATAAAACAGGTGCTGCTACTGGACCAACTAATGATTTGTTCTATGGTGGTTCTGTAGCTAACTGGAAAAAAGCAGCCAAGTCTTTGAAATTGAAATTCTTGATGAACACAAGATTGGTAGATGCATCTGCAACTGCTAAAATTGCCGCTTTGATTACTGAGAATGACTTGGTAACCACCGATGCGCAAGATTTCAACTTTAAATACGGAACTAACATTTCTTCTCCTGATAGCCGCCATCCTAAATATGCTGGTAACTACAATGTAAACGGACAAGTAGGAGAATATTTGAGTACCTATTTCATGAACTTGGTTGTAAAAGAAAAAACAGGAACTGTTTCTACTTTGGATCCACGTAGAAGGTATTATTTCTATCGTCAAAATACCAACTATGTAAACGTAAATGAAACCACTTTAACCTGTGCTTTTGTTTCTAATCCAGCACATTATCCAGCTGATATGCCTTTCTGCTTAGTAGGTGGCAACTCTGGATATTGGGGTCGTGACCACGGTGACAACTCTGGTACTCCTCCAGATGGAGCATATAGAACTACCTATGGTGTTTATCCAGCAGGTGGAGAATTTGATGCAAGCACTGGTGGTGCTGTTAAACAAGTAATGGGTGGCCGTGGAGCTGGTGTTGACCCAATCTGGAACTCATCTTTCACTTATTTTGTTGAAGCAGAAGCTGCTTTGAAATTAGGTGTAACTGCTGGTGGAACTGCTAGAGCTTTGTTGAGCAAAGCCTTGTATGCTTCTATCAATAAAGTAGTTGGTTTTCCTGCATCAATTGGTTATTCCTTGAGTGCTTCTCAATTAGCTTTAGTTCCAACTACTGCTCAAATTGACACTTATGTGAACTTTGTATTGGCTCAATATGATGCTGCTACTACAGATGACGCTCGTTTAAATATCATCATGAAGGAATACTATATTGCTGCTTGGGGTAATGGTGTTGAAACCTATAACTCTTACAGAAGAACTGGTAAGCCTGATAATATCCAATTAGTAGTTACCACTGCTAGTCCTGGTGTTTTCATGAGATCTTTCACATATCCTTCAGTGTATATAAACAGAAACTTGAATGCACCTACTCAGAAAACTCCTGGTGTTGCTGCAAACAAAGTGTTCTGGGATAATAACCCTGATAATTTCATCAAATAAAATACAGCAATCATGAAGAAAATCTTAAACATATTCAGTGTTGCAGCTATACTACTGTTTGCTGTATCCTGTAAAAAAGCGGAAAATTCCAATCCTTTGTCAGATGTGGCAAATTTTGGAAAAGGGGCTTATATTACTTTGGCTAGTAATATCAACCTGAACTTAAACTATGCCCAAATAGCCACTTCTAAAGTGGGTGTTAAAGTAAACCAGTACAACAACGGAAACGATGTTGATAAAATCAAGGTTTATGTGGTACAAGGCGCAAATTCCAATCCAACAGCTTGGAAACTGGTAAAAACAGTTACTTATGCTGGTGAGGGTACAGAACTAAGTGCAACTGGCGCTGAAGTTGCTACTGCATTGGGTGTTGCTCCTTCTGCATTGACTCCAGGTAATTTCTACACTTTTTACAATCAGGTACTTACCAAGAGCGGTGAAACTTATGATATCAGCAACATTAACAGCGCATTAGAAAGTGGATCTTTCTATGGTGTATGTTTCCGTTGGACAGCATCTGTGATTTGTCCTTTTGTAGCTCCTATGGCTGGTAACTACAGAGTAGTTCAAGATGACTGGCAAGACTGGTCTCCTGGAGATATTGTACAAGTAACTGATGGTCCTGGTGCAAACCAGTTGAACTTAGGTAAAGTATGGCCAAATCCTGCTTACGGTAATGTTACCGCTACTCCATTGGTTGTAACTGTTGACCCAGCTACTGGTACTTGCACTATCCCTGCTTCTCCTGCTGGTGTGTTTTGGGCAACTGGTTATCCAGGAAGCGCATCAACTGGTTCGGGTAGCACAGGTCTTGTATTCTCTTGTACAGGTAGGATCTCTTTGAGCATCCGTCTGTTGTACAATGGTGGCGACCAAGGTTTCAACAAATTGATTTTGCAAAAGCAATAAACTTTTCATCAATAAACTTAGAAGCCGTCTCGATTTATTCGGGACGGCTTTTTTAATGCCCTAAACTGGCTTTAAGCTTTATATTGAATCAGAATAGCTGGATTGGTATTAAACAAAAAGACCCCGATTATTGGGGTCTTTAATAAGTTAGGGAAGCATATCAGTAGGTTCTAAGTTGCAATTAAAGCAAAGTTCTTAGAACTTAATTTCTTCTTCGTGTTCGTTAAAGAAACGGAACTCAATAATATGGTAATTGGTATTGGCCTGGGCCTTTAAATCCATCTTGTATTTACGCTTCCACTGCCTGATAATGGGGTTAAACCATCCTTTGGTTAAATGGGAGTAAACAATGGGGTGTACGGTCAAGGTAAGGCTCTTATGAGCGTGTGTAACTAAGTAATGTAAACGTTTTTCTATCTCGTCTTCCAAAATCAGAGTGGATGTAATCTTTCCAGTGCCATTACAAGCCGGACAAACCTCAGAGGTATTGATATTCATTTCTGGGCGCATACGCTGCCTAGTCACCTGTAACAAGCCAAATTTAGAGATAGGAAGTAGGCTGTGTCGGGCACGGTCGGTTTTCATAAAACCTTCCATGGCTTCTTGCAACTTGCGTTTGTTGTCCGGAAGCTTCATGTCTATAAAGTCTATGACAATGATGCCACCAATATCGCGCAAGCGCAACTGTCTAGCAATCTCCTCTGCCGCTTCCAAGTTGGTTTCTAGGGCATTTTCTTCCTGATTATTGCTTACACTCTTATAACCGCTGTTAACGTCTATTACGTGCAAAGCTTCTGTGTGCTCAATAATCAAATAAGCGCCACTTGGAAGGTTTACCGTTTTGCCAAAGGCCGATTTAACCTGTTTGGTAATGCCAAAATGGTCAAAAATAGCACCAGGACTATTGTGCATGGTGACTATCTCTGCTTTTTCAGGGGCAATACGTTGAAGGTAGGCCCTGGTTTCAGTATAGATGTTTTTATCATTAACCACAATTCTATTAAAATCGGCACTTAGTAGGTCTCTTAAAATACTGGTGGTTTTATTCTGCTCACTCATGATTTTGGCAGGAGCAACAGCACCTTTTAAATTGGTCTGTATGGTTTCCCAAATAGCTACCAGACTCAACATGTCTTGGTGTAATTCTGCGGTGGTTTTACCCTCTGCTGCTGTACGTACAATCACGCCAAAATTCTTTGGCCTAATGGCTTCTACAATTTTGTGTAAGCGCTTTCTTTCTTCTGAGCTATGGATCTTTTTGGAAACAGCTACAATCTCATTAAATGGCGTCACTACCACAAACCTTCCAGGCAGTGATAATTCACAACTAAGTCTTGGTCCCTTGGCGGCAATGGGTTCTTTTAAGATCTGAACCAATACATTGGGCTTGCCATTGAGTACTTCATTGATCTTTCCCGTTTTTACAATCTCGGGTTCGGATTGAAATTTGGCAAAATCAAATCCATTCGCTTCTTTATCGTTCATAGCAATCTGCGTGAACTTGATAATTGAGCGAGCATATGGACTCAAGTCAGTATAATGTAGAAATGCGTCTTTCTCAAACCCAACGTCTACAAAAGCAGCGTTAAGTCCGGGAATCAGCTTTTTCACTTTTCCCAAATAAAGGTCGCCAACGGCAAAACTAGCGTCTGCTTTTTCATTATGCAGTTCCACTAATTTCTTGTCTTCCAGCAAAGCGATTTCGACGCCTGTTGGGGCAACATTAATAATTAATTCTTTGTTCACGAATGGCAACTTTTAGATACAAAATAGTTGGCCGCTTGGCGGCATACAACAATACACTAAATCTGTAACACCCACCACCAAAAGGAAGGAAAAGGTAAAAGTTGCAGCGTAGGAAAGGTGGTTGGCTAAATCCAGATAAGTGTGAAAACCCCGTTCAATCCCAATTGTTTGAAACGGAACGGGGTTTGTATCATAGTAAAATCAAGAACTATTTGTTCTTTTTCTTATGACGATTCTTTCTTAAACGTTTTTTTCTCTTGTGCGTCGCAATCTTATGACGCTTTCTCTTCTTACCACAAGGCATGTCCAAGTAATTTTATAAGTTAAAAAATAAATGCTATTTGCGCAATTCGCTGATACGTTTTTCCAGAGCGGTTTTGGCTTCAGGAACCTTAACTAGTTCCTTGGCCTGCTGATACCATTTTATGGCACCTGCTTTATCGCCCATTAACTCGTAACATTCAGCAAGGTTGAATATTGCTTCCAGATTACCAGGCTGTTTTTGCAGCACAGTATTGAATCTTTCTATGGCTTTGTCATATTGACCACTCTTCTTTCCTCCCATTCCCAAAACCATCTGACCATAGAGATTCTCCGGATGCTCCTGAACCACCTTTCTTACTTCCAGAATCCCCTGCATCGGATTGTCTGAGATATTGCCAAACATATAGCAAATACCCAAGCCGATCTTGGTGGAATCATTGGCAGGATTGATGACCAGTGCCTTGTCTAAAAGAACTTTTGCGTTCTCACCCAACCAGTGTTGCATGGCAGGATCAGCCTCTGTAATTAGGTTATCTAAAAACAGTTGGGCGGCAAAGGTGAGGCTTTTTTCAGAATTTTCCAACTTCGCAGCTTCAGAACTATAATATGCGTAGGGTTCAAAGATTCTAGCAGAGTCTGACCAGAACCTTGCCAGCTGATGAAATACGTGAATTTTCTGGTCTTTTACATCGCCCCGCACAACCGCTTGTTCCAATAAAGCTAGGCGTTGAACCTGTTCTGGACTAATGCGTTGTTTGGCTTTTGCCAATAAATCTTCAGTAGTAACTCCGTGATTATGAGTGTCTTGTGTTGTGGGTTCGGCTTTGGTGCTAGATTTGGGTGTGTCTGTGCTTGTGCCAAAATAGACGATGGCAATGAGCAAGACCCCGCCCAAAATGAGGATCCATTGTTGTTTCTTCATGCAAAAATTTCAGCGAAGTTAGTCCGACTTACGCTTGCTTTTAACTTCACTGACAAATTCTTTTGCAGGTTTAAATGCGGGAATAAAATGCTCAGGAATCTCTACTGCAACATTTTTTTTGATATTTCGTCCAATCTTAGCAGCTCTTTTCTTGGTGATAAAACTTCCAAAACCTCTAATATAAATGTTTTGGCCATTTGCTAAGCTGTCTTTGACTTCTTTGAACATGGTTTCTAACGTAACAAGCACATCCACTTTAGGAATGCCAGTCTTGTCCGATATTTGATTGATGAGATCTGATTTTCTCATAGAATAGGCTTTTGATTGTGGGTTATAGTCTAAAATAAGCTAAAATATCCGGTATCTGCAAGAAAGATAGCTTAAAATTTATAGGCGTTATCAATTGATTGATAAATGGTTCAATCAATTGATTTGGCGGTGAATCAAGGGGTTATACATTAGAAAACAAGCAAAAGATCAATTTCCTGTATTTTCAAGGCCCATGAAACAAGTATTTACCAAGAACCTCATGCATTGGCACCAAACCAGTAATCATAGACAAATGCCATGGAAGGGAGAGAAGGATGCGTATAAAATTTGGCTCAGCGAAATTATTTTGCAACAGACCAGGGTGGAGCAGGGTTGGAATTATTATGAACGTTTTATTAAAACCTATCCCAAAATTGAAGCTTTGGCTGCTGCCAATGACCAGGAAGTATTCAAATTATGGGAGGGTTTGGGTTACTATAATAGGTGCAAAAATTTGTTGCATACGGCCAGAACCATTGTTCAAGAGCACCATGGCCAGTTTCCAGATGATTATGAAACCATTCTCTCTTTAAAAGGGGTTGGTCCTTATACAGCTGCCGCCATAGCCAGTTTTGCCTTTCAATTGCCTTATGCCGTAGTAGATGGTAATGTGTTTAGGGTACTTTCCAGATATTTTAATATTGCTGATCCTATTGACGGAAATACGGGTAAACAGAAATTTACCCAATTGGCCCAAGAAGTATTGGACCATGGCCAACCTGGTATTTATAATCAAGCCATTATGGACTTTGGGGCCACGGTTTGCAAACCTTTTGCCCCAAGCTGTGGTATTTGTCCACTTCAGAAAAACTGCCAAGCATTTGCCCATGGATTGGTGAATGAATTACCCGTGAAAGAGAAAAAATTACTCAAGCGCAAGCGCTGGTTCAATTATTTCTTTTTTGAACATGCTGGTCAAATCTATATTCACCAACGTGCCCAGGGCGATATCTGGGCCAACCTACACGAGTTCTATTTGGTAGAATCTCCTGATCAGGTTCTATGGAACAATGAGACCGTTATGGAATTGTTGCAAGACCAGCTAGGCGTAAAAACAGGGGTAGTAAATTCAGTGTCTGAGTTGTTGGTTCAACAATTAACCCATCAGCAAATCAAAGCCCGTTTTATTCAGGTAGTCTTGACTAAAAAACCAGCACTATTGACCAAGGGGAAGTGGGTAGCCAAAAAATACATTGACCAATTGGCCTTTCCAAAAATCATCTTGCAATGGATGGAGAATGCCCGTCCATTGGAGAATTGAGGTTTTTAACAGGCCTGTTAATTTATCAACAGAGGAATCTTTTGTTTCTTAAAAAAGGGTATTTTTAAGAACAGTAAGATTTGGACGAACCTAAAAATTATTTTATGAGGGGAGTTAACAGAGTCATGTTGATAGGGAATCTTGGAAAAGAACCAGATGTACAACATTTGGAAGGAAATATTAGCGTGGCTAAATTTCCATTGGCTACCACAGAAACCTATAAAGATCGGTCTGGCAAATTGATCTCACAAACAGAATGGCATACCGTAGTGCTTTGGAGGGGACTGGCAGAACTGGCGCAGAAATACCTGCACAAGGGTTCCTTGATCTATGTAGAGGGCAGATTAAGAACCAGGAGTTGGGAAGACAAGGACGGAAACAAGAAATTTGCCACAGAAGTGGTGGGTGACAATTTGATTATGTTGGACAAGCGTTCAGATGGATCTGTTCATGGGGGAGAAGGAATGGAGGGTTATCATGGACATGACATTCCTCCAATTGGGGACCCATCTGAGAACCTACCATTTTAAACTTAGAATTGATACTTTTGCAATAATTGGTAGACCTAGTCTTCCTATTTTACATTAAAACAGCTACTTTGGATTATCACTCGGTTTTGAATCATGTTTTGTCAGCACCACCCTTTTTGTCTGCTATTCAAGCACAGGGTACCACAGTGTTGGTGATGGTATTATTGGTGCTTTTATTTTTATCCTTTGTATTGGCAGGAGCAGAAGTAGCTTTTTTCTCTCTTACTTACAAAGACATTAACCTACTCAAATCTAAACAGCAACCACCCTATAAACGTGTGGTGGATTTATTAGAAGAACCCAAGACCTTATTGGCCTCCTTGTTAATAGCCAATAGCTTTATCAATATTGCTATCATTATCATTTCAAATTTATTGATTGATGGGATGTTCAATTTTGAAAAATTTGACGCGGTTTGGGTAGAGTTTGTGATCAAGGTTATTTCTGTTTCCTTTATCCTTGTCTTGTTTGGAGAAGTCATGCCCAAGGTATTGGCTACCCAAAATAATATTCGTTTTGCCAAAGACTTTGGAGGCATTATTCAAGCCGTGTCTTATGCTACTGCAGGTTTGAGTAAGCGTTTGGTAAATTTTTCAGACGTTATTGAAAAAAAGCTGGCAAGAAAAAATCTGGGTTCTTATAGTTTGGAAGAACTAGATCACGCCATTGACCTAACCACCGATAGCAATGCTTCTGAAAATGAAAAAAATATTCTGAAAGGGATTGTCAAGTTTGGAAATATCACGGTTAAACAAATCATGAAAACCAGGATGGACGTGCATGGTTTGGATCAGGAAATTAGTTTTGGAGCATTAATTGCTTCTGTAAAAGACCTGCACTATAGCAGGTTGCCTGTTTACAAAGAAGACCTAGACAATGTGGTTGGAATGATTCATACCAAGGATTTGATTCCTTTTATCAATGAAGCAGATGATTATGCTTGGCATGCCCATATGCGCCAACCTTATTTTGTACACGAGCAAAAACTAATTGAAGATTTGTTACAAGATTTTCAATCAAAGCGAATCCATTTTGCAGTAGTGGTAGACGAGTTTGGAGGTACTAGTGGTATTGTTACTTTGGAAGATATTTTAGAAGAAGTAATTGGCGATATCAAAGACGAATTTGACGAGGAAGAATCTGGTCATAAAAAGATTGATGAATTCAACTATATTTTTGAAGGAAGAACCATGCTCAATGATGTTTGTAAAGTAATGGAATTGCAAGCAGACATTTTTGACCAAGTAAAAGGAGAAAGTGATTCTCTAGCTGGATTGGTTTTGGAACTGGCCGGAGAAATTCCACAAACCGCACAGGTATTGCGTTCTGGAGATTTTGAATTTACTGTTTTGGAAGTAGCCAAAAATAGAATTGACAAGATTAAAGTAACCATCAAACAACAGGAATCAGAATAGCATTCAAAAATCCAATATGTTTTCTAGCAATCGTATTTCTATTTTGGTGGCAGGCATTATACTGGTGTTTTTTGTAGCCTGTAATAGCACATTTACACCCAAGCCCAATGGTTATTTTAATATTGGATTTCCCAAGAAAAAATACCAGGTCTTTAGTCAGGCTGGGTATCCTTATGAATTTGAGTATCCAGTATATGCCCAAATAGCTAAGGATAGTAGTTTCTTTGGAGAAGCCACAGAGAACCCATGGTGGATCAATATTAATTTCCCAGACTTTAACGGGAAGATTCATATTAGTTACAAAGAGATTGGCAAAAACAATTTTGATACCCTCATTAAGCACGCTTATTTCTTAACAGGTAAACATAGTAGTAAAGCCTATTCCATTGAAGATTCTAGTATGCAAACCATTCATGGTATTCACGGTGTCATGTTTTCAGTTGGGGGCGATGTAGCAACTGCCAATCAATTTTTTCTAACAGATTCTACCAAACATTTTCTACGTGGTGCACTCTATTTTGACGCTGCCCCCAATGCTGATTCCTTGGGTATTGTAAATCAGTTTTTGTTAGACGATGTGAAGCATTTAATCAACAGTTTCAAGTGGAAACAGTAGAATCTGGTTTGTTGCATTTGTTACTCAATGTTTGATCCTTGCTTTTTTAATCTTGTCCAAACCGGGAAAATATTGTTCTAAGTATTTATTGCCATACTTCATCACCGAGTCTTGGTGTTTAAAGGTAATGGTGTCTTTATATGCCCCATAAAACTGGTCTACCACTTCCATGCCTTTTACTACTTTGCCAAAGGGCGGAAACCCCTTGGAATGTGCCATGGTATCAAGTCTGCGATTGTCTATTTTATTAATAAAAACATGTACGGTACGGTTATCAATTCCGCCTGTAGCAAATGCCATGATTCCACGTTGATTACTATGGGTAGCCAATTCATCTTTGATGGTTTTTTTGTCCATAAAACGATTTAGTGCAGTGTCATTTTGAATGCCAAACTGGACATATTTTTCTGTACTCCTAAACACATACATATTGGTATAGTAGTGTGCTTTAACCAATTGGTAGAACCGGGTAGCCCCAATAGGAGACCAGTCTTTGTACACTCGAACATCAAAATTACCCTTGGTAGTTTTGAACCGAACTAAAAAGCTATCTGGAGCGTTTTTCTCTAGATTTCGTTGAAGGCTTTTTTTGCTTTGAGCACTAGCCGCTAAACAGCAGCAAGCGCAAAAAAAGCTAATGATTGTTTTGGTCATAGTCTAGAATTCTGGTAAAAAGATAATCAAATATTCCAAATGCGCTAGAAAGCGGAATGGCGTTATCTTTGAAGCAATTTAGAAGCAAATGATAGCAATTGACAATGTTTTAATTAGTGAAGACATTATAGATGAACAATTTGTCTGTGATTTGAGCAAGTGCAAGGGTGGCTGTTGTGAAGACGGAGACGCCGGAGCGCCTATGGAAAAATGGGAGCTGGAAAAATTGAACAAATACTATGAGGTGATTAAACCTTATATGACCCCAGAAGGCATTGCCGAAGTGGAGCGTCAAGGAAAATATTTGTATGACCAAGAGTTTGGATGGGTAACTCCCACCATTGAAGGTCAGATCTGTGCCTATGGCTATCGGGATCAGTGGGGTGTGATCAAATGTGGGATTGAACAAGCATATAATGACGGCAAATTGGATTGGAAAAAACCAGTGAGTTGTCATTTGTTTCCTATTCGCATTCAGCAAAGCAAACAGGATCCGGAAATTGAGTATCTGAATTATGAACCTAGAGAAGACCTTTGTGCGGCTGCATGTAGTTTGGGCAAACATTTAAAAATGCCCGTTTATGTATTCCTAAAAGAATCCATTATTCGTAAATACGGAGAAGTATTTTACGAAACACTGGAAGCCACAGCCAAAGAATTGAAGAAAAAGAAATAATACCCTATGCCAGATAAAGCAGCATCCTTTATTGCAAAGAGCACCATCAAGGCCGCCGACCTGGATCATCGCAGGAAAATCAATTTTAATATTGGTAAGTATAATGCTGTTGTGCCCATTGGTAAGAAGCAGTTTACAGACGTGATGCTAACGCGAGAAAAAGCCAAGAACCGCAAATGGGATGCCATTGAGCATTTAGATACGCATTTGGAAAACTTTGAAAAGCGCATTACTGCAAGGGGTGCCAAAGTGATCTGGGCAGAAAATAAGGACCAAGCATTAGAAGCCATTGGCAAGATTTGCAAAGAACGTAATTGCAAAACCTTGGTCAAAAGCAAGAGTATGGTTACAGAAGAAATTCATTTGAATGACTATCTGGAATCAAATGGCATTGAGAGCGTTGAAACAGATTTGGGTGAATATATTCAGCAATTAGATGGAGAACCACCTTATCATATTGTTACGCCAGCCATGCACAAAAGCAAGGAAGACGTGGCCAAATTATTTGCAGAAAAATTAGGTGTGCCTGGGGGATTGTCTCCAGAAGAATTAACCCTGGTAGCCAGAAAAAAACTCCGCGAAAAATATGTACAAGCAGAGGTTGGCGTTACAGGAGCCAATTTTATCATTGCTGATATTGGTGCTATAGCCGTTACAGAAAATGAGGGAAATGCGCGCTTGAGTTGTGCTTTTCCAAAAACGCATATTGTGGTAGTGGGGATTGAAAAAGTGATTCCTTCTATTCATGATCTGGCACTGTTCTGGCCCCTGCTGTCCACTTTTGGAACAGGTCAGAAAGTAACGGTTTACAATAGCATTGTTACCGGACCTAGACAGGCTGGAGAATTTGACGGGCCAGAAGAAATGATTGTAATTCTACTAGACAATGGTAGAACTAATTTGTTAGAAAATCCCAAAAGTAGAGAAGCCTTGTATTGCATCAGGTGTGGGGCTTGTTTGAATGCCTGCCCGGTGTATAAAAATATTGGTGGCCACTCTTACGAAACTACTTATAGTGGTCCCATTGGAAAAGTAATTACCCCGTATTTAAGTGGGATGAAGGATTATAAACACTTGAGTTATGCCTCCTCACTTTGTGGCAATTGCACAGAGGTTTGTCCCGTTCGGATTAACCTGCATGAACTATTATTAGACAATCGGCACGAGGCGGTGAAAGAGGGTAATAGTAGTTTAGCAGAACGTCTAGCATGGAAGGCTTGGAAAACTGCCAGTTT
Source organism: Chitinophaga pinensis (assembly GCA_943372225.1). Classification (GTDB taxonomy): domain Bacteria; phylum Bacteroidota; class Bacteroidia; order Chitinophagales; family Chitinophagaceae; genus Sediminibacterium; species Sediminibacterium pinensis_L. The sequence continues at coordinate 330,148 of CALRXV020000001.1, read as the reverse complement.
GAACAGGTCAATGATGAATATGGGAAATGCCAAATTGAAGAACTGGGTGGTGAACAAAGTATTCAAGGGTTGGACCACTCATAGAAGTGATTTGGATTTTAGCAATAAGACTTTCAGTGAAATGTGGCAGGATAAAAAGTGATAGCCATTTACGCGCCAAATATTAGCCCAAGATTGAGCTATACCGTTGAAACACTGTTTGCCGGTCAAGCATTGGTGAGCTCCACAAAACAAACATTTTTACAGCACGATGGTCCTAGAATCAATTATTCTCATGAGTTCTTAGACGTGCGCAATCTATGGATCCATCCGCATGGATTATTAGAGGAACAGGGCATTCAACAGCAGGAACTTTTAACTTTTGAATGGAAGGGCTTCAAAGCTTTTTTTAAAACCAGTGATGGTACTATTCCATTTGATTTGTTTGCGGCTTCATTCTATTTGCTATCGCGATATGAAGAGTACTTGAACCATGAAAAAGACCAGCACGGAAGGTTTCCAGCAAAAGCTTCACTGGCTTATCAAACAGGGTTTTTACAACAACCCATTATTCAGTGTTGGGTAAAAGCGCTAGCATGGGAATTACACCTTTTATTTCCTGGTTTTAGAATGCTGTCAAGGGCTTTTAAATTGGTTCCAAGTTATGATATTGACAATGCTTTTGCATATCTAAACCAGCCTATCGCCAAACGGATCTTTGGATTTTTTAAAACACTGTATCAGGGAAAATTTGAGGCTTTTTTAGAAATGGCATCTGTATTAAGTGGCAATGCAGCAGACCCTTTTGATCAGTTTCTGCGTTTAGAAGATTTGCATCAAAGACTGGGTATTAAACCCATTTATTTTTGTTTATTGGCCGATAAAAGAATGGGGGTAGACAAGAATATTCATCCCTCTAACAAAGCACTTAGAAATAGGATTCAAATGCTGGCTGCTAACAACATTGTTGGAGTCCATCCTTCTTGGCAATCTGGTGATGATACTGGTTTGCTTAAGTCTGAAATAGATACCCTTTTTCAAATGATAGATCAACCTATTACAGCATCGCGCCAGCATTATTTACGCCTGCGTTTACCGGATACTTATAGGAATTTATTGGAAGCAGGGATCAAGGATGACTATAGCATGGGTTGGGCTTCACAAAACGGTTTTAGAGCTTCTTTTGCGGCGCCTTTTTATTGGTATGATTTGGGAAAAGAAACAAAGACTTCTCTGTTGATTCATCCTTTCTGCTATATGGATGCAACCTCCATTTTTTACAAAAGAGCACCTGTTTATGAAGCTGCAAAAGAGTTACAGGAACTAACCAATTTGGTCATGCAATATGGTGGAGAAATGAACGCCATTTTTCACAATGACTTTTTAACCCAACAACCCGAATGGTTGGAATGGACGCAATTACACGAAGACTGGTTGCGTAAAAATGCTCCTGCTAGTTAAGCAGTTTCTGGTTGAGTAGTTGCCTTCAAACTTCTATTTACTAAGTACACACCCAAGAGGGTAATTGCTGATCCAATTAAAATATTGATGGTGAGTTTTTCATCAACCAATAAAGAACCCACCAGTATAGCTACTATGGGATTGATATAGGCATACAAAGCTGCAATGCCTGGCTCCAAATGTTTCATGGAATAAATAAAGGCTATAAAGGCAATGATAGAACCAGCGCCAACCATATAGGCCAATGTTCCCCAGGTTTCTAATGGAATTTGTGCAAAGGGTATTACATTTCCTGTTGCAGTAGCAATGCCATACATAATAAAAGAGCTAAGTAACATTTGCCAACCCAATGCATTGTAAGGATTGAGTTCAGACTTTTTCTTGGCAATAAAAATGGTGGTCATGGCCCAAGTAATCATGGCAACCATGGACACCGCTACCCCAATCCAAAATCCTTCTTTGTGGTTGTGAAAAGCATTGTCATAAAATACTACGGCAATCCCCGCAATGCCTAAGAATAATCCTATAAATGTGCTGGCTTTAATTTGTTTGTTCTTGAAAAAAAACATTTCAATCAAGACTACAAACAGTGGATAGAGTGCCGCAATAAGGGCACCCAATCCACTGGGAATATATTTGAGACCCACTGTGGCTAGTCCATTAGAAGAAACAAACATAAGGATGGCCATGATGGTCAGCCAACCCAATTGTTTGAGGCTAGGTAATTTTTCTCCTTTTATTAGGAAGAATAACACATAGATAATGCCACCAGAAAACTGCCTTATAGCAGCCACTTCAAAAGCTGGTGTATAGCGCACGCAGATTTTGCTCCCCACCCAAGTGGTTCCCCAGACTATGCTGGTGATGGCTAAAGCTATATAGGCTTTCTGTTTGTCTGCTTGCATGAATCTATGGGTGATTAGTGTCTGAAATGACGCAGACCTGTCATCACCATGGCCAAATTATTTTCTACGCAATAAGCAACACTGTCTTTGTCTCTTACAGAACCGCCCGGTTGAATAAATGCTTCCATACCCGCTTCGTGTGCAATCTGCACACAGTCATTGAAGGGGAAGAATGCATCTGATGCCAGTACCGCTCCTTGTAAAGCAAATTCAAATTGTTTGGCTTTTTCAATAGCATGACGCAGGGCATCTATGCGGCTGGTTTGACCACAACCCTTACCCACCAATTGTTTGTCTTTTACTAGTGCAATGGCATTGCTCTTTAAGTGTTTGCAAACTAGGTTAGCAAACACTAGGTTTTCTTTTTCAGAATCAGTTGTTGGTCTTCCACCTACTTCTTCCCATTTGTCAAAATTACCCTTGTCAGCACCTTGTTCTAGGGTACCATTGAGCAAGGATTTAGAAGGAGTTTTCAAAGCGGTTTCACCAGCTTTCAACTCTAATAAGATTCTATTTTTCTTGGTCTTTAAAACCTCTAATGCGTCTGCGTCAAAGGCTGGCGCAATCAGGACTTCAAAAAAGATTTCATTTATAGCATCTGCTGTTGCTTTATCAATAGTGCCATTGCAAACCAATACACCACCAAAAGCACTTTCAGGATCTCCTGCCAAAGCCGCGTCCCAGCTAGCTTTTACGCTATCTCTCTCTGCAATTCCGCAAACATTGGTATGCTTGATAATGCCAAATACGGTTCCTTTTCCTGCAACGGGTGCTGGAAATTCTTGGATCAATTGTACCGCAGCGTCTACGTCTACAAGGTTATTATAGCTAAGCTCCTTGCCATTTAATTGGCTAAAGAGTTGGGTTAGGTCTCCGTGAAAAACAGCCGACTGGTGTGGGTTCTCGCCATAACGCAATGACTGACTAATACCAGGGTTAAAATAATTGCTGATGGCAATATCATAGTGCATCACCACTTCAAAAGCCTTAGCAGCATAAGCTCTACGTTGTTCTATGGAAGTTTCACCCTTTTGTGTTTTCAATAGGTTTTCCAAAGAAGCATAATCATCCTTTGCGGCAATGACTACAAGGTCTTTGAAATTCTTAGCAGCAGCCCTAATCATGGAAGGACCACCAATATCAATTTTTTCAATGATCAATTTTTCCTCAGATGTATTGGCCAAAGTTTCTTCAAAAGGATAGAGGTCAACAATCACCAGGTCAATTTCTGGAATCTTGTATTCCTTCATTTCTTCCAGATCCTGGGGCTCATACCTTCTGCCCAAAATACCACCAAATACGGCAGGGTGTAGTGTTTTTACGCGTCCACCCAAGATAGAAGGGTAAGTGGTCAGGCTCTCTACAGGAACACAGGGAACCCCTAGGTCTTCTAGAAATTTCTGGGTTCCACCAGTAGAATAGATGGTAATACCCAAAGCGTGTAATTCTTTGGCAATGGGTTCCAGGCCGTCTTTATAAAAAACGGAAATAAGTGCTGATTGAATTTTCTTTTGCATGTTGATTGCTTGGTCCGGCTTAGAACATTAGGCCTGTTGCCGGGATTGAATGGAGCTGCAAAGGTAAGTTTTCACACGCTCACAAAAAAGAAAGAGGAAGACTAATAATACCAAGGTCTGTGAAAAACTAATGCCCAACTGCTCAGAAACCGCAAAAGGCAGGCGATTGGTTCTTTCTACCAACTGATTCATCCAGCCAATACCCAGTTGGATCATTTTACCTAAAAAGCTTTGCAAATAGGGGATAGGAATGAGCAAGGCAATTTCTAAATAGAGGATCAATCCTGAAAAAGGAACAATCAAGAGGTTGCAAAACAAAAACAGATTGGGAAACTGTTGAAAATGATAGAGTACCAAGGGAAGGGTGAATACCTGGGCCGAGAGCGTTAAGGCATTGAGTTGCCAAATGGCCCTGAGCAAGGGGTTTTTAATCCGCAACCACTGCATGAGGGTTTTGGCATACAATAGAATACCTGTTACCGCAGCATAACTCAATTGAAACCCAAGATCCCAGATAAGCCAGGGATTCCATTGTAACAGGAAAAATGCCGATGCTGCTAGTGCATTGAGTTGGTTATTTTGATAACCCAGACTTTGACTCAATAACAGAAAACTAAAACTTAGTGCCGCGCGCATAATGGATGGGGCTGCCCCAGTTAACAGTGCAAAGCCCCAAAGCACTGATAAAATAATAATGGGTCTGATCCAACGCATCCAGCGCAAGGGCATCAAGGGGCGGAACAGCCAGAGCAATAATCCATAAATCATCCCTAAATGCAAACCACTGATGGCAATAATATGCACCACTCCAGTATTACTATAAGCCTGCACCAAGCTTCGGTCTAAATCATATTTGTAGCCAATCAAGAGTGCTTCTGCAATGCCACAAATGGTCTTGTCTGGAATCCATCGCGCCAGCACTGCCAAGATCCAATTTCTTGAATCTAGGACCCAATTGCGCCAATCCCTTGGGGCAGGCTCCAACATGATAGGAGGAGCTGCAAGATAGCTTTGGTATTGTACGCCTTGGCTATAGGCCCATTGTTGGTAATTAAATGCAAGAGGGTCTTTGGGTGCTCTAATCAATTGCAGTTTTTTAGTAAGCAAGATTCTTGTTCCCGGAATTAATGGCTGTATCCATTCGGGATCTTTACTATAGAGAAACACCAATCCATTCACCCTTTCCCATTGACCCTGATTTTCTTGGGCAATGGCTTTTGCCAATACCCGCCATTGTTTGGTGGTAGGAACGGGTGCTGCAACAATTTCTATACAGGTCTTTGAAGACAAGGGCATTTGACCCAGTGCATGAGATTGCTGTTCTGGTTGCTGCCAATAATAATTAAATGCGCCAATGGCGGCGAGCAAGAAATAAATACCAAGGCCACGTATCCAAGCAAAATAAAATTGTTGTTGTAATTGCAAAAAGGCTGGGAAGGCTACCAATAATAATCCCAAAATGCCAAAGACTTGAATGCTATGAATGTTCAAGATTCCCTGATACTTGAGTAGATTACCGGCCAAAAAAGGAATGAGCAAACGCAGGAAGGGTAGGCTTTTCCAAGGATCAACAAATTTTTGTTGCATGTACTAACCTAATAAAAAAGCCACACCGTAATAGTGTGGCTTTAAAAGATTTTAGTAAAATCTATTTACTTAGGTTCATGCTTCTTTCTTTGTATAAAGTGCGGAAATAAGGATCACGCAAATCTTTGATAAATCTAATGGCTTCACCGGTACTCTTCATTTCTGGTCCTAGTTCTTTGTTCACACCAGGAAATTTGTCAAAGCTAAATACAGGTTCCTTAATGGCATATCCGTCTAGCTTATTTTCCATCACAAAATCAGTGAGTTTTGCTTCACCCAACATTACTTTAGTAGCAATATTCAAATAAGGAATCTGATAAGCTTTGGCAATAAAAGGAGTAGTTCTAGAAGCACGTGGGTTGGCTTCAATCACAAATACTTTGTCTCCCTTAATGGCAAACTGAATATTGATCAAACCCTTGATTTTTAAAGCGCGGGCAATCTTCTCACTATAGAATTGCATGGTCTCAACAATCAATGGGGTCAGGTTGAACGCAGGTAACACGGCATTACTATCACCGCTATGAATCCCTGCTGGTTCAATATGTTCCATCACACCCATGATATGAAAATTCTCTCCGTCAAAAATGGCGTCTACTTCTGCTTCTTGACAACGGTCTAAGAAATGGTCAATCAAAATCTTATTACCTGGAATATGTTTGAGCAAGCTAATTACTGCTTTTTCTACTTCTTCGTCATTGATCACAATGCGCATTCTCTGTCCACCAATTACATAGCTAGGACGCACCAAAACGGGGTAGCCCACTCTATTGGCAACCGCAACTGCTTCATCAGCGTCTTCTGCGGTACCATATTCAGGATAAGGAATATTGAGTTCTTTGAGCAAATCGCTAAAGCGGCCACGGTCTTCCGCCATGTCCATACTTTCAAAACTGGTTCCAACAATAGGAATGCCTTTTTCGTGTAATTTCTTAGCTAGTTTCAGGGCCGTTTGACCACCCAATTGTACAATAATACCATCGGGCTGTTCCAAGTCAATGATTTCTCTTAAATGTTCCCAGAATACGGGTTCAAAATAGAGCTTGTCTGCCATGTCAAAATCAGTAGACACAGTCTCAGGATTACAGTTGACCATGATGGCTTCAAAACCGCATTCCTTAATGGCTAAAAGTCCATGAACACAGCAATAGTCAAATTCTATACCCTGTCCAATCCGGTTGGGGCCGCTGCCTAAAACAATGATTTTCTTCTTTTTAGAAGGGATAGATTCGTTGGAATTCAGTGCTTGGTTCATGTGGTAGAAATTGCGCAAAAGTAGGGATATACCGTAAATCTGCCGCTATTTTTTTACTTGACCATCTTTCATGACCCATTTTACAGCTTCAAGGGTTTTTACATCCTTGAGCGGATTACCAGCAACAGCCACCAAATCAGCAAAAGCACCTTTCTTAATCTCCCCAATTTTGCCAGTCATACCCAAGAGGTCAGCGGCATTAATAGAAGCTGTTTGAATGGCCTGCAGAGGGCTCATTCCATATTGTACTAAGTATTGAAAATCACGGGCTTGTGACAATTGCCAGTCATAGCCACCAATATCTGTTCCATAGGCAACTTTTACGCCAGCGGCCAAAGCTTTTTTAAACAAACCAGCTTCGGACTCTGCAAAATACTTATTCATGGGACTACCCGCCTTGGCCCTTCCTTCGGCCACATATTCGTTTACATAAATAGTAGGACACCAGTAAATACCCTTGTCTACCATCAATTTGATACACTCATCGTCCATGCCAAAACCGTGTTCAATACTGCTGGCTCCAGCTTTGATGGCAGAGATGATTCCATCGCGGGTTACGGCATGTGCAGCCAATTTTCGGTTAGAACGCAGGGTTTCATCGCCAATGGCATTGATTTCTTCTGAGGTAAAATTGGGTAGACTTCTATAACTACCATCGGCCAATTTGGAATAGCCACGGTCTGCATAAATTTTGATCCAATCTGCTCCGTGTGCAATCTGCTCGCGAACCGCTCTTCTACCCTCGTCAGCCCCAGTAATTTCTTGTAAACCCTTGGGCAATTTTAACTCCCAAGCATAATCCGATTCCTTAATCGGATAGTGACCCGTGGTATTGATGGCTAGTGTGGAGATCAACATCCTAGGGCCTTCCATTTCTCCTTTGATAATGGCTTTCTTAATATCGGCATCGGCATAGCCAGCACCTTCTGTTCCAAGATCCCTGATGGTGGTGAATCCATTGAGTAGACTCTGTTTGGCGCTTTTTACCGCGCGGATGGTTCTATATGGAATAGACTCTTTTAAAACTTGAACGTCATAGTCTTCACTGGTAATATCGCCCTGTAATAACACGTGTGTATGCGCGTCAATTAAACCTGGCAAAACGGTATAAGCTGATAAGTCAATGCTGCTATCTGTTTTTAGATTAAAACCCGCTGCTAGCGCGATGCTCTCTATGAGATTCCCCCTGACCAAGATCACTTGGTTGCTCAATAATTCTCCGCTCCTTGTATTTAACACAGCACCACATTTAATGGCGATGGTTTTTTGAGCAGACAGCAGATTAACAGAGCCCAATAATAGGGTAGCAAAAAACAGTTTTCTTAGCATGGTCTTGGTTTAGACCATCAAGATAAGATGCAATCAGGAAAATGATTTATTCTGTGGAACTATTTTTTTCTGCACTGGTTGATTGAGATGAGCGGCCCCAAGTACGGCAACGGTTGCGCCATTCCTGTTTCATTTGATCCCTTTCTTCAGGACTCATGGTATGCCATTTTTCCTTGAGTTCGTTTTTCCAGTGACCACCGCCACTACAATGGTTGCAATGATTTTTACCACTTGGAAAACCACCGAATAAAATTTTACTCAAAACCAAGAGTCCAATGGCTTGGTAAAAACTAATGGTAGAAACGGCTACTACTTGCGCCAATACGCCGTTCCATAATAGCATGACTACATATGCTAGTAATGCTGCAAATGCAATGGCCAGTATGGAGAAGCCAATGATTTTTGTGATCCAAAATTTCTTGTTCATACAATGTATTTAATAATTTAATAAGTCTTGTTTTAATCCTGCCAATCTTTCTCTCAAATGCAATACTGCATAGCGTTTGCGGCTGATCAAGGTGTTTACAGATTCTCCTGTTTGTTCAGATATTTCTTTAAAGGCAACCCCTTCTAATTCATTGAGCACAAATACCTGTTTTTGATTTTCAGGGAGTTCTTCTAATGCAGCTTGTAGGGTTTCCCAAAACAGGTTGCGCAAATAATCGGTTTCAGGATTATTGTCTTTTTCAAAATAGAGTTCGGTCCAGTCAAAACTGCTCTCTTCATCGCCCCCGGCGTGAATGTCTTCTAACAACTCCGGTTTGTGTTTGCGTTGTCTGTCTGTGATCTTGTTTCTAGTAACTGTGAAAAGCCAAGAAGTGAGCTGTTCAATGGGTTTGGTATTTCCAATAAACTGATAAAATACATCCTGCAGAATGTCTTCGGCATCGGCCTCATTGCTCACCCTTTTACGGATAAAGCCCATTAGCCTCTTGGTATAGGCATTCACCACTTCGGTGATATTGCTTCTTCCCTGATCAGTCATGTTTGCCGGTATGGTCAGCGTCTTTGTCATGTATAAGATGGTAGACGCCTGTGAAAAGATAATATTTTAAAAGCCTTGAAAATTCTTGCAAAGATTCATTTTCTTGTTTTAAATGATAATTTGATACAGGGAATCCATTTGTAAAATCTAAAATCTATGTATTTTCAACCCCTAAATCTTGAATATGAAACAACTGTTTTTCCTTTTGTTGGCAGCTACCATGGTAGCCTGTTCTTCTTCTGTAAAAATATCCAATGCGGGTGTTGCTCCTGGTGCAGACTTGGCCAAGTACAAAAGTTTTGACTTTTATAAATTAGATGCCTCCGGCGATACCGTTTCAAAGGGATTCAACGAGCGTATGGACATGCTCAAATCTGCTATTGCAGGTGAGTTAACCAGCCGCGGATATACTCAGTCTAGTAGTAAACCAGACATGTTGGTAAATATTGGTTTACAGGTAGAAGAGAAAGCGCAAACTCGTGAAACCGATTGGCGTACCGATGGTGCTTATAAATACATGGGTCAGCGTAACTATTCGTGGAAGAGTGAAGAAGTGGTGGTGGGTTATTACAAAGAAGGTTCTGTAACCGTACACTTGGTAGACGCTGCAGCCAATGAAATGGTTTGGAAGGGCACTGCTAAAGACATTTTGCCATCCAAGCAATCAAAAGTTCCAGAATTGGCAAAAGCCGGTATGAAAGCTTTGTTTGCCAAATACCCTATTGCTCCAAAGCAATAATTTTTTGAATTAAAATATTCGCTGGCGCGATGGGTAACCATCGCGCTTTTTTATTTGATATTTTCCTTTCTCGGGTCTTTTTGACTTTTGACTTTTGAAATTCAACGAATTTCAAAAAGTTCTTCCCAACGCGTGGTGTACCTAGGGCTGCGCAGTTCTTGGCGCATTTTCCAATCCTTGCTGGTGCCCGATGCCGCAAATTTTAAAACGTCATTTCGCATGGCAAAATTGATATTGTCCATCATAGACATGAGCATTCTTCCTTTTTCAGAAGGGGCGGGTTCAAACAAATTTGACTGGATGGAATTATCAGGAACTATCCCGCTAAGGGTAACCCCGGCTTTTTTATAGATCCTGCCTTGTTCAAACAAATGGTCTACTTGTTTAACAGCGGCTTTAATGAGTTCATTGGTAAGCGATGTTGCACTGGGCAAAATGGTATAACTACTTAAACTGGGTCCATGTCTAAAATACTTGCCCGTGCTATTTTCCTTGGGTACAATAAAAACACTGACGGTATTGGCTGCGGAATTTTGTCTTCTGAGTTTTTCTGCGGCTCTAGAAGTGTAGGTGGCAATGGCTTCTTTAATGTCTGCTAATTCCGTAACAGGGCTCCCAAACATACGGGTAGTGGCAATCATTTTTTTGTTTACTAATTCGCCTTCCATCTCCCTGCTAGGAATGCCTTGTAATTCTCTGAGTAATCTTGCACCCACCACGCCACCCAAATTTTTGGTGGCCCAGGGGATGTCTTTTTTACTCAATTCCAACGCATTGTTGATCTGATAGAGTTGTAATTTTTTGGCGTACTGATGACCTACTCCCCAAATATCTTCTACCGGTGTTTTTTCCAAAGCCTGTTCCAGTTTTCTGGGTGTATCAAGTACCAATACACAGTTGGTGATGGCTTTGTGTTTTTTGCAAAGCCGGTTAGCCACCTTGCTCAACACTTTGGTGGGGGCCACCCCAATTGATACTCTTATTCCCGTCCATTGTTCAACCGTATCCTTGATATGAAAAGCAAAGTCTTTTAAGTTTTCTGGCGCAATATGCGATAGGTCTAAGAAGGCTTCGTCTACGGAATAGACTTCTACGCAACCCGCAGGCAGCAAGGTTCTTAGCGTTTCCATGACGCGCCAACTTAGATCTCCGTATAAATTATAATTAGAAGAAAAAGTAGCTACCCCATGTGCTTCAATCAGAGGCTTGGCTTTAAAATAGGGTCCCGCCATTTCTACTCCAATTTTTTTGGCTTCATCTGTTCTGGATACAATACAACCATCGTTATTGCTCAAGACTACAACAGGTCTGCCCTCCAAATGTGGTAAGAATAGTTTCTCGCAGGAGCAGTAAAAACTATTGCAATCAATGATGGCTTTCATAAACTAGACATTATAATTTATGAATATTATAGACCACTACACCCCAAACATATTCTTGGTTATTGGCTTCTAATTGAACGGGTGCAAATGCCGGATTTTCTGCCATCAGGGTTACCCGTTTACCCTGCACCAAAATCCTTCTTACCAACAATTCTCCATGGGCAATGGCTACAATGATTTTACCATTTGACGCTTTAAGACTGCGGTCTACAATTAAGACATCGCCCTGGTAAATTCCTGCTCCTGTCATGGCGGCACTATTCATTCTAAAGAAAAAAGTAGCGGGTTTGTTCTGAATCAATTGCTCATTGAGATCAATCCCTCTTTCCATATAATCATCGGCCGCGGCCCCAAAACCCGTAGCATTGGCCGTGGGTACTTCCCATTGGTCAAAATCCTTGCTTCCCTTGTATGCACTACTGCCCCAATCTTCGTTAAACATGCTAAATAAATTTGGTAATGCTAAATTAGTTAGTAAATTTATGCTAAATTAATTATCAGCTAAAATAATCTTCATGCAAACCGCATCCATGCAATATCCTATCAACGCTTTTATACCCGCTAACCAGTTTGCGGAATACTTATTAGTGGCCGTACCGGCACCGGAGCTCCATGACAAAATCTTATTTGAACAACAGGTTTTTGACCAACAATACCAGCAACGCAACCAAGGAAAGGCCAAACTGCATATAGAAGTAGCGGGGTTTCAGGCCAAGGAAGAAATGGAGCCCACCCTCTTGCGTTGGATGCACCGGATCTTTTCTAGTCAGCAGGCTTTTAGTGTGCCCTTGAGCAATTATAGTGGTATCCCGGCAGATTCTATTTACCTGCGAGTGCCCAGTTCACAGCCCTTTCAACAATTGGGTCAGGCCTTAGAACCCTTGAATGACTATATCAAAACCTGTGATTGCCCCAGCATTCGGGTGAACCTCAAACCCAACCTGCCCATTGCGCGCAAACTGGGTGCAGATACCTATTTAAAAGCCATGATGGACTATTCTAGCCGCAGTTTCCACGAGATCTTTGAAGTGAGAGAACTGGTACTCCTGCGCAGAAAACACTTATTTGACCCCTATACCCAGGTGAATAAATTTGTGTTACAGCCGGCTTGATACAGTAAATCTATTTGTCTTTGATGGCTAAGGTTTATTTTCGCTTCAAACCAAGCCAATGGACAAAGTGATTGCGGCAATTGAGACCCTGTTTCAGGAATTTAAACAGGGCGCAGCCGATAGAATTGAAAAATTACCCCAGAGTGGGAGTGACCGGATTTATTTTAGGATCTATTATCAGGAAGAAACTTTCATAGCTACCTATAACCTGCACGCCAAAGAGAACCGAACTTTTATAGCTTTTAGCAAGCATTTTAAAAAAGCGGGTTTGCCCGTTCCAGAAGTATTTGCTGTAAATGAGGAAGACACTATTTACTTGCAAGAAGATCTAGGTACGGCTTCTTTATTAAATGAATTAGAGCAACATGGTCATGCTGACAGGGCTTATGGTTTGTTTCAAAAAAGTTTGACTGCACTAGCAGAAGTACAAATCAAGGGCGATACAGGATTAGATTATAGCCTCTGTTTAACCGCCAAGGAATTTGGCAAACAGGCCATCATGAGTGACCTGCTCTATTTCAAATACTATTTTCTAGACACCTTGCAATTGCCCTATGACAAGCAGGCCATGTTGGATGACTTTGACGCACTAAGTACATATTTAACCCGCACGGAGAATAAGTATTTTATGTTCCGCGATTTTCAGAGCCGCAATATTATTGTGAAAGATGATCAGGTTCATTTTATAGATTATCAAGGAGGCATGAAGGGTGCGCTGCAATACGATGTTGCTTCCCTGTTATGGCAGGCCAAAGCTGAACTAAGTGAGCAATGGAAAGACAGTTTATTGGAATTCTATATGGATGAGATAGACCGAATCTTGGACCGCAAAGTAGACAGAACCACATTTGTGAGTCAGTACAATGGTTATGTCTTGATTCGCTTATTACAAGTGATGGGGGCTTATGGATTCCGGGGTTTGTTTGAACGCAAAGCACATTTTCTAGCCAGCATTCCACTGGGTTTGAAAAACCTAAAATTCTTCTTGGATCATAAACGCGTAGGCATAGTGACACCTGAGTTTGACAGGGTATTGCGTTTGGTAGTAGCCGATGAAATGATTCAGCGTTTTGAACCACAGCAGGCCGATGAAAATACAGAACTAGTAGTTGTGGTGAATAGTTTTAGTTATAGAAAAGGCATACCCGCCGACCCTTCAGAAAATGGTGGTGGCTTTGTTTTTGACATGCGCAGTATTTTGAATCCCGGCAGGTTTGATGATTATAAAACCTTGAACGGAAGAGACAAACCTGTGCAAGATTTTCTAGAACAACGCACGCGCATGAATGAATACCTGAACTCTGTTTGGGACCTGGTAGATATTGCCGTGGAAGATTATTTAAAACGTGGATTTAGCAACCTGATGATCAATTTTGGATGCACAGGTGGACAACATAGAAGCGTGTACGCGGCAGAACAAACCGCCCGTCACTTGCGCAACAAATACAAATTAAAAGTGGTGTTGACCCATACCAATACGGCCAACTGGTTTCTAGGATAAAATTGACAACATGAAAGCAATCATCTTTGCAGCAGGATTGGGTAGTAGGCTAAAACCTTGGACAGACCAGCATCCCAAGGCATTGGCCCCTGTGAATGGAAAATCTTTGTTGGAGCGCAATGTTTTGTATTTGCAGCAATTTGGCATTAAGGAACTAATTGTGAATGTGCACCATTTTGCAGACCAGATTGTTCAAGCCATTACAGATAATCATGGATGGGGTTCTACCATTACCATTTCTGATGAAACCAATCAGGTATTAGAAACCGGAGGAGGTTTGCAAAAAGCAGGATGGTATTTTACAAATGAAACTGATTTTGTGGTGATGAATGTAGACATCCTCACCAACTTGCATTTGGATGAAATGATTGCAGCGCATCAGCGCAACGCCTGTTTGGCCACATTGGCTGTTACAGAACGCAACACTTCTAGGTATTTTTTATTCAACCCAAAAGGGGAACTCTGTGGTTGGCGCAACGTGCAAACAGGAGAAGAGAAGCCTGCGCAATTGGCCAATCATCCAGACTATGCAGCACTGCAACAAAAAGCATTTAGTGGCATTCATGTGATTAACAGCAGTATCATTTCTAAGATGCAACAACAGGGAAAATTTTCCATGGTAGAAGTATACCTAGACCTAATGCAAAACAATTCTATTCAATGTTTTGACCATAGCCAAAGCAAATTCATAGACGTGGGTAAACCAGAATCTGTTGCCAAGGCAGAAGCTCTGTTTCAATAATCAATACATGCAAGCCATCAGATTTGCCATTATAGGTGCTGGCCATATTGGTCAAAGACATGCCCTGCATGCTGCCCACTATGGACAGTTAGTAGCGGTCTGTGATCTGGATCTTGCCAAAGCAATAGCGCTGGCAAATACTTATGACGCAAAAGCATTTCCCAATCTAGAAAGCTTATTGTCAATAGCACCAGACTTAGATTTGGTGGCCATCTGCACACCCAATGGCTTACACGCTGAACATGCTATTGCTTGTATGCAAGCGGGTTTGAACGTGTTGGTAGAAAAGCCTATGGCGATAGCGCGTGTTGATTGTGAACGCATGATTGAGGTTTCAAAGCAAACTGGTACAACCATTTTTACCGTTGTGCAAAATAGGTTTAATCCACCTGTAGCAGCTTTAAAAGCAGCCATGGATGCGGGCAAACTGGGGCAGATTCAAAACATACAAATCAATTGTTTTTGGAATAGACCGGCTTCTTATTACCAGGACACCTGGCATGGCACAGCAGAATTAGACGGAGGCATTTTATTTACCCAGTTTAGCCATTTTATTGATTTGCTATATTGGCTTTTTGGAGATGTACAATCCGTTTATGCATTAGCAAATAATTTTCAACATCAGACCAGTATTGCCAGAGAAGACGCAGGGGCGGTCTTACTCCAAATGGCATCAGGCGCTATTGCCAGTATTCATTATTCCGTGAACGCCTATGCAAAAAATGCAGAAGGATCATTAACCGTTTTAGCAGAAAAAGGAACGGTAAAAATTGGCGGTGAATATTTGAATACCATTGCTTATCAGTCTTTGGAATCAGGACCATTATTGGTGAGTGAGTCTACCAATGCCGCCAATCAATACGGCAGTTACCAGGGCTCTATGAGTAATCATGGTATGGTCTATGCTAATCTGGTAGCGGCTTTGCAAGGAAGAGAAACTTACTATGCCACAGCAGAAGAAGCCCTAAAGACAGTTGAGATTATTGAACGCATTCATCAATCCATTAATTTGCAGTCATGAGTTTTCAAGAAAAACAAATTAGTATTCGTGATGTGCAATTTGGAGACAATGTCACCATTGTACAACCCGTGAATCTCTATGAATGCCAAATTGGAAATGAAGTGTTTATTGGTCCCTTTGTTGAAATACAAAAAGGCGTTCAAATTGGAGACCATACCCGCATTCAATCACATAGTTTTATCTGTGAAGGCGTAACCATTGGCCAACACTGTTTTATAGGCCACGGCGTTATGTTTATCAACGATACCTTCTCCACCGGAGGCCCCGCAGGCAATCCAGCACTTTGGAAAACAACATCTATTGGCAACCAGGTCTCTATTGGCAGCAATGCCAGCATTCTACCCGTAAACATCTGTGATCAAGTTGTCATTGGCGCCGGTGCTGTAGTAACCAAAGACATTACCGAGCCCGGTGTGTATGCGGGGAATCCTGCAAGAAAAATCAAGTGATTTAAATTTGAAGACTATGCGAATCCCATCGCGCAGCTAAACCTTGATATAGATTTTCTTCTTATCCAACACATAGACAATTAACCAGAAAAAACTGATCATGCAAAGGGCATAGAGTAAGGAACCTACGCGCAGGTCGGTTGATACGTTTTTGCAAACATGCTCATAAAACCAAGGGAAGAAAGAGGTATAGATTTTTTTACCGGTTTCGTCTATATGGTCTACCCATCTGCATAAGGCGGT
Organism: Chitinophaga pinensis; assembly: GCA_943372225.1. Taxonomy (GTDB): domain Bacteria; phylum Bacteroidota; class Bacteroidia; order Chitinophagales; family Chitinophagaceae; genus Sediminibacterium; species Sediminibacterium pinensis_L. The sequence continues at coordinate 313,941 of CALRXV020000001.1, read as the reverse complement.
AACACGAGGAAGAAATCCACTGAGTACAAAAATGAAGAGTGGGTTCTTGCCAAAGACGTCAAAGAATTTGCTCCAAGCTCCGGTGACAGATTTGAATTCAATTAAATAGATCAACACAGAAAGGGTAAGTATACCCAAACCACTGGTGTACAAAACATAACTACTGGTCCAGATTTTTTTGTTGATGGGGAAGACCATGTCCCAGGCATATCCTGCTACGCAGAGCACAATCCCTGCAATCAAGAGATTACTGAGCATTTCATAAGTCTTGCCCTTTTGTTGAATATACTGACCAACCAAGAAACCAAAAATCACTTGCACAATGGCGGGTAGGGTACTGGCCAATCCCTCCGGATCAAATGCCACGCCTTCTCCCTTATACATATGGCTCATGCCCAAGAGCTTAATATCTACATCGGTTCCAAACCAACCGGTCATGGCATAGGGGTTGGCGGGATTACCAAAAAGCAAACAAATGGCCCAATAAACCAAGAGGAAAATGGCTCCTACTACAAAAGCGCCTCGGGCTTTGGCGTAGAACACAATCACGGATGCAAAAAAGTAGCAAAGCGCAATTCTTTGCAAAACGCCCATGATCCTGATATTCTCCCAGGTCTTGGCTACCAGGTTTTCGCCATCCCATTTTACAAAGGGGCTCCAGTTTAGAAATAAACCAATGGCATAGATTAAAACAGTTCTTTTCAGCACTTTTTTCCAGAAATGAGCGGGTCCTGCCTGTTCAAAACGGGGCATCACAAAAGCCATGGCATTTCCTACTGCAAAGAGGAAGAAGGGGAAAACCAGGTCTGTTGGGGTGCAACCATGCCAGGGAGCATGTTCCAAAGGCCCAAAAATATGACCCCATGAACCGGGGTTATTGACTAAGATCATCAGGGCTACTGTGGCACCTCTGAATACGTCAAGGGAGTAATAGCGTTGGTTCATGGCAAGAATTTAAACTTGAAGATAAGGATTGCCTCTATGCAATCCATTTCACATAGAATTATTTTGATAAGCATATAACTGTGACTACCTTTATGAGCGATTTTTTCAACACTTCAATAGGTTACATGAAAAAAAATATTTTAATAACTGGCGGTGCCGGATTCATTGGCTCGCATGTGGTTCGTTTGTTTGTTCAGAAATATCCTGAATATGGCATTTATAACCTAGACGCCCTTACTTATGCGGGTAATCTAGAGAACCTCAAAGACATTGACCAGTCTCCCAATTATCATTTTCTCAAGATTAATATATTGGACGCTGATGCATTGGATGCAGCTTTTGACGAACATGGCATTACCGATGTGGTGCATTTGGCAGCAGAGAGTCATGTAGACCGTAGCATTGTATCTCCCTTGGATTTTGTGTACACCAACGTGATTGGTACTGTGAACCTACTGAATACCGCCCGCAAAAAATGGGCAGCTGATTATAGCAAACACCGTTTCTACCATATTTCTACAGATGAGGTTTATGGTAGTTTGGGTGCTGAGGGTTTCTTCTTAGAGACCACGGCTTATGATCCCAACTCTCCTTATTCTGCTAGTAAAGCTGCATCGGATCATTTTGTGCGTGCTTACAGAGAAACCTATCACATGCAAACAGTAGTGTCTAATTGCTCTAACAATTATGGCCCTTACCATTTTCCTGAAAAACTGATTCCTCTTTTCATCAACAATATCATTGAAGAAAAACCTTTGCCTGTTTATGGCGATGGTTTGTATACCCGTGACTGGCTTTTTGTAAAAGACCATGCACTGGCAATTGATTTGATTTTCCACCAAGGAGTGGATGGTGAAACCTATAATATTGGTGGCTTTAACGAGTGGAAAAATATTGACTTGGTAAAATTACTTTGCGCTCAGATGGATGAGAAACTGGGACGTGCAAAGGGATACAGTGAAAAGCTAATCACTTATGTAAAAGACCGTCCAGGTCATGATCGCCGTTATGCTATTGACGCTTCTAAGATCAATAAGGAATTGGGTTGGAAGCCAACGGTTACTTTTGAACAAGGCTTGAGTGAGACCATTGACTGGTATTTGAGCAACACTGAATGGTTGCAAAATGTAACCAGTGGGGCTTATCAAAATTATTATAACGGGATGTACGAAAACAGATAATTCATGCGGATAGAAACCACCAAACTGGCTGATTGCTTGATTATACACGATACTGTATTTGGAGATAATCGGGGTTATTTTTTTGAGAGCTTTAACCAACGCACGTTTTTTGACAAGACAGGCATGGATGTAAATTTTATACAAGACAACCAAAGCAAATCAAGCAAGGGTGTTTTGAGAGGATTGCATTTTCAACACGGTGAACACGCACAAGCCAAACTGGTAAGGGTATTGGAAGGAAGGGTCTTGGATGTGGCCGTTGATCTAAGGTTGGCATCGCCTACATTTGGTCAGCATATGACCATTGAATTAACAGCAGATAGTCATACCCAATTTTTTGTGCCACGCGGTTTTGCGCATGGCTTTGTGGTTTTGAGTGAGACTGCCACTTTCTTTTACAAATGCGATAATTTTTATAATAAAGCATCTGAAGGTGGTGTCATCTTTAATGACCCTGCATTAGGGATTGATTGGGGCCTACCGGCCGATGGATTGATCATTTCAGAGAAAGATCAAATACTTCCTACATTATCAGCTATTAAAGACAGTTTACAATTCTAAGCAATAAATAGTACCATTATGAAAGGCATCATCTTAGCAGGCGGATCAGGAACCAGGTTATATCCTATTACAAGGGGCATCAGTAAACAATTGATGCCAGTGTATGACAAACCCATGATCTTCTATCCACTGTCTATTTTAATGCTGGCAGGGATTCAAGAAATCTTGATCATTACCACTCCTGAAGACTCTCCACAGTTTCAGCGCCTGCTGGGCGATGGTAAGGACCTAGGTTGCCGTTTTGAATACGCGGTGCAAGAAGTGCCAAATGGTTTGGCACAAGCATTTGTGATTGGTGCAGACTTTATTGGCAATGATAAAGTGGCCTTGATTTTAGGAGACAATATTTTCTACGGCGCAGGATTTGGTAAACTGGTAGAATCCTTTAACGATGTAACAGGTGCGGCTGTATTTGCCTATGAAGTGCATGACCCAGAAAGATATGGGGTAGTGGCATTTGATGAGAACAATATTGCGGTTTCTATTGAAGAAAAACCCAAGGAACCAAAATCCAATTTTGCAGTACCAGGTTTATATTTCTATGATAATACCGTTGTTGAAATTGCTAAAAATATCCAACCATCGCCCCGCGGCGAATACGAGATTACTGACGTAAATAGGGTATACCTGGAACAGGGAAAACTCAGCGTTGGGGTGATGAGCCGTGGTACTGCTTGGTTGGACACTGGTACTTTTGACAGCTTTGCCGATGCCTGCGAGTTTGTTCGCGTGATTGAAAAACGCCAGAGTCAGAAGATAGGTTGCATTGAGGAAATTGCTTACCGCAAGGGATTCATCAACCGTGACCAATTGCTCCTAATAGCCGATAAATACGCCAAAAGCGGGTACGGCGAGTACCTCAGAAGGCTCAAAAAATAGGCTCTCAGCTTAAATTTTGCTCAAAATCAGGGGAAATCTGTAAAAGTTGATGTTTTTACCTCAAAAGTTTAAACAAAATGCCTTTTTTCGTGTAATACTAATATGCACGCATTTACCATCAAGGATTTAGAGAATCTTTCAGGGATCAAAGCCCACACTATTCGTATTTGGGAACAGCGCTATTCTTTTTTGAATCCCAGCCGTACGGATACCAATATCCGCTATTACAGCAACGATGAATTAAAGACCGTTTTGAATATTGCCCTCTTGAACAAATACGGGTTCAAGATTTCACATATAGATAGAATGTCTGCATCTGAGATTAAAGAGAAGATTCTCTGCCTGTCTCAAATGGAAGCCCAACAAGAAAGGATCATCAATGAAATGATTCATTGCATGGTGGATATGAATATGGAATCCTTTGAAAAACTATTGGACGAGAACGTGAGTCTGAGGGGCATAGAAAAAACCATTACACAACTGATTTTCCCCTTCCTAGAAAGGATTGGCATACTCTGGTTAACCAACCATATTAACCCGGCTCAAGAACACTTAGTCACCAATATTATCCGTCAAAAACTGATTGTGGGTATTGATGGCATTCATACCTTACTCAGTAGCAAGTCCCTGATCCTGCTCTTTTTGCCTGAGGGCGAACACCATGAATTAGGATTGCTTTTTGTCTATTATCTGATGAAAAGAAGGGGGGTAAAAGTGATTTATTTGGGTAGTAATGTTCCTGTAAAGGACATGGAATATGTGGCCAAACTGAAACAACCAGACGCTGTTTTTACCCATCTTACCTCAGTGGCCAATCACTTTAACTTTGAGAAATTCCTCAACAATATGCAAACCCGTTTACCAGAAATGCCCTTGGTGATTTCTGGTCAAATAACCCAGGGTTATAAAAAGAAAGCTCCGCAAAATACCCAGTTCAAAAGATCACTCACAGAAGTGATGGAATATATTGGGATGATTGCTTAAAATCAAGATAAGTTCCTCTTTTATTGCCAATTTCAAGCAAAATCATACATATAAGTTTTTTTTTGTTTGTTAAAGAAATTGAAAATCTTTGTTTTACTTTTTAACAGTTTTTATTAAACAAAAAAGATAGGATTTTCAAAATCTTTGTTTAGCTTTACTTCGTACTTAGTTAAACAAATCATATGGCAAGCGCAGATTTTGATCAAATGTTGTTGAAGAATACGGAATTCCTCCGTCCTTTTGCCTTTACCCTGACCAGGGATAATGAAGCGGCTAAGGACTTGGTTCAGGAAACCCTGTTTAGGGCCCTAGCCAATAAAGAAAAGTATCATATTGGTACCAATATCAAAGCGTGGATGTATACCATCATGCGTAATATTTTTATCAATAATTACAGACGTAAGTCTAAGCAACAAACCATATTTGACAACAGTACCAATGATTTCTTACTAGATACCAACCAAGGTGCCGTGTCTAATGAAGCCATTGCTAAGATCAATATGAAAGAAGTGCAGGAAGCCATTCACCAATTACCGGAGATCTTCCGCAATCCCTTTTTATTGTACTTTGATGGTTACAAATACCACGAAATTGCCGATATGTTGCATGAGCCTCTAGGAACTATCAAGAGCAGAATTCACTTTGCTAGAAAACTCTTGAAATCTCAAATTGAACGTCATTAATTAGGCGTAACTTAACAGTCACTAGTTTTAATTTCTTGGAAAAAAAAATCATAGTCATCGGTGCGGGCTTTGCGGGTTTGTCCGCTGCATCATTCTTGGCCAAAGCTGGTCATGACGTTACTGTATTGGAAAAACACAACCAACCCGGAGGAAGGGCTAGGCAATTCAAAGCTGAGGGTTTTACTTTTGATATGGGACCAAGTTGGTACTGGATGCCCGATGTGTTTGAACGCTATTTCAAACAGTTTGGGAAAAAAGTAGCTGACTACTACAAACTAGAAAGACTAGACCCTTCTTATAGGATTTATTGGAATGATGGTCCTGTTGATATTCCAGCAGACTTTGAATCCTTTAAACAATTATTTGAAAGCATTGAACCTGGTAGCGGTGAAAAACTAGAAAGCTTTTTATACGAAGCCGCTTACAAATACCAAGTGGGTGTAAACAAATTGGTCTTCAAGCCGGGGCAATCTCTAATAGAATTTTTGGACAAGGATTTGATCAGTGGTCTGTTTAGATTAGACGTTTTCAATTCTATCAAAACCCATGTTGCCAAGCATTTCAGCAATCCCAAGTTAAAGGAGTTGATGGAATTTCCGGTACTCTTTTTGGGTGCCCTACCTGAAGATACACCTGCTTTATATAGTTTGATGAACTATGCCGATATCAAGGGTGGAACCTGGTATCCAGAAAAAGGCATGTATCAAATTGTTGACGCCATGTTTGAATTGGCAGTAGAACTTGGTGTGAAATTTCATTTTGAAGAAGAGGTAAGCCATATGTCTATTCACAACAATAGCATTCATCACGTGCAAACCAATGCTTTGCTGCAAGGTGTTACCATGCACAAACACTATACTGCCGATGTGGTAGTAGGTGGGGCAGACTATCATCATATTGAAACCGCCTTATTACCCAAACAGTATCGGTCTTACACCGATGCTTATTGGGATGCAAGGGTTATGGCGCCAAGTTGTTTGTTATACTATGTAGGACTCAACAAAAAGCTGGAAGGCATTCAACACCATTCCCTGTTTTTTGATACTGATTTTATGGTGCATGGCAGAGAAATTTATACGAGCAAGGAATGGCCAACTGATCCGCTATTCTATGTTAGCGCCGTATCGGTCACCGACCCAGGCTCTGCACCTGTGGGAGGGGAAAATTTGTTCTTGTTGATTCCTGTAGCTGCTGGTTTGAAAGGAGATGATGAAGCTTTGAGAGACAAGTATTTTGACATGATCATTGAGCGGATGGAAAAACATTTGGGTCAATCTATCAAGGACAGCATTGTTTACAAACGTTCGTATGCGCACAGCGATTTTGTTCAGGACTATCATTCCTTTAAAGGCAATGCCTATGGATTGGCAAACACTTTGATGCAAACAGCCATACTAAAGCCTTCCTGCAAAAGCAAAAAAATAAAGAATCTATTTTATACCGGACAGTTAACCGTACCTGGTCCTGGAGTCCCTCCCAGCTTGATTAGTGGAGAAGTGGTAGCAGCAGAAGTGTTGAAGTCTTTTGCAAGATAAATCCACAACCTTTTGCCTTATTCATTGTTTAGTTTATATTCAACCTTCATTACAAATTGAAAATACATGATGAACCTGTTTCATGAAGTGAGTCAGGATTGTAGCAGAATCACCACCGAGAAATACAGCACTAGCTTTTCTTCGGCTATTAAACTATTACACAAAGACCTGCGCACTCCCATTTTCAATATCTACGGGTTTGTGAGGTTTGCTGACGAAATTGTAGATAGCTTTCACGAACACGATAAGGCTTTGCTATTGGCTGAATTTAAGAAAGCCACTTATGAAGCTATTGACCGTGGCGTGAGTATGAATCCTATTCTGCATAGTTTTCAGATTACCGTTAATGAATACAAGATTGACCATGCCCTAATTGAAGCTTTCATGTATAGCATGGAATTGGATTTGGGTAAGCGCCAGTATGATAGGGCTGGTTATGAAGAATATATTTATGGCAGTGCCGAAGTAGTAGGATTGATGTGTTTGTATATTTTTTGTGCAGGCAATTTTAAGCAATATGAAGAACTTAAGCCACATGCTAAAAGTTTGGGTGCGGCTTTTCAAAAAGTCAATTTTTTACGTGACCTGCGCGCAGACTTTGAAGGATTAGACCGCGTGTATTTTCCAGGTTGTGATTTTAGCAATTTTAAAGAAGCAGACAAAGCGGCTATTGAAGCCGATATTCAACGTGATTTTGAACACGCTTATGAAGGCATTTGTATGCTTCCCATGAAAGCCCGTTTTGGTGTGTACGTGGCCTACAAATATTATTTATCCCTTTTTCATAAAATCAAAAAGATTCAACCGCAGAAGATCATGCAACAGCGTGTTCGTATTCCTGATTATGGCAAATTTTATATTTTGGCAAAAGCGGGAATTAGGAGTCAACTGAATATGTTGTAAAATTTAATTAATGATGGAACAGGTGGTATTGGTTAATGAATTAGATCAAGAAATTGGTCTAATGGAAAAAATGGAAGCACACGAAAAAGCCTTGTTACACAGGGCTTTTAGCGTTTTTGTATTCAATGGTCAAGGAGAATTATTGTTACAACAAAGGGCTTTGACCAAGTATCATAGCGGTGGGTTATGGACTAATACTTGTTGTTCTCATCCTAGACCCAATGAATCTGTTTTAGACGCAGCAAATAGAAGATTGGTAGAAGAAATGGGATTTGCTACTCCATTAGAGAAGGTATTAGATTTTATTTACCTAGCTGAGTTTAGTAATGGTTTAACAGAACACGAATTTGATCATGTGTATATTGGACATTATAATGGCCCCATTGTTCCCAATCCAAATGAAGTGAATGCTTTTGAATACAGAACCATGGAATCTATTCAAGCTTCTTTAGACGCTAAAGAAGGTTTGTTTACAGCCTGGTTTGAAATTGTTTTTCCCAAAATGATGGACTGGTGGAAAAATCAGAATAGCCGTAACTTGGCAGCCAATTAAAGCAACTATATGGAACATGCTAAGAAAGCAATTGTGGTAGGTGCGGGAATAGCCGGGATGGCCGCCTCCATTAGATTAGCAGTTCAGGGCTATGAAGTGGATCTTTTTGAAAAGAATGATTACCCCGGCGGAAAGCTCAGCCAGTTTAACTTAGAAGGATTTCTATTTGATGCGGGTCCTAGTTTGTTTACCCAGCCAGATAATTTGAAAGCATTGTTTGATCTAGCGGGTGAGCCCATGGAAGATTATTTTCAATACCAATCCATGCCCATTGCTTTTAAATATTTTTATGAAGACGGTACCATTGTCAACGCTTATACGGATAATGGAAAACTGGCAGCAGAAATGGAACAAAAGTTGGGTGAATCTCCGGTCAAGGTCTTAGATTATTTGAATGATTCCAAACATTTGTATGAGCATATTGCCAGCATTTTTTTAAATCATTCACTACACAAAAAAGCAACCCTTTTTCAATCCAAAATTTTCAAAGCCATTAAGACTTTGAAATGGAAATATTTGTTTAGGTCCATGCACCAAGTGAATGGAGGCTATTTTACCAATCCTAAAACGGTGCAACTTTTTAATAGATACGCCACTTATAATGGGAGCAATCCTTATAAAGCCCCGGGGATGCTGAGTTTGATTCCGCATTTGGAATTGAATGAAGGTACTTTTTATCCCAAGGGCGGCATGATTAGTATTACCAATGCCCTCTATCAACTGGCTTTGAAAAAAGGGGTTCGTTTTCATTTTAATGCACCTGTGCAACGAATTATTCAACAGGATAGACTGGTGCGTGGCGTGGTAGTAAAAGAGAAAAATATCTTTGCCAATTTGGTAGTGAGCAATATGGATGTCTTCTTCACCTATCAAAAATTATTGGGCGATGCCAGAATGGCTAACCAAGTATTGAAACAAGAAAGAAGTAGTAGTGCCTTGATTTTTTATTGGGGCATTAACGCTGAATTTCCACAATTGGAATTACACAATATTTTTTTCTCTACCGATTATGCTGCTGAATTCAAAGCCATTTTTCAAACAGGTTCTATGCATTCAGATCCAACGGTCTATGTGAATATTACCAGTAAGTGTGAGCCTGGTTTGCAAGCACCCAATGGAAAAGAGAATTGGTTTGTGATGGTCAACTGCCCTGCCAATAAAGGTCAGGACTGGAAAGCCATGCAACAAAAAGCTAGGGCTGCAGTAATTGCCAAGTTGAACCGAATATTGGGTGTTGATTTGGAAACAATGATAGAAGTAGAACAAGTATTGGATCCCGTTTTAATTGAATCCAAAACGGCTTCCTATATGGGTTCTTTGTATGGTACCAGTTCAAATTCAAAAATGGCTGCATTTCTAAGACATCCTAATTTTTCTAAGGCATTGAAAGGTTTGTATTTTGTAGGAGGGTCTGTACATCCAGGTGGGGGAATTCCACTTTGTTTAAAAAGTGCACAGATTATGGGTACCATGGTAGAGAAAGATTTTAAACACTAGTTGAACCAATCATTAATTAAATGACCCTAGAATTAAATAGAAAAAACATTGCTACAGGAATTGCTATCCTTTTCCATTTTTGTGGGGCAGTGGGTATTCTATTGAGTGGCAATAAGGATTGGTTTATACAAAACACCAGTTTGAATTTACTCTTGATGGCAGGCTTGCTTATTTGGAACCAACCAGAAAAAAACCTGTCTTTCTTTTTATTCTTGCTTGCAGCATTTGTTACAGGTATGGGTGTAGAAATGATTGGTGTGAATACGGGCACTCTTTTTGGGATCTATCAATATGGTACTGTCATGGGTGCCAAACTCAATGGGGTTCCATGGTTGATTGGCATCAACTGGTTTGTATTGGTCTTTTGTTGTGGAGTAGTCATGCATCAATTGCATAGATGGCTTCATTTACAATATGAATTATTAGACATTAATATGGCGGGATGGATTGAGAAATTATCCCTACTCTTGGATGGTGCTTTTTTGGCTACTTTTTTTGACTGGGTTATGGAACCAGTTGCTATGAAACTTGGTTTCTGGGATTGGAAAGACAACCTAGTTCCAAATTTTAATTATGGTTGTTGGTTTCTGATTAGCATGGCCTTGCTTTGGTTGTTTGGGAAACTGAAATTCAATAAAAGCAATCCATTTGCGGCTCATTTATTAATAATACAAGCACTTTTTTTCTTAGCATTAAGAACATTTTTATGATATACTATATTCTAATTACCCTAGCTACTTTTCTTGTGATGGAGCCCGTTACATGGTTAACGCATCGTTATGTAATGCATGGATTTCTTTGGTATTTGCATGAAGACCATCACCAAAAAGGAGATGGATTTTTTGAAAAAAATGATGCGTTCTTTGTCATTTTTGCCATCCCTTCTTGGCTTTGCATTATGTTAGGTAGCATGAACCAATTGTATTGGGTGGTGTCAATAGGTGCAGGAATTGCGCTTTATGGTTTTGCTTATTTTCTGGTGCATGAAATTATTATACACCAACGTTTCAAACTCTTTACACGTAGCAATAACAAATATATCAAAGCCATCAGATGGGCGCATAAAATGCACCACAAACATTTGGGCAAGGAAGAAGGAGAAAGTTTTGGTATGTTGTTAGTAGCCAAAAAATACTGGGACAAAGTTCGTAGAGACGAGGCTTTGCAAAACAAAGCCCAATAAATTATTAGTCCTTGGAAACTTCCAACTCAAATATCCCTACTAAAAAAAATCACTATGATTTTATCATTACAGGGGCGGGTTGTGCGGGTTTGAGTTTGCTCATGCGTATAATGGAAGATCCCTTCTTTTCTGAAAAGCGCATCTTGATCATTGACGCATCGCCCAAGCAAAGCAATGACCGCACTTGGTGTTTTTGGGAAGCAGGAACAGGTTTGTTTGAGTCCATTGTAAAACATAGTTGGGCGCAAGTAGCATTTACCTCCAATGATTTTTCAGGTCAATTGCAGTTGAGTCCCTATAGATACAAGATGATAGAGGGGATTGATTTTTATCAAATGGTCTTGAATAAAATTTCCGATTTTCCAAATATTCAATTCTTACAAGAAACCGTTTTGAAAATTGTTGATGGGGCTTCTAATATTACTGTAAGCACGGCCTCCGACGATTTCAAAACTGATTTTGTGTTCAATAGTATTCCGGCATTCGCTTCTAGCAAAACTGTTCCTAGAAAAAAAGGACAATACCAATTGTTGCAACATTTTAAAGGTTGGGTAATTGAAACAGTTGAACCAGTTTTTGATCCAGCTATTGCTACATTGATGGATTTTCAAGTGGATCAATCTGCTGGAACTACTTTTATGTATGTGATGCCAACAAGCAGCACCAGGGCCTTGGTGGAATATACTTTGTTTACTGAGACCTTATTGCCTGAGAAAGCATATGGCAAGGCTTTGCGCGATTATATTTCTGACAAATTGAAGATTAGACAATACCAGATTAAGCACGAAGAATTTGGCATCATACCCATGACCAACCAAGCTTTTCCTTTGCAAGAAGGCAGACTGGTTCAAATGGGTGGAGCCGGTGGTCAAATTAAGGGAAGTAGTGGTTATGCTTTTCAGTTTATTCAGAAAAGAACTGCTGATATAGTTAGCGGTTTAAAAAAAGGCCATATCTATTTTAACAGCAAGGGACTCAAACAAATCATGGGCGAATTTTATGACACTGTCTTATTAAATGTTTTGCATAAACGCAAAATGAACGGTGATCAAATCTTCTCTCAGATTTTTGAAAAGAATCCACCAGCATCAGTACTCAGATTCCTTGATAATGAATCTACCTTAGTAGAGGACCTTAAGATCATGAACAGTGTACCCACCCGAATATTTTTTCCTGCAGCTATTCAAGAAATGCTGCGTTAAATAACAATCATGAAAAGCATCATCACCCTTACTTTAAATCCTGCATTGGATAAAAGCATTGAAATAGACAAACTGGTTCCTGATAAAAAACTACGTTGTTCTGATGCTGTTCTAGAACCAGGCGGTGGCGGCATTAATGTGTCTAGGGCTATTCACAAATTAGGTGGAAGTTCTACTGCACTTTATTTGGCAGGAGGCTACACAGGTAAAAAGTTCACGCAATTATTGACTCAGGAATTGCCAACCTTTTATGAATTTGAAATTGCAGAAGACACCCGAGAAAATTTTATTGTAGTAGATATTTCCGTGAACAAACAATATAGATTTGGCATGGAAGGCCCAAAGGTTAGTGAAACCGAATGGCAGCAATGTTTGGATTTTTTAGAAGCTCAAAGCGGAGTTGACTATATTGTTGCCAGTGGAAGTTTAGCCCCAGGCATCCCTCCTGATTTTTTTGGAAAATTGGCCACACTAGCCAAACGCAAATCAGCTAGATTGGTAGTAGACACATCGGGCAAGCCCTTGCAACACGCGGTAGAAGAAGGGATCTTTTTGTGCAAACCTAATTTGGGCGAACTGAGTAGTTTGGTTGGAAAAGAACGAATTGCCCCAGATGAAATTTTGGCTGCTGCCCGTTCCATCATAGCCAAAGGCGGTTGTGAAGTCATGGCCGTATCCATGGGTCCCGATGGAGCATTACTAGTTACCGCTACGGAATCTTATCAAGTAAAACCACCAGCAGTAGAAGTGAATAGCACTGTTGGCGCCGGTGATTCCATGGTTGCTGGCATGCTCATAGGTCTAGCCCAAGACTGGTCCTGGAAAGACATTCTTTGTTATGGTGTAGCATCTGGCACATCCGCCACCATGAATCACGGCACGGGCCTATGCAAAAAGCCAGAAGTAGACCAAATTTTTGCCGAATTGCGTCAATAAAGGATGAAACATTACTTTTGCCTCAAATGCAAAGCCCTTTCCATCGTGCTTGCGTTATTGGCCTCGTAGTACAACGGATAGTATGCGAGTTTCCGAAGCTCTTGATTCAGGTTCGATCCCTGACGAGGCCACAAAGCCCTGGCACGCAGTGCCGGGGTTTATTTTTGCGAAGAGGCGTCCCAAGCTCGCTTGGGTAAGCCGATGAGCAAAAATAAACCCCCAGCAATCGAAGATTGCTGAAGGGCTTTGAGTAAGTCCCCAACGAGAGGCAGCCTGCGCAGCAGGCAATCCTGACGAGCATCTCCCTGAGCTAGATTAAGTAAATGTGAACCCTGCGCCAGCAGGCAAACAAAAAGCCTCATCTCTTTTTCGCGAATGTGAACCCTGCGTCAGCAGGGAAATAAAACGTCTTCTCGGTCATGCCAATGTTTACCCTGCTTCAGCAGGGAAATAAAACGCTCCTTCTAATTTTCGCTTATGTGAACCCTGCGCCAGCAGGCAAACAAAAAGCCTTCTCGGTCAAGCAAATATGCCCCTACGCCAGCAGGCAATTAGAACACACCCTCAATCATCTCATCACATCGCGCTAGCCCAATAAGTCCCCATAAAGTTGTAAATTTGTAATGACCCCTAGAGAAACTGTCATCATCAAATTATAAAAGATGAGTGCTTACCATGATAATCTAGATCCAGAAGTAAATTTTGTTTTGTCTAAATACGAAACACTAATCATCACTGGAAAACTGGGTGGTTGGGAATTCAATTTTAAAACAGGGGAATTTTGGTGTAGCCGAGAATATTTTGAAATGTTGGATAGGGCTACTCCAAATATGCCAAAATGGGAACTGTACCCCTTACAAGATGGCTGGATTAATTTGTTACATCCAGATGATCTTAAAAAAGCTCAAGACTATTTTAAAGAATACCTACAAAGTTTAGAAGGACTCTATGAACAAACAGTACGCATGCAAAAAGCGGATGGTACTTATGCTTGGATTCTTTGTAGGGCACAAACGCTTAGAGATAAAATTGACAATAGTCCAACCGGCCTCATCATTGGAACCCATATAGACATTACCAAGAACAAGTTGCTTGAATTGGAACTACAGGCCAGTAAACAAGCAGCTTTAAAAGACAATGCTTTATTGCGTTCCATTATTAATAGTCCAGTGGATGTATTTGTAGTAGCTCTTGATAAAAATTACAACTGTGTCACCTTTACTAATGCATATAAAGCATATGTGCAAAGAAAATTAGGAAAGACTATAGAAGTTGGCACCAATATGCTTAGCATGTTTGCAGATCATATACAACCTATTATGAAGGAAGCGTATGATCGTGCTTTGAACGGAGAGAGTTTTACAAAAAATTTAGAACTGGCACATGATAAAATAAATATTACTTATAACGAGAATAGGTATAGTCCCATCATTGATGAAAATGGTCAAATAATTGGATTAACAGCCATAGTGCAGGATGTAACAGAAGTTAAGAAAACAGAGTTGTCAAATAGATTAAATGAATTAAGGTATTCAGCCATTTTCTCTGGGGCAAGCGATGCCATTTTTATTGCAAACGCAGCAACAGGAATCATTGAAGATGCCAATTTGAAAGCCACCGAATTAATTGGTTATTCTAAGGAAGAGATCATTGGTATGCACCAAGTGCAACTACATCCTGCATCTGAGTTGGATTTTATTAAGAGAAGTTTTGCTGAATTCACTGAGGATGCTAACTATCATTCTGTTGAATGTCATGTTGTACATAAATCAGGTTCAAATATTCCTGTTTTAATTACAGCTGGTACAACATTCCAAATTGGTGACAATTATTACTTAGCGGGCTATTTTAAGGACATGTCTGAGTTTAAAGCTGCCGAATCAAAAATAGAAAGTACCCTTGAGTTATTGTCTAATGCCGAATCTATTTCACATACAGGAAGTGTAGAGATAAACATGCTTAATGGTAGTAGAATCTGGAGTGATGAGCTTTATAGAATTTTGGGTTATCAACCTGAAGAAGTAGAACCTCAGAGAGAACTATTTATTAGCAAAGTAATTCCTGAAGAAAGAGATGGTTTTATTAAATGGCAAATTGCTGCATTCGAGAATCAAGGAAAAGCTAGTCCAATTGAAGTTACAATTAAAAGGAAAGATGGATTGGAAAGAGTTTTGTTAGTCTCTGGTATGACTTACTTTGATGAATCAGGCAAGCCATATAAACATATAGCCGTTTTGAATGACATTACAGAACGTCAAAAAATGTTAAAAGGCCTTGAAAAGCAAAACAAACAATTATTAGAAATTGCTTGGTCTCAATCTCATTTAGTAAGGGCCCCTTTATCTAAAATTATGGGCTTATCAGCTGCTATACAAAATAGACTAATTAATGAAGAAAAAGTTGAAGAGTTTTTAAATTATATTCAGCAATCAGCACAAGAACTAGACAATGTTATAAGACAGATTTCAAATAAAACTGCTACTATTGAAATAGAAAGAGATTGATTAATAGCTTGAAATGTGGGGGTTCCTGTATATAGGCAATCCTGACGAGTACCTAAATGAGTAAGATTTTGCCTATGTGACCCTACACCAGCAGCCAAACAAAACTCCCAATCTAACATCATGAAAAAAATACTTTTAATATTCATTATAGGAATCGGCTATCTAAATTTTTCTCAAGCTCAGGAAAAGCAAACAATCATGATAAATGATTTTGAAAACAATCCCCCTACTGAAAACTGGTGGAGGGTTAATGAGCAAGTAAAATTTTCCTATAATCATATCAAAAAGGATCAAGTAAATGAGCAATCAAAAAGCTGCCTTTACATAAGATGGGATTCAATTCCTTCCAATCAACCTTTTACATGGTTTACAGACTTAAAAGCAGACTCACTTGCAGCCGATGGAATGGAGTCAACCTGGAAACGGTTTCAACAGAACACTTGGCTTTCATTTTGGTGTAAAGCTGGAGATGCAGATACGCTAATGCTTCATTATCTTGTTCTAAGTAAAGGACATAGCAGCAAATGGGGGGCTACCAACATGTTGCCTATTAATGCAAAAAAATGGACATTTTATAAAGTGCGATTCCAAGATCTGCAATATGAAAACTGGGGTAAAATCAAAGCAGATTTTGATTTAAAAACCGATATCGGCCGATGTTTTGAAGTGGGTTTACGATCTAGTACGGTTAGTAAAAAAGATTATATTGAAGCTTGGTTTGATAATTTAAAACTAACCAATTACGAACCCTTCAACTGACCTTAGGCTTTAAAAAAATGAACAAAAATTGGGGTTAAATAGTTGTTTTTGATTAACTGAATAGAATTGTCTTAATCAGGTTCTGACTACCAGTGTTTCAGGTTTTTGATAAAGTTAGTTAATTCATTCGCCATTCGTTGGTGTTCTACTGTATTCGGATGCCAGTCACTTCCATTGGGAATAAAACTGCTAAATTCAAAATAGTGAACATTGGTAACACTGCTTTCTTTAACTACCCGATGAATCATTCTTTGTAATAAGATCCATTTTTCACCCCCAGGATTTGGACCGGCGGCACAAATGATAGTTGTATTAGGATAATATGATTTTATTTTTTCTATGAATTGCAAGTAAGCAGATACAAATTTATTTTCGTCAAGTGCAACAGATACATCATTGGTGCCAAGTTCAATTACAACAACCTGTGGTTGATAGGAAGCATAATTCCATTTTACTTTACTATTTTGAATTATCTCATCAAACAAAAGGGGCTGTGTAAATTCGGTTTTTCCACCATAACCTTGCACCATGCCAATTCCTGATCTGCATACTGCTGTATATTCTGCATTTAAATTTCTAGAAGTAATTGAACCGTAGCTAGTATAGTTGTTTTCTGTTTCATAACTAAAATGCTCATCATGACTTTTTCCTTCTATTCCATAGCCACAGGTATATGAATCACCTATAAACTCAATTTTTCTATCCTTGATTTCTGGTTTAAATAACCTAGCATCCTTGCCAAGATATAAACCAGCAAAAACAGTATTTCCGCCACTCCATTCTGTTTTTCTAATGATTTCTAAACTATGTTTTTGAGGATTTAAGTTGTTTGCTAATTGGTATACAGAATCGGTTGAATTAGTTTTGATATAATTAATTTGACCATCTATTATTATTGTAAAAAAATTAGAAGATTGTTCTTTTATAATCATGCTTATGGATGAACCTTCAAATATGCTGCGAATGGTACAACCAGAGTACATGAAAACCGGTCTTTCAGGAGCACTAAAATCAAACCTTCCGATATAAACAATATTGGAATTATTGGCACTTATTCTATTAGATTGTGCAGCTACAGATAAAAAACAGAAAGAATATATAATATAAAGAAAAAATTTCATTTGAAATGTTTCTGTAATAATAGGTAAAAATGGTTTCTTTCTACAATTATTGTACATACTAATACAAGTACTATTTTCGTTCTAGAATTGTTGTTTAGAGAGTTGCAATGAAACAGGGTAGCTTTCGAAAGGTTTTTAACATTTTCTTCTAAAATCTTATGACAAGATTATTTGCTTTATTTTTTTTGCTTATAAGCCATTGCAATCTGCTTTATGCAGGAGAGATTCCTATGCCTATAAATGAAAGCATTGGTAATCCCATTAAATTTGAGATTACACCCACACAAAAAAAAGGGCAGTATTCATCAACTCATCCTGTAGTTTATCAATTGTTAGTTTCTAATAAATCTAAGATTGATGAAGTTGGTATTTTAAAATATGAAGTTTTATATAAGGGTAAAGAAATTTTGGTTCAATCATTTGATGTGAATATCACAGCTGGAAATTCGCTCAAATCTAAAATTGTTATTCCCGTTGAATACGATGGTAGTTACGAAGTTAATTTTCATTTAGAACTACTGAACTTTAATGGAACCATCAAAGAGACTTTTAGTTTTAATGGGGATCAAGGTAATATTGAATCGGCTCTAGTCAATGGTAAGATTTCAAATTCAAAAAATGCATTAAATGGTAATAATAAAACACCGGAGAAAGCCCCGAGTATTTATGGAGATCAGTCTAAAAATGCGCCTGTAAATATTGAATATGAGGAAGAGGAAGGTGAAATTATTTCTACAGTAACACCTGCTGTAAAAGATGGTACTTTTAATCAGGGTGATAAAATTGTTTACAATATCAATTTAAAAAGTACGTATTCAATTCCGCAAATTGGGAATATGAATTGTCAGATTTTGAATATTAAAAATGAAGTTATTTATGAACAAAGTAAAGTTATTAAATTAGGAAGATTCGACGAAGATTTTTACACGATAAAATTGAAGTCTCCTGAAAGTGGAGGTATGTATAGAATGCGTTTATGTTTGAATTTAAGCGCCTATGATGATACTACTTTGTACTCTTTTGGTTATGACCTAGTAAATCTTAAAACACCTTATCATAAACCGCCGGATTTTGATGTTTTCTGGGCTAACACAATGGCAGAATTAGCTAAAGTAGATCCTGAATATAAAGTTTCTATTTCAGATGAATATACCAATGATGATTACATGGTATACAGAGTGGATATGATGTCCTATCAAAATATTCCAATTTATGGTTGGTTATCTGTTCCAAGAACAAAAGGACGATTCCCCGTCATTGTAGGATATGGAGCTTATCTAAGAACTATTTACCCTGAGTTTTTTAATAATTATGCCTGTTTTATGTTAAATGCGCGGGGTGCAGATCCTACAATGATGCATCTAATTAATCCAGAAAAAAGGGAGCTTTTTGTAGTTGGTATTGAAAGTAAGGAAACTTATGTCTATCGTGGAATGTATATGGATTGTATTCGTGCAATGGATTTTGTAACTTCTCACGCTGCAGAATTTAATTTTGATTTGGATAGAGTGGGTGTTTACGGTGGTAGTCAGGGGGGCACATTATCTTTGGTAACAGCAGCATTACTAAAAAGGAGAATAAATACAGTGTCTGCAGATTCACCCGTTTACTGTGATTTATACAGCACTTTAGAAATCATAGCCGATGAATCAAATCCTTGCTATATTCTTAGAGATATCCAAAATTTACCACAGACTGATCCCGCTTTTTCAAGAGAAAATATATTAAATACATTGAGTTATTTTGAGGTACAAAATTTTATGCCTTCAATTACTTGCTCGGTATTAATTGGAACTGGATTAATGGATATGATTGCGCCACCTTCAACTGTCATTGGTGCATTTAATAAACTTACACCAAAAGTCAGGGCCCAAAGTGAAATCTATACATACCCTTCTTTAACCCATGAAGTCCCCGAAAAACACTATACCATTCGTGGTTACTGGATGAATGAAAAACTAACTGAAAAGAGACACAAGAACAATTATTAACTGCTAGCTAAGTGTTTTAAATTCAAGCAGTATTCAAAATATTAACTAGGTCATTGCTTTTTTAGCTGTTCTATTTCATCTAGCCCTAAATAAACCTAATACTCTAAAAAGGTTTTTTTCCGCAAACTAAATTTAGTATAAGTATTTCGTCAATTAATTGCTATTTCACTCCATTTAATAGCCATATATAATTATAGTAGTACGTATACTATTGTGGACATCAGTATAATTTTAATGTTGTTGCACTAAACAAGAATTTTTGTTAAACAAACTATAAAAGAAATTGACTGTTCTTTAAAGAAAAACAATTGCTTTATGAATCTAACATTTTTAAATGCGCAAGTTATTGCAAGTGACAATTACGTTGCGTTCACATTCTTTATTGGATGTATGGCTATGATGGCCGCTTCTGTGTTCTTTTTCTTTGAAATCCAAAACACTTCAGCTAAATGGAGAACATCAGTTTTGGTTTCTGGATTAATTACATTTATCGCTGCTGTGCATTATTATTACATGCGCGGCTACAACTTGGAAACTGGTGATTCACCAACATTTTTCCGTTATGTAGACTGGACATTAACAGTGCCTTTAATGTGTGTTGAATTTTATTTAATCACTAAAAAAGCGGGTGCTAAAATTGGATTATTATGGAAGTTGATTTTTGCTTCTTTGGTAATGTTAGTGACTGGTTATTTAGGAGAAACCGTAGACAGAGACAGAAGTGTTCTATGGGGAGTTATCAGCGGAGCAGCTTACTTCTACATTGCATACTTAGTATGGTTTGGAGAAGTTGCAAGTTTGGCTAAAAATGCAGGTGATGCAGTACAGAAAGCTACCAA
Source organism: Chitinophaga pinensis (assembly GCA_943372225.1). Taxonomy (GTDB): domain Bacteria; phylum Bacteroidota; class Bacteroidia; order Chitinophagales; family Chitinophagaceae; genus Sediminibacterium; species Sediminibacterium pinensis_L. The sequence goes on along the minus strand of CALRXV020000001.1, from coordinate 293,685 downwards.
AACATTGGCTTGGTTCGTTTTGGTTGGTTGGGCTATTTATCCACTAGGATACATCTTGGGAACTCCAGGTGGATTGTTTGGGATACAACTTGTAAGTGATCCTGCAGCTGCAACTCATGCAATGGATATAGTTTATAACATTGGTGATGCTGTAAACAAAATTGGCTTTGGTTTAGTAATTTATGCGCTTTCTCGTAAAGAAGCTGCATAGTTTTAACTAACTATTGAAAGCATGCTTTGTATCTCAAAATACATAGCATGCTTTTTTTCTATTACTAGATTTTATGTTACAAACAGAAAATGTTGATATCATTATTTGTGGGGGAGGCTGCTCTTCCATGTTACTGCTATTTCATTTGCAGCAATATCAAGCATTTAATGATTTAAGCATATTGGTGATTGAAAAAGAACTTAAACCCCAACCAAAAACCTGGTGTTTCTGGCATAAAGGAAATCATCCTCTTCAACACCTAATTACAAGCTCTTGGAAAAAGATTCAATTTGGATCAAAGCAGTTTATTACCACACAAGAAATTAACCCCTATACTTACTCATCTATAAAAGGGGAAGATTTCTTCAATTTTTTTTCGAATGATTTTCTACCTCAATTTCCCAATGTACAAATTGTAAAGGATGAAGTAATTCATATTGAAAAAACTTCTGCTCAGTTGTCTACAGTGATTTGTAATAACGGTAACTATACTTCAAATACCGTATTTAGCAGTTTAATTGGAAAAGAATTTCACAAAGCTCCCATTTTTTTATGGCAACATTTTAAAGGTTGGCATATCAAGACAGAAGAAAATATATTTGATGAAAATAGTATGACAATCATGGATTTTGGGTGTTGTCTGCCAAATTCATTTGATTTTGTTTACATCTTACCCTATTCAAAAAATGAAGCATTAATTGAGATTACAGCTTTTTCATCTGAAATCTGGAATGAGACTGATTATTTGAATCAACTAAATGTATTTATCTCTAGTAAATTAGGTGGGGTTAAGTATCAAATATTTGCAACGGAACAGGGTAAAATTCCAATGGTTGATTTTAATCATTCAACTTTAGGAACTGCTGGCGAAATATTAATGGGAACGGCATCAGGAAAAATTAAAGCTTCGTCTGGATATGGATTTGAAAAAATGCGTATAGAAGCAGCATTATTGGCAAGTAACTATTTTGCTAAAAAAAGTCAATTAAAACAAGTTCCAAAAAGGTTTAAATTTTATGACAAACTTCTTTTAAAAATAATTTTAGATAAACCAGAACAGGCCGTTTCAATTTTTGGAAAGTTATTTAAAAAAATTCCCATTCCGCTTATCTTAAAATTTTTATATGAGGAAACAAGCCTTTTTGAAGAAGCTATGATTTTTAAAAAATTACCTGCATTTCCATTTATCAAAAGAATTTTCAACTAATATGAAATCTTCTACAACCTATTTAATAGCGCTTTTAATAACTGGACTGTTTTTTAAAATTATCATACTTCTTTTTCCTCAGAAGCAATTCATCATTGAAATTTTAGTACTTTTTATTGGGCTTGTTTTAACCGGTATTCCTCATGGAGCCATAGATCATCTAGTAGCAAAAAAAACTGCAGATAAAAAATCAAATACATTTACTCTAGCTCATTTTATTTATAGGTATTCTATATTGATGTTAATCTATGGTTGTATCTGGTGGTTAGCTCCCGGACTAAGTTTGTGTTTATTTATTCTTTTTACTGCATATCATTTTGGCGAAACTGACATGCATTATTTTGGAAAAGGAAATAAGTTTAAAAGTTTTTTGTTTGGAATGAGTCTAACAGCTTGGCTATTGTTGCCGCATCAGGTAGAATTAATAAATTGGTTACAGTTAATCCTTCCAAAAACTGACCCTATTTTTATTCTTGTAAAATTCCTTTTTAAAATAAAAGCTTTACTTTTTCTTTTATTAACAGGTATGCTTTCTTTTCCAAGAAAGTACAAAAGGGTAGAATGGATTTTATTTATTCTGGTGCTAATACTATCTAATAAATTAGGGTTAATAGCCGGCTTTGCATTTTATTTTTCCGGCTGGCATGGTTGGCAAGCATTTAATGACATCAAAAATTATATCAGTTCAGAGAATACAATTTTCCAATTATGGAAGAAAGCTATTCCATATACTTTGCTTTCATTGGTAGCTTTGATAGTTGTTTATATCATAACACCAGGTTCCGTTTGGCAAAATCTAGGAGCTCCGGCTTTAATTATTTTGATTAGCTTATTGACCCTTCCTCACATGCAGGTGATGCAGCAGATTTATAAGAATGAATAAATAGTATTTTTCAAACTTATTCAACCTTGTTTCTATAAATATTAATTAAACGAATCCACGCTACACCCTAAACCTGATTTTAAATTACAATTTTTATCCTTTCTCCATCCTCAATTTACTTGCCATATATCCAATCATCAATGCCATTCCCATAATAAACAAATACGAATAAGCAAGACCAATAGCACCAGATAAAAATCCAATAAAAGGCGGGCCAATTAAAAAGCCAAAATACCCAATTGTAGAAACAGCTGCAATGGCAGCACTTCTTGGCATAGAAGTATTGGTTCCAGCAATGCTAAACACAAAAGGTACAATACAAGAAACACCTAATCCACAAATCATGAATCCTAGTATTGCAGGTCCAATAGAATGGAATATAGAAATGATACATGCACCTGTAGATAGTAGCAAACTAGAAGCAATTAGTAATCTTTTCTTGCCAAATTTATTTGCCATCCAGTCACCTATCAATCTTCCTGAAGTCATACAACTCAAATAAGCTACATAACCCATGTTAACCATTTCTTTATTAGCATGTAATACTTTTGAAAAATAGATACCACTCCAGTCACTCATAGTTCCTTCACAAATCATACTACAAAACGCAATGATTCCCAATTTCAATAAGGCCTTATCTGGCAAGACAAATACAGGCCCATTGTTTTTTTGTAATGATTGAGATTTTAATGTAGTGCCCCAAAAAAGTACAATTAAGAAAAGTACAATTCCTCCAACAAGTACAAAATGATAAATTGGTGCAACTCCCAATGAAATTAATAATGAAGCAAATGCAGCTCCGCTAAATCCAGCAATACTCCAAATTCCATGAAATGATGCAATAATAGATTTATCATATAACTCCTGAACTCCAATAGATTGGGTATTGATAGAAATATTGAACAAATTCCTAGAAGCTCCAAATACAAATAGAATAATTGCAACCTGCCAAGTAGTAGCTGCTAGTCCTACAAAACAAAGAAGACTAACATATAATAATGCGCCAATTAGCATTATATGGCGGCTATTGAATTTTGATACTAAATAAGCTGCAAGTGGCATACTAACCATCAGTCCCGCTGGTAATGTGCTAAGCAAACTACCAAATTGCGTATCGTTTAATTGTAATTTCTGTTGAAGTGCGGGTATCCTTGAAGCCCAAGTTGCAAAGATAAAGCCGGATATAAAAAAGAAGACCTTTACTGAGATCCGAATATTGGAAGCGGTATATTTTTCAGTATTTTCTATTGTGGTGATCATTTATTCTTAGCTTCTAGCTACAAGTTTAGGCATTTAATTACTTAAAAATAGTGTTGCTAGCTCGAAACCGGTTCCGTAAATAAAAAAAGCTTTGTGGTTCACCCATGCTTGAATTTTTATCATCTTTCCATTGCTTAACATGTAAGGTAAAAACACTTAGAGATGCAAATGGTCCTTTTTATAGTATTCCGCAACCATTATAAGCAATGTATTATTGCTTTGATTTTGAGTTTTACAATTTTGTACCCTTTTGATACAATAGCACAAACCGATAATAGAACTCCTATGTCAGTTGCCAGTGCAATTGCGGATAAATTGGTAAAGGAAACTCCTTTTAAATATAAAATTAGTCTATCGCTTCCTAGTAATCATTTTGATGGGCTGCAGGTGGTAGATTTTGGAAGAACTTTTCAGTTAGGAAAGCCTTTATTGGCCTATGCATATACGGAACTCTATGTTAAGGAACCCATGGAATTTAACCTAAACCTAGAGCACAACAATGGATGTAAAATCTGGTTAAATGGACAATTGGTATATAGTGTAGAAGAAAATGGGGCTATCAAATTGAGTTATGAGGAGCGTAGTCTTGAACTTAGACATTCAGTCATTTTAAAACTTAAGAAAGGTGCAAATGCTTTATTGGTAAAATCATCCACCTTAGGTAAGGAATGGAAATGTTATTTTCAACCCCCCTCTCAAAAAGGTGCCATTTTACAAAATAAAATTACCTATCCTGAAATTGGACTAAAACACGTGAACTTGATTGATAGTAATGTGGCTTCTTTATCTAATTGGCTTGTAATTGGTCCTTTTGAAAATAAGATTCAAAATAGCAAAGCATTGGGTATCAATATTCCATTTGCTCCTGAATCGGCTATTAGTTTTGGTCAAATTTTTCAGGGGGCAAATGGTCCAATTACTTGGTCTCTACCCAAAATTGATATACTAGGAAATCTAATAGATAACAAAGAATGGGGAACCAATTATACCTGGAATTATCATAATGGAGGTGTGGCATGGGCAATGCAACAATTAAGTGAATTGTCTGGCAATCTTCAATACAAAAAATATGCAGATAATTTTTGTGATTTCCATTTGCAGGGTAAACCTTTTGTTGAATATCAAGTAAACCAATTAAACGCATTCAATTCTGCTAATAGTTTATTTATCAATACACCATTACTTGATTTTACACTTGCTCCAGCCCTACCATTTATATATAGACTTAGAACAGATAAAACTAGTTTTTCTGATAAAAAATCTTATCAAGAGTTTGTTGCTTCCATGATGCATTATGCAAGTAAAGAACAGATTAGATTGCCAGAATCTGGCATATTCACTAGGACAACTCCTACTAAATATACCACTTGGGTGGATGATATGTTTATGGGAATCCCATTCTTGGTTCAAGCGTCTCAGTATGCTTCTGATGCCAAACTTAAAAAAGCATTTTTGGATGATGCCGCAAATCAAGTAATTGGTTTTAATCAACAAGTTTTTGATGCATCTGCTAATCTTTATATGCATGCTAAATATTCAAATAGTAATGAAAAGTTGCCACATTGGTCAAGAGCAAATGGTTGGGGTATTTGGGCTACAACCGAAGTGTTGATGCAACTGCCTTCTTCAGATTCTCGATATCAAGGAATTTTAAACAATTATCAAAAACATGCTAAAGCGCTTTTGGCTCTTCAAGACAAAACAGGGTTTTGGTTAAATGTTCTAGATGTAAAAGAATCTCCCAAAGAAGTAAGTGGTACCGCCATTTTTATTATGGCATTTGCAAGAGGAATTAGAATGGGCTGGTTAGATAAGCAAACCTATTTACCAGCAGTAATGAAAGGATGGGAAGCTTTAAAATCCGAGGTGGAAATAGATGGAACAGTTCACAAAATATGTATGGGTTCCATGTGTTCAACGGATATCAACTATTATAATACACGCCCATTTTATGATAATGATACCCATGGGTTATTTGCTGTTTTATTTGCCTGTATGGAAGTAGAGAAATTGATAAAAAAATAGTGTTATGCCTAGCAGAATACTGATTTTATTGTTGTGCTTGATGGGTATTTCTTGGTTGGTTCAACCAGTCAAAACGCAAAGATTATTTTTGATTGGTGATTCTACAGTAGATCATGGTTCTGGAAACAACGGTTTATGGGGTTGGGGAAAGTACTTGCCTAATTATTTTGATAGTGCTCAGTTAACCATTTTCAATTATGCACAAGGTGGTACCAGTGCTAGAACGTTTTATACAGGTGGGATTTGGGATAAAAAAATCAACAAAAGAGGACTTTGGGATACTGTTTCCTCAAAATTGTCTAAAGGTGATTTTCTGATAATTCAATTTGGTTTAAATGATCAGGGACCAATTTTTGATTCAAGTAGATCTAGGGGTGTACTAAAAGGCATTGGAAATGACAGTATTACTTCCTTGAATACTGTAACGGGAAAAATTGAAACAGTACATAGTTTTGGATGGTACCTGAGAAAGTATATCAATTTTGCCAAGTCAAAATCCGCTTTTCCTATCATTTGTTCTACTATTCCTAAGAATCAATGGCAGGGTAATAAATTAATCAGGGGTGAATTGGGTTTTGCTCAATGGGCTATTGAAGTGGCTAAGGAAGAGAAAATACCTTGGATTGACTTGAACTCAGCTATTGCAGATGTATATGAAACTGAAACAGCAGAACTAGTCACTTTAAAATATCACAATAAAAATGATCAAGTACATACCACTGAAGCAGGAGCCATTTTAAATGCTTCTTTAGTTGCAAAGGGTATTGCTGGTTTAAATGATTGTAGTTTAAAAAAATACTTGATTCAAACTCCTGAATTAAATAAATAGACCCAATGCAACTCAGCGGCTTATTAAATTTTAAGTTTATTATTTTTTTCTCTTTGTGTAATATGGCATTATTTGCAAATGCGCAAACAATTAGCTCTTTTGAAAAGTTTAATAATGATACCCTACTAGCCTCTGATAAAAGAATGCTGGAACAGCCCATAAGAAAATTTACTGCAGATGAAGTATTAAATGGAACTATCAAATGGTCCAATCCCTATCCGGTAAGTTTATCAAGTCAACTTGATGGTTTTGAAACTTCAAAAATTTTCAAAGTACCTGCTAGGGGAATTTATCCACGATTATTTTGTTCACCCAGTCAGTTTTTTGCTATAAAAGAAAGCTTGCAAACAACTGCTATTGGCCAAAAATTAAGGACTATTGCGTATAAAGAATTGGATGATTTACAACAGGCAAAAGGCAGTTATGGCAAATTGTATCAACAATTATTATCAAATAATACAAAAGAGATTCCTGCAAATTTTGCGTTTGCAGACTTTGCAAACCTATTAGCTGTTCAAGGTTTATTGTCTCAGTTAGATAATAATCAACAACTCTTGAAAGAAACCGGAAAAGTATCCGCTAGATTACTTTCCATTTGGATACGTAGAATTCAAGAAAGCCCACAAGTAGTAGGAAAAGAATTGATGGTTAAAGAAGCCGTGTATAGTGGCGTTAAAATGGCCAAATTGTTTGACTTTACTGCAGCAGGAATGTCTAAAGAGGACAAGGATTTCTTTATTCAATTTATGATTAAGGAAACCAGTGGGAAATTTGGCGACGGTATGCAATTGCCACATCATTGGAGAAGGTGGAACCATATAGCTTCTTCTTTGGCTTACCCTTTATCTGTTTTAAGTATAGAAAATGAGACCGGTTATGATAAAAGAATATTTGAGAGAGGTGTAGATCTGTTGAAAGATTATTTATCCTATACTTTTACATCTGAAGGAATGAGTACAGAAGGTATTACTTATACTTTTGGACCATTTGCTGATGATTTATTGCTAATGCAAGCTGTTGCGGCAAGAACCCAATTTAACCCCTTTGGGATACCCAATTTTCGGAAGATACCAGATTGGCTAATACATAGTCTTTCTTCTAATCCGGATGCCCTTTGGACCTCTCATGGCGATACAGGGAGCAGTTCTGACCTTCCTTGGACTATGATGATCATTTTAAAATACTTTTTTCCAAAGGATGGTAAAATTGATTATTTACTTGCCAATTGTCTTCCTACACAGCTAAGTAAACTACCCGATGTTGGGGTTTTTGCTTTTTTGTCAGATCCTGAAAAAACAAAGGAGCAATACAATGGAATTCCACCTGAAAATATGCCTCTAACTTTCTTTTCTCCTGAAAGAGGTTCTATCATAGCTAGAAACAAATGGGCAAAAGATGGAATAGTCTTTCATTTTGATGCAAGACAGGACATGTATTTTCAATCTCATGACCATTCCGATAGAGGAAATTTTGAATTAGCAGCAAATGGTAGATGGTGGATAGTAGACGGGTTTAGAAGTACTGAAACAAAATATCATTCCTTAATTACCATAGATGGTCAAGGACAAGGCTATTTTGCAACACCTGCTACTTGGTTATCATTTAACAATAATACCAGAAGTAGTTTTGGAGCAGTTGATTATAAATATTCATTTGACTGGATGTGGTTAAAGTCTCCGGTAGCTGATAAATTACTTGGAAAGAAATTAGCTCCTCAATGGGAGACTGGGGTGTATGCAAATGTGGCAAAAAATTTATCCAAGTATTATCCGGGGATAATTCCACAAAGAGATCCCTTAAGAAAGGTATCAGAATATTTTTCTGGATCTCTTCAAACAAATCCTTTGATTTGGAACGAAGATACTTGGCCCATGCGCTTACCCAATTGTAGTGTTGCCTATGCATTTAGAACAGCGGGACTAATAAAGGGTAAGCATGACTATGTGCTCATAGTGGATGATCTGAAAAAGGATAATCAGGAACATCTGTATGAATGGATGTTGCCCATGCCTTTAGATGTAGAACTAGTTTCCATTAAACAATTGGTAGATGTAACCCAGCTTTCTGATCCTTTAAATATTGGATTTAATAGTCTTGCAAACGCTGGAATACATGGTGAGTATGAGCTTTTATTAGGAGATAAACGTATGGCAAGAAATATGAAAGAAGTAGACAATATTGCCAATGAAATTCATCAAGCGGGAAGATTCCTTCCTAAAAAAGGAGACCCACAATTACTAGTAAGGGTATTGGAAAGAGGGGCTGCTTCAAGACCCAATCTGGAACCAAATGCAAGGTTAGAAGTGATAGAAAAAATTAAAACGGAAGACTTGCATCAATTTTATCTTAGAACAATGGATCTTGGAAAGCGATTGGTAATTCCATCAAGAAGTGTTACTCCCAATTTTAAAGTATTGATTTACCCACATCTTAGTGGAGAAGCCGTTCCTGAAACTGAGTGGAATCTTGATAGGACAATTTTGAAAGTTAATTTCAGAGACCAAAAAGACCTGTTTTATTTTAAAAAGGGGGTCAATGGCAAAACCATCGTTAGGTTAGAGAGGGATGGGGAACTGATTTTTGAGATGTAAAATGAACCAGATAATTTGAGTTTTATTAGCCTATTTTTATCTAAATTGTTTTAAAATAACCTAGGCATGAGCTCAGTCAATATAATCCAGTTGGCAAATTACCTGGGATTGTCAAAATCCACCGTATCTAGGGCTTTAAAGGATAGCCACGAAATTAGCAATGCAACAAAGCAACGTGTTTTTGATGCAGCCAAAGAGTTGAATTATCAACCTAACCCCTATGCTAGCAGTTTAAGAAAACACAATAGTAAAACCATTGCTGTGGTCTTGCCGCAGGTTGATAATAATTTTTTTGCCACTGCCATTAAAGGAATGCAATCGGTTGCAAGAGAAAGAGATTATCATGTTCTATTATATCTCACTTATGACGACCCTGAAAAGGAAGCAGCTATCTTTAGAATGCTTGAAAGCGGCAGGGTTGATGGAGTAATATTATCAGTAGTAAGTAAAGAAGATAATATTCAACATGTCAAAGACATGATACAGATGGGTAAACCTGTAGTCTTTATTGATAGGGTTTGTGGAAATATTGAGGCAACTAAGATTACCACAGATGATGTGGAAAGTGCTTTCCGAGCTACAGAATTGTTAATCAATAAAGGTTGTAAGCGTATTGCTTATATGTATGTTCTTAGAGATTTTTCAGTTGGAAGAAGGCGTTATGATGGCTATTTAAAAGCACTTAAGCAATATGGTCTTGAATTTGATGAATCATTAGTTGTTAATGGAACACAAGACTATGATAGTAATTTTCAGCTCATCAAAAAATTACTCCAATCTTCAAAAAGACCAGACGGAATTCTATCTCCAGTTGAAAAAATGGCCATTACCAGTTATTATGTATGTGAAGAGTTGAATTTGTCTATTCCTAATGACATCAAAATTATTTCTTACTCCAATTTATCCTTTGCTTCCTTACTTTCTCCATCACTAACAACGGTGGTGCCTCCAGCTTTTGAAATGGGGGTAAAAGCAGCCACTTTAATGCTCAATTCTTTTGAAAAAAAGAAGTATAAATTGCTCAACGAAGAAATTATCCTTCCGGCAATTATTGAAGAGCGAAAATCTACTGCCAAATAGCTTTTGACAGTTTCATCTACCGAAACCGGTTCCGTAAATAAAGTTCCTTTACACATTTCAAAACCTCTTTCAGGAGCGTACTTTTAATTTCTAACGTCTATCATTTGTAATCTGACACTTCTGTTTACAAAATGATACGTTGAATCAAAAACGCTGCTATATGAAAGGAAAAACCTACTTATCCTGGTGCTCTAACACCCGCCATTTAATGCTTCCCCGCCTATTTGTATTTCCAATGGCAATGCTCTTATTCTTGACAGTTTTTAGTTTTTCGTCTTTACGAACAAATGCTCAGGCTCCTATTACAGTGTCGGGTACGGTTAAAGATGCAAAAGGAAATCCTTTGCAAGGAGTTACAATTACTGTGAAGTCAACAAACAAGAATACTTTATCGGATGCAGAAGGACGATTCCGAATTCAAGCGCCAAGTGCAAGTTCGGTTCTGGTTTTTTCTTTTGTTGGATTTGAGACAACGGATAAAATTGTTGGAGCTAAACCAATACTTGATATTATTTTAAAAGAAAGCGCTTCTTCTTTAGACGATGTTGTGGTTATTGGATATGGAACTACAACAAGAAGAAACCTAATAACCTCTACGGCAAAAGCCAATGTAGAGGACATGAAAAAAGCGCCTGTACCTGCTTTAGACCAAATGTTGGGAGGACGAATTGCTGGTGTAAATGTGGTTTCATCAGATGGCCAACCAGGTGCAGCTGCAACCATTACTATTAGGGGATCTTCAGTAACACAAGAAGCCTCTCCTTTATTTGTAGTGGATGGGTTTCCGGTTGAAAATTTAGATATCAATTCCATCAATCCAAATGACATTGAGTCTTTAGAGGTATTAAAAGACCCTTCCTCTGTGGCTATTTATGGATCAAGGGGCGCTAATGGAGTTATTTTAATCTCCACTAAAAAAGGCAAAGTAGGACCTCCCAAAGTGACCTATAATTTTGCTATAGGATCACAAAAAGTAACCAAGAAAATTCCAATGATGCAGCCATATGAGTTTGTGAAACTGCAATTGGAATTGGATAGTATCAATAGTACACCGGCGGTTCCAAGCAATCGTTTTAGACAAATCTATTTGGATCCTTCAAAAGGTATTGACCTTGATTATTATAAGACAGTCAAAGGTTATGATTGGCAGGATTTATTAATGCAATCTGGATTAACTCAAAACCATTCACTAAATGTTTCAGGAGGTAATCAAGATACTAGGTATAGTTTTTCTGGCGGATATTTTGACCAAACAGGCACTATCATTAATACAGGAATGAAACGGTTTGATGGTAGATTTTCATTGGATCAACGGATGAGTAAAAATCTTCGCGCAGGAATCAGTGCTAGTTATGCAAACACCACATCATACGGTACCGTTGCAGTAAACGGAAGTACAGGAGGAGTAGTTCAAGGAATGTGGCAATATAGACCTACTACAGGATTGGGTAATCAAGATGTAGCCAATAACTTGATTGATAGTGTTGCACTTCAAGACTTTATTAATGGTACAGCTACTACTTCACTCGGAGATAATTTGGTTAATCCATTATTGCAAGCTCAAAATGAATATCGAAAGACCATTAGTAATACAGCGTATATCACTGCTTATTTAGAATATAACTTTTTGAAAGATTTTAAATTCAGGGTTTCAGGTGGATATACTTCTACCAATCTTAGGTTAGATCAATTTTTCAACTCCCAAACCCAACAGGGAAACCTATTTAAGAATGCCGCTGGTTCTATACCCAATATAAGTGGCATTAATGGTTCCGTGAATACTTCATTAGCACAGACATATTCTACAAGTAACACTTTATCTTATACAAAAAAGATAAACGGCAAACATAAAATTGATGCTGTTACTGGTTTTGAATATCAGTATGCAAAACAGGATGGAACCGGATTTAGAACTATTAATATTCCACAAGCAACAGAATATTTGGGCATTCTTTCTATGAATGTTGGAACCCCCAATGCCACCACTTTGGCTGGAACTAAAAACCAATCTTATAGTTTTTTTGGAAGGGCCAACTACAATTTTGATGACAAATACTATTTCCAAGTAACTATGAGGGCAGATGGATCTTCTAAATTCGCCCCAGGAAAACAATGGGGTTATTTTCCTTCAGTAGCAGCAGCTTGGACTTTTACTGAGGAAAAATTTATGAAAAAGACTAATAGTTTTTTAAACTATGGTAAGCTTAGGGCAAGTTATGGTAGTACTGGAAATAACAAAGTAGGAGACTTTAGCTATTTGTCACAATTTGGTAATGTGCAAACCAGTGCAGGATACGCATGGAATAATAATAATGTTGGTGGTATTGTTCCATTCTTTTATGGTAATGATGCACTTACTTGGGAAACTGCTACAGGTCTTGACATAGGATTAAATTTAGAGTTCTTAAAAGGCAGAATCTCTACAGAAGCAGTTTACTACACCAAGGATACCAAAAACTTCTTACTAGGTGTACGATTGCCATTTAGTGCGGGTTATCCTAATGGAGCCAACTCTCAATACCAAAACGTAGGAAAATTGTCTAATTCTGGATTTGAATTCACTATCAATTCAGTGAATATTAAAACAAAGAATTTTAGTTGGATTACCAGTTTTAATATTGCATTCAACACCAGTAAAATCAAACAATTTTATAACGGTTTAGAATCTATTCAAACAGGATGGAGCCTTACTGGATCTGCAACTGCGTGGTTGGCAAAAGTGGGAGGTCCTATTTCACAATTTTACGGGTATCAATGGGGGGGTGTTTACCAATATGGTGATTTTAACAATCTAGCCAACGGCACTTATGCGTTGAAGAACGGTGTTCCTACTTATTCAAGTAATGTTCAACCAGGAGACCCCAAATACCAAGATATTAATGGAGATGGTGTGGTAGATGCAAGTGATCAAACAACTTTAGGTAGTCCATTGCCAATTCACACCGGTGGTTTTAACAATAACTTGAACTATAAAAACTGGTCTTTAAATATTTTCTTTCAATGGAGTTATGGGAACCAAATTTTAAATGCTAATAGAATTGTATTTGAAAGTAATGGTGGATATTCTTTGAATTATAACCAGTTTGCCTCTTATGCAGATCGTTGGACGCCTTCCAATCCTACCAACGATATTCCTAGGGCAAGATACAATTTGAAGGGAGATGTTGGAAGTGCAAATCCAAGACCTTCATCAAGGGTTATTGAAGATGGATCATTCTTAAGATTGAAAACTATTTCATTAGGCTATAGTTTGCCAGGAGCTTGGGTAAAGAGAGCAGGTATCAGCAATGTTAGATTAAATCTATCTGCTCAAAACATTTTTACTTGGACCAAGTATTCTGGAATGGATCCCGAAGTGTCAACTTTTAGATCTTCAAATCCGGCCAATTCACCATTTGGGGGAAGCAATGTGGGAAGTACTTCACAAGGAGGTGCTGGTTACACATTTATTCAACCAAGTAGTGGTTATCCAGTACTTGCTGGAGGATATGACTATACACCATATCCAAGATCATTTGTACTCAATTTTGGATTAACTGTAACATTCTAATGATTTTGAAAAAACATTTTCAAACCTGCAATATGAAAAATATCATATACCGTTTTTTACTTCTGATTACCATTAGTTTTGGTATTTCCTCTTGCCAGAAGAATATCAGTCTTGAACCGGTTTTCTTTCAGTCAACAAGCTTTACAACTGAGCCGCAATTGCTGTTTCAATTGGCTGCCATTTACAACCCTTTAGTACAAGATCAGACCTATGGTCAGGGACTATGGGGATATTTAGAAGGAGGTGCCGATGAAAGCTTTAGAACTGGTGTCACTGCTAGTACCATACTTACTGAATTATACAATATCAATTCTACAGAAACCAATATTGGAAATTTCTGGAGGCAAATGTATTTTGGAATTGAACGCTCTAATATAGTAATTGATGCTGCACCCAATGTTGATATGGATGCCAATAAAAGAAAGAACATCATTGGGCAAGCCAAATTTTTAAGAGCTTATTATTATTATTTATTGGTTACTAGGTTTGGCGAAACTCCTTTAAAATTGAAGCTTAGTACTGATATGGGAACAGATTTCAATATTCCTCGTAGTCCTATTAAAGATGTTTATGAATACATCATTAAAGAGATGACCGAAGCAGAAGAAATGATTCCTGCAATTAATGCGCCCCAAAGTTGGCAAGCTGCAACTCCTACTCCTACAGTAGTTAGTAAATCTGCCGTACAAGCAATTTTAGCAAGGGTTTGCTTGAGTGCAGCAGGCTTTCCACTAAATGATAATGCCAAATACAAATTAGCACAGACATGGGCGCAAAAATTAATTAGTTCTAATTTGCACGCCTTAAATGGAACACCTTTAGCAGCTGCACCGGGTACCCCAGCTTATGCTAGATTGTTTATCAATAACATGCAGAATAATGTAAATGATCCCAATGTGACAGAAGGAATTTGGGACGCTGCTTTTCTTTCTAAATCAAATGCAACTGGAACATTTGCTAATACGGGTTTTCCAGTTACTCAAACTTTAGGTGCCATCATGGGGGTATTTTGCCCAGATGCAACCGCCGCTTCTCCTATTGGATTCTCTTCAGGAACCTATCGGGTTCATAATCGGTTATTCAGACTCTTTGCTCCAGGTGATCAAAGAAGGGATTGGGCAATTGCTCCTTATTTGTATAAAACCAATGGTAACAATACCCGTTATTTAAATTTACAAGTGGTAATAACAGGATCTGGAACAGGAGCTTCGGCTACAGCATATACCAATGCTGCAGGAGCTATTACTTCTGTAGTTATTGACAATCCAGGTTCAGGTTATACAACAGCTCCAACTATTAGCTTTACAGGATATGCCACTAATACAACTGTTGCAACCATTGGAACTGGAGCAAGCGCTACTGCCGTAGTTAGTGCCGGAAGATTAACTGCAATCAACGTTACAGCTGGGGGATCTGGTTATCCAACTGCTTATGAAAGATGTGTAGGTAAATGGCGTAGAGAATATGAAACAAGTCTTCCTCCAACAAGACTCCAAAATAATACATCTTGTAATTTCCCAATCATCCGTTATGCTGATGTATTGTTAATGGCGGCTGAAGCCGATTTAAAAGCAAATGGTTCACCTTCTGCAACAGCTGTTGAATATTTTAATCAGGTAAGAAGAAGGGCATTCGGATTTAATCCCACTTCTGCTCAATCTGGTTTTGATGTTACCACTTTTACCATGCAAGATATTATGGACGAAAGATCAAGAGAGCTTTGTTTTGAAGGTGTAAGAAGAATTGATTTGATAAGATGGGGAACTATGACTTCTGCAATGCAGGCAATTGTATCAGATGTAAGCGCCAATGCCCCAGCATCTTATTCAGTTGCAGCCTCACTTGCAGCTAATAATTTCTTAACCTATCCTCAGAAATTTTCATTGTTTCCAGTTCCATCTACTTTTGAAATAGCTCAAAATAATGCAGCAACTCAAAATATTGGTTGGTAAATCTTAATTAAGAATACTAATAAAGTGCTTATGAAAAAGAGAATAACAAGTATATGGGCCATCGCCACCATATTATTCTTATTAATTTTTGTTTCTTGTAAAAAATACGATTCCATTGAATCTCCAAATGGATTCGACGTTACTACTTCTAAATTAACTTATAAAGTAGGGGATAGTGTATTATTTAATTTTAGCGGTCAACCAGATGAAATCACTTTTTATTCTGGTGAATCAGGAAGACAATATGCAAATCTAGGACGTAATTCTGCTTCTGGAATTAATAAGTTGGTTTTTCAATCGTCCATGCAACAAGGTGTTTTGCCTGGAAACGACTCTTTGTTGTTATTGATTTCTAGTAATTTGAAGGGATATGATTCTGCAAGTATTGTCAATGCTACTTGGACTAATATTACCTCAAGGAATAGCAAATGGCCAACTACATTAGCAACAAGTTTTGTTACTTCCGACTCTATTGATATATCTGACTTTAATGTTAACGACTCTATCAATATAGCGTTTAGATATTTAGGAAAGAAAAATGCGCTTGCAGCACAAAGAAGATGGCAGATTCAAGCGTTTGCTTTAACCAATAACCTTAGTGATGGCACCCGTTATCAGTTATTTTCAGCTCCTTTTTCTGGAGCTGCAAATGCTAGTTCTTTTCAATATACAGGTTGGATCCAAGCTAGTTTAAAGAATAACACACTACCTGGTTTTAATGCCTGGAATGTAGGAAATGCAGGAAGTTCAGCGGCAGATAAAGTAAACAATAGCAATGGAATAGCAATTAAAACTGCCTATCCAATTCAATTTGATCCTGGAATTACGGTTAACAATGATGATAATGATGATTGGTTAATTACTACTAAAACAAGTTTGAAATCTGTAAGACCAGATGCGGGTGTTACCATTAAAAATGAAGTAAATGCTGCATTTGCAGGTCTTGAATATGTTTATAACAAAATTCCTGGGGTTTATGTAAGGTACCTTTATAGATACACTGCTCCAGGGGTGTACAATATTACTTTTGTGGCTACCAACTTGAATCAGAACAAAGTTGAAAAACAAATTAAAACCATTCAACTTACTATTACGCCATAAGATTTTACGGTTTCTCTAGCATTTGGTAAAGGTTAGCATTCTGAGACCCATGTTTAGGCATGGGTCTTTTTTTTGAGTATAATTTTGTTGAAAAAAATATTATTTTTTATAATTAAGCAATAAAGAAGCGCCTGATTTAATGGCTATTTTTTTAGCCCCATACAATGCATTCTCTCCCAAAAGTTGGCTACTATTTTTGGTATTTTCTTCTAAAACTGTTACTAAAGCATCAGTTGGTGTAGGATTGTTTAGTTCAATAGACCATTCTGTGTTTGTCTCCTTTATTTTTTTTACAACTATATTATCAAAGACAGTAATTAATCCCTTGTCAGTTTGAATATAAATACCCGGTATTTCAACGGTAGTAAGCATTAGGGAGGATTCTGCCCATGTTGAAATTGGTAAAATATATCCTATGGATTGTGGCCCTTCCCAATCTGTCATATTCACTCTTTCACTTACCCAGCCAAATGGTGCATTACCCAATGGTTTTTTAGGATGTGGTAAATATTGAGGAATATTATGGGCAATATCTTTTAATAAATCTCTATAAAATGGATTACCAGTATATCTATATAATTTAAACAATCCAATTCCCGAACCAGTACAAATGCCAGGAGCAGAATGCTTGTTTTGGGTATTTGCATATACACCGCCAATAGTGTTTATGTTTGCTTTAGCAAAAGCAGTACTATCAGCATATTTGTAATTATAACTTACTACCCATGTTGCAAATTGTTTGGCTGCATGTTCTGCAATATCAAGCCATTCTTTGTCAGCCGATGCTTCATATAAACTTACATAAGACTCTACAAGTGCTTCTGACGATTCAGAATCTGGACTTTGTAAAGCATCACCTGGCCCCCCACAACTAATCCCTTTTTGGGTAAAGTTTTTATTGAGATATGCTCCAATTTCAATAGCCGTTTTTAAATAAACGGGATTTTCATAGTATTGTGCGGCAAGACATAATGCTGCAGGAACAATGGCTCCACTGCTAGACCCTCCAACAATGATTTCACCAGTTTGTGAATCAACAAACTGACCCAATTGATGATTCTTATTCCATAGTCTAACAAATGCATCACATACTTGTTTATTCCCTTCTTTCCATTGTTCTTTAACCGGTATCCCCATTTTTTCCATCAACATAAACTGTTTGATAATATACCAAACAGCATCGCCACTTTTCCGAATTAAATGCCAGTTTTTAGTATGCGCATTTCTGATATCTCCCCCAAACCATTCTGTTCCTTTCTGTCCAGCATCCCAATAAAATCCTGAGGGGCTGATGCCTTTAGGAAAAAGCCAGTCAAAATTTCTAATGACATTTTTTCTAGCTAAGGAATCCTCTGAAAACAATAAGGGAAGGGTGGTAATCATGCCGCCAGTCCAACCAATTTGCCAATCCTGCAAGAAATTTTCTCTCATACCAATAGCATAATAGCCATGGCTTTCTACAAAATTCTGTTGATTGTATTTGTTTGTCAATGTTTGTAAACAAGTAGAGTAAGGTAAGGTATTCGGTGAAGCTGTTTCAGTTATAACATCTTTTCTGATAGTACAAAATTGGTCAAATAATTCCTGTAAATGGTTAGCATTTAATTGATAGATACGGAATTGAATGACAATGGTATCACCTACCTTAAAGTCTTTTGGAATATCCCAACTTGGATTTCGGGCATTGCAAATGGTATAGTTAAATTGCTCACGAACCACTGGTGAAGTAATAGTAATAATACCCTTTTTGCGGTTCCTGGATTCCTCAATGCCCATGCCATAATCACCCAACTCATTACCTTGTTTGGTTAAAACCCAAACTGATTTTTGTAAGGAATCACTAAAATAGCCAATAGCAGGTGTACTCATGCTACCACTTCTTTCCTGAATTCTTGAAACACCCCCATTTTCACTTAGTTTAGGAATATCATTAACTATCATTGGTTTATCAGGCCCTATATCTTTAATATCATGTAGTTTAGGAGAATACCTAAGTCTGCGCCAAGCAAATCTATTTCCATTGTAAACTGCGGCTGGAAATAATACATAGTTTTTCTCTGACCAGCTTTGATCAGTAATATCAATTGACACACTGGCTTGTTTCAAACTTCCTTTCTTACAGATAAATTTTACCGAATAATCAGTTGCCATAGCATTTTCGGTCACTATTTTGCTAGATGTTTGAATTTCCCAATTGGATTGTAAAAAGTTTAGTTGAATCTTGTTGTGATTGATATTTGCATTGGCCTGGTTGGGTAACAGATTATATCTTTCAGTATCATATTGATTAATATGTGCCGTTAAGCTAATGTCTTGTTTTTTTAATTGGGAATATACAATCATTGGAAACAAGCAGTTACTCAAAATTGCCAACCTAATTATAAGAATAATTGGTCTTAAAACTGGTATATGAATAAGAAATGGCTGCATAGAAGTTTGGAACCGGTTTAACAGTTAGGTTCATTGCTTCAAATTAAAGCTCTTTGTTTGTTTATCCATTGTAAATCAAGCTAAATTACCGAAACCGGTTCCGTAGATAGCTGTTCTAAAATGCCTGTTTTAGAGCTAAAAAAGCCAATTTAGAGCAAGTGTTCTATGTTAGATTGTTCTAATCATATAAAACTAACAAATCAAGGATTGATGCAAGGCTTGCGATATATTTTTTCTATACTTTTTATATGCCTATTCTTTAATCAAGTATTCGGTGCAGAATACCAATGGTCTGTTCCTATTGAAGGAAAAGACCCACATGCAAAGGCGTTTCTTTGGATTCCACCAACTTGTAAAAAAGTACGAGGTATCATTTTTGCCAGTCAAGTAATTTTGGAAAAATCATTTTGTGACAATCCATTAATCAGAGCGGCTTGTCAAAAAGAAAATCTTGGCATGATCATTCTCTTTAGGAGTCCGATAACTTATTTTAAATACAAGGAAGGTGCTGACCAGGTGTTACAAAAAATCTGTACTGATTTAGCCAATATTTCTGGTTATAATGAAATTGCTACAGCACCACTAATCACTATTGGCCATTCTGGTGGAGCCATTGGTGCATGGAATATTGCTTATTGGAATCCCAAACGGGTTATTGCCATACTTACACTTCATGCTGCAGCCATGGTTAATCCACCAGAAGCTGATGCTAAGGCTAGGGTAGAAGGGATACCTGTTATGGCAGTAAGTGGGGAATACGAGTCTTGGGGTAATCCAAATGAGTCCATTGAAAAACACTGGCGCTGGCTAAGAGGGGATCTTTTAGACATCCGATCAAAATATAATAACGCACAGGTTTGTGAGGTGGTTCAGCCAGGTGCAGGGCATTTTAATTTTGACCAACATTTGGCCAAGCTCTCTGCTATGTTTATCCAAAAAGCAGCTCATTATAGAATTAAAGAAGATCTGAACGGGAATTCCCAATTAATTAGTTTGGAAGAATCATCAGGATGGTTAACAGATATTGGATTAATTACGCCTTCACATTTTAAAACAGCCCCCTATTCTTTGTATAAAGGAGACCCATCTCTAGCTTTTTGGCATATGGATGAAACATTAGCCAAAGCAGTAACCGAGTTCCCAAAATTGTATGGAGGCAAGAAAGACCAACGTGTCAGTTTTGTGCAACAAAACAAGACTATACCTGCATCTTGGATCACGGATTTAAATTTTGAGCCCAATGACGATGGAATCAGTTTTACCTTAAAAGGAGACTATTTAAAAGAAACCCCAAGTGGTGTTGCAAATAGTGGCCAGACATTGCAACACGCCAATCAAAAAATCCAATTTTTTTTAATTGGTGGTTGGGGAGGAGGTGGAAAGCAAATTAATGATTCTGTATTTCAAATTTCTTTTGACCATTTTGGTATATCAAGGTATACCAATAATGTTCAGATTATGGCCTACAGTGTAGGGGACAAAGAATTTAAATATGCGGAACAAGCTGGTCAACTGAAATTTCCAGAAACCAATTTGCAAGGCAAAGAACAAAACATTCAATTCTCACCTATCCAAAATATCTCTGAGAAGCAGATGACCATTTCATTAGCAGCTAGTAGTGATGTGGGAATGCCCATTGCTTTTTTTGTACAATCAGGCCCAGCAGAAATTAAGGGTAATGAATTAGTCATTACCAAAATTCCCCCTAGGTCAAAATTTCCTATAAAAGTTACCGTTGTGGCCTATCAATGGGGGCGCAATCGGGAACCCTTTATACAATCGGCCAAACCAATTGAACGCGATTTCTATATTATATCAGAAAAATAATACCAAACATGAAACAGATTCTCATTTGCTTTTTCAGCTTAATTATTTGTTTTGGTAGTATTCCTGCGCAAAATTTACAGGCTCCAGCACAGGACCAAGGAATGCCTTATACAAGATCAGCCAAGCCAATGGCTGTAGCAAAAATCAAAAACCAAATTGCCGTTTATGCTGGAAGTAGGTATGCATGGGTGAATGGTTATAAAATGAGATTGGATGATCTTAATTGGCATGATGAAGCCATTGCCAAGAACCATGATCTTTTTGTTCCATTGGCCTTTGCTTCTATATTGTCTTTAAAAGATATTCATCCAAGTCCTGCTCCTGTTTATTTAAAAGACAAATGGATTTATTCGCTACATCACCCAAGGGTAGCCATGAATCAGCTTAAAACAATACTCATCAATAAAAGACCTTATGTTTCTTTTACTGCGGTTGCAAAAATGTTCGGATTTCAACTATACCAGCACCAAGAAAAATTATGGATGGCAGGAAAAGAATCTATCCAATTTTCAAGTTCTGAAAACATTTTAATAGAATCAATCATTGCACAGTTTGATAGTCCGGAAAAATTTGCAGACCCTGATATTGCTACAAAATATATTCCTAGTTTGACCAGACAGGGTAAATGGACTGATCATGTAAAAGTAACAGATGCGCAAAAAGCCATTTTAGAAGGACCAGAAACCCAATGGAAATTTACACCCAAAGAGCAATATGACTATACCGGGTTTAATGCCAAATTATTAGGTTCAAAAATCCCGGCACCGGGGATTTATCCAAGAATACTATTTAATGAAGAAGATATTCCTATGTTGGCTGAGCGAATTAAGAATAGTAAGATTGGACAAATGAGTTTAATTGAAATTGAGTATTTGTTAAAGCATAGTTGGTGGGATGAAAACACCAGTGATGGAAAAGTATTCAAACAATTGTATACGGGCAATCTCCAAAATTTACAGTGGCCCATGGATGGTCCCATACCTAATGCACCACCTAGTTCAGTGCCACACCAATTTAAAGATCAAAAACCCGGTATATATAATTCGCATATTAGTTATGTGCCAGAATGTTTGAGCAATATGGCTTTGTATTGTTTGCTAACCAATGATAATGTACATGGAAAACAGGCGGCCACTGCTATTGCCAATTATTTCAAATTACGTGAACCATTGATAGATGAATGGAATACTGCCAGTGATAGTGAAATGAGTACTAGCTACACCAAGGAAGATGGAACAAAAGTCTTGATTGCTGGTAATGGTTCTGAAACTTCCTGGAGAAATATACATGGCGTTGTTGCACATATGAACCTAGGATTCTGTTTAGATTTTGCAGGTAAATGGATGACAGAAGCAGAAAAGAAAATTATGTATCGTGTTATTGCAAAAGCAACTTATGGAAGAAGGGCTTATGGTCAAGATGGCCCAGTTCGCTTTCGCGATATCAATTGGGTTACTTGGGACTTACCCAATTTTCTTGCAGTAACAGCCATTGAAGGTCAGGAAGGTTTTGACAAAGAATCATATGAAACAAATTGCGAAACCGTGAAAGCTTTTTGCGAATGGGGTATTGATAGTGCTGGTGTTATATATGAAAGCAATGGTAAGACGCCTGGTGGTATGCAATTTCATACTTTATCCATGATAGCACTTGCCAGAAGGGGTGAGAATTTATGGGGCCATCCGCATATAAGAAAGTTGTTGGAAGGACAAGTTCAAATGACATCGCCAAGCGGCACAGTGATTGTAAATAGTGGAACCCAATATGTTCCTTTTAGTCAACAGCAATTTTCATTGCAAACCGTCAATGAATACAAATCTTTTTATCCCAACAACAAAGCGGCTGATTATTTATTGGCACAATCAAAAACATTTTATGACAAGGATCCATCCTTTAGAGAAGCCATGCGTGAATGGGTATTGGAAGGATTTGATCCAGAAAAATATAAGTCTTCAGTAGCAAAAGTGCCAAAGCTCAGAATGCCTAGTCCAATGTATCCTGGATTTGTTCATGGGCTATTATACGATTGCGATTATGATTATACAGTTACAAGAAAGGATTTAAAACTGCCTTTGGATTTCAATGCACCTGAGCATGGTGTTTACTCGGGTTATAGCGATGCAGGAAAGCAGGCGGTTTGGATCAATATGATGGTGCGGCCTGATCATTATCTAGGTGGAGGGCACCACCATGCTGATGCTGGTATGTTTCATTTTTCAGCATTGGGTGTTGATTGGATTACAGAAAGCCCTTTTACACAAGTCTATGATGGAAAATACCACAATCAAGTGTTGGTAGATGGAATATCAGAACCGGAAGGTTCTAGTGGATTAGGAACAGGCTATCAAGCTGCCGCCAAATATTTGGGATCAACTTCAACATCTTCAGGAAGTTTTGCTTCAGCTGATTTGACCAATTCTTATTCCTATAGATGGCAAACACAGCCAGGCAATATTTGGGAACCTAAAATGGCAGCCCTTTCTTGGGAATTAGATCCTTCACCACAAAATCTTAAAACATTTGCTGGAACTGCAAGGTATAAAATGCGACCATGGTGGGCAACCTATAACTATTCCAATTATATAGCCACATCCAGGGCATTATACAATCCTATGAAATACGTGTATCGTTCAGTTGGATTGGTCAGGGGTAAACATTCTTATGGTATTGTCATGGATAATTTGAAGAAAGATAGTTTGGAACATTTGTACGAATGGACAGCCATGTTGAATGGAGGCGTTTGGATGGCCCAATATGCGCAATTACCCCAAGGTCAATTAGTTTTGGGAAAAAGTAATTTGTATAAGTTAGACAGCTTAGCTCCGAATATGATTATTCCCCAACAAGGAGAATCACTACTCTTAGTGGTTTCCCTAGATGAACAGAAAAACACCAGTAAGCCAGTTGCGGGCATTCAGGTTGCCAGAGAAAAAGGCCCCATTAATTCTCATGGTTCCAATACCAATTGGTATGATAGAATCAATATTAGTCATAAAGGAAATCGTGCAGATTTTAAAGTGCTATTGATACCTTTCAAACAGGGGGAAACATTACCTAAGATTTCCTATCTAAATGGGATGGCAACATTAAGATGGGAAGATGGAACAATGGATGAACTTTTATTTACCAAAACCAGTAATGAAAGAACATTGGTTAAAGTAAATAGAGATGGGAAAATTTTACTAAAAAGCAATTAAGTAGTCTATGAACAAAATAATTAGAATCCTAATAGGTCTTTGCTTTTTCTCTTACGGTAATGCCCAAGACAAACAGTATAGTTTTGCAGATTTAGATGCTATGAATGGTCAAATTCAGTCCATGGTGTATCAGCAAAATTCAGATACGGCACTTAAAATTTATTATCGCCAACCCATAAATGTAAAAGGTTTAAAACCAGCCATCCTATTTATTCATGGGGGAGCTTGGACCGGTGGATCTGCCAGTACTTTTTTCCCCTATATCAATTATTTTTCTTTAAGAGGCATGGTGGGTATTAGCATAGATTATAGGCTAATCACTAAAGAAACGGATGATATCATGAATTGTATTTCAGATTGTAAGGCAGCTATACGTTTTGTAAAATCCCATTCAAAAGAATTAGGTGTAGATACCAATCAAATTGTGCTTTCGGGTGAGTCTGCTGGAGGTCATTTGGCAGCTTGTATGGTGATGCTAGCATCTAACAAATTGGATAATCAGTCCAGTAATGCAAAAGCCTTGGTCTTGTACAATCCTGTATTGAATTTGGCAACACCAACATTTATTAAATACCTAGATGCAAAATTGATTAAACAAAAAAATTTGAACCAAGACTCTTTAATGAATATCCCCATCTTGGTGTCTAAGGCAAAATCCATATCTCCCTTATTTCTTTCAATGGATGCTGTTCCAAGAACCTTACTAATTAATGGAACTGAAGACAAAATAACACCAGTAAATTTTGTAGAACAATTTACCCAAAAATTGAACCAAAAAGGAGACTGCTTAACAGTATTATTGCCCAATACCTCTCATGCATTTGCAGTGCCTCATTATAAAGCCCCGGAAGAAACAACTGTGTTTGCATTGATAGCAACTGACAATTTTTTACGTGAAGGAAAATATATTACGGGTAAGCCACAAATCATCAATGCAAACGACCCCAATTGGATCATTAAAAGATAATACCGATCAAGATGAAGAAAATATTTTCTATAAAACTTGCAGCTGCTATTCTACTTTCTTTGTTGTTAAGCACTATTTCATTTGCGCAAAAAAGAGAATACTATCAAGAGCCAATATGGAAACCAAGAGCTATTTTGCCCTATGCAGATGCTATTCAAAATAATTTTTGGCCCACATCGCCCAGCGTAGAAAAAAATTATTTAGATCCGGAATTTGAAGATTCTAAACTATCAAAGGTTCCAGCCCCTGGTATCTATCCAAGGGTCTTGTTAACAATGAACGATGTTGAGCATGTAAGGCAAAAATTGGCACTTGGTTCAAAAGCTCCATTGGCATTTAGAGCAATGTGGGAGCGTGTAGAAAAATCTCAGAGTCCATTTTATGCACTTGTAACAAATAACAAGGATTTGGGCAGAAAATTGGCAAAAGAATTAGTTGAGAAGGTAAAACTATTGGATCCAAAAATTGATGACATGGATAAGCGTCCAGACCGTGACAATCTATGGGATGTAGAAAGATCCATTGTTGCGTCTGGAGAACCGGATTCCCCCGCAGAAATTTGGGATTTGCTCAATTATGATTATTTACAACCTTGGATGACTGCTGAAGAATGCGAATTGACAAGAGCTGTTATTGAGAAAATTTGCAAAAACAGGATCTCTAATTTTCTGTCTGTTCCTGACCATTTTATGATCAACAACCACCAAGGATTTGGAATGGAATACATACGCCTAATGTTGTTAATAGAAGGTCAAAAAGGATTTGATAAACAGTTGTTTGAATTGGCTGCAAAAAAAGCAGACGCCATGATTTCATGGTATTTAGACAAAGATGGAATGTGTTATGAGTCTATCAAGGGTTGGTTAAACGTATCTGCCTTTGTGGCTGTTGGTTTAAGGCATAGAGAATTACTCAAGCACAGTAATCTAATGGCAAAAATCAAGTTTTTTCAAACAGCTATTAGATGGGAAGAAGGGGCTTGGAAAATCAGGGATGAAATGCGTGCATCGGCCTTTCATTTTATATGGATGATGCATTATTATCATCCCAAAAATGAAGGAATAGATTTTTTATATCAATCCTGTTTTACAACACACCCTTTTTTAACAGATGCAACAGTTAGATGGCCAGACCCAGTTGGTATTTGCAATGAACTTTTACTAGTGTATGCAGATGATGGAATATTGGAAAATGGAAAACCAATTGACTGGACCAATCAAACTAGGATTGATAAGCTGCAATTGCCAACCACTTGGCAAGACAGTGCAAGAGGTTATGTTGATGTAAGAAATAGTTGGAGAAAAGAAGACCTGCACTTGGGTTTTGTTTGTAAGCAAGACTTTTTTTATGGAGGTCATGAAGGCTCGGAGAATAACAGATTAACACTATGGAAAGATGGCGTGAATTGGATTCAAGACAATAATATGCTTGCAACCAAAGCCACTTTTTTACAAAATATGCTCACCGTTGACGGAATGGGATGTCATTGGCCTCCAGCGCCAGGAAACTGGTTGGGTGTCAAAGAATCGGCAGCTGGTTTGGTTGCGGCAGGTGATGGAAAAATGGGTTATTCTTTTACCAAAATCATGCAAGTGCATCCACTTTGGTATCCATCTGCCAAAATTCCTTATCTGGCGCCATTTGCTGAAGGAAACTTTGATTTAAGTAGAGATTTGCAAATTGCGTTTCAACCCGCCACCATTAAATGGAACAATGGATTTGCACATACCGATTATGGACCTTGGAGTGGAGAAACCAGATTGGTAGAAAGCTATAAGCCATTTAATATGATGGAACAGGCTTATAGAACTGTGCAAGTAGCAAAAGGCAATTATCCTTATGTTCTGTTGGTAGACGATGCCAAAAAAGACAATAACAGCCATCTATTTGAGTGGACTATTTCTGTACCATTAGATGTTGTGTTGGCAGAAGCCAGTACACCAGAAGTTGTTTTTCAAAATACAGAACCATCTGCTAATAGAACAGATGATTTAATATTGGCCAAATCCAGTACAGAAAAAGACCCTAAAACTGGAAAATACCTGTTTAAAAAAGGAGACCCGCTTTGTTTAATTAGGGTTTTATGGCGTAATGCCGATTATGGTTTTCCTGTACCAAGACTTGAACAGATTCAGGGTTATAATTTGGTCACAATTCCTTCCAAGTCTGTCTCTCCTGAATTTAGGGTATTGGTCTATCCCTTTAAATATGGTGATCCTATGCCCATTACCAATTGGAATATAGATCGCACAGCATTAGACATTCAAATCAAAGGTCAACAGGATCATTATCAATTTAGTAGTACTGAAGGTGGAAGAACTGTTTTATCCATGAAAAGAAATGAGCAATTGGTTTTGACTAGTCAAGCAAAACCTTCAAGACCCAATTTGTTTATTCATGGTAAGACCTATCGCCAATCCGATTTTAGGTATACCCAATTAGAAAATACCATTCCTCATTATTTGTTGATGGATAGTTTGGCAGTAAATTTTGAGCACGTAAAATTGCCTGCAGTAATTAGATATACATTAGATGGGTCTGAGCCAAACAATCATTCTAGCATCTACCAACAACCCATTATGATCAAACAGTCTCTTTTGTTAAAGGCAAGAGTTTTTGATCCAAGTTGGGAAGCAGGTATCACAGAAAGTGCTGTTCTAGAAGCTAGATTTGAAAAGCAAGAGCCGGCCAAAGGAATGTCTATTTCTAAGCAGAAAATAGCCAACGGTCTTTCATTACAAGTTTTTGAAATAAATACAAAACCCTTTGATAACAAAGGATTTTTTGATGCTTCAAAAATCATGATACCCAATCTAGATCAGGAGCAGGCGGTTGTTTCCACCAAAGTTTCGGAATTAAAATTGCCTAGACTGAATCCAACAAAACCCCAAGAAATTCAATCCAAAGGGTTCTATCAATTCAAGGGGCAATTTTATGCCGCTCAGAAAGGTCTATATCAATTTGATTTGTATTCCTGTGGACCTGTAACCTTAGACATAGCAAATAGACCTGTGATTGAATCTTTAGGGCTTTTTCATCAGCAACAAGATCACCGAATGGGAGAAGTTTTGTTAGACACAGGATGGCATTCATTTATGCTAGTTGTCACAGATCCATTGTATTGGAATGCCAGTAGTTTGGACCCTATGCCTTTGTCATTGGAATATGCTGTAAATGGACATCCATACCAAATAGTTAGTTCCAAGGAATTGAGGGTTACTAATCAAGCTTTTGATTCCAACAAACTGTCTACCAAGAATGGACAATTGGCAGCACTCAAATTGTCCACTTTAATGGAACCCGGTTTAGATCTGAAAATATATGATAGAACTGGAAAAAGAAGAGATCCAGATTTTCTTGACATTGATCAAGAAAAATGGTTGGGTAGTTTAAAAGCCAAAAGAATGGAAACAACTAGTAGCCGCAATACCATTCGAGTTTACAATGCTTATTATTACGCACCAGTAACAGGTAAATATCAATTTCAATTACCAAAGCGTGTTGGAGACAATGTTGGCCTAGGTGGTATTCAGGCTAGTTGTCAAAATCAATTGAGAATTGATGAGCAAATAATTGTTCAAAGAGGTGTCTATGGCAGAAACCCAGACGGTTGGGTAAACTTAGAAGCGGGTTGGCATCAGTTATCGTTGCGTTTTGGTACCGGCGAAGCCAAATGCCAGGTCTTATTGCCAGAAGGACAAACCATTGATATAGATGGTTCCAATTTGTTTAGACCAGCCCAAGTTCGTATCCTGTCATTAAACAAGCCAATCATTAAACAGGAAATGGAAATTTTTGCGCCTATTCAAATTAGTATGGATTTTCCAACAGACCCTTCTGTTCAAATCAGGTATACCAAGGATGGAACTATTCCCAATAACCAATCTCAGATTTTTAATAATGAATTTCAAATAGACAAAACTTCTATTTTGACTGCATTGGCTTTTAAAGGAAATCAAGCACTAACAGCACCTGTACGATTAAGTTTCAATATGGTGAATGTGCCTGAAATGGGTAGTTTAGGTGTAATTGACTTCAAATCTTGGGACGGTATTTCCAGAAAATATGCAACAAAGGCAGATTTTAAAGTTTGGGTAGCTTCAATATCAAAGCCAATCCAAACTGAAAGAGGTAAAACTTTGGAGATGCAAGCCATGGAAGACAATATGCCAATTGTAGATGTGAACGTGGCAAAGGGGGGAGGTATAAAACCGGGATTTAAATTGTATGATATTAAAATGCGTGAAAATGCATTGACCGTAGCCATCTGGTTTAAAACCAATGAAAAAAATGGTAAACTATTTGGTAAGGAGGGGTATAATGCTTTTGGAAAAGCCTATAAAACTTTTTCTTGTAGTATCAACAATGGACGCTTACAAGCATCTCCCAATAGGCTATCTGGTGGAATCATTGAACCAGATAAATGGCAGTTTCTGGTTCTAACAGCTGATGAATCCAATATGGCCATGTATCTCAATGGGGTATTGGTAGCAACTGCCCCGGGCACCAAGGACCTTACTACAGATGCCTTAGATTTCTTTGCAGGCCATCATGCTTTTGTGGATGGGGTACAATTATATGATCGCTATTTAGAAGCAGCAGAGGTTAAAAAATTATTTGAAGCGGGAAAACATTGATCAAACTTGGATCATCTCAAAAAGGCGCTTTTTATAGTCATTAATGGTGTTTTAGCTTAAAAGTGTTAATTTGGGGCTCTGAAAAAGCCAATCGCCATATTATTCCTA
This sequence comes from Chitinophaga pinensis, assembly GCA_943372225.1. GTDB lineage: Bacteria > Bacteroidota > Bacteroidia > Chitinophagales > Chitinophagaceae > Sediminibacterium > Sediminibacterium pinensis_L. The sequence continues at coordinate 263,830 of CALRXV020000001.1, read as the reverse complement.
AGCATTTACCTGCTAGCCACCACAGAAGCACACCAGCTTTTTAAGTTGCCCGTGGTATTCCAGCATTTTGTGGAGCACCAACAGGAAGATAGTAGTATTAGTTTTCTTCAGTTCTTAGATATCCATTATATGCACGGTAGTCCCAAAGACGCCGATTATGACCGTGACATGCAATTGCCTTTTAAAAAATCGGCTGATTGCGTATCAGTAATGGTTAGTGCAGCAGTGGCAGATCAATTAGCCATTACGCTTGAACATCCTATGTTTTTTATAAAACAAACTAAGGTAGAGTTGGATCATAACAAACCACTTTCCTCTTGTTTGTCCAATATCTGGCAGCCTCCCAAACATTGTTAGTAATTCCTTTTTGTAAATGACTAATGGTTCTCAACCATTGGCTACATTGCTATAGGCATTTGCTATAGCAAGATTCCATCATTACTAAACAGATTTAAATGCTAAATGCAATCATCCAATTTTCCATTAGGAATAAACTGGTTATAGCCTTGTTTGTGATTGGACTAATTGGTTATGGTACCATACAGGTAACCAAATTACCCATTGATGCAGTGCCGGATATTACCAATAACCAGGTACAGGTCATTACCATTGCACCGTCTTTTGGTGCAACCGATATAGAACGCTTGATCACTTTTCCCATTGAACAAGCCAATAATAATATTTCTGGGCTCAAAGAAATCAGAAGCTTTTCCCGTTTTGGTCTATCCCTTGTTACTATTGTCTTTGACGATGCTACCGATGTATACTGGGCAAGACAACAGGTATCAGAACGCTTGCAGAAAGTGCAGGCCATTATTCCTCAGGGTATAGGGATTCCGGAACTAGGTCCAGTGAGTACGGGTCTTGGTGAGATCTACCAATACGTAGTCAGACCCAAGGAAGGCTATGAAAACAAATTCAATGAAACTGAATTAAGAACCATTCAAGACTGGATTGTTAGAAGGCAATTACTTGGGGTTAAAGGCGTAGCAGAAGTGAGCAGTTTTGGGGGTAAGCTCAAACAGTATTCTATTGAAGTTAATCCTGCCAAATTGCAGAGCTATGGTATTACTATTTCTGATGTATTCAAAGCATTGGAAAACAATAACCAAAATACAGGGGGTGCTTATATTGAAAAGGGTCCCACTGTTTTGTATATCAGAACGGAAGGATTATTAGGGAGCATTGAAGACATTCAAAATATTTCAATCAAGGAATTAAACGGAGGAGCTCCGCTTTTTATTAGAGATGTAGCAACTATTAAAATTGGAAATGCCACCCGTTATGGCGCCATGTGTTTTAATGATAAGGGAGAAGTTGCAGGAGCTGTAGTGATGATGTTAAAAGGAGCAAATAGCTCTGATGTGATTAAAGACGTAAAAGAAAGGATTGCCCAAATTCAAAAAACTGTTCCAGAAGGTATTGTCATTGAGCCTTTCTTAGATAGAACCAAGATGGTGAATAATGCCATTGGTACGGTTGAGAAAAATTTACTAGAAGGAGCATTGATTGTGGTCTTTGTACTGGTATTATTCCTTGGCAATTTTAGAGCAGGAATTCTAGTAGCATCGGTGATTCCATTGGCTATGTTGTTTGCTATTATCATGATGAACCTTTTTGGTGTAAGTGGTAACCTCATGAGTTTGGGGGCATTGGATTTTGGTTTGATTGTAGATGGAGCTGTGATTATTGTAGAAGCCGTGATGCATAGATTGGGACATAGTAAACATTTTGTGAACATCAACAAATTGAACCAGGTAGAGATGGATGAAGAGGTGAATAATTCTGCTAGTAAAATGATGAATAGTGCTGTGTTTGGACAGATCATCATTCTGGTAGTTTATCTGCCCATTTTTACCTTACAAGGCATAGAGGGTAAGATGTTTAAACCCATGGCACAAACCGTGGCATTTGCGCTCTTAGGGGCGTTTATTCTGTCTTTGACTTATATACCCATGATGAGTGCTTTCTTCTTGAGTAAGAAGATCAAACACAAACCCAATTTTTCTGATCTATGGATGGGGAAAATTGAAAGACTCTATCAAACTATTTTAAACAAAGTCATTGGTTATCCCAAACTAGTTCTTACTTCTGTGGTAGCTTTATTTGTAGTGGCCATTTTTGTATTAACCACTTTGGGTGCAGAGTTTATTCCAGCTTTGGAAGAAGGGGATTTTGCGGTAGACACCCGTGTATTGGTTGGCAGTAGTTTAAAGACCACTATTGAGAATACACAGAAAGCTGCGCATATATTAAAAACAGAATTTCCAGAAGTAGAGAAAGTAGTCACTAAGATTGGTAGCGGAGAAGTTCCAACTGATCCCATGCCCATGGATGCCAGTGATATGATGGTGATTTTAATACCAAAAGAGGAATGGACATCTGCCAAAACCTTTAATGAGTTGAGTGAAAAAATGGGGAAGGCTTTAGAAGCAGTACCTGGTGTTACTGCAGGATTTCAGTTCCCTGTGCAAATGCGATTTAATGAATTGATGACAGGTGCTAGACAAGACGTGGTCTGCAAAATATTTGGAGAAGACCTTGATAGCTTAGCGGCATTGGCCAATAAATTGGGTGTGATTGTCAATACGGTGGAAGGGGCTAAAAACTTGTATGTAGAAGCTGTTGCAGGTATGCCACAGATCATCATCAATTACAATAGAAATACCATTGCACAATATGGGCTAAGCATTGCCGATATTAATAAAATAGTAAATACGGCTTTTGCGGGACAAACCACCGGTATGCTTTTTGAAGGAGAGAAAAGATTTGATGTAGTAGTGCGTATTGGTGGGGAACAGAAAAAAAATCTGCAAGACATTCAAGGTTTGTTGATTCCAACACCTAAGGGTACACAAGTTCCATTGAGCCAGTTGGCCGATGTACAAATTAAAGAAGGGCCCAATCAAATTCAAAGAGAAGATGCCAAGAGAAGAATTGTGGTAGGGTTTAATGTGAGGGGAAGAGACGTACAAAGTATTGTACAGGAACTGCAGCAAAAAGTAGACAAGCAGCTCAAGTTTCCAACGGGTTATTATGTAACCTATGGCGGTGCTTTTGAAAACCTTAATGCGGCTAAGCAAAGATTGATGATTGCTGTTCCAGTGTCTCTTTTGCTCATTTTTATCTTATTGTATTTTGCCTTTAATTCTATCAAGCAAGGACTGCTTATTTATTCTGCAATTCCATTGTCTGCTATTGGAGGAATTATTTCCTTAGCTGCTCGCGGTATGCCTTTTAGCATTAGTGCAGGTGTTGGATTTATTGCCTTATTTGGGGTAGCGGTATTAAATGGGATTGTATTAATTGCAGAATTTAATTTGTTGAAAAAAGAGGGCATTACAGATTTAAGAAGGATTGTACTCATGGGCACTAAAGTGCGATTGCGTCCGGTGCTGATGACCGCTTTTGTTGCTTCACTTGGATTCTTTCCTATGGCAGTTAGTAATGGGGCAGGAGCAGAAGTACAAAGACCATTGGCCACCGTAGTGATTGGGGGATTGTTATTGGCCACATTCTTAACCCTTTTTGTGTTGCCTGTTTTATACATGCTTTTTGAAAAAGGCGGAAAACCTACAAAGATGAAACATCCTATTGCAGTCATGATTTTGATAATAGCTGGAATGAGTTTGTCTCAACCGCTATTTGCTCAAACACCCATCAGCCTCAAAGCTGCTACTGATACCGCATTGCACAATAACCTGCAAGTGAAAAATGAGCAGTTAAAAGCCAGGTACCAAGAAGCGTTGGTTGGAACTTATGCTAATCTACCACAAACCAATTTTATGGCAGAAGCTGGGCAGATCAATAGTATTTATACAGACACCAAGTTTTCTTTGTCACAGTCTTTTAGTTTTCCATCTGTTTATTCCAAACAAAAAGCCTTGTTGCAAGAAGAATTTAAGTCTGCTGTTTTAAACGTGGCACTCAAAGAAGCCCAGCTTAAAAAAGACCTTGCACATGTTTATTATGGCATTGTTTATTTAGACCAGAAACAAGCACTATTGCAATACACAGATAGTCTTTATCGCAGTTTTTATAAAAGAGCAGAACAGCGCTTAGCTAAGGGAGAAACCAATCTCTTAGAAAAGACAAGTGCAGAAACCCAACTTGGACAAATTGGAAATCAATTAAAACAGTTGGCACAGGATCAGTCTGTACTCTTGTTGCAGTTTCAATTGTTGTTAAATACTGCTATGGCATACCGGCCCTCAAAAGCAGACTATCGCTTAAGCTATCAAGGTGTTCTAGACAGTGCTTTGCTAAAAGAACATCCTAGTTTGAAGCTGATTCAACAACAGCAACAAATGGCAGAAGCACAGATTGGTTTAGAGAAAAGCAAAAAACTACCTGAGTTAAGTGTTGGCTATAATAATACCAGTATCAAGGGTATGGGTGCAGACAATGTGCTTTATGGCGCAGGTCAAAGATTCAGTGCAGTACAATTGGGTATTGGCATTCCCATTTTTGCCAAGTCTCAAAACAATCGGATTGCGGGAGCCAAATTGAACAAACAAGTTGCCGAAAGCAATTATCAAGTTGGCGTACAAAGTTTGGAGAATGCATATTTATCAGCCAACCTTCAGTATCAAAAGAATTTGGAAACACTTAAGTATTATGAAGAACAGGCACTCAAAAATGCTACCGTCATTACCAATACGGCCAATCAACAATTGGCAGCTGGTAGCATCAATTACCTAGAATGGTTTCAATTGATTAACCAAGCCACTATTGTTAGAAGTGAACATATTGATGCCATCAGAAACCTTAACGAATCCATCATTCAATTGAATTTCATCAGCAACAAATAAAAGTCATGAAACAACTAACTTATATATTATCCATCCTGCTCTTGCTCCAGGCCTGCTCTAGCAAAAAAGCACCAGAAGCAATTGAAAAAGCTGTTGTACCTAATAATGTGGTGCTAACAGATGCGCAGTTTAAAAGTGCCGGTATTCAAACCGCATTAATGCAGCAAAAAGAAATCTCCTCTATTCTAAAAGTGAGTGGTAAAATAGACGTGCCTCCGCAGAACATGGTGTCAATTAGTGTTCCCTTGGGAGGGTATTTAAAAACCACCAAACTATTGCCTGGTCAACACGTGAGCAAGGGAGAAGCCGTTGCGGTGATTGAAGGGGAGCAATACATTCAATTGCAGCAAGACTTTTTAACCACCAAGGAAAAGATTGGTTATCTGCAAAAGGAATACGAGCGTCAGCGCGATTTAAACAAGACACAAGCAGCTTCTGACAAAGCTTTTCAACAAGCTGAAACCGAGTTTAAAACTCAGCAGGTATTGATTAGTGCTTTCAGAGAGAAATTAAAATTGGTAGGGATTAACGTAGACAAATTATCTGAGAGCAATATTTCTAGGAGCATCAATATTTTTTCACCTATTGATGGGTATGTTTCTAAAGTGAATGTGAATATTGGTAAATATGTTTCTCCAACAGAAGTCTTGTTTGAACTGATCAATCCTACGGATATTCATTTGGCATTAAAGATTTTTGAAAAAGACATAAACAAGCTCTATGTTGGTCAACCCTTGGTAGCTTATACCAATAACCAGCCCAATAAAAAGCACGATTGTGAGATTCTTTTGATTGGGAAAGACATTTCTGAAGACAGAAACACGGATGTTCACTGCCATTTTGAAGACTATGACAAGACCTTGATTCCTGGCACTTATATGAACGCAGAGATTGCCATTAAAAATGCAAAAGCTTATGTGTTACCAGAAGAAGCCATTGTTTTGTTTGAAGGAAAGCAATACGGCTTTATCAAAAATGCAGACAAAGATTATAGCATGCAACTTTTAGAAACTGGAACAGTAGACAAGGGCTTTGTAGAAATTTTGAATGCGGATAAATTAGCCAGCAAGGATTTTGTAGTCAAAGGAACTTATTCTCTACTCATGAGTTTGAAAAACAAGGTGGAGGAATAGTAAATAGTTACTGAAGGGTATTAGGATGAAAGGTTTTCCAACTATGCCAAAATTCTTGGTAGGCAGGTATTGGTTGTAGGTTTGCACTACTGTAAGCAGATTTTCCGTTTAGCAAATATTTGTGTGCAGAGCCAATTAAACTATCCTGATTAAGGGTAAATCTTTCATCCTTTGTATTTCTTTCAAAAGCAAAAAAGCTTTGGTTGTTTTTGCCAATAACCAGCATGATTGGTTTGCTATCTATCACATCATAAATAATTCTTTCTTTTACCAGCCTATTCCAATCAAAGGCTTTACTGGTCTTACCCATTTCTATTCCCACTACCCAAGATTTTTTATTCCAAGAAAGACTATCTGTTCCAGTTAGTTTCTTTTTGCTTTTTCCTGACTCGTAATTTAATGTAGTGTCATAGCTTTTGAGGTGCGCTGGATCTGCCTGCATGATTTTTGTTGTTGGATATAATTTAATCCAATCAGCTAAACTGGTTTGATAGCTTGGGTATTCTGGTAATTCCATCCCTTTTAGAGGACCAGTAACCGCTTCTCCATTTGCCTGTCTAAACCAAGAGCCAGTAGTCTTGTCTTCAAACATGGCATTAAAATGATCCATACCTACCAACCGAAAATTTTCTGTAGATCCATTGATAATGGGTTCGTAAACCCTTCCTGTTCTACAAACGGTACAATAAGTAATTAGCACGGGTTTACTATCCAAACTATCCATAACCAAATGGTGGTATCCAATAAACCGAATAGGGTAGGCTTTTGTTTCTTGCTTGCCTACAATTCCTAACACCAAACGATTAGTATCAACTTTGTTTTCAGCAACTGGTTTCATGAGCAGGCTAGAGGGCTGATAAAACATGCTATCTGCCGCCATTTGAAAGTTGACTACATAGATCACTGCTCCTAAGATTAAGACCGGCACAAAGGCCTGCCAAGCTTTGGGCCAGGAAGATTTGAACCATCCCAAGATTAGAAGCAATCCAAAAAAAATGCGAAATGCCCATCGCCAAGTATAAAGAAAATAAGCAGCGTCTAAGCTATTCATTTCCTGACTACCAGGCATGGGCATAATGCAATAGACATTGGCCAATTCAAAAACCAAAAGACCAAGAATGCCTATATAAAAAAGCTTTTTCATTAATTGAATGCTGAAATCATAGCCATAGACTCACGGGCCATTTGTTGGTTATATTCAAATGTCAATCTTTTGTGATTCACAAGATCAACAATGGTACCAATTAAGCAAAGTCCACCTGTAAAAAAGTACAAAATGCCCATGCCATTTTCACCTACCATAAATCTTTGTACACCAGCAACACCAAAGAAACCTAGAATACAGCCCAATAAAATTTGGTCAGTTTTTCTTCTCTTGCCATTATAAACAGCTATAAAACTTTGCATTTTGTGTTCAGGAATTTCCCTTGTTAAGGCTTGCAAAAAGACAAGTTCTTCACCTTCTAATGAGGGAATTAAGTTAATTAGGTTGTTGCTCATGATGTTTGTTTTGTTTGATTAGTAGCCTTATTCTGTTAAATATAACAAGAACTGCCAAAATTCCCAGAGGATGGTGATAAAAGGAGCTAGCAAAGTCTGCACGGAGCGCATAATGGATGGAATGTCCAATGCCACATCCAGGGCATTTGCCAAAACCCAACAAACTGAATACGCAAAGCGATGTTTCAGACTTGTTCACGGGTAGGAAAAACAACACTATCAGTGCTGCTGACCAGAACAGCAGTTCAAAGTTTTTCCAAAGCCATTTGATCATATATTGTATAGCGCTTCCCATTATTTACCAAATGCACCAATATTGGAACTAAAGATTTTAACTGCAATGGCAAGAAGGATGACACCAAAAAATTTGCGTACCGCCAATAAACCAGCTTCGCCTAAGGCTCGCTCAATCATTTTCAAGGACTTGAGTACTATGTAGACCACAATCAGATTAATGATAATTCCGGCCAGAATATAAGCTTCGTCAAAATTGGCTTTTAAAGACATGATAGTAGTAAGCGTACCACTACCAGCAATAATGGGAAAAGCAATGGGTACCACAGAGCCAGACTTAGCGTCTTTATCACCCTTAAAAATTTCATGTCCTAATACCATTTCTAAGCCCAATAAAAAGATCACAATAGAACCTCCTACGGCAAAACTTCTAATGTCTAAACCCAGGATCCTCAAAAAAGGTCTTCCCGCAAAAAGAAATAAAATCATCAGACCTCCAGAAACAAATGTGGCCTGAAAAGACCGAATGCCGCCCATTTTGTCTTTTAAGGAAATTAACAGGGGAATGGAGCCCACAATATCAATCACCGCAAATAAGGTGAAGCTGACTGTTAAGAGTTGGTCTATTTGGAAATCCATATGCTGTTTTTATTAAAGATACAATTTAGGTAAAAGAAGGTCTATGTTGTTCCTTGGTAGAGGGGGTAATATTGTGTAATAGTTCATGTTCAAACCCATTTTCCGTTGGAACAATTTTTACCACCGCACCATAGTGCAACTGAAAAGCGCTAAAAGATTCTTTTAAATCAATCCCCGTAATATGGGCCAAAACACTTCTCAAAACGCCACCATGTCCAACAATGGCCGATGTTTGACCAGTTGCAACAATGGCTTGAAACTGAGCCACCACCCGATTGTGTAATTGCTGATAACTTTCACCACCCGGTACTACCACATGTATAAAGTCATCCATCCAGGGCTGAATTTCAGGTTTGGGAATGGCGTCCCAGTGTTGCATTTCCCATTCTCCACAGTTTAATTCCATTAAGGTTGGATGAAGGCTAATACTATGTTCCGGGAAAAGCTGTTTAGCCAATTTGGAACAGCGTTTTAAGGGAGAGCTAAAGACTTGTTCAATAGATTTTGGCAGGCACTCCAATATGGCAGCTGCTTCAGATTCAAAACTTTCGGTAATATCTAAATCGGTTTGGCCATAGCAGATGCCTTTTTCTACAAGGGGGGTAGTATGTCTGATCAGGTAGATTTCCATGATGCGAATTACCGGATTTTTCCCCTAATGGCAACATGAAATGATTCATAAGTTGAAGTTTACTACATTTATCACTTACTATTTAATTATGCAAGGCAAACAGCAATTGAATCTTTTTAGCTTCACCATGATTGTGGTGGGTTTGGTGATTGGCATGGGAATTTTTAGGTCTGCAGCCACCAGTGCCAAAGACGCTATTGAACCATCGGTCTATTTTACGGCTTGGTTATTGGGCGGGTTCTTTGCATTTTGTGGGGCCTTAACCTATGCAGAAATAGGTAGCCGTTTCCCAGTTACCGGGGGATATTATAAGATCTTCTCTTATGCCTATCATCCCAGTATTGCTTTTGCCATTAATTGTATTATACTAATCAGCAACGCAGCCTCATTAAGTGGTGTGGCCTTGATAGGTAGCGGTTATATTACCAAATTATTCCCCCAGATCAATTGGACCGATACGGACAAGGCACTGATTAGTTGTGCCGCTATTTTGATTTTTTATTTTATTAATCTACGCGGTTTGCGCATTAGTTCCAAGGCCCAGAATTTTCTAATGCTCATTAAAATAGGCATGATCCTAGTTTTAATTGCTGCCCTGTTTTTTCCAGAAAGTGGTTGGCATACTACGGTGGCGGCCCCATCAGTACCCACCCCAGATATCAGTTGGATCCAGAGTTTGGGGATTAGTTTAATTGCGGTATCCTTTACCTATGGCGGCTATCAGCAGACCATCAATTTTGGGAATGAAGTAGCGCAACCCTCCAAGAATATTCCACGTGGTATTTTTATTGGGATTGCCATCATCATTGGTTTGTACTTGTTGGTGAACCTGAGTTACTACCATATTATTGGTTTTGAAAACATGAAGGGGGAACGTGAAATTGCCTATGTGGTCATGAGCAAGGTCTTTGGTAAAACCGGGGCTGATATTTTTTCTTTCTTCCTATTCTTTGGGGTTCTGGCTTATGTAAATGCCTTACTCATGAGCAATCCCCGCGTCATGTATGCCATGAGTACAGAAGGGGCATTACCCAAAATCTTTGGTAAGCAATCGGAAAAAAATGACGTGTTGGTTTTCTCCCTCACCATTTTTGCCAGTATGTGTGTGGTCATTTTATTCTTTGCCCAAACCTTTGAGAAGATTCTCAACTTCACTATTTTCTTAGACTGTTTTGGCATGGTAGCATCCTCTGCCACCATTTTTATTTTGCGCAAAAGAACCAAACATTTAGACGGTACAGGTATTTATAAAATGAAGCTATACCCCTTACTGCCCTTGATTTTCATGGGTGCTTATTTATTTGTAGGCGTGAGTATTAGTTTGCAAACACCAAGTATTGCCCTAATTGGCATTAGTGTTCTAGCAGCATTTATGTTGCTCTATTTTATCGCGCAGCGATTTTCTAAAACCCCAATTGTATCTACCCATCAAGAACTTGACTAATGGAACTATCATATATACTCAATGAATTTGCAGAGGAAAGGGACAATTATTTTAGGGCCATTGCCCCACCCATTGTTCAGACCAGCAATTTTGCTTTCAAGACCGTTGACGATATGCGCAAGGCATTTGAAGACGAATACAGCACTTGGCTATATAGTAGGGGACTAAACCCAACCGTTGAGATTCTTAGAAAAAAATTGGCCGCCCTTGACAGGGCCGAAGACTGTTTGGTATTCAACAGCGGGGCAGCAGCCATTTTTGCAGCGGTCTTGGCCAATGTAAAATCCGGGGATCATATTTTAAGCGTGAAGAACCCCTATACCTGGGCCAAGAAAATGTTTGAAGAAATCCTGCCTCGTTTTCAAGTAAGCCATACTTATATAGACGGAACAGACTTGGATAATTTTAAAAATGGCATTCAACCCAATACCACAGTCATCTATTTAGAATCTCCCAATAGCTGGACCTATGAATTGCAAGACTTGGAAGGGATAGCTGCGCTTGCTAAAGCCCATGACATTGTGACCATTATAGACAATAGTCATTGCACGCCACTGTATCAACAACCATTTGCTATGGGAATTGATTTAGTACTACAATCGGCCACCAAATATATTAGCGGGCATAGTGATACGGTTGCGGGTGTATTAAGTGGAAGCAAATCCATGATTGAACGGATTTTCAATAGTGAGTACATGAATATTGGCTCTGGCATCCAGCCTTTTAATGCCTGGTTGCTGATTAGAGGACTAAGAACCCTAGAAGCCCGTTTGGAAAGAATTGAAAGAACCATTCTTCAGGTTTTGCCCTATTTACAGAATCATCCAAGGATTGACCGGGTGATTTATCCCCTTGATCCGGCATTTCCACAGTATGCATTGGCTAAAAAACAAATGACAGGAGCCGGTGGACTGCTCACATTTAGCATTAAAGCCCAAGAATGCAGTACTATTGAAACCTTTTGTAATTCTCTCAAACATGTGCTGATGGCGGTTAGTTGGGGAGGACATGAGTCCTTGATTATTCCCAAATGTGCAGGAATGAAAACGGAAAACTTTGACCCGGCCAATCCTGAACACCGCCTGCTCCGTTTCTATGTGGGATTAGAGTCTTCGGATTACCTGATTCAGGATCTTGAACAGGCTTTTTTGGCTATTCAAGACCTTTCATAAGATTTTTTGACGCTTTTAGTCTAATTCCTTTCCGTCTGTCTAATTTTTCTGCAGGTGCAAGGCTTTGGTGTATTTTTGTTTTATATGAAGAAGTTATTCACCCTTTTTGCTTTAACAGCTACCCTTCATTCCTTTGCTCAGGAGAAATGGGATTTGCGCCGTTGTGTGGACTTTGCCATACAAAATAATATCTCCGTGAAACAGGCGGATGTACAAGCGCGTTTGTCAAAATTGCAGGCCGATCAGGTTAGAATGACCCGCTTGCCAAATGCCAATGCAAATATTACCACTACCTATCAGCACGGTTTGAACATTAACCCTACTACCAACGTGTTTGAAAACATAGACATTTCTGGTGGTAACCTTGGGTTCCAAGCCAGTTATACCATTTTCAACTGGTATACCAGGAAAAACAATATTGAAGCCAACGCAATCTCTGCCAAGGCCGATGAAATGAATATTGAGAAAACCAAGAATGACCTAGCCCTTACTGTGGCAAATGCATTCTTGCAAGTGATGTTGCGTAAAGAGCAGGCAAATGTGAGCAAGGTTCAATTACAGCAATCACAAGAGCAATTGCTCAATACCCGCAAACTGGTAGCTGCAGGTAGCCAACCAGAATTAAACGCCATTCAATTTGAAGCTCAAGTAGAAAGAGATAGCTCTACTTATATTCAAGCATTGGCAGGTGTAGAGCAGGGCTTGATCAATTTGAAAGCTTTTATGAATATTGATTTTGCAACTGCTTTTGATATTGTTTATCCCGATGTGGCAAGTATTCCAGTTGAAAATTTACTGGACTTACAACCAGAATCTGTTTATAATTTGGCCATTGCCAATCAACCACAACAAAAAGTTACAGCATTGCGCATTGAAGCAGCCCAAAGATTGGTAGCAGCTTCAAGAGGTGCTATGTATCCCACGCTTTCGGCTTCTGGTTCTTTGAGTACCCGATTTGCTAATAACGTGTATGACTATCGCACACAAGCAAGTATATCAAATACAGGAGCTTATGCTTTGGACAATACCAAACAATATCCTGTTTATGCCCCAATTAATAGCATTGTTGGAATTGATAAAGTGGCATTTGGAGCACAGTTGAACCGCTATTTTGGTCAAGCTATTGGTTTGAATTTGAACGTGCCATTGTTCAATGCTCACCAAGCTAGAACACAATGGGAGCGCTCTAAAATCAATGTGCGTCAAACTCAATTGCAAGACGATCAAGAAAAGCAAACCCTTAGGGCCAATGTTTATAATGCATACCAAGATGCTTATTCTTCTTTACAGAAATACAACGCTGCTAAGAAAAGTGTAACTGTTTCAGAGAAAGCCTTGGACTATGCTCAAAAAAGATATGACGTGGGATTGCTGGGAACACTGGATTTGATTACTACCCGTAACAATGTGTTTACAGCTAAGATCACAGAATTGAGTAACCATTACGAATACGTTTTCAAATTAAAAGTGCTAGAGTTTTACAAAGGTCTAGGCATTAAATTATAACAACACCAAACATTAACACACAAAGTAACACTGTTTAATATGAGCAAGAAATTGATTTGGATCATTGTTGGATTGGTAGTGGTCATCGGCGTTTTGATTGGCTTAAAAAAAGCTGGTATCATTGGTAAAGAAGAAGGCACCAAAGTTTCTACTGAAAAAGCGGTTAAACGCAATATCATTGAAACCGTGAATGCAAGTGGAAAGGTTTATCCAGAAGTGGAAGTAAAAGTGAGCCCCGATATTAGCGGTGAGATCACTGAATTATATGTCAACGAAGGAGATACCGTAAGAAAAGGTCAGATCTTGGCCAGAATTTATGCCGATATCTATTCTACACAACGTGATCAAGTAGCGGCTGGTGTTAACCAAGCAAAAGCCCAGTTGTCTAATTCCAACGCAAACCTAATTGGCTTAAAAGCTACATTGGATAATGCAAAAGCTGTTTATGACCGTCAGAAAAAACTGGTGGATGAAAAAGTAATTTCTAGAGCAGAATTTGAAAATGCCCAACAAGCTTACCGTTCTGCTGAAGCTAGCTACAATGCTGCCAAAGAAGGATTGAAAAGTGGGGAAGCAAATATTCAAGGAGCACAGGCTCAGTTAAACAGGGCAGATAAAGACTTGTCTAGAACGGTGATTACTGCCCCTATGGATGGGTTAGTAAGTTTATTGAGTGTGAAAAAAGGTGAAAAAGTAGCAGGTAATAGTTTTAACGTAGGTACTGAAATGATGCGTATTTCTGATATGCGTTCTATTGAAGTAAGGGTAGACGTTGGTGAAAACGATATTCCAAAAGTAAAGATTGGTGATACTGCCATTGTAGAAGTAGATGCTTATATTAATCGTAAGTTCAAAGGTTTGGTATACAAAATTGCTAACCCAAGCACGGGTAACTCTTTATCTACTAGCTCTAGCTCTGATGTAACCAATTATAAAGTGCATATTCGTTTATTGCCTGAGTCTTATGCTGATTTAATTACTCCTAAGAAAAGCTTCCCATTCCGTCCGGGTATGAGTGCTAGTGCAGATATTCAAACCAAGACCAAGGCCAATGTATTATCAATTGCTTTGAATGCGGTTACTACCAGAGACAAAAATGGAGATACTAAAGCGGCTGATGGAGATAAGAAAGATGACAAAAAACCTGAGACATCTGAAACTAAATCAACCTCTGCTGATGACGATATTGAAGAAGTAGTATTTGTGTATCAAAAAGACGGAACTGTTAAAAAAGTAAAAGTAAAAACAGCCGTACAGGATTTGAATAATATTGAAATCTTGGAAGGTTTAAAAGAAGGAGACGAAGTAGTAACAGGTCCTTATACCATTGTAAGTAAAACACTGAAAGACGGTGCTAAAGTTATGGTGGTTGCCAAAGACAAATTATACGACGACAAGAAAAAAGACTAAAACTATAGTAAGATTAAGAAAAGGCATCGGTAATTCCGATGCCTTTTTCATTTAACAGATGCCTTTCGTATGTTTGCTATCTAATAATCCTATTGCATGCAGTTTGGTATCATTGGAAGTGGAAGTTGGGCTACTGCTCTGGCAAAGATCCTAACGGATAATGGCAACAATATTTATTGGTGGATCCGCAGTGAGGAAGCCATTAAGCAAATGAGAAAACGCAAACACAATGCGCATTATCTCAGCGGTGCTTATTTTAACCAAGAGCAGTTACAAATGAGCAATGATATTGCAACTGTTGTTGCAAGTTCAGATGTATTAGTGATTGCGGTTCCTTCTGCTTATGTGGTAGACGCCCTCTCTACACTACACAAAGATGCTTTCAAGGGAAAGAAAGTGGTCTCGGCCATCAAGGGAATCCTGCCCGTTTCTTATGAATTACTCAATGAATATTTGGCCAAGGAATTTCAATTGCCTTTAGAAGATTATTTTACTGTGTTGGGTCCTTGTCACGCAGAAGAAGTTGCTGCTGAGAAATTATCTTATCTCACCTTCTCGGGCATTCAAGAATCTGAAGCCTATGGCATAGCCCGATATTTTCAAACAGAGTATTTGAATACTTTGGTCAATCATGACGTATTGGGTGTGCAGTTTGCAGCCGTGCTTAAAAATATCTATGCACTAGGTGCAGGTATTGCACATGGCTTGGAATATGGAGACAATTTCTTGAGTGTATATATAGCCAATACTGCCAATGAAATGGTGGGCTTTTTGCGCAATTTATTACCCGTTAAAAATTCAGACAATCCTGAAATCAACTATGCCGCATCGGTATATTTGGGAGACCTTTTGGTCACCTGTTATTCCTTGTATAGCCGTAATAGAACCTTTGGTAACATGATTGGTAAGGGCTATTCGGTAAAAGCCGCGCAGCTGGAATTGAATATGGTGGCTGAAGGATACAATGCTAGTAAGTGCATAGAAAAAATCAACGAACAGCTGAAAGCAGAGATGCCCATTGCGCATACCATCTACCAAATCTTATGGGAACAATTACCCGCTGAAGATGGGTTTAAAAAAATTGAAGGCTACTTGGTTTAGTCTTCTGAAGAAAGGAAAAACAAATCGGAAGCAATACCATCGGCTAAGAGCCTGCCTGCTTTAGTTAGTATCAAAGCATGGTCCTCTAAATAAGCATCGCCACGGGCTATATATTTATTTGCTTCAAACAAGATTTGCTTTGTTTTTTCTTGACCCCATAGGGCTGAAACTCTGTTTAAATTGAGCCCTTCCATGGTGCGCAAGGAAGTCATGATATATTCATTCAATTGCTGTTCTGCTGTGAGTGTTTCTATTTCAAAAGGCAATGTTTCCTTATTCAGACTTTGTATATAGAGACTATTATTGGCCAGGTTCCATTGACGGCTTGTTCCATTAAAAGAATGCGCCGATGGGCCAATCCCCAAATAAGACGCGCCACTCCAATAACTGCTATTGTGTTTGCTTCTATGACCGGGCAATGCAAAATTGGAAATCTCATAGTGTTCAAAACCAGCCTCTTCCATCCACTGCATCAACAAGCTAAAATGTCTTGCTTGTTTTTCAGGGTCCACAGCCTCTATCTGTTTTTTCTCAATCATTTTTTCCAATCCCGTTTTGGGCTCCACAGTTAAAGCATAACAGGA
The DNA here is from genome assembly GCA_943372225.1 of Chitinophaga pinensis. GTDB lineage: Bacteria > Bacteroidota > Bacteroidia > Chitinophagales > Chitinophagaceae > Sediminibacterium > Sediminibacterium pinensis_L. Next base: position 247,665 of record CALRXV020000001.1, on the reverse strand, counting down.
AAGATGACTAATGCCTGCGGCGATGGCAAGGTCAACATTTGCCTTCCAAGCTTCATCAGATAGGGTAGGCGTTCCATAAATAAGGTCAATGGTTAGGTTATCAAATCCAGCTTGCTTGGCAAGCCGAATACTATCCAAAGCTTGTTGGGCATGGTGCGCGCGATTCATCCACTGAAGATCAGCGTCTACAAAAGACTGGATGCCAATACTCAACCGATTAATTCCAAGTGCTTTCCAACCCAATAGGGTTTCAGGGTTAATATCGTCAGGATTGGTTTCTATGGTAATTTCTGCTCCATCCGCTATTTGAAAATGGGTCCTGATTTGTTGAAACAAATTTTCTAATAAATCAATGGGAACCAAGGATGGCGTGCCTCCACCCAAGTAAATGGTGGCTAGTGGGCCTTCTAAATAGTCCTTTTGTAACTGCAATTCTTTTTCCATAGCAGCCAACATAGCGGGTAATTGCTGATGGGTAGTAGAAAAATGGAAATTACAATAGTGGCAAGCTTTTCTGCAAAAGGGAATATGAATATAGAGTCCTGCCATGGAACAAAACTAAAGGCTTCTTTGAACCCAATGGCCTAAATAGATAGATTATCTTTTGTGGGGATTATGGCGTCAGTTCAATATTTTTGCTTTAAACCCATTCGTTTGAAGCAGTTCCTTTGTCTTTTACTCTTGCTATCTCTGCATTTGGCCCTAGCTGCGCAAAAGGATTCGGCAGAACCAGTTCCTAATAAAACAAGTATTGCTAAGCCAACCCTTTCTTCAAAACAGGTGATGGTTGCCAAACCCAAGACAGATTCCAGTAAAAGGCCCTTGGTAGATTCTGCTCGGGTTCCAAAAGATAGCTCCAAAATCAAAGACAGTCTGGCAAAAAAAAGGGTTATGGATAGTTTGCAATTGGATTCTACTAAAAGACAATTACAACAGCAAATATTGGCTGCAATTCCTGATACGGGAACCTTTGCCAAATACATGTACAGCAAATACCTTCCTTTTCAAGCCCCAGCCCTGCAACAATTTAGCCAAGAAAGAAAAAGGGAAAGCCATGAATTGTTGTTTTATATCTTAACCGGATTGGTGGGTATGTTGGCTGCCATTAGATTGATCTTCCCCAAATATTTTAAAAACCTGTTTTTACTGGTCATGCAAACATCGGTTAGGCAAAAACAGACCAGAGAGCAATTACTTCAAAATAATTTGGCTTCTATATTGCTCAATTGTCTGTTTCTTGCTAGTGCCGGATTATATGTGAGTTTGTTGGTGCAATACAAGCACTGGATAAACCTGCCTTTTTATCAACTGGTTGCATATAGTAGTTTATTGTTATTGGTAGTTTATCTTGGAAAATTTCTGTTTTTGAGCTTTTCTGGCTGGGTATTTAATGTGAGCGAAGCCACTAATGCCTATACTTTTATTGTGTTCTTGGTAAATAAGGTATTGGGCATTATACTTATTCCTTTTGTTTTGGTATTAACCTATTCTCCAGAACCCTTGATGAAAGTGGCTACTACCATTTCTTTGGGCATCTGCTCCATTCTATTTATTTACCGTTACCTGATTGGATTTGGGGCCATCCGGAATAATTTGAAAGTTAGCGCCTTACATTTTTTCTTGTACCTTTGCGCTGTTGAACTACTCCCACTGGTGTTGATATACAAACTGTTACTCGACAATCTGGCTGGAAGTATCTAATCATCCATTATTCTTATAGCGTATTAGCATGGCAAAAAGCGGGTCAAAAAATTCGGGTACTGTCAAGAAAGTAAGAAGGATCCTCATCTCTCAACCTAGACCGGAAAGTGAAAAGTCTCCTTACTTTGATCTGGAGCGGAAACACCAGGTTGAATTGGTTTTTCATCCCTTTATCAAACTAGAAGGTATTCCAGCTAGAGAGTTTCGCAAACAGAAAATTGACATCCTCCAGTTTACAGCTGTTATTTTCACAAGTAGAAACGCCATTGACCATTTCTTCCGCACTTGTGAAGAAATGAAAATTGCTATTGGTCAGGACACCAAGTATTTCTGTATTACCGAGGCCGTGGCGCTTTATTTGCAAAAATTCATCCTTTATAGAAAACGCAAAGTGTTTTATGGTGCCGATGGTACCAACAAGAGCATGTTTGACGTAGTGAACAAACACAAGGAGAATGAAAAATTCTTGTATGTCTGCAGTGAAAATCAGCAAGACAATGAGATCTGTGGCTTCATGAAGAACAATAAGTGTGAATACCAGTTGGGCTTTATGTACAGAAGTATTAGCAATGATATCAAGCACCTGCTTGACAAGGAATATGACGTGATCTGCTTTTTCACCCCAAGTGGCGTAAAAAGCCTGTTTGATAATAATCCCGATTTTAAGCAGAATGGAACCATTATTGGTGCTTTTGGTGGCAATACTTCCAAAGCAGTAGAAGATGCTGGTTTGAACCTTGAGTTCAAAGTGCCATCGCCTCAAAAACCAAGTATGGTAGCGGCTTTGGATCAATTTTTGGCATTGGGTACCCCTGTTAAAAAATAATTTCGCAACTTTTTATAGAGAGCCCCGCAACCGCGGGGCTTTTCATTTGTAATAGATTCAAATACCCTTACATGCATACCAATAGACTTGCTCAGGAATCCAGCCCCTATTTATTGCAACACGCCCAGAACCCAGTAGATTGGTATCCCTGGGGAGAAGAGGCTTTGAATAGGGCCATTGCTGAAGACAAACCCATCTTGGTCAGTATTGGCTATGCTGCTTGTCATTGGTGTCATGTAATGGAAAGGGAAAGCTTTGAAAACGAAGCCACCGCTCAGCTCATGAACCAATATTTTATCAATATCAAGATTGATAGAGAAGAGCGCCCAGACCTTGATCATTTGTATATGGATGCCGTGCAAGCCATGACTGGCAGCGGCGGATGGCCATTAAACGTATTTCTCACGCCAGACAAAAAGCCCTTTTTTGGGGGAACTTATTTTCCGCCTGTAAAAGCGTTTAATCGCGCTAGCTGGACCGAAGTTCTAGAAGGCATTCATAAGGGATACCTAGAAAGAAGGGAAGAGATTGAGACTCAGGCCAATCATTTGACCCAACACTTACAGTCTTCCAACTTATTTGGTTTTCAAAACAAGGAAAAACAGGATTTACCCGGGGATCAAGTCTTGGCTACCATTACAGAAAATTTATTGGCCCAGGCCGATACGGATTGGGGTGGTTTTGGCAAGGCCCCCAAGTTTCCTCAAACCTTTTCTATTCAATTTTTACTTAGGCAATATCATTTTTACCAAGACCAAGCAGCACTTAATCAGGCATTACTTAGTCTAGACAAAATGATGCATGGCGGTATCTATGACCAATTGGGTGGGGGATTTGCCAGGTATAGCACCGATACGCAGTGGTTGGCACCCCATTTTGAAAAAATGCTCTATGACAATGCCCTTTTAATTTCAGTTTTGTCAGAAGCTTTCCAGATTACCAAAGACCAACGTTATGCCAATTGCATAGATCAGACCATTGGCTTTTTAGAAAGAGAAATGTTAGACAAAAAGGGTGGTTTCTATAGCGCTTTAGACGCAGATAGTGAGGGGGTAGAGGGTAAGTTTTATACTTGGTCCAAGACAGAAATAGATGATCTATTGGGTAAAGATGCTGCCCTGTTTTGTCAGTTCTACCAGATAGAAGAGCAGGGCAACTGGGAGCACGTGAATATTCTTTGGATCAAAGAACCAGCAGCAACATTTGCCCTTGCTCAAGGAATGGACCCTTTGGAATTTCAGGCCTTACTTGAAAAATGCAGCCAAATATTAATGGAAGCTAGGGATCAACGTATTCGTCCGGGGCTGGATGATAAGATTCTCTTGGGTTGGAATGCCTTACTCAATACGGCATATTCCAAGGCTTTTGCCGCGTTAGGACGCGAATCCTATCGCCAACAGGCTATTAACCAGATGGATTTTCTGGAAAAAGCATTCCGAATGGCCGATGGTTCTTGGCATCATACCTATAAAAACGGAGTGGCCAAGCTACCCGCCTTCTTGGATGACTATGCTTATTTGATTCAAGCCTATATTCAATTGCAAGAAATTACCGGAAATTCGGACTATTTGGTCAAGGCCAAGGCAATAACAGATTGGGTTTGTACCCATTTTTCAGAGGAAGAAACCGGATTCTTTTATTTTACCCACCAAGACCAGCAAGACATTTTGGTTAGAAAAAAAGAGGTCTATGATGGGGCTACTCCTAGTGGAAATGCGGTCATGTGTGCTAATTTGCTCTATTTATCCCTGGTCTTTGACCTACCCGAATGGAGAGAGCGGGCCATGGCCATGATGAGTGCTTTGGATGGGGCCATTGTCAAATACCCCGGTTCATTTGGGGTCTGGGCAGGGCAATTACAACTGCAAACCAAGGGGGTGGTAGAGCTGGCCGTCACGGGAAAAAAATGGGAAATCCAAGTATCCCAAGTACTCCAAGCATTTATTCCCAATAAAATAATCCAGTGGGGGGAAACTAATTCGGCATTTTTTCCGTTATTGGGGGGCAGGGAGAGCAATGAAGATGCGGTATTTTACATCTGTAAGGACTATAGTTGTAAGTCACCAATTTTCAATATCGCGGATTTTTTAGCAAATGTGTAACAAACTATGGTTTAATTTGCTATCAATGACAGCGGTACTTGGTACCGGAAATTCGTTGTTCCACATTAAATGTATCCCCATAAGTAGATTTCTACACGTTCAAATTTTATTGGCAATTAAATCTTAAATGAGTTTTTTGACCCAATAGAAAACATATATTTGTCACTGTCATAAATCATTCTGAACAGATGAAAGGGTATCTAACATTACTGATATTGGGGGCATTCACGCTAAGCTTGAGTTCCTGCTTTTTGAACAAAGGGAAGGGAGGAAAGTCGGCAGTGCCCGATGATGGTCAATTACATGGCCTTCCGCCAACGGCTAGACAAAGCATGAACCGACCCCTGCACATGGTGTATATTCCTGCTGGTACCTTTCATATGGGACCTAGCGATGAAGACATCAGTTATAACTTTACTACGCGTAATAGACAAGTTTCCATTCCAGGTTTCTGGATGGATGCTACTGAAATTACCAATAATGAGTACAGACAGTTTGTAACTTGGACCAGGGATTCTCTGGCGTTTAAAATTTTGTTTGGACAAGGTATTAATAAGGATACTGACACTAGTGCGGTTGACTGGAAAAAAGTGAATACCATCAAGTACGACAGAACTACCATTGAAAAATTGAATGAACTGAATTTGGCTCCAGATAATCGTTTGTATGGAAAACCAGAGGTAGATCCAGACAAATTGGTTTATCGTATTGAATATTTTGACCTTCCAGCAGCTGCCAAAAGAGAGAATGCAGGGCATCCGCGTAAAGAATTCATGGTTAAAAGAGATCAGAAAGTATATCCTGATACCTTGGTTTGGATGAGAGACTTCTCTTATTCTTATAACGAACCCATGACCAAACGCTATTTCTCTCATCCTTCTTTTGGAAATTATCCAGTAGTTGGGGTTACTTGGAAACAAGCGGTGGCTTTCTGTCATTGGCGTTCACATATCCAGAACAGTTATTTAGAAAGAAAGAAATTAGCTATAGAAAGTGATTTCCGTTTGCCTTCTGAAGCAGAATGGGAATATGCTGCTAGAGGTGCTAGAAGTAATTCTATGTATCCTTGGGGTAACTACTACTTACGTAATAAGAAAGGTTGTTTATTAGCCAACTTTAAACCAGGCCGTGGAAACTACGCTGAAGATGGTGGTTTCTATACAGTACGTGCCGATGGTTACTGGCCAAACGATTATGGCTTATATAATATGAGTGGAAATGTGGCCGAGTGGACAAACTCTTATTTCTATGAAGGTGCTTATAACTTTGTTAGTGACATGAGTCCTGATGTTCGTTTAGACGCCAAGGATTCAGATCCTCCACGTATGAAGCGCAAAGTAGTAAGAGGTGGATCATGGAAAGATATTGGCTATTTCTTACAAGTAAGTACCCGCAACTTTGAATACCAAGACACTGCCAAATCCTATATTGGATTCCGTTGTGTGATTGACTTGGCCCCCAAAATGCGTAAATAATTAGAACCAACCAACTGTTTATTTGAAGATGGGTCAAGGCCCAGTTTCATCACAATTTTCAATAAAAATCAAATAGCAAACATTATGGCTTCAGGTGTTTCTCCAACTGTGAATCGTCTAGTTAACGTTTTTGTGTGCGTAGGTGCGTCAGTAGTTATTATTGGTGCAATGGCAAAAATCTTGCACTTATCTTGGGCAGATTGGGCTTTGAAAATAGGTCTTTCAACTGAAGCATTGATTTTCTTGGTGTATGCCATTTTACCACCACCAGATATGGGTCCTGCTGTAGCTGCAGCCCCAGTTGAAACAGGTAATCCTGCTTTAAAGACTATGGAAAAAATGTTGGCTGAAGCCGATATTACTCCTGCCAATCTTTCTAAGTTGAGCGCTGGTTTTCAGAAATTGGGAAGCACCGTAGAAAAAATGGGTGAGATTAGTGATGTAGTAAAATCTACTGGTGATTTTACAGCAAAAACCAAGGAAGCTACCATTGCTTTGGGTGCTATTAAAGATGCTACTACTCATGCTAGTCATGCATTAGCTGGTTTCCAAGGCGCTTCTGAAGCAACCAAGCATTTCCATGAGCAAGTGCAAGGTCTTACTAAGAACTTATCTTCTTTAAATACGATCTACGAATTGGAATTGCAAGAAAGCAATAACCACTTGAAAGCTTTGAATCAATTCTACGGAAAACTGTCTCAAGCATCAGCTGCTATGACAGGAACTGCAGAAGACGCTATTAGAGCAAAAGAGCAAATTGCAGCCTTGGCCAATAACTTGGGTAAATTAAACCAAGTCTATGGCAGTATGTTAACCGCCATGCAAGGCAGGTAATACCAACGCAGTAAATTCAACATTCGTATTTCTAAATAATAGTTAGCATGTCATTACCTAAGGAGCCGCGGCAGAAGATGATCAACATGATGTACCTAGTGCTTACCGCACTGTTGGCACTAAATGTATCAAATGAGATCCTGAACGCATTCAAAACTGTGAACAACAGTTTGAATACTGCCAGTTCAATGGTTGAAAAAAAGAACGCAGATATATTCAAGTCTTTCCAGAAAAAATTGGAAGACCCCAAGACCAAGGAAAAAGCAGAAGTCTGGATGCCAAAAGCACAGAAAGCAAAAGAATTGGCCGATAACCTTTACAATTACCTAGAATCTCTTAAAACAGAATTGAAAAAAGAGAGTGGCTTAACAACGGTTGATGGGGTAGAAGATTATAAAGAAGATGATTTAGATGCAGCTACCCGTTTATTTGTAGAACCACCACCAAGTGGCAAGGGTAGAGGAAAAGAATTGTTTGACAAATTAAAGTCATTCAAAGAAGAGTTAATGTCTATTGACCCAGATATTGCTAAAGAAATAGGTCCAACACTTCCTTTAGACCTAACTGCTCCACCTACTACCAATAAAAATGTAAAAGACGATTTGCCCTATCTCTATTTTCACATGACCCCAACCATTGCTGCCATTACCATTTTGAGCAAATTTCAAAATGACGTGAAAAATTCAGAAGCGCAGGTAGTGGAATATTGCCACAAAGAAATTGGTGAGGTAGAATTGATTTATGATGAATTTGCTGCCTTTGCAGGAACCAATTCTCAGTATCTGATGCCAGGAGAAGAACTGGTGATTACTGCTGGTATTGGAGCATTTAGTAAAGCTGCAAAACCAACTATTTCTATTGATGGTGCTAATGTGGTAGTAAAAGAAGACGGATCTGCAGAGTACAAAACCACTGTGAGCAGTTCTGGTTCCAACACCAAGAAAGTAAAGATTTCTTATACTAAACCAGATGGCACTATTGCTACCGTTGAAAAAGACGTGAAGTATACGGTTGGTGTACCAAGTGGTCTAGTAGTATCTACCGATAAAACCCGTGTATTCTATCAAGGATTAGACAATCCATTGAGTGTTACAGGTGGTGGTGGTGACGAGAAAGTAAATGTATCAGTAGAAGGTCCAGGAGTAAGTAGTAGAAAAGATGGAGCTGGGCTGTATATTGTAAACTGCCAGAATGTTGGATCTGCTGTTGTTATGGCAAGTGACGGTAAGAATAACCAAAAAATTACCATCCCCATCAAGCGTGTTCCAGATCCATTGGCAACCGTAGGTGGCAAAGCAGGTGGTCCTATTGGAGCCAATATATTCCGTGTTCAAAAAGGAGTTGCTGCAGAACTTCGTGACTTTGTATTTGAAGGCGTTAAATACAATGTAACTTCTTTTACCATTATTTGTACAGGAAAGGGTTTTGAAGATGGACTTGGTGTGGCAGAAGTAAGCGGAGCTTACTTTAGTGCAGAAGCGCAGGCTTTGCTAAAAAGATGTCAACCCGGTTCAACCGTAGTAATAGACGAAATTAAAGTGGTTGGTCCAGGTGGATCAAGACAATTGGATCAGAATATTTCATTTACACTTCAATAATAGGAGTATGAGACAAATTATTTTTAAAAGCTTGGTCATCTGCATGGGATGCTTGGGTTTGGCAAATGCCCAATCTAGGTACAAGACAGGTAATACTACCAAGCAGCCAGCTACCGCACCAGCAACAAAGCCGGCAACAACAACTGCAACCCAGCAAAAGCCACCAGCTGCTGCTAATCAGAAAACTGGAACTTCACGTTATCTGAACAATAATGCAAATGCCAATAATGCAAATGCAAATGCAGCACCTGCAACTACTACCAATGACCAAACTACAACACCAGCTTCAACGGCTAATGTTACGGTAAGGTATGACACCACCATTGCTGGTGCTTTTGATGGTAAAGTAGAGCAGTCTTTGCGTAATAACTATGCAGTTGAAAGAAACCTAGTAAAGGATCGCAAACCCTTGGAGTACGATTATATTCGTGAAGACGATCAATTCTGGAGCCAATTTGTTTGGGAAGAAATTGATGCGCGCGAAAAAATAAATCAGTCATTTAACTATCCTGGTAAGGATGATAATGGAGACCAACGTTTCTTCTCTATTTTATTAAGTGCTATTAAAAATGATAGTGTTGTTGCTTTTTCTCCAGACAATGATATGTTCCGTACCCCATTGACAGCAGATCAGGTAAATAACCTAACTGCCGGTACCTTGGATACTGTTGATGTAACAGATCCAGTGTCTGGAACCGTAGAAAAAGTAATTACCAGAAAACCTAAATTCAGTCCTGATTCCGTGTACACGTTCCGTCTTAAAGAACAGTGGATTTTTGACAAAGAATCTAGTCGCATGTATTGCAGGATTATTGGTATTGCTCCTATAGCCAAACAAGTAGTAGGTGGTAAGTCACAGCCTCGTACTTTGTTCTGGGTGCACTACCCAGATTTACGCAGAACCCTTGTAAAATTTGACGTGTATAATCCAAAAAATTTTGCAGGAAGAATGTCTTGGGAAGAGTTATTTGAAAGTAGGTTCTTCTCCTCATATATTATTAAATCTACCATCAATAACCCAGGTGATAAATACCTGAATGCGTTGATTAAAGATCCTTTGTTCCGTTTGCTAGAAGGCCAGAACATCAAGGACAAAATCTTCAACTACGAGCAGGATCTCTGGAGTTATTAATAGAATCATTTGAAAAAATTCAAAAAAGGGGCCATTTGGCCCCTTTTTTTGGTAAAATCATCAAGAAATGACGGAAAATAGATAGTTTCTCTTTGTGGATATAATAACAAATGCTTAACTTAGACATGGTTTTTCATAGGATATTGGATTTTAAAAACGGGGCTGGATATTCATCCTGGCCCCTTTTTTTATGCTTGATTTTCAATGCTATGAAAATGTGCGTGCACCAATCCTGCCTTCTGTGCGCCAATGGCTTTGGCCAATGTTTCCAAATCTTGTTCCCTTACATTTTTGATGGATCTAAAAGTTTTTAATAACTGATCGGCTGTCTGTTTTCCAATGCCTTTAATGGTTTCTAATTCATTGGCAAGTGTTCCCTTAGATCGCTTATTCCTGTGGAAGCTGATACCAAAATGGTGTACTTCATCTCTAATTCTTCTTACCAGTTTTAAACTATCGGAGTCCCAAGGCAGTTTAATAGATTCAGAATCACCAGGGAAAAATAATTCCTCAATATTTTTGGCCAAACCCACTACGGTTGTTTTTCCATGCAGACCTAATTGGTGAATACTTTGCATAGCTGCACCTAGTTGCCCCTTTCCGCCGTCAATAATAATTAATTGAGGAATGGGAAGGGATTCGTCCAAGACGCGCTTATATCGCCTATAAACCACTTCAGTCATGGTAGCAAAGTCATTAATACCTTGAACTGTTTTTACATTGTAATGTCTATAATCCGCTTTACTGGGCATGCCGTTTTTAAAACAGACCATGGCCGATACGGGATAGGATCCTTGAAAATTACTATTATCAAAACATTCAATATGTGTAGGTAATTCTGGCAATTGCAACATGTCTTGCAATTGATACAAAACTTGTTTTTGTTCAATATCAGTCTTGCCCTCTAAATGCAGTAATTGTTTTCTTTTCAAAGACTCTTTAAAATATTGCACATTCTTTTCTGAGAGTTCCAATAACTTCTTTTTGTCACCTGCTTTTGGAACAGTAATCTGAACCTCTGATTCTGGATAGTCTAAATCAAAAGGTAGAATCAGTTCTCTGGAAAGACTATTGAAACTGGTTCTCAAATTGGCAATGGCAAAACATAAAACCTCTTCATCAGATTCTTCTAATTTGGTTTCTAAAGGAACCGTATGCGTTTGCACAATAGTACCATTTTGTACCATTAGATAGTTAACATAAGCCCACTGAGCTTCTCTGACCATGGAGAAGACGTCTAGATTTTGCAAGTGCTTACTTACAATCACAGATTTGGCACTATAAGTTTCTAAGTGTTCAATCTTCTTTTTAATCAGGGCTGCTTTTTCAAATTGCATTTCTGATGCAGCCGCTTGCATTTCTTTGGTAAAGTGTGCCGTAACAGCGCCTAGATTGCCTTTTAGCATATTGCGCACTTGCTGCAAGCCTTCATTATAATCGGTACTATCTTGCAAACCTTCGCATGGTCCCTTGCAATTGCCTAAATGATATTCTAAACAAACTTTGAATTTACCTTTCTGAATATTGTTATCCGTTAAGGGTAGTTTGCAGGTTCTAAGAGGAATATATTGCTTGATAAAATCAATCAACTCCCTCACTTTGCCTGCTGAGGTAAAAGGACCAAGGTATTCAGAACCGTCATTGTATTTGTTGCGCGTTAAAAAAATTCTTGGAAAGGGTTCTTTCTTAACAACAATATAAGGATAAGTCTTATCGTCCTTTAGGTTGATATTGTATTTGGGTTGGTATTCCTTAATCAAGGAATTTTCCAATAAGAATGCGTCTTGTTCTGAATCAACAATGGTAAATTGAATGGTTACAATTCTTTGAACCAGTTCATGGGTTTTATAAGTGGTAAAGGTTTTAGAAAAATAAGACCCAACACGTTTTCTCAAATCCTTTGCCTTACCCACATATAACAAAACACCCTCATGATCATAGTATTTATAGATCCCTGGTTGGTGAGGAATGGTATGGGCTATCTGTTGAAATTCAGTGGAAGTCATTGGGCCGCAAATTATTTTCTGGTCCAGTATACGGTGGTGGTTTTATTAGTTCTGCCACTGGCCGTTTCTATGGTTCTTGTAATTTGAAATTGTTTGTTGGCCGTCCAACTATGGTGATCCATGATGCTGCTATCGGCTTTCTGAAATTCTGAAACAATGAACACCCGCTTGACCATTTTTGTTTGCTCATCCAAAAGAATGTCCATGGTTTTAACCAAGTCTGTTGCTTTGTTGGTTTTATAGTTGAGTGTGTAGCTAGCCGTACTCAGGTCATGGAATAAGGTTTCAGTGTAGGATTGCTTTTTATTTGGCTTACTAATATCTAAGGCTAGAAATGAAGCGGCCAATTGTTTAAATTCCTCTTTGCTAATAATACTTGAATCGGTCTTTGTTGTGCCTCCCTGTTTTTTATAGATCTCAAAATTTCTGAGGTCTACATAAGCCATCTGTTCTTGAATAAATTCTGAAAGAGGGTAAAATTTACTACTATCTGAAGCTGCTTTTGTATTATTAACAACTGGTTTGTTTTTACATGAAAACAAAACCAATAATAGAAATGGGATTACCCTTGCATAATTCATAAGCAAATGTATTCAATCAATACAAAACTTCTGCGAATGAATCCGTTTGAAGACTGTTAAGGACCGTCTATTTCAACTGCTTGATAAAGCCTAAGCGAATGCCATAATCCATCAAATACTCTGTAATAGGGTATTTATTGGAATAGGTAGGCAGGTGTTGAAACCTGGCTTGTGGTCCTAGGTACCACTGATAAGCCCCTGTTTTGTAGGTTAGGTTAATTCCAACTGCACTGTTGATATTCCACTTGCGCATTAGGTTATTACCATCGGCATAGTGTTTATAATCCGTTGAAAGTAAGTATAGACTTTTGTTGAGTGTAAAAGTTGGTTGTATAGAAGCTTCTGCAGTGATGCCTAATTTCTTGCCTTGAATTAGTTCATATTGAAATCCAATTGGAATGGATACTTGGTACATTTTATTGTCTAATTGAGTGCTCTTATAACCGTTATTGTTATTATATGGTGAGAAAACAGAAATATTTTCTACCCCTCGGTTATTCACCAAAGAAATGACAGTGATATCAGTACTTGCTTGGAAGGTTTCAATATAATATTGGCGTGTATTGAATTGAATGCCTGTTTTGAATTTCAGGCGATTACTCATATTGTACAACACGGCAAATCCCAATTCTAATCCTACTGCAGGTTTGTGTCTTACAATATTATTAATATTCGTAGTGTAGTTTAAGCCAACTGGCGCAGAAGCAGGTGCAGCTCCTAAAAGATCCTTGGCCTTATCATCCGTTAATTTGCGATAACTGGTAGATGGAGTGATAAAAAAGCCGAATCCAAATTTGGAATTTTTTCCTTTTTCTATTCTTGTGGATGGAACATATGCAAAGTCTTGTAAGAATTGATCGGTTGGATGTTGCTCTTTAACTACAGTAGGCTGAACTGGTTCAACAGTTTTGTCTTTTTGGTCAGCAGTTTCTTGATCCTGACTTTCAGATTTTATATATCCAGCAGACATGGTAGCCTGCTCACTCATTTCAGTAAGAAAGTTTAGTTTCTCAGGACTCAGCTCCCTAGAGGCAATAGTTCCCATGGGAACTACTATGGCCGTTTCATGAATTAAAGCCGGCTTAGTAGCAGTTTTTCCACTAGTTTTTAAAACAGTAATGGGTTCTGCCCTTTTAGAAAAATCTAAAGCAACAACCGGTGTTTCATCTAAACTACTTGATTCGGGTTCTAATAGATGATCCTTTCTTTTCAAACTAGCAATGGTATTAGCTGTAAGGTCAGAAGGCGCAGTTGCATTAAAATCGTTGGGACTATGTTTTAAATCCTGTAAGGGTAATTTATTGGGGTCTTTTAGTTTAAGACTATAGGCCTTCAATAATTTTTGGGAGGGGTTAATATTGAGTAAGGTAGAAACTGTTAAGGCAGAAATAATGAATATAGAAATGATACCTAATGCAGGCCAGCGCTGATGGCCGTTGACTTCCGCATTGATATTCCTCCAGATTTTGTCTGAAGGGTACATGCGATGGTCTTTTACCTCATCTTGTAAAAACTGTTCAAGTTCGTCTTGGTACATATCATTTCCCATATACAGCAGTAGCAGCAGCGATCAATTATTTCTTCAAACTGGCCAACCAATTGAATTGTGGTTTTGGTTGGTCAATGATCTGTTTCCTGATCAGTATATTTTCCAACATGGATTTTGCCCTAGTATATTGGCTTCTGCTGGTACTTTCTTCAATATCCAACATTTGACCTATTTCTTTGTGGCTATATCCTTCCAAAGCATACAAGTTCAAAACCGTTCTATAACCCAAAGGCAATAAACGAATGCATTCAATGATTTGTCTGGCTTGCATGATAGAAGGAACAGTTTCCTCTTTCACTTGAATATAATCAGCATAAGCCAAGTCAACACTTTCATTGAACTTCTTGTGCTTTTTCAGAAAGTTGATACAGGTATGAACTATAATTCGCCTGATCCATCCTTCAAAAGCACCCTTGTTTTGGAATGTGTGCATCTGAGTGAACACTTTGATAAATCCTTCTTGCAACATGTCTTCACCATCTTCTCTGCTTTGAGCAAAGCGATAACAAACACTGAGCATTTTGGGACTATATCTATTGTACAACTCACGTTGCGCTGCAACGTCGTTCTGTAAACATCCCGCGATAATTGCCTGTTCGGTCATGAGGGGGTATTATGATACCCCTAAATATATGACATAATAGCTGTTTAAAAGCTGCATCCTTACCTATTTTTCTGGCAATTTCATGACCAAAAAAGCGTTAAAAGCAGTTTTATCTGTTGGAAAAAATGGATTTCCAACTATATTTGCAACAACGTAACAAATTTAATTGTACAGTAGACCAGTCATAAAATCCCTTTCAGCCCTTCTGCTCCTCTTGGTTTTTGCTTTTAGCATTACCCCCAAGAAGACATGGCATGACTTGATTGCTACCCACCAAGATGGCAAGAAACCCAGCTTTGATTATAGTGCTAAGGGAGAACAGCTGCACAAATTGGTCATTCATTGCTCCTGCGATTTACAAGTTGCGGAATCGCCTTTTGTAGACATTCCTATTGGCTTAGAATTAGGTCTACCCCCGGTTAGTTCCATATGTTATATTGGGTCTAGCCAAGATTCGCATAATCAACAAACACATTTTTATGGTTTAAGAGGGCCGCCTGCAACAGTATAGTTTTCTACTTGTTGGCTGGGGTACCATGTGGTACTCTAATTATCCTTTTTAACTTTAAAAATTGAATCATGCGTTTAGCAACTGCTTTAGGCGTTTTGGCAATAGTAGTTTTACATTTTACTGTCAATGCCCAATTACATACAACTAATCTTTCTAACAAATCTGAATCAATAAAAAACGTTTCTGGATCTAACCCAATTGATAAGACAATTGATTTTGCTAAAAACAGTTTTAGTGGTTTAATTACAGACAAAAAAACAGGTAGTCCTTTAGTAGGTGCAAGTATTTATTTGCATGAAGTAAAAATGGGTGCCGTATCGGATGCTAATGGTAAGTTTTTAATAACGGATATTCCAAATGGTAAATACTTATTAGAAATTAGTTTCCAAGGATTTTCTACGCTAATTGAAAACATTGAATTAAACGGTAATCTTTCTAAAAATTATGCCCTAGTTGAAACTTTTGCACAACATGAGGAAGTAGTTGTTACAGGTGTAGCGTCTGCCACAAGAACAAAGCTAAGTTCTCAACCAATTTCAATTGTAAAAAAAGCAGACTTACTCCAGTCTTCTGCAGGGAATATCATTGATGCTTTGAGCAGATTGGTGCCAGGTGTTGCGGCACTCTCTACCGGCCCTGCTATTTCAAAACCGGTGATCAGGGGTATGGGTTACAATAGGGTAGTTACCGTACATGATGGTGTGAGACAAGAAGGCCAACAATGGGGAGACGAACACGGGATTGAAGTAGATGAATACAGTATTCAAAAAGTAGAAGTATTAAAAGGCCCAGCTTCTTTATTTTATGGTTCAGATGCCATGGCAGGTGTAGTGCATTTAATTACCAATTCACCAGTAGAAAAAGGCACAATTAGTGGAAATATTTTGGGTAGTTATAATGCCAATAATGGTTTGTATGGAACCAATGCCAACATAGCTGGTCACTTGAAAAATGGCTTTAATTGGAATGCTTATGGTACGTATAAATCTGCAGGTGATTATAGCAATGCTTATGATGGCAAAGTGTTTAATAGCAGGTTCAATGAAAGAAATTTTGGAGGTTATTTGGGTATAAACAAATCTTGGGGGTATAGCCATTTATTGATCAGTAATTTTAACCAGAAAATTGGGATGGTAGAAGGCGCTAGAGATCCTGCAACTGGTGGGTTCATGGTGTTCCCAGAAACAGCCCAAGAACATGTGGCTAGTCAGTCTGAATTAGATAGTAGAAATCTTTATACACCTTATCAAGGAATTAACCATTTTAAAATTGCTTCTGATAACAATATTGCACTGGGAACTGGCAGGTTAAACCTCAATGTTGGCTATCAAAAAAACCAACGTAGAGAGTTTGGCGATCCTGATAATATGAACTTGCCCGCCCTCTATTTTAATTTGCAAACCGTTACCTATAATACCCAATATCATTTTGCAGAAAACAAAGGTTGGAAAACATCTATAGGAGTTTCAGGCATGTACCAACAAAATAGGAATCTAGCAGAAGAGGTATTGATTCCAGAGTACAATCAATTTGATATAGGTGGGTTTGTCTACAGCAAGAAAACATTTTCAAATCAAATCACTTTAAGTGGTGGTCTGCGTTATGATATGCGACAGGTAACTGGAAAGGAATTTTCGGAAGGTGCAGATCTGAAATTCAAAGCATTTGATAAACAGTTTGCAGATTTTAGTGCCAGTATTGGTATGAGTTATAGTCCAAATGAACAATTGACTTGGAAATTAAACCTTGCTAGAGGATTTAGGGCTCCTTCTGTTTCAGAATTGGCCAGCAATGGCGCACACGAGGGAACCAATAGATATGAATATGGCTCTCTAGATTTAAAAACAGAAACCTCACTTCAAACAGATGCTGGAGTAGAATACAATGGCACTCATATTAGTTTTGCAGTAACAGCTTTTTACAATGCCATTCAGAACTATGTATTCTATAGCAAATTGGCTTCCGTTTCTGGTGGTGATTCTTTGGTGAATGTTGGGGGCACTGATATATATGCCTTCAAATTCAGACAGGCCAATGCCGCATTATATGGGTTAGAAGCTAGACTTGATTTGCATCCGCATCCCTTAGATTGGTTGCATTTTGAAAATAGTTTTGCACTAGTTGCAGGTCAGTTTTCTCAAAGCTATGATGGTTCCAATAAATTGCCATTTATTCCTGCTCCTAGACTATTAAGTGTACTTAGGGCCAATGCTAATAAAATGGGCAAGGGTTTGCGCAATGCCTATGTAAAACTAGAATTGGATCATAACAGTACCCAAAACAGGGTCTTTACTGGCTATGACACAGAAACTCCAACAGCTGGATATAGCTTGTTGAATTTTGGTATTGGAACTGAATTTGTGTCAAAAGGCAGAACAATATTTAGTATCAATATGGGTATCAATAACCTAACCGATGTGAGCTATCAAAACCATTTGAACCGATTAAAATATACAGATACCAATGCAGTTACGGGTAGAATGGGCGTATTCAACATGGGAAGAAACCTTAGCTTGAAATTGAATATACCATTGAATTTCAAAGTAGCTTCCTAAGCAAGTTGGATTATATTGCAGTATGGATATTTCTATCAATACACCTGCGCTACTTTTTCCAGCCATTAGTTTGGTGCTTTTGGCTTATACCAATAGGTATTTGGCTTTAGCAAATAGGGTACGCAGCTTGCATGATAAATATTTAGAAAAAGGAGTGAATGATCTTGTCTTACACGGACAGATTAAAAGTATCCGTTATCGCTTAAAATTAATCAGGAATATGCAGATGCTGGGAATGATTGCTATCATCACTTGCATCTTCTGCATATTCCTGATTTATATTGAAAGAACCGGAATAGCACATGTGCTATTTGCCTTTGGTTTAATGGTATTCCTAGTATCTCTATGTATCTCTCTCTTAGAAATTAGCTTAAGCAACAAAGCCTTAGAGCTGGAGCTAAGCGATATGGAAGGTTTGGAAGACCCAACCGTATTGGAATACATTAAAAAGAAATTCGAATAATAGTTTGAGTCTAAACCGTTGCCAATAGTTTGCGTTCTCCTATTTGTTGGCGCCACATAGCATAGTACAATCCTTTTTCTTCCAGCAAATGCTGATGGCTTCCAGTTTCTACCACTTGGCCCTTCTCCAAAACATAGATTCTGTCTGCGTGCATAATGGTGCTCAAGCGGTGAGCAATCATTACGGTAATCTGTTCTTTCTCGGCAGAAATAGTTCTAATGGTATTGGTAATTTCTTCTTCCGTAATACTGTCAAGGGCAGAAGTAGCTTCGTCAAAAATGAGCAAATGCGGATGACGCAGTAAAGCACGTGCAATGGATAGTCTTTGTTTTTCACCACCACTTAATTTTAAACCACCTTCTCCAATCATGGTGTCTAAGCCATTATCGGCCCTGGCCAATAAATTATCACAACTAGATTTGTGTAAAGCGTCTAATACATCAGCTTCCGTAGCATTGGGGTAAACAAATGTGAGGTTCTCACGAATGGTACCTGCAAAGAGTTGGGTGTCTTGTGTTACAAAACCAATTTGATTGCGGAGCTCATCAAAATCCATATCATTCCCATTGATGCCATTGTATTCTATTGTGCCTTGATTGGTTCTATACAAACCTACCAAGAGTTTCACTAGGGTACTTTTTCCTGCACCAGAAGGTCCAACAAAGGCAATGGTTTCTCCTTTTTTTACGTCAAATGAAATACCATCTAAGGCATTATAAGTAGCTGTCTGGTGTTTGAAAGTAACATTCTTGAATTCCAATTCTTCTACCATGCCCACCAATTTTGGTTCAATTGGTTTTGGTTCCACTTTCTTGAGCATGAGGTTGTGAAAATTGGTCAATGAAGCTTCTGCTTCGCGATAGCTCATAATAATACTTCCAATTTCTTGAAGCGGACCAAAAATAAAGAAGCTATAAAATTGTAAAGAGATCAGCTGGCCTACAGTTAATACTTCTTTGAACATTAACCACATTAAAGTAAAAGTGATTACCTGTCTCAAAAAGTTAACCATGGTACCTTGAATAAAACTCAAGGAACGAATATTTTTCACTTTACGTAATTCTAATCCTAGGATTTTGTACGTATTGTTGTTCAATCGTTTTACCTCTTGTTCTGTTAGACCAAGGCTTTTCACCAATTCAATATTGCGCAAACTCTCGGTGGTAGAGCCAGCTAAAGAAGTAGTTTCTTTTACAATTGTTTTTTGAATGACTTTGATTTTCTTGCTCAACAAATTTGTCACTGCTGCAATTAATCCAGCGCCTCCTAAATAAATGGGCATGATAGACCAATGTAGTCTTGTGGCATAAATAGAAACAAAGATTACAGCCACTATAATTCCAAATAATACGTTGATGACATATCCTATGAATTTCTCTGTATCGGTTCTTACTTTGGATAAGATGGACAATGTTTCTCCACTGCGTTGGTCTTCAAATTCTTGATAGGGTAAGCGCATACTATGCTTGAGGCCATCGGTAAAAATTTTGGCGCCAAATTTTTGAATAATCACGTTTACGGTATAATCCTGAAAAGCTTTGGCAATTCTACTTACCATGGCAGTTCCAACCAATAGCAACAACATACTAGAGATACCCCTGATATAGGCTTCCTCATTTCTTGGTAATCCGTCTGCACCTATTTTGGGATGGCTAGCGTATTGGTCCAGTAATTTTCCAAAAATCATGGGGTCAAACATGGAAAATGTCTGGTTAATGCCCGCAAGTAAAAGTGCTAGCGCAACATGCCATTTATAGGGCTTCAGATAGGTAAGTAATATTTTCATCAGATATTATTAAGTTGGTGTATATCCCAATTTTCGTACTATAATTTAAAATATGACAAAGTTTCCATTTGAGGGGCCTAGCCTGTCTGAAATTGTGACCAACGGGGGTTTTCCACCGCTGTTGACAATTAGATAACCTGAAAATGGCAGTCTGCCGGGCTTTAATTGGTAAATTACAAAAACCACCCATCTATGTATTGGAGAAAATTCAACGGCGAATCGATTGATCTTCCCATTAAGCAGGCTGTGGCCGATGCCATAGTATTGGAAACGGAAAAAGGAACCAAACTAAAAGTCTGCATTGGTACAGACAGTCAGGTAAAAGGAGATGATACGGAATTTGCTACCGTAATTGTATTTTTAAGAGAGCACAATGGCGGCTTTATGTACATCCACAATGAAAAAACAAAAACCAAGTACCACATTAAAGAAAGGATGTTGGTAGAAGTGGCAAAAAGCATTGAGATTGCTTATGAACTCTGCGATTTGTTTATTGAGCACCATGTAGAAATGGAAGTTCACGCAGACATTAATACCAATCCACAGTTTAAAAGCAATGATGCTTTAAAAGAAGCCATGGGTTATATTCTGGGTATGGGTTTTGCCTTCAAAGCCAAGCCAGAAGCCTTTGCCAGCAGCTGCTGTGCAGACAAGATCTGTAATTGATGCTAAAAATTTTCAATGCTATTATTGGTTGAAGAACCAATCGGAATGTTGCCCCCTAATCTTTGGGTTCGTTGTTTTCTTTTACTTTATTATTCATGAATTGCAAGAACTGTAAGAGTTCTTCTCTTCCTTCTTTTTTCTCGGCACTGGTAACAAAATGCCTAGGCAAAAATTGCCAGGTTTCTCTGAGCTTGTCTAAAAATGCTTGTACATTTCTAGCAACCACACCCGGTTTTTCTTTGTCAGATTTGGTGAATACCAAGGAAAAGGGAACCTGCCAACTGTCTAGTTGATTTACAAATTCTAAATCATTTTTTTGAGGTCCGTGTCTGCTATCAATCAAGACAAATACTTGTACCAGATTTTCTCTTTTGCGCAAGTATCCATCAATCATTTGTTCCCATCTATTTCTGTCAGAGATAGACCTTTTGGCATAACCATAGCCGGGTAAATCTACCAAGAACCATTTTTCCTTAGGCCCTTTCATATTGCCAGAGCTTTCAATCTCAAAATGGTTGATCAACTGTGTTTTACCTGGTGTGCCCGATGTCTTGGCCAGATTCTTGGTCTTGGTTAGCAGGTTAATCAAGGAGGATTTGCCCACATTACTCCTGCCAATAAAGGCATATTCGGGCCTATCCGGTTTAGGACACTGGGTAACCAATGCAGATGAAATATTGTATTTGGCAGAGGTGATTTCCATGGATTATTTTCTTTTGGGAAGTACCAGACTATCTGCCGGATACTTTGCTTTAATGCTGTCTCTTACGGTTAAACACCAATTGGTGAGTGTTATTTTTTCAGCTTCAGTTAGGATGGCATTTTTATGGATCATGGTATAGGATTCCAAAGGCATTTCACCATCTTTTACTTCATCAATACATTCTTCTAATTTCTTGTATTGTTTAGCAATTCTATACTTGTTGAACTCATTAAAATTCATATGACGCTTTCCGTCTACTACATGATCATTTAACCAAAATGCAGCTGGCTGAATATTGGCATACCATGGATATTCTGTTTTATTGGAATGGCAGTCATTACAAGCTTTTGCCAAAATGGTTTTCACCTCAGTTGGTACAGCATAGGAAACTGATATATCATTTTCTGTATTGGCAGAAAGATTCCTGGTAGGTCTAAAAGCCTGCATTACTAGGAATATCACCAATAATGCCAATAAGATTTTTTTAAACAGTTTCATAAACTTGATTTTAAATAAGGGTATTGCCTGTCATTTCTTTTGGAATATCCAAGCCCATTACTTTTAAGATAGTAGGCGCAAGATCTCCCAATTTTCCAGGCTGTATAGTTCCTTTCCAATCTTTGTCAATAATAAAGAAGGGAACAGGATTCAATGTATGGGCTGTATTAGGTGAACCGTCTTCATTGATCATGAAATCGGCATTGCCGTGATCGGCTGTTAAGAACACCGTATAACCATGTTCCAAAGCAGCAGTAACCACTCTTTTAACACAGGCGTCTACTGTTTTGGCTGCAGTAATAGCTGCGCTGAAAACGCCGGTATGCCCTACCATATCTGTATTGGCATAATTCAAGCAAATAAAATCGGCCGTTTCGTTTTCAATTTCTGGAATCAATTTATCCGTGATTTCAATGGCGCTCATTTCTGGTTGCAAATCATAAGTAGCTACTTTGGGAGAAGGCACCATGATCCTGCTTTCTCCATTAAAAGGAACTTCTCTTCCACCGCTGAAAAAGAAAGTAACGTGCGGATATTTTTCGGTTTCTGCAATCCTAATTTGTTTCTTTCCATTGGCTTCTAACACTTCACCCAATGTGTTGACCAAATTATCATTTTCAAAAATTACAGAAACGTTTTTGAATTTGTGGTCATATAGGGTCATGGTAGTATAATGCAAATCCAATGCCTTCATCTCAAATTCAGGATAGTCAGTTTGGGTAAGCACTTCTGTGATTTCTCTGCAACGGTCTGTTCTAAAATTAAAACAGATAGCATAGTCACCAGATTGGATTTTAGCAACAGGTGCTCCCTTGTCATTTAAAATCACGGTAGGTAATAAAAACTCATCGGTTTTACCCGCTTCATAAGAGGTAGAAACGGCTTCAATAGCATTGGATGCAGTAGCGCCTTTTGCGTTTACCAAACCATCGTAAGCTAGTTTTACCCTTTCCCAACGTTTGTCTCTATCCATTGCATAATACCTTCCACTTACGGTAGCAATTTTTCCAACAGAATCTTTCAAGAAAGTTTCCATATTGGTAATGTATCCCAAACCACTTTTGGGATCCGTATCTCTACCATCTGTAAATGCATGAATATAGACTTCCGTTAAACCCTCTGATTTACAAACATCACAAATGGCTTTTAAATGACTGGTATGTGAATGCACCCCACCATCACTAACCAAACCCAATAAGTGCAGAGGTTTGTTGGCCGCTTTTGCTCCGCGGATGGTTGCCAAAAGCACGGCATTACCAGCCAATTCTCCTGTTCGGATGGCTACATTAATGCGTTGCAATTCTTGGTATACAATTCTTCCTGCACCTAAGTTCAAGTGTCCCACTTCACTATTTCCCATTTGACCTTCTGGTAGACCTACGTCTTCTCCACAAGTAACCAAAGTTGTATTGGGATATTGACTGTACAAACTGCTGACAAATTCGGGATCTGCTTGCTGAATAGCATCTGCACTGGCTATTTTGCCCAATCCCCAACCATCCATGATGGCCAAAATCACTTTCTTGCTCATATGTTTTTGTTAAAATGCTGGTAGTTACCAACGTTATTTTCTGCTAACTTAGCTTTCCGGGTGTAAGTTATTAAACTTGGCATGTTTTTGGCGAACTGTTTATAAGAAATACCACATTATGCGTAAGATTCTTTTATTAATTGGGTTATTGTTCAGCTTTGCAGGATTTGCCCAACAAACAGACACGGATGCAGTGGTCAAGGCTTTTAAGACGGCTAATGCAGACGAAGTGGCACGTTATTTTGACGATTATATAGACCTCAAATTCTTGGACAAGGATGAGGTTAAAAATATGGGCCGTAATCAAGCTACAATTGCATTAAAGAGTTTCTTTGATGAAAACAATATCAAGGGATTTGACAAGAGTTCTGATAGGGAAATTGGCAATACGCTCTATATTACCGGAAAACTCACTAGTACGGGAAAGGCCTTTAATGTAACGGTGATGCTCAAGGCAAAAGCAGGTAAACACCAGATCATTACCATGCGGATTAATTAAGTTCCAGCATTTTTTGTGAAAATTAAATACATCCTTCCCCAATCAACTGGAAGCAAGTAGTTTTGTGCCATGCATACTTATGATGAACTATTGCAGAAACTAATAGTAGATGCTTTGCAAGAAGATATTGGGGATGGGGATCATTCCACAATAGGATCTATTGACAAAGATGCCAGAGGAAAAGCTGTTTTGAAAATTAAGCAAAATGGTGTTTTGGCCGGGATGCATGTGGCTCAAAAGATTTTTGCACTAGTAGAACCTACCGCTGTTTTTCATCCTTTCATGAAGGATGGAGATGCCATGCATGTGGGTGATCAGGCATTTGAAGTGGAAGCAGCTGTGCATACCATTTTATCTTGTGAAAGGTTGGTTTTAAATTGCATGCAACGCATGAGTGGCATTGCTACCTTAACCAAAAAATACAGTGCCTTATTAGAAGGTTATCATACTAAAATTCTGGACACCAGAAAAACTACACCCAATTTTAGGTTATTGGAAAAAGAAGCGGTACGCATTGGAGGTGGAGTTAATCATAGATATGCGCTCTATGATATGATTATGCTCAAGGACAATCATATTGATTATTGTGGAGGTATTGAAGCAGCCATTAATAAGACCTTTGCCTATTCACAGTCCTTACAGAATCCGTTAAAAATTGAAGTAGAAACCAGGTCATTGGCAGATGTTGCATTAGTTTGTAGCATGGCCAAGGGAAAGGTTTTCCGAATCATGTTAGACAATTTTAGTCCTGACATAGTGGCTCAAGCAGTGAAGTTGATTGATGGGGCTTTTGAAACAGAAGCCAGTGGTGGCATTAATTTAGAAAATATTCAAGCATATGCTGCCGCTGGAGTAGATTATGTAAGTGTTGGGGCATTGATACACCAGGCCCAAAGCTTGGATTTAAGTTTAAAAGCAGTTTTGATTAAATAACGAAACATGTCAAAGAAAAACAAACCCGATGTGCAAGGATTTGTCTATAGCACGGATCCTAATTTTTCTTTTCAACCAGCTGATGAAATGGTTGAAACATTAGCCCCCGCACAACAAAAATTACGCATTAGATTAGAAACCAAACACCGGGCAGGCAAAGCTGTTACGCTGATTACCGGTTTTATTGGTAAGGAAGAAGACTTGGAAAAACTAGGCAAACAATTAAAGAATTTTTGTGGTACCGGGGGATCGGCCAAGGACGCAGAAATTATTATTCAAGGTGATCAACGCTTGAAAGTCTTACCCTGGTTAATTAAGAACGGCTATACCCAGTCTAAATAATCAATAATCAATTTCTAGTTTCAATCGGTCTTTTAATTCTTTGACCATGGGAAACTGCTCAGCAATGCGCTCAAATTTTTGCCTACTGTTCATGCGTAAATGCGCAGGTACCTCTTCTTGTTCACCTGCTTCAACCAATACTTGGAACATAATGCCGGGGTTGAAAAATGCTTTTTGAATATGCTCTAGCAAGAGCATTTTTTCTTGCTCCACAAATTTTTGTGAAGTAAGAGAACCCACTAATACATTAAAATGAATATCGTCTTCAATGGACAATCTGGCAATACGGAATGTACCTGCTGAAGAATGTTTGAGTTGCTGTTCTAAGTTCTTGGTATACTCATTCCAACAGGCTTGTAATTTTTCCATATTGAGCAGCTCTGCATCTGGAACTTCTTGAATGGCATACTGGTCACCATATTTTTCACGGAGTGCGTCTAATAAACCTTTTTTGCCTGCTCCACTTGCAGCTGGGGGAATCAGTTTGGATGGTCCTGCAGGAATGGTTGTTGTTGCCGTGGGTGCTGCCGCTTTGGGTGCCGCAACACTGCTATTGCTAGGATTTGCTGCAACGTGTTGGGTAGGTTTAGGAGCAGCTGTAGCAGCGGGTTTGGGGCTTTCTACATATAATTTGGCTTCTGTGCTAGCTGGTTTGTTTGGGGCAGCACTAGCTGCTGGCACTCCACCCATTTGAATGGATGGAACCGCTTTGGTATGAAAAGCTATGGGTTGATCAAGTCGTTTTTTTTTTACTAATTGACCACCATCTGCACTTAGCTCAATGGCCTGTTGCAAAAAGTTCAATTTTATCAAAGCCAGTTCAACGTGTAGGCGTTTATTCCTAGCCATTTTATAATTGATCTCGGCCTCATTTAAAATATTCAGCGCACTCACCAAAAAAGAAACACCAGCCCTTTGTGCCGTGGTTGTATATTTTTCTTGTAATCCTTCTACCACTTCTAATAAGGCGGCAGATTTGGGATCCTTACAAACAAGTAAGTTCCTCACAAATTCGGCAAATCCATTGAGTACCAAATCACCTTCAAAACCCTTTCTATTTATTTGGTCAAAGAGTAACATTGCAGCAGAAAGGTCTTGTTGCTGCATGGCTTCCAGGAGTTTGAAATAATAATCATCGTCCAGGATATTTAAATGCTCTAAGGTATTTTGATAGGTAAGCGTTCCATTGGTAAAACTCACAATCTTGTCTAAAATACTAAGTGAGTCACGCATGCAACCCTCACTTTTCTGAGCAATCACTTGTAGTGCCGCTTTTTCTGCCTTAATAGATTCTTTGTCTACTATTTCTTGTAAGTGTTCTACCGTATCATTATTGGTGATGCGTTTAAAATCAAAGATCTGACACCTACTCAAAATGGTAGGAAGAATCTTGTGTTTTTCCGTGGTGGCTAAGATGAAAATAGCATAGGGTGGGGGTTCTTCCAATGTCTTTAAAAAGGCATTGAAGGCCGATGCACTGAGCATGTGTACCTCATCTACTATATATACTTTGTATTTACCAGCCTGTGGAGCAAAACGTACCTGTTCAACTAGGGTGCGTATATCATCTACCGAGTTATTGCTAGCCGCATCCAATTCATGAATATTCATGGAACTGCCTGCGTCAAAAGATACACAGCTATTACAGGTATTACAAGCTTCACCCTCGGGTGTTTGATTGGTACAGTTAATGGTCTTTGCTAGAATCCTGGCACAGGTTGTTTTTCCAACTCCTCTTGGACCACAAAACAAGAAGGCATGCGCCAACTGATTGTTTTTGATGGCATTCTTGAGGGTGGTGGTGATATGCAATTGACCCACAACTGTATTAAAGTTCTGGGGTCTATACTTTCTGGCTGATACTACAAAATTATCCATGGCTTTTTGAACTCGTTCAAAAGTAAGCATTCGCCCATTTTTTTACAGCTTATTTGGGAATTTTATGGTTAATCCAAAAAACGGTGCTATTTTCCAATACCCGCCAATAAGAACCCTTATTCATCAAAATCCCCCGAGTTATGTCATTACATACCATTTTAGGAGCCGGTGGCGTGATAGCCAATGAGCTGGTACCCATTTTATTAGCCAATAAGGAGCAAGTACGAATTGTAGCTAGGAACCCCAAACATCAAATTGGTTTAGAAGCCCTGAGTGCAGATCTAACCAATCCAGATCAAACGCTAGCGGCCGTTCAGGGTTCTTCCATAGTGTATTTGTTGGTTGGGTTAGACTATGAAACCAAGGTCTGGTCTGAAAAATGGCCCATCATCATGAACAATACCATTCAAGCTTGCAAAGCAACTGGCGCAAAACTGATATTTTTTGACAATGTGTATATGTATGGAAGGGTAAAAGGTCTTATGACTGAGACAGCTGCTTTTAACCCATGTAGTAAAAAAGGGCAAATTAGGGCTTCCATTGCGCAACATTTATTAGATGAAATGAAGCAAGGCAATCTAACAGGGTTGATAGCAAGAAGTGCTGATTTCTATGGTACGGGAGCTACCAAAACCAGTGTTCCCAATATGTTGGTTTTTGCCAATTTAGCCAAGGGTAAAAAAGCTCAATGGTTGGTAAATGCTTCAGTAGCACATTCCTATACCTATATACCAGATGCTGCAAAAGCCTTATACTTATTGTCTAAAGATGATACTGCCTTTAATCAAACCTGGCATTTGCCAACAAAGAATCATCCACTGACAGGAGAAGCTTTTATAAGGTTAGCGGCTGAAGCCATGCACCAACCGGCCAAATTCACCGTATTATCCAAATTCATGATTCGCCTAGCGGGTTTATTTATCAAACCCATTAAGGAATCCTATGAGATGCTCTATCAAAGTGATGAAGAGTATCTGTTTGACTCTACCAAGTTTGAACAACATTTTGGATTTGTACCTACTAGTTATGAGGATGGCATTGCAGCTACGGCCAAATACTATTTGTAATCCATTTCTGGGTGTCTTTCAAATGGTCTGTTTCTATCAAACAAGTAACGGAATGTAATCATTCTTCTACTTTGTCTGCCCCCAAGACTTTTGTAGATATTGACCATTTTGGGGTTCCAATCACCTGCCCAGCCCATTTCATATTGATAGTACCAGCCCTTTCCTTGAATGAGCAAGCCACATTCTTTGATGAGGTAACTATCTATGCCCAAGGCTTGGTATTTTGGAACAACCCCAAAGGCAAGACCTGTGAGTCTTTTGTTGGTACCCCTCCATTTCATCCAGAGCAATTGCAGTTTCTGCATCCATCCAAACTGTCCATTAAAATGTTTGAAATATTGGTTTAGGTCGGGAATATTAATAAACATTGCAATGGGCTCTTCCTTAAAATAAGCAAACCAGACCATCCTTGGGTCCATGATGGGTTTCATCTTTTTAAAGAGTTTGATTACCTGCTCTTCTGTAATTTCTTTTGCCTCTCCGTGCTGTGCCCAAGCCGCATTATAAACGGTTGCAAAATCACGGGCATATTTTTCCAACTGATTCAGGTCTGCATGTCTGGCATCATAACCAGGTTTGGCCTTGAATTTGGCGTGTCTTTCTGTGAATCTTTCCGGTAAGGGATCATCCACATTCATGTAATAGTAGTATTGGTTATAGTAATTCTGAAAGCCATAGTTCTCAAATAAACCTTGGTAATAACTTGGGTTAAAAGACATACCATACATAGGTTCAGAATCAAATCCTTCCACCAATAAACCCCACCATTTGTCTCTGTCACCAAAATTAATGGGACCGTCCATGGCTTCTGCGCCTTGTTCTTGCAACCATTGCTTGGCAATATCAAATAATTGATTGGCCGCTGCTTGGTCATTGATACAATCAAAAAATCCTATTCCCCCAGTAACAAAATCAGTTCCCTTATTAATGTATTTATCATTGGTAAATGCGGCAATTCTGCCAATGGCCTCTCCAGTATCATTTAATAGGATCCAGCGCTTGGTTTTTCCGTATTTATAATACTTGTTTTTGGATGGATCAAAGACTTCATTTACTTCATTGTCTAATGCCCTAATATAAGCAGGATTAGAACGGTTCATCAACACATTCACTTCTAGAAAAGTCTTCTCTGATGCTTTGTCTGCTACTTCCTTCAATTGCATATCCAACTATTTTTTACAAATGTACTAGTAAAGAAAAAATCATTTACGGGTAAAAAGCTTTTCAGACATTTTTTGGTCATGACCATAAATATCATTTCTGAAATTCAAATTCCCTGATTTGTCAACCCAAGCTGTAAAATAAACTATATATACCGGTACGTTTTTTTTAAGCGTTACCCATTTCTCTTTGGCTAAATGCATGGCAGAGTCTATGTTTTGACTGTTCCATGTCTTATCATCGCGAAGCAAGTATTCCGCCATTTTCTTGGGCTCACTAATTCTAATACAACCATGACTCAGGCTCCTGCTTGACTGGCTAAAAAGGTCTCTATTGGGCGTGTCGTGCAAATAAATATCATAGTTGTTGGGGAATAGAAATTTGACCAAACCTAAAGAATTGTGCTCGCCTGGTTTTTGACGAACTATGGGTAATCCATTGCTACGTCCAGTGATCTCCATATGGTTGCGTTCTAGATAATTGCTATTGCGCGCCATGGCGGGAACAATTTCTTTTTTCACAATACTGGTTGGTACATTCCAATAAGGGCTAAAGACCACAAATTTAAGTTTGCCATTAAAGATGACTGTTCCATTTGCAGCTTTACCCACAATCACATTCATGTCCATCACATTCTTGCCACTATCATAAACATGTAATCTGTATTCCGGAATATTCACCAATATATAATTGCTATCGGTTTGTGGTGGCATCCAACGCAGTCTTTCTAAGTTTACCAAAATCTGTTCAATGCGTTTGGCAATAGGAATGTTCAAAGATTGAATCATCTTATTACCAATACTGCCATCAATAGCTAAACCCATTCTTTTTTGATAGTGTTTAGCTGCAACCAATAAACTACTATCAAATACTTGGCTACTATCTTTTGAAGCAAGGTCTCCAAGTTCAAATAGTTTTTGTTTGATCAACAAAACAGCCTCGGTACTGTCTCCTTTTTTCAATGATTTATTGAGCATAGGAATGCTATCCTTGCTACCCGTTTTCAATAATTCATAGTAGAGCGCCAATTGACTTTGTAATTTTTGAAACTGGGGATTAAAAGAAGCATAAGAAGCAATATCAGCTGCTTTAGATTTAATGGAGGAATCTAGTAATGCAGCAAGGTCAAGTTTTCTTCTTGGAATAAACCAACCTAAATCAGCAGCATCTAAATCACTGCCCTTATATACTTTGGCGGCATATTGAAAAAATTGTCCTGTAAATAATAATTCTGTTTTTAAAATACTATCTGCAGACATTTTATGCAAGCTATCGTTCACAGCAGATGCATAATAACTATTCAGGGTAGGATTAATTAAACTACTATCCTGTAAATCAATTACAGCCGTATTCAGCAAGTTTAGAAAATGATTGGCCTGTTCCGTAATACCCTTGTTGTCAAACCAAGCGTATTGAAAATTACGCACTTTGTAAAAGTCTTGATATTGTTCTTCAAAGGGTTGAAAGTCTGGATGCGTCTCTAAAAAATGACTGATGCCAAGACTATCAAAAAATAGGTTATTAAAAGAAGTGGTTTTAGTGATGCTGGTATCACGCACCACGGCTCTTTTTTGCTTTTTGAAATTTTTGCAGGCTGCAAAAAGCATCAGCAGACAGACTGCAATGGTCAAGTGCTTGGTTTTCATGAATGTAAGTTACTGAATTAAGACAACTGACTAGCAGGATTGGCTATAAGGGTCATAGCCACTACACCTGCTGTTTCCGTTCTAAGTCTGGTTTCACCCAAACTAACGGGAATAAAATTGTTTTGAAGCGCTAGATCAATTTCTTCTCTGCTAAAATCACCTTCTGGTCCTATTAAAATTAAACTTGATTGCGCAGCAGGAACCTCTTGTAATGGGTTCTTTTGATCCTCCTCACAATGTGCAATCAATTTCAAGGCTTGGTCAGCATCTTGCATCAATTTTGTGGCAGCCATTGGTTCATGCAGTATGGGCAGCCAGCATTGCTGACTCTGTAACATAGCTGCAATAATAATTTGTTGGTGTCTATCAAAACGAAAGCGATGTTGTTCACTTCTTTTGCTATTCAAAGGGTAGATTTGGCTTACGCCTATTTCTGTTATTTTCTCCAGCATCCACTCAAAACGATCACTATTTTTTAAAAGTGCAATACCAATGCTATTAGCGCGCTTGGGCGCTGGAATTGTTTCAGAGGAAAGTATTTGTACCACGGCCGCTTTGCGATCTTCGCTTAGGATGCTTGCCTCAAATTTTAAGCCCTTGCCATTGGTCAGATTTAATAGCGCACCAGTTCTCATGCGCAATACTTGAATGCAATGACGGCTGCTGGCTTCACTTAGTTCAAATGTGCTTGCACCCGCTTTGATCTGTGGTTCATAAAAAAAAGGGACACTCATTAGAAAGGTTGTTCTGTTTCATAACCTTGATCAAAATCTGCTTCATTCATCTTGCTTCCTTTTTGCAAATAGAATTTGGCACCATCGCCACCGGCAGCTGGAGGTGCTGCACCTAGTGATTTAAAATTGCTACCCGGAGCAGGGAATCCACCACCACCTTCTTCCCATTCTTCAAAACGTTGAATGGCAAGATTAGCGCGTAATTTCACGGTTTCCAAAGAACCATTACGGTGTTTGGCAATTCTAATATGGGTTTCACCATGGGTAGACTCACCCATCTCATTACTCTTTACTTCATAGTATTCTGGACGATAGATAAACATGACCATATCCGCATCCTGTTCAATGGCACCAGATTCACGCAAGTCACTCAACTGTGGCATCTTGCTTTCTTTTCTGGTTTCCACCGCACGACTCAACTGACTCAGTGCAATAATGGGAACACTTAATTCTTTGGCCAGTGCTTTTAAGTTTCTGGAGATATTACTGATCTCTTGTTCACGGTTACCACCCTTATCATTAGAGCCACTCATCAACTGCAAATAGTCAATGATAATGATGCCTACTTTGTGTTTGTTTACCAGCCTTCTGGCTTTGGCACGGAATTCAAAAATATTTAGTGCTGCAGTGTCATCAATAAAGATGGGTGCAACTTCTAATTTCTTGATGCCCTTGTTCAATAATTGCTGGTACTCGTGTTCTTCCAATTTACCTCGGCTAATTTTTTCCATCAAGATTTCGCTTTCAGCACTCAGGATACGCTGTACCAACTGAGAGGCACTCATCTCTAAAGAGAAGAAGCCAACTGGAACGGGTTTGGTTGGGTGTAAAGCCGCGTTACGCGCTAAGTTCAGGGCAAAAGCAGTTTTACCCACAGAAGGTCTTGCTGCAAGAATAATTAAATCCGTAGGCTGCCAACCGTAAGTAATTCTATCAAGTGTGGCAAACCCACTGGGCACGCCCGATATATCTTCTGTTTTGGTTCTTAACTCATCAATTCGGTTGATGGTCTTGGCTAATACATTGGTAATTTCTTCAAAATTCTTTTTTAGATAATTGTTGGTAATGTTGAACATCTTAGTCTCACTTTCGTCCAACAGGTCAAATACATCGGTACTGTCTTCATAAGCGTCACCAATAATTTCACCGCTAATTCTGATTAATTCGCGTTGAATAAATTTTTGCAAAACTATTCTAGCGTGTGCTTCAATATTGGCTGTAGATACTACTGCGTTAGTGAGTTTGGTAACAAAATAAGGACCACCCACAACGTCTAATTGTTCCCTAACTTTTAATTCTTCTACTACTGTTAAAATATCAATAGGCATGCTTTTTTGTTGCAGGCCTTGCATGGCTTTGTAAATGCTCTGATGTGCTTCTACATAAAAGCATTCTGGCTTTAAAATTTCAGTAACGGTATCAAAGGCACTTTTTTCAAGCATGATAGCTCCCAAAACGGCTTCTTCCAATTCCTTTGCCTGTGGAGGTACCTTACCATAGAGCATGGTGCTCATATCTACTGAGGTCTTTCTTCTTTTGCGGTCTTTATTCAAACTGGTAAGTTCCATTATGCTTGCTTTCTATTTAGTAAAATCCGTATTTATGAGGCTACCCATGAAAGAATCCAATAAAGTCTTCTTTCATGGGGGGAGCGAATATGAGTTAAGAAATCGGGTTGTAAAAATATTTTTAATTCAATTTTCGTCCACAGGTTATTCCATGGTCATTCACATCAAAATAGGGGCTATTCACACAAATGTCCATTGTTATCCACCAATTTCAAAAGTTTTCCTATCTTTTTCTAGAAATATACACAGAGCCTTGTGCAGAAAGATTTTTTTCATTCTGGGGCTCCAAATCCCCAAAATGACTTAACTGAAATGGTATTCCACTTTCATTTTTAGGCATTTATCCCGCTTTTATAACCTATTTTTGGCAACCGAAAATGGATTTGAAACATGACGATTAGTTACAATTGGTTGAGCGAATACCTTCCTGAGGTCTTGGATCCTGAAAAATTATCCAAAATCCTTACATCCATTGGCTTGGAAGTGGAGAGTCTGGAAAAATACGAACGCATCAAAGGCGGGTTGGCCGGTTTGGTCATTGGAGAAGTGTTGGATTGCCAGCCGCACCCCAATGCAGATAAATTAAAATTGACTAAAGTAAATATTGGCGCTGCAGAACACTTGCAAGTAGTTTGTGGCGCATCTAATGTAGCTGCTGGTCAAAAAGTAGTGGTGGCCACTGTGGGTACTACTATTTATCCTCTGAGCGGTGAGCCCATGACCATGAAATTGGCCAAGATCCGTGGTGTAGAAAGTCAGGGTATGATTTGTGCAGAAGACGAGATTGGTTTGGGTGGTAGCCATGATGGCATTATTGTGCTTGGGGCTGACGCAGTTCCTGGAACCCCTGCTGCTACTTATTTTCAACCTTATAGCGATTGGATTTATGAAATTGGTTTAACCCCCAATAGAATGGATGCGATGAGTCATTTTGGGGTAGCCAGAGATGTTTGTGCTTACCTAACCCATCACCAAAAAGACGCAAGGGTAAAAACGCCTTTTAGTAATGGGTTCAAACATGACAACAATAATTTGCCCATTAAAGTAAGCGTAGAAAATGCGGCGGATTGCCCACGTTATGCAGGAATCAGCATTAGTGGTGTAACCGTGTCAGAATCTCCAGATTGGCTAAAAAACAGATTGCTTTCCATTGGTTTAAGACCTATTAATAATATTGTAGACATCACCAATTTTATCTTGCATGAAACAGGTCAGCCCCTTCATGCTTTTGATGCAGACGCCATTGTTGGTGGAGAAGTGATTGTCAAAAACCTGGCCCAGGATTCAGTATTTATTACCCTTGATGGCAAGGAAAGAAAATTGACAGACAAAGATTTAATGATCTGCAATGCAGAAGAAGGCATGTGTATTGCGGGTGTATATGGTGGTCAGAAATCTGGGGTAACAGCAACAACCAAGAATATTTTTTTAGAAAGTGCTTGTTTTGCTCCATCCACCATTCGTAAAACATCGGTATATCATGGTCTGAGAACAGACGCTGCTACTAGGTTTGAAAAAGGGGTGGATATTGATAATACGGTACATGTGCTCAAAAGAGCCGTACTCATGATCAAAGAATTGGCTGGTGGAGAAATCTCCAGTGAAGTAGTTGATCTATACCCTGCGCCACAACCCAAAACAGAAGTATCGCTCAAGCATCATTACCTGAAAAAACTAAGTGGTAAAAATTACCACCCGGATAAAGTGAACCGCATTTTGACTAGCCTTGGTTTTGAAATTCTCAAAGAAGGTTTGGATGAATTGCGTGTGGCTGTTCCAAGGAGTAAACCAGATATAAGCCTGCCGGCCGATATTGTAGAGGAGATTATTCGTATAGACGGCTTAGACAATATTGAAATTCCTTCTACCATTACTATTAGTCCTGCAACAGATGCAACAGCCTTTAAAGAAAATCTCAAAGACAAAATTGCCAATTACCTAGTAGGGCAAGGCTTTGTAGAGATTTTGACCAATAGCATTACCAATAGCAAATACTTTGGCGAAGAGGTATTGGCTGGCGCTGTAAAAATGATCAATAATCTGAGTGCAGACCTTGACATTTTACGCCCATCCATGCTAGAAACTGGTTTAGAAACCCTGGCTTATAACCTGAATAGAAGAAATAATAATCTGCTGTTTTTTGAGTTGGGAAAAACATATAATAGCAGTGCTCCTGGAGCTTATTCAGAAGCGGAACATTTGGCACTCTATTTTACTGGTGCCGATCAGGATCCTTCTTGGCAGGTAAAGAGCAGGGCTTTTGATATTTATAAAGCCAAAGGTGTGGCCGCGGCCATTTTGCAACTATGTGGTTTGAATGCTGCGCAGTTTCAAGTACAAGAAGATTCTGCAGGTAAACTCCTGCTTAAATCTGGCAAAAAAGAAATTGGATTTGTGCTAGAAGTTTCCAAAAAGCAATTGGATGCTTTTGATATTAAGCAACCCGTTTTCTATATTGATATTCAATTTGGCAGGTTGTTGGAATTGGCATCTCAGAAAAAAATCACTTACAAAGAAGTGAGTAAATTTCCTGCTATGCAGCGTGACCTAGCTTTGGTGGTAGATAGAAGTTTGAGTTTTGACCTAATTGACCAACAAGTAAGAAAGTCTAACCTGTCTAAACTGCAACAAATGCGTTTGTTTGATGTATTTGAAAGCGATAAATTGGGTACAGATAAGAAGTCTATGGCTGTTAGCTTCACTTTTGTGGACGAGGAAAAAACCCTTACAGACAAGGAAGTAGACGGTATGGTAGCCAGATTGGTGCAAAATTTTGAAAAAGAATTAGGAGCAGAGATTCGTAAGTAGGGGCTAAAAAATGGCCAGTATTTATATGGGTATGCCGCTTAAAGTATAAATTAGATGGATGGAAGACCTTTCCTTACAACTTAAATCAATCCAGGATAAGCTACAATTGTTGCTCAAGCAACAACAGTTGTTGCAAAAGGAGAACCAACGCCTGAAAAAGGACTTGGAAAAGGCCTTATTGGATAAAAATGGGCAAGACTCAGTGCTGGAAGGATTGAAGCATCAACTAGAAAGCGCTGCCATTGGTGGGGCCAAATGGAGTCCAGCTGACAAACAGCAAATGGAGAAGCGGATTGACGGTTATTTGAAGGAAATTGAAAAATGCCTGGCATTACTGAACACTTAAGCACATGGAAGAACTGATTCCCGTAAATATTGTCATTGCAGATAGAACCTATCGCCTGAAAATTGAAGTTTCAGACGAAGAGATGGTACGCAAGACCGCTGGTTTGATCAATGACAAGATCACCGAATTCAAGACCAATTTTGCAGGTAAAGACATGCAGGACTATGTTTCCATGGCCTTGCTCTGGTTTGCAACGGAACAGTCTCAGTCTGAAAACTTGTTGGTTAAATGGAACGATCTTGCCCTGCAATTAGGGGGATTGGAAAAGCAGTTAGACAAGGCCCTCCTAGAAAATAAGTAATGCCTCTAGCTTAGACATTTCACTTTGATTATTTGACTATCTTCGCCTATTGTCATTTGTTCATTATGAAAAAATGAGATGTGACCAGTGAAAAACGATTCTGAACTTTTTTAAAAAATTTCCAAGAACATGGATCCAATGATTTTATCTATTATAATTGGTGCAGTATCACTAATTGTGGGTGTTGTCTCGGGTAAACTTTTGTTTAACCAGAACACCAAAAAACAGGTGGAAGATGCCGAGTTACAGGCCCAAACCATCTTAAAAGAAGCCGAATTAAGGGCTGAAACCGTAAAAAAGGAAAAACAACTAGAGGCTAAAGAGCGCTTTGTACAATTGAAAAGTGAGTATGAGAAAGAGGTAAATGAGCGCAATCGCAAACTAGGTGAAGCCGAAAACCGCATTAAGCAAAAAGAGGTTTCTATTAACCAAAAAGAAGCCAATCTAGACAAACAGAGTAAGGATAATGACCTGATTAAGGAAAACCTGAACCGTCAGATTGAAGTGGTGAATCTAAAGCGTACAGAGCTTGAAAAACACCAAGAAGAGCATATTCGCAGACTAGAA
The DNA here is from genome assembly GCA_943372225.1 of Chitinophaga pinensis. GTDB lineage: Bacteria > Bacteroidota > Bacteroidia > Chitinophagales > Chitinophagaceae > Sediminibacterium > Sediminibacterium pinensis_L. The sequence goes on along the minus strand of CALRXV020000001.1, from coordinate 210,694 downwards.
AAAATTGCCAACCTAAGCGCTGAAGAAGCCAAGGCCCAATTGATTGAAAGCCTGAAACAAGAAGCCCATTCCCAAGCCTTGGGTCTGCAGCAAGACATTATTGAAGACGCCAAACTCAAAGCCAATAAGGAAGCCCGTAAGATTGTTATCCAGTCTATTCAGCGTACAGCTGCGGAAATCACTATTGAGAACACGGTTACCGTATTCAACCTAGAAACAGATGAAATTAAGGGTCAGATCATTGGTAGAGAGGGTAGGAATATCCGCGCTATTGAAGCCGCTACTGGGGTTGACTTAATTGTAGATGATACACCTGAAGCCATTATTCTTTCTTCTTTTGACCCATTGCGTAGAGAAATTGCTCGTTTGAGCTTGCAGCGTCTGGTGGCCGATGGTAGAATTCACCCAGCCCGTATTGAAGAAGTGGTTGAAAAAACCCGCAGACAACTGGAAGAGCAGGTGATGGAAATTGGTGAAAGAACCGTGATTGAAATGGGGATTCATGGACTGCACAAAGAATTGGTGCGTATAGTTGGTAAAATGCGTTTCCGTTCTTCTTATGGTCAGAACTTGCTCATGCACAGTAGGGAAACCGCCAATTTGTGCGGAATCATGGCTGCTGAATTGGGTATGAACCCCAAATTGGCCAAACGCGCTGGCTTGCTCCATGATATTGGTAAGGTTCCTGATGAGGAAACTGAATTGAGCCACGCATTGTTGGGTGCTAAACTGGCTGAAAAATATGGCGAGAACCCTGCAGTAGTCAATGCTATTGGAGCTCACCATGATGAAATGGAAATGCAATACGTGATTTCTCCTATTATCCAGGCTTGTGACGCCATTAGTGGTGCTAGACCAGGAGCAAGAAGGGAGATCATGCAACAATACTTGCAAAGGATCAAGGACCTAGAGAACCTAGCCATGGCTTATCAAGGCGTAGAAAAAGCCTATGCCATTCAAGCTGGTAGGGAATTGAGGGTAATTGTTGAGGCTGAGAAGGTTACAGATGGCGATAGCGATAAGCTAAGCTTTGAAATAGCCCAGAAAATCCAGACCGAAATGACTTATCCAGGTCAGATTAAAGTAACAGTTATTAGAGAAAAAAGAGCTGTAAACGTAGCCAGATAAAAAATATTCTAGTTTTAGTGTAAATTTTATCTTTTATCCCCTACCTTTGCCGTCCGTTAAAAATTAAAGTTATGAACGCAGCAGTTCAGTTTGTACACGAACAATTGACCGTTAAGAAAGAATACCCTAAGTTTAAGGCAGGTGATAATATCACTGTGAACTATAAGATTGTAGAGGGTGGTAAAGAGCGTATCCAGAGCTTCCGTGGCGATGTGATCAAGTTGCAAGGCAATGGTGCCACAGCTTCTTTCACTGTACGTAAGATTTCTGATGGTGTAGGCGTTGAGCGTCTGTTCCCGATTCTGTCTCCAAACATCGACAGCATCTTGTTGAACAAAACCGGTAAAGTACGTAGAGCTAGGTTGTATTACCTACGTGAGCGTAGCGGTAAATCTGCTCGTATTAAAGAAAAACGTTTCTAATTTTCTAGTTGAAAATAAGAAAAGCGGAAGGTTAGCTATGCTGAACTTCCGCTTTTTCGTTAAAACTTGTCAAGCTTAGGTAGATTTAATTGCTCAGCATTTCTTTTGCCTTAACTTTGACCACCTCAAATCAATTTTTATGGGAAATTTAGGATTTCAAGAAATTTTGCTCATCGCTGTTGTGGTGTTGGTATTGTTTGGTGGTCGTAAGATCCCCGAATTCATGAGAGGCCTTGGAAAAGGTATTCGTGAGTTTAACGACGCTAAGAACAACGTGAAAAAAGAATTAGAAGAAGGTATGAAGGAAAAGGATAGCACTCCTACCACTCAACCTTAATTGCTACCATTAAATCTCTTTAGCCTTTGTTTAGGTATAGCTCCATCAAAGACTATCACAATGCATTACAGAACGGCCAAACCACCTGTGTGGAGGCCGTTCGTTTTTATGTAGATGCTATTGCAGCCAGACCAGGTCTGAATGCCTATCTGGAAGTTTTTGCCCAAGAAGCTTTGGCAAAAGCCGCTGAATTGGATGCCCATCGCGCCACAGGCGCTACCATGGGCAAATTACATGGCGTTGTGGTAGGTATCAAAGACGTGATTTGTTACAAGGGACACGCTGTTAGTGCCGGTTCCAAAATCTTAGAAAATTTTACAAGTGTTTATAACGCCACTGCAGTTGAAAAACTGTTGGAGGAAGAAGCCATTATTATTGGTCGCCAAAACTGTGATGAGTTTGCCATGGGCAGCTCTAGCGAAAACTCAGCTTTTGGTCCAGTGAGAAATGCCTTGGATGAAAGCCGTGTACCAGGTGGATCATCAGGAGGTTCTGCCGTGAGTATACAGGCAGGATTATCCATGGTGAGTTTGGGTTCTGATACAGGTGGCTCTGTAAGACAACCAGCTGATTTTTGTGGGGTAGTGGGGCTAAAACCCAGTTATGGCCGCATTTCACGCTATGGTTTGATTGCCTATGCTTCTTCATTTGATCAGATTGGCATTTTTGCCCAATCGGTTGATGACGCTGCGCTTGTATTAGAAGTGATCTCCGGTAAGGACAATTTTGATAGCACGGTTTCTCAACAAGAAGTGCCTGCTTTTTCAAAGATAGAACCTACCAAAACTTATAAAATTGCCTATTTTAAACAGGCATTGGAAAATCCGGGTCTAGATCCAGAAATTAGAACGGCTGTTCAGGGTTTGATAGAGCAACTGCGTATTCAGGGTGTTCAAGTAGATCCCATTGAATTCAATTTACTTGACCAAGTAGTTCCTACTTATTATGTATTAACTACTGCGGAAGCTTCTAGCAATCTTTCTAGATTTGATGGGGTGCGATACGGTCATAGAACTAGTATTCAAAATGTAGACCTGAACCAATTATACAAAGCATCTAGAACCGAGGGTTTTGGAAAAGAAGTGCAAAGAAGAATCCTATTGGGCACATTTGTACTCAGTTCAGGTTATTTTGACGCTTATTTTACCAAGGCACAGCAGGTGAGGCGTATTTTATGGAACAAGGCCAACGAGGTTTTTAAGGGTTATGACCTGTTGATTTCTCCCACGGTACCGGCTCCGGCATTCAAATTGGGTGAAAAGTCAGATGATCAGGTAGCCATGTTCTTGGCTGATATTTATACTGTTTTTGCCAATTTGGTGGGGATTCCGGCCATTTCCATACCCCTTTTCCAGCATTCCAATGGTATGCCCTTTGGATTGCAACTCATGAGTAGTCATTTTCAGGAAAGCGATTTACTGCAATTCTCCGCTCAATTGATGGCCGCCAAGCCTTCACAAAGCGTTAAGTAATTAAAGTTTAAATTTGCAGTTCAATAATTGACTCCTATTCATGAAATGGTATGGAATTTCTTTGCAAAACCGCATCTCCCTATCCCGCGCTTGGCTGATAGGGTTTGCCTGTTTGGCAGGATCCATTGGTACCCTTTCTTTTAGGTCGGATCTTAGTTTCAAAGAACAACAACAAACAGATAGTACTCAGGACAAATACGGGTTTAAGTCTTTGTTTAAGACCAATCAGTTCAATGCCAACAAGCCCTATATTGACCAGTTGAATCCAAGGGCCGTTTCTTTTGTACAAGAATATATTCGCAAACAGGGCAAGGAATTACAGCGCATGAAGAGTTGGGGTAAGCCCTATTTTGACCTGTATGACAATGTATTAACCACTTATGGGATTCCCAAAGAAATGAAATACCTCAGCGTCATTGAAAGTCATTTACAAGCTGGATTGGTTTCTTGGGCTGGTGCCGTTGGACCTTGGCAGATCATGGACTATGAGGCAAAGCGTTTTGGTTTGCGCGTGGGTGGCATGGGCGATGAGCGCATGGATTTTTACAAAAGCACCCATGTGGCGGCCAAGTTGATGAAAGAATTGTACGCAGAATTTGGTGACTGGCTCTTGGTAGTTGCTGCCTATAATGGGGGGGCTGGAAGGGTGCGTCAGTGCATTAGAAAAGCAAATAGTCGTGACTTTTGGGACCTACAATATTACTTACCAGAAGAGACACGTAACCACGTAAAAAAATTCATTGGTACCCATTATGCCATGGAAGGTGGTGGTGGTTGGACCACTTTAACGGCGGAAGAAACCACACAGGTAAAAGCTTCCATGATCAAAAACAATAACCAAGTTCCTTTGAATGAAGCCGAGCAGGCCAATACTTCTTTGGTAGAACTAAGTGGCAGGTATCATTCCATGGTGGTAGCCAATGGATTGGTTATGGATATTGGTCAGTTCAATAGGCTGAATCCAGGATTTGACAAGGCTTTGGCCGAGGGTAGAAAATATAGCATGCGCATTCCCAAGGAAAAAATAGCGGTTTTTGAAGCCAGAAAACAACAGTTGTTGATGGAATCTTTTAGGTTGTTGATTGAAGGATCAGCAACACCCAATGGTTAACCCAAGACTTGCATAATGGCCCCAGCTTTGGCCAAACATTCTTCGTATTCTTTTTCTGCATCACTATAAAAAGTAATGCCACCACCTACTTGGTAACTCAGGTATTGATTAGCTTGGTTGTAGAGAATACTCCTAATCACTACATTAAAATCAAAATCCCCATTGGGTTCAATATAACCCACCGCTCCGGAATACAAACCTCTTCTACTTTCTTCGTACTGTTCAATCAATTGCATCACTTTGAACTTGGGTGCCCCGGTCATACTTCCCATGGGAAAACTAGCATTCAGAATAGCACAAAGATCCATCCCTGCTGCGGGTTCTCCTACAATGGTAGACACCATTTGGTGTACTTGTGGAAAGCGATAGATGCCAAATAATTCCTCCACTTTTACGCTACCTGGTTTACATACTCGGCTAAGGTCATTACGCACTAGGTCTACTACCATTACGTTTTCGCTTTGGTCTTTTACACTATTACGCAATTGATTTTCTAAGACTAGATCTTGAGCAGGATTTTCTAAATCTCTTTTCAGGGTTCCCTTGATGGGTTGAGATATGAGGCGATTGTTTTTTTGCTGCAAATATCTTTCTGGGCTAGCACATAACAGATATGAACCATGATATTTATAAAAACAGGCAAAGGGGTTAGGCGATACTTGATTGAGTTGCAGATAAACCGCTATTGGGTCAATACTTGCCTGATCAGCAAAAAACTCCTGACAAAAATTGAGTTCATAGCAATCTCCTTTAAGAATATGTTTCTGAATGCCGCGAATTTTGTTTAGGTATTGTTCCTTACTCATTCGGGCTTGCATCTTAACCCGTTGCTCAGCCTTTATAGCTGGCGCGATGCTAGCATCAAGATGACTAATGACCTGAAAGATTGCTTGGGTATTGCTTGTTTGAGATCTAATCTGCAACAAATTGCCTTTTAGTTCAAGCACCGTTTCAGGTTCAAAAAAATAGAGTTCAGGAAAACCAATTTTGTTTTCATGGGTAGATACAATTCCTGTAATGCTTTCTTTTAAATCGTAAGAAAGATGCCCAAAAACCCTTTGCGTTTTACCCTTTAACCATTGACTCAATATTTGCAAGTGACTAGCCGTTGGCAAACATTCATCAATGGCGCCTACTGCTAAAACACAATCAATATTTTGGTGGGGAGATTGGTATTGGTGATTATCCAATAAAGCACAAATGTTGAACCGGTTGGCCCAGATCAACATTTGTGTTTTGAATTTTTCAGGTTCGGGAATAGTATGGTGGCTGCTGTATTTAGGCAGCATGTGCGTGATTAAAAATCATCGTCATCATCATCATCAAATCCACTGTCCTTATCATTGAATAGGTCAAATTCTTTGAAGTCTTCGTCCAATTTGAAATCATCGTCATCATCGGCTTTTTTCTTGCCTGCTGCTGGCGACTTTTTTGCACCCTTACTTTTTGGAATATCAAATTCATCAAAGTCAGGATCCCAATCGTCTTCCTCTTCAGATTTTTCCCAATCGTCTTCTACGTCTTCTGATTCATCATCATCATCGTCATCGTCTTTAGACTTTTTAGATGATCCTTTTGACGCAGATTTCTTTACCGGAGTATCCAGTTCTTCATCGTCGTCTAAATCATCGTCATCATCCTCCAATTGCTTTTTGCTTTTTGGAGAAGGCTTTGCCACATCGCTCTTAGCGGGGGTCTTTTTAGGTGAAGAGGATTTGCTATCCTTATCAGATTTCGCTGCCATATTCTAATAAGATTATTGCGTAAAATTTCATTTCAAATTTGTATCCACCAAAAATATTTTCCTTTTTTTTCTGAAATTGGAAAATTTTTACAAATGCACTATCTGATCACGTCCAGGACCATTAGATACATGCTTCACAGGAACGCCTACATATTCATTGATGAATTTAATGTATTCGTGCATTGTAGCAGGTAAATCAGCCGCATTTTTAATTTGTGTAGTATCTGTGCTCCAGCCCTTGAATTGCTCCAAGATAGGAACAATATTGGCTTTGGCCATTTGGAAAGGAACTTGTTTACTTGGAACCCCATTCACCTCATAAGAAGTACACATAGAAAGTTCGTCAAAAGCATCCAATACATCGGCCTTGGTCATAACCACTTGGGTAACACCGTTGATCATACAAGTATAGTGTAGGGCTACAAGGTCCATCCATCCGCATCTACGTGGACGTCCTGTTGTGGCGCCAAATTCACTTCCTATTCTGCGTAGTTCTTCTCCAGTTGCATCAAATAGTTCGGTAGGGAATGGTCCGCCACCTACGCGTGTGCAATAAGCTTTGGTCACACCCATTACTTCTCCAATCTGTTTTGGAGAAATACCTAGACCAGTACAAACGCCTGCAGAAATAGTATTAGAAGAAGTTACAAATGGGAAGGTTCCAAAATCAATATCCAACATAGATCCTTGTGCGCCTTCGGCCAAGACTTTCTTTCCTTTAGAAATTTGGTCATTGACAAAATATTCGCAATTAATTACATTCAAGGTTTTCAAGAATTCCAATGCTTCAAAAAATTCTTCTTCCCAAGCAGAAATATCTTCTATAAAATGGAAATTGTCCAATAATTTCTGGTGCTTCAAACGCAGTTTTATATACTGGGTAGTAAAGCTCTTGTCTAACAAATCGCCCACGCGCAAAGCATTTCTGCCGGTCTTGTCCATATAAGCTGGTCCAATTCCTTTAAGGGTAGAGCCAATTTTGCTTTCTCCCTTTGACATTTCAGATGCTTTGTCCAATGCTCGGTGCGTTGGAACAATAATATTGGTGCGCTCAGAGATAAAAAGGTTCTTTTTTACATCAATACCAAAAGCAGCAACTGCGTCACATTCTCTTTTTAGGGTTACTGGATCCAAAACCACGCCGTTTCCTATAATATTCACTTTGTCTTGGTGAAAAATTCCGGATGGAATCTGGTGCAATACTTGTTTCTTACCGTCTACATAAAGCGTATGACCAGCATTGGGTCCGCCTTGGAACCTTGCTACTATATCATACCTAGGGGCAAAATAGTCCACAATTTTACCCTTGCCTTCATCTCCCCATTGCAAACCTAAAATAACGTCAACCATAAGTTTTGTTTTGAATCAGGGGCAAAAATAAGCCTTGACCATCAGTAAAAATGAAATGATTTGAATTTATTGTATTGTTTTTTCTAAGAATTCTGCAAACCCTTGCTAGGTAAGGGATTCGGTGTCAAAACGATCAACTGTTTGTATTCCCTGAAGTACACTTAATCGGGCCACCAATTCTTCCAATTCCTCTTTGTCATGCACAAATACTTTAATAGTGCCCTTGAAAATGCCCTCAGAGGATTCAATGGTCAAAGCGGCAATATTTACCCGCATGTCTCCACTGATTACATTGGTAATCTTATTGATAATACCCACGTCATCAATGCCAATAATTTTCAATCCGGTTAAGAAAGAAATCTCCTTATTCTTGGCCCACTTGGTTTTGACCACTCGGTGCCCATAATTGGCCATTAATTGGGTAGCATTAGGGCAATTGGTTCTATGGATAATCAAGCCCTTTCCCGTACTTACAAATCCAAATACGTCATCACCTGGAATGGGGTTACAACATTTAGCCAGTGTGTAAACAATTCGGTCACTACTCTCGCCAAAAATGATCAGTTCAGAATCTTTTTTATTGTAATTCTTATGTTGTTGGTGGTCTATATGAATATCCTGAACCACGGGTTTGGGTTTAGGATGTTCCAACTTGTCTCCCAACAAATGGAAATCTTTTAATTCTCGTAGATCAATAGACTTGGTGGCAATTTTGTATAAGAGGTCTAGTGAAGAAGGTACTTTATAAAAATGTACCAACTCGTCAATATTGTATTGGTTATAAGCCGCACCCATGCCTTCTAACTTGCGCTGCAAGGTATATTTTCCATCGTCGGCAATCTTGCGCTTTTCTTCTCTTAGTGCGTCTTTGATCTTACTCTTGGCCTTTGCCGTAACCACAATACCTAACCAGTCTTCCGATGGTTTTTGTTTGCTACTGGTAATGATTTCTATTTGGTCACCACTGCGCAATTTATGACTAATGGGAACCAATTTATGATGCACTTTTGCGCCAATACATTTGGTACCAATGGCGGAGTGAATAGAGAAGGCAAAGTCCAATGCCGTACTACCTACGGGTAGCATTTTTACATCGCCCTTGGGTGTATAAACATAAATCTCTTCTGCTAAAAAAGAGGTCTTGAAATCTTGCAGAAAATCTACCGTATCTGTATCTTGGGTACTCAGTACTTCTCTAATCTGTCCAAACCATTTATCAAAGCGGTCTTCATCGCCCCCGCCTTCTTTGTATTTGTAATGCGCGGCCAAACCTTTCTCTGCAATTTCATTCATTCGTTTGGTGCGGATCTGAACCTCTACCCATTTACCCTGAGGTCCCATTACAGTAGTGTGCAAAGCCTCATATCCATTGCTTTTGGGGTTACTCAGCCAATCTCGCAAGCGTTCTGGTGAGGGGTTGTATTCATCGGTGATTAAGGAGTAAACTTTCCAACAATCTTCCTTCTCTTTTTCTTGCGTAGAATTTAAAATCACGCGAATGGCAAAGAGGTCATAGACTTCTTCAAAACTCACTGATTTTTTCTTGATCTTATTCCAAATACTATGAATGCTTTTTGGTCTTCCGTAGATCTCAAAATTAAAACTACCCGCTTCTAATTTTTCTTTTAAAGGCCTAATGAATTCATTGATATAACGGCTTCTTTCTCGCTTGGTTTCAGAAAGCTTTCTGGCAATATCTCTATAAGCTTCTGGCTCCATGTACTTCATAGACAGATCTTCCATTTCTGTCTTGATACTATACAATCCCATGCGGTGAGCCAGTGGTGCATAAACCCAAACAGTTTCTGAAGCAATCTTGAGTTGTTTCTCACGCTTCATGCTGTCTAGGGTGCGCATATTGTGTAAGCGGTCTGCTAGCTTAATCAGAATTACCCTTGGGTCATCTGTCAGGGTCAACAAAATTTTCTTAAAGTTCTCCGCTTGCTGACTGGTATTGGTGTCAATGACATTGGAGATCTTAGTGAGTCCGTCTACAATTTTGGCAATCTCAGAACCAAACTCGTGTTCTAGATCTTCCAGTGTTATATCTGTATCTTCAACGGTATCGTGCAAGAGCGCGCAGATGGTACTTCTTACCCCAAGGCCAATTTCTTCCACACAAATCATGGCCACTTCTAGTGGGTGTAGGATATAGGGCTCTCCACTTTTTCTACGCATGGATTTATGCGCTTCTGCTGCCATTTCAAAAGCCGTACGCACCAATTCTTTGTCACCCCTTTTTAGTTTGGGTCTCAAACTGCGCAATAAGGCACGATAATGCCGGAGAATCTCATTCTTCTCCTGTTCCGCGTTCAGATTGTATTTGGGAACTGCGGCTTCTACCCCTTGATTGTCCAATGCTTGCTCCATCTCTATACGAATATAAACAATGTTGTTACATTTGTGGTTCACATGCAAGAAAGCCCACAGAAGAAAGTATTTGATTTTTCCCTTTTCAAACGGATTTTCCGCTTTGTAAAGCCCTATTCGGGATTTTTCTACGGGAGCATACTCCTGGCCATTTTGATGGCATTTTTTGCGCCAGTTAGACCTTATTTAATTCAACTAACCATTGATAGTGCAACTGGGAAGGCTTTGCACTTGCCCGCTTGGGTAAAATGGGTGCTTTTGGGCAGAGATTTAAGCGATATCAGCCGTTTTATTATTGCTGTTACGCTGTTTCAGGTATTCTTTCTTTTGGTGGAATCTGCCGTAAGATTCTTGTTCAGTTTTGTTACGGCCTGGATGGGGCAAATGGTGGTGAAAGACCTGCGCGTTACTGTTTATGAAAAAGTAGTAGGTCTAAACCTAAGTCAATTTGATAAAACGCCTATTGGAACATTGACTACCAGAACCATTAATGATATTGAAAGCATCAATGATATTTTTTCTGATGGGTTGATTCCCATTATTGCGGATCTGCTCACCATTATTATTACCCTGGCCACTATGTTTTGGATGGACTGGCGTTTGACTTTGATTAGTTTGATTCCTTTTCCACTGATGATTGTGGCTACTTATTATTTTAAGGAGTCTGTGAATAAGAGTTTTATCAGGGTCAGAAACGCCGTGGCTGCCTTGAACGCTTTTGTGCAGGAACATATCACGGGCATGCAAGTGGTACAAGCTTTTGCCGCGGAAGAAAGGGAATTCCAGAAGTTTAAAAAAATCAATACCGAGCATCGCAACGCAAATATCAACGCCATTTTTGCCTACTCCGTATTCTTTCCAATTGTAGAAGTGGTCTTGGCCGTGAGCATGGGTCTCTTGGTTTGGTGGATTGCAGGTCAGGCCCTTGATGCAGGTTTATTGGTGGCTTTTATCTTGTATTTGAACCAGATTTTTAGACCCTTAAGGGTGATAGCCGACAAGTTTAACGTACTTCAGATGGGTATGATTGCGGCTGAAAGGGTATTCAAAGTTTTGGACAACCCAGATTTTACCCCAGCTTCTGGTCCCGATGCCGTGAAAAAAGCCCATATGGATGGATCCATTGACTTTAGCCAGGTAAGTTTTGCCTATAATGAACCCAATTATGTACTCAAAGACATTAGTTTTTCCGTAAAAGCTGGGGAGACCGTGGCCTTGGTGGGGCATACAGGAAGTGGTAAAACAAGTATTATCTCCTTATTAAATAGGTTGTACCAAATTCAAAAAGGAACCATTGAAATTGATGGAATACGCATTGAAGACTATGATCTTGACAACCTGCGCCAGCATATTGGGGTGGTCTTACAAGACGTATTTCTGTTTAGTGGGTCTGTCATGGACAATATTACTTTGAGAAACCCTGCCATTAGTAGGGAGCAGGTGGAAGAAGCGGCCAAAATGATTGGGGTACACGATTTTATCATGCGGTTACCCGGGGGATATGATTATCATGTAATGGAGCGAGGTAGTACCCTAAGTCTGGGTCAGCGCCAATTATTGTCTTTTATCCGTGCTTTATTATATCAGCCTGCCATCCTGATCCTAGACGAAGCCACTTCTTCTATAGACACAGAAAGTGAGCAAATGATTGAAAAAGCCATTGATACCCTCATTTCTGGTAGAACTTCCATTGTGATTGCTCATAGGCTGTCTACCATAAGAAAAGCCAGTAAAATTATTGTCCTGGACAAGGGACAAATCATAGAAATGGGCAACCACGAGGAATTGTTGGTCTTGGGAGGTCACTATGCCAAGCTGCATGAGATGCAGTTTGACAAGAAAAAGGGGATTCTGGCCTGAGAGGCAAAAGCATAATATTTTCTGCTGTTTTGCTGACATTTTTAGCCGCCTTACCCCTATCTTTGCCGCAAATTTGGAGAGAGTCATGGCGTCTAGAAGCTTTAAATCATTATCAGTACTCATATTCAGCCTTGTTTCTATGCTGTTTGCCACTGCAGTTTATGCAGAAAATGCACCTGAAACAGCGGGTCATGGCACGGAACAAGCCGGAAAAGAAAAAAAGGAAGGGGAATTTGACCCAGCCGAACTGATCATGGAGCATATCCTTGATGCCCACGAGTTCCATTTTTTCACTTTGGGTGAAACCGAAGTGTCTATTCCTTTACCTGTGATTGTTTATTCTAAAGAGCGCGGGTTAGCTGCTTTCTCTTATGGTAATTTTCACCATGGTCACGAAGCTTATAATGGATATAAGTCTGAAGAAGGCAAGATAGTTGCTGTTGATGCTGAAGGGAAAGTTGACGAAGCTGTTACTTTATATGATTTCAGTTTAACAAGAAACGTGGTTCAGATGTTTTTGGCATTGACTTTACTAGTAGTGCTGATGATTAATGTTGCCAACAAATACAAAAAAGGTGGCGCCAAGACTGCACCAAGTGGTTTTCAAAATGCAGTTGAACCCGTGATTACTTTTGTAAGAGATGAGGTTGCCAAACCCAATCTGGGTCATGCTTATGGCAAATACATGCCTTATTTGTTAACCGTATTCTTTTTTATCTTGATCAACAATATTGTTGGTTTGATTCCAGGTACAGCCAATGTAACTGGTAATATTGCTTTCACTGTTGTGTTGGGTGTGATCAGTTTCTTTGTGATTGTGTTTAGCACCAACAAACATTTCTGGGCGCATATTTTTAACCCGCCGGTTCCTTTCTTGGTTAAGTTTATCTTGGTACCTGTAGAGTTCATTGGAATTTTCACCAAGCCATTTGCCTTGATTGTCCGTTTGTTTGCCAACATGGTAGCGGGTCACATTATCATCACTTGTTTTGTGATGTTGATCTTCATCTTTGGCGCAATGAGCCAAGTAGCAGGATGGGGTTTTTCTCCAGTTTCTGTTGCGTTTACAGTTTTCATTTACTTGATTGAAATATTGGTTGCCTTTATACAAGCCTTCATCTTCACTAACCTGACCGCAGTATTTATTGGTCAGTCTAGAGAAGGAGCGCATGATGATGCACACCATTAATCTTTTTTTTCACAAACAAAAACAAACAGTATGTCTGCAATTTTGAATTTGTTGGATGTTAGTTTAAGCCACTTAGGTGGTGCTATTGGTGCAGGTTTAGCTGCAATCGGTGCTGGTATCGGTATCGGTCAAATTGGTAAAGGTGCTGTTGAAAGCATCGCTCGTCAGCCAGAAGCGTCTAACGACATCCGTGCTAACATGATCCTGACAGCTGCGTTCGTAGAGGGTGTTGCCCTTTTCGCAGTTATCGCTGGTATCTTGGCTGTTTTGAAAGCCTAGTTGCACAAACTTTATCACTGCATCCAAAGCAAAGGGCAATGGGTGCAGTGATTCTTTTACTTTAAAAGAATCTTGACCAACTAAATAGTATTTATGCAATTGTTATCACCCGGTTTAGGATTATTGGTTTGGACGCTGGTTGCGTTCTTGCTGGTGTTTTTTATCCTAAAGAAATTTGCCTGGAAGCCCATTCTGGAAACATTAAAAGAAAGGGAAACTGGTATAGCAGAAGCCATCGCGTCAGCTGATAAGATCAAGTCTGAAATGGCGGCTCTGAAAAATGAGAACGAAGCCTTGTTGGCTCAAGCCCGTGAAGAACGCGCTGTGTTAATTAAGGAAGCAAAAGAAACCGCTAACAAAATGGTTTCTGACGCCAAAGAAAAAGCACGTGCTGAATACGATAGGATTGTGGCTGATGCTCAGTCTGCCATTACTCAGCAAAAAAATGCTGCATTAACCGATGTGAAAAACCAAGTTGGTTCATTGGTGATTGAAGTAGCTGAGAAAGTGTTGCGCAGAGAACTAGCCAACAAAGCAGAGCAAGAAGCCTATATCAAAGGTCTTGCAGAAGTAGTGAACATGAACTAAAAGAATTAAAATGCCCAATCCACGTTTAGCAGGCAGATACGCAAAAAGTTTAATTGACCTCTCAATAGAAAAGGGTCAATTAGAAGCGGTATATGCTGATATGAAATACCTGCAGGAACTGTGCAAACAAAGCAGGGAATTTGTGAATTTGATGCGTAGCCCCATTGTTCGCAATGACCAGAAGAATGCCATTATCAATGCCATTACTAAGGGAAAAATCAGTGAACTCACTGCAGCTTTTAACCAATTATTGGTTAGAAAAGGTAGGGAAGGTGATATTCCTGAAATTGCTGTGGCATTTGTGGAACAATACCAAGCATTAAAAGGCATCCATACCGTAAAACTCAGTACTGCCGCGCCTATCAGCGATGAGTTGCGTAAAGCTATTGAAACTAGGGTTGCTACAAATCAAGGATTCCCAAGCATTGAATTGGAAACTGCCGTTGACGAAAAATTGATTGGTGGTTTTGTATTGGAGTTCAACAACAAATTGGTTGACGCAAGTATTTTGCATGACCTAAAAGTGTTGAAACTGCAATTCATGCAGAACTTGTACGTAGACAAAATGTAGTTGAGAATAAATAAGAATTGAATAACAAACATTAATAAAAGCAGATAATCATGGTTGACATTAAACCCGATGAAATTTCCGCGATACTGAGACAACAGCTCAGCAACTTCAATGTGAGTGCCGAACTTGAAGAAGTTGGTACCGTATTGCAGGTTGGGGATGGTATTGCCCGTGTGTACGGCCTGAACGGTGTACGCTCCGGTGAACTGGTAGTTTTTGAAAATGGTGTAAAAGCCATTGCCTTGAACCTAGAAGAAGACAATGTGGGTGTGGTATTGATGGGAGAGAGCGGAGACATCAAAGAAGGCGCCAAAGTAAAAAGAACCGGACAGATTGCATCCATTCAAGTGGGTGAAGGTTTAGTTGGCCGTGTTATCAACACATTGGGTGAACCCATTGATGGTAAAGGCCCTATTGCTGGTGAATTATATGAAATGCCATTGGAGCGTAAAGCACCTGGTGTTATCTATCGTGAACCAGTAAAAGAACCATTGCAAACTGGTATCAAAGCTATTGATGCCATGATTCCAATTGGTCGTGGTCAGCGTGAGTTGGTAATTGGTGACCGTCAAACCGGTAAAACCGCCATCTGCGTAGATACTATTATCAACCAGAAAGAATTCTACGATGCAGGTAAGCCTGTATATTGTATTTATGTAGCTATTGGTCAAAAAGCCTCTACCGTTGCCGGTGTGATGAAAACCTTGACTGATAATGGTGCTATGGCTTACACCACTATTGTAAGTGCCTCTGCATCTGATCCAGCTCCATTGCAGTTTTACGCTCCATTTGCGGGTGCTGCCATTGGTGAGTTCTTCCGTGATACCGGTAGACCAGCATTGATTGTATTTGACGATTTGAGTAAACAAGCGGTAGCATACCGTGAGGTTTCTCTATTGTTAAGAAGACCTCCAGGACGTGAAGCATATCCTGGTGACGTATTCTATTTGCATAGCCGTTTATTGGAAAGAGCTGCTAAAGTTATTGCCAATGACGATGTTGCTAAGAACATGAATGACTTACCAGCTTCTATCAAGCATTTGGTAAAAGGTGGTGGTTCATTGACTGCATTGCCAATCATTGAAACACAAGCGGGTGACGTATCTGCTTATATCCCAACCAACGTAATCTCTATTACTGACGGTCAGATCTTCTTGGAAGGTAACTTGTTTAACGCAGGTATTCGTCCAGCGATCAACGTAGGTATCTCTGTAAGCCGTGTGGGTGGTAACGCTCAGATTAAATCCATGAAGAAAGTGGCTGGTACACTGAAACTGGATCAGGCCCTTTACCGTGAGTTGGAAGCCTTCTCTAAATTTGGTGGTGACCTAGATGCTGCAACCAAGTCTGTAATTGACAAGGGTGCACGTAACGTGGAAATCTTGAAGCAGTTACAATATTCTCCAATGACCGTTGAAAATCAGGTAGCTATTATCTACTTGGGTACACAAGGTTTGTTGCGTGAAGTAGCTGTGAAAAACGTGAAGGAATTTGAAGCACATTTCTTAACTGAAATGGCTAACAAATTACCAGATGTTTTGGCAGAATTTAAGAAAGGTCAGTTGAACGACGCAAGTTTAACTAAAATGACTGATCTAGCTAAGAGCTTGATGCCTCAGTACAAATAGTCCACACTAACTGGTTATATAGGAGACCCCAAGCAATTGGGGTCTTTTTTTGTGCCGAACCAAATTGCTTCTTGCTTGTTCTTGGGCAAAAGCCTATCATGAAAAGCTCCCTAAGCTTCCTTTTTTTATTGTTCAGCCTTTTGACTTTTGCTCAAAAGCCAACCAATCCTTATCAGAAAATTGTTCAGAACTATAGTCAGAAAAAGCATTTTAGCGGGAATGTCTTAATTGCTAAAAAGGGTCAGATAATTTATCAGCAAGCCACGGGAATAGCCAATAGAACCTGGAATATTCCCATGACCATGGTTTCCAAATTTAAAATCTGTTCTATTACTAAAACCTTTACTACTGTCTTGCTGATGCAGTTAGTAGAAGCGGGTAAAATATCATTAGCCGGAACTATTGGTCAATATTTACCAGAGTACCAAGGGCCAGCCAGAGACCAAGTAACCATGGAACAATTGCTAACTTATAGTTCCGGATTAGATAATGCCGACCAGCGAGATGATGCCATGTATCAATCACTGATGTCTGTTGATAGCATCATCAAAAGATTTGGTTCTGGTCCATTGGTAGCAAAACCTGGAACCCAATTCAGTTATAAGAATATTGATTTTATTATTCTTGGTAAGATATTGGAAAAAATTACGGGCAAATCTTATCCAGTACTATTGGAACAACAAATTCTACAACCCTTACAAATGAAGCATAGTGGCTTTCTCAGCAATAGTATGGTTGTTCCGGGTTTGGTGAGTTCTTATCAAATAGATAGTTTGGGTCATGTACAACAGGATGACCCTTATTGGATAGATAATTTTTATGCAAGTGCCGCTATGTATGCCAGTATCCAAGACATGCAATTGTTTGACCAAGCCTTGTTTCATGGAAAATTGCTCAATCAAAACAGTTTGGAATTAATGCTCAAACCCCATCCTGAATTATGGGGTGTGGCATTGGGATTTTGGGTAAGTGATACCCAAATTGGGTCTGTCAAAACTAAGGTAGCAGATAGAAGGGGAAGCATTGGAGGTAGCAATGCCATTTGGTACCATCTAATTGATCAAGACATCAATATCTTCATTTTGAGTAATAACAACGCCTTTGATTTGGTTGAGCTGCGTGATGAGCTGGCCAAAGCGATTATCAGCAAATAACATTTTAGTTAAAACCAAGTAAGCAAATAGGGGGCTACTAAAATAATATTTGTAAAATAGTTTGGTTTATAAAATAAACTAGTCTATGTTTGAATTGTCAAATCGCTATAATGAAGTATCTGATCATTCTTATAACCAGTTTATTTATCTTATTAACCGCCCAAGCCCAGGTGCAAGTGCTTGGTTCTGTGAGAGATATGAAGAGCAGGATTCTGGCTGGGGCCAGTATTGCCATCAAGGGTTCTTATGATGGAACTACTTCTGATTCTACTGGGCATTTTAGTTTTAAAACCTTTGAAAAGGGTATTCAGACCCTGGTTGTCAGCAATATTGGTTACAAATCGGTAGAGCAACAAATAGACTTAAGCAAGGATTTGGGGCCGTTCAATGTAGCACTCAAAGAAGAGATTAGCGAACTCAAAGCCGTAACAGTAACTGCCGGTAGTTTTGAAGCCGGAGACAAAAAAAGGGCTGCTACTGTACTCAGTTTGTTAGACGTTTTAACCACGGGCGGGGCTAACGCCGATATTTCTGCCGTGCTCAAAACCTTACCTGGAGCTCAGCAAGTGGGTGATCAAGAAGGCTTGTTTGTTAGAGGTGGTGCAGGTTATGAAGCCAAACAATTTATTGATGGCACCATGGTGA
This sequence comes from Chitinophaga pinensis, assembly GCA_943372225.1. Taxonomy (GTDB): domain Bacteria; phylum Bacteroidota; class Bacteroidia; order Chitinophagales; family Chitinophagaceae; genus Sediminibacterium; species Sediminibacterium pinensis_L. The sequence continues at coordinate 192,846 of CALRXV020000001.1, read as the reverse complement.
ATAATCCCTTCTATTCTAGTGTTCCAGATATTGCCCAGCGTGGACGATTTTCTCCCAACCTTTTTAAGGGTACGGTTTTTAGTACCGGTGGATATTCTGCCTTGTATGGACAGGCATTGTCTTCTGCGGTAATTTTGGAATCCATTGACCTTCCTGATCAATCACAAGTAAATGCTTCTATTAGTACCGTATTCTTGGGTTTGGGAATGCAAAAATTAGAAAAGAACAAAAAATCTTCCTGGGGTTTTAATTACGGCTACACCAATGTTTGGCCTTATTTCCAGATAGTCAAACAGGGTGTTGATTATTTTAAAATTCCTGAATTCCATACGGCAGATGCCAATTTCAGAATCAAAACAAAGGGAGGCATCATTAAATATTATACCACATTTTCTAAAAATCAATTAGGTCTCCGCAGACCTGATATAGATTCAGTTATTTTAAAAGATGCATTTGCACTCAACAATACCAACTGGTACAATAATTTGAGTTGGAGAGAGTTCTTGAATAAGGGATGGAAGATGAATTTGGGATTGAGTTATAGCACAGACTTAACCAAGATCAACCAACAATTGCAAGACCAACAAAACAAACCAGTTACTGGTTCAACAGGATGGATGGCGCTTAAAAATTTTAACTTAGACAATACTTCCAACCTGTCTCAAATAAAATTGGTATTTGACAAAAGAATTTCTGGCATTAGTGTCTTGCGATTTGGAAATGAATATCAATACGCTTACAATAAAAGTATCTATAATGGATTTTCAGTTCCTTTAAAGGACCATTATTATGCTGCTTTTACAGAAGCCGATATGAATTTAACTAACGAGCTAGCATTCAAGCTGGGAGCGCGTTTGGAGCATTCTTCTATTTTGAAAAAATGGAATTTGGCACCAAGACTAGCCATTGCTTATAAGACTGGACCCGGTGCGCAGTTTTCTTTTGCCTACGGCGATTTTTATCAAAAGCCAGAGAACAATCAATTGATCTTGACCACCCAATTAGGATATACCAAGGCCACGCATTATATCCTGAATTTTATGAAGACTACTACGCTACAAACTTTTAGGGTAGAAGCATTTTATAAAAAATATAATGACTTGGTAAAAACTTTTCCTAGCATCAATAATGATGGAACGGGATATGCAAAGGGCATTGAACTTTTTTGGAGAGATCGGAAAACATTTAAAGGAATGGATTATTGGATTAGCTATTCTTACTTAGATACCAAGCGTGATTATTTAAATTATCCAGGCCAATTGCAACCCAATTTTGCAGCTAATCACACTGCTTCTTTGGTACTCAAAAAATTTGTTACCAAGATGAATACTGGTTTCAATTTTACTTATTCTTATGCCACTGGCAGACCCTATTACAATATCAAATATGAAACTAGTAATGCCAAGTATGTGATTGCTGATCAGGGTAAAACCATTGACTATCACAACCTAGGTTTTAGTCTCAACTACCTCACTACTATTTTCAAATCTTATGCTGTGATTGTAGCATCTGTAACCAATGTGTTGGGCAGCAACCAAATCTTTGGATACAATTATTCTCAAAATGGATTGTACAAAGAAGCCATCACGCCAGTAGCGCCTAGGTTCTTTTTTGTAGGATGTTTCTTGAGTTGGGGAGTGGATCGTAGGCAAGACGCGATCAATAATAATCTATAGAAGTGAAAAGTTAAGAGTGAAGAGAGGAGGAAGAAAGTGAAGAGATAAAAGTGAAGAGTGAAGAGGGGGAAGAAAGTGAGAAGTGAGAAGTGAGAAGTGAGGAATGAAGAAGAAAGTGAAGAGTGAAGAATGGGAAGAAGAAGAAAGTTTAAAATAAACTGTGAAATAAAAATTGAACTCAAAAATTAATTAAACAAAATTTATAACAATGAAAACTGTAAAATCCCTCAACATGAAAAAAATCCTTTTTTTGATCATGGTATTATTTACCGCATTGGCAAACGCTCAGAGCAAGTATGAAGCAGGAATGGGTAAAGGTTTTGAAATGCTTAAATCTGCACAGAGTGCAGAAGATATGACTGCAGCGTCTGCATTTTTTGAACGTGTGGCCGATGCGGAGAAAGACAAATGGTTGCCTTATTACTATGCAGCTTATGCCAATCATTTAACAGGTTGGATGAACCCAAAAGCTGACAAGGATAAAGTAGGCGCAAAAAGCAAGGACTTGCTAACCAAGGCAGAAGTTTTAGAGAAAGACAATGCAGAGATCTGGGTGTTGCACCAAATGATTACGGTACAACAATTAACCGTTGACCCAATGACACGCTGGCAAACTTATGGAGCAGAAGCTTCTGATTATATAGACAAAGCCAAAAAAGCAGATGCCAATAATCCCAGAATCTATTTGGTAGAAGGTCAGTTTAAGCAAAATGTACCGGAAGCTTTTGGTGGGGGTAAGGAAGTTGGTAAAGTACTTTTTACCAAATCTATTGAGCTGTTTAAAACATTCAAACCTGCTACAGAAATGCATCCTTCTTGGGGTAAGGATCAAGCAGAACAAATGTTGGCTGCGCTAAACAAATAAATCATTTAAACTGGTTGTGTATATCCACTGCACAACCAGTTACAAACCTACTATATGCCAAGTCTATTTCAAATATTAATCTCCATACATGTTGCAGGAGGTACTGCAGGTCTTATTAGTGGTACGGTTTCAGCGGCTTCTCAAAAAGGAGGTTTTGCACACAAACTATCCGGGAAAATTTTCTTCTGGGGTATGTTTAGTGCATCTATTGCTGCACTGATTATTTCTAATCTACCCAACCACAAGAACCTGTTTTTGTTTGCGGTAGGTGGTTTTACACTTTATATGATCTGCAGTGGTTATAGAATTGTGGCATTGAAAAGACTGGCCAAAAATTCAGATGATCCAGTTAATTGGTTGGATTATGCGCTTTCTTTATTTGGTCTTGGGTTTGGTGGCTATTTACTCTTTTTAGGAGTGAAGCTGGTTATGAGTGGACAAAATTTTGGCATTGTTCCCATTGTGTTTGGATTAATCTGTGTGAATTATGCCCGTTTGGACTATCAATTTTTAAAAGGGAATCAATCTATCAAAGCTGTTTGGATGGGCAACCATATCATCCGTATGATGGGCGCTATGATTGCATCCTATACTGCTTTTCTGGTGGTAAATGTTAAAATGGAACCTCAATGGGTTTTATGGTTACTACCTACTATGATTGGCTCAGGTTTGATTACTTATTTCATGAGAAAATTTGTACCAAGAAAAAGTGCAAAGACGGTGTAAAAGAGCAGGTCATTTTTTTTTCAATAAAAACAGAAAGCATTCAAATTTGCATCTAGTGTAAAACCCATCAAATGCCTGAAGAAAAACAACTAACGGAACAGGAAAGCTTGCAGCTGATCACTTCCATGATTCAGAAAGTCAAAGGTGGTTACCATGAAAATGGTACGGGCCCTATTTTATGGGGAACCGTTGTATCCATTGCCAGCTTTGTCACCTATTTGCAAAGGGAATATTTGTTTGATCTTCCCTTTGATATTTGGTTGATAGTCATGGCTGCCATTATTCCGCAAATTATCATGGTTAGAAAGGAGCGAAGAACCCGACCCCATGTCAAATATGAGGACGAAGCCATCAATGCAGTTTGGATAGTGTATGCACTCACTATTTTTGGATTGACTGCCTATCAAAATATTGTTCCAGAAGTTTCAGCAAATTTATTGAAAGCGGAAGGTTGGCAGATGATGAAACATATGCTAGACAATAGCAAACCTGATGAGTTACTCAGGCCTTTTACCCCAAGTATTTATTCCATTTATATCTTGGTCTATGCATTTCCAACCTTGGTAACAGCTATTACAAAGAAATTCACGCCTATGATGATAGGATCAGCAATAGCTTATATCTGCTTTGTTGTTTCATTATATACCGCATCTAAATACGATTTCTTATTAGGAGCAGTAACAGCCATTGCTTGTTGGTTGATTCCAGGGATTATTTTGAGAAGGCGTTATCTAGCTCAAAAAAAGGCGAATGTTTAAAGAACTGGATCCCATATTACATTCCCAGTTACGCTTGGCAGTGATGAGTTTGCTCATCTCTGTTAAGGAAGCGGATTTTACCTATATCCGAGAAAAAACCAATGCTACGGCGGGTAACCTCAGCGTGCAGGTACAAAAGCTCAAAGAAGCGGGTTATATAGACGTGCTCAAACAGTTTAAAGACAATTATCCGCAAACCACCTGCAAAATTACGCCCAAGGGCATAGAAGCTTTTGAAGCCTATGTTCAGGCGCTGCAAGCTTATTTGAAAGTTTAGACGATAGTGCCATATTGAATTTCAAATTCAATTGATTCAGCTTTTAATTGGTGAAAATCCTTTAAAAGCTTTTTCATTTTTATAATAAGTGCTTCCAAATTCTTAGCTGAAGCAATAATTAAATTGTCATCATGATTTGTTCTTTCAAATACGGTTTCTGAAGAGGCACTTTCAATGATAAGTTCAGTTTTATATAACATGTGTGATGACTTTTTTTGCTGAGTAGTTACTTTAATCCTTCTGAGTAAGGCTAACTAATATGTTACCAGTTGTACAACCTTGGATTAGTGCAACTTGATTTTGTTAATTAACAATTGTGTTTTAAATATTGGGTTCTATTAATCAATTGCATATCAAATAGTTGAAATAAATAGTGATGCATAGAAAAAAAAATACCGTGAAAACACTGAGAGTTAAATTCTATAGATTCACTAGTATTACATAAATAATGTATAATTATATTTTGAAATAAATCTAATGAAAACTGCAACATTAATACTTTCTGCTTTGTTTATTTTAATTCAATCCTACTCTCAGGATTCAATAAGTCTGAAAAAGAGTGACTATACAGTTTCAATGCATAAAATAATTCTAGGAAGCATGAATGGGTATGAATTTGAAGGAAAATTTTCCCAAAAGTCTACCTTGTCCATTGGTGCAGGAATGGGAATTGGGGTGCTTAATAATAATGAACAGATTGCTTTAATACCTGCAGTTTCTTCAAGCTATAAATATTACTATAATATCAACAAAAGAATTAAGCAAAAAAAAGATATTGCTAACAATTGTGCTAATTTCTTAGTTGTAGGTGCTGATATTTATTTCCCTAAGTCTTTAGGTTATTCTAATAATTGGATGATATCTCAAGGTTGGGGTATTCAGCGAAAATTATTTAAAAATGCTTTTTTCAATTTACAAATCGGGATTAGCGAGAATATATATAAGAACAACTCAATTGTAGAAATTGCTATTGATCCACTTTTGAAAGGATTAATAATATTTAAGCTCTAAACTTTCTTATGCTGAGATGATTCAAATCAGTAACTAGACTGATATGGATTAGAAAAAAATTATATTTATTTGCTAACCTAGGTTTTTATTATTTTTTTTACCTCCGAACCTCTTAGGTACTTTTGTGGTTATAATATAAGATGCAACAGATAGTACAGGTTAAAGGCCTCACCAAACAGTTCAAAAACCTCACCGCAGTAAATGACCTGTCTTTTTCAGTAAATGAAGGAGATGTCTATGGTTTTCTGGGTCAGAATGGCGCGGGAAAGAGCACCAGCATTAGAATGATGCTCACCCTTATTGAGCCTACCAGTGGCCAGATTGAATTATTTGGGATGGATTTGGCGCGCAACCGCAGAGAGATTTTGCGCAATGTGGGTGCCGTAATTGAAAAACCCGATGTATACAAATACTTATCGGCTTACGAGAACTTAGAATTGTTTGCCCGTTTAAGCGGTATCAAACCCACCAAGAAATTATTGATGGACCAACTAGAAATGGTGGGTCTAGCTGCTAGGGCTAATGACAGGGTAAAGACTTTTTCTCAAGGTATGAAGCAGAGACTGGGCATTGGGATTGCCTTGGTACATAACCCGCAACTCATAGTCTTGGATGAACCTACCAATGGATTAGATCCACAGGGAATTGCTGATATCAGAAACCTAATTTTACACCTGAGCCGAGACTTGAAAAAAACCATTGTGGTTTCCTCTCACTTATTGAGTGAGATTGAACAGGTGGCTACCCGCGTATTGATTATTGACAAGGGCCGCAAACTAGTGGAAGGCAATGCAACTGAATTATTTGACCCTGCACAAACCATTGTAGAATTACAAACCATGGACAATGCTTTTGCTTTGGAGCAACTCAAAGCAAGCCCTTGGTCAGACAAACTGCAAACCCCACGCAATTCAGCCATTTTACTCAAATTGAATAGAACAGAGATTCCTGCTTTGCATACGGCTTTGGCTGCTATGCAAATTCAATTGCTTTCCCTGCAACCACGTCATTCTTTAGAAGACTATTTCTTACAAATAACCTCCGGCAACCAACATGTGGACACTTATACAAATTGAGTTATACAAGATATTCCGCAGACCCCGGACTTATATTGCTTTTATTGCGGTAGCAGCATTGATTACCATTATCCAATTTGGGTTAAAGGTAGATGGTAAAAGCTATGCCGATTTTCTGATGAAAGATATTGGCGGCACCATGGAAATAGATGGCAATATCATCAATGGCTATTTGATCTGCTATATTATGTTGCAATTGCTCTTGGTGCACGTGCCCTTATTGGTAGCACTAATTGCAGCAGACATGATCTCGGGCGAAGCCAATATGGGAACTTTGCGTTTGCTCATTTCAAAACCATTTAGTAGAACAGAATTGTTATTGGCTAAGTTTTTTGCATCAACAGTTTATACTTTGTTGCTCTTGGTATGGTTGGCCATTCTAGCCCTGTTTTTGAGCATGTGGATTTTTGGCACGGGCGATATGTTTTTGATGAAGAGTAGCTATGTAGTCTTACTCTCTGAAAACGATGTGTTCTGGCGTTATGCTGGTGCTTTTGTATTTGCAGCACTGGCCATGGTAACCGTTGCAGCGCTGGGTTTCTTTCTGTCTATTTTTGCTGAAAACAGTATTGGTCCCATTGTGGCTACCATGAGTGTGATTGTATTTTTCACCATCTTGAGTACTTTGAATATTCCCATTTTCAATGCCTTAAAACCTTACTTATTCACTACACATATGATTAGTTGGAAGGAGTTTTTTGACATTCAAGTCAATGACGCCAATGAAGCCATTGTGGGTAGTATTCAGAACCCACAAAAGATTGTCAATTCTGCCCTAGTATTGATTATACATATTATTGGATTTGTGGGTGGTAGCATTTGGATCTTTAACAAGAAAGACGTGTTGAGTTAATTTGCTTTTATTTTAAAATATTTTCCATGAGGATTTTCTTTTTCGTTGTTGCTTTATTGATTTCTTATACCAGTGTTCAGGCACAAGACATGACAGCGCTTGTAACAAAGGTGAAGGCCAAACTTGACCAGGTAAATGATTATGAGGCAGACGGTAATATGAAAACCGATGTGAGTTTTATCAAAGCACCCATTGGAAAAGTAAAAGTCTATTTTAAAAAGCCCAACAAGTTTAGGTTGAAAAAAGAGGGTGGTATTTCCTTGCTTCCCAAGGGTGGTGTTTCAGTAAATATGAGCACCATTATTACTACCAGTGATTTTGTGGCATTGGCTGCAGGAGAAGCTGTGATTGATGGCTTTAAAACCAAGATTGTGAAACTACTTCCTACCAATGAAGCTAGTGAAATTGTAATCACCACCTTGTATATTGACGAGCCCAATTTACTGGTTCGTAAAGCCATTACTACTACCAAGGAGAATGGTACTTATGAAATGCAAATGAGTTATGGGGCTTTTGCCAATTTTGGATTACCTCAGAAAGTGGTATTTAGTTTTAATACCAAGGACTACAAATTGCCCAAGGGAATTACTTTGGAATTTGACGACAATGAGAGGCCCCTTTCTGAAGCGCAGAAATTAAAAAACAAAAAGGGAAGGGTAGAAATTACTTACAGCAATTATATCGTGAACAAAGGCATTGCAGATAGCTTTTTCAAATAAGGTTTAGAATAGTTCCACACTCCAGGTTCTTTCAAAAGTTCCACCTACTACTAATTGGTTGATGCCTTCTTTGTTGATCAATTGACCATCTGTTAGAGTACTATCGGCCACGCCACACCAAGGTTCTATACAAACAAAGTTTGCATCTTTGGCACTCCAAATACCCATAAAAGGAAAGTCTCCATAATGCATGGTAAGACCGTGTGGAGATTGATGACTCTTGATGCCAATTCTATGACTTTTCAAATTTTTGAAAACAAGGGCGTCTCCATAAAACAAAGACTTTTTCAAGGGCAATTGGCTGCAGTTCTCTAGATAGGGAACGGCAACTGGTTCTACCAATCCTTCCGCATCTAATGGATGAACACCCACTGTTTCTGTTGTGCCAAATTCTAAAAACCAGTCTTCATATCCGGTTCCATTGGTCAGAGGCACTTTGAATGCAGGATGGGCTCCAACAGAAAAATACAAATCCTTTATATCCGTATTTTCAACCAGGTAGGTCACATATAATTGATTGCCCTCAACGCGATATGCAATGGAAAATTTAAATTCAAAAGGATAAACAGCCCTAGTGTTTGCATTTGCCTCAAGGCTAAAAACAATAATAGACTCCGTTTGCTTGCTAATACTAAAAACAGATTCTCTAGCAAATCCATGTCTTCCCATAGCATAGGATTGACCCTCATATTGGTACTGTCCATTTTTCAATCCCCCAACAATGGGAAATAGGGCAGGACTTTTCTTAGACCAGAAAGCAGGGTTAGCATCCCATAAATATTCCAATTGGGTATGCTTGTTAAAAATGCTTTGTAATTCTGCACCCTGTGCACTAATGCTAACGGTTAGCTCCTGATTAGAAATGGTCAACATGTTGCTAGTTTTATCCTTCGTTTTCTTCTATACGTTCATCAACGGCATTGGCCAACATTCGGGCACTCATTTTTCTAAGTGGGTTGGCGCGCATTTCCTTGTATCCGTTTCTGCTTCTATAAATATCAACTGCTTCAAAAACCGCTACAATAAAACTATTGGCATCGGCTTTATCCTTACCAGCAATGTCAAAAGCAGTTCCATGATCAGGACTGGTTCTGATCACTGGTAATCCCGCAGTATAATTCACACCTTCACCAATGGCCAATGACTTAAATGGAATCAAACCTTGGTCATGATACATGGCTAGAACCGCATCAAATTTTTCAAATTGTCCTCTTGCAAAAAACGCATCGGCACTATAAGGTCCAAACACCAACATGGTTTGCTTGGCGTCTTTGATGGCGGGTTTGATAATAGTTTCTTCTTCTGCTCCAATCAATCCTTCATCTCCCGCGTGCGGGTTCAAGCCCAACACAGCAATCTTGGGTTTGTCTACACCAAAATCTTTTTGCAAACTGTTGTGCATGATTTTCAATTTCAACAGGATGCTCTCTCTGGTAATATGTTTGGATACATCAGCTACGGTTACGTGTTCTGTTACTAACCCAACGCGCATGTTTTCTGCTACCATGAACATCACCACATCGCTCACATTAAAGAATGCTTTGAAGTAGGGAGTGTGACCGGTATAAGGAAATGCTTCTGTATGAATATTTTTCTTATGAATGGGGGCAGTAACCAAACCATGAATCAACCCATCTTTTAATGCTTGGGTGGCTTGGGTTAAAGATTCTAAAGCATATTTGCCACCAATCTCATTTAATTGTCCTGGGTTAATCACTACTTCTTCTTCCCAGCAGTTAAAAATATTCACCTGTTTGGGATTCAGCCTGTTCAATTCCTTTACACTAGAATAACTGAAATTGACTTCAGGCAGGGTCTTTCTGTAGAAATTGATGCATTTGTTATTGGCAAAAACCACCGGTGTGCAGATTTCTAATATGCGGTGGTCTGAAAGTGTTTTGATAATTAGTTCTATTCCAATGCCGTTTAGGTCTCCACAAGTGAATCCTATAACTGGCTTTTGTAATTCATAGCTCATTGATGTAAATTATGGGTAAAAATAAGGATTATTAGCCGCAACTGCGGGAACCTTAAAAAACCTAATTTCGTGCCAATGGACTATCGCCTGAAAAAATCACTGGGTCAGCATTTTCTCAAAGATGAATCTATCTGCAAACAGATTGTGGCAGCCTTGGAATCAGATTCATTTACGCAGTTGGTAGAAGTGGGTCCTGGCGCAGGGGCATTAACCAAGTACCTCCTTCCACTAAAAGGAATTGATTTTAGAGCTGTAGAACTGGATGATGAGAAAGTGGTATATCTCAATCTCAATTACCCAGCTATTCAGGGAAAAATTATTCATCAGGACTTTTTACAAATTGATGCTCCTTTTGAAGGTGCTTTTACTGTAGTGGGCAATTTTCCTTACAATATTTCAACGCAGATTGTTTTCAAAGTCTTGGAATGGAAAGACCAAGTACCAGTGATGATTGGGATGTTTCAAAAAGAAGTGGCGCAAAGAATTGCTTCCAAACCCAATACCAAGGTATATGGGATCATGAGTGTGTTGGTGCAAGCATTTTATGAAGTAGAATATTTGTTTGACGTACCCCCTGAGAGTTTTAATCCTCCACCCAAGGTCATGAGTGGTGTCATTAGGTTAAGAAGAAAGGAAACAGTGGTTCCTATGAAATCTGAGAAAGCCCTTTTTGCACTTGTCAAAGCGGCTTTTAACCAGCGTAGAAAAATGCTGCGAAATGCCGTTAGGGGTTTGTTTGAACCCGAATTTTTGGAGAATCCTATATTCAATAAACGTGCAGAACAACTGAGCATTGCAGATTTTGCAGAACTCAGTTTTCACATGCGCTAATAAGAACACATTGGAAAGAAAAGTATTGATTACGGCTAATGCCCATCCCTATCTCACGGAGCAATTGGAGCAATTGGGTTTTAAAGTGGTATTTATTCCGGGCATTGGAGACCTTGCTTTGGAACAGGCTATTGTGGATTTGGAAGGTTTAATTGTAACAACTAGACCAGTCAAAAAGGAATTGTTGGAAAAAGCTACCAAACTCAAATGGATTGGAAGATTGGGTAGTGGCATGGAACTCATAGACACGGATTATGCTCAAAGCAGGGGAATTCTTTGTGTGAGTAGCCCCGAGGGTAATTGCAATGCCGTAGCCGAACACGAGCTGGGATTGCTATTGGGTTTAATGAATAAAATACCTAGCAGTGCTCTGGAAATTAAAGAGGGCAAATGGATTAGAACAGAGAATAGGGGTGAGGAACTAACGGGTAAAACGGTTGGGATCATTGGCTTTGGTCATACTGGTCAAGCCTTCGCTAAAATTCTTGCTGGATTTGGGCTGAAAGTCTTGGCTTATGATAAATACAAACAGGGCTTCTCTGCAGACTATGTTCAAGAAGCTACTATGCAAAAGATTCAGCAAGAAGCCGATGTGATTAGTTTGCATGTTCCACTAACGGATGAGACTTTTCATATGGCCAATGATGGTTTTTTTGAATCGCTTCAGCGAAAACCTTATTTCCTAACCACCTGCCGCGGAAAAGTAACAGATACCCTTGCCCTAAAAAAGGCATTGAAAACTGGGAAAATAAAAGCTGCGGGTTTGGATGTATTAGAAAATGAAAAATTAGAAAGCTATAGCCAAGCAGAAAAAGAGACCCTTCAATGGTTATTGTCTCAAACCAATGTGCTCATTACACCCCATATTGCCGGCTATAGCCATGAAGCCTATTTTAAAATGGCCAAAGTAGTTTTGGACAAACTGGGCTTGGCTTAGAGAAATTACATTTATTTGATTTTGCAAATATTTCCTATTTTTGCAGACCTACAACGCTACAGTCAAACGTGGCGTTGTATTTTTTTTACCGCTTCTAAACAGCAATAGTATGAGTGATTATGTAACACAGGAGACCTTTGACAAGATGCGTGAGGAATTGCAGCGTATGAAGTCTATTGAACGTCCTGCAGCATCCAAAGCCATTGCCGAGGCAAGAGAAAAGGGTGATTTGAAGGAAAATGCAGAATATGACGCTGCCAAAGAAGCCCAAGGCATGCTAGAAGCCAAAATCAAACAACTAGAAGGCGTGATCAGCAATGCAAAAATTGTAGATCCCGGCACTATTGATATTAGTAAAGTAACCATTCTGACCAAAGTAACCATTACCAATTTGGCCACTAAGAAAACAGTTACCTATCAAATTGTAGGCGAAAAAGAAGCCGATTTGAAATTGGGTAAAATTTCTGCCAGCTCTCCTATTGGAAGCGGCTTATTGGGTAAAGTGGTGGGTGAGGTTGCTGAAGTGCAAGCACCTAATGGCATCATTAAATTCAAAGTTGAAAATATCAGCATCTAACAAGCATGACCATTTTTTCAAAAATCATTGCTGGAGAAATTCCGTCTTACAAGATTGCAGAGAACGAAGACTTTTTTGCCTTCCTAGACATTTTTCCATTGGTGAAAGGTCATGTATTGGTGGTACCTAAAATTGAGACAGATCAATTCTTTGATTTGGACAATGATTATCTATCTAAGATTCTCTTGTTTTCTAAACCTATTGCCAAAGCTATTGAGCAGGCATTCCCCTGTAACCGTTGTGGTATCAGTGTTGTAGGCTTAGAAGTGCCACACGCGCACTTACACTTAGTGCCCATTAATGAAGCGGATGATTTGAATTTTACAAGGGGCAAATTGAAATTGTCTCCAGAAGAACTCAAAGCGGTTCAAAACGCTATTCTAGAAAATCTAGCGGCTATTTAGTTTTTACCCTTCCAGGATTTTTGGCAATAAAATCGTCCCAGCCCTTTAAACCTTTTACAGCCGTACCCAATACGGAAGTTGTTTGGTAATGATGGCAAAGCGCCACGGCCAAAGCATCGGTTGCATCAAAATATTGGGGTTGCTCATCAATAGACAGAATCCGCTGTAACATTTTCCATACCTGATCTTTATCGGCATTGCCATTTCCGGTAATAGACTGTTTCACTTTTTTAGGAGAGTATTCTGTAACACCTAATTTGGCCTGCATAGCTGCCGCGATGGCTACTCCTTGCGCCCTTCCCAATTTGAGCATACTCTGTACGTTCTTGCCAAAGAATGGGGCTTCAATGGCAAATGTAGAGGGGTGATAAAGGGCAATCAATTCCATTACCTTGGTATGAATCATTTCAAGTCTGGCATAAATGTCTTTTTCATGGGCCAGCTTTAATACATCCATCAATAAGACCCTGGGTTGGTTGTTTTCTACCCTTAATAAGGCATATCCCATTACGGTGGTGCCGGGGTCAATCCCCAATATGATCTCAGGTTTTTTACTCATCATGGTAAAAATAAACCAAAGCAGTGAGCATTTTTCATTCTGCTTCCGATAACCGTTCTTTGTGCTTTAAAATGTACAGCTGAAAAAAAACTATAAAATATTCCTGAATTATGTAGTAGGTCCCATCCTCTTCCTTTGGTTGGCTTATTCCATTTACCAGCAGGTACAACATCACAAAGACTTGGATCAGTCTTGGGAATTGATTAAAAGCACTTTGCTTAATAAAGGTTGGGAAATCTTTGCCTTTGTTTTTATTTTGATGATTCTTAATTGGGGCTTGGAAGCCAGAAAATGGCAATTATTGGCTGGGAAGGTTCAGACCATTTCTTATTGGAGTGCTTATAAAGCCATTTTATCAGGTCAGGCATTTGCGCTCAATACCGTTAACCGTTCTGGCGATTTTGTTGGAAGAGTTTTATATCTAGAAGAGGGAAATAGATTAAGGGCTGTTGGCTTATCCTTAATTGGTTCCATGAGCCAGATCTTAGTCACTTTTAGTCTTGGTTTTATTTCATTAACCATTCTCAGGTTTACACTATTAGATAATCAGGCCATTTTGCCGGGTCTTTCTGTTTTTTGGTTAGACGCCCTTTTAATTGGGTTAACCCCTGGGATCTTCTTGTTTGGGGTGCTTTATTTTAATGTGGCATTGGTGATTAGGTGGATTGAGCGCATACCATTTGTGAGCAAGTACAAATTCTTTTTGGAGAAAATGGAAAGCTTGCACAACAAAGAATTAACAAGAATTTTGTTACTTTCTGTGTTTAGGTACGTTGTATTTATTGTCCAGTATGTGTTGTTGTTGAAAATATTTGGGGTAGAAGCCAGCTGGTTAATATTACTATGTTTGGTTTCCGTGTTATTCATGCTAATGGCCATGATTCCAACCATTGCTCTAGCAGAATTGGGGATTAGGGGAAAACTGAGTTTGGAATTATTTGGTTTGGTAACTACCCAACAGTTGTCCATTTTGGCGGCATCTGCTGGAATTTGGATAGTAAATTTGATTGTACCTGCCATAATTGGTACTGTCTTATTACTAGGTTTAAGATTGTTCAAGCAAAAAGAACAAAAGTCATAAATCATGACACTGCTTTTTGCTAGCTTTATCAAGATTATTCAATAGAGACTGTGAAAAAAATATTATTGGTTTTCCTTCTACTGTGTATTTATAGACCTCTAACGGCAGGGGATGACTTTTGTGGCATCCGAAATACCTCTTTTCAGGATGGGGAGAGCATTTCTTTTGTGGTATTTTACAATGTGATTGGACTCTATGTAAATGCCGGAGATGCCAACTTTACCACCAAATTAGAATACCTCAATAACAAGCCTGTTTATCATGTGATAGGTGTTGGTAATTCCAATCCCAGTTATGACTGGATTTTTAAAGTAAGGGACCGTTATGAAACCTATTTTGATACGGCCAATTTACAGCCAATGAAATTTATCAGAAGCGTGAATGAAGGTGGTTTCAAACACAATGAGAACGTTACATTTAATCTACAAACCAATACTGCAGTTACTACTACGGGGTCCTTTAAAGTACCCGGATGTATTCAAGATGTTTTGAGTGCTATTTATTATGCACGCAATATTGATTTTAATAAATACAAACCAGAAGACAAGATTCCATTTAATATGTTTTTGGACAATGAGGTACATAATTTGTACATCAAGTATGAAGGTAAAGAAACCATTAAAACCAAGTATGGTAAATTCAGGGCTATCAAGTTCAAACCCTTACTGGTAAAGGGTACCATGTTTGCTGGAGGAGAAAAAATGACCGTTTGGGTTAGTGATGACCCCAACCATATTCCACTTAGAATTGAAAGCCCTATTGTAGTTGGTAGTGTAAAGGTAGACATGATGCAATACCGCAACCTGCGTTACCCATTGACTTCCAATTTGAGTTTTAATTAGTCTGCTTGTCTTAGTCTATTGTAAAAGATGCTGTTGCTCTAATACCCTTTTCAGTTTGCTGTAATTTGCAGCATTCATTCACCGCATCGTGTTCAAAAAACAAAGTATAGTTTCCATCCAATGCTTCTTGTAAAAAGGATTTTTTCTCTTCCAAAGTAGTCAATGGAAACATATCATAAGCCATCACATAGGGCAATGGAATATGTCCGGTAGAGGGTAGCAGGTCTGCCAGATAGACCAAGGTATCTCCCTTGTAATTTATTTGGGGAAGCATCATTTGATTGGTATGACCAGATACAAAACGGATACTGATATTGTCACTAAAAGCTGTGATGCCTAGTTTACCTGTTTCTTTTAAACCTTGTTCAGGTGTGGCAATAAATTGCAATTGACCTGACTCCTGTATGGGTAAAATATTCTCTTTTAGAAAACTAGCTTTTTCCCTGTCATTGGGTACGGTAGCCCATTTCCAATGGTCTTGGTTACTCCAATAAATGGCATTTTCAAAAGCGGGTACTAGTTTTTCTTCTACTCTTTTAATACTTCCACCACAGTGGTCAAAATGTAAATGTGTTAACAGAACATCGGTAATATCACTGCTGTGAAATCCTTTGGCAGCAAGGGCTTTGTTAATATCAGTTTCTCCACTTAAATGATAATGACCAAAGAATTTCTGGTCCTGTTTATCGCCCACACCATTGTCTACTAAAATTAAACGGTTGCCGTCTTCAATTAAGAGACATCTCAATGCCCAATTGCAAAGATTGTTTTCGTCTGCTGGATTGAGTTTGTTCCACATGCTTTTTGGAACAACACCATACATGGCGCCACCATCTAGTTTAAAATAACCTGCAGAAATACTATGGAGTTGCATTTTAGGAGAATGATTTTTTTTGTTTTGCCTGAGCCATGACAAGCAGTATTAACCCAATGACAAAAAAGATAACCAAGGCAAGCACTGAATTGCGTTGAGAGCCACTTAATTCGTTGATAAATCCAAAACTAAACATGCCAATCACAATAGCTATTTTTTCTGTAACGTCATAAAAGCTAAAATAGGAAGTTGTGTCTTTTGTTTCTGGCATTAGTTTGGCATAGGTACTCCTACTCAATGATTGAATACCACCCATCACAAATCCAACTAGTACGGCTAGTAAATAGAATTCATTGATGCCATTGCGTGGCAATAAGTATCCTATAATGCATAGCAGAATCCAAAAAACCACACAGAACATCAATGCCCTAAAATTGCCAATCTTATTTGATAATCGGGCTATTAAAAATGCACCAGGAACTGCCACTAATTGAATGATTAAAATGGCTATAATCAAATTAGTAGTTGGAATATTTAGTTCACTTTTGCCATAGAGTGTAGCTGCTAACATAACGGTTTGAACACCCATATTATAGAAAAAGAAAGCAGCTAGAAAACGTTTTAAAATAGGGGTTTGGCTCAATTGTTTCCAAACCTTATTCAGTTCTTTATAACCATAAGTAAAAAGGTTTCCCTTTTCAGGCTTATCCACTGCGGCTACACCTTTTGGCAAACGGCTTAAGGCAAATTGTCCAAAACCCCACCACCAAATGCCTACCAACAAAAAGGATATCTGAGAGGCTTTACCCGTATTGATTCCAAATTTCTCTGGCATTAACACAAATACAAAACAGATAATCTGTAGAATCACGCTTCCTATATAACCCATAGAGAATCCTTTGGCTGAAACCCTATCCTGATCTTCTGGGGCGGCAATTTCAGGCAAATAGGAATTATAAAAAACCAGACTACTCCAAAATCCAATACAAGCAATGATTAAACAGCCCAATCCATATGCCAAATTATCCTTGTCATAAAAATACATGGCAGAACATGCCAAACTTCCCATGGTACAGAAGAAGAAGAGAAACTGTTTTTTATTGCCCTTATAATCTGCAATAGAAGACAAAAGCGGAGACATCAAAGCCACTATCATAAAAGCTACGGCTAATGCATAGTTGTAGAGAGAAGTGTTCACATATTCTCTTCCAAATAGGTACACCGTGTCATTGGCGGTTGCGTCATTACCATCGCCGGTTACGGCTTCATAATAAGCTGGAAAAATAGTGGAAGTGATGACTAGGTTGTAAACACTATTGGCCCAGTCATACATGGCCCATCCATTAATCACTTTCTTCGGTGCAGTTTTCATGCAATTCGTTTTGGTGCTTAAAGATAGGAGAAAGCTGGATTGGCTAGGCTTACAATTTGCCGGTATAAATTAGACCCAATAAAACCAGACCTACAATAATGCGGTACCAACCAAATAATTTGAAACCATTTCTTTGCAAAAAGCCAATAAAAAACTTAATGGCCAACATGGCAACTACAAATGCTACCATACTTCCAACAAATAATGATAAAAGGTTTTCGGTATTATTTATCAGCTCAGGAGTGTCTAAATAAGCTTTTAATATTTTGTACCCTGTAGCAGCAGCCATAGTGGGAACTGCCAAATAAAAAGAAAATTCAGCTGCTAGATTTCTGGTTAATTTTTGTTGCATACCCCCAACAATACTTGCTGCACTACGGCTTGTACCAGGAATCATAGCAAGACACTGCCAAAAACCAATGATCAAAGCTTGTTTTAGCGTAATTTCCTCGTCTTCTTCTATGGTATTTGTTTTAAAGAGCTTGTCTATGAACAATAGAATGATTCCCCCAATCAACAGTGATATTGCAACTGTTTTGGGGCTTTCTAACAAAGCGTCAATTTTTTTGGAGAATACAAAACCTAGTACCAATGCTGGAATAACAGCAACAATCAATTTTAAATAGAACCCTTTTCGGTTCAAAGGAAAGAACTTGTTCCAATACAGTACCACCACAGAAAGAATGGCTCCAAGCTGTATGGCTACTTCAAATAGTTTGGTAAACTCGTCCGTCTCAATGCCCAGAATTCTACTGGTGATAATCATATGTCCAGTAGAAGATACGGGTAGGAACTCAGTTAAACCTTCTACAACAGCAATGATGATGGTTTCTACCGGGGTCATTTGGATTTTTTAAAGATTGCATAAATTTCTACCAACAATCCCAATACAATTAGCAAGGGAGCAACCGTAATTCTAACTGTACCATAGACTTCCTTGGTATCAAATACTTTTGGATCTGCAGATTTGCCACCACTCATTAAGAAGAATCCCAATGCAATGATCACACCGCCAATCAGCATCCAAGTCAAGTTGTCTTTGGCAAACAAGGCTGCCATTTTCTTTTGTTCACTCATCACTTAGTAGTTATAAGGTTTGCAAGTTAAGGTTTCAATCATTGGAATCAATACAAATCGTCCAGTTTCATTTTTAGGTATTTCAAAACAGAACGGTGTGTGCTGAATACAGATATGCCAACACCCAAAGCCATCATGCCCCCAAATAAAATAAGGGTCAGTTTTACATCGCGAATAGCTTTTAATTGGGGAAACTGGCTCTCTGCCCAACTAATCAGGGTAAAGAGCAAGGCTATGGCAATTAAAGAGCTCACTAATCCATTGACCACCGCTTTAATATTCATGGGTTTGGCTATAAAGCCCCTGGTTGCCCCAACCATTTGCATGGTTTTAATCAGAAAGCGATTGCTAAACATGGCCAATCGAATGGTATTGTCAATACTAAAAATCACAATCACACAAAGGATGATAGCAACCACCAAGAAAATCAACCCAATTTTTGAGGCCCGTTCATTGAGGTTGGTCACTAAGCTTTGAGGGTATTGTAATTCGGTAATTTGGTTGCCATAAGCCGCCATTAATTCGGTAGAAATTTTGGCCAAACTGTCTTTGTTTACATAATCGGCCTTGGCATAGAAGTCAATACTTTCAGGTAATGGATTCACTTCTAAGATTTTGGCCCAGTCTTCATTATTTTCCTTGTTCCAGATTTGTTTGGCGCTGGTTTTGTCTACATACACCACATTTTTGGCATAGGGCTTAGAAGCAATAAATTGTTGAATTTGGCCAATGGTATCCTTATTCATGGTACGCAAATAGGCACTTAATCTAATGTCTTCCTTAAAGGCATTGCCTACCGAACTAATGTTCAGAAAGAACCAACCCATGATCCCCAGAATCAATAATACCAGTGCAACCCCTACTATACTGTAGATATAATTGGGTTTACTGCGTTTCATAGATGATTTACCAACAGCGGCCATAGTTCAATTTTTTGTCATGGAAATCGGATTTTAGAAATCGGTTCCCGATGGGCAAATGTAGGCTTTTGAGCGTTAAACACTTACATTTGCAGCCATTCAAAATGGTTTTTTACAGCCCAAATTACCGCTTTCGGGTCTTAATAGGGTTAAAGATTTGTTAGAACAATGGAATACGATTTCAGAAAAATTGAAAAGGAACGTCAAAGACAGTGGCGTGAACAGCATGCCTATCGTGTAAGCAATACCAGCGATAAGCCAAAATATTATGTGTTAGACATGTTCCCTTACCCAAGTGGAGCCGGCCTACACGTGGGCCATCCCCTAGGTTATATTGCCTCTGATATTTTTAGCCGCTTTAAGCGTTTACAGGGGTTCAATGTATTACATCCCATGGGTTATGATGCTTTTGGGTTGCCCGCTGAACAGTATGCCATTGAGCACGGTGTGCATCCTGCAATTAGCACGGATAAAAACATTGATACTTTTAGAAAGCAACTAGACAATATTGGATTTTGTTTTGACTGGGAGCGTGAAATCAGAACCTGTCAGCCCAATTATTACAAATGGACCCAGTGGATTTTTCTGCAATTATTCAATAGCTTTTTTAATAAGCATACCCAAAAAGCTACGCCGATTGTTGAATTGATAGCCAGCTTTGAAAAAGAGGGTAATGCTATTCATGCATTTCCTGCAGCGGTGAGTTATCAGCCAGCGCAGTTTAGTGCGGATGAATGGAAAGGGTTTTCTGAAAAGCAACAGCAGGAAATTCTGATGAATTACAGAATGGCTTTTTGTGGTTATGGAGAAGTGAATTGGTGTGAGGCATTGGGTACTGTATTGGCCAATGATGAAGTGGTGAATGGGGTTAGTGAAAGAGGTGGACATCCAGTTGTGAAAAAGAAATTGCGTCAATGGTATTTACGCATTACTGAATACGCAGATCGTTTGCTAGAAGGCTTGGAGCGCGTGGAATTCAGCGAATCCATGAAAGAAATGCAGACCAACTGGATTGGGAAAAGCTATGGTGCAGAAATTGATTTTGAAATCACTGGAGTGCCCACAGCTGGCCAACAATTAAAAGTCTATACCACCCGACCCGATACCATTTTTGGCGTAGACTTTATGGTCATTGCACCTGAGCATGAATTAATCAATACCATAACTACTGCGGAACAACAAGCAGCAGTAGATGAGTATTGCACTTATGTAAAAAGCCGCAGTGAAAGAGAGCGTCAGGCTGAGAAAAAAATCACAGGATGCTTTACTGGTGCTTATGCTATTAATCCATTTAACGGTGTAAAAATTCCTATTTGGATTTCTGAATACGTGTTGGCGGGTTATGGAACAGGAGCCATTATGGCGGTGCCTTGCGGCGATGATAGAGACTTTAAATTTGCCCAACATTTTAATATTCCCATCACCAATATTTTGGGTGATGCATTTAATGGTTCAGAAGCTAATTCTACCAAGGATGCCAAATTGCATAATAGTGATTTCTTAAATGGTGTGGTCATGCGCGATGCCATTGCTATTGTGAATCAACGTCTGGAAGAAATGGGCATTGGCAAATCCAAAGTGAATTTTCGCATGCGCGATGCGGCTTTTAGCCGTCAGCGTTATTGGGGTGAACCATTTCCAATTCAATGGAAAGATGGTACAGCCTATCCTTTGGCTGAAACCGAATTGCCTTTGTTATTACCTGAAGTAGATACCTATTCACCTGGTCCTGAGGGTGAAGGTCCTTTGGCCAATATTCCTGAATGGGTTTCAAAAGAATTAGAAACTAATACCATGCCTGGTTATGCCGGTAGCAGCTGGTATTTCCTACGTTATATGGATCCACACAATGACCAAACATTTTGTGATAGGGCAGTGAGCGATTATTGGAACCAAGTGGATTTATATATTGGTGGAACCGAACACGCGGTAGGGCATTTGCTTTATAGCCGTATGTGGACCAAGGCCCTTTGTGACTTAGGGCATATTGGATTTGACGAGCCCTTTAAGAAGCTTTTGAACCAAGGTATGATTCAGGGTTCTTCTAGATTTGTCTATCGCCTGAAAGGCACACAGGAATTTGTTTCCTATGGTTTGATCAAGGATTTTGACACCGTAGACAAATTACATGTAGACGTAAATATTGTAGATGGCATTGAACTTGATACAGCAGCTTTCAATAAATGGAAGCCTGACTATGCTGGGGCAAGTTTTCAATTGGAAGACGGAAAATATCTCTGCGGAACAGAAGTGGAGAAAATGTCTAAGTCAAAATTCAATACGGTGAATCCGGATGAATTGGTTCAAAAATTTGGGGCCGATACTTTCCGCATGTATGAAATGTTCTTGGGGCCTGTAGAACAGAGCAAACCTTGGGATACCAAGGGCATTGAAGGGGTACATAGATTTATCAAAAAACTTTGGCGCTTATTCTTTGATGAGCTCAAGGGAAGGGTTTGGAATGAAGATGCCCCCAACGGCGCAGAATTAAAAGTCTTGCATAAAGCCATCAAGAAAACCCAGGATGATACCGAGCGTTTTAGCTTTAATACGGCCGTAAGTGGTTTTATGATTTGTGTGAACGAATTGGCCGATCTAAAATGCTATAAACGCGCCATTTTAGAGCCAGTTTTGGTGTTGATTACCCCTTATGCTCCTCACGTAGCAGAAGAGCTTTGGGCTGCTTTGGGAAATACCAGTTCTATATTAGACGCTTCATTCCCTGTGTTTGACCCTGCTCATGTGGTTGAATCTGCCAAAGAATATCCCGTAAGTATCAATGGTAAAGTAAGAACCAACCTACTTATTTCTTTAGACGCAACAGAATCAGAAGTACAGGAATTGGTTTTGGCCAATGAACTGGTGCAAAAATGGGTAGAAGGCAAACCTTTAAAGAAATTCATTTTTGTTAAAGGCAGGATGATTAATCTGGTTATCTAAGTTTCAGTATTTAAATTTTCTATCATAGCCCCAGTTCTTGAGCTGGGGCTTTTTCATTCCTGTAAAAAACGCCCAAATTCAAAGGGCTTTTATTACATTGCTGCACCAAAATTCCAACTATGCATTTCAAACGACTGCTGTTTACAGCCTGCATTACTGCTACCACCCTAGTAGCTGGTGCCCAGAAAAAAACCTTTAGTCAAGAAGAACTATTGGCCGGAAAACTACCCAAGGATTTTTCTTATACCCTTCCACAAGTGGTAAAATGGGTAGACGACGAGCATGTTGAATTGTACCAGAAAATACACCCTGATTCCGCGTATAGAACTTATACCATGGATGTAAAAACCGGTACCCTAACTGTAAAAAATGAAGGAGGAGCTCCTAGCAGAGGTCCTGGAATGCCATCGCCTTATGCCAAATCAATTATTACAAAAGACAATGATCTTTTTGTAAAAGCGGGCGGCGTTGAGAAAAGAATTACCAATGACAAGGATGAGGAAAAGAACCCCATGTTCTCTCCTGATAGCAACTATGTAGCATTCACTCGCAACAATAATCTCTTCACTGTAAACTTGGCAACAGGTAAAGAAAATCAGCTAACTACTGATGGTACTGCTACCACTTTAAATGGTTATGCTAGCTGGGTTTATTTTGAAGAAATTTTTGGAAGACCTACACGCTATAGGGCATATTGGTGGAGACCTGATAGCAAGCAATTGGCTTATATGCATTTTGATGAGAGCATGATTCCTATGTTTCCCATTTACAATAGCGAAGGTGCGCATGGTTTTGTAGAAGAAACCCGTTATCCAAAATCTGGAGACAAAAATCCAGAAGTGAAACTTGGTTTTGTAAGCCCTGATGGCGGTAAAACTGTTTGGGCCGATTTTAACGAAAAAGACGACCAATATTTTGGATGGCCTGTTTGGAAACCAGGAACCAGCAATCTTTTGGTTTATTGGATGAATCGTGGCCAAGACAATATGAAAATGTATGATGTTGATCCGATAACAGGAAAGAAAAAAGAAATCTACGACGAGAAACAAAAAACTTGGATTGACTTAGAAGACCGTGTTAGTGGAAGGGTGAATTTTATTACCAATAATACCCAATTCATCATGCAAAGTGATAGAACGGGTTGGAATCATTTGTATCTCTATAGTAGCGATGGTGTTTTGAAAAATGCTATCACCACCGGTAACTATACGGTTACTGGCATCAAGTATATTGACGAAAAAAATAGTCAGGTTTATTTTACAGCCAGAAGCCGCGAGAATACTGCTAGGATTGATTTGTATGTAGCCAAGTTTAATGGCAGTAGCTTAAAACGTTTAACTTTTGGTGAATACAATCATGCCAATACCAGCTTGTCTCCAACAGGTAAATATTTTATCACAACTTATAGCAGTGTGACCACTCCTTCTAAAATGACTTTGGTAGATAATACCGGAAAGATTATAAAAGAATTGGGTGATAGTAAATCTTCAGTGATGGACCAATATGAATTGGCTAAAACAGAACTGATTCGCATCAAGAGTGCAGATGGTTTGTTTGACTTACCTGCCTATGTTACCTGGCCAGCAAAAATGGATCCCAATAAAAAATATCCCTTGTTGGTGAGCATCTATGGTGGTCCCAATGCAGGAACTGTAATGGACAGATGGGGGTGGTCTCCAAACACTCAATTTTATGCACAGGAAGGAGTGATTCAAGTGGCATTTGACCATCGCGCTAGCGGACATTTTGGAAAAGCAGGTGTGAACTATATGCACCGCAACCTAGGATATTGGGAAATGGAAGATTATAAGACTATGGCCAAATGGTTTATTGCCAATGGACAGGCTGATCCTACCAAAGTATGCATTACTGGATTTAGTTACGGAGGATACATGAGTTGTTATGCATTGACCTATGGTTCAGATGTGTTTACTCACGCCATGGCTGGAGGTTCTGTGGTTGACTGGCGTTTGTACGATAGTCAATATACAGAGCGTTTTATGGATACACCTCAAGAGAATCCAGAAGGATATAAGAGCAGTAGTGTGTTAACCTATGTAGATAAGTTCAAAGGTCAATTACAATTGGTGCATGGTACCATGGATGACAATGTGCATATGCAAAATAGCATTCAATTGGTGAGTGCCTTGCAAGACAAGGGTAAGGATTTTGAATTCATGTTATATCCTGGTGGACGTCATGGGTGGGGTGGTGCTAAAGGCAATCATTTTGCCAATTTAAAAACCAAATTTATCTACAAATACTTATTGGAAAAACCTGTTCCAAAAGGATTGTTGAGATAGTGTAACCATTATTTGATGACACAATATTTAATACTGCCCGGTCTTGGTAATTCAGGTCCGCATCATTGGCAAACTTATTTTGAACAGAAAGGACCCAATTTTATTAGGGTACAACAATCAGAATGGGACGCGCCAGATTGCGCTACTTGGATTGATACCATTGACAGGGCAGTATTAGCTTATGGAGTTTCCAATGTTGTATTGATTGGGCATAGCCTAGCTTGTTGCAGCATTGCGCATTGGGCAAACAAGTATCAACGGAAAATTAAAGGTGCTTTACTAGTAGCTCCTAGTGATATTGAAAATCCAGTTTACGCTTTTCCCGCTACTGGATTTGCTCCCATTCCACTTCAAACCATTCCTTTTAAGACTATGGTGGTGGCTAGTGATAATGATCCTTGGGTATCATTAGAAAGAGCCCAATTATTTGCAAATGCTTGGGGAAGTACTTTGATTAATATTGGAGCTGCTGGTCATATTAATGCAGATAGTGGCTTTGGCAATTGGGAACAGGGATTACAATACTTAGAAGAATTTGAAGCTGTTTTGCCGTAAATTTTGCAACACTCGCATTCAATACTGTATCAATTCATAGACTAGACTGATGGAGCTTTATGGAAAACAAACCATGAACAATAATTCCAGCATTTCTGATCCGAATCATTTGATTAATTATCCACCTGCAGAAGACATTTTTAAGAAAAGTACCCGCGAAGTAAATGTAGAGCCAGAAGATCCAGTACTGAAAATTTTAGGAGACAATAATGCCGATAGCACGGATTTAGACGTACCTGGCGCAGACTTGGATGATGCTGAAGAGGTTGTTGGTAGTGAAGATGAAGAGAATAACTATTATAGTATTGGTGGTGATGAGCACAACGCATTAGATGAATCTGGCGAATAAATCATTGCGCTGTTTCCTCTATCATTTCCCTAATTTTAAAGAGCGCAAAATCTATTTGAATGAGTAATGGGAATTTATTTTCATCCCTGGTAAAGAATAACCGTTCCGCCTTTTTTCCAGTAGTCAATGTTGATATTGCTAGCGAGCATTTATTGCTCCTAGATTTTACTGCTGCCAATATAGGTATTACCGCAGATGTATTGGCTAGTACAGAAAGTTTTAGTGCTTATGTTAGTCAAGAGCTAGCTACAGCCAATGCCAAATTTGGAATTGGTGGCTACAATGAACATAGAACAGTATACAGCAGGAGCAAAGTATTTGACAGTGAAGATGGTTCAGAACCCCGTAGACTTCATTTAGGAGTTGATATTTGGGGAACAGCAGGAACACCTGTTTTTGCTGTTGCCAATGGCTATGTGCATAGTATTGCTAATAACGCTGCCTATGGCGATTATGGGGCAACCATTATCCTTGGTCACAGACTAGATGGGGTTGAATTTTATAGTTTGTATGGACACCTGTCATTAGCAGATTTAAGTCAACTAGAACCAGGACAACCCATTAAGGGAGGTAGTTTAATAGCGCATTTTGGACCACCAGCTGAAAATGGACAGTGGCCCCCACATTTACACTTTCAATTGATCTTGGATTTGGAAGGAAAAGAGGGGGATTATCCGGGTGTCTGCCGTTTTAGCGAACGCGATACTTATTTAGCCAATTGTCCTGATCCAGATTTGCTGCTACAATTATTACAATATGCAAACCCCCCTTTATCATCTAAGAGTTGATCCTAGATGACAAAGAGGGTTGCAGGTTTCTCAATTCTTGATTAACTATTATAAATCACTGCAAAAGTCTTTGCAAACTCAGCTAGGTTTCTTTTTCCAAAAACTGGTTTGGGTTTACTTAGATAATCTTTTGCCATTTCACCAGTTTTTACAGCTGTCCCCATTTCAGTATAATTCTTGGCCACTTCTTCAGAAAGACCTGCTTGAACCATACCAGCATGGTTTTGTTCGTCTGTAAAATCTACCCAGGGTAAGGTGGGTTGGTCAATTGCTGCACCAAGTATTGCTGCAACTTCAGTAGGTGTTTTCTCATCACTCACTACATACTCAATGCTATGTCCACTAAAATCCAATGCTAGTAAGGCTTTTGCGGCAGCATCAGCAATATCTTCTGGATGTACCAACACAAGCGTATTGTTACTACCATAATTGCCACCCATGATATGCATGTGTTTGATCATTCCAATATTGGCCAAGAAATTGGTAAAGAAAAATCCTGGACGTAAGTGCAATATATCTACACCCGATAATCGGCTATAGGCTTTTTCTACTCTGAATAAACCACTTACTGGTCCACAACCAGTTTCCATATGGGCACCAATACTGCTCAGGTTGACAATTTTTTTCACACCACTGGCTTCAATAGCAGCTGCATAGTTTTCTCCTTGTTGTCCAATATGCCCCTTCCAATCAGCGGCATCCCAAGTAGGAGGAACCATGGTATAAATTGCGTCAGCTCCTGTAAATGTTTTGACTAGAAAATCAAAGTCAGCCACAGAGCCAATAGCGGCTGTTGCACCTGCTGCCGTTACATCTTTTAAATTGTCAAGGCTTCTTCCAATAACGGTTACTTGGTGTCCAGCCTTCAATAGTTCTAGGGTAAGGGGTTTTGAAATATTACCCGCTCCGCCTGTGATTACATACTTCATTTTTTTTCGGTTTTATAGGTGATTGTTATAATTGTATATACAAATGAAAAATTAAAAAAATTATCCAGACAATTGGTCAGAAATCAAGTTCATGTTTTTTACCAAATCTTTGATGTCATGATTACCCAAGGACTCCGTATAAGCGGCTTGAGACCTTGCTACACAAGCTTGTAATTCAGGCAATAATTGTTTGGCTTTTGGACTAGGATACACATTGGTAATCTTTCCTTCAGTAGTTCTCACAACCAATTTTCGCTCTTCCAATTTTTCAATCAAACGACTGATGGTGCTAGGTGTTAGCTGTAATTGGTCTGCAATAGAACCGGGCTGAATACCTGGATTATCTAAAACCAGTAAGAGTAAATAACCATGACTGGGAGAAAGGTCAACAGGCTTCCAACTTTCAATAGCCAGTTTCTCCACTTTACGCGCCAAAGCGTTGCTAGTGAAGTAAAGACATTTTGAAAATTTGCAGTCTGATGTTTTCATGACAGGACAAAGATAATTATCTTATTTGTATATGCAAATATATTTTTTTTTTGCTCAAATTTGATCAGACAAAAGAATGGTACAACCTTTCTCATTTTCTTGCAAAGAATGGGCTAGCATAGATTGGGCAATGGTAGCTGCTGGAATAGAGCGGTATTTGCGCAAGCTACCCACAAGTAAAGGGTTAATCCAGCCATTGATCATAGAAGCAATTTTTTCACCAGAACGGTGTTCCATTCTAAGGCCGGTAATCAATGCTGGTCTAAAAATGGTTAGTTGTTCAAAACCTATATTTGACAAACTAGTTTCCATTTCAGCTTTCACCCTACTATAAAAAATACTAGAATTGGCACTAGCTCCCATGGCACTAATGACCATCATTTTTTTAGTACCTGCCGCAAATTGTAAGCGAGCAAATTTAACAGGGTATTCCAAATCCACTTTTTTAAAAGCTTCCTTGGTCTTCACTTTTTTAATAGTTGTACCCAAACAACAAAAAAGGGTATCTGCTTGAACTGTGCCTTGGAATTGGTCAAAGTCTATTAGATGCTCTTGCAGCTTAGGATCTTGTATACCTAAACTTCTTCTACTATATACATGTACAGTATGATAAGCACTGGATTGAAGCAGCATTTCTAGCAGCAGGGATCCAGTTAAACCAGTGGCGCCAATGACTAAGGCAGATTGTATTTGCAAAGCTTGATTTTTACCAAAGCTATGATAAAATGTATTTTGTAGTTTTGAAGTGTATGGCCAACGATAATTTGAATAACGCACCAGAAAACCTAAGTCCCGCAGACAAGGAGTTTGAGAATACCATTCGGCCTAAGGAAATTGATGAATTTTCTGGACAGCCCCAATTGATTGAAAACCTGACCATTTTTATCAAAGCAGCCAAGCTGAGAGGAGAAGCACTGGATCATATTTTGTTTCACGGACCTCCGGGATTGGGTAAAACCACCTTGAGTAGAATTGTTGCCAATGAATTAGGCGTTAGTATCAAAGAAACTTCTGGTCCAGTCATTGAGAAACCAGGAGATTTAGCAGGACTACTTACTAATCTGCAGCCCAATGATGTTTTATTTATTGATGAGATACACCGCTTGAGTACTGTAGTAGAAGAATATCTCTATGCGGCTATGGAGGATTTTAGAATAGATATCATGATTGATAGTGGACCCAATGCTAGGAGTATCCAAATCAATTTGAATCCTTTTACCTTGGTTGGGGCTACTACCAGAAGTGGTTTATTAACAGCGCCTTTGTTATCTAGGTTTGGCATTAAATCTAGACTGGAATATTATCAAGCAGAAACACTGAAGAAAATTATTGAAAGAAGCGCAGGGATTCTCAATACAGAAATTAGTTCTGATGCGGCTGGAGAAATTTCAAGAAGAAGTAGGGGTACGCCTAGAATTGCCAATGGTTTGCTGCGCCGCGTGCGCGATTTTGCTCAAGTACTCAATGATGGGATTATTGATCTTGGCATTACACAGCACGCATTGAAAGCATTAAATGTAGACGAACACGGATTGGATGAAATGGATAATCGCATTCTTGCTGCCATCATTGATAAATTCAAAGGAGGTCCTGTTGGCTTAACCACTATTGCTACTGCGGTGGGAGAAGAATCTGGTACTATAGAAGAAGTGTATGAGCCTTTTTTAATACAAGAAGGATTTTTGCAAAGAACACCAAGGGGAAGAGAAGCAACCCTAAAAGCATATAACCACTTGGGGCGTGAAACCCTTAACAGGGGCGGCACTCCCAGTTTGTTTAGCTAATAAAAAAAGCTCCCAGATTTATCGGGGAGCTTTTTTTATGGTTAATAGATTGGTTATGGTGCAACCAGTCTAAATCCGTTTCCGTGAATGTTGACTATTTCAATATCGGTATCGTCCTTTAGGTACTTGCGCAATTTGGCAATATACACATCCATACTTCTGCCATTGAAATAAGTATCACTACCCCAGATTTTTTTCAGGGCTCTTTCTCTTGGTAATAAATCGTTTTTGTGTTCGGCCAACATCTTCAACAATTCATTCTCTTTTGGAGAAAGTGTTTGTGTAGTACCATCGTGTTTTAGCTCACGTAATTTAGGATTGAAATGGTATTTACCCATATCAAATTCCTGATTGTCACTGATCTTATTGTCTTCTTCATTGCGT
The DNA here is from genome assembly GCA_943372225.1 of Chitinophaga pinensis. Classification (GTDB taxonomy): domain Bacteria; phylum Bacteroidota; class Bacteroidia; order Chitinophagales; family Chitinophagaceae; genus Sediminibacterium; species Sediminibacterium pinensis_L. Next base: position 162,972 of record CALRXV020000001.1, on the reverse strand, counting down.
TTTAAAATGGCTTTGATTTTCAACAACAATACTTCAGAGTCAAAGGGCTTTGTAATATAATCATCAGCCCCTAATTTATACCCTTGAATAATATCATCCTTCATGGTTTTAGCACTTAGGAAAAACAGGGGAATATCTGGATCCACATCGCGGATTTCTTCTGCTAGTTTGAATCCATCCATATTGGGCATCATCACGTCTAGCAAACAGATATCAAATTTTTCACGCTGAAAAGCTGCCAAACCTAAGCGGCCATCCCTTTCCAGTGTTACGTCGTAATCGTTTAACTCCAAATAATTCTTGAGCACCATACCAAGGTTGGTATCGTCTTCGCACAAGAGAATTTTGCTTTTTTTGTCTTCCATAACAAATTATTTATACTCAAATAAAGATAAAACAAACCCATTTTACTGCCAATTCAGCGCAATCTTTTGTTAAAACAGTTTTATCGCGCAGCATTCTGGTAGCTTCTACAGCAAGTTCCGCTTAATTGTTGGCATTCTGATGATTAGTTTCTATAGCACTAGCAGGTTCTGACAGATTAAGGCGCTAAAGACGGTTTTGGTTTTGCCGTTGAGCTTTACGGCCATGGATTTGTCAAATTCCTGAACAGTGAGAATCTCAATTTGTGAACCTAATTGCAAGTCAACTGAATTCAAATAAGTAAGAAAAGAAGCGTCATTGTTTAAGACACCGCTGAGCTGGTATTTTTTACCAGACTGACAAAGACTTAAGGGATTTGCCTTGAGTTGGGGAAGTCTTCCTTGACTATCTGGAATGGGTTCTCCGTGAGGGTCAAATTTGGGATAGCCCAACATTTCGTCTACCCTGTTAAAAAATAAATCACTTTGTAAGTGTTCTATTTGTTCAGCAATATCGTGTACTTCTTCCCAGCCCAAACCCATCACGTCTTTTAAAAACAATTCTGTTAAACGGTGTTTTCTTAAAATCAGTAAAGCTTGCTTTCTGCCTTTCTCCGTTAATTCAATGGATTTGTACTTCTCGTACTTGATCAATTTTTTCTCGGATAGGTTTTTGACCATGCTATTGACCGTAGGCATTTTAATGTCTAGCAGGGCAGCAATTCTTTTTACAGAAATACTTTCTCCGTTTTGAGATAACCTGTGTAAGGCTTTCAGATAATTTTCCTCGGTTAAGGTCATGTTACAAATCTAAACTAATTGATTCTCAATGAGAAAATAAAAAATGTTAGACTATTCTAACAATAATATTATGTTTGTAGAACAATATTGTATGAAATGCTGTTTTTACATAGGACTAATTTTTGGTTTATTGCTTTTAAAGGCAATGCCCGCTCATGCCCTTGAAACAAAGCCTAGCATAGATACTAGTATTAAAAAACCTTTACACAATAACGCAGAAAAATTATTGGAAGGAGAATCAGAGGAAGTGGTGGTTACAGGACTGACTAGGGCCGGATTTCAAAAAGAAAACCCAATTGCCATTCAGGCCATCTCTTCCAAAACCATTGATAAAACTATTGCCTCCAATATCATGGACCAACTGAGCCTTCACAGTCCAGGATTATCCGTATTGAAAACGGGCCCCAATATTTCAAAACCTTTTATTCGTGGTTTGGGTTATCATAGGGTATTAACCCTCTACGATGGCATTAGACAAGAGGGTCAACAATGGGGAGATGAGCACGGGTTGGAAGTAGATGGATTTCAAATTCATCGTGCAGAAATTATTAAGGGCCCCGCCAGTTTACTTTTTGGTTCTGATGCCATTGCTGGTGTGGTGAGTTTGATTCCTTATTTACCCAAGCTTGACCAAGGGCAGGTAGAGGGAAGAGTTTTAACGGAATACCAGTCTAATAATGGATTGTGGGCCACTGGTGTTAGATTGGGGCAAAGAAGCAAACATTGGTTATGGCAGGCATCGGCGTCTAAAAGAATTGCCGGTAATTACAACAATGCCATAGACGGGAAAGTCTATTTAACAGGATTTAAAGAGAGCAATCTAGGGCTGCAAACGGGCTATTATTCTAAGAAAGGGTCAAGTCTTCTAAGCGCCACTTTCTATGAAAATTTGCAAGCCATTCCAGATGGTAGTAGGGACTCGGCCACAAGACAATTTACCAAACAAATACTGGATGGGCAGTTTGACGATGTTAAAAATAGACCCTTGGTTTCAGAAAGCGAATTAAATGGCTATGCACTATCGGGGTTGGTTCAAAGCATCAAGCATTATAGAGTCTATAGCAAACACCAATATCAATTTGGAAAAATAGATCTAGATGCGTTGGTTGGTTTCCAACAAAATAATCGCAAAGAATTTACACATCCTGGATGGCCTGATCAAGCAGGATTGTCCTTGCAATTAAATACCCTGAACTATGGGTTTAATCTAAATATGCCTTTATCAGCAATGGCTGAAATGTCAATAGGAGCAAATGGCATGTACCAGCAAAACAAACATTTAAACGCCACTGATTTTCCCATTCCCAATTTTCAATTATGGGATATTGGTGCCTATATACACGGTAAATGGAATTGGAAAAACTGGCATATTGCAGGCGGGCTGAGATGGGATCAAAGACAATTAAGATCGGCAGATTTTTATATAGGTCCTAATTCGCAAAATGGATTTGATCAGCAATATCATTTTCCAGATATAGCTGGGTCAGTATTGCAATTCCCGGCTTTTGAAAAAAGATTTAATGGATATTCATTTGGACTTGGTGTTGCTTATAAAATTAATACTACTTGGAGCCTGAAAGCCAATCTATCAAGGGGTTATAGGGCACCCAGTATTACTGAATTAGCCTCTAATGGTTTAGATCCAGGAGCACATATCATCTACTTGGGTAACCGGGGTTTTGAACCAGAAACCAGTTGGCAACAAGACCTAGGAATTAGCTTAACAACGACTCAATTAGAATGGGGTCTTTCTTTGTTTCACAATGGCCTTGATCATTTTATTTACCTCACGCAACTTCTTGATGCAAGTGGACTTCCTCAAATAGATGCCCAAGGAAATAAGACATTTCAATATCAACAAGCTACTGCAAGATTGATTGGGTTTGAATCAGAAATTAAATGGCATCCAATTTTTTTACCACAATGGAATATGACTAGCTCAATATCCTATGTTCAGGGTGAAAACCTAGAAGAACGGTTTAACGGAAAAGGGAATCAAGGAGAATGGTTGCCTTTAATTCCACCCATTACATGGCAAGGGGCAATTGAGAAAAATTGGGTGACAAATATTTCATGGATGCCCAATCTGCATGTAACAGCTTCTTGGGAATCTGCCGCAGCTCAAAACCGTTATTTAGCACTCTATGCCACCGAGACCAGAACAGCTGCCTACACCCTATTTCATATTGGATGGGGTACTAGTTTAACATTAGGGCACAAAAAGCAATTGTCTATTCAGGTTCAGATTAATAATCTATTTGACTTGGCTTATCAGAACCATTTAAGCCGTTTAAAATACTTGGAATACTATCAGTCCAGTCCAAACGGAAGTTCAGGTATTTACAATATGGGAAGGAATGCTAGCATAAAATGCATTTTTAGTTTTTAGACTTGTTCCCAAAAGCGATAATTATTTTTTTAGCAATCAGTAGCATTGGTTAATTTGTATGCCTAATTCAACAGTATTATGGCAGATCAATCTCAGTTTCTGGATGCAGTAAAAGCAGGTTATCAATTTAAAGGTGAGCACGCTAAAATTGGTGCTGGTATGTATAATGGTGAAGTTGTGGCTGGCGCCGATGTTTTCATACCATTAAAAACCCTGAATAGACATGGATTGATTGCTGGAGCAACAGGTACTGGAAAGACCAAGACCTTACAAGTGATTTCAGAAATTCTGAGTAATAATAGTGTGCCTGTTTTGCTTATGGATATTAAAGGAGACTTAAGTGGTATTGCTGCTCCTGGGGTACTCAATGATAGACTAGCAGAAAGGTGTCAAAAAATCAATATCAGTTACCAACCTGCTGCTTATCCAACAGAATTAATGACACTCAATGAAGGAAAAGGTGTTCGATTGCGTGCCACCGTTACCGAATTTGGTCCAGTACTCTTGAGTAAGATCTTGGGATTGAATGATACCCAAGGTGGGGTGGTAGCTATGATTTTTAAATATTGCGATGACCAGCAAATGCCCTTGTTAGATTTGCAAGATTTTATCAAAGTCTTGCAATATGTAGGTAATGAAGGCAAGGCGGAATTGGAAAAATCTTATGGCAAAATTTCTACCACATCTACTGGTACTGTATTGCGTAAAGTCATTGAATTACAACAACAGGGTGCCGATGTGTTTTTTGGCGAAAGAAGTTTTGAAGTGGAAGACCTTATGCGCATCAGTGATGATGGAAGGGGAATGGTCAATATTTTGCGAGTTACTGATATGCAAGATAGACCCAAACTGTTTTCAACTTTTATGTTACAACTCTTGGCAGAATTATATGCTAGTTGCCCAGAAGAAGGAGACTTGGACAAACCCAAGTTGGTATTATTTATTGACGAAGCTCACCTGATTTTTCAAGAAGCATCTGATGCCTTATTGCAGCAATTAGAAACTGTAATCAAACTTATTAGATCAAAAGGTATTGGCATATTTTTCTGTACGCAAAACCCGCAAGACATTCCTGCAGCCATCTTGGGGCAGTTGGGTTTGAAAGTACAACACGCACTCAGGGCTTTTACAGCAGCGGATAGAAAGACCATAAAACAAGCCGCCGAGAATTTCCCTGAATCGAATTTTTATAAAACAGATGAACTCTTAACCCAAATGGGTATTGGAGAAGCGTTTGTAACCCTGTTGAATGAAAAAGGAATTCCTACCCCATTGGTACATACCATGCTTTGTTCTCCAACTAGTAGAATGGATGTGTTAACGGATACAGAAATAGATGCATTGGTAGCCAAGAGTAAATTGGTTCCCAAATACAAAGAGGCGGTAAATTCAGAAAGTGCCTATGAAATTTTGGAAGCCAAATTAGCCGAAGCAGCTGAAAAGCAAGCAGAAGTTGAAGCAGAGAAACCCAAAAAAGGCGCAGCAAAAGAAGAAAGCTTTTTTGATAATCCAGTGGTTAAGTCAGTAGGAAGAACAGCAGCCGTAATGATCACAAGGTCTTTATTAGGAGCATTGGGATTAGGAGGAAGAACTAGTAAAAGAAAATATTAGCGTTTTTTGACCATCCCTTCTTCGTCAATACTAATTAGCCCTTCTGTCATCATGAATTGCAGTACTTCCCAGAAATGTGCTTCCTGATGGCTTTTAAGGTCTTGCAATAATTGGTTTACAGGAAAAGGGGTAGACCATAAGGATTTAATCAAGTCCGCAATTTCATTAAACTGATCCTTGCTTAACTTGTTTTTTTTCTTGTTCAGGCAATTATCACAAATGCCGCATGCTTGGTCTGTTGCTTCTCCAAAATATTGAGTAATACTATTGCTCCTACAACCTTGATCCATTTGAATAAAATCTAGAAAAGCTGCAAGCCTTTTTTTGTACTGTTCTTTTCTAGCCAAATAGTGGTCTTGGTCAATCAATAGGTAATCTGCAGATGCTCGGTTTAACAGAAAATGAATTTGTGGGTTCTCTTTTTTGGGAAGGTATTCAATCATCCCAAATGCTTTTAATTGCAAGAGTTGTTCTTGAATCAAGGCAACTGGTTGTCTTAGATAAATGGAAAGCTTGTTCTCATTGATGCTAGTTTGAAAACTAAAAATCCCCTCATAAGTTCTGAGTAGTGTTTTAATTAGTTCTTGCAATGGAGGATGAAGCGTTTCAAATTCTCTGAGTTCCTGGTTGCTAGTAGTAAACTGCACTTGGGTAGGCAAAAAAATCTTTTCTGAAAAACTACAATGACCTTCCTGTTCTAATATTTTTAGAACAGCAGTAACCAAATGACTGTCTAATTGAAAATTGGTACAAAAATTAGTCAGATCAAAATCAAAATATTGCCCTTCTCCTAATCCTACTGGCAATTGTAAATAATTGGCCAATTCTTGGTAAACTTTTCTAATACTACTGATTGGGGGATAACGCTTATCGGGCATGGAAGCTAGGCCAATAAGATCTTCGCTTTGATACAATAAAATGGCATAGGATTTTTGACCATCTCTTCCCGCTCTTCCAGCTTCTTGGTAGTAATTTTCTAAGCATTCCGGCGCGTCATAATGCACCACCGTTCTTACATCAGGTTTGTCAATACCCAAACCAAATGCATTGGTGCAAGCCATGATTCGAGTTTTATTATTAATCCAATCATCTTGCTTTTTACTACGTTCTTCTGCATCTAATCCAGCATGATAAAAGTCTGCTTCAATTCCCTGTAACCCTAATAAATAGGCAATATTTTTTGTTTGCTTTCTGCTATTACAATATACAATTCCTGAGCCAGCAACCTTTTGCAAGATCTCTACCAACTTAGTAATTTTACTCTCTACTTTAAATACACTGTAGGAGAGATTGGGTTTGTTAAATGACTGATGAAATACAGCAGCTTCAGACATTTCTAATTTGGCCAGAATATCTTTTTGTACCAAGGGCGTAGCCGATGCTGTAAGTGCAATCATTGGTACTCCGGGTAGGGATGCTCTTATTGCAGCAATGCGTAAATAAGTAGGTCTAAAATCATAGCCCCATTGAGATACACAGTGTGCTTCATCAATGGCCAATAAACTCACTTGCATCAGGGCTAAATAATCTTTGAAAATCTTGGTTTCTAGACGTTCCGGTGAGAGGTATAAAAATTTATAATCGCCTTCAACGGCGTCTTGTAAAACCAGTTTTACTTCATGAAAATTCATACCACTATGAATGGCAGCAGCAGGAATGCCTTTATTGGTCAGGTTTTCAGCCTGGTCTTTCATAAGAGCAATCAGAGGACTCACCACAATACAAACACCCTCTAATAATAATGCAGGTACCTGAAAGCAGATAGATTTACCCCCACCAGTAGGTAATAAAGCCAATACGTCTTTTTTGGCCAGAACGCTTTGAATAATGGATTCTTGAGTAGGTCTGAATTGGGTATGCCCCCAATACTCTTGCAGTATTTCTAAGGGTGTTGCCTGCATCTAAACTACTTTTTTATAGTTCAGACGGATACTGTTTATAGCCAATACCACATCACTCAAACCCATGACTAGGGCTCCAAATCCAGGACTCAAATATCCAAATGCAGCCACGGGTATAGCAACAATATTGTAGATAAATGCCCAGAATAAATTTTCTTGGATGGTGGTATAAGTATGTTTACCCAAGCCCAGTGCTAGGGGTAGATTTTTTAATCCATGGTTCATTAAAACTACCTGTGCACTTTGCATGGCAATATGTGAAGCATCGCTAAGCGAAATACCTACCGTGGCTTTTGCAAGCGCAGGAGCATCATTGATTCCATCACCTACCATGGCGGTTGGTTCATGTTGGTTAAAACTGGCAATAGCGGCTAGTTTTTGTTCAGGACTTTGTTCTGCCAGCCATTCATCAATGTGTAGGGTATTAGCCACTTGCTCGCATTTGGCCTTACCATCTCCGCTGAGTAAAATGGTTCTGATACCAGCAGCACGTAATTGTTCTATTACTTCGGCAGCTTCTGGTCTAATTTCATCAACTACATCTATCCAACCCAAGAGTTCTCCGTTTTTTGTGATATACACATTATGGCTATGGTCATGATAATTTTCAGAAATGCCCTTAAAAGAAACGGCTTGAAATACATTGCCCAATTTGTCAATGGCACGCATACCCAAGCCCCTAATTTCTTCAACTTTAGCCCAACGAATATCGTCTTTGACCTTCCATGCCTTGCTGATACTTTTGGCTATAGGATGGTTAGAATATTTTTCAAGTGAAAAAGCAATTCTTTTAAACTGGATTTCATCATTGTCAGCAATATTTTCAAAAGCTTTAAAAGCAGCTACGCTAAATTGTCCAGTAGTCAGAGTGCCAGTTTTATCAAATACTACTTGTTTAATCTGTTTGAAAATTTCTAAACTCTTGGCGTTTTTAAACAAGACCCCATTACGTGCTGCTCTTCCCAATCCCACGGCAATAGCTGCTGGTGTGGCAAGCCCCATGGCGCAGGGACAAGAAATAACTAATACGGCAATACCCCTCAAAAGGCTTTCTGAAAATGGTAAATGACCAATAAAATAATTGCCAAGTATGGTTAATAAAGCTAGGCTAATAACGGTTGGTACAAATACAGCGCTGATTCTATCTGCTAATTGTTGAATAGGTGGTTTTTCTGTTTGAGCCGCTTTGACCATTTTTAGAATATTGGCCAATACAGTGTTTTCTCCTACTGCCGTGATATAGGCTTTTAGGGTTCCTGATGAAACAACAGAACCACCTATGAGCATGTCATGCATTTTCTTTTCAACTGGGGTACTCTCTCCAGTGATGATGGACTCGTCTACAGAAGCTTCTCCCCACAATACTTTGCAGTCCATAGGTATGGCTTCTCCATTGCTTATTAATACTAGGTCACCAACTTTTAATGTGCCGCTTTCAACTGGGAAAATATGTTCTTGGTGCTGGTCATCATAAGCAATCATATTGGCCATTTGCTTTTTAGAGACCACCAATTTTTTTAATGCGGTTTGGGTAGTTTCTACCGATTTGTCTTCCATCCAATTGCCAAGAAAAACCAAGGTAAGAATGGTAGCAGCAGTTTCGTAAAACATAAAATGTGCTGCGTCACCAATAATAGTTCCATATAAACTATAGCCAAATGCAGCAATGGCGCCAATGGCTATTAATACATTCATGTTGGGAATGCCTTTGAGCAAACTATGCCAAGCACTTCTTCCAAAAAAATCCATGCCTACTATGAATACTGGAATGGTCAAACCAAGTTGCACATAAGGATTCATCAAAAAATGAATATGCAATCCAGGAATCATGTGCAATAACAAAGGCGCCGTGAAAATGATACAGAATAAAAATCTTTGAAAATGGTTTTGAAATAATTTCTTTGGTTTTTTTTCGTCAGTTTCTTCTCCGGTAATTACATGATATCCCAAACCTTCAATGCCTTTTGCTAGTTCTTTTTTATCAGCTCCCTCTATCAAGTCAAAACTCAAATCTCCACCCATAAAATTGATCTGAACTGCTTGCATGCCCTTTCCCGATAGATATTTGTTTACGGTGAGTGCACAGTTGGTACAACTCATTCCCTCTACTTTCCAATTCACTTTTTCCATAACGGTATTTTTTAGGCTAAGCCTTGAGTGCAAAGTTACTGCAACTACAAGGGGTCTGCTTTCGAAAGCGGATGAATATTTTTACATCATGGTGTCAAATTCTTTGTAATTATCTTTGAATCATGGATGCAATTTTTGAATTGGAACAAATTGGAGCAGTAGCCAAAGCTGCATGGAAGGAGGGCAAAAAACACAAGGTTTGGATCTTTCGTGCCCCAATGGGTACAGGAAAAACCAGTTTTATCCATGCTTTGTGTCAAGTATTGGGTGTGGAAGACGCTGTAAGTAGTCCCAGTTATGGCATTATCAATGAATACTTAAGTTCAGAAGCAGGAACTATTTATCATATGGATTGGTATAGGCTCAAAAGCGAGGAAGAAGCCATACAGGCTGGTGTAGAAGACGCCCTTGACTCAGGGAATCTCTGTTTGGTAGAGTGGCCTGAAAAAGCAGAAGGGCTATTACCAGAGCAATGTTTTGAATTGCATATGGAAGTCCTGGACCAGAAAATGCGCCGTCTATACACTGAAAACGAGTAATTTTAAGTAGACCAACTAACCAGATCATACAACCACCTGACCTATGGCCACTTCAAAACCTTCCATTAGCGCTTCTTTTTTATATGAAACCATGGAAGAAACCCTGGATGTAAAAGCACCGGGTGAAAAATTGTTTATTGGGATTCCCAAAGAAATAGCCTTTCAAGAAAACCGAATTGCCCTAACGCCAGATGCTGTGGGTGTATTGGTTGCCAATGGTAACCACGTAACCGTAGAACATAAAGCCGGTGAGGGAAGTAATTATTCAGACAAAGATTATGCAGAAGCAGGGGCTAGAATAGTATATGATAAGGCAGAAGTATACCAAGCTCCTTTATTGGTCAAAAGTGCCCCACCAGTAGAAGAGGATCTGCCTTTTCTGCAAATGAATCAAACCATTATTTCTCCCATACATTTATCGGCACTTAAGAAGCATCATATTGAACACATGATGTCTAAAAGGATTACTGCACTCAGATTTGAAAATTTCAAAGACGATAGTGGCGCTTATCCCATTGTTCGCAGTATGAGTGAAATTGCTGGTAGTGCGGTCATGTTGATTGCTGGACAGTATCTAAGTAGTTTTAATAAAGGAAAGGGTGTTTTATTGGGTGGAATCAGTGGTATTCCTCCAACCAAGGTAGTGATTGTAGGTGCGGGAATTGTAGGGGAGTTTGCAACTAGAAATGCCCTTGCATTAGGCGCTTCTGTGAAAGTATTTGACAATAATGTAACTAGGCTCAAACAATTACAAAATAACTTGGGTCAAAGAATTTGGACATCAGTTTTGGAACCTAGAATTTTGTCCAAGCAATTAAAAACCTGTGAAGTTGCCGTTGGCGCACTGAGTAATGAATATGGTAGGGCACCCGTTGTGGTTAGTGAAGAAATGGTAGCTGCTATGCGGCCTGGAAGTATTATTATAGACGTGGCAATAGACAGAGGTGGATGTTTTGAGACCAGTGAACTTACCAGCCATGAGCATCCTACATTCTTAAAACATGATGTCATCCATTACTGTGTACCCAATATTCCCAGTGGGTTTGCGCGTACGGCTAGTCAAGCCATTAGCAATGTATTAATGCCCTTGATTTTAGAGGTTAGTGATGAGGGTGGTTTGGAAGAAATGGTTTGGCATAATTTCAACCTGAGAGAGGGCATCTATTTATTCAAAGGCTCTCTAACAGATATTTATATCAGCCAAAAATTCAACCTGAAATTTACAGACCTCAACTTGCTTATTGCCTCAAGGCGATAGTAGTTTATCTGATTCCCAAACTAGAAAATAGTTGTTGGTATTCAGGGTTATTAGGATTTACTTGTTTTAAGAACATCACATGGGTTCTAGCTTTATCTGGTCTACTATTCTGTAGGTATACATAAGCCAATGCATAGTGTAAAGACTCTTCTTGTGGAAAGGATTTTAATCCCTGTTCCAAAACCTGTGCTGCTTTTTCTGACTTGCTCATTTGTTGTAACAGCAACCCATAATTATAATACAATCTACTGTTCTGGCTATTTAATTGAATGGCTTTCTCAAATGCCATAGCCGCTTTGGGATTGTCTTTTAGCTCATTGTATAAAAGGCCTAGATTATACCAAGCTCTGTCATTTTTGGGATCTGTTTTAGCAGCCAATTGCAATACTTGAATGGCGTCTTGGTTCTTGCCTTGTAAATTATAAGTAACTGCCAGATTAAGTCTTGCCAAGTTGGCCAAACTGTCTTTTTTCAGCGCCCTTAGGTAGAATTTTTCTGCATTAGCGTATTCGCCATTTCTCTGATAATGATCTGCAATGCCAATATTGCCGTGTGCAAAATCGGCCTGGTGTAATAAGTTTTTTTCCAGTTCTGTTTTTGCTATTTGATATGCTGATTGGTATTCTTCCGGTACCTGAATATTCTTACCCATGCTACTGATCAAATCTGCTGCAGCAATTCTAACTGCCCTAACCTTGTCTTTGAGCATGGCAGCAATGGCACCCAGATTCATATTGTTTTTAGGATAAGCTTGCAAGCTTCTTAATGCCTCATATCTAATCTGAGCATCAGGAGATGATAGGGATTCCATTAAGGCAGACATGCCATTAGGGAATGGGGTTGCCCCAAGATAATTAAGGGCTGTAGCTTTGATAATATTAGGGGTTGTACTGTCTTGCAATAAACGTAATAAATGGGGCTCGCTTTGATTGTTTAAACGACTACCTGGAATCAGGTCTTCTACATAACTGTATTTTCTTTTGGGCCCATACCATTTTGTTACAGCATCTGCAGCCCATTTAGCAGGTTTGTCTTGATGACAATTGTTACAAGCATTGGGAGTTGCATATGTTACACTCATGTCTGGTCTTGGTACCCTAAAACTATGGTCATGTCTTAGGTCATTACCCATATAATTTTTGCCTGGTGCATGACAGTTAACACAGGCAGCCCCTGCCGTATTAATGGTATGAAAATGGTGCGAAGGTTCATCAAAGGTTTTGGCATGACATTGCAAACAAGTGAGGTTGCCTGGTAAAACTAGTTTGCCTGAATGTGGGTTATGGCAATTGCTACACTGAACTCCTCTGGCAAACATTTTACTTTGTAAAAAAGAGGCATAGTTATAGTCTTCTTCATTAACCTGTCCGTCTGCATGAAAGCGCTCTGTGTTTGGAACGGCGGGAATATGGTTGTCCAATAATTCAGTACTAGTAATTTTATCAGCTGCAACATTACTTTGAACTGCATGGCAAGGAGCACAGGCATTGATCTGGTCTAATTGTTTGGTATTTTTTGCCAATAACAAAAGGGAATTAGGCTGTTTATTGCCAGACTGATAATCTTTGCCATTGATATACTTCACGTGTTGTTCTCCTGGTCCATGGCAGGCTTCACAACTAACCGTAAGCAAGTCATAGCTGGTTTGGTAACTATCTTTTTCTAAGTCATAATTCTTTTTCAAATTGGTGCTATGGCATTCAGCACACATGGTATTCCAATTCTGTGCATTCCCAGTCCAGTGCAACCAATCCCGATGATGTATTTTCTGACCCTTATATTGTTGAAACCATTTTTTGTCTCTACTATCCCAAGATTGTCTGGTTACTTGCATTCTGCCATCAGGGAATTCAATCAAGTATTGTTGTAAGGGAAAGTGACCAAATGCATATTTAACGGTGTAGTCATGATTTAAGCCATCTTCTCCTTGGGTATTAACTATGTATTTACCCTCTTTTTTAAAAAAACGGGAAGAAACACCATCAGATTGTAAGGAAGCATTATTGAAATTACCCAAAACGGCAGAATCAGTTGGTTCCTGCATGGCTTTAAAATGGTCCGACATTTTCCAATCTTCATATTGCTTTGGATGACAGCTTTGGCATTTTTCAGCCCCAAGATAGGCATTGGGTAAAGCGGCCAATGCAGCAGCATCTTTGTCTGAGGGTTTACAATATTGCATGGTTCCTGCAAAAACAAGAACAAATAAAATGATGCCAGAAATAGTGGTTACTTGCCTATTCAATGCGTTGATTTTGTAGTGGGCGATTATTGGGTTAAAAATAGCTTATAAATTTGAAAATCTATATTCAAGACATTATATGACAGATATCAGAAAAGTTTCCAGGATATCGAAATATTTTGCATAGCATTCAAATTACCACTTATGAAACAATTACTGACAGTATTATTGCCCATTCTATTAATGACCACTGCAGGTTTAGCCCAAGAAAAAAAGCAAGAGCATGGTTCAGAAAATGGAAAACTAAGTCATCACCAATTGAGTTTTATGCTTAGTCATTCCTATATTTCTGAAGGCTATTTTTTTGGTTCTAAAAAATGGATAGCAGCGCCTTCTTTTGGTATTGATTATAATTATTGGTTTAAAAAACAATTGGCAATTGGTATCCATACCGATTTAATCAAAGAAAACTTTGCATTAGAAGAAGTTGCTGGGGATAAAATTATTGAGCGATCTACACCCTTTGCCATAGTTCCCGCTTTAACCTATAAGCCGGGTGAGCATGGGGCATTGGTCTTAGGATTGGGAGGTGAATTTGCCAAAGAAGGAAGTATTGCCCTTACTCGGATAGGCTATGAATACGGTTGGGAATTGCCCAAGAAATATGAACTGGCTTTTAGTTTAACCTATGACTTAAAATGGAATGCCTATAATACTTGGACTTTTGGGATGGTTGTTTCCAAGCTTTTTAAATAATCTTTTAACCTTTTAGTGGCCATTTTTTCTATCTTGACGGCATAAATTGCCATCATGAGAAAAAAAATTTTGTCCATTATCCTTTCTTTTTTACCATTTGCCTGCTTGATAGCACAAAATAAAGCGCCCATATTTAGCAAAGAACATTTGGCTGAACAGGCTATTAATGAAAAAGCAGCAGATTTTAAATTAAAGGATTTATCAGGTAAAACTGTTAGTCTGTCTGCACTTAAAGGTAAAGTTGTGGTCTTGGATTTTTGGGCCACTTGGTGTGGTCCTTGTAAAGCATCTTTTCCTGCAATGAAAGCAGCTGTTGAAAAATTCAAAGACAGTGCTCATGTGGTGTTTCTATTTATAGATACATGGGAAACCCAAGAAACTGAAAAAGCAAGAAGAAAAGAAGTCACGGATTTTATTGCAGAAAATGCTTACCCCTTTCAAATTTTATTGGATGAAAGGGTTAGAGGAAATCCTTACGAATACTTGGTAGGCATGAAGTACAAGGCTGAGTTGATTCCTGCCAAAGTAGTAATTGGAAAAGATGGCAATATCAAATTTAGAACAAAGGGTTATAATGGTAGCAAGGAATATTTGGTAGATGAGTTGTCGGCCATGATAGCATACGCGAATAAATAATTGAAAATTCAAAAGTCAAAATAAAAGGAAGTGAGGAGTGAGGAGTGAGAAGTGAGAAGTGAGGAGTGAGGAGTGAAAAACGAAGAGTGAAGAATGGACTTAGAAAATCTAAAACTGCTTTAATAAAGAACCCTGACGAGTCAGGGTTCTTTGCTTTGTAAGATTCAAGCTAGATTTTCTTTATAGAGATTCCAATACAATATTGCGCCAGCGAACTTTAATACCGCCACCGTCATGTATTTGAAGGGCAATAAAGCCTTCGCCTTTTCCAATTTTCTCGTCTTTTAAATGAATCATTTCATGACCATTTAACCAAGTGGTAACATCATCTCCCTGAACTTGAATACGCATGGTATTCCATTCACCCATTTTGAGCCATTGTTCGTCTTCTGGTTTGGGTTGGATGAGCCAGCCCCTTCCATAAGATTCATAAATGCCACCACTATGTAATTTGGGAGGAGCTACTTCTACCTGCCAACCGCTGATTTTTACCCCTTCAATAGAAGACCTAAAAAATACACCGCTATTGCCATTGGCTTCTTGTTTGAATTCCAAGCTCAGGTTAAAGTTTTTGTATTTACCATTGGTAGAAAGATAACCATACTGTTTGTCTGGTCCACTTTCGCAAATCATTTCACCATCTTGCACATACCATTTCTCTGTACCATGTATGGTCCAATTGGAAATGTCTTTGCCATTGAACAGTTTTACTTTCTGTGCTTGAACAACTTGTAAGAACAAAACAAGTGTAAACAGTAGGCTTATTTTTTTCATGAGCATCATCATTAAAAGTATTTGGTAACACCGGGTACGGCAATAGGGTAGAATCCATCAGCTCCTGGTACAATGGGTGGTGTTGCATCCCATGCATAGGTTTTTGGATGAATATCAATGCCAGAATTAATGGCTTTGTCCCAATCAATTACTTGACCACTATAGGTAGCCATTCTTCCAAGAATAGAAGTCATGGTGCTATAAGCTCCATTGTCAGCATCGGCAAATTTGTATTCACCTTTTGCAATGGCTGCAAACAGTTCATCATGCTCTGTTTGATAAGGATTGTTTTCTGTTTTTTTGTTGAATTGATATACCGTATTTCCCTTTGCGTCTAGGATTCTTGCAGCACCTGCCATGATCTTACCTTTTGTGCCTATTAATAGTTCATCCACTTTTGAAGAGGTTCCAGGAATATGTCTACACTGACTATTTAGGATAGATCCATCAGCATAATGGAATTCAACAAAGTGGTGGTCAAAGATTTCACCATGTTCTTTGCCTTTTCTAACCTGTCTGCCACCCATACCTTGCGCTTTTACCGGATAGCCACCTTTGAACCAGTTGATCACGTCAATATTATGGATATGTTGTTCGTTAATATGGTCACCACAAAGCCAGTTAAAATAATACCAGTTACGCATTTGGTATTCCATTTCTGTTTGGCCCGCTTTTCTTGGTCTCACCCAAACACCATCATTGTTCCACCAGGCTTGCGCCGATGTAATATCCCCAATCATGTCTTTGCGACTATACAGTTCCCTATAAGAATTTTGATAGTGTCTTTGTAAACCCACTACCACATTCAATTTCTTTTGTTTGGCAATCAGTGCAGTGGCCAATACTTTTTGAATACCCGCTGGGTCAGTGGCTACGGGCTTTTCCATAAACACGTGCTTGTTCTGACGAATAGCTTCTTCAAAATGGATGGGTCTAAAACCTGGAGGGGTAGTGAGAATTACTACATCCGCCAAGGCGATGGCTTGTTTGTAACCATCAAATCCACTGAACTTTCTTTCTTCGGGAACTTGTATGTTTTTATCCAAACCCTTGCCATCACTACTGGCTTCGGTCATTAAGTTTTTATAACAGGTATCTAAATTGTCTCTAAAAGCATCGGCCATGGCCACCAATTGAACATTCTGTTTGCTTTGCAATGCTTGCATGGCAGCGCCTGTTCCACGCCCACCGCAACCCACTAAAGCAATTTTAATAGTATCACTTGCGCCAGAGAAAAAGTTGGCCCTAGTTAGCAAAGGACTTGCCATTAATCCACCAGCAACCAGCGAGGCAGATTTTACAAAATCCCTTCTGGAGGGATGGTTGGAAGCATCGTTCATGTTATGTGTTTTTATTTTCCTAGATAATTGATAAAAAACTGTTTTACTTCTGCAGCTGTTGGTTGAACAAGGGGTTGAACCAAACGGAATCCTACATTTTTTCCTTCTGTTAACCACCATTTGCTCTTTGGAATTTGTGGATCACGCTTATTCCAAATAGGGTCAGAATGATATCGCGCAGCCACGCGCAAATCTTCTGATGATTCTTCATAAGAACCACCCTTTAATGCTTTGGGATATTTTGCAGCTTTTGCAGGAATGATTTTTTCAGGAGCATTATTGACAAAGTCTTTATAGCGTTCAGGTTCATAATGGTCCAATGTCCATTCCATTAAGTTTCCAAGCATATCGTACAAGCCCCAAGGGTTGGGTTTTTTCAAGCCAACTTTCTGATACTTCTCATCACTATTATCTAAATACCAAGCATATTGATTCAAGAGTTTTGGATCGTTACCATAATAATAAGTGGTATTGGTTCCTGCTCTGCAAGCATATTCCCATTCTGCCTCTGTAGGTAGTCTAAAAAAGATTCCTGTTTTTTGGTAGAGCCATTTACAATACATCAGTGCACCAAACTGACTCATACTATTGGCAGGATAACCTCCTTCTTTTCCCATGCCCCAAGTAAGATCAACATATTGTGCGCTGGGTCTGGTAATAGCGTCAAGGTCTACATTCTGGCTGGTTTGTTCGTCTTTTAAAAACACGTCAAACTCATCTCTGGTAACTTCATAAGCACCCATCCAAAAAGCAGCAATTTGCAGTTTTTTCTGAGGGCCTTCTACTAGTTGTCTGTTTTTTTCTGTTGAAGGACTCCCAATAAGAAAAGATCCAGCAGGTATGGATTGCATTTTAAATGATAGGGAAGAACCTGGAATTTGCTGTATACGAGAATTTTGTTTTGTGTTAGTATTCTGTGCTTGCAATAATAGCAAAATAGAGCAAGCGTAAGCAGTTAGAAAAAATCGTTTCACCTTTAAAATTTTGGAAACAGTAAGTTAATCCTTTTTCCAGAACCTATCAAATCCCTTGCTTTTATATGCCTTAACTTGATTATTTTTCAATATGGTGATCAAAGCAAAAGCTTGCTGTTTTTCTGCCAAATGCAAAGCTTCTTGGATGGGTAAAATGCTACAGGCCGTAGCTAGCCAATCGGCAGTTGCCCCATCGGCAGCAATAACGGTTACATTGCGCTGAAATGTAACCCCATAGCCTGTTCTAGGGTCAGTAATATGCGCATATTTTTTTCCATCGTGCAAAAAAAACTGGTAAACATCACCGGAAGTGGCTACTGAGCAATTCTTCAGTTCTAATTTGCTGGCTATTAAATCTTCCTCTGATTCTGGAACATTAACGCCAATCATCCATCCCTTTGCTTGAAGCGGGGGATTGCTCATGGCAATATCGCCACCGGCATCTACAAGGGCTGATGAAATACCTTGATCCTTGAATCTTTGCACTAATTGTTGGGCAACAAATCCTTTGGCAATTCCTCCCAGATCTAGAAGCATGCCTTTTTCTAATAGATTCACTGTTGAAGCGGCTTTGTCTATGACCATCTTATTTAAGCCTACTAAGTTTTTGGCCGATGCCACTGCAGTTGAATCTGGAAATTGGTGGGTTTTCCTGGCTTTGCGCCATAATTGGCTTAATGGGCCAATACTAATGTCAAAAATTTGGTTAGTTTTTTGATAAGCTGTTTGACTCAAGAGTAAAATAGTTAATAAACCAGATGAGACTTTAATAGGACCCAAACCTGATTGCTTGCTAAGTCTACTTAGTTCACTGCTGCTATCATAGTCACTATAAAGATTCACCAAGGAGTCTACCAATGCAAAGGCAGATTTGGCTAATTGTTGGGCATGAATGGAATCCTGGTCAACAAAGACTAGGTTTAGAGGTGAACCCATCTTATTTGCTGAAAAATGAAACTTTTTGGCTTGAGCCTTTGATGAACAGGGTATATACAGTAAGGAAATCAATAAAATAAAAAAAAAGACCAGACGCATGGTATTGTTTGTATTGTTAAATTTAGTGATAAATCAAAATCATGGAACGCAGAAAATTTATGCAACAAAGTCTTTTGGCCGGTGGGGCCTTGGTAAGTTCAGCTACTGGACTTTCCGCATCTTCAACAAATCTTGTTGAAGACGGTAAACCTTTTAAGTGTAATTATGCCTTTCACGACGGCATGTTTAAAAATCATGCTGGTCCTGATTTTGTTGAACAAATCAAGTTTGGTTATAGTATGGGATTCAGGGCCATTGAAGACAATGGGATGATGAGCAGAAAGCCCGAAGAGCAAGCAAGAATTGGAGAAACGCTTGCCAAGCTTGGAATGTCCATGGGCGTATTTGTAAATCAATTTGATACATGGCCAGTGCAGGTTTCTATGACATCTGGTAAGAAAGAATGGAGAGACAAGTTTGTCAAATATTGTCAAGATGCCATTGAAGTTGCCAAACGATGCAACGCCAAATGGATGACCGTAGTGCCAGGTAATTATGAAAGAAAACTCACCGAGCACATGCAAATGGCCAATGTAATTGATATGCTCAGGGCTGGAACAGAAGTTATAGAAAAACATGGTTTGGTCATGGTATTGGAACCATTGAGTGATACGCCAGAATTATTCTTGCGTAGAAGTGACCAGACCTATGCCATTTGCAGGGCCATCAATTCTCCTTCTTGTAAGATTCTTTATGATATGTACCATATGCAACGCAACGAGGGAGATATTATCAAACATATTGAACAGACCTGGGATGAGATTGGCTATTTTCAAATTGGTGATAACCCCGGAAGAAAAGAACCTGGAACAGGAGAAATGAATTATCAAAATATCTTCAAATTCATTCACAACAAGGGTTACAAAGGCATCTATGGCATGGAGCATGGAAATGCACAGCCAGGTAAAGAAGGTGAATTGGCCTTGATCAAAGCCTATCGCTCAGCGGATAGTTTCTAGAATATATTTTTTGGAATTAGTACTAAACCACCATGGTTGGATAAGGATTTTGTTAACCCTAAACTAGCACCCACATGCAACTAAAGATTGAAAACCTTTCTAAGACCTACAGTAATGGCGTAAAAGCCCTGAATAATGTTTCTCTCACCATTAATCAAGGGATGTTTGGCTTATTAGGCCCAAATGGAGCCGGAAAATCTTCCTTGATGAGAACTATTTCAACATTGCAGGAAGCTGATCAAGGAAGTATTTATTTGGATGATTTGGATGTGTTAAAAGAGAAGGAAACTGTTAGAAGACTATTGGGTTATCTTCCGCAAGATTTTGGTGTTTATCCAAAAATTAATGCGGAGGAAATGCTTACCCATATAGCCAGTTTAAAAGGCATTAATGGAAGCGAAAGAAAGGAGTCAGTGGGAGCTCTTTTGCAGCGGGTTAATTTATACAAGGATAGAAAGAAAAATTTAGGCACTTACTCAGGTGGTATGAAACAAAGATTTGGTATTGCTCAAGCTTTGTTGGGTAATCCTAAGTTAATAATAGTAGACGAACCTACAGCTGGATTGGACCCAGCAGAACGCAATAGATTTTATAATCTGTTAAGTGAGATTGGAGATAATACTATTGTAATTCTTTCTACGCATATAGTAGAAGACGTTAGAACACTTTGTACAGATTTTGCTATCATCTGTCAAGGTGAATTATTGAGACATGACCAACCGGAAGAAGCCGTTGAAGAATTAAATGGTAAGATCTATGTGAAAAGCGTTGACAAAGCTGACATAGAACATATTAGAAACAAAGAACAGGTAATTTCTGTGCAAATGAAAAGTGGAAGATTGAGTGTGCGAATTTTTAATGAAAATACGCCAAGTGAAGGCTTTATGCCTGTTGCACCAGTTTTGGAAGACGTGTACTTTCACCAGATTTCAGGTAAGGTAGATGTGGTAACCATTTAATTCATTCCAAAATCATTTATTATGTTTCTGCAAATATTTCTATTTGAGTTACGATATCGTGCAAAAAGACCGGCTACCTATTTGTACTTTTTTCTGTTTTTTTTAATAGGTTTTTTGTCAATGGCCACTGGCTCTACACCGGCATCAGAAAAAGTTTTTCATAATGCACCCTGGGTAATGGCTAGCGCCAATATTACTTTTAGCATGTTAATGATGCTAGTATGTTCCGCAGTTATGGGAGTACCTTTATACCGTGACATTGAACACCAAACTAGACAGTATTTGTTTAGTTATCCTATTACCAAGTTTGGGTATTTCTGGGGCAGGTTTATTGGCTCTTTTGTTGTAGTCCTTGTTATAGGTTCAGCATTTAACTGGGGATCAATAGCGGGTACAAGTATTGGGCCAATTATGGGTTGGGTACCCGCTGAACGAATTGGAAGTTTTGGATTGTGGAATTATTTTCAACCTTATTTCTATTTTGCCTTTGGAAATATGTTGTTGGCCTCAACCATCTTTTTTTCCTTGGTAGCCATTACCAGAAATGTAAAAGTGGTATATAGTGCCAGTATTTTATTATTGATAGGGTATTTATTAGCCTCTTTCTTAGTCACGGATATTGAGAAAAGAGAACTGGTAAAATTACTAGACCCTTTTATGTTAAATACCTTCAATTTAGAAACAAGGTATTTTACACCGGTTGAAAAAAATACACTGCTTTTGCCTTTTACCAAAACCATTGCTTTTAATAGATTAATCTGGTTAGGCATTTCTTTTATTATTACTGCAATTGCCTACTATAAATTTAGTTTTTTTCAATTTTTGTCAGCTGATATAGAGAAAACAAAAAAGACTTCCAATGTAGAAGAAGCGCCAGCTGATAGACAAATCAAAAAATTGCAACCAGATTTTGGCAATGGTTATACCAAACGCATTTGGTGGCAGTTAACAAAAATTGAATTTTTCAATATTATTAGAGACAATTATTTCAGGGCCATTTTGTTGGGAGGGTTAGTGTTTTTGATCCTTGATTTTTGGATAGGTAATACCCTTTACGGTGTTGCCGATAGACCCATCACCATATTCTTAATGGATTATAAAGGGTATAACTACATTATATTCATTTTTATAATACTCTTATTTTATTCTGGAGAGACCATCCATCGTGAAAAAACCACCAAGTTTAATATTATCAACGATGCTATGCCGGTTCCCAATGCAGTTTTTTTCTTTTCAAAATTAACAAGCATGTTGGGCATTGCATTTATTTTAGCAAGTATTCCTATTGTTGCTGGGGTTTTAATACAGTTGCTAAAGGGGTATACCAATTTTGAATTATTGATTTATATAGAAGAATTGTATCTGCTTACATTTCCTTCTTTTATCCAGATGATCTTACTGTCCTTTGCCGTACACTTAATGGTCAATAATAAGTTTGGTGGTCATGGTGTTGGTATGCTTATTTGGGTTGTCATGTTTATTTTAAGATCCTATGCCAACTTTGATTATAACCTGCTTTTCTATTTTTACACACCAGCCTATCGTTGGAGCGATATGAATGGGATTGGACATTTTATAGCGCCACAATTTTGGTTCAATTTATATTGGATTTGTCTTGGAGCTTTATTATTGACCATTTCCTATTTGTTTTTTGAACGTGGAATTGCGGGCAGCTTTTCAGAAAGATGGAAACTGGCAATGAAGCGATTTAATGGTACCCCTAGATTGTTAATTGTCCTGTTCTTTGTAGGATGGATTGGATCTGGCGCTTACTGTTATTATAACGTGAGTTATTTAAATAGTTATAGTACTTCAACCGAGGGTAAAAAAGCTTCTGTCAAATATGAAAAGGAATTAAAAAAGTTTGAAAATATTCCACAGCCTAAAATGACCAATGTGGTTTTGTTTGCAGACATTTTTCCTGAAGAAAGAAAAGTGGTCATCCGTTCTTTGGTATCCATAAAAAACAAAACGGAACATCCCATTGATTCACTTCATATTGAAATGCCAGACCAAATTAAATATGATCTATTGTACAATGGGCAAGTAATCAAATACAGAAATCCGCTTTGGTATAATCAGCCCATTTTTAGTTTCCTTAAAAAGGGTAAAGACACAGTCAATTATCGCATTTATGCGCTTCCTGCAAGTCTTAAGCCAGGCGATACCGCTTTATTAGAAATTCATGCTATTACCCAATATAAAGGATTTGTGAATAGTGGTTTTACCAGAGAAATATTGGCTAATGGAACTTTTTACAGCGATGTTTTACCAAGCTTTGGCTATAATGTGCAAAAGGAATTAAACAGTGATGAGGATAGAAAAAAATATGGCTTGCCGGTAAAGACGGATGAATTCCCAGTGCAATCTGATCCTATGGGCAAAAGAACATTGCTATTTAATGACGACGCTGATTTGATTCATTTTGAAGCTACTGTAAGCACTTCTAAAGACCAGATAGCCATTGCTCCGGGATACTTGCAAAAATCTTGGGAAACTAATGGAAGAAAATATTTCCATTATATTCAAGATTCTCCCATTGATGCTTTTGCTACTATTGTATCTGCACGATATGATGTTTTGAGAGACTCTGTAAAACTCAGTAATGGAAAAAATATCAACATTGAGTTATTTCATCACCCAACTCATAAATACAATCTTGATAGGTTTCTTGCCGCGTATAAAGATGGCTTAGAATTTTTCTCTACTGCCTACGGCGATTTCCAATTTAGACAAATGCGCTTATTGGAATTTCCACGCTATGCAGGTTTTGCTCAAAGTTTTCCGAATACAGTTCCTTTTGCAGAAAGCTTTGGCTGGGTGGCCGATTTTAGTAAGCCGGATGCGTTTGATTATGTTTATTATGTAACCGCTCATGAGTTGGCCCATCAATGGTGGGGGCATCAAGTGGTACCTAATAAAACAAGGGGTAGCAACCTTATCAGTGAATCTTTAGCAGAGTATACAGCCTTAGTATTGTCTGAAAGAAAATATGGTAGGGACAATATGAAGCGCTTCTTAAAAGATGAACTAGATGGTTATTTAACAGGAAGGGCAAGAGAGAGCAAGAAGGAAAATACCTTTATCAACTGTAATAGACCTTATGAGTGGTATCAAAAAGGTAGTTTGATTTTGTATGGACTAAGGGATTTGATTGGTGACAAAGCTTTGAATAATGCGCTGCATGCATTTAGAGACAGTTTTGCCTTGAAAGAAAATCCTCCTTTTGCAGGTAGCGATGATTTATATGCTTTTATCCAAAAAAGTACACCAGATTCCTTTAAGTATTATTTGGTTGATACTTGGGAAAAAATCACCCTTTATGACAATAAATTTTTGAAAGCGACTGCCAAAAAATTGAATAAGGAAGAATATGAAGTAACGCTAAATGTGAGTACTAATAAATTTTATGCCGATAGTTCTGGGAAAGAATCTATTGCTAAAATGAACGATTATATAGACGTTGGTATTTTTGCAGAAGAAACGGTTGATAAAAATGGTAGAAAGCAAACCAATCCATTATTACTTCAAAAAGTAAAAATGGTGGCAGGTGTGAAGACCTATCAATTTAAAGTAAAAGGAAAACCAGTCAAAGCTGGGATAGACCCTTATAATAAATTAATTGATAGAATACCAGATGATAATACGGGAGAGGTTGATCTTGATTAAAAAGAAAGGCTGTCCAATTGGACAGCCTTTCTTTTTTAAATAGGTTGATGTTTATTTTGCAGGAGCAATTGCTTTACGTAAGAATGCCCATTGTCTTAAACAGTCGCGGGCTTCTACTGCGGGATACCCCAATACTTTTTTGCCATCTTCCACGTCATTGATAACACCAGACATGCCACCAATCAACACACCATTTCCAACGGTTACATGGTCTGACACACAAACCCCACCACCAATAATCACGCCGTCTCCAATAGTCACAGATCCGGCTAATCCACTACTTCCAGCCATTAAACAGAACCTGCCTGTTTTGCTATTATGACCTATTTGAACAAGGTTGTCTAATTTGGTTCCGTCACCAATAATGGTAGAAGAAAATTTAGCCCTGTCAATACAAGTGCTGGATCCAACTTCTACATAATTGCCCAAGACAACATTACCAATATGAGGAATCTTCACCAAGCCTCTACCATCATCACTGGGTCTAAATCCAAATCCGTCAGAACCAATGCTAGCATTGGCGTGGATAATACAATGATGACCAACTACACATCTTTCTCTAATCACGGCACCTGGCCAAATAGTGGTATGATCTCCAATATGACAATGGTCTAGAATAGTGGTGTTGGGATACAGGGTTACGTCTTTTCCAATAATGCAATAAGCCCCAACATAAGCTCCTGCTCCAGCTTTAAAACCCTTGCCAATAATGGCTGATTTATGTATCACTGCTGTAGGGTGTATGTCTTCATCAAATTCAGGAGCATCGGGAACATACATTTCTAAGAGTTTGGCCATGGCCAAATCTGCATTCTTAATCTTGATCAAAGCCCTGTTTTCACCAGGTTCTAAATCAAATTCTTGGTTTACAATGGCAGCACAGGCTTTAGAGTTTTCCCAAAGTTTAAGGTATTTCTTATTGCCTATAAAACTAATATGGTTATGCTGTGCCATTTCTAATTGCTCAGGACCAATAATGGCGGTATTTGTATGACCAACAAGGGTTCCCTGCAACACTTCATTGATGGCTTCGATGGTAAATGTTTTCATGTCAAGCATTTATTAAAGCTACCGAATTGTAGCTTTTCTAACAAATGCGCCAACATTGACCTAGACCAAATCCTTTTTAAATTCATTGATTTCTTCTAACATAGCGTCTGCCATTTCCAAATTTTTATATTCAATTCCAAGTGAAAGAAACTTCTTTAGCCATGGTTTGTTGGCATTCTCTGGTTTAATCTGAATAAACAACCAAATGGTCAGTGCAGTGAAAGCTATAAAAATGGGAAAACTAATTAACCAAAATTTGATATCATGACTATTCACCCAACCCGGAGACCAAAACCAAGTACAATGAAAAGGTAATTGCAAAATAATAATCCTGAGCATTTGAATGGTAGATAACTTCAACTTGGCAATTTTAGCTTGGGTATCTAGCACATTGTCTTCATATTTAATGCTTAGAAGTATGGTCAAATGCCAGATATAGGCAGCCATTGCCAATACAGTAAATAAAATGACCATACCCAAAGAGATACTGAAATAAGGATTTTTCCAGCCAACTGCAAAAACCAAGACACTTAGAAATCCTACCCAAATAACTCCTAATAAAAGGGCAAATATTTTAATGCCAATTACAGACTTCAAGCTAGACCTAGCTTTTTGCCCCTGTTGGTTTTCAAAACACTTAAGATTTAATTGCCAAGATTGCATATTTAAAAGCTGTGCATGATTCAAAGCTTGTTGGTATTGCTGCAATAAGTTATCAAGTTCCATGCTTTCCATATACTATGCTATTTTTGAAAATGATTGTTTTAGTTTGTCTTTGATTCTACTGATTTTGGTAGCTACATTGGTTTCTGTGATGCCAAGTATCAAGCCAATTTCTTGATAAGATTTTCCATCTAAGTAGAGTAGCATAAGTGCTTTGTCTAATGCTTTTAATTGGTTAATCAAGAGCTGTAATTGATGTAGCTTTTCTTCTTTTTCATTCCAATTGTCATTGTCACCAGCTACTTGAATGTCTTGTTCGTCTAATGACACTGGTGCCAATTGGTTCTTTTCTTTTCTATAATGTGAGATGGCTACATTTAGTGCAACCCGATACATCCAAGTACTAAAAGGGAATTTAGCATCCCAATTACCTAATGATTTCCATAGCTGGATTAAAATTTCCTGTGCAAGGTCATCCCTTTTGGAGGGGTCTTTACAATAGTTATTGCAGACCTTGAACAAGATGCCTTTGTTGGCTTCTATCAGGTTGGTAAATTGTATGGTATCTGGTTGGTTCATGTGACTACTAACCTATTAATCGCAAGAAGTATATCAAAATCACAGAAACCCTCCAATTTTTTATAAAAAACGCAAATAGGTTTTTTCAGGATGATTCATTTTGTAGTTAGCATACCATTTACAAAGGGGGAACATGATTAAAATGACTAAGATCCAAACTAGGTATACAATACCCAAGGGCCAACCCGATTCAGTTGCTGGTCTTCCAAATTGAAAATTGCCAAAGGGTAAATTGCTCCATTGATATCCTTGTGAAAATAACATGCCAAACATGATGGGATGAATGATATACCAATGAATAATATAAAAAAACAAGGGTACTTTACCATAGACGGTTAAAAATCGCGAAGCAGTATTTTGTATTCCCTCAGTAAAACTTAATAGAAAAAACAAACCACTAAGTGTCATTAAACTATATAATAAAGAAGGTGGGTACTTGCTAGTATTGAGAAAAGACAATATGGTTTTGACAAGGGTTGTTTGTTTTGCCCATGGCGATGGATCTCCATAAATATTGATAAACCTTAGTAGAAGAAAACTTAGTACTGCAATTAATCCAAATTGAAAAAACCTTTTTTTTCTAAGCTCAGATTTCAATTCAAATATTCTTCCCATACCAAAACCCAATAGCAAAATGCCTAACCAAGGTATGATGGGATAGCCTATAAAAAATGTCAAATGCTCCGATAGGGGAAACATGGAAGGAACAAATAATGGAGAGGCTATTTTAATCCAAATACTTTGGCTTCCTTGAAATAACCATTCTAACAAATTATGAATACTGATGATGGCAATACCAATAGCAGTGATTGTTTTAGGAGACAATCGCAGCATGGCCGAAAGAATAATCATTCCAAAACCAATGGCTGCAATCACTTGGAAAAATAACATTTGAAAATGGATATCAAACCAGATTCCAAAACCTATGACGGTAAATTCTAGAACTACCAGCCACAATCCTCTCTTGATTAAAAAGTTCCTGGCTGCTGATTGGTTATTTGTTTTTTTTAATGAAAGATAGGCCGAGCTGCCAGCTAGAAAAACAAAAGAGGGAGCACAAAAATGTGTTATCCATCTAGTGAAAAACAGTATTGGCGTAGTTGTGTTTAAATCAGTTGGATTTTGAATAATGGCGGTGGTATGCAATAGATCTCTGCAATGGTCTAGCGCCATTATCAAAATAACAAGTCCTCTAGCAATGTCAATGTTTTCAATTCTTTTCATTAGATCTTATTCAATTATAAGAGAATGATACTTGCTGTCTTTCATCCGTAGGTACACCAATAATGAAATAAAAATGCAGGCACTTACATACCAATAAAACCATGTTTCATGCCCTATGTTTTTTGCATACAATGCCAACCATTCTGCCGTACCTCCAAAGATGGCAACTGTTAAAGAATAGGGAAGTCCCACACCCAAAGCCCTAACTTCTGCCGGAAAAAGTTCTGCCTTTACTACGGCATTGATAGAAGTATAACCACTTACTATTAAAAGCGAACAGACCATTAATAAGAAAATAAAACTAAGGTTGGTTGATTGACTTAATCCATTCATGAGTGGAACGGTAAAAAGGGTACCAAGGATTCCAAAACCTATTAACAAAGGTCTTCTGCCTATTTTATCTGATACCCATCCATACAAGGGTTGTAGGCAAGCAAAAATGAATAAGGAACAGAAAGACAAAAGAGTGGCATCATCCTTACTGAGCTTTACCGAATTAATCAAGAATTTTTGCATGTAAGTGGTATAGGTATAAAAAGCAATGGTACCGCCCAATGTTAATCCTACTACTGTTATAATGGCTTTAGGATGTTTTAGTAAGGCTCTGATTCCGCTTTTTTTCTGAGCAATCTTGGTTGTTTTTTCAAAAGCTGTAGTTTCATGTAAACTGCTTCTCAAATAAAAAGCAATTAAGGAGAGCAATGCGCCAATTGCAAATGGAATGCGCCAACCCCATGCTGCTAAATCTTCAGCAGATAAAAATATTCTTTGAAGCATTAATTGCAAACCCAATGCCAATAGCTGGCCTCCAATTAGTGTTACGTATTGAAAACTGGAATAAAATCCTCTCTTTTGTTCATGCGCCACTTCACTTAAATATGTGGCAGAGATGCCATATTCTCCACCAACGCTTAAGCCCTGTAATAAGCGCGCAACCAATAATAAAATGGGTGCCAATAATCCAATTTGTTCATAGCTTGGTAAACAAGCAATTAGTAATGAACCAAAAGACATGAGTAATACAGAAATGGTCATGGCTTTTTTTCTACCCTTGCTATCGGCTATATTTCCAAATAACCATCCCCCCAAGGGCCGCATTAAAAATCCTACAGCAAAAATTCCAGCAGTATTTAATAATTGTGCTGTGGGGTTGCTATTTGGAAAAAAATGCTTTGCAAAATAGATAGAAAAAGCTGCATAAGCATACCAGTCATACCATTCCACCAAATTGCCCACAGAGCCTCCTAAAATAGACTGAATTCGCCATTGATGGTTCTTGCTATTAGTCATAGATTAAGCTTCTATCAACTCTTTAATGGCTTTTAAAATAGGATTCCAACCCTCACCACCATTGGAGGATTCTTCAAATCTTTTAGCGCCTTCTGCAACTTTATTATAATCGCCCTGCGTAACTGTTAAAAGGGTTTTGCCTTCTTTTTGTTCTAATAGATAGCTTACGGTCAAATAATTTTCTGGAATATCTGGGATGGTTCCATTGGGGTCAATAACAGTATAGCTCAATAAACTATATGGAACCAGTTCTACAATATTCCCTTTAACAAAGACCATTTTTTTGCCCTCATATTCTCCTTGCCATAATAATGCACTACCTATTTCCCAATCAGAAATGGTTTCACATCCAAACATATATTGTTTGGTCATAGCTGGATTAGTTAAAGCATCCCAGACCGTGGAAGCAGGTGCTTTGATTTCAATTTGATTGACAATTTGTAATGGATGCATGTTGCTATTGATTAGATTGTGATTTTGATTTTCTGAAAATAACTCTTTGCAAACTAGTAACCGAATAATTGGTAACCCCTTTATTTTCTTCATCCAATTTTTTGCCAGAAGTCACTTCAAAAATCAATTTATCATCAATTAATTCATAACTAGATGTCAAAAAAATACCTTGAGTTTCAAATACATTGTAGAGCTTGTTCTGAAACAAATAATCTTTTAATATAACCCCGTCTCCCTCATCAGTTACATAAGTATTTGTTGCTACGTCTTTTAAAACTAATTGGTAATCTTTTACTGCCGGCATGGTTTTAGAAAGATAACTGGTTTTCCATGACCAAGTATTTGGAATTGCAGTTTTTTGTACGTTCAATTGAACAGGTACACTGTCTCTTAATTGTCCCTTTCCATATAAATACATAGTACCCTCCCAGTTACCAATACACTTATCTCCAAAACTAACTTGGGCTTTTAAAGGCTGAAAAATTGTGATTAATAGTAAGGCAATGCTTAAATAAACAGTCTTAAGATCTAATGGCGCCCAAGTTTTTAATCCTTTCATTGTGTAATCAATTGAAAATCAATAATATAGTTTTAATCCATCTTTAAGATGGCTTTAAGACCGCTTTAAGTTGGCCGAGGCATTTTTGCTATACAAACAACAACAAAATACACCAAAACAACTAAAACAAATAAGATGAAAAAGTTTAACAACATCAAATTAGCCCTTATAGCATTAACCCTTGTATTTGCTACTGCTTGCAGTAAGAATAGTACGGAACATGGTATCACCACTCCCATTACTGAACAAATCAATTCAACAGCTAGTATTCAAGGTAGGGTTGAGTTAATAGACCTTGATGGTAATAAATTGACTGACCACAGTGGAATTTTAATCAGTGCTAATAATGGCGCTTTTACCACTACTACAGATCAAAGCGGTCAATTTTCTTTAAAAGCAATACCATATGGTAAATACCAAATCAGTTATTCTAAAGTTGGATATGGTTCTGGATTATTTACCAATATTAATCACCAAACTACGGCACAGCAATTTACTTTAATTGAAAAAGCAGCCATGATGAACCAGGTTTCCAATATTCAAGTAACCAGTTTGCAAATCAAAGACCTAAGTAACGAACCTGATATTGCTGGATTAATTGAACTAGGAATAGCAAGTGGTGCGGTAAGTATTAAACCAATATTTTACAATAATAACAATGAACAAAAAGCAATTAGACTGTTCTTTTCAAGCAATAGTCAAGTAGATGCCAAACAGTATCAAGCAGAAAGAAAAGTGTTGGTAAGTGGTGTGAATGACAATCCCAATAATTATCAGTTCACTACTACTGAATTGGGGAAAATGGGTTTCAAAAAAGGACAAACAGTTTATGTAAAAGCCTTTGGCGATGGCAAATTTGATGATGCGTTTAGTCATCCAGAAAACGGTACAACAGTATTTCCAAGCCTTGCAGCTACTGGATCAAGTGTAACAAGTTTTCAGGTTCCTAATAAATAAAATATTTGGTTTGGTAATGGATAGGACGATTGGTTATAGAGAGCCACCTAATGGGTGGCTTTCTTATTTTTATTTAGCCAGCTTAACCAATCAAGTGCAATTTTGTCCCAATTGTATTGGTCATAATCAATGCTGCCATCTTTTTTGACAGCAAAAAAATTATGCTCCTTTCCCACATAAGCATCAAATTGAAAATTTGATTTTTTTTGTTGAATGGTTTTTATCTGGAGGTAATCTATATAAGGAGTTGCCCAATCCTTGGTTCCATAACTAACCAAAACTGGAATTTTCAATTTTTCTAAATAATGAATGGGGGGATAAGAGAATCCTATGGTAGCACTATCTGTATCACCCTTTGATGCATCCATATTATTGGGGTGTTTAATAGCTTCTTTCCAATAACTAAATGAATGCTCTGCTAACTTGCTGCTATCTGTTTCCAAAAATCTTTCTTCTGCAATGATAGACATGATTCTTCCCATGGGATTGCCTCCAGCATAAATCAGATCTGTGATTTTTGGGTATTGTACAGCCATTTTTGCAACAATGGTAGATCCCTCGGAATGCCCTGCTATTACTAAACGGGATTTGTTTACCCATGACTGTTTTCTCAACCATTCCAAAATGGCAATATTCCTAGCTACATAAAAATCCAACACATTATGTTGGATATAAATAGGAGGCATTGTAGCTTTTGTATCCAAAAACAAATACTGTTCATTTAAATCTTTTCTTTCAGCCATCAAGGGTACACCAGGCTTACCTACAATTACCAAATGATATGATTCTAATAGACTATCCGTATTAAAAGGAAAAACCCCATAAACATCTTTGCCTTCTGTAATGATTAAGGGTTTTGGCAAACTGCCTTGACTAAAGAACAACAAAGGTTTTGTTTTCAGTTCGTCACCTTTTTTTGACTTGACCAGCACTTCTGATTTTATACCTTGATAAGGAATTTGAAAATGTCTAAATCCAAGGGACGCTGGATTGGTTGATTGGGATTTGGCAATCAAAATTTGGATTAGTACCAAAAACAGCATCATAAATGATTTCATAAGCGGATACTTATGCTTTAAAATGAAACATAGTAACTTCTGACCTTGCACCAAATCTTATAGGAATTTTGGTAGTGCCAATACCTCTGGAAACATAGATTCTGGTATTGTTTTGGTGGTACATGCCCTTTAAATATTTTCCACTACCCCAGGGTTTGAATGGGGCATATCCCAAAATATTTAATTGTCCACCATGCGTGTGACCAGATAAAATTAAATCGGTCTTAGTTGCACCATTTTGCATTTTTGCAATGGTGTCACTATAGGCTGGACAATGGTTTAAAACAATATGGTAGTCACTGGGTTGGTGATCCTTTACAGCGGTTTCAAAATCTGGGTCGCCTCCAATAAAATCGTCAATGCCAGTTATTGAAACTGATTTTCCTTTTAATTCAAACCGCTTATTCTGATTCACCAACAATTGACAATTGTGTTTTTGGTAAATATCTGTGAGGTCATTGAAACTCAATCCAGCCCAGTATTCCCAATTACCCAAGATGGCTACTTTTGGTATGTTTTTATCTATTAGTTGTAAGAATTGATCTAAGACATAATGGTTTTTACCAGCGTCAATAGAATCTCCAGTAATAGCAATCAAATCAGGCTGCTGATGGTTAATATCTTTGGCCAATTTTTCTAGTTGATAATTAACCGATTGTAAATGGAGGTCTGAAATCTGTAGTATTTTCAGGTGCTGGTCAGAAAAAGGATCTGTGTCTAGATAGACAAGTTTCTGTTCAATAAAAAATTGTTCACCCCATAATGCATCTATCAAAAGTGCTCCTGCAGTGACCATAAAGCCTCCAAGTAGGAATTTTCTTCTGCTAATAGACATTGAATTGCATGATTTTTCTCAATCTACAAAAAAGATTTATAAAAAGGGAATGCTCTATTTTTCAATCTACACATATCCATCAAATTTCAAGCAGGTATTAATGGGCCATTTTCAACTATTCAAGATCTTTTAACTTGAATTTGTTGAAGCCCCTTAATATATCTTCTGCCAGTTTTGAAATCAGAAAAATGGGCTATTAAAATTCTTTCAGTAGAAGTCCCCATACTTTTGCCATCTTTTTCAGTAATCAAATAAACTTTGTTGCCAGCCTCATTATTAAAAAGTTCATTCCATGAATAAACTACTTTATAACCATCTGAAGCAATCAGTATAAAATAAAATTCGCTTAACTGTCTGGGACCTGGAACATCATAGCTAAGTTTTTCTAAAACTGACTTTAGCAATACTCCTTTCATGTTTTTTGCAACTCCTTTAATTTCTCCCAAATGATTGGTAATGGTCAAGTCTGGTAAAGATTCCATTGGCATGGTCAATAATTGACTCATATGAATTATGGAAGTTGATTTGAGATTACCTGAAACAATAATACTGTCTGTTGCTATTGGTTTTTCCTGAGCAAGTAAAACAGTATTTATGATGAATGAGATTATTAGCAAATAAAATTTCATTGATAAATTTTTAAACAAGATCTAAATCTCCCTTCCAAATCTTATTATAAGGGTAATAATTTTTCAAAACACAAACTGTTTTCAATTCCAATATACTGTCCATAATTGGGGGTTCGCAAATATCCAGCTTTAAAATAGAGGGCAATTGCTTCGGGTTGTTTTTGTCCAGTTTCTAAAACGGTTTTAGACATGCCCAATTCCTTAGCCCAGGCTTCCAGTTCAGAGAGTATTTGCATAGCAATGGATTTGCCCCTAGATGCTGGTGACACATACATTCGTTTTACTTCCATAGCATCAGTGCCAAAAGCCTTGATAGCACCGCATCCTACGGGTTGATCATCAAAATAAGCAATTACGCAATGTTGTATAGTGTCAATTTTATTGAACTGTGCGTAAAAACCATGATCTGCTCCATCCCTAATAGCAAGGTCTTGATCCAATAAATGAACCAGTTCTCTAAAATCTGGATGACTACTGTCTGATCTAACTAAACAAATCATGTAATTTCTTTGTATTTGAAATTACTGATTTTCTATATAGTATACATCTATGAGGGCTCTATAAAAACAAACCCTTTCGAAGAAGGGCTTGATAATGATAAATGTTGCAAATGATTAATTAGTACCACTACTTGTCTCAAACAAATTTTTCAAGAATATTTGAAGTGCTTCTCCCCTAAGATTTTTTCCAATGATTTTACCTTCTTTATCAAGTAGGTAGTTCTGTGGTATGGCCTGAATGCCATAAGATTTGGAAACTTCATTGTCCCAGTATTTTAAATCGGAAACATGGTTCCATGCCAGACCATCATCATGAATGGCTTTCATCCAACGCTCCTTTGCTCCAGGTTGATCCAAAGAAACACCCAATACAGTGAATCCTTTGTCTTTGTATTTATGAAAAGCCGAAACTACATTTGGATTTTCTGCCCTACATGGCCCGCACCAGCTAGCCCAAAAATCAACCAAAACCACTTTGCCTTTTAAAGAGGCTAAACTAAAAATTTTTCCTGCCGTATCTGCTTGTGAAAATGGGATAGCGTATTGTCCCACTTCTAATTTTTTGGCTAAAGCAATTCTTTCTTCAAATATTTTTCCACTTGGCAGGTTCTTTGGTACAGTACCCAATTGTTTGAATACAGGTTCGGCAGTAACAGGATTAATGGCATAACCCGCATATTGAATCAACGCATAAATTGCCACTGGCG
Source organism: Chitinophaga pinensis (assembly GCA_943372225.1). Classification (GTDB taxonomy): domain Bacteria; phylum Bacteroidota; class Bacteroidia; order Chitinophagales; family Chitinophagaceae; genus Sediminibacterium; species Sediminibacterium pinensis_L. Next base: position 128,193 of record CALRXV020000001.1, on the reverse strand, counting down.
AATTTTTGGTGGCAGGTGCTTTTAGAAAATTCAAGTAAACTTTTTCCTTTACTAGATGATCTAATGAGTCAATGGATTTTTCAATTTGTTCTGTAGAAGCTTTGTTTCTTCTTGCCTCAGAATATTTGGCATAGAGTGCTGTTAAAGCAGGGTCATAGACCGCTACTTTTGCCTTTAAAGCAGTATAAGTATCATGAGATTTAGAACCACTAACTGCGCTAGCACTTAAAGAATCTTTAGCAATAACAGAAATAGATCCTGCTTCTAAATAAACACTCAAAAAGTCTTTTGCAGATGCTTGTCTGACTTTTTTGCTGGTATCTGCAGACCTATCAGGTACAACTCGCAATTGTGCCAAAATGGGTTCAGATAAATTCAATTGAAAATTAGCGGTCTTGGTATTGCGCAAATCAACACTGTCAGTGAACCTGAACTTGGTGCTGGTATTGTAATAGGATAAATAAATCTTAGACAAGGGTTGCTGTATGCTACTTAAGTCTGCTGTTAGGCTAAGATTAGGTGTAGTGGTAGTTGTTTGCGCAGACACAAAGAAACCGGTGCTGACAAGAAACAGACTAAACAATAATTTTCTTTTCATAAATCTCAATTTGTTGTGCAAGATAATATAAGTCTACTAAAATAGTAGGATTAGTAGAAATTTTTTATATTCTTACATCAACAAATAATGGTAGGGATGCTTAAGCTGCTGTCTTTTGCAACTTATGGTAATAGGTATAGGAAACCATTAAAATAGCTAAAACTACTAATGGAAAGAAACCTTCAAAACCCAAACCGTCAACTGAAAAATGACTGATAGAGGCAAATAGAAAATCAAAGATAAAGCCAGCATAAGCCCATTCTTTGAACCTTTTTGGAACGGCAGGTATGATTAATGCAAGTGTGCCTAATACTTTGAAAATCACTAAGGCATTTCCAAAATAAGCAGGATATCCTAGATGACTGATACCTTGTTTGGCAAGCTCTGTTTGAGAAGTCAAAGCGGGCATAACCCCTTCAAATAAAAATATAAGAATGGTAGTGGACCAATAAATGATTTTGTCTTTTTTCATTTTGCAGTTTTGTGGGACTTAATTAGAATAAGAAAATTAATCCCTTTTTCTCAAAACACAAACTGCTATTTGTAATCTTTAATATTGATTACTTCTTTGCAGAAATCATATTCTTGCAAATCATTACTACTAACAATTATTAGTTTTTCTTTGGCGTATGCTTCTATTAATTGATGATATAAAGCATAACCGGTTTGGTCAAGATTGGTACAGGGTTCATCCAGCAGGATTACAGGAACATCTGCAAAAATGGCTTGCGCCAGTTTTACCCTTTGTTTCATACCACTACTATAAAAACGGATTTGTTTGGTAGCAGCTTTTTCTAAGCCAATGATTTGAAGTATTTCGTCTATACTAATGCCAGCAATCAAGGGTTTAAATTGTGCATGAAAGTGTAAGAACTCTCTAGCAGACATTTCTTCTATTAATTCTAAATAGGGTGCAACAATGGCTAAGTGTAGGAATACTTCTTCGGGATCAATTGGGGCTTCATTTCTCCATTCCAAACTTCCCTCACTCAATTGTAAACTTCCAGCAATTGCTTGTAATAAAGTACTTTTTCCAGAGCCATTGGGGCCGGTAATGGCATAATGTGTTCCAGGTTGAAATAGATGGTTAAAACCTTTGAAAATCCATTCCCGATTATAGCGTTTGCCAGCGCCAGTTAATTCAATGCCACTTAATTGATGGGTCTTTGCTTTTACTGTGTGCGTTCTCTTAGCCATGTTGGGCAAAGTAAGCAAAGAAAACTGGCAAAAAAAATTCTCAAATAATGCCCCAGCATTTTAGGTTAGCCTTAGATACCTTAACTTTAACTATTCCACCGAACAATGAATGGCACAATCTAAAAGCATGGAGACCAATTATTTTAAGGATGTTAGTTTAATGATTACCCATTATAACAGGAGTAAATCTTTAGAAAGACTGTTATTGTCCTTTGAAGAATTGAATATGCGGTTTGAATCTATTGTTGTAAGTGATGATTGTAGCAAACCCGAACACCAAGCTTATCTTAAAAGTTTACAAGAAAAACACCCATTTGAATTGGTTACTGGTCCGGTGAATAAGGGCTTGGGAAATAACCTAAACAAGGGTCAGGATGCAGTTAAAACAGCTTTAACCCTATATATACAAGAAGATTTTGTACCGGCTGCTGATTTTGCAACGCATTTGGCACATGCTATAGAGATTATGAAAGAAAGGCCAGACATAGATATGGTGAGGTTCTATGCCTATTTCAATTATCCTTATCTGAAAGATTATAAATATGGATTTTCAGAAATGCTATTTGGGTTCTGGAAGCTTGGCTATAAAAAATTCTATTACTATAGTGACCATCCACATTTAAGAAGGTCTAATTTTCTGGAAAAATTTGGCAGATACAGGGAGGGTGTAAAAGGTGATGTAACTGAGTATAGTATGATGATGTCCTTTTTGCAGAAAAAAGGGAAGGGTATGTTCTATAGGTCTTTTAAGTCTTTATTAGACCAAGAGAATAGTTCTTCAGAACCCAGTACCATGAAAAGGAATATGTGGAGAGAGAGTGGTAATCCACTCATCAGCCTGATGCGCGAAGTCTATCGGCACCTCAAATTCAATTTTGACTATTTGTTTGGAAAGTACTAATCCTCGTCGTTTGCTCCCTTGGTAAAACGCTTGATGATACCTCTACCACTTTCACGAATAAAAGTAACAATCTCGTCTCTTTCATCAGTAGCAGGAAGTTCTTCTTCAATGTATTCCAATGCCTGTGATGTATTAAAACCCTTGTTGTAGATGGTTCTATAAACGTCTAGAATATGGTTGATCTGTTGTAATGGGAATCCCCTTCTTTTTAGACCAACGCTATTTACCCCACCATAACTCAATGGGTTACGAACGGCTTTAATATAAGGAGGCACGTCTTTACTTACCAATGATCCACCAGCCACAAATGCGTGCTGGCCAATTTGTACAAACTGGTGAACAGCACTCACACCACCCACAACAGCCCAATCGCCCATGGTTACGTGACCAGCCACTTGTACGCTATTACTTAAAATACAATTATTACCAATGATACAATCATGCGCCAAGTGACTATAAGCCATGATCAAACAGTTATTACCCACTTTGGTCTTACCCCTGTCTTCTGTACCACGATTAATGGTTACAAATTCACGGATAGTGGTATTGTCTCCAACTTCTACTGTTGTTTTCTCACCGCTGAATTTCAAGTCCTGTGGAATGGCACCCAATACTGCTCCAGGAAAAATGCGGCAGTTCTTACCAATCCTGGTACCATCCATAATGGTCACATTAGAACCAATCCAAGTTCCTTCACCTATCCTAACATCGCCATGGATCACAGTAAAAGGGTCGATCTTTACGTTAGGTGCTATCCTTGCGTTTGGGTCGATGTAAGTGTATGGATGTGTCATCCTATCAGTTGGTTTTGCGTTGATCAGTGCATTCATAATGCACTAATGAGTATAAAAAAGATGCCAAAGTTGCTTTGCTCATCACAAAAATAGGGTTATTGGCTTTTTTTTAAGATTTAAGTTCTTTTAACCACTTGGGCAACTAAGTCTGCCTCGGTAGCCACTTTGCCTCCCACATAAACTGTACCCCTCATTTCACAAATACCCCTACGAATAGGTGAAATCAACTCCATTTTCAGGATCATGGTATCACCTGGCACCACTTTCTGCTTGAACTTGCAATTGTCAATCTTCAGGAAATAAGTGTCATAATTTCCTTCTGGCATGGAGTTAATACAGAGAATTCCCCCAGTTTGGGCAAGGGCCTCAATCTGGAGTACACCGGGCATGACCGGATTGCCTGGAAAATGGCCTTGGAAGAAATACTCGCTGAAAGTAACGTTCTTAACACCAACAATATAGGTATCAGTTAGTTCAATGATCTTGTCTACAAATAAGAAAGGATGCCTGTGAGGTAAGGTCTTTTCAATCTTCTCTAAGGTATAAACAGGCGGAATGGTGGGGTCATAGACCGGCACGTTTTTCACGTGTTTGTTCCGCTTAATATATTGCTTGATTTTTTTAGCAAAATCCACATTGGTGCTATGACCAGGTCTATTGGCAATAATTCTAGCTTTAATGGGGTAGCCAATCAGGGCCAAGTCACCCACAACATCTAAGAGTTTGTGTCTGGCTGGTTCATTGGGAAAGCGCAGTTCTAGGTTGTTCAAATAACCCTCGCTTTTTACTTCAATTTTCTCACGCTTGAACACTTTTGCCAAACGGCTCATTTCTTCATCTGTAACGGGTTTGTCTACCACCACTATGGCATTATTGATGTCACCACCCTTGATCAGGTCATGTTCCAATAAAGCTTCCAATTCATGCAAGAAGCAGAAAGTACGGCAAGGCGCAATTTCTGATTTGAATTCACGAATGGTTTTCAAACCTGCGTGTTGGGTGCCTAGTACTGGGCTATTAAAGTCAATCAACGTGGTAATTTGATAGTCCATAGCAGGCAGGGCTACCATTTCAACACGCTTTTCCTCATCGTAATGATAAATGTTTTCGTCAAGGCTATACCAAGCTTTGGCAGCTTCCTGTTCCAAAACACCAGTCTCTTCAATTAATTCAATAAAGGGCATAGAGCTTCCGTCCATGATGGGAATCTCAGGTCCGTTTAACTCAATCAGCACATTGTCTACACCCATACCCACAAGGGCAGCTAATACGTGTTCTACCGTACTTACTTTGGCGTCACCCACTTGAAGCGTAGTTCCACGGCTGGTATCAGTTACTAAATCACAATCAGCCTTGATAATGGGTTGGTTGGGCATGTCAATTCTTTGAAATTGAATCCCAAATCCTGGATTTGCTGGTTTAAGAGTCATGTCTACCAACACACCTGTATGCAAACCAGTACCACTAATGCTAATGGAACTGTTGAGGGTATGTTGTTTGTCAGGGTTAAAATTGCTGTCCATATCTTGAATAGGTTATTGGTCGTATTAATCTTGGTTAAGGGCTGCAAAAATACGAATAAAGGATTAATCTGTTTTTTAAGCTCCTCCCGTCTGTTTTTGTAGCAGTTCTGCAACGGTTTTTTCTAATTCCTTGAGCCTTTTTTCCATTTCTGGTAGGTTTCTGGTATGTGCTTGAATACGCAAAGAATTAGTGAATTCCAAGGCAGGCGTACCATTATGCGTTTTGTTTGGAACTTTAATGCTCTTGGTTACACCGGTTTGACCAGCAATCTTGCTGCCATCTGCAATGACAATATGCCCAGCCGTTCCTACTTGTCCTCCAATCATTACGCTATTGCCTACTTTGGCGCTACCGCTAATACCAGCTTGGGCGGCAATCACGGTGTTGCTGCCAATTTCTACATTGTGAGCCACCTGAATCAGATTGTCTAATTTGGTTCCTTTTCTAATAATGGTAGAGCCCATGGTGGCACGGTCAATGGCCGTATTGCTACCAATTTCTACGTCATCTTCAATGATCACATTTCCAATCTGGGGAATCTTATGGTAGGAGCCATCGCTCTGCGGAGCAAAACCAAAACCGTCTCCACCCACCACCGTATTGCTATGAATAATGACCCTATTACCAAGAATGCAGTCATGATAAATTTTCACACCTGCATGCAGAATTACGTTGTCACCAATTTTGGAACCATTACCAATGACCACACCAGGATAGAGTTTCACGCCATTGCCCAACACAACATTTTCTCCAATATGACAAAAAGCCGCTACAAATACCTGCTCTCCCAGTTTTGCGCTGGGCGATATATAACTTGGCTGCTGTATGCCAACCAATTGCTGAGTCATAATTTCTTGGTATTTAGAAAGCAAGATGGCAAAGGCGGAATAGGCATCAGCAACCCTAATCAAAGTGGCCGATGTAGCTTGTTTCAGTTCCAAAGATTCATTGCAAATAATCACCGAAGCCTTGGTCTGATACAAGTACTCTTCATATTTGGGATTGGATAAAAAGGACAATTCTCCTTCTTTAGCTTCTTCAATTTTACCAAATGCACCAACGGCAGCTGCAGGGTTGCCCTCTACCTTTCCTTGGATCATTAAAGCAATTTGCGCTGCGGTAAATGTCATGGGCATTTTTTAAATGTTGGGCTGTCTAATTTAAGAAAGCATACAAATGTAAAATTTTTTGACAGGAGCAGAAAGGTTTTGCTGTATTAAAGCATTGTCAATCTTTGAGATATCCTTGACCATGCCGTCTTTGAAGAGAATATTGATCCGCTCGTCAAGGGTTTGGTACATGGTATTTGAAGCTTCTCCTGTAAAACAGAGATAGTGTGCATCTGCAGGCTTAATCCCAAATTTGTTGGCCGCAAGGTCTTGCTTTTCCTTGAGAAATAGGGGTTCAAAATCTTCTGATTGTATTCTAGATTTGTATAATTGTCTATTGAGGAAACGCTTACAGAGCAAAGAAAGCACACGGTCTTGGTGCTTACTCCAGTGTTTAATAGCGTGCATCACATCATGATCATCTAGGGAGCAAAATTGTTCCAGCGCGTCATGATCCATAAACCCTTTAAAACTACCTAGGAAAAAATCCAGTGCAGTTTGAGTCTGTAAAGCCAGGTCTGTTGATTGATAAATTTCTCTAACGCGTTCAATGATTTTAACCAACATTTTTTCAGCTGACAAGACGGTTTTGTGTAAGTATACTTGCCAATACATTTGTCTGCGAGCCACTAAAAATTTCTCAACACTATAAATGCCTTTCTCTTCAACCATGAGTTGGCCATGGTGAACTACCAACATTTTCAAGATGCGGTCATAACCAATTACGCCTTCACTTACACCGGAATAAAAACTATCGCGGCTTAGGTAGTCCATGCGGTCCATGTCTAATTGACCACTGATTAGTTGGTGTAAAAATGGTTTGGGATATTTATTGGTAAATATTTGAATAGCCAAGTCAAGCGCACCATTCATGCCTTTATTCATTTCCTCCATGATACGAATAGACAAGGCTTCGTGATGGGTACCCAAGACTAAGACCTGTTCCAGTGCATGGGAATAAGGACCATGACCAATATCGTGCAACAAAATGGCTGCTTTTACCGCCACGGATTCTGCTTCTGTAATTTCAACACCTTTGGCCCTAAGTTCTGTAACGGCATTACACATGAGGTGGTAAGCGCCTAAGGAATGATGCAAACGGGTATGAACCGCACCTGGATAGACCAATTGCGCCATGGCCATTTGGTGAATGCGGCGCAGACGTTGGTAATAGGGGTGGGCCAATATGTTAAATATCAATGGATGGTCAATGGTGATAAAACCATAGACTGGGTCATTGATGATTTTTCTTTTAATCTGGTTCATGCTGTTGCCGAATTGTTAAATCAACTGCTTGGGCAGTTAGCAAAAGTACAAATACCCTGACGAATCAAAAGATTCAAATAGTTTTAGGGCCACTTAATAAAATAATTTTACTCAATACGTTGGAATATGTCGGTAGCAAAGATACTCTGGGTAGATGACGAGATAGAAAGTCTGCAGTCTCAGAAAATGTTTTTAGAACATAAGGGATATGAAGTGGTGACCATGACCAATGGATTTGACGCATTGGAATATGTAAAATCCAATTATGTAGACGTGGTACTCATGGATGAATCTATGCCCGGAATTACTGGTTTAGAAACCCTAACCAGAATCAAAGCCATCAATAGGCAATTACCCATTGTACTGATTACCAAGAATGAAACAGAAAATCTGATGGATGAAGCCATTGGTAGTCAGATCAGTGATTATTTGATCAAGCCGGTTAATCCCAATCAAGTATTGTTGAGTTTAAAAAAACTGATAGATAATAAAAGGTTGGTTGCAGAAAAAACTACTACATCTTATCAGCAGAATTTTAGGGAATTATTTATGGCACTCAGTGACAATCCCAATCATCATGAGTGGATGGAAATTTACAAGCGCTTGGTGCACTGGGAATTGGAAATGGAAAAGAGTGATAGTCCTGAAATGCAGGAAGTATTTAATACCCAAAAGCAGGAAGCCAATACTGCTTTTTTCAAATTCGTATCCAAAAATTATGCTTCTTGGGTGAACCCCAAATCTGCCGATGCACCCATCATGAGTCATCACTTGTTTCAGTTCAAAGTATTGCCTCATGCAGAACCCGGAACCCCACTGTTTTTCATACTCATTGACAATTTGCGTTTTGACCAGTGGAAAGCTATTGAACCCATATTTGCAGAAAATTTTCGGATTCAAGAAGAGGAATCCTTTTACAGTATTTTGCCCACCGCCACACAATACTGTAGGAACGCCATTTTTGCTGGTATGATGCCTCTTGAAATTGAAAAACAATTTCCAGGTCTTTGGAAAAATGACGAAGAAGAAGGTGGCAAAAATTTACACGAGGAAGACTTTTTTAGGGCCCAGCTAAAGCGATTGAAAAAAGATCATTTGAAATTTAGTTACCATAAAATTGTGAACCACCAAGATGGCCAACATTTGGTCAATAATATTCACAACCTGTTGCAGAACGATATTAATGTGATAGTGTACAATTTTGTAGACATGCTCTCACACGCCAGAACAGAAATGGAAGTGTTGAAAGAATTGGCCAGTGATGAAGTGAGCTATAGAAGTATTACGCGTAGTTGGTTTGAACACAGTCCCTTAAACCAGGCATTGAAAAGAATTGCCGATAAAAAGTTGAAGTTGGTGTTGGCCACCGACCATGGCTCTGTTAGGGTAAAAACTCCCCATAAAGTTATTGGAGACAAGCAAACTACCACCAATTTGCGCTATAAACACGGGCGGAACCTGAATTTTGAACCCCGGGATGTTTTGGCCTTTAAAGACCCCAAAGAAGCAGGTTTACCCATTCCAACCATCAATTCTAGCTTTATTTTTGCCAAGGAAGACGGATTTCTTTGCTATCCTAACAATTATAACCATTACGTCAACTATTACAAGAATACCTTTCAACACGGTGGGGTTAGTTTAGAAGAAATGATTGTTCCCGTGATCAAAATGGAAAGTAAGTAAGCTGGACCAGCAATTTGCCACCGGTTGTGGATAACTGAAAGCCTTTGGCAGCAGGCACTGACTTATTTTTGAGTAAGCCTAGTTAAGGGCAATGGAGAAAACTATGAAATACACACAATCAACGGTTGACAAACTAGAAGACATACTTGGTGAATCCTCCTATGTGGTTAGATATGAGCGTGGTACTTTCCAAAGTGGCTGGTGTTTGCTGGAAGCACGCAAAGTAGTGGTACTGAACAAATTCCTCAATACAGAAGGAAGAATCAACACATTAATTGAATTGATTCCTCAATTAAATATTGACTACGACAAACTAACTTTAGAATCTCAGAAGCTCTATGACTCTTTGATTAAGCAGTCTGCTGTAATTGGAGAATAGGTTTCAAAGTCAAAAGTCAAAAGTCAAAACAAATCAGAAACTGATTTGAATTACAAAGCTTTTGTTTCAACTGTTTGCCTAAATTATTTCAGCTATTTATAAAGCTGCAGATTATGGTTTAGATTTGTTCTATGTCTATTCCTTCTCTGCACATACAATTTTTGGGAACGGGTACTAGTACCGGAATCCCTATGATTGGATGTGATTGTACGGTTTGTACCTCTAAGAATCCCAAGGATAATCGTTTAAGAAGCAGCATTTTGGTGCAATCACAGAAAACCAGTTTGATTGTAGACACAACCCCAGATTTTAGATACCAGATGTTGCGCACACATACGCGCAGACTAGACGCGGTATTATTTACGCATCCGCATAAAGACCATATGGCTGGTCTTGACGATATCCGTGCTTTTAATTTCTTTAGTCAAAAAGCCATGGATATTTATGCCAATTCATTAACAGAAGAAGCCGTAAAAAGAGATTTTTATTATGCATTTGCAGACAAGAAATATCCTGGTGTACCGGAATTGAACCTGATTACCATTGATGAAAAACCCTTTGTCATTGGAGACATTCCAGTGCAACCCATTTTGGTATACCACCATAAAATGCCCGTCTTTGGTTTTAGGTTTGGAGACTTTACCTATATCACGGATGCCAATAGAATTGAAGAAGATCAGAAGGCGCTGATCAGGGGCTCAAAAGTCTTGGTATTAAACGCACTTAGAAAAGAAGCCCATATTTCACATTTTACCCTGCAAGAGGCGGTTGATCTAGCAACGGAATTAGACATTCCAGAAGTCTATTTTACCCATATCAGCCATCAGTTGGGTTTGCATGACAGCATTAATCAAGAACTTCCTCCCCATATTCAATTGGCCTATGATGGCCTAGAACTGAGTTTGTAGCCCTTTTAAAAAAGGGACATATGGAAAAGCTGAAATCTTTTTTCAGGTTCACCAGTAGAGAAAGACTGGCTATCCTGCTATTGTGTTTATTGATGATTTTGTTTTGGACTTTGCCGCTGTTTTTTCCGGAGAAACCGCTTAAGATTTCCATGCCTCCATCCAATGGGGGCCAACCCAATGCATCAAGGTCTAATAGCTTTGCCTATGGCGATGCTTTACCTGCAAGCAATGCACCAGCATCAGAGATTCTAACAACCAATCATAACCGTTTTTCAAGTGAGACCCCTACCAGGGTGGCGCATTATTTTCCGTTTAATCCAAATACCATCAGCCCACAGCAGTGGCAGGAACTGGGGCTAAGGGATAAGACCATCTTAACCATTCAGCACTATCTCCAAAAAGGTGGCAGGTTCAGAAAGCCAGAAGACCTGAGAAAGATTTGGGGTTTGAAACCAGCAGAAGCAGATTTGCTCATTCCTTATGTACAAATTCCAGTACCTATCGCCGAAGGCAAGAAGGACCAAGAGCCTTTAAAAGCATTATCAATAAAAGATAGCGCCAATTTGAAGTCTCATAAAACCTGGAACCTACAACCCATTGATATTAACCATGCGGGTCCAGATCAATGGATGGCATTTCCAGGAATTGGTGAAATATTGGCAGCAAGAATTGTCAAGTTCAGAGACAAAATGGGGGGCTTCAAAACAGTTGAACAGGTGGGTAAGACCTATGGTATTAAGGATTCTTTATTTCAATTAATGAAACCATTTTTGACTTTGGGTCAAGTGCCTGAAAAAAAAGATTAAAAATTTGGGTGGAATAAAAATTCCCCTACATTTGCAATGAAAACTAACTAACGCTAGTTTATTTTTCAGAAGGTTGCCGGATAACGATTGCTTGGTTTCGGCAACCTTCATCTATTTTAAAACCTGTCCATGAACTTTGCCGCAAACGAAATCACCCAACAAGTGGCAGTTACTGCCCGAGATTTTGCCAGAAAACATATAGCTCCCCATGTAATGGAATGGGACGAGTCCCAAACTTTTCCCGTTCATTTATTTCATGAAATGGGAAAACTGGGTCTAATGGGCATGTTGGTGCCTCATGAATATGGTGGTGCTGGTCTTAGCTATTTTGAATACAATGTGGCTATACAAGAAATTGCCAAAGTTTGTGGCTCTATTGGTTTGAGTATGGCGGCTCATAATTCTTTGTGTACCAATCATATTCTTAGTTTTGGAACAGAGGAGCAGAAAAACCAGTGGTTGCCCAAATTGACAAGCGGTGAATGGATTGGCGCTTGGGGTTTAACAGAACCCAATACCGGTAGTGATGCTGGAAACATGCAAACTACCGCCGTTAAAGACGGAGATGAATGGGTTTTAAATGGTACCAAATGTTGGATTACCCATGGCATGTCTGGGAATTTGGCTGTTGTCATTTGTAGAACAGGTGAACCTAGATCTAGTGGTAATGCCACAGCTTTTGTAGTTGATAGGGGTAGAGCAGGTTTTAACGCTGGAAAAAAAGAGAACAAATTGGGTATGCGTGCCAGTGAAACCACAGAAATGATTTTCACGGATTGCAGAATACCAGATAGCCATCGGTTGGGGGCTGTGGGTGATGGATTTAGACAGTCTTTAAAAATCTTAGACGGGGGTAGAATTTCTATTGCCGCTCTGGCCTTAGGAATTGCTAAAGGTGCTTATGAAGCAGCTTTAAAATATGCGCAGGAACGTCATCAGTTTGACCAACCCATTTGTAATTTTCAAGGTATTAGTTTTAAGTTGGCCGATATGGCAACTGAGATCATGGCTGCGGAATTGCTAATTGCCCAATGCTGTGACCTGAAACTAAGACATCTTCCTGTTACCAAAGAAGGTGCTATGGCCAAATATCAGGCAAGTGAAACAGCTGTAAAAATTGCCAATGATGCGGTTCAAATTTTTGGTGGATATGGCTATACCAAAGACTTTCCTGTAGAAAAATTTTATAGGGATGCCAAGCTTTGTACCATTGGAGAAGGTACTTCTGAAATACAAAAATTGGTGATAGCCAGAGAGATACTAAGATAGTTGTATAATTCCTTCAAGGTGTTTACTTGAGTTCATTGTATTTGAAAGTTGAGTATCTTAGCGGCCAAGCATTTTTTTGATGAAAAAGAGCAGGGTACATTTATCAGTCCTATTGGCATTCATTCCCTGCCTGCTGTTTGCCCAAAAGGGAGAGCTATTAGACAATAATAGTAGTGATACCATTTATCATTTCATTGATTCTCTAAACCAAGCCGCTTTTAATATGAAGCGGTCTAAAGTGAACCAAGCATTAAAGTTGCTGGACTCCACTAAAAATCTTTCTATTCAAAACCATTATCATCAAGGCTTATCAACTGCTTATTTTTATGAAGCCGGTATTTATAAGCAAAATGGGTTTTCAAAAAGAGCCTTAGGTATTTACCAATTGGCTTTGGAAAACAGTATTCTTTTTCAAGACAGTATGAATTTGGTTAGAATCAATAATCAGTTAGCTGGTTATTTTGCGGAAGAGGGAAAATTAGACGAGGCATTTCGCCTAAGTACTGAATCTCTTGAGATCTCAATCAGGAAAAACTATAAAAAAGAAATTGCCAATATCAAGAACAGTATTGGACTCATTGAAACAAAGCGAAAGAATTATTCAAGGGCTGAGTCCTTGTTTAAAGAAGCCCTTCAAATAAGCTTGAAAGACAAATATGTTTATGGGCAGAAAAAAGCATTTTATAATCTAGGTTTATTGGCTAGGGTTAAAAATGATACTGCAACTGCCAGATCCTATTTTCAGAATTCCCTTTCACTGGATATGTTGTTGAATGACCATTTTGGAATGGCTTCAAACAATATTCAATTAGCAGAAATACTGATTCAGCAGCAACGAAATTCAGAAGCCATTGAGTTAGCCAAATCTGCCTATTCCTGTGCGGTTTTATCAGGGGCTTATAATTTGATGACCAAAACAGCCACAATGATTAGGCAAGAGTATCAGTTGGTAGGAGACCTGCCACATACCTCTGCCTGGCAGGATACATTAATTAGTGTGTTGGTGACCAAGAATGAAAATGAAACCCAGTATGCTAGTAATTTTATTGAAATAGTAAAGAGCAAAGATTCTCAGAAATTAACAGCAGAAAGTGAGAAGGAGAAGGCCAATAAAAGAGCCAGTAGTCAATTGCTTATTATCACAGTAGGTAGTCTCATGTTGGTGGTAATGGCGCTATTGGTAATTTTTACTTTCATTAGTTATAGAAGGCAAAAATTCCTCTCTCAGCGATTGACTAAACAAAATGCCATCATTGAAGAAAATGCTTCTTCGCTTGATAAATTAAACAAAGAAATCTATTCCAAAAACCAATTATTGGAAGAAGATAATAGGACCAAGGATAAATTGTTGTCCATTATTTCTCATGACCTACGTAATCCAATAACAAATACACAAACCATTCTGTCTCTTATTAATAAAGGAGCTTTAACAGAAGATGAATCCAAGACCTTGTTAGAGCAATTAGAGACCCAATATATTAATACAACTGGGTTGCTGGATAATTTACTGGGTTGGTTAAAGAGCCAGATTACGGGTAAGGATTTGGAGAAATCAGACATCAATGTGTATGAGTTGATGAATGGCATGCACTTAGAGCAAAAGATTGCGTTGATGCGAAAACGAATCAAGTTCATCAACAATAGTTCTTCTGATTCCAATATCATGGCAGAAAAAGAAATGATCAAGATTATCTTCCGTAATCTAATCACCAATGCTATTAAGTTTACACCATTAGATGGAAGAATTGAAATAAGCTTTACACAAGATGATACCCATTCTTATGTTCATATTAAGGATTCTGGTATTGGTATGAGTGAGGAAATCTTACAAAAAGTAAATGCGCAGAAATACTTTACAAGAACGGGAACCCTTCAAGAAAAGGGTAGTGGATTTGGTCTAATTCTTTGTAGAGACCTTTTACAAAAACAAGGTGGCGTTCTCTTAATTGAGAGTGCAAAAGGAGAGGGCAGTACTTTTACTGTGAAACTGCCCAATTAATTAGTCTTCCTTATTACCTGCTGAAAAAATCTGGTCAACAGCTCCACCCAACATAGGAAATTTTTCTTTTACAAATGCTGCAATAGTGGCTACGGCTTGTCCAGCTTGTTCTGGGCTAAGGTTTGCTTCTTTAACTAGGCGTTCAATCAGTTCGTTCATGTTGGTAGTTTTTTCGCTTTTTTCTTGAGCGCAAGTTAGGGTAGCTGCAAAAAAAAACAGTGGGAACTTATGCCCACTGTTTTCAAGAAATGTGTGTTTTAATTAAGCCACTTTCAAGACAGAGAGTTTGCTTTTACTAAACATGCTTTCTGCATAGTCCAGTGTTATATTCAATACGGTGGTTTCTGTACCAGGTAATTCAAACATAGCATCGGTTAGAATGCTCTCGCAAATGCTTCTTAATCCACGTGCCCCCAATTTGTATTCCAAAGCCTTGTCTACCATAAAGTCTAAAACAGCTTCTTCAACGGTTAAGGCAATGCCTTCTAATTCAAACAAACGGGTATATTGTTTCATCAAAGCATTCTTGGGTTTGGTCAAAATGCTTCTCAATGTTTCTTTGTCTAATGGATTCAAGTGGGTGACCACGGGCAAACGACCCAATAGTTCTGGAATCAAACCAAAAGATTTTAAATCCGTAGCATTGATGAATTGCAAAAGATTCTTGCGCTGGTGTTCCTGTTCATCTTTGTTGACGCTAAATCCAATGGCATTGGTATTGATTCTTCTAGCAATTACTTTGTCAATTCCGTCAAAAGCACCACCACAGATAAATAAGATATTCTTTGTATCTACTTTGATCATTTTCTGCTCAGGGTGTTTGCGTCCACCTTGAGGCGGCACCAAGACTTCAGTTCCTTCCAACATTTTCAATAATCCCTGTTGCACACCCTCACCACTCACATCACGTGTAATGGAGGGGTTATCCCCTTTGCGGGCTATCTTATCAATTTCATCTACATAAACAATCCCTCTTTCCGCTGAAGCCACGTCATAGTTACAGTTTTGTAATAAACGTGTTAACATGCTCTCAACGTCTTCGCCTACATAACCTGCTTCTGTAAATACGGTAGCGTCTACAATGGCAAATGGTACATTTAATAATCGGGCAATGGATTTGGCCAATAAGGTTTTACCCGTACCTGTTTCACCCACCATGATAATATTGCTTTTTTCAATTTCAATATCATCGGGTTGTACTTTCTGGACAATTCTTTTAAAGTGGTTGTAAACGGCAACAGACAATACTTTTTTAGCATCGTCCTGACCAATTACGTATTCATCCAAGAATTTTTTAATCTCAGCAGGTCTGCGAACACTCAATTTAAAATTGCTGTTGCCACCAACGCCTCCTTCATTCTTGAGGTTTAATTCTTGCACAATAATTTCCTGTGCATGTTCTACGCAGTTCTCGCAGATATGCCCCTCCTGTCCTGCAATCAGGATCTTCACTTCGTCGCGGCTTCTGCCACAGAAGGAACAATGTAATTGCGCTTGTTTAGCCATAAAAAATTTTTGACCCAAAACATTAGACAGTAAAACCTAGTTTTCTGTTGCCTTGAGGGATGCAAATGTACCACAGTTCCCCGTTTGTCGGGAAAAAACTAGTACAAATGAAATAATTTTAATATTTATTAAGCCTGATTCGCTTAGATTTTTTCCAAAATCTGGTCTACAATGCCATAAGCTACGGCTTCTTTGGCATCCATCCAATAATCGCGGTCAAAGTCGGCCATTACTTGGTCAACGGTCTTGCCACAATTTTCGGCTAGAATTTTAGCACCCAATTCCTTGGTTTTGCGAATCTGATTGGCTTGAATTTCAATGTCTGCAGATGTGGCTTGAAAATATCCTCCCAAGCTTGGTTGGTGAATCATCACTTCTCCATGTGGATAGATACATCTTTTGCCCTTGGTTCCGGCACTCAATAAAATAGAACCCATACTGGCAGCCAATCCCATACAAATGGTGGTAACAGGGCTGCTAATTAGTTTCATGGTATCGTACATAACCATACCACTTGTTACAACACCACCTGGGCTATTGATATAAAACTTAATTTCTTCTCCAGGTTTGTCTGCGTCTAACAAGAGTAATTTGCTTACAATGTCACGGGCAGATTTGTCATCTACCACGCCCCATAAATAAACGGCCCTTCTTTCAAAAAAGAGTTTCTCCATTTTTTTGAGCATCACGCCACCCATTGGTTCCTGTTTTTCCTCTTTTGGCTCATCCGCTTCCTCGTCTTCCATTAGGTAAGGGTTGATAATATATTTTGACTGGATCATTGTCTAAAATTTTACGGTTAATTAGTCTTTACGCTGTTTTCTAGGGTTGGTTAACAAAACTTCGTCTACCAGACCATATTCTTTAGCCTCAATGGCTTTCATCCAAAAATCCCTATCGCAATCTGCGGCCACCACTTCAATTGATTTATTGGTGTGCTCTGCAATTACCTCGTATAATTCTACTTTAAGCTTTTTAATTTCACGAGCTGTAATTTCAATATCAGTTGCCTGACCACCAATGGCACCACTTGGTTGGTGTAACATGATTCGGCTATGTTTTAAAGCAGTACGCTTACCCTGAACACCAGCACAAAGTAAAACGGCACCCATACTTGCAGCAATACCAGTACAAATGGTAGCAACATCTGGGCTGATAAATTGCATGGTATCATAAATACCCAAACCCGCATAAACACTGCCTCCTGGGCTGTTGATATACATTTGAATATCTCTACTGCGGTCAACGCTTTCTAAGAATAGCAATTGCGCTGTAACAATATTGGCTACATAGTCATTAATACCTTCTCCCAAAAAGATAATCCTGTCCATCATCAAACGGCTAAACACGTCCATACTGGCCACGTTCATGGGTCGTTCTTCAATAATATAGGGAGTCAGGTTGGTCACACCATGAAGTCCGTGTTGTTGGTAATTGTGCAGGGTGGCACTGCTAATGCCACGGTGTTTCACTGCGTATTGTTCAAACTCTTTTCCTAGGTTCATATAAGACTGTTTTCGCTTTGAAGATAAGTGTTTTGCCTTTTCATTCTATTGGGATTCTTCAAATACTGTGCAAACTTGTTTTCAACGACAATCAGTCAGTTAACCCCACCCTTTTTTGCGATAAATGGCAAAAAAAAGGGGCAATCTTCACAAGACTGCCCCTTTTCAGGTATTTTTTCACTCATTAAGCTTTCTTAGCTTCTTCCTTCACTCTTCACTCTTCACTCTTCACTCTTCACTCTCTTAGTGGTGGTGATGATGCAATTTCTCTGCAAACGCCTCCATGCTAATGGCTTCGTCTGTTGCAGCAACCTGTGTTTCAAGGGTGCTGAACAATTTGTCTGCGCTAATGCGATGATAGCTATCTTCTACAAATTTCTTATCCTGCATCATGCGGTTGGCATAATCGTCTACCCACTGTTGGTTATCACCCAATGCGCCTAATTGGCCGCCCATATAGCTAAACAATTGCATTTTAGCAAAGTCCCGGATATCTTCAGGAAGTACTTCAATTTTGTTGTCAGTAACCAATTTGCTGCTGATAAGGGTCCATTTTAATTGGTTTACAAAACCAGGATAGTCAGCTTCTGCCTCTTCGGCAGTTTTTGGTTTGTCACCGCCAATCTGTAACCAACGTTTTAAGAAGGTCTCTGGAAATTCCATACTGGTATTGTCTAACAAATGGTGGTAAATCTGATCGTGGATCTGATTACGGGTTTGTTGGGCAAAATGGGTTTCAATTTCAGCTTTCACAGCAGCACGAAAATCTTCTTCTGTAGTGATTTCGTTATTTGGATATACGGTTGCAAAGAAAGTAGCATCCAAAGCGGCTTTTTCAACAAAACCAATCTTGGTAATGGTCATTTTGAAAGTTTTGTCTGCACTTCCAGCTTCGTCTTTGTTCAAACCAAGATCAGAAAGAACTACTTCTCTTTCTTTATCTTCAAAAGCGCTAGCCAAATGAACGTCTACTACATCGTCTTTTTTCTTACCAATCAATTGAGACCTAAATGCGGGAGCAAAATACTTAACCAATAAGCTATTAGCCTTGTTAATGCCGCCTTCTAGCATATTGCCATCAGCGTCTAATTCTGTAAAAGTAACATTTAACACATGGTCTTCAGAGCTAGCAGTTTCAGGCTCGGTCATATTACCATTGCGTGTTTGAAGTCTTTCAACTTCTTCATTCACCATCTCATCAGTAACAATCACATTGTATTTAGTTACTTTAATATTAGAGGCATTTACATCAAATTCAGGTTTTAAACCTACTTCAAATGCAAAATCCACTTCACCAGGATTGTTCATATCCAGCTTAGTGCCTTCGTTTTCCAAAGGAACAGGTTGCGCAAAAATGTCCAATTGTTCCTTGTTTAGGTATTGGTTCATTTCTTTTTCAACTGTTTTCAACACTTCATCTTGAAAGATACTTGGACCATGCATTTTCTTTACCAAACCTGCAGGCACCATTCCTTTGCGGAATCCGGGGATATTGGCAGTTTTAGCAAAGGTTTTTAAGGTTTTCTCAAAATTGCCAAAATAGTCTTCCTTGTTCAACTTCACAATGAGCTTGTCATGCAGCAAGCCAATATTCTCGCGGGTTATTGTAGCCATACTTGTGTTTTTAATTCTTGTTTTTTGGGTTGCAAAGGTAAGGGATTGGCCTAAATGCTAAGAATAGATTCTTTTTCACATAGAAAAACACCATAAAATTCCCAAAACAGCTTGATTACCCCATCCAATTACCTGATTTATACCAAGTTCTTGGTATAAATCGTGACGAAACCGTTCTATAATTTGCAGAATAATTATTAACATTTTGCGTTAAGCGATGTAGATAACCCCCTAAACTAACATTATGAAAAACAGATTTACATTAAATCAGTTTTGGATTAAAAGTTTGTTCTTTACCCTTTTTACCCTGTTTTTGCTCAAAACGGCAAATGCTCAGGTAGATTTATTGGTAAGTACAGAAGCAACTTCTGATGGAAACTTAAAACTTGATTCCATCAAGACTGGCAAAAATTTCATTTTTGTCATTGATTATAGCATATCATCATTAACCTCTAATGGTAATAATGTTGTTATAAAGATTCCGCTGCCAGCTAATTTAGCTGTTGCTCCAGGGGCTACCAGTATTGCTTATGACGCTAGCCAGATCACATCAGTAACAAATGTGGCCGGACTGATTACGGCAACTTTTAGAAATCCTATTCCTGCGGGAAGTACCGGACAGATGCAGATTTCCATGGTATATGCAAATGGAACAACCCCTAATGCATATACGCCATTGATTATTACTTCCATAGAAGGAACAAATGCCAATGTCTCGCCCAAATTAGATACCAGTTCTATTAAGGCATTGGCTGGGAATAATATAGTATTGAATAAAGTAGCACGTAATTATTCTACCAATCCAACCCTGAATGGTCCGTTTACCTATGATATTAGTTATACCAATTCAGGAGGTGCGGAAGGAAACTTGAATCTATACCAAGCAAAAATTTTAGATACCCTACCAGTTGGGGTAGTGTTTGTTTCAGCAACAAATTTTGGTTCAATCATTCCAACTACAACAGTATTGGGTTCTGGTGAAACAGTGGTGAGTTGGGATTGGGGTGCTACTACTTTAACAGGAACTGGATCTGCCAGCATTACCGTAAAATATACTGCGCCAACTTTTTCAATTGGTTCAACTTTTCAGAATTGTGCTAGTTTAACTGGTAATATTCCTGTATTGCCTTTTACAGCAGGAATAGCAGCACTTGCAGCAGCTCCTGAAGTTAGGGCTTGTGCTAGTGGAACTTTAATCGCAAGCTCAAGTGGTATTTCAAATCCAGGTGCAGGAACAACTAGTCAAATACCCGGTCTTTGTCCTGGTGTGGTTATGGCAGGCTCTAATGCGAATTTCAAAACCGGATGGACAAATAGCGGTAATACCAATCTTGATTTTGTTGAAATAATTACCAATATTGACCCGAATATTGATGTTACATCGGTCTTTGCAAAAAAAGTATCAAATCCTGTACCTGGTAGTCCAGTACCCCAAGTAAAAGTGTATCAATACTATGAATTGAATAATTCAGGTGTTTGGACGGCTGTTTCTGGTAGTCCTTTTAATAATACTACCATGGCTAATTCCTATCCAGTTACACTTGGACCTGGAGATTTTATTTCAAAAGTGAAGATTAGGGTTGAACCAGATGTAGACGCCATTGGGCCATACTTTACTCAAGATCTTACCTACACTGGTACCATCCGAACTGCAACATCAAATGGCGGAGGAACAATCATTCAGGGAAGCAATCATCCAGGAACTTGTGCAGTTACACTTCTTGGAACACAGGTAAACAATTGTTATGAGCTAAATGCCTCTGCAAATTCTGCTCCATTACTTCCTTCAAATGCATGTGGTAATGCGAGAATTATTGGTCAGGCACCAGTATTCTCTAGCTTAGATAAAACAACTGACAATGGCACTTCATTTGGGCCAACTGATGTAATCACTTATGTTTTATCAGCAAAACAATTGGGTATTGGTGTAGCACAAAATGTAAGTTTTACAGATGTGCTCAATTCCAAACTTGAATATCAAGCCGGTTCAGCAGAGTTTAAATTAAATGGAGGAGCGTATGCGCCTTTGGCAGGTGTAGGTGTAAGTGGACAAACCCTGACTTTCCCAATTGCCAATGTAGCAAGTGGAGATCAGATTTTTGTGAAATTTGATGCCAAAGTAAAAGATGGTACTGCACCATCAAGTATTGGAAACTTTGCAACTTTAGCAAGTTCTAATTCCTATATCAATGCAGGTAATCCAAATACTAATACTAAAAATATCACCGTAGTTAGTGCAGCTGCATATACTTCTAAATTAGGACAAAGTGGTTGTGACACCACACAGTTCGTGTATTATCCAGATAATGCACACGCAACTCCACAAGGAAAAATTAAGTATCGTGCATTGTTACGTAATACAGGAAATGTGGGTGCCAATAATATTACCATGATTGATGTGTTTCCATTTATTGGTGACCTAAGAGGTTCGCAATATTTTGCAAACCTTTCAGCTCCAATCACATTTACAGACCCATCAACCACTATTTATTACGATACGGTTTCGAATCCTTGTATGCCAGAGTTTAGTCCGGCGATCAATCCACCCGGTTGTAATACTGCTAACTGGTCTGTAATACCGCCAGCTGATATTACTTCAGTTAAGGCCATCAAAATTACACGTTCAGCTACAATTGCACCGTTGGATAGTTTGGTATACACTTGGCCAATGATCTTGCCAGTAGGTGTTCCATCTAATATTGTGATGTATAATTCATATACCTATCAATTAAACAGAACCGATAATTCTGCACAGCTTTTACCTGCTACTCCAAATAAAGTGGGTATGGTAACAGATTGTATCAGTGCATTGGGTTCTTTGGGTAATTATGCTTGGGTAGATTCAAATGCAAATGGTTTGCAAGATGAATCTGTATTAGCGGGTATTAATGGCTTAAAAGTATACTTATATAAACCAGGTCCTTCTAATCTAGTTGGTGGTAATGATCAAGTATTATTAGATTCTACCTTCACAGCCAATGATTTTACTGGTAGAAAGGGTTATTATACTTTCACTAATTTGGCTACTGGCAATTATTATGTGAAGTTCCCAACTATTGAGGGTAAAGTATTTACAAAATTAGATCAGACCAGTAAAACGGATAATAACTCTAATGCCAATAGAAGTACTGGCTACAGCGAATTAGTGCGTATTGATGTAGCATTGGGAGGATTGGATAAAGATAATCCAACAATTGATGCGGGTTATATTGTATGTACACTAAATGTAGTTGCTCAAAAGACTGATATTTCTTGTAACAACTGGGGCGATGGTAAAATTGACCTCACAGTTACTGGAAATAGAGGTCCTGCTACTTATCTATGGAGCGATGGCCCAACTATTAAAGACCGTGTATTTTTAGTTGCTGGAAACTATTCAGTTCAAGTAACAGATTCTGTAGGTTGTGTTAAGAGTAGTGCTTCTCAAACAATTGTTAATCCAATTGTATTACCTAGCATTACAGGTACGAATACCATTTGTGTTGACTCTACCACTACCTTACAACATCCAATCCCAGGTGGCGTATGGTCAATCAATAACACATCTATTGCAACAATCAATAGCAGCACTGGTTTATTAACTGGCGTAGGCGCAGGTACTGGCATTGTTACTTATAAGATTAACAATGGTGCTTGTGGAACGGCGTATTTCTATCCAAATGTTCAGATCTGCGGCCCAGGTGGTGGAGTTGGCGGCGGAGGCGGCGGAGGTCTTGAAAGTAAGAGCCTTGGCGATGCTGTTGCAAAACGCATCTTCAATAATGCGATAAATAGTTTACAAGGCCCAGTTGAATATTCTAAATTAGCCGAATGGAGAAAAACGGGTAGCCGTTATCAAATTGCTGGTGTTGGAACCAAATTACAGTTGAGTGATATCTTGCCTCAGAAATTGTCTAGCAGCGTATTTTCCGCTTCTGTAACAACACCATTGGATATTTTAACTATCACCAATGCAAAAGAGGTAATGGCTGTTGACTTTACTTCAAATAATAAAGCAAAAGCAGTTGCCTTTGCCACTAAAACACTTGGAGAAGTATACGACCACACCAAATCTATTTGCGATCGTTTAAAGGGTTCTGAGTTAATTGGAATACAAAATATAATGATTGATAGCATTAGCTTGGTTCGTTATGATTTGAAAAACAATCTAGGTGTAAATGAATATGCTATCAGTTTCATAGTTGGCGCTAAAACAGGAAGAAACAACTATACTATTCAGAGTACCTGGTTAAATAAAGATTATATGACTGATGAAGTCATGTATAACGTACAACTCTGGGCTGTGAATACCGGTTTGTTAATGGATATGGCCAGTGATGTTATTAGTCGCTTAAAGTCTTCTATGCCTTTGAATATGATAACTAGCAAAGCAACGCTTCCAAAAACCTATATAACTATTGGTAAGCGTGAAGGCACTAACCTTAATCTTGCCATCACAAATGCTCAGACAGCAAGCAGTGGTTATTTTGAAATCTCTGAAAAAGCAAATGAGCAAGGTGTAGCTGTAAAAAGAAAAGTTCCATTTACAGTTAATGCAAATGGTAAATCAACCATTAGCATACCTGTTAGAGATAACTATGAAGCAAGCATTGATTTGTATTTGAATAACAAACTGGAAGATCAAGTATTTATGGCTGATGGCTCATGGGGCTATGATTTTAATAAAGCTACTACTACCGTTAAAGACTTTAAGATTAGTAATGATGCAAATATTAGTGCAACAAATCCAGACAATTTCATATTGTTTAGAAACATGAATATTGCAGCAACTAGCCCAGATTATGTATCTGTTTACAAAGTACTTAGAGGTGGTGGTGCTGCACAAAATCTAACCGATTATAAAACCTTCCAGTTTACAGCAGGAGGTGAGGGAACCAATTTACGCATCACACTTGTTAGAAATGGAATTGCAAATTGGGCAGATCAATATAGTTATACGCTTCCTTTAGCAAAAGAAGCCAAAGAGTATAAGATCAGCTTGTCTGACTTCAAATCTACCGTTTCAAAAGACAAATTAGATGCGTCAGACTTGACCATGGCAACTTTTAGCTTTGAAATTCCAAATGCAAAAAGTACAAGCTTTAATGGTAGCATCTCTTCCGCAGCTTTTACAAAAGAAGATATTGCTTATACCTTGAGTCTTCAGTCAAAAGACATATCAGTGTACCCGAATCCAACTAATGGTAGGTTCACCGCCACCTTTAAATCAGATAAAGCGGCTGATCTTACTTTAAGACTTACAAATTCTAGCACTGGTAAACTTGTCTTTTCAAAAGCAGTAAGTGCCATAAAAGGGGAAAATAAGGTTCAGGTTGATATTGCCGACATCTCTCAAATGAATATTTGTGTGCTAACTTTAGAAGGAGCTAGTACAAGGTATGAACCTAAAAAAGTAATTATTGCCAAGCAATAATTACTTTTGAATGCTATTTTCTAAAAGCGGTTGTCTCTGATGAGGCAACCGCTTTTATTTTGGCAATACTCAATAATTTGATACTTGAGTTAGGGGCAAAAAAAAGACCCACAAGTGAGTCTTTTTTTGATTGAATTTCAATCTGTGCGGATGACAGGGGTCGAACCTGCATGCCTCACGGCGCTAGATCCTAAGTCTAGTGCGTCTGCCAATTTCGCCACATCCGCGTTTATTCATTATCAGAAAATAGCTTAGGATTCTTCTGACAGTTTGCAAAAATAGGGGTTTTAGAATAAACAAACAACTCATCAAGATTTATACAATTAATGGCTGGTTTTGCATCATTTATTTCCTCGCGGATTTAAATGCAATTTGCAAGTGATTGTTTCCTTTTCAGAATGTCCCAGACTATAAATAGCTGATTTCCTTTTGATTTTTTAAAAAACATGACAATCGTCAGCTTTTAAACTGAGATGAATCATTTAACAAGTTGATGAGTATCATCCTTTGCACTTTTTTACTGTTTTAACTTTGTTCTATCATCTGGTGATAAAAAGAACAGCATTTTTTAAACCCACATAAAAAACAAACATGAAAAATTCAACAAAAATCCTCAAACCTGGTCTACTGGCGCTGGTATTGATGTTCACACTTGGTGCATTTGCGCAAGTAAAGTACAGTAGTAAAAACGGGTTAAATCTAGTGGTGAGTGGTACATCTACTTTACATGATTGGGACATGAAGTCTAGTCAAGGTAGTTTTGATGCTAGTTTCACTTTCAATGCTGCTGGAGCCGTTACTGGTATTACTGCTCTAAGTTTTACTACACCTGCAACTGCACTAAAAAGTGAAAAAGATGCCATGGACAAAAATGCTTACAAAGCATTGAAAGCAGACAAGAACCCAAATATTAGTTTCACTGCTGCTGCTGCTACTGTAACAGCAGTCAATGCCACAGATTTTACTGTAAAAGCAGTTGGTAAATTGAATATTGCTGGCGCACCTATTGATGCAGAAATTGTTGCTACCGGAAAAATTAATGCAGATAAAAGCATTACAGTTACTGGTGTCAAAAAAATCAGCATGAAAGAATTTGGAATGACACCTCCAAGTTTCATGATGGGAACTATCAAAACCGGCAATGAGGTTACTTTAAAATTTGACTTGAAATTGACCAAATAATATTTAAATCCATTACACACTATTAACAACCTAAAAAACTTTTTATGAAAATTCAAATGAACAGGTTTAAAATTGCAATGATGCTGTTGGCAGGAGCTTTACCTGTAGCCCTTTTTGCGCAGCAACCCAAAATTTCTAATTTCCGTCCATATGACAAGTCTGGAATTAACATGTTTGAAACCTTAAAGTCTGATACAGTTCCTTTTGAAGGATTGAAAGTAAGATGGGGTGCTGGTTTTACACAACAGTTCCAAAACTTAAAACACGAAAATCCAGGAGCTATTAATAACACTGGTACTGGCGCTAACCGTTTATATCCTTTACAGAATGGTTTTATGACAGCTCAAGCCAACCTTTTCATGGATGTGCAATTAGCTGATGGTATTAAATTGAATGTAACTTCTTATTTGAGCTCTAGACACCACAATGAAACTTGGGTAAAAGGTGGTTATATCCAATTTGACAAAGTTCCATTCAAAGGCAAATTTTGGGGAGATCTAATGAAGATTGCTACTGTTAAAATTGGTCACTTTGAAGTGAACTATGGTGATCAACACTTCCGCAGAACAGATGGTGGACAAGCTTTGTACAATCCATTTATGGACAACTATATCATTGATGAATTTGCTACAGAAATTGGTGGTGAAGTTTACTTACAAAAAGATGGTCTTTTTGGAATGGTTGGTCTTACCAACGGTATGATCAAAGGTAGTATTGACTCTGCTTATGTAACAGCTCAGGATCCAAATATAAGCCGTAATCCTTCTTTCTATTTGAAAGCTGGTATTGACAAAAAGCTGAATGAAAATGTAAGAGTACGTTTATCTGGTAGCTTCTATACCAATAGTAGCCAAGCAGGAAGTGGTTTAACACTATATGGTGGAGACCGCACTGGTTCTAACTATCAAAACGTAATGGAAAAAGGTGCTCCAGGTGCTTTGCCCGCTTCTACTGCAGTTGCTTTCTCTGGACGTTTTAACCCAGGATTTAGCAAAAAGATTTCTGCAACCATGATTAACGCCTTTGTAAAAGTTTATGGATTTGAATTCTTTGGTACTTATGAAGGTTCTAAAGGTCGCACCAAAACTGAAACTGCCGATAGAAAAGCAACTCAGTTAGCAGCAGAAGGTATTTATCGCTTTGGTAAAGATGAAAATCTATTTGTAGGTGCTCGTTACAATACAGTTACTGCTCGCTTGGCTGGATATACTAATGATGTAAAAGTTGACAGAACTGCATTTGCTGCTGGTTGGTTTATGACTAAAAATGTATTACTGAAAGCTGAAATTGTGAATCAGAAATATATTGACTTTGTGAATACTGATTACCGCGCTGGTGGTAAGTTCAACGGATACGTGATTGAAGCCATAGTAGGATTCTAAAAAGTTGGGTTTTTTTATGGTGTAAAATAGCCGGATGAATAAATTTCATTCGGCTATTCTTTTTGTATAATTTGCTGATAATGTTGAAACGGTTTTCTTATATCATTGTATACTTACTCATCAGCGGATATTATCCTGTTGATCCTGCAAGTACATGGGTAGTTATGCCCGGAAGTAGTCTAACCGTAAATGGAAGCACCAATGTAAATAAGTTCCAATGTGATATCATCAATTATAGTTTACCAGACACTATTACTTGTGTTAAAGCTGCCAAAACACAAACCCTTCCCATGAATGGCAAGTTGAAACTAGATATTGAATCTTTTGATTGTCACAATAGAATGATGACTAGTGATTTGAGGAAAACCCTAAAGTACAAAGATTTTCCTAAACTGACCATCAAGTTTATTTCTATCAATAGTTACCCCAATTTTAAAAATCCTACTAAGATTACAGGTTTAGTAGATATAGGTTTGGCAGGTGTGGCAAAGCGATATGAGATCAGTTATTTATTTACAGTAGACAATAGCAATATTGTTCACTTAAAGGGAGATAGGGCGGTAACATTTACAGATTTCAATCTCTCTCCACCAAGTAAATTGGGTGGTGTGATAAAAGCCAAGGACGAGTTATTGGTAGAATTTAATTTGAACTTAAAACCTGTAAGCTAATTGGCTTTTAAGGGTTCATTTTAGCAAAGATTACTCCTGCCACCGTAGATTGGAATAAACCAAACCCCAGCCAACTCAATACCATCAATACTGATACGTCTATTTGGCTATAAGTCATCCATAGAATAGGCAATAAAGCTACTAGGGTATAAACAGATCCAAATTCAATGCCTCTGATTAAGTAGTTTCCTTTGAACAGGGGTTTAAATCTTTCCCAAAACCAAGCCAGTGCAAAACTGATGACCATGGCATGTGTATAGAATAAAAAATCTCGGGAGCTATCAGACACAAAAACTGAACTTAGGTATTCCGCAAAAAATGAATTAAACAAACTGCTGTTAACGGCAAGGAATAATCCACCATATGAAAGAATGGATAAAACCAAACCAGCTACCAATCCGCTTTGAAGCGTTTTTTTCATTTCTGAGATTTACTATAAAATTAGTTTTTTTTAGGATTGCTACTATGTTCTAAGCAGATTAGTTTTAGAATTCTAGCAACAAAAAAACCGCTACAGTTTTGACTGTAACGGTTATTATAGGTTTGATGCTTTTATCCTCTTTTGGCAGATTGGTTGCCGGCATATCTTCTACTATCGCCCCCGCGGAAAGACCTGCGTTCTCCACCCTGATGGTGTCTTTGAACTGGTTTTTGTTTTACCGTAGGTATGCTATTTAAAGAAGTATTGGCCATGGCATAAGGATGATCTGTTATAACCGGAACTGGAATGCTAATCAGTTTCTGGATATCGCGTAAGAATTCTTTTTCTTCAGCGTCACAAAAACTAAAAGCGATACCACTTGCACCAGCCCTGCCTGTACGTCCAATTCGGTGTACATAGGTTTCAGGCACATTGGGTAATTCAAAATTGATTACATGGGTTAGGTCATCAACGTCAATGCCGCGTGCAGCAATATCGGTAGCAACCAATACCCTGGTTTCGCCAGATTTGAAATTTGACAATGCCCTTTGTCTGGCATTTTGAGATTTATTACCATGTATGGCTTCTGCCTTAACACCGCCACGGTGTAAGTCTTTCACCACTTTATCCGCACCATGTTTGGTTCTAGTAAAAACCAAGGCAGATTTAATAGCAGCGTCTTTGAGTAAATGGCTTAACAAGAGTTTCTTGTTTTCCTTTTCTACAAAATAAACAGCTTGTTGAATGGTTTCTGCGGTAGAAGAAATTGGAGTAACTTCTACTTTAGAAGGATTGTTCAAAATACTACTTGCCAACTTACTAATTTCTGGAGGCATTGTTGCCGAGAAAAACAAGGTTTGTTTTTTGGTAGGCAATAGTGTAATAATTTTTTTCACGTCATGGATAAAACCCATGTCTAGCATACGATCTGCCTCATCCAACACAAAAAATTCCACGTCTGATAAACGAATAAATTTTTGTTGAATCAGGTCTAATAAACGGCCTGGTGTGGCAATTAAAATATCAACCCCTTTGCGTAGGGCAATGGTTTGTGCGTGTTGAGAAACACCTCCAAAAATTACCAATTGGGTTAGACCAAGGTTTCTGCCGTAAGCAGCAAAACTTTCTTCTATCTGAATGGCTAATTCTCTGGTGGGTGTTAAGATCAAGGCCTTGATGCCACCTTTTTGAGGCTGGCCGGTAAATTTTTGTTTGCAAAGCAACTGTAAAACGGGAATAGCAAATGCGGCCGTTTTGCCGGTGCCGGTTTGTGCACATCCAAGTAAATCCTTTCCTTCTAAAATAATGGGAATGGCTTGTTCCTGAATGGGCGTTGGTGTAGTGTAACCTTCAGTTTTGAGCGCACTTAATATGGGCTCAATGAGGCTTAATTGTTCAAATAACAAAATGTAAAAAATTTAAAATGAACACCTGAAAATGCTCAGGTGGTATATAACCTTTCCAGAAATGACTTAATGAACTTTGTCACGGAAGTAAATGATCAGTCTATAGAGAGCCTATATGAATGATGCAAAGCTAGGGTAAAATTATTTAATGCCTTGTTAAGACAGTTAGTAGTATTGATAATCAGCTATTTATCATTTGGATTAAGCAAGATTCAATAAAGCTACAATCTGTTCTAGGTAGGTTGCATCGGTTTGATCAAACTGGTCCAATGCTGAACTGTCTACGTCTAAGACCCCAACAACTTGTCCATTCACAAAAAGTGGAACCACAATTTCTGATTTAGATAAACTGCTACAGGCTATATGTCCGGGAAATTTTTCTACATCTGGCACAATCAACGTTTTAGCCTGTTCCCAACTACTACCACAAACACCCCTTCCTTTTCTAATTCTAGTACAAGCAACGGGTCCTTGAAATGGCCCCAATACCAATTCATCTTCTTTTACTAAGTAGAAGCCTACCCAGAACCATCCAAACTGTTCTTTTAGTGCTGCAGCGGTATTGGCTAAATTGGCTACCAAATCGGGCTCTCCGTCCAACAAACCCTTGATCTGAGGAATCAGTTCCAAATATTGTTCTTGCTTGCTGCCTTGCGCTATCTTCAAATCTTCTGCCATACAGCAAAGATAATGGCTTTTGAAAGCGATTGAAGACCTGTTCAAAATTTGTAAATTTGACAAATGGATTCCTTGCCAATTAACATTCAGGAAGTAAATAGCAAATCCGCTTTGCGCGATTATATTTTTCTTCCAGCCAAGTTATACCGTGACCAACCCAATTGGGTGCCGCCTATTTATATGGACGAATGGAAATTCCATGATTCTAAACATAATCCGTCGCTTGGTAAAGCAACTGTAATCAGACTATTGGCCTGTAGAGGGAATGTAATGGTTGGAAGGGTCATGGGTATTATCAATCACAAATACAATGAGACCCATGGAGAAAAGACGGCTAGATTTTTTCAATTGGATTGTATCAATGACCAAGCTGTTACCAAAGCCTTATTAGACGCTGTGTATGCCTGGGCACAGAAAGAATCCATGCAACAATTGATAGGTCCTTTTGGATTTTCAGACAAAGACCCGCAAGGCCTACAAATAGAGGGTTTGGAGCATTTGCCCGTGATTGCTACAGCTACCAATCCATACTACTTACAGTCATTGGTAGAAGGGGAGGGATTTGTCAAACACTTGGATTGTGTTTCATTTAAAGTAGTTGTTCCAAAAGCCATTCCTGCTTTGTATTTGAAAGTAATGGAGCGAATTAAAAAAAATAGTCAGGTACAGCTCTTGGAGTTCAAAACCAAGAAAGCATTAAAACCCTATATAGTTCCAGTATTTAGATTGGTCAATGAAACCTATTCAGACCTATTTGGTTTTGTACCAATGACAGAAGCAGAGATGAAAAGAATGGCAGCCCAATACCTTCCCATCTTGGATCCTGCATTTGTAAAACTGGTGCTGAACCAAGAACAAGAGCTCATTGCATTTGTAGTGGCCATGCCTGATATGAGTTTGGGCATTCAAAAAGCTAAGGGAAAATTATTTCCTTTTGGATTTATTCAGATTTTATTGGCTGCCAAAAAATCCAAACAATTGGATCTCTTGTTAGGGGCTGTTCGCAATGACTATAGATCCATTGGTTTAACCGCTTTGATGGGAACTGCCCTCTTGCAAACATCCATTGAACGCGGCGTTGAGCTCATGGATAGCCACTTGGTTTTAGAAAGCAATCAGGCCATGTGTGCAGAATACCAAAGGATTGGGGGAGAAATCTATAAGCGATACCGCGTGTACAAAAAGCCCATTGCATAACTTAAGGATATTTCAGTAACTTTTGTTTTCTTAAAACCCACAAATATGGCAAAACAAAAGCTGATTAATCTAGAGGAATACCTGGCAAAGCCT
Organism: Chitinophaga pinensis; assembly: GCA_943372225.1. Classification (GTDB taxonomy): domain Bacteria; phylum Bacteroidota; class Bacteroidia; order Chitinophagales; family Chitinophagaceae; genus Sediminibacterium; species Sediminibacterium pinensis_L. The sequence continues at coordinate 96,692 of CALRXV020000001.1, read as the reverse complement.
GGAAAAAAAATCAAACTAAAATCATTTAGTACATCAACAAAAAACAAACCACTTGAAAAAGCAAGGGGTGAAGAATTATTGGCTCGTGGCATTCAAGAATTGGCCAATCTTCAAGACATGTTGTATGCACATAATGAATACAGTGTATTGATTGTGTTTCAAGCCATGGATGCAGCAGGTAAAGATGGAACCATTAAACACTTGATGAGTGGGCTTAATCCAAGTGGGGTTAAAGTGAGTAGTTTTAAAACGCCTTCTTCCACTGAACTGGATCATGATTATTTCTGGCGTCACTACAAAGAATTACCCGCTAGGGGAGAAATAGGCATTTTCAATAGGTCTCATTATGAAAATGTTTTGGTGACAAAAGTGCATCCTGAATATATTTTGAATGAAAATATTCCCGGAATCAATACTGTCAAAGACATTAAAAAAGAATTCTGGGAAAATAGGTATGCGCAGATTAGACGCTTTGAAAAAAACCTAGCAGAAAATGGTACGATCATTTTGAAATTTTTCTTGAACGTTTCTAAAGAGGAACAGAAAAAACGATTTTTAGACAGAATTGATGACCCTAAGAAAAACTGGAAATTCTCCATAGCCGATATGAAAGAGCGCGCCTATTGGGATCAATACCAGCAAGCGTATGAAGAAATGTTTAACCAAACTTCTACGGAATATGCACCTTGGTATATTATTCCTGCAGATGATAAATGGTTTATGCGCATCTTAGTGGGACTAGCCATTTATGAGCAATTTCACAAACTAAGAATTGAATATCCTACCGTATCAAAAGAGACCAAAGCAGCTTTGTTAAAAGCCAAAGAAGTTTTGTTGGCTGAAAAATAATTAGTGAATGTATTTTCCAATGACGGGTAGTTTCTGAAACTCTTTTTTCTCTACTAGTAAAATAAACCAAGTAAAGACAAAGAGCAGGACGCTACCCGTTACTAATTGAAACCAGAAGGGATTATAGAAATAAAGTAGCCCTTTTTGAATGAGGAAAAAGCTGGTTACAATGCCTATATAGGCCAATAGTTTTTTCCAAGCATAAGGAATAGGATAGGCTTTTTGCCCCCAAATAAAACTAATCACCATCATACAGCCATAGCAACTAAAAGTAGCCCATGCACAGGCCATATAACCAAAATAAGGTATCAAGAAATAGTTGATGGCAAGGGTAATACTTGCACCCACAAGTGTGATCCATGCGCCTGCCATGGTATTGTTACTTAGCTTGAACCAAACACTTAAGTTGTAATAGATGCCTAAGAACATATTGGCCAAGAGCAGTATGGGCACTACTTTCAAGCCTTCCCACATTTCTGGTTTGCGGATAAACTGTTTCCAAACATCAAGATAAAGCGCCACAAATAAAAACATAAAACAAAGCGTGATTACAAAAAACTTCATCACTCGGGCATAGAGTTTTGGCGCGTTTTTATCAGCAGCTTGTTTAAAGAAAAAAGGCTCGGCTCCCATGCGGAATGCTTGCACGGCAAGACTAATTAAAATAGATAATTTATAACAAGCAGAATAGATGCCTACTTGAATATTAGCTTCTGTAGCACTACTTACTGGTGCCCACCATTGTAACATGATCCTGTCAAAAGTTTCATTCACCATACCCGCAAAACCAACAATGATTAGGGGCATACCATAGCGCATCATTTCTTTCCAAAGTGCTGCGTCAAATTTCCAGTGAAAACCCAAAAACTCTTTACTCAATAACAATAAAACAACTGCATTCTGAATCAGGTTGGCCATTAACAAATAACCCACGGCCCAATTAGGATCATAGTATGCTGCCATCCAATGGTCTGGATGCAGCGCCAAGTATTGTGGAATGGTACTAAGTAAAAGATACGTGGCGCCTATATTGATCAAGATGCCTCCTACTTTGGTGAGTGCAAATTTTACTGGTCTTCCTTCTTGACGCAGTCTTGCAAAAGGAATACCACAGAGCGCGTCAATGGCAATAATGCCAGCCGCAATTAAAATATATTCTGGATGTGAACCTACAGACAAAGCTGATGCAATGGGTGCTCTTAATAAGACCAATACCAAGGTTAATAAAAGCGTAGAACAGATGAGTGAAATACTGGTGGTATTAAAAACCTTGTCTCTATCATTGGCATTTGAAAAACGAAAATAAGCTGTTTCCATGCCGTAGGTAAAAACCACATTCATAAAAGGAATAAAGGAATAAACCAGCGAGAACTCACCATAAACCGATGTGGCTAATTTGATGGTTAAATAGGGCAACAATAAGTAGTTGATGAATCTTGCCACAATAGTGCTGACCCCATACCAAATTGTTTGACCCGCTAATTTTTTGATACCACTCAATGTGTTGCTGATTTTAACAAGCTACCCGCCTGAACCGTTTGCTAAAGTAACGAAACCTTGACTAATGCCCATGATTCACCGGACCAATGGCCGCTCCGGGTTCGGAAAATCTGGGGTCACGGATAAAAACACTGTCTGTTAAACTGTTTAAAAAGGCTTTTAGCTGCCCAATCTCAAAATTGCTTAGTGGGAGCCGGTTGTTGAATTGGGGGTCTGTGGTAGGCCCCAAAACCATTAGTTTACGATAGTGTTCAAATACATTGCTCAATGCAAAAAATCGGCCATCATGGCCATAGGGTGCCGTTAGGGCGATATTTCTCAAACTAGGTACTTTGAACTTGAGGGAATCTGCCGACTGGTTGGTAATGCGCATTCGGCCAAGGTCTTTTAATACATCGTCTAGCGCAAGACCAGCATTGCGATATTGGTTGTCTGTAAACAACGGTGCCGGATGACAGCTAATACATTTTTGTTGGAAAATGCCATATCCCAATTTTTCTGCCAAATTAAAACTATCGGTTCCCCGCATCACTTTGTCATACTTGCTATTGCTGCTAATCATTAATAACATGAATTGACTCAATGCTTTTCCAACGCGCTGCGTATTAATGGTAGCATCGCCGTAGGCAGCTAAGAACATTGTTTGATAAGCTTTGTCTGCCTTGATTTTGGTAATGATATTTTCCAAGGTTTCGGCCATTTCATTTTCAGCCGTAATGGGAGCTAGTGGTTGTAGGTCTAAATGCGTAATGCCACCATCGGCCATGAAATTGGTTTGCCAAGCAAGGTTCTGCAAAGCGGGTGCATTGCGTGTAGTTTGTTGGTTATTAATTCCGTGACTAAGCGGATGGTCAAATGTGGTAAAAGCTGCAAATTGTTGGTGACATGTGCCGCAAGAAATACTATTGTCTTTGCTTAGTCTTACGTCATAAAACAATTTCTTGCCCAGTTCAAATCCTTCTTCTGTTAGGGGATTATTTTTAAAATCATAAGTGGGCTTAGGCCACCCTTTGGGGATGGGGAAAGCAATGGGATGCGTTTTTTTGGGTGCATTCATCCAGCTGATGATCACCAATAAAACCATCGCCGTAAGGCCAAGAATTATCCCTTTTTTCATGGCTGAATAATTGAAAACATTTGCGCATAATTGGCCGCAATTTTCATGGCCAAGTTGCCGGGTGAATGACAAACAGGACGCTCTGCAATAAGCAGAGCACTATTCCCATTAAACCAAGCATTGAGATCCACTTTTACCTGTAAGTCTTTGGGCAGGCGGATTCCAGGGATTTCTAGACGAATGGATTTGAGCACATTTTCACCAGTTCTAAATCCGCCAATATGATAAGTAAATGCATGAGCGGGCAATGAAGAATTGGGAGAACTGCCTTCTAATTTGGCAAATACATAACCTGTATTCCAGGTCCAGAACATGCCCTGCATGGGATCCAATACACCCGTTTGAATACCACTGCAATTGCGTGCACTATCAACGCCTAGTACAAACTCAATAGCGTTGTAAGTTTTGTTGCTATTAGGCAGGATAATTTTTTTGGAATTGGGTTCAGCTTCATTGATCAGATAATAGGAATCAGGAATTGCTTGACGATTTCCCTGCTCGTCTATCAAAACCAAATTGGAGATATAATATTTGAATCTTCTGACAACCAATATTTCTGCATTACCATTCTTGATACTGTCTTCTAGGACCAAGGTTTGACTACCCACAAAATGTTGGAAGCTGATGCTCTGTTGGGCCTGAGCTTCATAGAATGATGAAAGCCCTAGGAGCATAAAGAATAAGAAGTAAAACAAATTTTTCATCAGTCTTCTGATTTGAATTTTCTGCGCATCAATTTATTGGTGGCATGGCGTTTTTTGGATGCTATTCTTTTTTCTTGAGAAGCTTTGCTAGGTTTGGTAGCCATTCTGGCTTTTTTCTGGTGGAGTGCTTGTTCAATTAAGTCCTGCATCTTTTCTATGACCAAGGCTTTGTTACCCAATTGTGTTCTATCTGCTTGACTCTTCACTAACAACATCCCGTCTGCATGAATCTTATTGGCCAGTTTTTCCAGCACTCTTTGTTTCTGGGCATCATTCAATAATTGTGATGATGCCACATGCCAACGACCCTCTACCATGGTCTCTACCTTGTTCACATTTTGTCCGCCCTTGCCACCACTACGCGCAGTTTGGAACTGAATCTCTGTTTGAATGTTTACCTTCACACAGTAAAGTTACTTTAAAAAATAGCTATATGAGAGTGGTGATTCAGCGCGTGGCATCTGCTTCTGTAACCGTAGAGGGGCAAATTACCGGTGCCATTGATCGTGGTATATTGGTTTTGATGGGGGTTGAAGACGCAGATACCAAGGAAGATCTGGAATGGTTGAGTGGTAAAATAGTGAACCTGCGCATTTTTGATGACGAAAACGGAGTCATGAATAAATCGGTGCTGGACATTGGCGGCGGAATTCTATTGGTAAGTCAGTTTACCCTTCACGCCAGTACCAAGAAGGGAAATAGACCTTCTTATATCAAGGCGTCTAAACCGGAGATTGCCATACCTCTTTATGAAGCCATGATTGCCCAATTAACCAAGGATTTGGGCAAGCCTATTGGAACAGGGATTTTTGGGGCAGACATGAAAGTGCATTTATTAAACGATGGTCCAGTAACCATTGTCATGGATTCAAAAAACAAAGAATGAAACTAGATATTAGCAATAGAGAAGACCTGATGAATTTGATGAAAGCCTTTTATACCAAGGCCTTGGTAGATGAAAGCATAGGGCATTTTTTTACGCAAGTGATACAATTAGATATGGAAAAACACTTGCCAAGGATCACGGATTTTTGGGAGACCGTGGTTTTTGACGCCGGAAAATATCAAGGGAATACCTTGAAAATTCACGAAGACTTGCATGAAAAATCCCCTTTTCAATCCGCGCATTTTACGCGCTGGATAGACCTGTTTAAGGCAACAGTGGATGAACATTTTGTAGGAGAGAACGCAGAGAAAATTAAATCAAGGGCCATTTCTATAGCCACAGTCATGAATCTTAAAATGGTACACGGTGGAGCAGGACTCAAATAAATCAACAGCAATGACAATTCAGCAAGCGCAACAAGACGTAGACCAATGGATCAAAACCGTTGGGGTGAGGTATTTTAATGAGCTCACCAATTTGGGGATTCTCATGGAAGAAGTGGGAGAGCTGAGCCGCTTAATGGTACGCAAATACGGGGAACAGTCTTTTAAGGAATCAGATAAAGGCCGTGAGCTGGGCGATGAAATGGCCGATGTGCTTTTTGTGCTCATTTGCCTAGCCAACCAAACTGGCGTGGATTTAACAGCCGCCTTGGAGCAAAATTTCCAAAAAAAGAACCTAAGAGACGCCAATAGGCACCTTAATAATGAGAAGCTGCAATAGGGCTTTGCAAGGCAGGTTTGACTGTGCAAGTTCAAAATCCTATTTTTGCGCTCATTATGAGCACGCAACAAGACAATATTTTCCAAGCAATCATATCCCATGCCAAAGAGTATGGATTTGTATTTCCTAGTAGTGAGATTTATGACGGACTAAGTGCCGTGTACGATTATGGTCCTTATGGGGCAGAATTAAAAAAGAATATCCGCGATTATTGGTGGAAGAGCATGACCCAATTGCACGAGAACATTGTGGGAATAGATGCAGCCATTTTTATGCACCCCACCACTTGGAAGGCCAGTGGTCACGTAGACAATTTCTCTGACCCAATGATTGATAACAAGGATAGCAAAAAACGCTATAGGGTAGACCATTTGATTGAGGCCAAGGCCGATGCTTTAAAAGAAGCAGGTCAGCAGGCAGAAGCACAGGCTTTGTTAGACAGCATGGACGCTTTGTTGGCCAAAGATGATTTTGCTGGTCTGGGTCAATTGATCAAAGACGCCAAGATTGTTTGTGCGGTAAGTGGCACGGGCAATTGGACCGATATTAGACAATTCAATTTAATGTTCTCTACCCAATTGGGTTCAGTAGCAGAAGACGCAGATACCATTTACCTGCGTCCAGAAACTGCACAGGGTATCTTTGTGAACTTTTTGAATGTGCAGAAAACCGCCAGAATGAAAGTTCCTTTTGGGATTGCACAAACAGGAAAAGCATTTAGAAATGAAATTGTAGCCCGTCAGTTTATTTTCCGCATGCGCGAATTTGAACAAATGGAAATGCAGTTCTTTGTACGCCCTGGTACAGAAGGTCAGTGGTACCAATACTGGAAAGAAGCCCGTTTGCAATGGCATTTAAGTCTGGGAATTGATGCAGCTAAATACCGTTACCATGACCACGTGAAATTGGCCCACTATGCCAAAGAAGCCTGCGATATTGAATTTGAATTCCCCATTGGATTCAAAGAAGTAGAAGGGATTCATTCTAGAAGTGATTTTGATTTGACCCAGCATCAGATTTACAGTAAGAAAAAGCTGCAATATTTTGACACAGAGATCAATCAGAACTATGTTCCCTATGTAATTGAAACTTCAATTGGTTTAGACAGGATGTTCTTGCTCATTTTGTCAAATGCCTATGAAGAAGAAACCATTAACAAAGAAGACGGCAGCACCGATAGCCGAGTGGTTTTGCATATTCCAGCCAAAATTGCACCGGTTAAATTGGCCATTTTGCCATTGACCAAGAAAGATGGTTTGCCTGAGATTGCACGTGATTTAATGAACGAGTGCAAACCTTATTTCAAATGCTTCTATGAAGAGAAAGACGCTATTGGAAAAAGGTATCGCCGTCAGGACGCCATTGGTACGCCTTTCTGCGTAACCATTGACCACCAGACCAAGGAAGACAATACGGTTACTATTCGCTACCGCGATAGCATGACCCAAGAAAGGATTCTGATTAGCAAAATCAAGGACTTGGTATTGGAGCAGACTTTTTAATTCAATTCCAATTTTATAGCTTGTTGAACGGCCTCGATTTATCGGGGCCGTTGGCGTTAAATACCATTAATTTTTATAAAACTTAGGAAAAACGATATTTACAATAAATAAATCTATAAATGATCAATAAAACTTTGCAAGAAAGGTTGCTTCTGCATATATCCATTGTCATTCTGTTTTTAATAATGCCAACAATTTCTTTTGTTAGACCCCATGATGAACCATTTTTTGCACTGACCAAAATATTTGTACAAGACACTACTTCAAATCTTGTTCTTTTATGTTTTTTTTATCTTAATTATTATCTACTGCTACCAAAATATTTTTTTAATAAAAACTACTTTACTTATGTTGTTTTAGTAATTCTTTATTTGGCTATTGCATTTACATTTCCATTTTATATGGGGAAAATGTTTCCTGACAGAATAATGATGAATTCAATTGATAACTTATATAAACCCCCTTTTGATTTTTCCAATATTGATAAAAGAAGGTTTTCAATATTTGGTTTTGCTTTTGAAGAATTTCGAAGACATTTGGGCTTGTTTTTTTCAGCCGTCTTTCTCTCGTTTTTATTAAAAACTAGGCAAAACCTAGCAACATTAAAAGAAGATAAATTAAAAGCTGAAATTTCTTCTTTGAAATCTCAAATCAATCCCCACTTTTTATTCAATACTTTAAATTCCATTTATGCTTTGTCAATCAAAAAAGATGATAAAGTATCTGATGCAATCTTACAACTTTCTGGTCTGATGCGTTATGTAATCAAAGATGCTTCTCAAAGCAAAATCTCTTTGGTCAAAGAATTGGAATATTTAGATAACTATATTGAATTACAAAAAGCAAGAATTGGTCATACTACTATTGTTAATTACCAAAAATCAGGATCCATTGACAATCTTTTTATTGCGCCTTTAATCCTTATAACTTTTATTGAAAATGCTTTCAAATATGGGGTCAATCCAGAAGAAGATAGCCGTAAAATTGATATAAATATTGAAATCACAAATAAAGGAATAAACATGGTTGTTTTTAATCAAAAGGCAACACAGTTGATGAAAATTGAATCTACTGGCATAGGATTGTCTAATACTTCTGAAAGACTTAATTTATTATATCCCAATAAACATAAGTTAGAGATAATTGAAGATGATATATCCTATTTATTAAAGCTTTCACTTGATTTGATATGATTAAAGCAATAGCTGTTGATGATGAGCCTCTAGCCCTTGAAATAATAGAAACCTATTGTCAATCTTTTGATTTTCTTGATTGTGTTAGGGGTTTTACAAAAGTGGGGGAAGCATTACAATATTTAGAAAAAAATCCTGTTGACTTATTGTTTTTAGATATCAACATGCCTGCCATGTTGGGTATTGATTTTTACAAATCGTTAAAAATAAAACCAAAGCTCATTTTTACAACTTCTTATACTGAGTTTGCAATTGAAAGCTATGAAATTGGAGCAATTGATTATTTATTAAAGCCATTTTCAAAAGAAAGATTTGCAAAAGCAATAGAGCGAGTAACAGAAAATCATCAATTAAATACCAATTCAAGCAGTACAAGCAATCAAAACTATTTGTTACTTAAAGCCGATTATGCTGTTAAAAAGATTTTTCTTGCAGACATACTTTATATTGAAAGCCTTGATAATTATCTAAAAATTCATTTGCAAGACCAACAACCCGTGATTGTCAGATTGACACTAAAGCATATTCAAGAAAAATTGCCTGGATCAGATTTTTTTCGTGTACATAAATCTTTTATCGTTCCATTTAACAGAATCCTATCTGTTAGAAATAAGGTAATAACAATTGCCAACGTAGAAATTCCAATAGGAAGAATATATGAAGATGCATTTACTGAAAGGTTTAATAAATTAGTTCACTAGCGGATTGTTCTTATTTGATTTAAGGTTTTTCACCACAGATTTTATTGCTTTTGCCACAATTAGCCTTTTACTTGTAGGTATTGATAAGACTTTTGTATAAATGAATCATCTATCAATCCATAAAAGCAACTGGCTAAATTTTGGTATTAGTAAAAATCCAATATTCATAACCATTAAAACAACTTTAAATCAAATGAAAAGCAAGGTCATAGAAACATTTATAGTAGGAATTATTATTGTTTTGGCATTATTTGCTTGTAAAAAAGGCGATACTGGGAATACTTCTACTGCTGCAAGTATTGCTGCATTTAACTGTTCCTCTGTCAGTTTTTCAAATTCGGCAATGGTGAATACAGCTTACAATGGAACTGCTACCATACCATATACTGGCGGTAATGGTGGTACTTATTCAGCAAGTTCCGTAAGTTCATCTGGAGTTACTGGTTTGACCGCAACACTAGCTGCAGGAACTATCATTAATGGATCAGGCAGTCTTGTTTATACTATCACCGGTACACCGTCATCTTCAGGAACAGCTTCCTTTGCCTTAAATTTTGGAGGTCAGACTTGTGCTATCAACTTATCTGTGGGCGCAGTTGTTTCAAATTGTACATCATTAACCGGTGTGTCCAAATTAATTTGTTTATGTGATGCATTTAAAGCAACATTAACTACCTCTCAACTTGCCCAATTGCAACTTAGTTATACCTATAACAATATTAAAACCTGGAGCAATTTACCGGCATCCATGTCATCAAGACTTGGTATTCCATTTAGTAGTTTGAATGCGTCTCAATTGGCAGCAGCTAAAGCAATAGTGCAACAAATGAGTGGGACAACAACCAACGAAGGCTGGGATGAAGTTCAACAACTTTGGTTAGCAGATGATTATTTAAGTGTCAATGGTGGAGGGTCTAGTTATGGATCAGGAAATTATTATCTGGCTTTTTTTGGTACACCGGCAAGTACTGGAAAGTTTGAAATAATGATGACAGGCCACCATAAAACTGTTGCAAATACATATAATAATGCTGTATTTGTTTCCGGAACACCACATTTTGCTGCTACTGAACCTTTGACTTGGTCAACGAATGGGGTATCTTATGCACCTCTTAATCAGGAACAAGCTGCATTTGCGGCAATTATATCAAGCCTCAGTACTACCCAATACAATGTAGCACATACTAGTACCACTTATAGTGATCTAATTTTGGGCCCAAACGCTAACTGGTCCTTCCCTACTACTAGTACTGGTTTAGTTTGTTCTAGCCTTTCTGCTACTCAAAAAGATTTAGTACTTACTGCTATCAAAACCTATATTAACGATGTGGACAATGAAAGTGCCGCAGCACTTTTAACACTGTATACATCTGAGCTTGATAATACATATATTTTACATAGTGGAAGCACGGGAATGAACTTGCGGAATGATTATTTTAGAATTGATGGTCCACATGTATGGATTGAGTTCAGTGTCCAAAACGGTATTGTATTAAGTGGTGTACACTACCATTCAGTTTGGAGAGACAGAATAAATGACTATAGCACAACAAAGCAATAATTTTATTTTAAAAAAGCATTTCTTGATAGGGGTCGATTTTTTTAATCGGCCCCTACAATGTTTAAATTATGTACAAATATTTAATAGTATTAATTGCGTGTTGTTTTTACTGCAAAGCTATGGCTCATCCAATGCCAGGTACATTGGTGAACCTGACCGTTTTGGAAAAATCAATTAAAGGAGAAGCTAAATTACCATTAATAGAACTTCAGAATGCTTTAGGCCAAAGCATTAACTATGAAAATTTAAATACCAATTTTTTAAAAAATTATTTCTTCTATCATATTCAAGCGAGTACTGGGAAACTGAAATGGCTTACTACTACTATTGAAAAAATAGTAGTAACCGAAGATAAAGATTCAATTATAGGGAAATACAAAGAAGTGATTGTCTTTTTTAGTTTAAAGCCAACAGAACTGGTAAGCGTAAGAAATTTTTTATTTGAGTATGATGTAATTATTCACCAAGTTATTAATCATAAAATATTTGTAAGCGTTCAGGAGGATTGGCTAAATGGAATACAGGGCCAAAACAAAGCTGAACAAATAGGCATTATTGCTTTAGATATACCAACTGGAAAATATTATCCTTTACAAATAAAACTAGATGATGGTAGCTGGTATAAGGGTACTAAAGCCATGTTTGATTTGGGAATGGAACACATAAAAGAAGGAACAGATCACCTTTTATTTCTTATTGTATTACTGTTGCCGGCAATGCTGCTCTTGAAAAATGATCAATGGGGAAGTTTTGGGGGCTTGAAATTTAGCCTCTTTAAATTAATCAAGATTATAACTGCTTTTACAATTGGGCATTCTTGTACCTTGTTAGTTGGTACTTTGGGATGGGTTAAGTTTCCACAAAAACCAGTTGAGATTGTCATTGCTCTTTCTATTTTAATCTCTGCCATGCATGCCATCAAGCCCATTTTTTCTGGGAAGGAGACTTATATAGCATCTGGCTTTGGTCTATTCCATGGTTTAGCCTTTTCAACAGTTTTATCAAAATTAACTTTGACCACAACCACTTTAGCGCTAAGTATATTAGGTTTTAATATTGGAATTGAAGTAATGCAAATTTGTATCATTGCATTTGTTTTTCCATGGTTAATATTACTTAGTCTGACTCCCTATTACCAGCAAATTAAAAATTTGTTGGCCATATTAGCATCAACTGCAGCAATAGCTTGGATTTGTGAAAGGTTTTTTGAGAAGGAATATTTCATAACTAATGTGTCAAGCCACATTACCAAGTATGGTTTCTGGTATTTATTATCATTTTCAATTTTTTCAATCCTTTTTTATATTCAAACTGTCCTTCTTAAGAAGAGAACCCAATAACAGATTAAGTTGATTTTTAATGAACACTATCGCAGGCAAAGCATGGGTAGTTTTGTTTCGGCTAAATAATACAAAATAGTTAACCCGCCCAAGACTCTCTATCCAAACTACGGTATTGAATGGCTTCTGCCAGGTACTCGGGTTTTACATCGGCGGAGCCTGAGAGGTCTGCAATAGTGCGGCTTACTTTTAAAATGCGATCATAGGCACGGGCACTGAGTTGTAAGCGCTCCATGGCTTTTTTGAGTAGGGCTTCACCTACTTTGTTGAGTTGACAAATATCGCGTAGCAGATTGCTGTTGATCTGTGCATTGGCAAAGACACCGGGAAGGGATGCATAGCGTTCTAATTGGATTTCTCTGGCACGGATCACTCGCTCGCGAATCATGGCCGAGCTTTCTCCTTTTGGGGTGTTTTCATTTAATTCTTGAAAGGCAACGGGTGTTACTTCTACGTGCAAATCAATCCTATCTAGTAATGGGCCAGATACCTTGTTCAAATATTTTTGTACGGCACCCGCAGGGCAGGTGCATGCTTTTTCTGGGTGGTTATAATAGCCACAGGCGCAGGGATTCATGGATGCCAAGAGCATAAAGTTGGCGGGAAATTCCAAGGCCATCCTAGCCCTTGAAATGGACACTTTTCTTTCTTCCATGGGTTGGCGCATCACTTCTAAAACCGAACGTTTGAACTCAGGCAATTCGTCTAGAAATAAAACACCATTATGTGCCAATGAAATCTCTCCGGGTTGCGGGCTAGATCCCCCGCCAACCAAGGCCATATCAGAAATAGTATGGTGAGGAGATCTAAATGGTCTCTTATTAATCAAGGAAGCATTGGCCGCTAATTTTCCTGCCACGGAATGGATCTTTGTGGTCTCTAATGCTTCTTGCAAAGTTAGTGGAGGTAAGATGGTAGGCATGCGTTTGGCCAACATGGTTTTGCCCGCACCGGGTGGGCCAATCAGGATGGCATTGTGCGCACCTGCTGCGGCAATTTCTAAAGCGCGTTTGATATTTTCCTGACCACGCACATCGGCAAAATCAATGTCAAAATCATATTGGCTAAAAAAGAATTCTTCTCGGGTATTGACTTGTACGGGGGAGAGTGTAGACTCGTCTTTGAAAAAAGCTACCAGCTCTTTTAAATGAGATACGCCATAGACTTTTAACTGACTTACCATGCCCGCTTCTCGCTCATTGGCCTTGGGTACTATCAGACCTTTGAATTGTTCTTTTCTGGCTTGTATGGCAATGGGTAATGCGCCTTTGATGGGTTGCACAGAGCCGTCTAAACCCAGTTCTCCCATGATCAAATAGTCTTGTAATTTTTCTGGGGCGGGTAATTGTTCACTGGCTGCCAAAAGCCCCATGGCAATGGGTAGGTCAAATGCGGATCCTGATTTTTTAATATCGGCGGGAGCCAGGTTCACTACCAATTTGGTGCGAGGCATAAAATAGTCATTTGACTTAATAGCACTCTCAGTTCTTTCCAAACTTTCTCTAACCGCATTGTCTGGTAAACCCACAATAGAATATCCCTGTCCCATACTAACATTTACTTCTACTGTAATGCTGATGGCTTCAACTCCATAAACGGCACTGCCAAAAGTTTTGACTAACATGGGCTAATAAATAAAAATGGTAAGTTAATCTATACAAGAAAAAGATCTATGCTTATCAACTAAAATCATTTGATTTGAACAAACATGTTTTAATAAATCATTAAGTATTTTTCTAAAATGTAAATTTTTAAGCATTAATTGTTTTTATCATTTAATAAATCTAACTTTTACCTCATTTCTATAAGAGTATTAATTGAATAACCCCTACAATTAAGTTAATCCCATGCTATTAACTGAACAGTTTGGTACTCGATTGGGGGATTTTTTTTCCCAAAACTTAAGCCCAATGTGGGTTTATGAAAGGGAATCCGGTTTCTTTCTAGCAGTGAATGATGCGGCCATTGTTGCATTTGGCTATGAAGAACAGGAGTTTCTGGGTATGAAGGTTACAGATTTACTAACCGAATCTGCTTTCCAAACACTAAATACAGTTTCTAAGGATCTTAAGAACCCACCAATCAGCGAGCTATTGAATAAAAATGGAAATTCCATTTTTGTAAAACTATCGCAATACCAAACTCAATTCAATGGAAACAAGTGCTTTCTTTTAACTGCCATTGATTGCACTCAATTTAAAAAACAAGAAGCCATTTATAAGGAGGAAATTCAGCAACTCAGTTCTCAAACTCTAGTTGCTGATTTTACAAATAATCTTGTAATCATAGTTGATGATACAGGAAGAATTTCATGGGTAAATAATGCATTTGTCAATACCATGCAATATTCCATTCATGAAATTATTGGTAAAAGACCCAGTGAATTTATTCATGGTCCACTATCAGACCTGAATACTTCTGCCAGAATTAAAGAAGCAATTAAAAATAAACAAGCATTCAAAGAAGAAATTATTCATTATACCAAAAACAAGACGCCTATTTGGATTCTTGCAGACGGTCAACCAATCTTTGATTTAAAAAATAAATTGATTCAATACTTAATTGTAGAAACGGATATTACCATCCAAAAACAACAAGAAGAAGAATTAAATAGGTCAGAATCAGAGTTGCATGCTTTTTTCAATAGTTCAGGATCTCTTTTGGTCTTGTTTGATAATGACTTTAACGTAACTGCGTTTAACAATAAAGCTCAATTAATAGTAGAAGAAGTGCTGCATTCTACTATAAAGATTGGTATATCAGTATTTAACATGGTGCCAAATGATGCAAAAGAAACATTCAAGCATTTTGCAACAGAAGCATTGGCTGGAAGGGGTACTGAAAATAGAGAAACTAAATTGTCTGGACATGATAGTTGGTGGAATATCCGTTATTTGCCTCTATACAATGGTTTTGGAGAAATTATTGGCGCATCGTTTACGGCTATTGATATTACTGATAGAATAAAAAAGGAAAGGGTTCTTGTTGAAAGTGAAAAACGATACAGCCTAGTTACAAAAGCAACATTTGATGCTATTTGGGATTGGGATATTGAACAAAATACTTTGTTCAGAGGTGAGGGTTTCTACAGTTTGTTCGGATATGAAATTGGGACCCTAAAAAACGATCCATCTAATTGGGACAACCTGATTCATCCGGATGATTTTAAAAGGGTTGTTGTTGATTTTCAAAACATATTAGATTCAGATGCCACCAATTGGATAGAAGAATATCAGTTTCTCAAATCAGATGGTAGTTATGCTTTTGTTAGGGACAAAGCCATTATCATTAGGGATGAAACTGGAAAGGCTACAAGAATGGTTGGGGCTATGCAGGATATTACTGCAGATGTTTTGAAAGAGCAGCAATTGAAAATTTTTGAATCTGCCATCAAGAATACCAGCGATTCGGTGATTATTACAAGTGCTCAATTACCAAATTCTACTGATGTTAAGATCATTTTTGCAAACGATTCCTTTGTTAGAATGACGGGCTATACCTTAGAGGAGGTTTTGGGAAAGTCTCCTAGAATTTTGCAGGGGCCTCTAACGGATAGAGCAGAAATAGAGCGGTTAAAAAACGCCATTATAAACTGGGAATCCTGTGAGATTGAAACAGTCAATTATAAAAAAAATGGTGAAGCTTTTTGGGTAAATATTTCAATTGTTCCTGTAGCCAATGAGTCGGGCTGGTTTACCCATTGGATAGCCATTCAAAAAGATATGACCGATAGGAGAAAACAAATGGAAGAAAGGGAATTGATGATTAAAGAACTTACTAAGAATAATACCGAATTAAAACAATTCTCCTATATCACTTCTCATAATTTAAGGGCTCCTTTAACAAATATGATTGGCATATTCAATTTAATGGATTTGTCTTTGATTAAGGATAGCAAGATGCTTCAATTATTTGATGGCCTTAAAGATTCAACCTTTAAATTAAATGATACTTTAAACGATTTGATTAGAATTCTAATTGTAAAAGAAAATGTACATATTGAATTAGAGGATGTTTCATTTAATAATGCTTTTAATAAAGCGGTAAGCTCGGTAAGTAAAATTCTAGCTAATTCTAATGCATTGATTGATATAGATTTTAGCCAAGTAGAATCAGTTAGATTTAGTCATATGTACATGGAAAGTATTTTCCTTAATCTAATTACCAATGCTATCAAGTTTCAACACCCTGGCAATAGACCAGAAATTAAAATAAAAAGCAGCTTCAAGGACAATGTTGTTCAACTTCATGTAACAGATAATGGGGTAGGGATGGATTGGCAAAAGGTGAAAAACAAAATATTTGGTTTGTATCAAAAATTTCATAATAATCAAGACAGTAAGGGCATAGGTTTATATTTAGTGCATGCTCAAGTAAATGCACTTGGTGGATCTATAGAATTAGAAACTGAATTGGATAAGGGTACAACTTTTACCATTAGTTTTAATAGTATACATTAAGCCACCCTTTATAGGTCTAAACAGTTTTGCCTTCTTCTTACGAAACAGCAGTCTAATTCCACTGAATGGCAAAATACAAAGCGGGTACCTTGCCGGTATTAGTAATATTGTGTAGGACCATGCTATTTAAGAACACCGCATCATTTGGTCCGCAGGCCTGTTGGCTTTCTCCAATCTGCATTACCCCATTGCCGTCAAGCATTAAAATGATTTCTTCATTCTTATGGGTATGTGGATCATGGCTTTTTAGACCTGGGTTGAGTTGGGTTACATGAATATCAAAACGATGCAACATAGGTGTTTGAATATCAAAATACTGACGAACGCCTCCCTTCTCATGGGCTTTGAATTTGATGTCTTTCCAGTCAAGCATAAAACCTTGCTCGGTTCTTTTTACAGAATCGGCTAGTGGAGCAGACTTGGGTTGGTATTGCATCAGATAAAAAATGGCTGGAGCGCCACTGCTATTTTCTAAAAATGCTTCTTCATTAGGCATTAGGAATAAAACAGAACCTCTTTCTAAGTTTTTGGTTACGCCTTTAAAATTAACGCGTAATATGCCTTGTTGTACTATAATAAAACGCTCATATTTTGAGCCAGCTTTAAAGCTAACGGCGGCTCCAATATTAACTAGGTTGGCATTTAATTGGTGTGATGCTAAAATGGCGCCAGAGCCACTGAAAACCGCTTTTGTATTGCCTGATTTGTCTGCCGGTTTTGCAGCTGCATAAGCATATACTTTGGAATCCAGGGCTTGGGTTTGTGCCATGGCATATACGCATAGCAAAGTGGTTATGGCAGTCAGCAATTGTTTCATGTGGCTTATTTGGTTCAAGTTATCATAAATCCACCTTATAACCCAAAACAGGAATCAAGCCCAACAAATAATTGTATTTGATTTTATTGGTAGCGGGGTCAAAGCTTTGGCTTATGGGATTTTTTCTATTGAATAAATTCTGAACACCCAGGATCACGGTGCCGGTTCTTTTTTGGTACTGTGTCTTCCATTCTATTTGAAAGTCCACTCTAAAAAAAGACGCTAATTGGTCTTCGTAAATTCTATTATTGTCAACCACTTGTTTTTTCTGTGCAATGGATTTGGGAAGGTCAATAGGAGTAACCCTTGGGCCCCCACTATACAGGACTTTTAAATCGGTAGCAATACTAGAACTTCTTTTGCCGTGCAGATTCCATTCCTTACCTGTGGCCAAAGTAAAACTGGTATTGGTATTGAAACGGGTATTACGCCAAACTCCATCCGATGGGAGGTATTTAGATTGAAATAAACTCAAACTGCTGAGCAAATAAAACTGGTCATTCCAAAATCTTTCAAGGGTAATTTCCATGCCATAGTTTTTACCATTGCCCTTGTTTTTGAGTTTTTCAATAGCATAGTCATCGTCCATATTCAATACGCTAAAATTGGTTGCAGCGTCTGCAGTAATAGGAATCTGGTACAACCACTGATAATACCATTCTGTTTTTAAATTCCAATTGGGAGCAAACTGAATGGCATAGCCCAATACATAGTGGGTAGACCGGCTAAAGTCCAATCCTGTATTGGGTTGTAGGGTATCAATGCCCACTTTAATTCTAGCAAAATAATTACCCAAGGGTTGAATCTGTGAATGACCACCTATACCCACCGATATGAATTGGTTCTTGCTTAATTGGTATTTAATTCCAGCCCTTGGTTCTATTACTGATCCTTTGTTAAGTGCAAAATATTGCGCGTGTAGGCCTGCTTGAAAACTCCATTGATTATTAGGATCGTATTTGTACTGAACAAAAGCATTGCTTAATCTGGTATTGCCATTGGTTTTTACTTTGTCCTTGAGCACATTGGCAACTGCTTCACGTTGCTGCAAATCAAATCCTTTTCCGGTGGTATAGAATCCTGTTTTTAATAAATGGTGCTTGTTGAATTTATGCGTAAGCGTCATGCTCAAGACCGCATTGTTTTCATGAAACTCATTGTCTCTAGTTGTTACTATAGGACTATTGTATTTGGCAATATTGGTATTTTCTTTGTTATAACTATTGGCATTGATACTATAGATGGTTTTGAGTAGTGTTTTGCTACCCAATTGAATGCTATGCGTAAAACCAATGGCACCCGTATTGCTTCCCGTAAAACTGGCTGATCTTTTACTGGGGTCTGATAAAAATACAAGGGAGTCTCTGGTTAGTTCACTGTTTTGCGAACTCAGTCCACCAAATCCAAATATGGTAAAACTGCCAAATTTTTTCACCGGCAAATAGAGGTTAAAAGAAAGGTCTTGAAACTTGGTATTGGCTTCGCCGATGTTCAATCCAAATTGCTGCATCAGGGTCAAAAAACCATAGCGATAGTTCACCAAATAAGACCCATCATAACCCTTTTTAAAATAGCCTTCTGTTGCTGCATCAACCCCAATGGTACTAGCAGAAAAAGTATGTTCTCTTTTGTCCTTGTTCCCCTTTCTTAATCGAATATCAAAAACACCAGATAAGGCATTGCCATATTCAGCTGGAAACGCACCCGTCATAAAATCTGAATTGGCTAATAACTGTGCACTTAAAATTGAAATGCCCCCACCAGAAGTACCCACAGCTGCAAAGTGATTGGGATTGGGAATATCAACTCCCTCCATGCGCCATAACAAACCATTGGGAGCATTACCCCTAATAATCAAAGCATTGTTATTGCCATTACCTTGTACACCAGCAAATGCCATGGCAATTCTTGAAGGGTCATTGATCCCAGCTGCAAAACGGCGGGTTTCTTCTACACTAAATTTTCTGGCACTGACTAATGAAAATTCATTAATGGGTTTTACTTTATTGGTACTGCTTTTTACCGTAACCGCAGAAAGGTTATTGAGTTGTTCATCCATCTCAACTATCAGTT
Organism: Chitinophaga pinensis; assembly: GCA_943372225.1. Lineage (GTDB taxonomy): Bacteria > Bacteroidota > Bacteroidia > Chitinophagales > Chitinophagaceae > Sediminibacterium > Sediminibacterium pinensis_L. Next base: position 77,266 of record CALRXV020000001.1, on the reverse strand, counting down.
CCAATTCCTTGCCTGATTCTAGTAGCAGATTGGATAGGGAGGCGGTTTTATAACCCAAATAGTTGATCCTGAAACTATGCCTACCAACAGGAATACCAGTTATTTTAAATTGACCATTCTCTGAACTAGTGGTTTTGAAATTAGGTAAATCAATACACTCAATGCTGGCACCGGCTAGTGCTGTTTTAATGGATCGGTCTATGACCTGTCCCTTTAGATTTTGGATGGGAATGGATTGCGCCAATAGAGAATGGCTTACTTGTAACAAGAAGCTAACCAATATTGCAATCATCAAAATCTTGGGGGAGGGCATGCCGCTGATTTTAGCGTCAAGATATTATAAATTGTCCAGAATCTTGGTCACTCCCTCTCGTTTGAGAATCAGATAACCAATCCGGTCATTGCTAATCCCTTCTTTTAATTGGTAAGAGAATTCCAATTGGTCATTTTCCATACTGGTTTCAAAATAGCGGAATTGGATATTGGGGTATTGTTTCAGACCTTCTCCAATTTCATACAAGTGGGTAGAGAGAATAAAGAGACTTTTCTTCATTTTACGAAGGCCCTCTATTACCGCAGTAGAACATTTCATGGCGTCTTGAATATTAGTGCCCTTGAACAGTTCGTCTATTAAAATAAGCCAATTATTGCCGTCGCTGATTTTCTCCAATGTCTTTTTGATGCGCTGTACTTCATTAAAGAAATAGCTTTCTCCTTTGAATATATTGTCTTCTACCTGAATATTGCTCAAGAGCCCATGAAACAGGCTTAGGCGCATGCTGCTAGCTGGAACACCCATACCCAGGTGGGCCAAATAAACAGACAATCCAACAGCCTTAATATAGGTACTCTTTCCACCCATATTGGCACCGGTTAAAAAGATAAAATTGCGGCTGATGTCTAGCTCAGTATCATAAGCCACAGGCGTAGGTAATAACAGGTGATATAGTCCAGTAGCTTCTACAAAGGGTTGGTCACTGGCTTCCAAAACGGGAAAAGCAAATTGACATTTTTCACAAGCAATGGCCATACTCATATAGGCGTCAAGCTTAAAAAAAATCTCAATCAAATCATTGGAAGGTCTTTTAAAATGGTTGCGCAAAAAGATCCCATATTCCAAAATGGTTTTGGCACTTAGCTCCGTTCCTTTAGCCACCTGCATCATTTCTTTGAGGCTGTCTTTGCCCAGCAAATGCTCCATACTTTCATACCAGATCTGTAATTGTTTGCTCAATTTGATCTGAGAAAACAATTGCACAATGCAGTCTATCCCTTTTAAAAATTCAATGGTATGCTCTACGGTATACTTGGTAATAGAATAGTCTGGGGCGTGAAAGTATTTATAAAACAGGCTATTAAAGAGAGATGGTTGATGTGGGTATTCATCCATAGGTGTTTCATAGTATTTCTCCAATACCATGATGCTCCCATTGGTTACCTGGGTTAGGGGCCAGGCAGATTGTAGACTTTGTAAAATTTGAATGGTTTGTTGTGTGTCTTGAATAGCGGCAATACTATTCAAAGGGCTGCCCAAGAGATATCTAAAATACTCCCTACCCCCATTGGTATGGGTAAAATTTAAGTGGTGAAACACAGACTGTTCCTCGTCTCTATGAAAAATAGAAAGATCAGTTAGTGTGGTTTTGTCTACTTGCACGGCTGCTATTTATCGTTCAAATTGCAATCTCATTCCCTGCTTTGATGCATCAAAGCTACCATTTCCATAAACCAAATGCCCATTCACAAAAGTATTGTTGATGGTTGCCGGAAATTGAAAACCTTCTAATGGACTCCAACCGCATTTGTAATGGATATTTTCTTTAGATACAGTTGATGGTTTGTTTAAATCAACCAATACTAGATCTGCATAATAGCCTTCTCTAATATAGCCACGTTCTTTGATTTGAAAACAATCGGCTACAGCATGGCTCATTTTTGATACTACTTTCTCTAGACTAATCTTACCCTGTTGTACATAGTGTAGCATGAGCAAAACAGAATGTTGCACCAGTGGCAATCCAGCATGAGCGTGTAAATAATCTTCCTGTTTTTCAGCCCAAGTATGTGGGGCATGATCGGTGGCAATCAAATCCAATCGGTCATCAAGCAATGCTTCCCAAAGCCCGTCTCTGTTTTCGGGTGCTTTAATAGCAGGGTTGCACTTGATTTGATTACCCAGTTTGGCGTAGTCATTGCTGGTAAAATGCAAATGGTGTACGCAAACTTCAGACGTGATACGCTTGTCTTTGAGGGGAATCATATTGGTAAACAATTGCAATTCCTTAGCCGTGCTAATATGTAGGATATGCAAACGGGTATTGTATTTTTTGGCGTATTGAATAGCTCTAAAAGAAGATTCAAAACAAGCTTCTTCATTACGGATAATGGGGTGCCAAGATGCATCTAAGCTTTTGCCTGAGGCGATGGCTGCAGCCAAATTTTCTTTGATGATTCTTTCTTCTTCACAGTGTGTGGCAATGAGTAATTCAGAACCTTCAAAAACCCTTTCTAAAACAAGCGGATTATCTACCAATAAATTGCCAGTTGAAGAGCCCATAAATATTTTGACTCCGCATACCTCATTTTTCTTGTCATTGGTTTTTAGAATCTCATCTAGGTTATCATTAGAAGTACCCATGAAAAAACTATAGTTGGCTATAGAACTTTCTCCCGCAATACTGTATTTATTTTCCAGCAATTCTTGGGTAAATGCTGGCGGATTGGTATTGGGCATTTCCATAAAACTGGTAACACCACCAGCTACTGCTGCCCTAGCTTCTGAAGCAATATTGGCTTTATGCGTTAAGCCTGGTTCACGAAAATGTACTTGGTCATCAATAGCGCCTGGAATCAAGTGCTTACCAGTTCCGTCAATTTCATGGGTATTTCCCTTGGGTTCAATAATTCCGCCAATTTTATCTATTCTACCATCCTTGATGAGTAAGTCTCCTTGAATCTGTTTGCCTTCATTAACAATATGGGTATTCTTAATTAGGTATTGCTCCATAAGTATTTTTTATGGCTGCAATTTAGTCAAACTGGAACAGGAATATGCTACTTAGTCTTCAAAATGAATGGAGAAAACTACCATTCTTGAAAGTATGCGCTCAAGATTATTGGAATATTTGAGTGCGGGGTCTACTTGGTGTAGATTACCAAACCCATTGCTGATTTTAATTTCAGGTGATATAGTGACAAAGGGTAGGTAAAAATTAAATCCTATACCTGCTTCATATCCAAAATCAGCTTTTTTGAGTTTGATCACGTCTTCTGCATTACGGGCAGTAGAATTGCTGGCAAGGTCAATATCGTATTTTAAACCAGCCATCATATAGGATCTGAAATTGCCAATCCTATCTGAGTTGAATTTAAACTGTAAAGGAAAGCTCACAATATTACTTGGCAAGACTTGTTGCTGATTGGTTCCTTCTCCTGGATTGGTACTCCCAAGGGTATATGATAAATACTTAGAGCCTCCAATAATCAATTGAGGATTGATCCTAATTTGAAAATGGTCATCAATGCGCATAGTGCCCAATAAGCCTAGTGCAAAACCCCCACTGGCACCGGGTTCTACCACTTTAATGCTATCGGAAGCCAAGAAATTACTACTCTTGGTTTGATGAAGGTTGGAGTTATTATAACTTAAAGTGAGACCAAAATAATAGGGGAGGTCGTCATGGTCTTGACGATATAGTACGCGCTGCGCTTTGCCTTCTTGAAAGGCAAGCAGGAGCATGGAAAACAGGAATACCCTTAGACTTTGCTTCCGCAGTAAATGGTGCATAAACCGAGACTGAGTTTTTTCAAATAAGTTTGGGTAAATCCTGCTTCATTCATTAGGTTTAAAAAGGTTTGTCCCTCAGGAAATGCTTGTACACTATCATTGAGGTATTGATAAGCAGCTTTGTCACTGCCAAATAACTTACTAATACTAGGCCCTATTACATTCATATAGAATTTATAGAAACCAAGTACGGGGGCAAAACTGGGTTTTGAAAATTCCAATACTACTAATTTACCATTTGGTTTTAAAACCCGGAACATTTCTGATAAACCTTTTTCAAGGTTTTGAAAGTTACGTACCCCAAATGCTACGGTAATGGCGTCAAAATGATCCTTTTCAAAATGAATGGTCTCGCTATCGCCCGTTTGCAATTCAATAGCCCCAGACAATTGTAGGTCTACCAATTTTTTTCTACCAAAGTCCAACATTCCCTCCGAAATATCAATCCCAATAATTTTTTCAGTAGCCAGCATTTTGTGGGTCATAATTGCCACATCGCCCGTACCAGTTGCCACGTCCAAAATGATTTTTGGATTTAGGGACCTTAACTCATTGATGGCTTTTTTACGCCATCCCTTATCAATACCCGCACTCAGAAAATGGTTCAGAAAATCGTATTTAAAAGCGATTTTGTTGAACATTTCTGCCACCTGCGCCTTTTTTTCCAAATCACTCTCCTTATTGGGAACTATCTGATCGTGTGCAAACTTTGCCATGGTTGCGAAGATATTACATTTAGTTGGGGCTGGAAACCGCTTTGGCCCAAAGCCCCCTGTAAAGAGCAGAGTTTTAGCAATTTTTTCCCATTTGGAGCGGGGCCTGCTATCTTTGCTGCGCATGAGAGCACTGATTTACAAATCCACTGGTAGCTGGTATATTGCCAAAAATGGCGATGGCAAGGTCTATAATGCCCGTATCAAGGGGGTGTTTAAGATTGACAGCATCACTTCTACCAATCCCATTGCCGTTGGCGATGAAGTAGAAATGGAGATTGAAGACGTGGAAGAAGAATCGGCCATGATTCATGAAATTTATCCCCGCCGAAATTATGTGGCTAGGATCTCTCCTCACAACAAACGCATGCACCATATTGTGGCCTCTAACCTGGACCAATGTGTGTTATTTGTTACTTTAAGAGACCCCAAAACTTCTCAAGGGTTCATGGACAGGTTCCTAGTCTCTTGTGAAGCTTATCATATTCCTGCAGTGATTGTGTTTAACAAATCTGACCTCTACCGAAAAAAAGAAATGGTCATTTTTGAGGAACTAAAAAATATGTACGAAGCCATTGGTTACAAAGTAATCCTTGCAAGTGTGCAAAATAACGTTGGTGTGGATGAAGTAAAAGCCCTGCTCAAAGACAAGACCAGTTTGCTTAGTGGGCATAGTGGAGTGGGTAAGTCTACTTTTATCAATGCCGTATTTCCACAGTTTAACCTGCGTACCCAAGAAGTGAGTGGATGGAGTGGCAAGGGTATGCATACCACCACATTTGCAGAAATGTTTGACTTGGATTTTGGCGGAAGAATCATTGATACGCCTGGTCTTCGTGAATTTGGCATTGTAGACATTAGCAAACAAGAACTATCGCATTATTTTCCAGAAATGCGTGACCTGATTGGGGGTTGTCAATTTAATAATTGCCAGCATATTAATGAACCCGGTTGCGCCATCAAAGAGGCCGTGAATACTGGTCAAGTTTCTATTGAACGATACGTGAGTTATTGCACCATTTTAGAAAAGATGGAAGAGATCAATTACTGATCGTATTTTAATTGTTTTTTCAATTTGTATTTGGGCATTTTCTTCAAGGTCTTTTCATCGGCCTGCAATAATTTTTCTGCCCCTACTTCTTTGCCACGAATAGATTTCTGCGCCTTATCGTAGTTATCATCACTATGAGACTTAGATGATCTGCAAGAGAGTAGTGTCAATGACATTGAACAAGCAATCAATAATGCTAATATGGTTGGATATTGTTTGATGGCTAAGGTTTTGGTACATCATTATGATCTGTAAACCAAGAAGCATAAGTTACGTAATTATTGGAGATTCTATTAATCTCTCCGCTAATCAATGCTTCTGACACTTCTTTTACTTTTTTAGCAGGAACACCAGCATAGATAGAACCCGCTTCAACAATGGTATTCTCCAACACCACAGCACCGGCAGCAATAATGGCATTGCTATGCACTATACAGGCATCCATGACAATAGCTCCCATGCCAATCAATACATTGTCATGAATGGTACAACCATGCACCATGGCTTGATGACCAATGGATACATTGTTGCCTATTTCTGTAGCATGTTTTTGATAAGTGCAATGGATAACCGCACCATCCTGTATGTTTACTTTATTGCCTATTTTAATGGAGTTCACATCGCCCCTGATTACAGCGTTGAACCAGACACTGCATTGATTGCCCATGACCACATCGCCCACAATTGTGGCATTGGGTGCTATAAAACAATCTTCTCCAAATGAGGGAGATTTTCCTTGAACGGGTAGAATCAGTGCCATGTGTCAATTTTCTACAAAGCTAAAACAAGTTTGCTTTTTTGGGTAGAAAGCTTTGCTTATTTGTAAATTGCAGCCATGGCATCAAATAGACAGTTATTCCTAAACCATGTGGCACAAACTTCTGACCAACCCATTGGGATTGAAATGGTCAAAGCTGCAGGTGTTTATTTGTGGGATACTGCTGGCAAACGCTATCTAGACCTGATTTCTGGCTTCTCGGTTTGCAATATTGGACATAGCCATCCCAAAGTGGTTAAAGCGGTTCAGGATCAAGCTGCAGCGTATATGCACTTGATTGTCTATGGAGAATTTATTGAGCAACCCCAAGTGGCTTATGCCAAAATGCTTTCGGATTTGTTGCCTGCTAGTTTGAACAGCGTGTATTTTACCAATAGTGGTGCCGAAGCCACAGAAGGTGCTATGAAACTGGCCAAACGCGTTACAGGCCGCACCAAAATCATTGCTTTCAAAAATGCCTATCACGGCAGTACCCAAGGCGCACTAAGTGTAATGGGTGATGAATACTGGCGCAATGCATACAGACCCTTGTTGCCTGATATTTTGCACGAAGATTTTAATAGCCCTTTGGCCATAGAAGCCATTGATGCAAAAACAGCTTGTGTGATTGTGGAAACCGTGCAAGCAGAATCAGGGATCAAGAAACCAGACCTTCTTTGGATCCAAGCAATTGCAGAAAAATGCAAAGCAGTTGGAGCGCTTTTGATACTAGATGAGATACAAGCAGGCTTTGGTAGAACAGGTTCTCTTTGGGCATTTGAACAGTATGGGATTGTACCCAATATTTTACTCTTAGGAAAGGCACTTGGAGGCGGCATGCCACTTGGTGCATTTATTGCAGACAAGGCTTTGATGCATACCCTGACTCATGATCCCGTGCTTGGTCATATTACCACATTTGGTGGGCATCCAGTTTCCTGTGCAGCGGGTAAAGCAGCTTTAGAAGTGTTGTTGGAAGGTAAATGGATAGAGGCTGCTTTTGAAAAAGAAGCATTCCTTAAAAAGACCCTAGTACATCCCGCCATTCAACAAATCAATACCGCTGGTCTTTGGATGTCTTTGCAATTTGCTACCCCCGAACTTAATCAACGGATAGTACACCAATGCGTGAAAAATGGTTTGATCACAGATTGGTTTTTATTTGCCCCAGACCGTTTGCGTATAGCGCCTCCATTGATTACTAGCATGGAGGAATTAGAAAGTATCTGCCAGATTATTTTGCAGTCAATTGATGAGATTGTTGCTGGTCATGCATAGGCATCTATGATACCTGCATCCTACAAAAACGGCTATAGAGTTTTTCGTAGACAGGAATAATCTTGCTGATGTCAAACAAACAGGCTTGTTCATAAGCAGCCTGTTTCATTTGCTCTAGTGCGATATCGTTTTTGAGTAAATCAATGGTAAAATTGCTCATGGCGGCTACATCGCCAATATTGGCCATAAAACCAGTTTTGCCTTGAATATTAATTTCTGCCAAACCACCTGCATTGGTGCTCACTACAACGGCTCGGGCTGCCATGGCTTCAAGGGCAGCAAGACCAAAGCTCTCGTATTCCGATGGCAGTAAGAATACATCGCTCACAGCTAAAATGTCTTCCATCTGTTCTTGTTTACCAAGAAAACGTACATCTTCTTCTATGCCCAATTCTCTTGCTTGTTCTTCTGCAGCTGGTCTTTCTGGTCCGTCACCTACCATGAGTAATTTGGCGGGCATGGCTTTGCGTACTTCTGCAAAAACGCTCACTACGTCTTGAATGCGTTTTACCTTTCTAAAGTTGGATGCGTGTATGAGAATTTTTTCTCCCTTGGGGGCAATCACTTTTCTAAATGCGTCAATGGGTTTTTTATTAAACCTTGCTACGTCTACAAAATTGTAGATCACGTCTATCTCTTTGGTAATGGCAAAACTTTTATAAGTTTCGTCTTTGAGGTTCTGAGATACGGCTGTAATGGCGTCTGATTCGTTGATTGAAAAAGTAACCACCGGTTCATAGGTTTTATCCTTACCCACTAAGGTAATATCGGTTCCGTGTAATGTAGTGATGACAGGAATATTTCTACCATTCTTTTGTTTCACAATCTGTTTGGCCATATAGGCGGCAGAAGCGTGTGGAATGGCATAGTGTACGTGTAACAAATCCAAGTCATGGTTCATGATCACGTCTACCATGGTGCTGGCCAATGCCACTTCATAAGGCGGATAGTCAAACAAGGGATAGGTTGGTACCCTTACTTCATGATAGAAAATATTGGCGTTAAAAACGTTGAGTCTTACTGGTTGTTGGTAGGTAATAAAATGAACCTGATGACCTTCATCAGCTAGGGCCTTGCCCAGTTCCGTTGCCAAAACCCCGCTTCCCCCAAATGTGGGATAGCAAACAATGCCTATGCGCATACCGTGTTTGATTTAGTACTTGTAACCGGAAGGGGCCCGGAATTGTCTGCAAGTAACAATTATTTCTCCAATGTGTAAACCCATTCATCCTTATTGGCAAAACAAAACAATTGGTTAACTTCATTGCTTCCAGCTTTTACAGACTTTAAACGAAACCAACACTATGCGCAAACTGATTTTCCTATTGGCTATTTTGCCTAGCATGCTAATGGCTCAGAACAAAGATTCTTTGATGATTAGAACTTTGTCAAATGAAATACTTCAAAATGGTAAAGCATATGACTTGCTCTATCAATTAACCAAACAAATAGGTGGAAGATTAGCGGGTTCTCCAGGTATGGTGAAGGCAGAAATCTGGGGTCAGCGGACTTTGGAGCAATTAGGAGCTGATAAGGTTTGGATGCAGGAATGTATGGTTCCCCATTGGGTAAGGGGTGGTAAGGATAAAGCCATGATTACTGAAATCAACAACAAAAAAGCCAATCGTGCCTTGGATGTGCTTGCCTTGGGTAATTCCTTGGGCAGTGCTGGAAAAACCATTACGGCAGAAGTGATTACTGTGGCCAATTTTGACGAATTGGAAAAACGCAAAAATGAAATCAAGGGTAAGATTGTGTATTATAACAACTCTTTTAACCCCACCAATATTCAGCCCTTTATTTCATATGGAGAAGCGGGTATTTACAGACGTTCTGGGCCTAGTAGGGCTGCCAAATATGGTGCGGTTGCCGTAATCATTCGCTCACTCACTGAATCTGTTGCCAATGATCCACATACGGGTGCCATGGCTTATACCGATAGCTTGCCCAAGATTCCTGCTGTGGCAGTTGGTCCAAGGGATGCAGACTATTTGTGGTATTTGAAAAAAGGATTCAAAGTTTCCTTGAGTACCAACGGGAAATTCTTACCCGATACCATTGGGCATAATGTGATTGCTGAATTAACCGGTTCAGAGTTCCCGAATGAGTTTATTACCATTGGTGGTCACTTAGATAGTTGGGATGTAAATGAAGGTGCGCACGATGATGGTGCTGGAATTGTGCATACCATGGAGATTTTACGCGCCATGAAAGCCATTGGTTACAAACCCAAACACAGTATTCGTTTTGTGTTATTTGCCAATGAAGAAAATGGTTTGCGTGGTGGTACCAAATATGCAGAAGTGGCCAAGCAACAAAATGAAAAACACCTATTTGCTTTGGAAAGCGATGAGGGTGGTTTTACGCCCCGGGGATTTGGTTTTACTACTCAGAACAAAGCCCAGTTGGCCAAGTTTCAATCTTGGTTGCCACTCTTAAAACCTTATGGCACAGAGACTATCATTGATGGCGGTGGCGGGGCCGATATAGGTCCTTTGAACCGGACTTTTGGTACGGTGCTTTCTGGTTTTGTGCCTGATGCACAACGCTATTTTGACCTGCATCATGCTCGTTCAGATACATTTGAAAATGTTCACAAAAGGGAATTGCTCTTGGGTGCTGTAAATATGGCTGGTTTAATTTATCTTGTTGACCAATACGGACTATAATGAATGCAAAAAAAATCCTTTGGACCTTTCTAACTGTTTTAGTAGTAGCACTAATTGCTTTTTGTTACTGGCGTTTTTATTTTGTGTTTGCTGAAGGCACAAAAGCAGGCCAGCTAAATACTTTTCAGAAAAAAGGTATTGTCTTTAAAACCTATGAGGGTAAGATTATACAAAGTGGTTTTAAAGCTAATGTGCAGAGTAATGAATTTGAATTTAGTGTAGAAAGTGAAAGAATTGCAGAACAGCTTTTGCAAAATTCTGGAAGAGAAGTGGAACTACACTATAAGCGTTTCTTTGGATCATTGCCATGGCGTGGTATGCAGAGCTATATTGTGGATAGTATCTATGCCATTCATGGGGTACCTGCGGCGACAGGTGGAGAATCTACTATAAAGCCAAAATAAACATAAAAAAATAGTTAGCTGTTGCAGGAAACTGCAGCAGCTTTTTTTATGCCCATATTACAAGGAGTTATTCAGCAAAAAGAATAAAAATGGCCAAGCGTTTGTGGATGTCTGGAATGGCTTGCTTCCACTGTTTTACTGTTTTGGTTTGAATGGATTCTGTTGGTCCAGTAATATCTACCGCAATACAGATTTTGCTGGTCTCTTTACAATTGGATAAGAGATCTTTGATAATAGCATTATTCCTATATGGGGTCTCAATAAAAATTTGTGAACAGGACCTTTTTTGTGCGTCCGCTTCTAATTGTTGAATCTTGTTTTTGCGTTCCAAAGAATCAATGGGTAGGTATCCATTAAATTGAAAAATTTGTCCATTCATACCAGAAGCCATGAGTGCTAGTAAGATAGAACTGGGTCCTACCAAGGGTTTTACCTGAATGCCTGCTTCTTGGGCAGCGGCTACCAATACCTGGCCAGGATCGGCCACGCCGGGGCAACCTGCTTCACTCACAATCCCAATATTTTTTCCAGATTTGAGTAGTTGTAAGAACTGTGCTTTTACTTCCGCTTCTGCTTTGTGTATCACAAACCACTGGTAGTCATCAATCACCATTTCTCTCCAAAGCTTTTTGAAAAAGCGTCTGGTTGTTTTGTCATTTTCTACAAAAAAAACTTGGCAGTCTTTGATGGCGTCTAAGAGATAAGCTGGAATAGTTTCCAAAGCCTCCTCATATAAAACAGTTGGAATCAAGTATAATTTACCTAGAGCCATTATTGTTTTGTTTGTTTCAGTGGATACATGCTAAGTGTGGCTGCAACAACAGCGTAAGCTGGTGCCAAGATCCATCCCACTAATGGTAATAAGTGCATGATATAAAATACCAATCCATTTCCTATGGCCAGACCCTTATGGGATCCTACATAGAAAATACTTTCTGCGGGTGTTTTTCGATGGCGTTCCATGCTATAATCCAACATAGAAAATCCGTAATAATAGCACTCAATAATCAGTGCCATTACAGGGGTAAGCCAGCCAACCAAGGGAATCAAACTCAATAGCAATATAGATAGGGTGTATACGGTTTGCCAAAGACTATTTCTAACGGCTAATCTAACGCCCCTTGCCATGTCTTTGAGCATTTGTTTGAAATTAAAGGGCAAGTCCTTGCCTTCAATAATGGCTTCTGTTTTCTCACTCAAATAGGCAAATAGGGGTGAGCCAATAATCAAGAACACGTATTTGAACAAGGAGAAATAAAACAGCAAAAGAATAAGCCAGAGTAGCAATCCACCCATGGTAAATAAGAATCCCAAGAACCCAGAATTCAATTTGTCTAACCAAGATTTTAAACCGGTTTTCAAGCTCAACCAGGTAATAAATTCCCCCGAAGTCTGCCCAAAATAATAGGCACCCACCATAAATAGTGCGGCATATAAAATGCCAGGAATCAAGATCCATTTCCACAGTTTGTGTTCCTTGATAAAACGGTGGGCCTGGAAATAAGCCTGTATGGCCAAGATCATTTCTTTGAGCACTTGGGAGGGTTTATGGTGTTAAAGATAAAGTTTTAGACTCGAAAACTGTGTCGTTCCCAATAAACCTTACATTTTATACTATAAACCCCATTATTCCCATGCACAGGTAATCTTTAATGTTGGTTGTAAATACTACAACCAACATGATTTAAATTTTAACCATAGCCCTCATAAGTAAGACCCCTTGTACCAGAAATGGATACTGGTGGTTTGGTTTTTGTGCTGTCTTTGTTTTTATTCTTGCTATAAAAATGTACGATAAAAAATACGTCTTTGAAATAAGTATTTTAAGCATTCTGTTATTTTTTTAGTCTATTAATAAATTCCAGTAAACTCTCGCCACCTTCTGTTTGATTGTTTTCAAATGCCTTTAATTGATACTTCGCTTTTTCTTTTTCATCTTTCCAAATAATAGTTTTCTTTTTAGGTATTTCAGCTGAACCACATACTATTTTTTCACAAACATTACATTGTACATCTTTTATAGATACTTTGAAACAGAAGTACACTTTTCCAGAGCAGCAATCGAGATTTATAATATTAGGTGCAACAAAATTTAGAACAACCAAACCATTAAATAATGATGAACCACTCATTAAATTAATAGGAGTTGTGCCAGACCATGTGAGCGAATTGTTTGCTGGGTTAATTGCAGTTTGTTGTAGTAATGAGGGCGAACCTGTAAAAGGAATATTATTAAAATTATAAAAATTGCCTCCATCATTACCTACAAATGGTTGAATATGACCTACATAATTACCAATATTTGCTGGTTTACAGGTTTCGTTTTCATACACAACATGATAGTCTACAAGTGAAATGTCTATACTCTGAATTGGGATTGCACCACTTGTTATATTAAATACTGGATTAATGCCATTCCCATTTATGTAAGTACTATAGTTAACATTCATGTTTTGAATATCACAACAAAGCGAGCTTTTAACACATGCCCTGCCAGAAATAGAATATACATTCATTAAATTATCTACCGCAACCCCAGATACAGTAGCAGCATCGTTACAGCATTCAGGGCTATTATCATTGGCATTGCGTGTAACGTTTATTGTGACAGCAATTGAATCGCCTGGTGCAAGTGTAACGGAAGTTGAAAAATTTAATGTTGGTGCTGCGGAAACAGATACTGTTGAATTTGTGCCATTAGCTCGGTAAATGATAGCTGTTGGATTTCCTGTTTGGGTAACGCAAGCTGGTAAGGCGTCATTAATATCAATATTTTGCAACGCTACACTGCCAGTATTTGTAATAACTAGTTTAAAAGCAAATGCTTGACCAGGATTTACATAGCCAACTGTGCCAAATGAACTTCCTGATCCACTATTTACGTATTTATCAATATCTAATTTTCCTATTCTATTAACATTGTATGGTGCGTTGCTTGTTAAGGTTGTTGCACCTACAAGTTTAGCGATATTGGTGTAATTTCCAAAGGCACCCGGTCTTACTTTGGCTTTAAATTCTATTACTAAATAATAAGCACTGTCAAGATTACAATTGCCTGGCATACCATTAATGGACCAACTTGGTGCTTGGCTGCCAACAGCAACATTACTTGCTGTAAGCCAACTTGGTAGTGCAGTGTTGATGGGTGTTGGTAAAGGGCTACAACCTGTATAATTGGGCGTAAATGAACCAATACCCCAGCGATACTTTATAGGGCCATTAATTTCTAAAAATTGTGGGGCAGATAGCATATCTGATAAATTATAACCAGTTAAGTTTCCTTGCCCATGATTACTTACAACAATTCTAAAAGTAATATCATCGCCTATATCATACGATTGAATTCCAGATGGTATACATTTTCTTAGTCCTGGTATTGCTTTGGCTGCCTGCACAACAAAAGGTGTAGCACAGCTTTGAATAGAACTTGAGTTAGGTAATGGGGGTAATGGAATACCACAAATATTAGCCCATCCATTATAAGTGCCAGTGTAATTTAGTATTGCACAATTATTTATAGTAGTACCTTGTCCAGCACTAATTTTAAATCTCATTTTAATAGTAATCGTTTCACCTAATAAAACGCCAGAAGTTGTTTTAAACGTAAATGTGCTAGGATTAGTTAATGATAAAAGAGTAAAGTTTTGAGGCGACGCTGTATTGCCACTACCATTTGGTGATGTGGTGCTATAATTCATATTGGCTCCAGTACTACTAATGTTGATAGAAGTAACAGTAATACCTGGTGGAATAGCATCAGAAAGTTGCAAAACCGATAGAGGAATATTACCTGCATTTGAAATTTGGATAGTGTATTCACCTTCGCAGCCTTGTGCATAGTTCAAGCTATTACCATAAGTAAGAAACTTTGTAAAATTGGTGTTAGCGGTTGGCGTTTTTGATAAGGTAACTGTATCGCACTTTGTTTCCATTAGATATGCGGAACAATCACTTTTTCCTAAAGTAAATTTGAAATCAGCACAATTTTTTATGATGGTATTACTAGGATCACAACTAGTTGTGTACACGTCATATTGTACTTGAGATGTTGTGTTGGAAATAGTTCCAACACCCCACATTGCAGTTGATCCAGAATAAGTAACAGCAGAAGAAGTGCCTAATATAGATGTTACCGTACCGCTTGATAAATTATCTGTAATACTTCCATTAGCAATATTGTATGTACCGTACCCACTATTGTCGCTATTGGTTAATGTAATACGCCAAAGTATACTACCTCCAGAAAGATTACCCCAAATATGTTCTTTTTTTACAGACCAGGTATTAATTGCTTTGGCTTTTATTGAAACATTTAAAACACATTCTTTTTTTACAGGACCACATTCATTTGTAATAGTAATTTTAAATGTACCTACTTCACCATCACATGTTATACCAGGTCTAAATTTAAATGGAACACCAAAATTTATACCGGTTGTAGAAGAAATTACAGCAGCATTTTGATAAGTATTCAAACCAACGGAATTAAATGCATAAGGATCGCTTCCTGAGCCCTTTTGTAAATTATTGGATGTTTCTATTTTAATAGTATAATTACCACAACCCTGTAATCCAGGAACAGAAAGTGATAAGTTGAAATCTAACCCGGTTTTAATGTTTAATACAGGTAATGCAGCACTTACTCCACTTGTTGGAACACCATTGGTAAGTAAGCATGAACTTGTTTGTTGGCTGATGGCAGTTGAAAGGGCAAATGTTGTAAATAGTGTAACAATGGCCTTAATTATTTTATAGCTAATTTTCATATATACGTATTACTTGTTAGAAAATGATTTACAAAAAATAAACTCGCAATACCTGCACTTACCAGGTGATGAGCCATAGTATATAATTACTTTAAAGCACATTTCATACTCAATTTTGCAGCAGTCTGCCGGTAGACCTGGTAATGGTGCAGGAACCCCAACTGTTAAGTTAAAAGGTATAGCTGTTGGTTGCGGCAAACCATTACCTCCAATAATTAATTTTATATTTTTGGAAAGATTAGTATTGTTTAGTACAGTAGCATTTTGAAAAACAGGAACAATATTATTAATGGTTGTAGAAGGATTTACCAAAACACCAGAAGTTGCTACCGATTGAACACCATTGCTACATGCATTTGGCGAATTGTTAAAACTGAAACTTTGCACTTGTACCTCAACAGCTTGTACATTTTGTGGTAATCCTGAAAAAGAAAAATTACCAGAAATATTGTATTGGCTTGGATTTCCAGGCACTTGTGTGGCTTGAATACCATTAGCATTTAAAACTGCTTTATCACAATCTTTGCAAATACAGCTAGGTAGCCCAACAGTCACTAGTTCGTCAATAGGATTATTTAATGGATCAGTCCAATTGCCATTTACCCTAAACTTTACTATTGTTGTGCTTAAATTAGGTGGTGAATAAGTAAAAGAAATTGTTTGACTACCATTTGGTGGAATAATAATGGGCAATGTGCTTACTCCGGATATTGAACCGCCTCCACTAAAGATAGCTAAACTGTTATACTTTACGTTACAGGCCAAACTTGAACTTGTAGGTATATTTTGAAGCGTAATAGAAATATTATAAATAGGCAACCCTGTTTGTTGATTCCAACCATTACACTGAACACTTGAATCTGTTATTACGGTGCCACATCCGGCAGATAATTGCGCCTTAAAACTAAAAACCTCACTCTTTCCATCATTGCTACCTACGGTTTTACCTTCTCTGTTAAATGCTTGTACCCCCCAAGCATATTGCCTACCCGCTACAAAAGCTGTAGCAGATGATGGAAATGGAATATTTAATAATTCAATACTATCTCTTTCAAAAAATGGTTTATTTGTTCTAAATGCATTTTCAGGTGATTGATCGCCTTTTATTTCTACAATTTTAATTTTATAGGTTACTGGGCCAGATGCTGTAGGCATTGGTGCAAGCCAGCTAAATACTTGTTGCTTACCAGTAGCAATGGTTTCGCCATTAGCAGGTTGCCTAAGGATTGGAGGTGCAATGCTTTCTTCAGTTGCTTTACTACCAAACTCAAAACTCTCACTGGTACCATTATTGCCGCCAATTGGTTTGCCATCTCTGTTTAAAGCTTGAACGTTCCAGACAAAACTGCATAAATATGGAGGCTTACATGGACCTGTAATAATATTGTTAACAGTTGCTTGTGTAAGATTATCAATATCTTTTGTATAAATTGGCTGATTAGCTTTTACGGCTTGCATACCATTTTGCCCCTGCATCAATTGCCAAACTTTTAAACGATAGGTAGTTGGCTCTTGTGGCTTTGGAACAACAGCTGTCCATCTAAAGCTGATAGGTTTTTGTAGGTCTGTCTCTTTAAAAACACTGCCATTGCTAGGCATCAACGCCTGTGGTGCTTGGAAGGTTTGTTGATCCGTACCCCTGATGGTGAAACCTTTGGTTCTCTCTTCGCTTAGGGTCATTAAGCCCGCAGGGCCATTTCCAAAAAATTGTACACTAAGTTCGTAATCGCCTGGCTGTAAGGTACAATCTTGCCCCAATAATGATAAGGCTGTACTACCACTCCATACTTTGGTTTGGGCATTAAAATTGGCCGATGGTGCTGAACCTGATGTATAAACACCACATATTTTGCTACTCCCTTTTTTAATGGTAACCAATATTTTGCTACTTTCTACAGCAATATCAACTCTGCCATTAACAGCTTTAGCGGTAGCGGAAATCATAAACTGCGGTGTGCCAGTGCCCCAATTGGCTGTATTGGCATTTGGATTGGCTGGTAGCGAAATAGTTATGCTTGTAATAGGATAAGATTGTGCAAATAATTGCACACTTAAAGCAAGCAATAGTAATGTAAGTAGTTGTTTCATGTTGCGGGTGTTACGTGAAGAGTAATCTATTCAAGCATTAAAATAAATTACTATTTAGCTTATAAAAAGCTACTTGTGTAAGCTGTATGTTTAATTGTGTGTGCGATACTTGCCAATGAGTAAGCGGTAAGAAGGGAATTTGGTGATTAGGGAATATTTTGCGGTAATTTCAAATTTCCAGACCCAACCAAAGTTCAGATAGTCTAACTGAGGCTGATATAGCATCTATAGTCTATTACTTATTGTTGTTTTGCTTGCAGCCAGGCCGGGTATAATTCAGAAGGTATTACTAGCACAATGCTGTTGCCAGGATTTATTTCATCTAGATATGCTGGGCCAGTTGTAATACTAATTGGTTGTTTACACAAATGAGTCAATGCTTCAATGCGTTTTTTTATTAAGCCCATGCCGTGGCTTTTGTGTTCAGTAGGTTGTTTTAATGCTAGACTATTTTTAAACCCAATCCCATTGTCAGTAATGGTGAATACTAAATTGCTGTCTACTTCATTAAGTTGTATGGTTATTTGGCCATCAATGCTAGAAGGCATTATGCCATGTATTACGGCATTTTCAAGTAATGGTTGTAGCATCATGGTGGGCATCATCCAATGCTCAATATCTATTGCTTCAGGAATAATTATTTGGTAAGAAAATTTATTGGCAAAGCGCATTTGCTCTAACCTTAAATAGATGGTAACATTTTCTAGTTCCTGCTCTAATGGTATAAAAGATTGTTGTGCAGCTTCAAAATTCTTACGTATTAATGAGGCAAAATCGCTGAGATATCTATTGGCATTTTGCCTGTCTTGTACATTTATATAGTGTTGTATACTATTCAGCGCATTAAACATAAAATGCGGATTCAATAATGAAGTAAATGCTTGCTGTTCTAGAGCAGCAGTATGAACTGTGGCAATTTCCTTGGCTAATTTCGCTTCTTTTTTACGCTTCTGCCGCTTATTAATCAGATAAATAAACAACACTTGTAGTATTATAGCCAAGAGTGCCCAAAACCAGATTTCCTTCCAAAAAGGTGTGGCAATATTAAACTGAATAGCTAATACACTATTACTTATATTACCATTCACATCTGCTGCTCTTACTTGTAACAAATGGCTACCACTATTTAGCTCTAGTGTAAGTGTATTATCATCTAATGCAGTCCAAATTTTACGCTTATCAAGCGTGTACTCAAAGTTTTTAAAATGTCCACCAAGCTCTACAGCTGCAAATTGTAATTGAATATAACGCTGATTGTAACCAAGTGTATAATTGTTTGTAATAATGGTATCATGTTGATTAATATTTGCCTTAATAAGCTGGACAGGAATATTGAATTTGTGCATCGCAATATTTGCAGGAATAATTGAAATGCCATTACCTGTTGCAGCATAAATGCTGTCTCTATCCAAAATCATGTCATTAATTTCAGTGCTAGAAAGCCCGTCATTAACGTTGAGGTTTTGAATATTGAATGTCAGTTTGCTATTTGTCAATTGATAGTTAATTCTACTGATACCTTGCGACGTGCCAACCCATACGGTTTTGTTGTTACCAGCCAAAATGCAACGGGCTAAAATTCGGTAAAGGACATCTTTGTTACTAACGCTATCAACTATCACATTGTTTTTTAATACAATAATGCCTTGGCCGGCGGTTGCAACCCAAAGTAGACTATCAGGCGTACTTGTAATACCAACTATTCTTTCACTAAATGCCGGGTGTAATCCCTTTAAGGATTGATATGCATGGTTAAAAACATTGTAAGTGTACAAGCCATCCGTTGAGCCAAAGTAAACCAAACCTGTTGCAGATTTATCCATGCACAACACTCTTTTATTCCTAAATGAATGGGTTTGTTTGTTTTTTGTATTGATATGTGAGATACCGACTACAGTTCCTACTAAAACTGTGGTATCGTTGTAAAGCATTCCTGTTTTGGCTGGGATAAATCTGTTCAGTTCATCGAAAATTTGACGTTTGAAATTGAGGAATACGCCATCTTCTGAAACCGTATAAACATCATTGCCACTCACTATTATTTTACGCTGTCTAGATGGTTGCTTTGGTACTATTTGGTGAACCAATAAACTATTAGCAGCTATTTCTGCTACGGCACCATAATAATTACCTGCTAGTAAATGATTGCCTCGCTTGCCAATGCTTAAAAAATTATTTTTGGTAAATGTTGGTGGCAGTGATACCGTTTTTAAAATATTGTTTCGGTATAAGAGCAATCCTTTATCTACAGTGCATACCCAGCTATTGCCTTTGCTATCTTTATAAAATGTATTTGATAAATAATTGCCACTTACAATTTGTTCCAATTGCTTTGTTTCATTATTATATATATACATTTTCCCTGAATGACCAGACAGAAAGATGGAACTATCTGTAATGCCCATATAATAAAAAGGCTCTCCAACTGAAATGCTATCTGCCTTATAGCGAATGGGATTATTGGTAAAATGTGAAAAAATATAGCATTTCCCCAATTTGGTATTGGAAATATATAGACTTCTATTCCTAATTAAAATATTGGGTGATCTTTCAATAGTTTGCGGTGATACAATTTCTTCTTTTTTATGTAAGTTTTTGTCTTCAAAAACAAACATCCAAGAATTGGATGAATATAACAAAGACCACTGTAACTGGTGATCTTTACCCGTAATATCGAAATAGACATTATCAATTGAACGAAATGTGGTGTCTAACCATTTATTGTAAAAGATATAACTTCCTTTTTCGTTTTTATATTGTATTCCGCTATCTGGCAGAGGAATTAAATTCATATTTGTGGTGCCATTAACCTTTGCAAAACTCTTGTTCTCATTAGCATTAATAAATCGATTCTGCACTTCATCAAAGTAGGCAGGACTTTGCCGAAAACAATTTACCCAGATAGTACCATTTGCTTCTTTGGCAATTTGTAAAACTTCATTATCTGGAAGTCCGTTTTGGGTGGTAAATACTTGAAAATGTTTGCCATCAAACCTGGCAATACCAGCATCTGTAGCAACCCATAAAAAGCCTTTATTGTCCTCTAGGCACTGATATATATGATTGCTTGGCAGTCCATTGTTTACAGTAAATGCAGTATAGTTTTGCTGCTGAGCCTGCAAAGGCATAGCACTGTACAACAATAATAAAATAAACCAGCAAAAACGCATTTTTTATATCTACTTAAATGGTTAGTTACAGTTATTTAAATTAGCCACCCATTGTATAATTATTTGCCAAACATTAAACTGGCTGTTTTCATTTTTTCTAAAAAACTATCAAGCTGTCTTCGGCTAATGCTCCAATGGTTACCATCTGTCATTTTTACAATGCCACCATCGGATGTGCTATATTCTTTAATGTACTTAATATTGATGATGTAGGATTTATGTACTCTGGCAAATTGGGTTTGATCTAGTAATTCTTCAAAATCTTTCAATGTTTTGCTGATTACCAACTTTTGCATATTATTCATGTGAATAATGGTGTAATTACTATCAGCCTGAAGAGATACAATGTCATCTACTTCTATGAAACTGATACCACCTAATTGTGGCAAGGCAATTTTTTTTGGTGCATTGGTCTTACCTATTGTTTGTAATAAATTATTTAATAGTACTTGATTTTGCTCTGTAGCTGTAGGGCTGCCAACTGATAGCTTTACTTTTTCAACTGCCTGTTGCAGTTCCTCAATATTAACAGGTTTTAAAATATAGTCTAATGCATTTGCTTTTATGGCTTGCAAGGCATATTGGTTGTAAGCGGTTACAAACACTACTTTAAAATTTTGCGTTTTAAAACTGCTTAATAATTGAAAGCCATTTTCGCCAGATAAATTAATATCTAAAAAAACAACGTCTGCTGTATTGTCTGTTAGCCAATGTCTAGCTTCATCGGCACTTGTTACTTTGCCCACAACTGTAACGTCATCACAATCGTTTTGAAGCAAAAATGCTAGGCTTTCCAAATTATTAATCTCGTCATCAACCAACAATGCTTTCAACATGCTTCCTGTTCTTAAGTCTTAAAGATAAACATTAATGAAAACCATCGTAAACTGTTGTGTAAATACTTGTAATGGTTGCGCATACAATACAATGGGTGAGTAAACGGGAAAAGTTAAGGTTGATCATCCTCATAGTGTAGCTAATCTTATTCCCACTAACTCAACCAATTGCATATTATAAACAGCAATTGTTTCCGTTCACTCATCTACGCAATTTTTCTGATTTTATCCTTCTAATTTGTTTTTGTTTAGAAAACCCCTAAAGCTTTGCAAGTGAAAAATAGCTCAATCCTCATTTGTTAGCTTTTGTCATTAGGAAAATATTTAACTGAAATCATGTAAACAATTTACTCATGATGCGTTGCCCTGCAATTCTCCTATTATTTATCAGCTTAATTCTTGGATCTCAGGCCATGGCGCAAACCCCAAAGCCATCCCTTTCAATTGGCGGCAATGCGGGCATTAGTTATGAAGGATATGGCCTTTCCATGAACCCTGCTGGAAACTATTATGCTGCAAGGCGTCCTTGGAATCTACTTAGATTCAACATTTCACCAACTTTCAATTTTGGCAAATTGAGTTTGCCTTTCAGTTTAAATTTTACCCCAATGCAGACCAATTTTGCCACACCGTCTACGGGGGGATTTGGCTCTATTGGTAGCGGTTCCCAAAATCTTTGGCAGTTTCTCACAAACCCTTTAAATAATATTGGCGTTTCCCCTACCTATAAATGGGCTAAACTACAACTAGGTACGCAATACCTAAACTACAGTGAACTTAGCACTGGTGATATTGGGCTTTTTGGCTATGGCTTTGAATTGAATCCTGGCAAATTTCGGGTCAAATTTTTTAATGGGGTTAGTCAGCGTCCCATCAACTATGATGCTTTTGCCAATCCACAAATTATTGGTGCCTATCAAAGAAATAATTGGATGGTCCAATTAGGCATGGAGGAAGAAGGGAAATATACCTTGAACCTCAATTTTGCAAAAGGAAAAGATAAGATCAATAGTGTAAATCCAGCTCCGCCAAGTAGTTCATTTGTTTTACCGCAAGAAGGGATTGTTGCTAGTATTGTATTGAAAACAACCATTGCTAAAGACTATTATTTCAATACCGAGTTGGCCCAAAGTATTTATACCCAGGATCAAATGGCTGCTTTTTCAGTATTGGGTTCAAAAGATTTTCAACCATTTATATCAAGTAGAATTAGTACAAAATCGGACAATGCTTTTAAAGCCAGCATTGGAAGAAAGACCAGTAAACTAGACCTAGGATTTACTACAAAATATATTGGTGCTGGTTTTCAAACAGCGGGTTACCCTTTTATGCAGCCAGATAGATTTGACTATACCATCAATACAAGATTCAATGCTTTTAAAGACAAGATGAATATTACCGCCAGCTTTGGTCAGCGTATTAATAACGTTTCTAATAATACCATCAAAACAAAACAGTTAATTGCCAACACAAATGTTTTTGTTCAATTCAGTGAAAAGTTTTCATTGAATGCTAACTATAATAATATGGGGTTTGAAGCCTTTGGCTCTTTTGCATTACGCAATGTTTCTAATGATATTAGTATTAGTCCCAGTTACAGCTGGAAATCTACCAATATTATGCACTTACTAACAGGCAACTACAGTTTTAGCAAATACAAGGAACAATTATTATATGGGTCATTCGCTATAACAGACAATATATCAAATACCGCTTTAATTACGTATCTACCCAGCTTTTTGCAAAAAAAATACACTACCGACTTTGCTTTAATGTATTTTACCAATAACATTTCTAGTTTGAATATCCGCAATACTATGTTTTCTGCAACAAGTAATGTTGGATTTCCATTGGCAAAAGATAAAATCAAAGCAACTGGACAGTTAATGTATACCTACAATGTTTTGAATGGAATTAGTCAAGGTAATAATATTATTGCCACTGCCGGATGTGACTGGAATATTTCCAAGAAGATGAAATGGAACTTATCCTTGATTGGCAATCTTTTTAAGTATAGTAGCGCATTTAACCCACCCAATGCACAATATTTAGAAAGCACTTTGCGGACTTCACTTGTTTACAGTTTCAAATAAATTCACTATGAAAGTTATTGTCAATTATAGTATCTTTTTATTGCTGATTGGATTTTCTTGTCAAAAATTAGCAGCCCAACCTTTTAGGGCTCAGTTAATATTAAAAGCCCAGCCAACTTCTTTATTGTCTGACTGGATCAACCATCCAGAAATTTTGAATTTTATTGTAACTTATACAAGCGGACCAGTAGGGGGCAATTATGCAGCAAAAATCATTGCTAGTTTTAAAGATGGTGGTGGAAATATTATAGGCACAACGGATTTGAATTTGCTTCCCAATCGGATTTTTTCTCCTGGTACGGTTATATTACAAAGCAAAGATGCTGTGTTGTTGCAAAGCATTCGATTTACAGGAAATATTCAAAGAGTGCTTAATAATACGGGGCGCTTGCCTCAAGGATCCTATCAACTAGGGCTTCAGCTTGTTGATGCTCAAACATTGCAAAAATTAACGGATGAAATAGTTCGCCCATTTACAGTAATGGGTTATCAACTGCCCATTTTGATGCAGCCACAGGATAAGGCAGTGTTGATGTCAGAAATAGCTAGGGGCAATATCATTTTTAGGTGGACCCCTTTATCTCCAGCGCCACCTCCAACTGCTATACAAAGTCAAACAAAATATTCCTTACAGGTATTTGAAATTCAAGAAGGTCAAACTCCCATGCAAGCTTTTAGGAGCAATCAACCCATTTTGATCAAAGAAGTTTTGGGGGCTACTCAATTCATTTGGCAACCACAACTTTTTCTTAATGACAGTAGTAGTAATAGAAAATTTATTTGGACCATTCAAACAATCGATACACAAGGTGTAGGATATAATAATGGTGTAGGTGATGGCAGGAGTGAACCATTCTGGTTTGAAGTAAAATCTGGTAATGAAATTTTAGAAGAAAGGAAACGCATTAAAAACCAATGATTCTATGAAAGGACTCATCACTATCTTGTTTATTCTAGCAGCTTTTTTCTTACATGCGCAACATACCATTAAGCCTGCTTCTATTGGCATACACTATTCCTATACCGATTTTGAAACGGCCACTAAAATAAAAGCCTCTTCATTTAATAATGTGGTTAAAAATAAACAGTGGTCCATTCCAACAAATATGATGTTAGGATTTGGAATTGATTTTTTAAAAGGTGTTACAAATCATTTGGACTTTGCCGCTAATGTGAATTATACAAAAGGTATTAATGCCTATAATTTACCTACTACAAATTTAAATAGTTTCTCTCTTTTAACACTTGATGCTGCCATTAATTGGAAGCTCTTTTCCGATAAATATTATGTTCGTCCTTTTATCAGTTCTGGCATTGGAATGTATGTTCAAAATGGTACAGGCATGTATGCACCACTTGGCGTTGGCTTACAGTTTAATATTTTTAATGCGGCTTTTTTAAATCTCCAATCCCAATATCGATTACCGATTAAAAATTCTGACAATAGTAATATTTATTATCAACTTGGTTTTTCAACTTCCATTGCTAAGAAAAAAGCCGCTCCCATTAAAATAGAAGCGCCCTTGCCTGTTCCAATAGTTCTTCCTGCTATAATTACTGAACCCACGCAGCAGACTAAAGATATTCTGGTGATAGTGGAGGATGAGGAAACACTGAGTCCCTTACCAATGGTGCAAGTAAGTTTGTATTCAGCAACGTTAAATGCACCTCAAATTGCTCTAACGGATCAAAAAGGAGCGGTTGTATTCCCCAATATCAAATCAGCAAACTATACTATTATAGGAACTTTAAACCAACTCAATACAAATGAAGACAGTATTGGTATTGCCAATTTTAATATTGAAAGCAATTCCATTAGCATCAAACTCAAACATAAAGACCCAAGATTTACCCTTGTAGGGCATGCAATAGACAAATCAAACTCCTTACCTGTAGTTAATGCCATAATTAATCTAGCCAATCAATCCAATGGAATTAATATTACCACCAACACCTCAGAAAATGATGGCAGTTTTAAAATACAATTAGCATCAGGAAGTGATTATACTGTTTCAGGAAAGAAAAATGGTTATCTATCCAATATAGAAAATGTTAGTACCAAGGCTTTAAATAGATCTACCACACTGTATGTTAAGTTGGAATTGGATATTCAAGAAACTCAATTGGGTAAGTCCTTTATCATGAATCAACTTTATTTTGAAACTGGGAAGTCAGAAGTTAATACCCAATCCTCTGCTGATTTAGATAAATTAGTTTTATTCCTCAACGATAATCCTTCTATTAAATTGGAAATATCTGGTCATACTGATAATATTGGCACTGAGGCTAATAACAAAATATTAAGTTTAAATAGAGCTAAAAGTATTGTAAATTACTTGTTGATACATAAGATTGACGCCTCTCGTTTGATTTCTTTGGGCTTTGGTTCAACAAGACCAATTGACAGTAATTCAACTTCTGCCGGAAGACTTAAAAATAGAAGGGTTGAAATCAAGAGAATTCAATAGTTAATTTATTGAAAAGTTCAAGATAAATGCCGAGTAAGACCTTTTTATTGGCTTTAATATTTATTCCTGGTATCCTTTTTTCTCAAAACAAAAAGTCATACCAATTTAACGCAATCAATGCCATGTTCCCAGACACGGGAAGGGCCTTGGGTCACCAGTATCAGGGTAAGAGTTATCCAGCCGCCCTTCATTACAATGACGCTTCTGTATTGGTGCATGTACCTGTACATTTTAAACCCGCAAAGCCTTTTGAGCTCGTGTTTTGGTTCCATGGTTGGTATAATAATATTGATAGTGCTACGGCTTATTTTCGTTTACTGGAACAGTTTGACGCCAGTGGCAGAAATGCCATTTTTGTGTTTCCAGAAGGGCCTAAAAATGCGCCAGATAGTTATGGTGGGAAGCTAGAACAGCCCGGTGTCTTTGATGCATTGGTTCAAGAGGTTTTACTATCGCTTCAGCGTCAAAAAATATTGAAGCAAAAACAAATGCCCTTGGCGGCTGATTTGGCAATTTCGCTAGCGGGGCATAGTGGCGCTTATAGGGTCATTAGCAAAATCATTGCTTACGCCAATATAGATGAAGTGTTATTATTTGATGCTTTTTATGGGGGCAATGACAATTACATGAAATGGATGGCTTCCAATGAAAAACATCGTTTAATCAATATCTATACAAAGGATGGGGGAACTTTGGATAATAGTTTATTGGTAGCTCAAGAATTAAGAAACAAATGGAAAATTAGCCCCGTATTGATTGATGAAAAAGACTTGACCAATTCAAATCTAATCAATAATAGAATCTTGTTTATTTATAGCCATCAACAACACAATGAAGTGATTGGTTATAATAATAATTTGGAACGATTTTTAAAAATTAGAATTTAGGACAGTTCACAGGTCTATCTGTATTGGGTCTTCTTACATAAATCAAGGAAAGCTCAATACCACCTCGGTTTAGTGAAGCCGTGCTCAGAGCAGAACTATTGTAATCATAACTTAGACCAAGTCTAAAATCTTGGTATTCCATACCTACATAGGGAATAAAAGCATCTTTAAATCTGACCCATGCACCTGCATAAAAACTAGTGGGTTTATCTGATTCTGGATCAGCTGTTAATTGCAGGGCACCACCAATCATGGTTTCAGAAGCGCCGCCCTGAAACATTTGCAAAGCACTCACGTGCATGGTGGTTGCAGTACCTAATGGAAAATAGCCCCCTGCATTTAAAGTAGCCCTTGGATTTAAATTATAGATGGCACCTGTAAACTGTTGTTTGGGTCTATTAATATGATACAAGCTCAAACCAAAATAGAAATTGTTTCTATCATTGGTACTTCCATTGTACAACAAACCCGCATTCACGTCTATATAGTTGGATTGCAGACTAGCATTGTTAAACACTTCAGATGTAACTCCTGTAAAACCTGAACTGGTTAATTGGTCTTCAAATTTTAGATTGGCTGTATTAATCAGCATATTGGCATAAGTGACTTGAAAACCTGCGCCTAATTGGTGGTTACCATCCTCGTCCAAACCCTTGTGGTAGGCGGTAGAGAAAGAAGCATAATTGAATTTTACCGCACCATTGGCGCTATTGTCATTATAACCCACAAAACCTACACCCCAGGTATCATTAGGTGCAATATTATTTTGTAAAATATGAAAGTCAATGGAACCAGTAGTGGTGGTAAAAGCATTGTTGATTGTAGGCCACTGGTTTCTATAATTGCCCGCTACGCGATAGGTTCCAAAGAATTTACCCGTAAAAGCAGGATTCAAAGTAAGGGGAGAAGAGAAAAACTGTGAAAAATGGGGGTCCTGTGCCGAGGCATTGCCCAGCAAAAACAGACTGACTACCAAAAAACAGATTTTCATTTTACCCATCACCAGTTCGAATTTAAGCCAAAGCCTGCTAGCTTAAAGCAATTAAGTAAAAATTGCCCCTAATTAACTTTTTCTTAGAACCAAACTGGGTTAAGACTGCACTTTTATACCAAATGCTAGGTCTCCTGCATCGCCCAAGCCCGGAACAATATAACCCTTAGCCGTTAGCTCATCGTCAATATCGCCACACCATATTTTGATTTGATTTCCAGCTTCGCGATGAACAAATTCAATACCCACCGTACAAGCAATAGCAGCTACTATATGAATGGCTTTGGGGTTGCCTTCGTTCTTAATATATTGGATGGTTTTTACCAATGAAGCACCTGTTGCCAACATGGGATCACTAATAATCACAATCCTGTCTTCCAAACTGGGGCTGCTCATGTATTGTAGGTTGATCTCAAAACTACCATCGCGGTGGTGTTTGCGATAGGCCGAGATAAAAGCATTGTCTGCCTTGTCAAAATAGTTCATCATACCATGATGTAAAGGAACACCGGCACGTAGAATAGTTGCTAGTACGGGCTGTTCTTCCAATACTTTACTTTCATGAATGCCAAGTGGGGTTGGGGTTTCCTGTATTTTCCAAGGAAGTTCTTTGCTAATCTCATAAGCGGCAATCTCTCCAATCCGCTCTAGGTTTCTACGGAAACGCATGCGGTCTCCTTGCACATTAATGTCCCTCAATTCCGATACCCAGTTACTTACTAGGCTGTGTTGTTCACTTAAATTTACGATCATGGTATTGGTATTTGAACTTAGATTTGGGATGTCAAAACTAAAATCAAACCACTGTAATAGGAAATTTATGTTTTACAAGGCAATTGGACTCATGAGTGGGAGCAGTTTAGACGGTCTAGACCTGGTTTTTGCTGAGTTCACAGAAATGGGTGGAAAATGGGAATATGCCATTAAAGCGGCAGCCTGTTATTCTTATAGTACGGAGTGGCAGAAACAGTTGAAAAATGCCACCAGTCTATCTGCCTATGAATACCAGCTGTTGCATACCAATTACGGAAGGCTTTTAGGCGAAGGCGTAAATAGATTTATCCAAGAATTTGATTTAGAACATCAAGTACAATTAATAGGATCACATGGTCATACCAGTTTTCATGTACCTGAATTGGGAATGACGGGTCAATTGGGTTGTGGGGCAACTATTGCTGCAACCACTGGCATTAATACCGTGAGTGATTTGCGGATCATGGACGTGGCCCTTGGCGGTCAGGGGGCTCCCATTGTTCCCATGGGAGAAAAATTATTACTGAATAAATATGCTTATCTACTAAACCTAGGTGGGATTGCCAATATTACGGCCAACCAAGCCACTGGTTATTTGGCATATGATATTTGTGCCGCCAATAGGGTAATGAATATTTTCTGTGAGCAGATAGGAAAAGAATATGATGCAGGTGGCGATATTGCCAAGAGCGGACAATTGCATATAGGATTATTAACCAAATTAAATGGGTTGGATTATTATAAGCAACCCTATCCCAAGTCTTTGGCCAATGATTTTGGAACAGACCAAGTGTATCCGCTCATTGCTTCTTATGGATTATCTATACCAGATGCATTGAGAACTTATGTAGAGCATATTGCCATGCAAATTGGCTATGCCATTAATACATTAAAAGGTAGTAAAATGGAGGATCAAGCTTCTCTATTAATCACAGGTGGAGGAGCACATAATTATTTCTTGATTGAAAGAATTACGGCTGCCGTTAAACCATTGGGTATTTCTGTAGCCATTCCGGAAAAAGAATTGATAGACTATAAAGAAGCCTTGGTCATGGGGCTATTGGCCGTGCTGAGATGGCGTGAAGAAAACACCGTGCTGCACAGTGTAACAGGTGCTAAAAGAAGTAGTATTGGCGGAGCCGTTTGGATAGGTCAAGAAGCTTGATCCTGTACCAAGGGGATAAAGCTAAAATTGTCACCGTCAAACAGTCCTTTGTCACTTAGTTTCAAGTGAGGAATCACCAATAATGCCATAAAACTCAAAGTCATAAAAGGCGCTTGGAGACTGGATCCTAGGTCTTTGGCCATTCGGTCAATTTTAGTGTAAGCTGCGGCAACTTGGTAACCATCATCGGTACTCATGAGTCCTGCAACAGGTAAGCCCAAAACAGATTCTAAATCACCATCCACTACACTCACGCCACCTCTTTCTTTGATGACCAAATTAATGGCTCTAGCCAAACTTTTATCGTCTACACCAACTGCTACAATATTATGGCTATCATGTGCTACTGAAGAAGCAATGGCGCCTTTTTTAAATCCAAAATTTTGAATAAAACATTTGGCTATAGGTGCTGAATGATAACGGTTTACCACAACCATTTTCAAAATATCTCGCTTGGTATCGCTTACCAATAATTCCATTTCTGTTGTTGGTTCCAACCAAAGTTTGTTGGTGATTAACTGACCATCCAATGCTTCCATTACGGGCATCTTTCCTTCAATGGTTGGATAGGCATTTGCAGCAATAGCCAAGTCTTTTTCTTCAATAGCTGCACAGTCAAATTGGTTGATGGCTATTTCAGGAACAGATGCAATCAAGCTCTTGCCATTCTCTGCCACCAATTGACCATTGATATAAGTTTGTTTGATGATAAAATTGGTCAGATCATCAGTAACAATAAAGTCTGCGTCATCGCCTTCACATAAAAGTCCCATGTCAAGATCATAGTGTAGAACAGGATTCACGGACGCCGCGCGAAGAACAATAAACAAATCAATTCCCTTTGCCACCGCGCGCGCGCAAAGCTGATTAATATGACCCGCTTCCAAACTATCTGGGTGTTTGTCATCAGAGCAGAACATAACCAAATTAGGATGGTCTTCTAACAGTTCAATTAAGGCTTCAAAGTTCTTGGCAGCACTGCCTTCCCGGATAATGATCTTCATCCCATGTTCCAATTTATCCAGTGCTTCTTCCTTAGTAAAACATTCATGATCTGTAGAAATACCCGCTTCTATATAAGCTTTGGCTGTGGCGCCTCTTAGCCCAGGTGCATGTCCGTCAATGGGTTTGTTCAGAGCGTGTGCCGCCCTAATTTTTTGCATCACTTCCGGGTCCTGATTTAGTACACCAGGAAAGTTCATCATCTCACTCAAATACTTGATCTCAGGCTTTTCTAGCAAGGCTTTTACGGCAGCAGCATCTAAGCTTGCACCTGCTGTTTCAAAAATGGTAGCAGGCACACAACTGGGTGCGCCAAAATTGAATTTAAAAGGAACTTTTTTGCCATTGTTGATCATGTATTCCACGCCTTCTAAACCACAAACATTGGCAATTTCATGGGGGTCACTCACCGTGGAAATGGTACCATGTACCACGGCTAGTCTGGCAAACTCACTGGGAATGAGCATGCTGCTCTCAACATGTACGTGCGAGTCTACAAAACCGGGTAAAATATAGTTGCCGCCTTCTAAGGGAATGCCCATTTTTTCAATCTTTTGGATCTTCCCATCTACTATATCCAAACGTGCTTGGTAAATAGATTTATTCCAAACGTCAACTAAATTGCCTGTGATACTGAAACTTGCTTGTGCCATGGTTTTCTTGTACTAAATTTGAAGGTAGAACATATCTAAAACAGACCCATGAAATTTTTCCCACTCTTAGTCTTGAATTGCCTATTTCTTATCCAAGTGCAAGCCCAAAATTTGGATTCGGTGATCAATAAATTTGAAGCTACCTATGGTGGAAGAGAAAAACTAAAAGCATTGAGCTCCATGCAAATGGAATCAGTATTAAAATTGAATCTGATGGGTCAGGCATTGGAGATTAATTTGAATACAGTTAAAGAGAATGGCAAATTGTTCCGTAGAGATATGGCTGGGATCATGGGTATGGGATCTTCTTATACACTGGTAACCGATACGGCAGGTTGGGCCTATATTCCATCACTTCCTTCCTTTGGTGGTTCTGAAGCCACTAAACCCGCGCTTCAAAAAATGACTCCTGAAGAATTACTAGGTCAACAATTTGAGATGGATTGTTCCGGACCCTTTGGTCCATTGGTAGATTATGCCGCCAAAGGAAATAAGGCTGAATTATTGGGCATTGAAAAATTAGACAAGCAGGATTGTTATAATATCAAGCTCACTTTAAACTCTGGACAGTTTATCCAATACTTGATTAGTACCGCTGATTATCATGTGATGCAGGTAAGCGCCGTGGGCGATATGGCAGGCAATCTTACAGGCTTTGCAGCCATCATGAAAATGATGGGCAATGGTAGGGGTAGAAAGGCAAAAACAACCATTCAGTATAGAAAATATATGACCATTAACGGGATCCTTTTTCCAATGGAACAGGTTATTAGTTTTGGACCCATTGAAACGGTGATCAGTATTCAATCTGTTCAATTTAACCAACCCATTGATAAAATGTTCTACCGTAATTCTAAATAGCGGGGGCTCCGGCCTCCAAAATTGAAGCCCTATGAAAAAGTTATTTTTTCAGTCAATCATTGCTTTGTTTCTGGCAGTAGTTTGCCAGATAGTTGTTCAACCAATTTTTGCACAAAGTTCCAATCAGTCCTCTCTCCAGATTACCCAAACTGAGGGATTATGGACCGTAGAACAATGGGCACCCAATATCATCAAACTCAGTTTTCAACCCAAGGGCTATACTCATAACGAAGCCATTACAGGAGCTGCATTGGGCAAGGCATTGAGCAAAGTAGACAAGACATTGATTGCGCAAAATGGGAATCAAATCTTAATTGGAAAAAACAAAGAAGTAGTCCTTTCCTATTTACAAGATCAAGAAGGGAATAAGGGGTTTCAAATTGCATTAACTACCGACGAAAAAATCTTTGGTGGAGGTGAACGCGCATTGCCTCTTAATAGAAGGGGATATAAATTTAACCTTTACAACAATCCTTGGTATGGTTATGCAGAAGGCGCAGATAATCTGAATTTTTCTGTTCCTTTTTTTAGTTCTTCCAAGGGCTATGCTTTGTTTTTTGACAATGGATCAAAGGGCTATGCCGATATTGGCAAGACCAATCCCAGTCTTTTTCAAGCAGGGTTTAGCAGTGGAGCCTTATCCGTATTTGTGATTCTTGGAAACTACCAACAAACACTCACCAGCTACCAGCATTTAACCGGCAAACAACCTATGCCACCCAAGTGGGCATTGGGCAATTTTATGAGCCGTTTTGGTTATACCAGTGATACACAGGTAAGAAGCATTGCATCCAAAATGCGCCAAGAAAAAATTCCATTTGATGCGGTAATTTTTGACCTGTTTTGGTTTGGTGATAGTATTAAGGGAACCATGGGCAATCTTGATTGGGTGAACAAAAGCAAATGGCCCAATCCCAAACAATTATTACAGGATTTAAAAAAGACCAATACCCATCCCATTTTAATCAGTGAACCCTTTATACTCAAGGGAACTAAATCTTATCCCTTTGCGCAGCAGTACCTGGCCAAAGACAGTCTGGGAATGCCTTATGAACTACAAGATTTTTATTTTGGCAAGGGTGGGCTCATAGATATTTTTAGAAAAGACGCCGGAGACTGGTTATGGAAATACCATTACCAAAAACAGATTGCAAATGGAGTAGATGGTTGGTGGACTGATTTGGGAGAACCAGAAAAACATCCTGCTGACCTCTTGCACAATTTAAAGGACTTGGGAGTGAACCGCATGATGAAGGCGGATGAAGTACATAATTTATACGGTCATTATTGGAACAAAATGTTGTTTGAAAAATATGCAACAGCATTTCCCAATACCCGTTTGTTTCACTTAAATAGATCCGGTTTTTCAGGTAGTCAACGCTATAGTATTTTTCCATGGACAGGAGACGTACACCGCAACTGGTCTGGTCTGCGTGCGCAGCTACCCAATATCTTAGGAACCAGCATGAGTGGCATTCCCTATATACATAGTGATGCAGGAGGATTTGCCATGGGCGAGGGAGACCCCGAACTCTATTTACGTTGGTTGCAATTTGCCTTGTACACACCAATTTTTAGACCACATGGAACCGCTTTGTATGAAGTGGATCCCAATGCATTTAGTTATCCCAGTGAGCCAGCATTAGCAGATGCATCGGTATTGGATAAAGTAAAATCAGTGGTAGCACAGCGCTATCAAATGCTGCCATATAATTACACTTTAGCCTACAGGCAAGCGGCTTTTGGTGAGCCCTTGATCAAGCCCTTGTATTATGCTTTTCCTGATGATGCAAAGGCCGTTGCTATTGGTGATGAATTTCTTTGGGGAGACGCTTTCTTAGTAGCTCCTGTATTAGAAAAAGGAATGACCAAGAGGGATGTTTATTTGCCCAAGGGGAATTGGTATGACTCACATAGTGACATGCTTTATGAAGGAGGAACAAACATCTCTTATGAGTTGAGTTTAGACCGAATTCCAGTTTTTGCCAAAGCAGGAAGTTTTATTCCTGGGTATCTTACTTGGGAGAAAAACAGCTCAGCAATAACCAATGATTCAATTGATATTTCCTATTATCCATCTGTAAATCCTAGTAAATATCAATTATACTTGGATGATGGTATTTCTAAAAATGCATTATCAAGCCAATCATATGAAAAAATCGATTTCACTTCATCTGGACGTAGTGAAAAAGGATTGACCATTAATATTTCGTCCAATCAGGGGAAATATCTTGGTAAACCAGATGTTTATCAATTTCATTTAATTATTAAAGACGTCATGGATCGACCAAGTAATGTTATAATTAATGGCAAGGAAATGAAAATCCATGGCAGAAAAGAAAAGGGACCTGAAGATTCACAACAAGCTGAGTGGAATGTGGCAAAGTTGCATTGGCTAGAAATACCTGTTCATTTCAATGGTAAGCCAACAAAAATTCAGATTAGCTGGTAATTCTTGCTCATTTATTTTTTGAAGGGGGAGGATTGCTTTGTAACTTGATGCTCCAATTCTACAAGTATGAGAAAAAGCATCCTGCTATCCGCATGTGCCTGTCTGTTATTGACGGGTCTGATAGCACAAAAAAAACAAGTCAAGACTAGTACTATTCCCGCAGTGGAAACCAACGCCGATTCGGCCCTTTTTTCCAAAGTGAAATTTAGGCAAATGGGTCCTTTTAGAGGAGGACGCAGTGGCGCCGTAGCGGGTAGTTACAAAAACAAAATGAATTTTTATTTTGGTAGCACCGGTGGTGGTGTTTGGAAAACCACAGATGGTGGTAGTAACTGGAAAAATATTTCGGATAAATATTTTGGCGGCACTATTGGCTCGGTAGCCGTAGCGCAGAGCGATGAAAATATTTTGTATGTAGGTGAAGGAGAGAGTACCATGCGTGGTAATGTATCCGAAGGCCTTGGTGGCATTTGGCGTTCAGACGATGCTGGCAGAACCTGGAGAAATCTTGGTCTAAAAGATGGTAGACATATTACCCGCATTATCATTCACCCAAGGGATCCCAATACGGTTTGGGTAGGTGTGATGGGGCATTTGTTTGGACCAAATGAAGAGCGCGGTGTTTATAAAACTACCGATGGCGGTAAGACTTGGAAAAAAATGCTCTATGCCAATAATCAAACAGGTTGTTCCGACCTGGTGATGGAACCTGGCAATCCCAATGTATTTTATGCAGGTATGTGGCATGTGATTAGAACGCCTTATAGTATGGAAAGTGGTGGAGAAGGAAGTGGCATTTATAAATCAGTGGATGGTGGAGAAACCTGGAAAAATATATCTACTAATAAAGGATTTCCAAAAGGTGTTTGGGGTATAGTAGGTGTTGCCGTTGCGCCATCTAATACAGACAAAATATTCGCCATTGTAGAAAATGCCAATGGTGGTTTATTTGTAAGCAATGACGGTGGAGAAACATGGAGCTTGAATTGCAGTGACAATAATATTCGTCAACGTGCATGGTACTATACCAAAGTCTATGTAGATCCTAAAAATGAAAACCTGGTATACTGCCCCAACGTAGAATTTATGCGTAGCCGCGATGGTGGTAAAACATTTAGCAGTGTGAACACACCACATGGTGACCACCACGATTTGTGGATTGATCCAGAAGACGGAAATAGGATGATTGTTGCCGATGATGGTGGCGCACAAATTAGTTATGACGCAGCGTCTAATTGGAGCAGTTTGATGAATCAGCCTACTGCACAGATCTATCGCGTTAGCACAGATAATGCATATCCTTATAATATCTTAGGCGCACAACAGGATAACGGCACATTTAGAATGAAGAGCCGCACTAGTGGTGCTGGTATCACTGAAAGAGATTGGGAAGGAACAGCTGGTTCAGAGAGTGGTTATGTAGTGGCTGATCCAAGTAATCCAGATATTGTTTACGGTGGTAACTATGGTGGTTATTTGTCTAGACTAGACCATAAAACTGGTGAGAACCGCGCCATTAATGTTTGGCCAGATAATCCCATGGGGGCTGGCGCCGATGTATTGAAATACAGATTCCAATGGAATTTTCCTTTCTTCTTCTCTCCACACAATCCCAAGCGTTTGTATGCAGGTGGTAACCATTTATTTGTTACCGAGAATGAAGGACAAAGCTGGGAAACCATTAGTCCAGATTTGACAACCAATGACAAGAGCAAACAAGCATCAAGTGGTGGACCCATTACCAAGGACAATACTTCTGTGGAATATTATTGTACCATTTTCACCGGTACTGAATCTGCTTTAGAAAAAGACTTGCTTTGGATTGGTAGTGATGACGGCGTTTTGAGTATGAGTAAAAACGGCGGTAAAAATTGGGAAAATGTAACACCTCCTGCTGCTGGTAAATGGATGATGTGGAACTGTATTGAAACTGATCCTTTCAAAAAAGGAACGGTATATGTAGTGGGTACTAAATACAAATCAGACGATTTTACACCATATCTTTTCAAGTCTGAAGACTATGGAAAAACTTGGACTACCATTACTAATGGCATTAACAAAATGCATTTTACCCGCGCACTTCGTGCAGACCATAAGCGTGCTGGATTATTGTATGCAGGTACAGAATATGGTTTGTATATCAGTTATGACTATGGTGCTAATTGGAAACCATTCCAGTTAAACCTACCCATTGTTCCAGTAACTGATTTAACTATTAAAGACAATGATTTGATTGTTGCCACACAGGGTAGGGCTTTTTGGGTATTGGATGATTTGACTGTTTTGCAAGAAAAAGACAATGCTGGACTTGCTAATAATTTGCACGTATTTACCGTGAATGATGCTTACCGTTCAGAAGG
Organism: Chitinophaga pinensis; assembly: GCA_943372225.1. Classification (GTDB taxonomy): domain Bacteria; phylum Bacteroidota; class Bacteroidia; order Chitinophagales; family Chitinophagaceae; genus Sediminibacterium; species Sediminibacterium pinensis_L. The sequence goes on along the minus strand of CALRXV020000001.1, from coordinate 40,062 downwards.
CGGTGGTAGAAGAAGAAACCGTGGTGGAGCTGGGGCCATTCAAAATATTGGAGAAAATCCATTAAGTGGTGTTGTGTTTAATTACACTTTGAAAAATGCCAATGATTCATCTAAAGTATCTATCAGTATTTATGACAAACAATCAAAACTGATCAAGACTTTTAGTACCAAGGCAAAAGACGCTGCTGATAAATTAGAAGTGAACGATGGGTTAAACCAATTTGCTTGGGATCAAAACTATCCGGAAGGAGAAAAAACCGATGGCATGATTCTTTGGAATGGTGGCGTTGGTGCTGTAAAAGCAGCTCCTGGTAAATACAGCGCTCGTTTCCGTTATGGAAAAGATAGTGTTGATGTTCCTTTTGTAATCAAGAACAATCCTAATTACAAAGCAACAGAAGCAGACTATGACGCGCAAGTAGCATTCTTATTACAAGTGCGTGACAAGTTCAATGAAGTACAAAAAGGCATTAAGAATCTTCGTTCTGTTCGCACACAGATAAATGACTTTAATGCTAAGCTAGATAGCAATGGTACCAAGGAACTCAAGCATATGGGAGATAGCATTAATAAGCAATTAACCGCTATTGAAGAAGCTTTGTACCAAACCAAGGCCAAGAGCTTCCAAGACGTATTGAACTTCCCTATTCGCCTTAATGACAAGCTTGCTGGTCTTTACGGTGTAGCATCTAGTGGTCAGAATGCGCCAAGCAAACAAGCCATTGAAACTTTGGCAGACCTTGGCGGTCAGGCCGATGTTCAATTGGCTAAGCTGAAAAAGATCTTGGACCAAGACCTAAAGTCTTATAACAAAATGATCAATGAGAAACAGGTTCCAGTGATAGGAATTAAATAATCAAGAGTTTTTAATTGCGAGGTAATTTTTCTTTTGGAGAAGATTTAGTGAAGAGATAAGAGTGAAGAGTGAAGAATGCAGAATCATTTGCTTCGCGAATATGATTTTTTAAATCCCCTCGAGTTTTCGAGGGGATTTTTTTTACATGAAGTGCATAAAAAAACCTAGGCGCAGCCTAGGTCAACTCCTTTACAGAGATCACTGTGCATTCTTCACTCTTCACTCTTCGTTCTTCACTAAAAACACCTCTACCTGATAATGATTACAAGTTGAGCCAGTAGTTCAACTTAAAGACAATAGCGCGATTCTTATTGCGGAATAGCGGGTCTGTAAAATAATTATCCGTGTACACCAAGAAGAAATCACTCATTGGTTTGTAACGATATTGCAAACGGCTATTGATATTGAAATTATTACGCTGTGTATTGTATTGCAAGAATGTGGTCCAGAATAATTTGGTATTGAAATTGTATTCAATCCTGGGTGCAATCAAAAACAGTTCATTACTGCCATATCCCTCTGGGAATTTCAAACGGTTATAATTCAATTGCAGGGATACATTCAAGTGTGGTTGTTTGCGCAGATTAATGGTAGTGCTGATACCTTGGTAATTACCATTATAAAATCCTCCTCCATTGATTCTGACCATAATATTCACCTGCTTTCGAAAATCAGATCGGAGTCCAAATCCAAATTGGTTGTATTTGTAATTCCCCTTGGGTATGGGTTTGGCGTCTGTAAAAGAAGTAGCAAATAATAAGTTGGTTTCATTGATAGAACCGGAAACAAAAAGAAAAGCAGTATTCTTTAATTGTACTTGATATTGTAATTCATGTGCGCGTTCATTGAGTGAATTATCAGGATTGAACACTATAAAATTGGTTAGTTCTAAACTGTGTTGATTTACACTTCCTTTTTTAGGGAATAGTTTGTAACCAAAATTATTAAAGATTTGTTTGAATCCTACCCTGATACTGGTATCGCGGTCAGCGTCATAATTATTGATGCGCTCCACAAATCCCATATCAGTATAAAAGTTGGTGCCTAAATTGCCCATGTCAATTACGGCACTAAAGTTTCTACCATTGTAATTTACACCTGCATTGTAATAAGCATTCTCTGAGCTAATACCCTGTTTAAAAGAATGATTATAGGCAGCCCATCCACTCCAGGTTCCTTTTAAATTGTTATAACTAAATTCCATTCCCGCATTACGGCCATAGGCATCTAGAGGGTTCTTTTTTTTCTCTGCTTCAGAAATCCCATTTTCTCTATTTAAAAAATAACCTTTTATCACTGAACGTTTGAGTACCCTTTGGCTAATACTGGCAGCTGTATAATTTTCTGGGGAATAACTGCCTTGTCTTCCTGTTTGAATATTCATTAAACCAACCCTGGTTCCCTTGGCAATATTTCCTGAAACCCTTGCTCCAAACAAGATGGGAATCTTGTTGCCATCCTTGTCTAGTCCAATGGTTCTGGAATAAAAAGGCCTGATAGGTGGTATGCCATATTGTGAAAATAGATCCGCGTTTTCCAAGAAAAAAGTTCTTCGTTCTGGGAAAAAGATATTGAACCTACTTAGGTTGGTTACTTGTTGGTCTACTTCTACTTGTGAGAAATCGGGGTTCACCGTTAAGTCTAAATTCAATGAAGAAGTCAACGCCATTTTAGCGTCAAAACCAGCATTACCACTAGCAGCAGTAGCAACCGCATTTTCTTGATCGCCAGTTACATTACCAGTTACAAAAGGAATCAAGACCATATTACTACCTGCAGCAGGAGGAGGGTTGCTCCAAACAAGTGCACCGGTATAACCCAGGTCCATGGATTTGAAATTCTGTGGCATTGGTGTCCAGGTACTGTATTCATTGGCCTTGGTATCAATGCGCACCAAATTGATACCCCAGAGTAATTTTTCTGAAGAATATCGGATGCTTTTAAAAGGAATGGCAATCTCAGCAGTCCATCGGTCTGAATATTGTTTGGTGGCAGAGAACCATTTATTGTCCCAACTCCAAGAGGGGCCACTATCGTCATCGGCAAAGGGTAATTGGTCTTCACTTTGTGCATTAAAAGCATTGACCACAAAAAAGAATCCATTGGTGCGTTGGTTTGTTGGGTCCAGTACAATGCCTATTCCATCACTACCATCATGACCAATATCTCTTTTTAAAGAACTGATAAAGGCCTTACCAGAATCAAAAGCAGTTACGCCAAAATAAATAAACTTATCATCGTGTGTAATCCGGATAGAAGTCTGTCTTTGGGGTCTTCCGCCATCGGTAGGAAACTTGCGCCAGAAAGCAGACATGGTATCGGCCTTGGCCCAAATGGCTTCTGTAAACTCTCCGTCTATTTTAATGGATTCCGTAGTTTTTTGAAGATGGTATTGATAGTCTTTTTGAAAACGCTCACCGTTTTTCTCCTGGGCAAATAGTCCAGTGAAGCCAAATATCATTAGCGTAAGCAGTAGTGTTGGTTTGATAGACATAAATACATTTTCCCTGTTGCAACAGGGTTTTGTGCAAAAGAAAGCTTTCTTGTCAGGTTAGAACGTTAAACAATTGAAAACGTTACAAATCAAGGATAAATGGTAGATAGACCAGCTATTTATTCATCTAACAAGTCAGGTCTACGCTCCTTAGTGCGTTGAAGAGATTGTTCATAGCGCCATTCTTCTACTTTTTTGGGATCGCCTTGGGTAAGAATCTCAGGCACTTTGCTGCCTCTAAAATCGGCAGGACGTGTATAAACTGGAGGAGCTAATAAATTGTCTTGAAAGGAATCAAATAGGGCAGAAGTCTCATCATTTAAGACTCCCGGAATTAATCGCCCCACGGCGTCTACTACCACTGCAGCAGCCAATTCTCCACCACTTAATACATAGTCACCAATAGAAATTTCCATAGTAATGTATTGCTGTCTAATTCTTTCATCAATACCCTTGTAATGTCCACATATAATGAGCAGGTTCTCCATCATGGACAATTGATTGGCCCTTTGCTGGTTAAAACGCGGACCATCTGGGGTCATATAAATGATCTGATCGTATTTGCGGTCTGCTTGCAATTCATCAATGGCATTGGCTAGGGGTTCAGGCATCATGACCATACCTGCACCGCCACCAAATTGGTAATCGTCTACCTGCATATGTTTGTTGATAGCCCACTTGCGCAGGTTATGGCAGACCACGGTAAGCAAACCCTTTTCTTGGGCACGCTTCATAATGCTGTGTCCAAAAGGACTATCCAGCAATTCTGGCACTACCGTAATAATATCAATATGCATGTACAAAAATTTATTCTTCTCCCATGAATCCTCTAATATCTCTCAAGTCTCTTTTGGTTGGTCTTCCCACTTTGCTCAAACGTTTTCCAGTTTGGAAACTAGCCGCTTGGAATTTAACCACGTCTAATTCTTCTGGAGGGGTAATGTCTTCATAGTGTTTAATGGCTTCGGGATATGCCGCACGTTTTTCTAATAAACCCGTAACCCTGATTACCCATTTTCTGCCCTCTGTTTTTACGTCAAACACGTCTCCAATATTTACCGGCTTTGACGCTTTTACATTGGTGCCCTGCAACTTTACTTTCCCATTATCACATGCATCTGCCGCCTGGCTCCTGGTTTTAAACAAACGGATAGACCAGAGGTATTTGTCAACGCGCAGTTTCTCTTTTGCTTCCACGGCTATTATTTTCCTTCTGTATAAAACTGATGGAAATAAGGAATGGTTTCAATGCCTTTGTAGAAATTGAAAATGTCAAATTTCTCATTAGGGCTATGCAGGTTATCTGAGTCCAAACCAAATCCCATGAATACAATTTTCAGTCCCAATTCTTTTTCAAACAAAGCGCAAATTGGAATGCTACCACCACCACGAACAGGAATAGGATCCTTGCCAAATGTGGCGTGTATGGCTTTTGCTGCAGCCTGATACGCATCAGAATCAATTGGCGTAATATATGGTTCACCACCATGGTGCTCTTCCGCTTTTACGGTAACACCTGCTGGCGCGATAGACTTAAAGTAGTTCAACAATTTTTCCGTAATCACGGTAGAAGATTGATTGGGAACCAAGCGAGCAGAGATTTTGGCAAATGCTTTAGAAGGCAAAACGGTCTTAGCCCCTTCGCCAGTATATCCACCCCAAATGCCATTTACTTCAAGGGTTGGTCTAATACCCGTTCTTTCATTAGTGGTATATCCTTTTTCACCCCAAAGACTGCTCACACCCAAATCGGTTTTATATTCCGCTTCATCAAAAGGAGCTTGGGCCATTTTGGCGCGCTCTTCAGGAGTTGCATCAATGACGCCATCATAAAAACCTGGAATGGTAATATGGTTGTTCTCATCATGACAAGAAGCAATCATTTTTGCCAGCATGGTAATGGGGTTGGCAACTGCGCCACCATATACGCCAGAATGCAGGTCACGATTAGGTCCTGTAATTTCTACTTCAATATAACTGAGTCCACGGACACCAATATCAATAGAAGGATTTTCCATGCTCAACATAGAAGTATCACTAATCAAAATCACATCTGCTTTTAATAATTCCTTATTGGCTTTTACAAATGTGGCTAGGTTGGGACTACCCACTTCTTCTTCTCCTTCAATCAAGAATTTTACGTTAGCAGGAAGGGTATTGGTTTGGGTCATGGTTTCCAATGCCTTTACGTGCATATAGAATTGCCCCTTGTCATCACAGGAGCCCCTAGCAAAGATTTTTCCATCAATAATGGTTGGGTCAAATGGTCCGCTTTTCCAGAGATCCAATGGGTCTGCTGGTTGTACATCATAGTGACCATAGACCAAGATAGTAGGCTTGGAAGGGTCAATGATTTTTTCACCATAGACTATTGGGTGACCAGCTGTTTCATAAATATTTACGGTGTCTGCACCAGCTTCTTGCAAACGTTGTTGTACCAATTTGGCACAGGCCAACATATCATCTTTATTTTCAGTTCTAGCACTCACACTTGGAATACGTAATAGTTCCAATAATTCATTAAGGAACCTTTCTTTATGTTGATCTTGGTATGCTTTCCAAACTTGCATAGTCAGTTGTTTTAATGATTGAAGGGCAAAATTAAGTTTTATTGCTACACCAAGGTTTAGGAAACCGGTGTCAATTGGTGCTTTTTATTGGAGACCAGGTTTTCCATGGTCCAGGCTACTTTGTGCTGAAAGGGGTGCTGTCTTACTGTGCAATCCGTTTTACTGCAAATACTGCAACTAAAAGGTAGGCAACCATCGGTATGTACAAAGAGCTCTATTCGGTCTCCAAATTCTTGTTGAATCAGGTTGGCCAATGCGTCAATTTCATTATGGGCTTCATGAACGTTCAGGTACCAAGGCACAGTAAAATGACAGTCTACGTGTAAAAGGCTACCATATTTGATTACCCTTAAGTTGTGCAAGTCTATCCAGTTCTCCTGTTTTTTTTCATTAAGTACTGCAATGAATTTATCCAGTAGTTCCGTATCGGCCTCGTCCATAATACCAGCTAAAGAAGAACGGATAATTTTATAACCATTGTAAATAATAAACAGACCCATAACACCAGCAATGGCTTTGTCTAACCAAAATAATTTGGTGAGTAACATCATACCCAATCCAACAATAATGGCGGCTGTTGAATAGGTGTCAACTTGTAAATGTTTTCCACTAGCCATCAGTGCCATGGAATTATTCTTCTTACCAAGTTTTATGCAATAAGCTCCAGCTACATAATTAATGACTGCCGTAATACCAATCAAGATTAAACCCGTATCAAGACTTTCAAGCGGATTCTCATGAATCAAATTTTGAATGGTTTCATAAAGGATCATGATACCTGCGGCCACAATTAATCCTCCTTCTACTGCTGCAGAAACAAATTCAGCTTTGCCATGTCCATAAGGGTGGTCAATATCACGCGGTTTAGCGGCCACATACAAACTATAGAGTCCAATAAAGCCAGCAATGACGTTGACAATACTTTCCAATGCATCGGTTAAGATGGCCATGGAATGCGTAAAATAGTAAGCAGTAATTTTTAGCACAAATAGCACTACACTAAGCAGTGTGATCCATTTCTGCAGTTTCAAATTTTGTTGTGCCGATTGCATGATATTGTTTGGGCTGAACTAGATCAACTCAATGGTGTGATTGATGGGGCAATGTTTGGCCAACATAGCCGATACCCCACAATACTTGTCCATAGACAAGGAAACAGCCCTTTGTAATTTATCCAAATCTTCAGCAGCTACATCGGCCCTATAAACCAGATTAATGTATTTAAATGTTTTTGGATGTTCATCCGTTTGCTCTGCTTCAGCAGATACTTCTACCTTCTTAAAATCTACTTTCATTTTTTTCAAAATGTCTACAACATCCATACCACTGCAACCACAAAGACCAGCCAAAACCATTTTTTTGGGGCTCATGCCTGAATCCATTCCACCACCTTCAATGGTAGTATCCATTCTTACTGTATGGCCATTATCTGATGTGGCATCAAAAGCCAAAGCGTCTACCCAGTTTGCTGTTATTTTCATAAGATAGCTTATAGAGATTCAAATCTTTTTTCAACAAAACGCCAGTTCACAACATTCCACCAGGCATTGATATAGTCTGGACGACGATTTTGATACTTTAAATAATAGGCGTGTTCCCAAACATCCAAACCCAATACAGGACTTCCTTTTAGATCAAAGAAATCCATTAATGGATTATCTTGGTTTGCTGTGGAACCAATGATTAGTTTTTTATCAGGGTTTACCAAAAGCCATGCCCATCCACTTCCAAAACGGTTCTTACCCGCATCTGTGAATTGTGTTTTAAAGGCTTCAAAGGAACCAAAACTTTGGTTGATGGCAGCAGCTAGTTTTCCCTCCGGTTTAGCCCCTGATGCAGGTGCCATGGATTGCCAAAAAAATTCATGGTTATAATGACCGCCTGCATTATTGCGCATCTTGGGCGAGTATCTTGTAATATTATGCAATATATCTTCCAAACTGGTAGTATTGGTATCTACTTTTTCTGCTACAAGGGCATCGGCCAAATTTTTGGCATAAGTAGCAGCGTGTTTGCTATAATGTATTTCCATAGTCATGGCATCAATCACGGGTTCCAATGCCTTATAGTCATAGGGCAGGGGTTGTTGCACAAATGGATTTGGCGCAAATCCTGAACCAGTTCCCGCTAAGGATGGCAAAACAGTTAGTGATAATCCAGTAGCTAGTGCAGCTTTACCGGTATTAGCAATAAAATCTCTACGACTATGTTGTTTGTTGTTCATGGTCTTGTTTTTTTGATTGATTCTGACGTGTACCTCTAAATTTAGCGATAAATATGCGCAGTTCCTTGAAAGAACGATAATAGAATTCTTGGTTAAACAATTGGGAGTCCCGCATGGCCTTGAAAGTCAAGAAGATACCAATAGGAATCAGGATAAAGGTAGATAGCCACATACCCATTAAAGGGGAAGCAGCATTTGATTTGACAAATTTCTCTCCAAAAGTGTTGAAGAGGTGAAAGATGACAAAAAAGATAATGGCAAAGACTAAGGGAGTACCCAAGCCCCCTTTTCTAATAATGGAACCCAGCGGAGCCCCTATCAAGAATAGTACCAAACAAGCAACTGAAAGGGTCAATTTTCTATGCCATTCTATCTCGTGTAAACGCAGTGAAGTAATCCTTAAAGCGTAGTCTTCTGCCATTACACCCACATTGCCCCTAATACTGTTTAATTGGTTCTCTGCCCTTTCCAGTACAATAGACTTGATACTATCTGGAATAAGTTTGGCAAAGCTGCTGGCTTTCTTGATTTTTTTTGGATCCACTTTGGCCCAACCAGTATCGGCGTAGCGCGTAAAATTCAAATAGGGGTTTACTTCTGCATTGGATTTTTTCAAATAAATACTATCAATATGTGAGATAGAATCTATGGCAGTATTTAATTGTCTAATGCTCAACATTTTTGGATCATAGAAAGAACTATCTCCCGATTTATTCATTTGAAAGCTCTTGAGGTCAAAGAGTTTTTTATAAGATTTGAAACCCATTCTAATAAACTCTGTGTTGCTAGTGCCCCGTGGCCCACGCTCTTGTATACGCCATCCGTCTCTAAGAATAAATTCCAAAAATTGTTGGTCCTTGCTAATACGCATTACCCCACTTTGCGCAATAATCATATGGTCTTGTAATCCACCATTTTTTTCAAAAATGACCACGTCATGGATAATGCTATCGTTCTTTTCCTTGCTCCCTAATTTTAGGACATACCCATCAATCTTGTCATAGAAGACCCCAGGTTTAATATCCAATGCGGGTTTTGATACAATGATATTGTACTTGAGTGCTGCTAATTTTAATTGGGTTACTGGAATAATATTATTGGCAAACAAAAAGGCCAATCCGCTAATAAAAATGGTAATCACCAAGAGTGGGCGCATAAAACGCAAGAGTGGAATACCTGCGGCTTTAATGGCAACTAATTCAAAACTTTCTCCAAGGTTCCCAAATGTCATGATAGAAGAAAATAGCAGGGCCAGGGGTAGGGCAGTTGGAATCCAAAATAAAGTGACCAATCCTACTAGTTTCAAAACGGTAAAAAGATCCAATCCCTTGCCTACCAAGTCATCAATATACAACCAGAAGAATTGCATGGTGAGTACAAACAAGGAAATGGCAAAAGCCCCAATAAAGGGGCCAATAAAAGATCGTATAATGAGAATATCCAGTTTTTTTATCACGGTCCTTGCTTAATATTGCCAAATGAGCAAGGCAAAAGTAAGGCTTTCGGCAAAGGAACAGGAATTGGTAGTGAATGCCGATTGGATTTTAACAAAGAATGCCATAATCCAAAAGGTAAATGCCTTTTTTGGTCAGGTCTGCGAAACCTATCAGGTGCTTGTAGCTAATCATCCAGCACTAGCCAATGATCCCGCTTTTGCCATTTCCCCCAAAATTTCTAAGGGAGATCAATATGAGGGCCTGCCCTGGGTCATGTTGGATTATCCAAGGGTCTTTAGTGTTAAGGATGTATTTGCTGTTAGGACTTTTTTTTGGTGGGGTAATCAAATGAGTATCACCCTACAATTACAAGGCAAATACCAACAGTTTTATAGTAATGCCATTCAGCAGTATTTTTTTCTAAGAGCGGGTAATCCACACGCTCAATACCCCTGGTTTGTTTGTAATAACCCTGAGGATCCCTGGCAGCATCATTTTAGAGAAGACAATTATGTACCCGCCGCACAGTTTCCTCCTGCCGCCTTTGCTCAATTACCCTTTATCAAGTTGGCAAAAAAAATCCCACTGGAAGAGTGGGATGATATGGAGTTCTTTTTACAAGAGACATTCAAGGACATACTGCTACTATTGGGCAATCAGACCCTGTAATCTTTTGAAAATTTTCTAGAATTTTGGGCAAATTATGCTCCCAAGCGATGGAATAATTCCTTCACTTGGTATTCCCATAGTTGGCTTTGATCCTTGATCTCATTTTTCTCAGCAAAATCTTTGATGATTAAAATGGTTTGATTTGAGATCTCGGTTTTTTCTATGCGGAATTCAAAGTATTCGTTCTTTTCAGAATGTAACCAATGAAAACGGATAAATTTATCGTCTTCCTTGTCTAGTACTTCTGCTTTATCGGGTGCGCCGCCGCTCCAAGAGAAACTGTATACATTCTCCCATTCGTCTACTTTGTCTGCAAACCATTCCTGCAAACCAGCTGGACTTGACAAAAACTCAAACAATATACCGGGGGAACATCTTACAGGGAACTCAATAGTGAAAAGTTGCTTCTTGCTCATTAAATCTTATTTAGCGCAGGTCAATCGTAGTTGTGCAATAATATTAAATAATCCTTCGCATCCAAATGTTTTTTTGATAGAAGTACCCATTTCAGGGGGTAGATTAGGACCTGTGGAAAATATAAGCGGATAATTAATTGATTACCAATTAATTGAGTAAAATTATTTTTTTGTAGAAGTTTCAATTTTTTGTTAAATTGCTTTAGCATACAGTGAAAAAGGATTCTGTGGCCCCACCCTCCCAACGCATCGCCTGAACTTTTCGGATACTTATACCAATAAAACATGCATTTATGAGTATGCGGCAATTGAAGATTTCAAAATCTATCACCAACCGGGAATCTCAAAGTCTGGAAAAATACCTCCAAGAAATTGGTAAGGTGGAGTTGATTTCTCCTGAGCAGGAGGTAGAGTTGGCATTGAAAATCAAGAACGGAGACCAACGAGCATTAGACCGCTTGGTTAAATCCAACCTCCGCTTTGTAGTTTCTGTAGCCAAACAGTATCAAAATCAAGGGCTTACGCTACCAGACCTGATTAATGAAGGCAATCTTGGTCTAATCAAAGCCGCTTTGCGATTTGATGAAACCAGGGGCTTCAAGTTCATTTCCTATGCCGTTTGGTGGATCAGACAGAGCATTTTGCAGTCTTTAGCTGAGCAGAGCCGGATTGTTCGCCTTCCTTTGAACAAAGTGGGGCTTACCAACCGAATTAGCAAAGCCTATCAGCAATTAGAACAGGAATACGAGCGGGAGCCAAGCCCCGAAGAATTAGCCGAATTATTGGATCTGGGCATTGATGAAGTAACTGCCACCATGAATGTGGGTTTCCGTCACGTGAGCATGGATACCCCACTCTCAGACGGGGAAGACGGTACCTTAATGGACCTTATGGAGAACCCCAATGCAGTTAAAACAGACGAGAAACTGGAGCATTTTGAGTCACTCCGTACGGAAATAGAGCGCAGTTTGCGCACCCTCACCGAGCGTCAGAAAGACGTGGTTTGCTATTTTTTTGGTATTGGGGTAGACCATCCTTTGAGTTTAGAAGATATTGGAGAGCGCTATAACCTAACCCGAGAAAGGGTGCGTCAAATCAAAGACAAAGCCATCACCAAACTCCGCAGTACCAATCGCTGTAAGCAGTTAAGGGTTTACTTAGGTTGAACCACAGAACATACTATATTTGCAACTCTTTAAACTGAACTTGAGGTTCAGTTTTTTTTTGAATGTTTTGAAAGAAGTGCAACCATGTTTAATTCATTAAGTGAAAAATTAGAATCGGCCTTTAAGAACCTTAAAGGAGAAGCCAGAATCAATGACCTAAACATTGCCAATACGGTAAAAGATATCCGTAGGGCTTTGATTGACGCCGATGTGAACTTTAAAATAGCCAAGGAATTCACTGACAAAGTGAAGGACAAAGCCGTGGGTGAAAAAGTCATCAATGCCATTAGTCCTGGTCAATTGATGGTGAAAATTGTACAGGATGAATTAACGGAATTAATGGGTGGTTCTGAAGCCCAATTCAATATCAGTGGCAATCCTGCAATTATATTGATTGCGGGTTTACAAGGTAGTGGTAAAACCACTTTCACCGGTAAATTAGCCAACTACTTAAAAACGCAGAAAGGCAAGTCTCCCATGGTGGTGGCTTGTGATATCTATCGCCCCGCGGCCATTGATCAATTGACCGTTTTGGCCGAACAAATTGGTGTTACGGTTTATAGTGAGAGAGAAAACAAAGACGCAGTTTCCATAGCTCAAAACGCTATTAAAGAAGCAAAAGCAACCAACAAAAATGTAGTCATCATAGATACGGCTGGTCGTTTGGCTATTGATGAAGTAATGATGACAGAAGTAGCCAATGTAAAGGCTGCTGTGAATCCTGCAGAGATTTTGTTTGTAGTGGATTCAATGACTGGTCAAGATGCGGTGAATACGGCCAAAGCCTTTAATGATCGCTTAGATTTTACCGGCGTAGTCTTAACCAAATTAGATGGTGATACCCGCGGTGGTGCGGCCCTTTCTATCAAATACACCGTAAACAAACCCATTAAGTTTGTAAGCTCTGGTGAGAAGATGGATACCCTTGATGTGTTCTATCCTGAGCGTATGGCCCAAAGGATCTTGGGTATGGGTGATATTACTACCTTGGTTGAAAAAGCGCAAGCCCAATACAATGAGGTAGAAGCCAAGAAACTGGAGAAAAAGATTAGAAAGAACCAGTTTGACTTTCAAGACTTTTTGGATCAGCTACAGCAGATCAAGAAAATGGGGAATATCAAAGACCTGATGGGCATGATTCCTGGGGTTGGTAAAGCCATTAAGGATGTAGATATTAATGACGATGCTTTCAAGGGAATTGAAGCCATTATCAAATCTATGACCCCATTTGAAAGAGCTAATCCAGACGCTTTAAACCCAAGCAGAAAGAATAGGATTGCCAAGGGCTCTGGTAAAGACATCAATGAAGTCAATGCTTTTATGAAACAATTTGAGCAAATGAAACAAATGATGAAAATGATGAATAACATGCCCATGGGTGGCCGTTTCCCAGGTATGAAACGATAGTCAACTGGTAAAAACCCCGCTTTTGAGCTAAAAAAGGATTCTAACAATTCCTTTACATACAAACTTGGTAGGAAAGGGTTTTACTATTACTTTTGCCATCCAGCTATTCTTAGTTGGATTAACAAATTTCCTTAAAGCCTATAAATGTCTATTTAACATGGCAGTAAAAATGAGATTACAGAGACACGGTAGCAAGAAACGTCCTTTCTACTTTATTGTAGTGGCCGATGCCCGTGCACCCAGAGATGGAAAATTCATCCAGAAATTGGGTACTTACAACCCGCTTACAGTTCCTGCAAGCATTCAATTAGACCGTCAAAAAGCTTTGGAGTGGCTGAACAAAGGTGCTCAACCCACCGACACTGTTCGTCGTATCCTTTCTTTCAAAGGCGTATTGTACCTGAAACACCTTTTACGTGGTGTTAAATTGGGTCTGTTTGATGATGCTACTGCAATGACAAAGTTCCAGGAATGGCACAATGAACATGAAGCACAAATTACCCGTCGTAATGACGAGCACAAGAAGGTTCAAAGAGCAAAGAAAGTGTATGTTCCAGTTGTGAAAAAAGTGGAAACTGCAACAGAAGCTGCTCCTGAAAGCCAGCCTGAAGCTTAGTGTAATACAGACTTACAAAAGCAATTCTGTAAACTGATTAAGTCCTGGCATTTGCCGGGACTTTTTGTTCCAAATAATTAGCATGAGTGAATACATCCATATTGGTAAACTAGTAGCCAGCTTTGGTTTAAAAGGCGAGTTGATTCTCAAACACGAGTTGGGAAAGAAGACGGTATTTAAAGGCATTGAAGTCTTGTTTGTAGAAGAGACCAAGGGAAACTACTTACCTTATTTTATTGAAAATTCTAAGGCATCTAACCAAGAAGAAACCACTATTAAATTAGAGGGGTTGAATACCAAGGAATCCGCAGCCAGACTGGTTTCTAGGAATGCTTGGGTAGCTGATACAGACTTTAGAAAATTGGTAGGTAAAACCGCACCCATTGCCATGTTGGGCTATCTATTGATTGATGATGGAAATCCCTTAGCGCCTATTGAAGAAGTGATTAATCAACCACACCAAGTACTCTTGCGCATTACCCTTGAAGGCAAGGAGGCATTGATTCCTTTGCACGAAGAAACATTAGATAGTATTGATCATGACAAGAAACAGGTGCACGTAACCCTGCCCGATGGTTTGTTGGAAATTTATACCAGTTAATGTTATTGTATGGCGCATCAATTTGAACATACCATTACCGTTTTGCCCGAGCATTTAGACAATCAGAACCACGTGAACAATGTGATCTATCTGCAGTTTATGCAAGACATTGCTATTGAACACTGGAGCAGTGTTGTGCCCGCGGCCATGGAAGCAGAAATTGTATGGGTAGTCAAGCGGCATGAAGTGGATTACCATGCGCCAGCCTTATTGGGTGATGAATTATTGGTCAAAACTTATACCGGTGCCCTTTCTACTGTTTCCTGGGACAGACACTGTGAAATTATTCGCTTGCGCGATGGTAAAAAGATCATCAGCTCTAAAAGTGCCTGGGTTTGTTTAGACAGAAAAACCGGACGACCCCGCCGCATAGACGATGCTATTAAAGCTGTATTTGATTAAATCCTTCCTACTACTTATTCAGGTTTGAATTAGCAATAAGGCTGTTGCTTAACTTAGCAAGATGCAGCCCCAACGCTATATTGCCCATATGGATCTGGATAGCTTCTTTGTAAGCGTTGAAGTCTTGAATGACCCATCGCTCAAGGGCAAACCCGTAATTGTTGGTGGTTCCAGAGATAGGGGCGTGGTTACCACTTGTAGTTACGAGGCCCGTAAGTTTGGAGTGCGTTCGGCCATGCCCATGAAGAAAGCCATGCAACTCTGTCCGCAAGCTTTATTGGTGCGAGGTACCCGCGGAGAGTATAGCCGTTATTCTAGAATGGTTACAGAAATTATTGCGGCCAAAGCACCCCTGTTTGAAAAAGCATCCATTGATGAATTTTATATTGACCTCACGGGGATGGATAAATTTTTCAATCCCTTTCAATGGACCATTGACCTACGCAACGAGATCATTGAAAAAACAGGTCTACCCATTTCTTTTGGTTTGGCATCTAATAAAATGGTGGCCAAGATTGCCACCGATGAAGCCAAGCCCAATGGTTATTTATTTGTAGAGCCTGGTATGGAACAACAATTTCTGGCGCCACTACCCGTGAACAAATTTTCTGGTGTAGGTGATGCTACCCATGATGTTTTAAAAGAGATGGGCATTTTTACCATTCAACAACTTAGTGAAACGGATCCTGCTATCCTTGAAAAACGTTTGGGCAAATATGGTGCAGACCTGCACCGCAAGTCGTTTGGCATACACCATGGTGAAGTACATGCTTATCATGAAGCAAAATCTATTAGTACAGAGAATACTTTTGAAGAGAATAAATTGGACCTAGAATTTCTATTGGCAGAACTGGTGCGCATGACGGAGAAAGTGGCTTATGAACTGCGACAAGACGAGAAATTGGCAGGTTGTATTGCGGTTAAAATCCGCTACCCAGATTTTGAAACAACCTCTAAGCAAACTTCCATTGACTATACTTTTAGGGATGATGAATTGATTCCCGTGGCCATTGACCTATTTCACAAACTCTATAGAAATGGGCAGCCCGTTAGGTTATTGGGTGTGCGTTTGAGTGAGCTCACCAACCATGCCATTCAAGGCAGTTTGTTTGACGATGCCGAGAAAAAGAACAACCTCTACAAAGCCATCGACTCTGTCAAAAACCAATTTGGCAAGGGCTTATTGCAAAAAGCCAGAACGGTCAAAAAATAATTTTTCTATTAGTCTACTTTTTTGGTAGGAAATAACTATTTTTGTTTTCCAAAATCAAAAACCATGAGTTTACGTTTAGGAGATCTTGCTCCCAATTTCAAAGCCGAAACCAGTATTGGACCCATTGATTTCTATGAGTATTTAGGTGATAGCTGGGGAATTCTTTTTTCACATCCAGCGGATTTTACACCTGTATGTACCACTGAATTGGGAAAGACAGCAGCCTTGCATGAAGAATTTGCAAAACGAAATGTAAAGGTCTTGGCCTTAAGCGTAGACAGTGTAGAAAGCCACCAATCTTGGATCAATGATATCAATGAAACTCAACATGTAACTGTTGGGTTCCCAATCATTGCAGACAAAGACAAGTCAATAGCTAATGCTTATGACATGATTCACCCAAATGCATCAGAAACTTTTACTGTTCGTTCTTTGTTCATCATTGGACCAGATAAGAAAGTAAAATTATTTATCACTTACCCAGCATCTACCGGTAGAAATTTTGTAGAAGTATTGCGCGTAATTGATTCCTTGCAATTGACCGCCAATTATAGTGTAGCCACACCAGCCAATTGGAAAGAAGGGGAAGACGTAATTGTAGTGCCCGCAGTAAAAACAGAAGACGCACTTGTCAAATTCCCCAAAGGTTTGAATATTGTAAAACCTTACCTGCGTTACACGCCACAACCCAATAAATAAGTTTTTCGTATAACAGTTTCGTACTTGTATCCGGCTCCGATTTCTATCGGAGCCTTTTTTATCCCTTCCATTTGCGCAGTTGCTGTAATACTGCACGCAAGTCTTTTGGCACTTCTGCTTCTAGTAAAAAGTCTTGACCATCAAAACTAAATTGAAGACGATGAGAATGCAGGGCCAATCTGTTGAGAATGGGTCTTTCTTCATCTGCCGCTTTGGCCAGTTTAAAATTTCTTTTTAAGGCAGACAACAAAACGGGTTTACCATCGCCATAGAGCTCATCGCAAACAATGCTATGGCCAATATGGTGCATGTGCACGCGAATCTGGTGGGTACGGCCTGTGTGAATTTGAAACTGTACCCAAGAAAAAGAACGGAAAGATTCCAATACTTCATAATCCGTAATGGAAACCTTGCCCTTGGCATGGGTCATCATTTTGGTAGTCTTACCAGGATGTTCCATAATAGGCGCATCAATGGTACCGGCGGGTGTCATCATATTACCATAAACCAAACCCAAATAGTATTTCTGCATGTCTCTTCCTTCAAATAGGGCAGACAAAGCTTTATGACTTTCTTCTGTTTTGGCAAAGACTATGACACCACTGGTATCACGGTCCAAACGGTGCACGGTATAGATCTCTCCAAAACGCTGACGCAGCAGGTCTTTCAAAGAAATCTCCTGACCCATGCGGTCTGGAATACTCAACAAGCCACTGGGTTTGTTGATGGCTATGAATGCCTCGTTTTCAAAAATAATATCTAGATGCATGGAATTATTCTGGTAAATCTGTTTGCGCAATTTTGGATTTGCGAATAAAGGATTTGTTCATGAATTTCAGTAAGCGCACTTCTTTCTCAGCTAAGAAACGGAATTTACCACGCTCTACATTTTTCTTGGTAAGGTTGGCAAACATCACACGGTCCAAACCTCTAACGTCATAACCCAAGTGTTCAAAAATGCGTCGCACAATGCGGTTTCTGCCAGAGTGAATTTCAATCCCAACCACAGTCTTGTCTTTAGGATCGGCGTAAGCCAAAGAATCCGCAACTACAAAACCATCTTCCAAAGTTATACCCGCTAAAATGGCTTCCATGTCTTTTTTAGCAACGGGTTTATCCAGCGTTACTTCATAAACTTTCTTTACTTCATAAGAAGGGTGGGTCAGTTTCTGCGCCAGTTCACCATCATTGGTCAATAACAAAACACCAGTAGTATTTCTATCCAATCTTCCAACAGGATATACGCGTTCGGTGGTGGCAGACTTAACAATATCCATCACGGTTTTTCTACCCTGAGGGTCAGAAGCCGTGGTGATAAAATCCTTTGGTTTGTTGAGCAGGATATAAACTGAATTTTTTTGTAGGTATACTTCTTTGCCCTTTACAATCACTTTGTCACGGCCCGATACTTTGTAACCTGGTTCAAAAACCTTGTCTCCATTCACGGTTACTTTTCCTTCCTTCACTAGTTCGGCAGCTTCTCTTCTTCCACATACACCTGAGTGCGCAATGAATTTGTTCAAAGGCATCATGGTTGTTGGATCATTGCTGTCAATAGTTTCGCTATCGCGATGGCTCTTGGCAGCAGGTCTTCCGTTAAATCCGGGTTTGCCACCATCGCTGGTTGGCGCGGCACCTTTTCCGGCAGCACGAATGGCTTTGGGAGGTCTAGCACCTGCTCTTTTAGAACGTGGTGCTTCTGGAGCATCTTCGTTAACGTCATCACCCTTTTTATTGGGGGTTGGTCTAACAGGCTTTCCTATATTTTTGGTATTCTCCTTACGTTGATGGTATTCCTCCTTGCTAGCACCAGGAGCCCTTTTGGGGAAACGAGGATTCTCTTTTTTGGGTTCTTCACTAACAATGCCCAATTTGGCATTTTTCTTTTTCAGTCTCATGGCTTCACCGGCTGCGCGGGCTTCTGCCTTGATTTTCTTTTTTGCCTGACGGTATTCTTCCTTTACGGCACTACCTTTTTTCTGGCCAAACTTGTCAAAGTTGTCTGTACGTTTTTGCATGTTACTTGTTTTGCTGTTTTTCAACAGGAGCTGCAAAGGTATGCTTTAAAAAATAAACCCCTTCCAAGCTTTGGAAAGGGTTGTATACTAATATGTTAGACTAGCTTACTTATTCACCGACTTATTTGCCAATTGTCCGCAAGCGGCGTCAATGTCTTTACCGCGGCTTCTGCGCAAACGCGAGTTTACACGATTTCTTTCTAAGTAGTGCATAAACTCTTCAGTAGTGGCTTCATCAGGTTTGGTAAAACGGAAAGCTTCAATAGGATTGTATTCAATAATATTGATCAAGTCTGCTGGAACCTTTCTATAGATTTTTACCAGTTCTTCCGCGTCTTTTAATGAGTCATTAAAATTCTTGAAGAGAATATATTCAAACGTGATTTCGCTGCCGGTTTGTTTGTAGAAATGATTCAATGCTTCAATCAAGGTATCAATATGATTGGTCTCATTGATGGGCATGATCTCATTACGCTTTTTATCATTGGCTGCGTGCAGGGATACGGCCAATTTAAATTTCACTTTGTCATCACCCAATTGCTTGATCTGTTTGGCCACACCAGCTGTAGAAACGGTAATACGTTTGGGACTCATGAACAGTCCGTCTTCTGCAGTAATACGTTCAATGGCTTTGAGTACATTGTTGTAATTGAGTAGGGGCTCACCCATTCCCATGAACACAATATTGGTCAATTTCTGACCGTGTACGCGCTCAGATTCTTTGTTAATCAAAACTACTTGATCATAGATCTCGTCAAATGTGAGGTTGCGTTTGCGCTCCATGGTTCCAGTGGCGCAGAACTTACAGGTAAGACTGCATCCAACTTGGCTAGATACGCAGGCGGTTTTGCGCTCGGCGGTTGGAATCAATACCCCTTCAATCATAAACCCGTCATGGGTTTTAAAGCGGCTCTTGATGGTGCCGTCATCGCTTACCTGGGTCAGGTTTACTTTGAGGGCGGGCAGGGAAAATTCCTGGGCCAATTTTTGGCGCAGGTCCTTGCTCAGGTTGGTCATGTCATCAAAACTATGCGCGTGTTTCTGCCAGAGCCATTCATGCACCTGTTTTACCCTGAATTTCTTCTCTCCAATGGTTTCAAAATAGCTTTCCAACTCGGCCAAACTCAGGTGGCGTATGTTTTTTAATGACTCCTTCATGCGGCAAAGATACCTTTTGAGGCTTGGAAGGGGTAATTTTAATGCACAAATAATATCTTGCGATGGGTTTTATGCCCTGATTTTAACAGAAAGAACATGAAAACTGCCTATATTATTGATGCTGTAAGAACACCTATTGGACGTTATGGGGGCAAATTGGCTGGCTATCGCCCAGACGATTTATTGGCTCATGTGATCCGTGTTTTGTTACAACGCAACCCCAGTATTGACCCTGCTGCCATTGAAGACGTGATTGCCGGAGCCGCCAATCAAGCCGGTGAAGACAATAGAAATGTGGCTAGAATGGCTGCTTTATTAGCGGGTCTACCCGTGAGCGTAGCGGGTAATACCGTCAATAGATTATGCGCTTCTGGTTTGCAAGCCATTATGGATGCCGCTAGAGCCATTCAATGCAACGAAGGGCTATTGTATATTGCTGCAGGCGTAGAAAGCATGACCCGCGCACCCTTTGTTACAGCCAAGAGCGATGGGGCATTTAGCCGTAAGCTGGAAAGCTTTGATACCACCATGGGTTGGCGTTTTGTAAATAAGCAATTGGCCGCCATGCACCATCCCTATACCATGGGTGAGACAGCAGAGAATGTGGCCAAACAATGGCAGATCAGCCGTGAAGCACAGGATATATTTGCCCTTGGTTCTCAAGAAAAATATTTTGTGGCGCTGGCCGATAATAAATGGGAAGATGAACTTGCTGCCATAGAAATGGAGCAGGACCGTTTGATAACCTGGTTCAACCAAGACGAACACCCCAGACAAACCAGTTTGGAAAAATTGGCAAATCTAAAACCCGCTTTTGCCAAAGATGGTTCTGTAACAGCAGGTAATTCTTCGGGGATTAATGACGGCGCTGCTGCCATGTTATTGGCCAGTGAAGAAGCCGTGCAACTCTTTAACCTACAACCCATTGGAAGGGTAGTGAGCATGGCCGTGGCAGGAGTGGATCCCGCCATCATGGGAATGGGTCCGGTTTTGGCCACCGAAAAAGCATTGCTCCGGGGCAATCTTAAATTGGAAGACCTTGACTTAGTGGAACTCAATGAAGCATTTGCTTCTCAGAGTCTAGCCTGCATACAGGAATTGGATTTAAACCAAGACATAGTTAACGTTAATGGAGGTGCCATTGCACTAGGTCATCCGCTGGGTTGTAGTGGGGTTAGAATTAGTACTACGCTATTACACGAGATGTTTAGACGCAAATCAAAATATGGTTTGGCTACCATGTGTGTGGGTGTTGGTCAGGGTGCGGCCGTGATTTATGAAGGTCTTTAAAAATGGTTCTAGAGCCATTTGATTAAGAATAGATTATTTTTTTGAACGGTTCTTCAACTGCTTGAAATAACCCTTAATTTGGATGACTCAAAAACAATAAAACAGTAGCACTATGAAAAAAATGGCATTCCTTTTAATGGCAATGATGGGATTCGGATTTATGGCACAAGCCCAGACCGATAGTTTGCAACAGTACACCGGTAAATTTAGTTTTCCAGAAGGGAGCATTGTTTCTTATGTCACAATTTCTGTTGACGGTGCTAAACTGGTATTCAGTTCTGACAAGGGTTCTGGCTCTTTGGAAAAAGTAGCCACCGATTCTTTTAGCATTCCAGAATACCAAGGAACAGGCAAGTTTGTACGCAATGCAGACAAAGTCATTACAAGTGTTGTAATAGATGTAATGGGATATCACTTAGAAGGAATCAAGGATAAAACAGTTGCTATTTTGGATAGAAAATATCTACTAAAAAGCAAAGGCCAAGAGTCCATCACTAGATAGTGTTTCTTGAACACCTGTAACAAGGTTTTTCAATACCAATACCTTTTCAGACAATTCCTTACTGCCAATCATCACGGCGTAAGGAATTTGTTTTTTATCGGCATACTTAAACTGCTTGTCAAACTTAGCGTTCTCATGATAGAGCTCTGCTGCAACACCCTTAGCACGTAGTTGCTGCATCAATTCAAATGCTGCCCTGCTTTCTGCATCGCCCAGATTAAAAAACAAGACTTTAGTACCTGTTTGTACTTCGGAAGGAAAGAGTTGTAGTTCTTCCATTACGTCATAAATACGGTCAACCCCAAAAGAGATTCCTACGCCAGGAATATTGGGTACATCAAAAGTGCTAGTCAAGTCATCATATCGGCCACCGCCACCAATACTGCCCATTTGAGCGTCATTGGCTTTTACTTCAAAAATAATTCCGGTATAATAGTTGAGCCCGCGCGCCAAAGTAAAATCGGCTTGTAGGGATTTACCTGTGTTGGTGCCTGCATGATAACTTAGCAGCCATTCCAATTCTGCAATGCCTTTGTTCCCAGTTTCATTATCGCCCAGCAGGGCTTTTAATGCTGCCATTTTTGTGGCATTGTCTCCTTCAATAGACAGGTATTGTTCAATGGTTTGAATCTGCGCTTGCGTTAATCCGCGCTGAGCTAGTTCTTCTTTTACTTTCTCTAAACCTATTTTGTCTAGCTTATCAATAGCCACGGTAATGTCTACCATTTTATCGGCCCCGCCACAGATTTCTGCTAGTGCTGCCAAGATTTTTCTGCTATTGATTTTAATGGTAACAGATACACCTAGTTGTTCAAACACAGTTGCATAAATGCTGGCTAGTTCTACTTCATTGAGCAAGGAATAAGAACCAACTACATCCGCATCGCACTGATAGAACTCGCGATAGCGGCCCTTTTGAGGTCTATCGGCACGCCATACGGGTTGAATCTGATAGCGTTTAAAAGGCATGGTCAATTGTCCATGATTCATAGCTACATACCTGGCAAAGGGAATAGTTAGATCATACCGCAAGGCACGTTCGGTAATGCCCTTGGTATTTTTTCCTTCCAGTACTTTTTGAAAGTCTTGTTGAATTTGATCCAACTTAGCCGGATTGTCCAAGCCATTGTTCAGGATCTTGAAAATGAGTTTGTCTCCCTCTTCTCCATACTTACCCATGAGGGTATCCAGATTCTCCATTGCCGGAGTTTCCAGAGGTTGGAATCCGTACAATTCAAATACACTGCGAATGGTTTGAAAAATATAATGACGCTTTCTAACGGTAGACGCGCTAAAATCTCTGGTGCCTTGTGGTAAACTGGGTTTGCTCATAATTGCTTCAATGGCCGCAAAGATAAGTAAGGGAACTTGCTTTGCCTATTGGCTATACTTGGTGGCTTGTAGATAGTCCGCAATAATGCGGTCACAAGCATTAGACAAAAGTGCAAATACTTCATGGTATCCGGGCTCGGTTCCATACCAGGGATCAGGCACAGAACGGTTTTCACCGGGATAGAGACTATTTAAAATCAGGTCTGTTTTCTCTGGTTTAAAATGGCGGCCACTGATGCGTTTTACTTCTGAATAATTGTCTTGGTCCATAGTATAAATGCGGTCAAATGCATCCATATCTGCAGCTATATATTGCCTACCTCTTTGAGAAGAAATGTCTATTCCATTGAGTTTGGCTACTTTCTGAGACAATTTATGTGGGGCATCTCCATTATGGTATCCGCCGGTTCCGGCGCTGTCTACGGTCCAGTCCAAACCAGCTGCTGCAGCTTTTGACTGAAGTATGCCTTCTGCTAGTGGACTTCTGCAAATATTACCCAAACAAACCATGAGGATTTTCATCAGCTAATTTCTTTTTGATCAAGTAGAATCCTTCAAAGATAGGTTCAAGTAAAAATATTGGGTTGGTATAACCAAGTTGAAATTAAAATCATATGACCTGTTTTTGCTAACAACCATTAGGTTTCAATCGTTTGTGTGCTTATGGAATCCCTTATTTTCTGCATCTATACTTAAACAAAGGATTTTGTTTTGAATTGATTGGCATTTTTGCTTTTCTCATTCAAATTATTAACTAAATTGCCCACCCTGTTTCAATGGATTGTTAAATGGAAGACCGTTTCAGAGAAAAACAGCAGAAAAGTTATACTTTGATGCGCATGACATATGACTTAACCATGGCCATTTTAATATTGGGTATGGCAGCCGTCTTATTTTTTGCGGAACAGTTTAAAATTCAGCAAATCATGGAATCGGATCTTGGATTCAGGTATATGTTTGGCGGAATCTGTCTATTATATGGTGGATTCAGGTTGTACAGAGGGATAAAGCGGGATTATTGATATGAAGCAGTACAGAAAAACCTTGATGATGTTGTTTGCCATTGCCCTATTGGGTGCTTGCAAATCAAAAACAAATCAGGTGGATGATCGGGATACGCCTAATAAGGGCACTATTCGGATTAGTGTGGATGAGAGCTTTAAACCGGTAATTGAAGAACAGATTAAAGTGCATCATTCTTCTTTTCCGGACACCAAAATCATTGCTTCTTATAAACCGGAAGTGGAGTGTTTGAAAGACTTACAGAATGACAGCACTCGAATGATTTTGATTGCCAGAGGGCTAACCAAAAATGAAACAGCGTTCTTTGAATCAAAATTGAGTTTTCAGCCGCAGTTTGCCATATTGGCTTATGACGCGGTAGCAGTAATAGTAAACCAAGCTTCTAAAGACAGCGTGTTTAGTATTGCGGATCTGAAAAATATTCTCAGCGGAAAAAGCAACAAAATTGCCGTAATGGATGGAAAAAATGCCACCAGCACCGTGCGTTTTTTGCAAGACAGCATTTTAAAAGGAACATCCTTTGGAGCCAATGTAGTGGCTTCTAAAAACAGTGCTGACGTGATTGATATTGTTTCAAAAAATGAAAACGTAGTTGGGTTTGTAGGCTTGAGTTGGGTGGGGGATAGTTATGATCCCAAACAACAGGAGCAACTCAAATCTATCAGATTGGCCTTGGTAGAATGCGTTAGGTGTGTAGAAAAGGGTTTTTTTGCTAAACCTTCTCAAGCAACCATCGCTTATGCGCAATACCCGCTTCCTAGACCCTTATACTATATAGTAAAGGAGAATGCAGCAGGATTGGGTACCGGGTTCATGAACTTTTTAAGTTTAGAAAGGGGACAGTTGATTTTTAAAAGAGCCTTAATGGTTCCTGCAAAAATGAATTTCAACAAACGTTCCGGTAAAATAAAAGAGTCAGATTAACAGAACAATGATAAAAAAAAGACAAATGAAGAAGACCGTATCGCTGATGTTAACAGCTTTGGTAATGGTGCAGTGCGCTATGGCACAATCTATACCAGATGGCATCAAATTGTTACAGGCCGTTTACAAGAACAAAAGTGCAAAAGACGTTCTGCAAAAAGCCTATGATGCCAATCCTAAAGATCCCCAGGCGATATACTGGTTGGGTATTGCAAATGTTGCAAAGAACCGTGAAGTGTTGTCTGCAGATGGTGTTGCTGCTGCAAGGGCCATTTATCAAAAAGCATTACAAGACGGCGTGAATGACCCCTTAATTTGGGTGGGTCAAGGAACCATGGATATCTTGGAGTCCAATAATATTAATGCTGCCAAACAAAAATTTGAGCAAGCCATTACTACTACCACTGAGACCAAGGGTAAAAATAAGGGTAAGCCTAACCCAGCTATCTTAAATGCCATTGGTTTTGCCAATGCATTGGGTGGTTCTACAATAGGTGATCCATTGTATGGTATTGAAAAGCTGAAACAAGCTGCTGCCATTGATTTGACCAATCCAGATATCATGACCAATATGGGTATCTGCTACCTGAAAACAGGTGGTGAAAATGGTGGTGAAGCGGTGAAATCTTTCCAAGATGCTATTAATCGTGACCCTAAAAATGCTAGGGCTATGTGGCGTATTGGTAAAGTATACCAAAGCCAAAACAACAAAGAGTCTTTGGAGCAATATTTCAACAATGCAATTGCTGCTGATCCAAGTTTCCCTGCACCTTATTTGGAATTGTTCAACTACTACTCTAACAGAGACGTGGTTAGAGCAAAAGGGTATTTGGATGATTTCTTAAAATATGCAGATAAAGATCCGTTGAACGATTTCTTCTATGCAGAATACCTGTTCCGTGCGGGTAAATATTCTGAGTCATTGGCCAAAGCCAAAGAAATTGAAGCATCTGCTGGTTTGGCTGCTGCTCCAAGATTGAGTTTGTTATATGCTTATAACTATGACCGTTTGGGTGATAGCGTTGCAGCACGTGACAATGTGATCAAATTCTTTGACGCCAAATTGGATATTCAAAGCCAAGACTATGAATTGGCTGTGAAATTGTTGTCTAAATTCCCAGGTAGAGAAGCGCAAACCGTGGGTTATTTAGAGCAAGCCATTGGTAACGATACTTCTAGAGTTAACAAAATGGGCTATATGAATCAGGCTGCTGATTTGTATGGTAAAGCTAAAATGTACAAAGAGCAATTGTTCTGGTTGAATAAGGTAATGGTTGCAAAAGGTAGTATGGGAGAAAGTGATTTTTATAGAACCACACTTGCTGCTCTAAATGCCAAAGACTTTACACAAACCATGGATTATGCCAAAAAATACATGGCAGCTTTTCCTGATAAGCCGCAACCATATAGCTTTTATAAAAGAGCTGCCCTTGGTTCTGACCCAGATACTACTTCTGGTTCTGGTGTAGAAGCTTTGAAATATTTGGATTCTGTTTATGAAGCCGTAAACAAAGACAAATACAAAAAAGACATTTTCTTGAACAAGTATTATGCTATTTTATACTATATTAAGAAAACCAATACTTTAAAGAAGAGCCCTGATTTTAAGGTAAAAAGCGATGGAACCAAAACGCCAATTGTTGATGAATTCTTAGCAAACTGTCAAAATGGAATTGTAATAGCAGATTCCATGATGGTACTGTATCCAGATGCAGCTGATGACAACAACAAATTTGCTGTGGGCGTAAAAGCTGAGTTGCAGAAAAATATTGACTATTACTCTAAGCCACAGGGCAAAAAGTAAAATTCAACCTCAAAGAGGTCAAATACTAACAAAACCTTAGAAATTACTCCCCTTTTTGGGGAGTTTTTCTTTTATATCCAGCCTAACAGGCTTATTTTTGCAGCACTTAAAATAAAACCATGAGCTGGCTGACCTTTTTATTGGATGTAAATGAATCAAATACCGCCGCCAATTACCTGCCTATTGGCATACAATTAATCTTTGCTGCGGGTTTTGTGGCTTTTATGATTGGTCTTTCCGCCTGGGTGGGACCCAAGCGTAAAACCGCCGACAAGTTAGAGACCTTTGCCAGTGGTATTGAATCTCATGGCAATGCCCGCCAACCAATGGCTATCAAGTACTTTTTAGTAGCCATCCTCTTTGTATTATTCGATGTGGAAGTGATATTTTTCTATCCCTATGCTGTGAATTTCCGTGAATTGGGTTGGGGCGGTTTTAGTGCCCTGCTAATGTTTGTGGGCTTTTTTGTAATAGGATTTATCTATATCATTAATAAAGGCGCATTGAAGTGGGAAGACTAAGATTGGTTAATAAGAACCAATGTTTTGTGAACATATAGGGTTTTAATTGGTTATTATCCTAGTTCATGAGGCTTTTTAATTTTGACTATTTAATTGAAAATTATGTCACGTCCGGTTAGATTCAATATCACACCCATTGAGGCCAAAATCTCTGATGCCGTTTCAGTTGCGGAAGCACCAGATGGTTATGCAGGAGAAGGATTTTTTACCACCAAATTGAGCGATGTGGTTGGTTTGGCCCGCAAAAACTCCCTTTGGCCCCTGCCTTTTGCCACTTCTTGCTGCGGCATTGAGTTCATGGCAACCATGGCGTCTCATTATGACTTAGCCCGTTTTGGAGCCGAAAGAGTTGGTTTCTCTCCCCGCCAGTGCGATTTGCTGATGGTGATGGGCACCATTTCAAAGAAAATGGGTCCTGTTTTAAGACAAGTCTATTTACAGATGGCAGAACCCCGTTGGGTGATTTCTGTTGGTGCCTGCGCTTGTAGCGGGGGCATTTTTGATACTTATAGTGTATTGCAAGGGATTGACCAGGTCATTCCCGTAGATGTATATGTTCCAGGATGTCCTCCACGCCCAGAAGCCATCTTGGATGGATTTATGAAAGTGCAGGAATTGGTTGGTCAAGAAAGTATTCGTAGAAGAAATAGTGACCAATACAAGGCCCTGATGAACAGTTATGGAATTGAATAATCCTTTTTAAGGTAATCAGATTGAAATGGCATTAACTAACGAACACGTACAACAAAGACTTTCAGAAAAATTTGGGACTATGGTCTCCAATTTTGAAGAACCCTATGGTATGCTCAGCTTTGAAGTTGAAAAAGACCAGAACCTGAAAGTGTTGCAATTTCTACACGACGAAGCCGATCTTGGCTTTCAGTTTTTGACCGATTTATGCGCTGTGAACTACCCTGATCAAATAGGTAGAGAATTGGCTGTGGTCTATCATTTACACAACCTAAAAGACAATCTCAGGATTCGTTTTAAAGTATTTGCACCCGTGGCACAGCCCGATGTGTTTACTGCTACCAAACTCTATTCTGCAGCTAACTGGATGGAGCGTGAAACCTATGACTTTTTTGGAGTGAATTTTGTTGGTCACCCCAACCTGAAAAGGATTTTGAACGTAGACGAAATGGATTATTTCCCATTAAGAAAAGAGTTTCCTCTGGAAGACCAAACCCGTATTGACAAAGACGATCAAATGTTTGGCAGAGGATAAAATAGACTTATATGACAGAGCATCATCAACACCATATCAAACTTCCGGAAGGATCCATAGAAAAGCAGACTACTACGCTGAATATGGGACCTACACACCCTGCCACACACGGTGTATTCCAGAATATCATGGAATTGGATGGAGAGAGGATTGTATCGGCCGAACAAACCGTGGGATATATTCACCGCGCGTTTGAAAAATTGGCTGAACGCAGACCCTTGAACCAGGTTACCCCAATTACAGACAGGCTGAACTATTGTAGCAGTCCTATCAATAATATTGGTTGGCATTTGACCTGTGAGAAACTCTTGAGTGTACAAACTCCTAAGCGTGTAGATTACCTACGCATCATCATCATGGAATTGGCTCGTATAGCGGATCATTTGATTTGTAATTCTATCATGGGTGTGGATACAGGTGCTTACACTGGGTTCATGTACATTATGCAATACCGCGAATTAATCTATGAAATATATGAAGAAGTATGTGGGTCCCGCCTTACTACTAATATTGGGCGTATTGGCGGCTTTGAAAGGGATTTCTCAAATACAGCATTTACGAAACTCGAGAAATTCTTAAAAGAATATCCAGCAGCTTTACGCGAACTGGAAAACTTATTTACACGTAACCGCATTTTTATGGATCGTACTATTGGTGCGGGTCCTATTAGTGCAGAACGTGCTTTGAACTATGGCTTTACCGGACCAAACTTACGCGCGGCTGGTGTTGATTATGACGTTCGGGTACACACACCTTATAGTAGCTATGAAGACTTTGATTTTAAAGTGCCTGTAGGAACTACTGGTGATAGCTATGATAGATTCTTGGTGCGCAATGGAGAAATGTGGGAGAGCTTGAGCATCATTAATCAAGCCTACCAAAAAATACAAGGATTCAAGGGCACTGATGCCGATGTTTATCACGCAGATGTTCCTGAATATTATTTGCCTAAAAAAGAAGACGTCTACACCAAGATGGAAGCTTTGATCTGGCATTTTAAAATTGTGATGGGTGAAGTTGAAATGCCTAAAGGCGAAGTTTATTCAGCAGTGGAAGGTGGTAATGGTGAACTTGGATTCTATCTAATCAGCGATGGTGGTAGAACTCCTTTCCGTTTACATTTCCGCAGACCTTCTTTTATCTATTACCAAGCATATTCTGAATTGGTAGTAGGTGGTATGTTGAGTGACGCCATTGTAGTCATGAGTAGCTTGAACCTGATTGCTGGTGAACTAGATGCTTAAGAGTTGGTATTAATTTGAATCATTGAAATTGAGATAACCGTATGGTACAATTTTCAGAAGCGCAGATGGCAAAAGTGAACGAGATCATTGCTCGCTATCCAGAAGGAAAGCAGAAGAGTGCACTCTTGCCCTTATTGCATATGGCACAAGACAGTTTTGGCGGATGGTTGAGCGCAGAGACCATGGATTATGTGGCTGAACTCTTGCAAATTACACCCATTGAAGTGTATGAAGTAGCTACTTTCTATAGCATGTACAATACCAAACCAGTTGGTAAATACTTGTTTGAAGTTTGTCAAACTGGTCCTTGCATGTTAAATGGCAGCGACAATATCATTGAGTATATAGGAAAGACCTTGG
Organism: Chitinophaga pinensis; assembly: GCA_943372225.1. Lineage (GTDB taxonomy): Bacteria > Bacteroidota > Bacteroidia > Chitinophagales > Chitinophagaceae > Sediminibacterium > Sediminibacterium pinensis_L. The sequence continues at coordinate 9,892 of CALRXV020000001.1, read as the reverse complement.
GCATTAAACCAGGAGAAACCACTACAGACGGACTTTTCACTTTGAAAACAGTGGAATGTTTAGGCGCTTGTGGTTATGCTCCCATGATGCAATTGGGCAAACATTATAGAGAACACCTGACTAAAGAAAAAGTGGATGCAATCATTGCGGAATGCAGATCAGCTGCAGCCGCGAACAACTAATATATGGGAAGAAAACTATTACTAGAAAAAGCGCATGTAGAAGGGATTCGCAGTTTTGAAGTCTACCGCAGAGAAGGTGGTTACCGCAGCGTGGAAAAGGCTTTGAAAACCATGTCTCCTGAAGAGATTGTGGAAGAAGTAAAGAAGAGCGGTCTACGTGGCAGAGGTGGTGCGGGTTTCCCTGCAGGTATGAAATGGAGTTTTATTGCCAAACCTGAAGGTGTTCCTAGACACTTGGTATGTAATGCAGATGAAAGTGAGCCAGGTACTTTTAAAGACCGCTACTTGATGGAATTTATTCCTCACTTATTGATTGAAGGTTTGATTGTTTCCAGTTTTGCACTAGGTAGCAATGCCACTTATATTTATATCCGTGGTGAATACGCTTGGATCCCAGATATCTTGGAACAAGCTATTGCGGAAGCAAAAGCAAATGGCTTCTTAGGCAAGAATATTTTGGGTACTGGTTTTGATTGTGAGATCTATGTACAACGTGGTGCAGGTGCTTATATCTGTGGTGAGGAAACTGCCTTGATTGAATCCTTAGAAGGTAAACGTGGTAACCCAAGAATCAAACCTCCATTCCCTGCTATCAAAGGTGTTTGGGGTAGACCAACCGTAGTAAACAACGTAGAAACTTTGGCTTCTGTAGTTCCTATTATCAATGAAGGCGGTGAAGAATATGCTAAGATTGGTGTGGGTAAATCTACTGGTACCAAACTCATTTCTGCTTGTGGTAATATTAACAAGCCAGGTGTCTTTGAAATAGACATGACTATTTCTGTAGAAGAATTTATTTATAGTGATGAATACTGCGGAGGCATCGCCAACGGCAAAAGATTAAAAGCGTGTATTCCTGGTGGTTCTTCAGTTCCTATTTTGCCCGCCAACCTGTTGTTAAAAACAGCCAAGGGTGAAACACGCTATATGAATTACGAGAGCTTGAGCGATGGTGGTTTTGCCACTGGCTCTATGATGGGTTCTGGTGGTTTTATTGTGTTGGATGAAGACCAGTGTGTGGTGAGAAATACCTATTCATTGGCAAGATTCTATAGACACGAAAGTTGCGGTCAGTGTTCACCTTGCCGTGAAGGAACTGGTTGGATGGAAAAGCTTTTGTATCGATTAGAAAAAGGCGAAGGCAAGAGCAGTGATATTGATTTGCTTTGGGATATCCAACGCAAGATTGAAGGAAATACCATTTGTCCTTTGGGTGACGCTGCAGCATGGCCTGTTGCCGCTGCTATCCGTCATTTTAGGGATGAATTTGAATGGCATATAAGCCATGCAGCAGAAGCGCAGACAAGGAATTTTGGATTGGCTCATTATGCTGACCCTATTCATGTTCCTGCTTAAACATTGACCTTAGAAATTTGACTTATGTCCGATACAACATTATTCAAAGTAACCATTGACAACATCAGTATTGATGTGCCCGCTGGTACCACCATTTTAAACGCAGCGCGGATGATTGGTGGCGATGTGGCTCCTCCTGCCATGTGCTATTATAGCAAACTAGAAGGCAGCGGTGGTAAATGCCGTACTTGTTTGGTAGAAGTGAGCAAGGGTTCTGAAAAAGATCCCCGCCCCATGCCTAAACTGGTTGCTTCTTGCCGTACTACAGTAATGGATGGCATGGAAGTAAAAAATATTACTAGTCCCAAAGTAGTTGATGCAAGAGCCGGCATTGTAGAATTCTTGTTGCTCAATCATCCTTTGGATTGCCCTATCTGTGACCAAGCTGGTGAATGTCATTTGCAAGATCTTAGCTATGAGCATGGTAAAGAAGGTACGCGTTATGAGTTCCAGCGCAGAACCTTTAAAAAGCATGATTTGGGTAAATACATTCAGTTGCACATGACGCGTTGCATTTTGTGCTATAGATGCGTATTTGCGGCTGATCAGTTGACTGGAAAAAGAGAACATGGCATTTTAGATAGGGGTGACCATTCTGAGATTGCTACCATGATTGAAAAGAATTTGCAAAACGATTTTATTGGTAACGTGATTGACGTTTGTCCAGTAGGCGCTTTAACTGATAAAACTTTCCGTTTTAAAAACCGCGTATGGTTCCTTAAACCTATGAACGCTCACCGTGACTGCCCTACTTGTAGTGGTAAAGTGACGCTCTGGAATAGGGGAGAAGAAGTGTTCCGTGTTACAGCTAGAAAAGACCAGTGGGGTGAGGTAGAAGATTGGATCTGTAACGAATGCCGTTTTGAGAAAAAACAATCTAGTGATTGGACCATTGAAGGGCCAAGACTCATTGATAGACATTCTGTGATTTCACAAGGACATTATGCAGGTACAGTGGGTACCAATATGCCAACTGAAACCATTGAAGCCGTGTTAAATGGCAGAAAACCAAAATTGTTGATGGACATACATGAGGTTAGTGAAGTAAACAGACCACATATTGAATTGAGCAAGATCAATGGTCCTGCCCATTCCAACAATTTTAATCCTGATAACGACTAATAGGAAATCATGACACTACTTGCTTTAGACTGGCTGTTGATCATAGAAAAATTGGTGTTGATCGCCATCATCGTTTTTGCTAGCTTGGGCATTGCCCTTTATACCACATTTGCAGAACGCAAAGTGGCGGCTGTGCTGCAAGACAGACCAGGTCCGGAAAGGGCTGGTCCTTTTGGATTGTTCCAACCATTTGCCGATGGTTTGAAATTGATCATGAAAGAAGAAATTATTCCCAACTCTTCTAACAAGGCATTATTTATTTTGGGTCCTGGTTTGGCTATGACTGCCGCTCTGATGACCTGCGCGGTGATTCCTTGGGGATCTTCTGTTCAATTATTTGGCCGCACCATTGACCTTCAAATTGCTGATGTAAATATTGGGATCCTCTACATTTTTGGCGTAGTGAGTTTGGGCGTTTATGGGATCATGATTGGAGGTTGGGCTTCTAATAATAAATTCTCTTTGATGGCGGCACTGCGTGGTGCTTCTCAGGCCATCAGTTATGAATTGGCCATGGGTATTGCGCTGATTGCTTTGTTGATGACTACAGGAAGTTTGAGTTTGCGTACCATTGTTGAGCAGCAAATGGCTCCTGGACATTTGTGGAATATTGCTTATCAGCCTTTGGGCTTTTTGTTGTTCTTTATTTGTGCTATGGCAGAGTGTAATAGAACACCTTTTGACCTTCCTGAAGCAGAGAACGAATTGAACTTTGGATACCACCAAGAGTACTCCTCTATGAAATTGGGTTTCTATTTGTTTAGTGAATACGTGAACATGATCATGAGTAGTGCGGTAATGGCTTCTTTGTATTTTGGCGGCTATGACATTCCTTTCTTTGACGAGTCTGTGTTGCCACAAAATATTGCAGCCTTAGTAGGAGTTGGAACCTTGCTGCTTAAAATTGTTGTGTTCATTTTCATATTTATGTGGATTCGCTGGACTATTCCACGTTTCCGTTATGACCAATTGATGAACCTAGGTTGGAAAAGTTTGATTCCAATAGCTTTGGTAAATATGTTGATCACAGGTGCTTGGATTTTAGCAAAATTGTAATTATTAGCATGCATGTCATGCAGAACATAGTTTAAAAGAGATTAGAAACATGGAGGCATTAACCAGTAGATCCTTACAAGTGAGCCGCAAGCCAATGAGCTTAGCAGAGCGCTTGTTCCTTCCCGCTATTTTCAAGGGAATGAGCATCACGTTTAGCCATATTTTCAAAAAGCAACCCACTATCCGTTATCCGGAACAACGTAGGGAATTTAGTCCTGTATTTCGTGGATTGCACGTACTCAACCGTGACGAAGAAGGAAGAGAGCGTTGCACCGCATGTGGTTTATGCGCTGTGGCATGTCCTGCAGAAGCCATTACTATGGAAGCTGCAGAAAGACTACCTGGAGAAGAACATTTGTACAGAGAAGAGAAATATGCAGCCAAATATGAAATCAATATGCTGCGTTGCATTTTCTGTGGTTTGTGTGAAGAAGCCTGTCCAAAAGATGCTATTTACTTAAGTGAAACTTTTGCGCCAGCTAATTACACGCGCAAAGGATTTATTTATGGAAAAGATGAAATGGTCATCCCTAATGTGAAAACAGATCCTGAAGGATATGCCAAAGCAAAGGGTAGCCCTAGAAATAACTGATCAACGAATGAAATGAGATTGGTGGCGGATCACCGCTGTTAATGACTAATTCACAAGCAATGAATACAACCGAAATATTATTTTTTTTCCTTAGCGCTCTGGCCATCTTTAGCGCCATCATGGTATTGATTAGCAAGAACCCGATACATTCCGTATTGTGGTTGGTAGCAGTATTCTTTGCCATTTCTGGACACTATATCTTATTGAACGCACAGTTCTTGGCCATTGTAAACATGATTGTTTATGCAGGTGCCATTATGGTATTATTCCTATTTGTGGTGATGTTGATGAACTTGAATTCAGAAACCGAACCACAGAAAAATTTGTGGATGAAACTAGCAGGTGTAATTTCTGGCGGATGCTTATTAATGGTTTTTGTTTCACTAGTTAGACAGGCTACAGATTTGCACGCTAAAAAAGCCATGACCAGTGCCGGTGATATTGGACTAATCAAAAATTTGGGTAAACTCTTATTTAGTGATTATGTAGTGCCATTTGAAATTACCAGTGTACTCTTTTTGAGTGCCATGATTGGTGCCATAGTTATTGGAAAAAAAGAATAATAAGCCTAGTAAAAAAAAACATTCACCTGCAGCAATGCAGTAATTTATAGAGACCATGCCAATACAATATTATATCTACCTAAGTTTAGCACTTTTCAGCATTGGGATTATTGGGGTACTTACACGCCGCAATGCCATCATTGTGTTTATGTGCATTGAACTCATGCTGAATTCTGTAAACCTTTTGTTGGTCGCATTTTCAAAAATGCATTTGGCTTTTGCCATGGCCAATGATAAAACGGCAACCACTGTAGGTACCGATGGTCAATTATTTGTGTTCTTTATCATGGTAGTTGCAGCTGCAGAAGTAAGTGTGGGTCTGGCCATTATTGTGATGTTGTACAGAAATACGCATTCGGTTGATATTAACTTTTTGAACAGATTGAAAAACTAAAATCAGGGAACAACTTTTAATTTTTATAAAAGCATTTCCCGCTAGAAAGATATTATGAGCAAACTAGTTTATTTGATTCCGCTGTTTCCCCTGCTCGGTTTCCTGATCAACGGATTGGGTCGGAAGAACCTATCTAAATCCCTGATTGGAATTGTGGGCTCTGGGGCTGTATTGGCATCCTTTGTGGTAAGTGTATTGGTTTTCTTAGACGTCAAGTCTAATGGTGCATCGGTAGTGACACTGTTTCCTTTCATTGATGTTAAAGGATTGGTGATTCCATTTGCTTTTCAGGTAGACCAATTGTCTTCCCTGTTTTTGTTAATCATTACCGGAATTGGATTTTTAATTCATCTCTATTCTACTGCTTATATGCATGAAGAAGAGAACCAGCACTATGGTAGGTATTTTGCTTACCTGAATTTGTTTGTGTTCTCCATGTTGTTATTGATTCTTGGTTCCAACTATGTAATCATGTTTATTGGTTGGGAAGGTGTTGGTCTTTGCTCTTATTTGCTGATTGGTTATTGGTTTAAAAACAATGACTATAACTATGCAGCTAAGAAAGCCTTTATCATGAACCGTATAGGTGACCTTGGATTTTTATTGGCTGTATTTTGGTTGATCTTCAAATTAGGAACGGCTACCTATACAGATGTGTTTAGTGCAGCTAGTTTGGCTAAATTATCTGCCTTTGATATAACTGCTATCACTACTTTGTTATTTGTAGGTGCAATGGGTAAGAGTGCACAGATTCCTTTGTATACTTGGTTGCCCGATGCTATGGCGGGTCCTACACCTGTTTCTGCCTTGATCCACGCTGCAACCATGGTTACCGCTGGTATCTATATGATTGCACGTAGCAATATCCTCTATACCATGGCGCCAGGTACACAAACACTGGTAGCTATTGTAGGTTTGGCTACGGCTATTTTTGCCGCTACTATTGCGCTTAAGCAAAACGATATTAAAAAGGTATTGGCTTATTCTACAGTTAGCCAATTGGGATATATGTTTCTTGGATTAGGGGTTGGTGCATATACTGGTGCCGTATTCCATGTAATGACCCATGCATTTTTTAAAGCCTTGTTGTTCTTGGGCGCAGGTTCAGTGATTCATGCCATGCATCACGAACAAGATATACGCAAAATGGGTGGATTGAAAAAATACTTGCCCATTACACATATTACATTCTTATTGGCTTGTTTGGCCATTGCTGGTATTCCTCCATTCTCTGGGTTCTTCTCTAAAGATGAAATCTTGATGGCGGCTTATGGCAAAAATCCGCTTTATTATTATGTTGGATTGGGTGGTGCACTCATGACTGCTTTTTATATGTTCCGTTTGTATACCCTTACATTCTTAGGTGGGTTTAGAGGAACGCATGAACAAGAACATCATTTGCATGAGAGTCCTGCTGCTATGACTATTCCATTGATTGTCTTAGCCTTTCTTTCTGTTGTTGGTGGTTTGATTGGTATTCCAGAATTATTTGCCAAAGACGCTCATAGTTTAGAACATTTCTTAGCTCCTATTTTTGCTGGTTCTGCTGCTATTTCAGAAGCGCATCATGTAGATGCTTCTCAAGAGTGGATTTTATTAGGCGTTTCTACTTTACTCATTATTGCAGTAATTGTATATGCCATTAATAGTTTTAAAAAATACCAAGCTAATAGTTCAGAAAATACGGGTGTTGCCAAATTGCTTGAAAACAAATGGTATGTAGATGAACTCTATAATGCCATTATTGTAAATCCACTTCACCATCTTGCTGGGTTCTTTAAAAATATTATTGAGAAAAATCTAATTGATGGCGCGGTAAATGGCGTTGGCCGATTGGTAGGATATGGTTCCCGTCAATTGCGTTTGGTTCAAAGTGGTCAAGTAGGTAATTACTTAATCATCATGGTATTGGCCATTGTAGTGTTTATCTTAATATGGTTCAATGACATTACCATTGTTTATTATCTGACTCGTTTATTTAAAATGGCCTAGTAGCATTAAAGAAATAATATGATTCCTCTATTACTCATATCCATTCCATTGCTTAGCGGACTAGCAGTATTGCTGCTAAAAGATTCGCCAGCATCCAAGGCCTTGGCCCTGGTATCTTCTATTGCAACACTGGCATTGGCCTTGGTAGCAGTTTTTAGCAAAGGTGCACTTCATTATGACGCAGCTTGGTTACCAGCATTGGGAAGCAGGTTTAGTTTAATGCAAGACGGCATGGCAAAAATGCTTTGTCTATTAACCGCCATTTCTTTTCCTGTTGTATTTGCAGCCACCTATAACAATAGCTATCAAAAGTCTGGATCTTTTTATGGCTTAATGCTTTTAACACAAGCTGGTTTAATGGGTGTGTTCTTGGCATCAGACGCTTTGTTGTTTTATTTCTTCTGGGAATTAGCTTTAATACCTGTTTACTTTCTTTGCTCTATCTGGGGTGGTGAACGTAGAATAGCGGTTACTTTCAAATTCTTTATATATACGTTTGTTGGTTCCTTATTAATGTTGATTGGTATACTCTATGTTTATTCCAAAACAGCCGATCATAGTTTTGCTTTGGAATCTTTCTACCATGTGAAATTGATGGCTAAGGAACAAGCTTATGTATTTGCCTTGTTCTTTATTGCTTTTGCTATTAAAATGCCCATCTTCCCGCTACATACTTGGCAGCCTGATGCTTATGAGCAATCGCCAACGGCTACCACTATGATCTTGAGTGGGGTAATGGTGAAAATGGGTATCTACGCAGTGATTCGTTGGTTATTACCCATGGTACCTGATGCAGTTAGTGGTCATGCCATGTTTGTCATCATACTTTCTGTTATTGGAATGATCTATGCCTCCCTAATTGCTATTAGACAAGACGATATCAAGCGCTTGATTGCTTATTCTTCCATTGCGCATATTGGTCTGATGTGTGCGGCTATTTTTGTTCAGAATCGAATTGGTTTAGAAGGTGTAATGATTCAGATGTTTAACCACGGGGTTAATGTGATTGGGCTTTGGATTGTAGCAGATATTATTGAGCAACAATTGGGAACTCGTAAAATGAGTGAATTGGGTGGTCTGGCACAGAAAGCCCCAGTATTAGCAATATTGTTGGTGTTGATGGCATTAGCTAATGTAGCCCTGCCTTTAACCAATGCTTTTGTGGGTGAATTCTTAATGTTTAACGGCTTATTCCAATACAATGTATGGATCACTGCTATTGCTGGTATCAGTATCATTTTGGCGGCGGTGTATACACTGAATATGATTCAAAAAGTATTTTATGGTCAGGTTGCAGAGAAAGTAACCAACGCCGTAGACCTTAGTTTCAATACGCAATTGGCATTGGGCATTTTAGTAGTATTGGTGTTGGTTATGGGTTTATATCCTCAACCTATGATCAACCTTACTAAGGATACTGTAGACGCTATTTTTGTACAACGATAAATGAATGGGGCTTTTTTAAAGCTTTTAAGATAAATAGTTATGAACGCAATCATTGTTTCGGCTTTAATGGGTGTAGTGATGATGTTAAGTGGCATCATCTTTCAGAATAAATCCCTGATGAAGCACCTGGCTGCTGCCGGTCTTATTTTATTGTTGGTAGCCAACCTACTGCAGTCTTATGGTAAATTCGTGATTCAGGTAGACACGCATGACCTATTGCATTTTGAGCAATTTGGTATTTTCTTCAATACTATTGCCATTGCTGCTACTTTAATATATGTATTGTTAAGCGGAAAGGATATTGAAAACACGGGTGTGCATCCTGCAGAATATTTTGCATTGGTTTTCTTTGTGCTTTGTGGTGTTACTATTCTTACATCCTTCAATGGTTTGTTGATGCTGTTCTTGGGTGTTGAAATCATGTCTATTCCTTTATATATTCTTACTGGTGCAGACAAGAGAAATTTGAAAAGCAATGAAGCTTCTTTGAAATATTTATTGATGGGATCTTTCTCTACAGGGATTATGCTAATGGGGATTGCATTGATTTATGGGGGTAGCGGAAGTTTTGGTATTAACCCGGGTACACCAGAAATGACCGTGGGTGGTATTCCAAAAGTTTCATTCCTTACTGTTGCTGGTTTGATTCTATTATTTGTTTCTATGTGTTTTAAAGTATCGGCAGCGCCATTTCATTTCTGGACACCCGATGTGTATGATGGAGCACCTTCTGTGTTCACTTCTTTTATGGCAACCATAGTTAAAGCAGCTGGATTTTTTGCCTTTATGCGTTTGTTTGAATCTCAGAACGATTTAATGGGTGCTTCTTGGAAAATCTTATTGTCTTTTGTCATTATAGCAACCCTCTTAGTTGGAAATATTACCGCCGTCTTTCAGCAAAGTGTAAAAAGAATGCTGGCTTATTCCAGTATTGCCCAAGCAGGTTTTATGCTGTTTGCCCTCTATGCTGGCAATGATTTGGCCAAAGAAGGAATTCTCTTGTATGCTGCTGCTTATAGTTTAGCTACTATTGGTGTGTTTGCCGTTTTGATTAAAATGAAAGACTACACCCTTGATGGATTCAATGGACTATCCAAAACCCAACCTGTTTTGGCATTGGCTACTACCATTTGCCTTTTATCCTTGTCTGGTATTCCTTTAACCGCTGGTTTCTTTGCCAAATATTATA